>CAVUKO010000010.1:0-932821 GCA_963742125.1 uncultured Actinomycetes bacterium | reverse complement strand
TGTCGTCCGACGAAAGATCCTGCCGATCGACGACGCGGGCCAGCGCCTCGCGGATCCCCAGACCAGTTGCAATCCCAGTTGCAATCCCAGTTGATTGTCCGCTCACGGTCGCCCCCCCTTCTGGATGAAGTTGCGGAGCAGGTCCTTCCCGGCCGTGGTGAGGAAGCTCTCGGGGTGGTACTGCACCCCTTCGAGCGGGAGCGTCTTGTGGCGGACGCCCATGATCTCGCCCCGTCTGGTCTCGGTCCGGCGAGACCTCCAGGTAATCGGGGAGGCTGGCGCGTCGATGATCAGGGTGTGGTAGCGCGTCGCCTCGAACGGGTTGGGCAGGCCGGCGAAGATTCCCTTGCCGTCGTGGTGGATCAGCGAGGTCTTGCCGTGCATGATCCGCGGCGCGCGCACGACCTCGCCGCCGAAGGTGTGGCCGATGCACTGGTGGCCGAGGCAGACGCCGAGGATCGGGATGCTCGGCCGGCGAACGTGCGGATCACGTCGTTGCGAGATGCCGGCCTCGTTCGGCGTGCACGGGCCGGGCGAGATGATGATGTGCGTCGGCGTCAGCGCCTCGATCTCGTCGAGCGTGATCTGGTCGTTGCGGACGACCTGCGACGTCTCGCGCCGAGCTCGCCCAGGTGCTGGACGAGGTTGTAGGTGAACGAATCGTAGTTGTCGATCAGCAGGATCATCACGTCGCGCCCCGTTCGCCGTCGCGCCAGCGCGATCGCCCGCAGCACCGCGCGCGCCTTGTTGACGCGTCTCCTCCTCCTCGGCGTCGGACGGAGTCCGCGACGATGCCGGCGCCGGCCTGGACGTCGATCGTGTCGCCGTCGCTCGACCAGCGTCCGGATCGCGATCGCGCAGATCCATGTTGCCCGTGTACGAGACGTAGCCGACCGCGCCGCCGTAGATGCCGCGCGCGTGCGGCTCGAGCTCGTCGATGATCTCCATCGCGCGGATCTTCGGCGCGCCGGAGAGCGTGCCGGCCGGGAACGCCGCGCGCAGCGACGTCGAGCCAGCGTCTTGCCCGGCGCGCAGCGTCCCGACGACGTGCGACGTCAGGTGCATGACGTGCGAGTAGCGCTCGACCACCATCTGCTCGGCGACGCGCGACGCTGCCGACCTGGCGACGCGCCCGACGTCGTTGCGGGCCAGATCGATGAGCATGAGGTGCTCGGCGCGCTCCTTCGGATCAGCGAGCAGCTCGGCGGCGAGCGCTGTCATCCTCGCTCGCCTGCGCGCCGCGCCTCGCGTGCCGGCGATCGGGCGGACCTCACCCGCCCCTCCGAGCCGCACCAGCACCTCCGGCGACGCGCCGGTGACGCAGCGCCTCGGGAACTCGAGGTGGAACATGTAGGGCGACGGGTTGATGACGCGCAGCGCGCGATAGACGTCGAACGGATCGCGCGCCGCGGCGCCTCGGAAGCGCTGCGACGCACGACCTGGAACGCGTCGCCGGCCAGGATGTACTCCTTGGCGCGACGCACGCCGGGCCTTGTAGACCTCGCGGGGCGTGCGCGCCGTCGGGGTCGGGATGCTGCTCCGGCGGCGAGGGGATTGAGCGGGGCGTAGCGGCGGCGCCGGGCTGGCGAGGCGATCGAAGCACCGCCTCGATGCGGGCGCAGGTGTCGTCGTAGGCGCGGCCGGGAGATCGCCCCTCGCCTCACGTCGGACCGACCGCAACAACCCCTTCACGGTGCCGCGCAGGTTGTCGAAGATGACGACGGTGTCGGTGGATCGCGAGAGCAGAGCTCGGGGAGCTGCAGCTCGTCCGGGCTTGCTGCTCGGCAGCTTCTCGAAGCTGCGCGCGATGTCGTAGCCGAGCCAGCCCACGGCGCCGCCGAAGAAGCGCGGCAGCCCGGCCGGCACCGCGGGGGCCCACTTCCCCAGGTACTCGTCGAGGTAGCGGATTGGATTGCGCGTCGTCACCCGGTCGGCGACGCGGAAGTTGGCGCCGTCCGGGCCGATGCGGCGTCGACGCGACCGATCCGGCCTTGCAGCCAGCGCGTCACCGGCTTCTCGAACACCAGGTAGCACGTGCTCGCGGCCGCAACCGCGCAAGCATAGGCGATCACCGCATAGGCCCACGGCATGGCCGAAAAATCGATCCAGCGCGGCAAAGTCCAGCCGACCACCGGAAACACCAGCGGATGGGTCAGATAGATCGAGTACGACGCATCGCCGAGAAAGCCGAAGACGCGCCCGACCGGACCCGCGGGCGCCGCCTGGCGCGACAGCACCAACGCCGCAACGATCGCAGCGCTCGGCGCGCCCCAGGCAAGCGCGCGCCACGGCGCACTCGCCCCCCATACCGTGGTTGCGGCGAATGCCGCGATCGCGGCCAGGATCAGCAACCAGCGCAGGCCGGCGGCAGGCGCAGGCCCGCCCGATAGGCGAGCGCGATCGCCATGCCAAAGCAGAATTCGAGAATGATCGGATTGAACCAATAGGCGAACGGCAGCGGCAAGGCGAACAGCCGGCCGATCACGACCAACGTCACAAACAGCGCCGTGACCGCCATCACCGCCGCGCGCCGCGGCAGCACGATCGCGACCGCGAACAGCACGTAGAAGAACATTTCGTAATTGAGCGTCCAGCCGAGGGCGTGCACCGGGACGGCAAATCCATCCGGGCGCGGATATGGATAGAACAAGAACGATGCGACGAGGCTGCCGGGCGAATGCAACGTCATCAGGACCGCCATGCCGTGCACAACCAGCAGATAGCCGACGATCGCGGCCGTCACCGCCCAGTACAGCGGCACGATCCGCGCCAGCCGCCGCAGAAAAAAGATGCGCGGCGCGCCGCGCTGCGCGAACAAGGATTCGGAGGCATAGACCATCACGAATTCCGAAATGACAAAGAACAGGTCGACGCCGGCGACCCCGACAATCAGATTGTTCAGCGGCGCCGCCGCGCCGCCGACATGCGCGACCTTTTCATTGCAGACGTGGTGCGTCAGCACGGCAAGCGCCGCGACCGCGCGCAGAATCTGGATCGACAGCAGCGCGCGCGAGCCTGGCGCGACCGCCTTGGCGCTGACGTCAGCCGCCGATTCAGGCAAGCATCGCTCCCGCCCGATGCGGAGGCTTGATCGCGATGCGCCGGTCGCGGCGCTGCATCACTTGGAGCTGCATCACTTGCGCGATCAGCTTCTCGGCCGCGGTGATGATGCTGTGGCTCGGGTTCTTGCCGCAGTACTCGCCAAGCTTCTTGGCGTTGTCCGCCATCTTGTCGAAGTCGACGATCGGGTCGTCGTCGTCTTCCTTGTAGTAGCCGTCGAGCCACATCAGGATCAGCGAGACATTTTCCTTGCTGTATTCCAAAAGCCTCTTGCAGGTGACGGTCGAGAGATCGACCTGCTCGGCCTGCGCGGGAACCGCCGCGCCCAATGAAGCCAACATCACCAACAGCAGCAAACGTCTCATGGTCGTCGTCCTTTGTCAGTCCCAGCCGCCGAAAGCTTCGCGCCGGGCCATGGCGCGGGCAAGCCCGAATCATGGCGCGTCCGAAACGCCGCGAATTGCGCCGCTGACGCCCTCGAATGCGCCGGCGGCAAGTTCGGCCACCAGCAGCCGCGCCGGATCGACCGGCCCCGGCATGCTCACCCGGCCCCTCGGGATGCGCCTAAAGCCGGACTTGCCGTAATAGGGCTCGTCGCCCACCAGCAGCACCAGGCGGTGACCCTTGACCCTGGCCTCGGCCAACGCCTGCTCGATCAGCGTCTGGCCGATGCCGCGGTCGCGGAATGGCGGCTCGACCGTCAGCGGTCCGAGCAGCAGCGCCGGCGTCGTGCCGATCAGGATCGGCGACAGCCGCACCGACCCGATCAACAGCGTGCCGACGCGGGCAGTGAACGACAGTTCGAGCAGATGCGGGACGTCCTCGCGGATGCGATAGGCCGACTTGGCAAAGCGCCCCGGCCCGAAGGTGCGCGCGTTGAGGCGGTCGATCGCCGCCTGATCGTCCGGCGATTCCGGCAGAATGGTGAGGGAAAGGTCGCTCATCGGCAGTCCGGTCGAGGCGCGGATTAACATTTGGCCTGCGCCAGGTCCATCTCTGTCGCGCGCAACCCCGAAGCCTTACATTACGGCGAACAAAGGCGGAGCTGGCGATGGGACTTCTGGTCGATGGCGTCTGGCGCGACGACAGCGCCGATGCGACGCGCTTTCGCGACGGCCGTTTCAACCGGCCGACCACCAAGTTCCGCAACTGGGTCACGCCCGACGGCAACCCCGGCCCCTCCGGCAGCGGCGGATTTGCCGCCGAGCCCGGCCGCTATCACCTCTATGTCTCGCTCGCCTGCCCATGGGCGCATCGCACGATGATCTATCGCCGGCTGAAGCGCCTCGAGAGCGCGATCTCGATGTCGGTCACCTCGTGGCACATGGCCGAGCAGGGCTGGACCTTCGACACCAGCGAGGGCTCGACCGGAGACGCGCTCAACGGCGCGCAGAAGCTCCAGGAGATTTATCTGCGCGCCGAGCCGAAATACACCGGCCGCGTCAGCGTGCCCGTGCTGTGGGACAAGCAGCGCAACACCATCGTCAACAACGAATCGTCCGAGATCATCCGCATGCTCAACTCGGCGTTCGACGCGTTCACCAACGAGCGCACCGACTTTTATCCGGCCGAGCTGCGGCCCGCCATCGATCGCGTCAACGAGCTGGTCTACCCAAACGTCAACAACGGCGTTTACCGTTCCGGCTTCGCCACCACGCAGGGCGCCTACGAGGAGGCGTTCCGCAACGTGTTTGCGGCGCTCGACGAGATCGAGGCGACATTGTCGCGGCAGCGCTACGTCGCGGCCGGCCGCCTGACTGAAGCCGACTGGCGGCTGTTCCCGACGCTCATTCGCTTCGACGCCGTCTACTACAGCCACTTCAAATGCAATCTGCGGCGGATCGCCGACTATCCCAACCTGTCGAACTACGTGCGCGATCTGTACCAGGTGCCGGGCGTGGCCGACACGGTCAGCATCGAACACATCAAGAAGCACTATTACATGAGCCAGCGGAAGGTGAACCCGACCGGCATCGTGCCGCTCGGCCCCGAGCTCGACTTTTCCGTGCCGCACGACCGCGGCCGGTTCGCGAGCTGATGTTCACCACGCCATCCTAGTGTCCCGAACCCGAAGTTCGCACGATTGCGCGGCGAGCGCTTTTGCGAACGTCGGGTTCAAAGGGACACTAAAGCATGATCCCGAAAAGTGGGAACCGGTTTTCGGAAAAGATCATGCTCAAACAAGAAGCTAAATCGGGATGACGATTTAAGAAAAGTCATCCCGATTCATAATGTTGCCTCCCGATCTGAAGATCATAACGTTGCTAGTGTCGCTTTGATTCGGAAGTTCGCTCAGGAGCGCGTTGCGAACTCGGGCGAACTTCCGAATCGCGACACTGGCGGGATCACCGTCACTCCGCCTGGATGCCGAGCTTCTTGAGCTGCGGCCCCCAATAGGCGGTCTCGCGCTCGATGCGTTCGCAGAACGCCTTGCTTCCGCTCATGCCTTGCAAACCACCGGCAACGAGCCGCGCGCTGACCTGCGGGCTCTGCATCGCCTCGAGCATCGCCTTCTCCAGTGATCCATGCACGTCGGAAGCAATGCCGGCGGGCGCCAGCATGCCGTACCAATTGCCCATCAGCATGCCGGGATAGCCGAGCTCGGCGCTGGTCGGCAGCTCCGGCAGAAGCGGCGAGCGCTCGGGCGCAAACAGCGCCAGCGCGCGGACCTTTCCGCCCTTGACCAACGGCTCCAGCACCGGCAGGTCGGCGCTGAGCAATTGGATATGGCCGCCCAGGAGATCGTTGAGCGCGGGCGCCACGCCCTTGTAGGGCACGTGGGTGGTGGCGATCTTGGCCTCGGAATTGATGACCTCGCCAATGATATGCATGGTCGATCCGGCGCCGGCGGAGGCGTAGCTGAGTTTCTCGGTCTTGGCCTTGGCGATCAATTCGGCGAGCGTCTTGGCCGGATAATCGGTGGCGACCACAACCAGCATCGGCACCGCGCCGACGAACGCGATCGGCGCGAACGATTTCACCGGGTCGTAGCTGAGTAGGCCGCTGCGCAGTGCCGCGCTGATGACGTGGGAGCCCGAGCTTGCGAACAGCAGCGTCTTGCCGTCGGGCGCCGCGCGCGCCACCTGCTCGGTGGCCAGCACCCCGCCGGCTCCGCCGCGGTTCTCGATCACCATGTCGGTCTTGAGTCGCGTCTGCATGTCGGAGGCGACGAGCCGCGCCATCGTATCCACCGGGCCGCCGGCCGCGAACGGCACCACCACCTTGATGGATTGTGCCTGCGCCGGCTCGACCAGCGAAAACGCAAACACCACAAGCGCGATCAGACGAAGCCGCATGGCGAAATCCTTTGGTTGTCGAACGAGCCTAGAACATGCCGATCAAGGTGGAAATCGGCTTTCAGATCGGATCGCGGTGCCCACGCGCTTCACCAGCGCTGCGACCGCGCCGCGCCGTGCAGCACCTCGGCGATGCGCGCGCGCGTGCCGGCGGTGGTGTCGTGCGGCAGCGCGTCGAGCGGAAAAAAGCCGTGCGCGACGATCTCGTGGTTGGGCTGCGGCGGCGCCGGCTGCCGGAAGTCGCGCACCACGAACACCGCGACGTGATCGCGGTGCGAAAGCGCGGATGGAAGAACACGCCGTGCAAGCTTCGGCGGCGCCGGTCAGCTCGATATTGCCCTCCTCCGCGCAGTTCGCGCGCCAGCGCCTCGAGCAGCGTCTCGCCCGCCTCGACCCCGCCGCCCGGCAGATGCCAGCCGCGGACATAGCTGTGCTTGATCAGGAAGACGCGGCCGTCGCCGTCGATCACCAGGCCGCGCACGCCGAGCGTCAGCCCGCGCGCGAACCGCCAGTAGAAATGCAGCAGCCGGTTGAACGAGAACGCGCCGCGCGCAGACTCGTCGAGCATTGTCCGGCTCCGAAGCTCGGCAGTACCGCTGCATGCAAGCGCCTTCCTTGTTTAGAATTATTCCAATATGACCGGCGGTGGCCGATCACGATCCGTGAGGAGCCGTCGTGAAACGCTTTGCCGACCTTACCGAGCAGGAAATCCTCGCGCTCGCCATTTCCAACGAGGAAGAGGACAGCCGCATCTATCGCGGCTTCGCCGAAGGTCTGCGCGAGCAGTTTCCGGCCTCGGCCAAGGTGTTCGACGAAATGGCGGACGAGGAGGTGCGCCACCGCACCATGCTGTTCGACCTCTACCGGGACGAAATTCGGCGACTACCTGCCGCTGATCCGGCGCCAGGACGTCAAGGGCTTCATCCAGCACAGCAAGCCGCTCTGGCTGATGCGGCCGCTCGACCTCGACGAGGTGCGCAAGTACGCCGAGAACATGGAATACGAGGCCGAGCGCTTCTATCGCAAGGCCGCGGAGACCACGCGCGACGCCTCGATCCGCAAGCTGCTGATCGAGCTCGCCGAGATCGAGGCCGAGCACGAGAACCTCGCGCACAAGCTCGGCGAGACAATCCTCACCACGGACGCGCGCGCCAACGAGGACGAAACCGCGCGGCGCATGTTCCTGCTGCAATACGTGCAGCCGGGCCTCGCCGGGCTGATGGACGGCTCGGTCTCGACGCTGGCGCCGCTGTTCGCGGCCGCCTTCGCGACCCACAACACCTGGGAGACGTTCCTGGTCGGGCATGGCGGCCTCGGTCGGCGCCGGCATTTCGATGGGCTTTGCCGAGGCGCTGTCCGACGACGGCTCGCTGACCGGGCGCGGCACGCCGTGGCTGCGCGGCACGGTGTGCGGCATCATGACCACGATCGGCGGCGTCGGCCACACCCTGCCCTATCTCATTCCGGATTTCTGGATCGCGACCATGGTCGCGATCGTCGTCGTGGTGCGTCGAGCTCGCCGTCATCTCCTATATCCGCTATCGCTACATGGACACGCCGTTCCTGTCGGCGGCGTTCCAGGTCGTGGTCGGCGGCGCGCTGGTGTTTCTCGCCGGGATCCTGATCGGCAGCGCTTGATCGCGTGATCAGTCGTCGGCGGCATCAGAATCACGATCATGTTCATCTGGCGCATCTCTCCGATCCGCATCTTGCGCCGCTGCCGACGCCGCGCTTCTCGAACTGCTGTCGCAAGCGCGTGCTCGGCTTTCTCAACTGGCAGCGCAAGCGGCGCGGCATCCACCGCGCCGATGTGCTGGCGGCAGCTGATCGCCGACCTGCAGCGCGCACAGCCCGACCACATCGCGGTCACCGGCGATCTCATCAATCTGTCGCTGCCCGACGGAATTCGAGCCGGCGCGCGCCTGGCTCGAAGCGCTCGGCTCGCCGCACGACGTCACGCTGGTGCCGGGCAATCACGACGCCTATGTGCGCGCGCCGCCGACCTCGCTCCGGCAGCACTGGGGCGACTACATGCGCGGCGACTGACGGCGAGACGCTTTCCCGTTCGTGCGCCGGCGCGGACCGGTGGCGCTGATCGGGCTTGTCGACCGTCGGTGCCGACGCTCGCCGTTCGCGGCGACCGGCCGGCTCGGCACGGCGAGCAGCTCGCGCGGCTCGGCGACATCCTGGCCGACGCTTGCGGCGCGAGGCGGCTGTTTCGCGTCGTGCTGATCCATCATCCGCCGACCGCAAGCGCGCAGCCACTTCCGCCGCCTGCTCGACGCCGCGGCAGTTGCGCGAGGTGCTGCGCGAGCACGGCGCCGAGCTGGTGCTGCACGGCCACGACCACGCGCATTCGCTGGTCTGGCTCGACGGGCCGCAGGCCGCATTCCCGGCGATCGGCGTGCCGTCGGCGTCGGTCGCGCCGGACGGCCAGCGACGATCCCGCCGGCTACAATCTCTATGGGATCGACGGCGCGCCCGGGCGCCTGGCGCTGCAGCATGGTCAGCTGCGCATTGCGCGCCGACGGCGGCGGCTTCGTCGAAACCGGACGGCAGCAGGCTGCAGCGACGAAGGCTGCGATGCAGCGCCGCGACGATCCAGGCGCGGCGAACAGGCCGCAGCAACGCCCAGCACCAGGCCGAAGACGAACGCGCCGACGATCCGCCGGCGCTGCGGCGCCTGCGCTGCGCATGTCGCGCAGCAGCGTGTCGCGACCGGCGGCGTCGCGCCGCCAGCGCGCGCTCGCGCTCGACCAGGCGGTGCGCGACGTAGTTGGTCACCGCCTCGACGATGTCCGCGATCTCGGTCGAATTCTGCCAGCACGCGTGCGGCCGTAGCGGGTATCCTGCACGAAGCGATAGACGCCGCTTGTCGCGTCCCATCGTCACATGGGCGATCGATGTCGATCCACAGCCGCGGCGTGTCGCCGCGGCTGATGCCGCGATCGAACAGGTCGATCTCGGGCGGAATCTCCGCGAACAGCGGATCGAGCGCCTCGTTGAGCAGTTCGAGCCGCGCGACTTCCGCGTCGTGCAGGTCGACGACGACGCCGGTGCGCTCGGCGGCTCGATGCGCGCCTGGCGCACCGCCTCCTTCAGGCGGCCGTCCAGGCGCATCCGCGGGCGGCGCGGCTTTCGGCGGCTTTGCGTTCTCGACCCCACATGACGTCGACGTTAACAGCCCGATTCGGGCGAGATAGGCTCAGATCAAATCCGCGATGATCGCCGATCCGGCGCGGGCTACAGCGTGCGCTACGGCCGCGCAAGCCCGAACGGCCGGGCCCAGCCGAGCCCGTCCTCGGTGCGGCCGCGCGGCCGGTATTCGCACGCGACCCAGCCCGACCAGCCAAGCTGGTCGAGCGCCGCGAAGACGCCGGGTAGTTCGATCTCACCCTCGTCCGGCTCGGCGCGCGACGGCACCGCCGCGATCTGCACATGGCCGACCAGCGGCAGGTGCTGCTCGAAGCGCCGGATGCAGATCGCCGCCGACGATCTGCACGTGATAGAAGTCGAACTGGATCCTGCACGTTGGGCCGCCGATCTTGGCGATGATGTCGGCGGCCTGCTCGACGCGGTTGAGGAAATAGTTCGGCCGGTCGCGCGGATTGATCGGCTCGATCAGCAGCGTGATGTTCTTCTCGCGCGCCAGATCGGCGCGCGCGTGAGATTGGCGATGAAGGTCGCTCCGCCGCCGGCCGCTGCTCCGGCGGCACCGTGCCGGCCATGCAGTGGATCGCGCTGCCGCCGATCGCGACCACGTAGTCGAGCGCCTGCCTGAACACGGCGGCGAATTCCGCGCTCGCGGCCGGGCACGGCGGCGAGCCCGAACTCGCCCGCCGGCCTGCCGAGCGGCGTGTTGATGCCGAGCATGGTGAGGCCGTGCTGTCGAATCTCGGCCTTGACCGCCGAAGGCGCCTGGTCGTAGGGGAATTGCAGTTCGACCGCCGTGAAGCCGGCCGCGGCAGCCGCGGCGAAGCGCTCCATCAGCGGCCGCTCGGTGAACAGATAGGCGAGATTGGCGGCGAGGCGGGGCATGGGACGTCCGGCTGAGGTTGAGGCGAGGTCGGTATTCCGCATTAGCGCGGGCGGCCGAGGCATCAAACGTCCATTTTGCACGGCCGGATGTGAGCGGCGCCACCGGCACCGGCAGGCCGACCTAAGCGCTTGAACCGCTGAATATTTATCAGCGCCAGTGGGCGATCGAGTGGGCGGCAGCCGACAGAGACCCTGATACGGGCTCGCCAACAGCCAAGGCACTCGGGCCTCCCTAGCTATCTCTATGAATTATCGTCTATCTTATTTCAGGGGCAGATGCCCACATATTGTCCCACTGGGTCGGTGGGCCTTTTTGTGGTTGACCGCAGACCGGGCCGGTTGATTGGCTTTCGTTGCCGCCTGTGCGCCCAAGACGCGCGGCAAGCGCCCACGCAGGCCCGGCAGAGGAAACGTCAACGCGGGGTCGGCGATGAACGCCCAAGAGCTGCTGCAGGAAATTTCCGAATATTGCCGCCACACCGGCCTTGCCGAATCGACCTTCGGCCGGCGCGCGGTGAACGACGGCAAGCTCGCCAGCCGGCTGCGCCACGGCGGCCGCATCACCACCGAGACGCTCGACCGCATCCGCGCCTTCATGGCACTCGAACCGCAACGCGCCGGCGCACGGCCGACGGTGATCGCGCGCCCGTCGGAGCGCGCCGCACCAGCCGATCGCAGCCCCGCCGCTCTGCCGCCTCGGCCATGCCTGCCGGCGCTCCGGTCGCGGCCAACGGCCACGACCCGCAACACAATTTCCGCTTCTTCGACAACCGGCAGAAGTATCTGCTGTTCGTCAACACCTGCTCGCGAAAAATGGGTGGTGGCGCAACCGCGTCTCGCTCGAGCTTGCCAACCTCCATCCGCGCCCGCCGGCGCTGCGCCTGTTCGACGCCGGCGTCGGCGACGGCACCGTGCTGCTGCGCGTGATGCGCTCGATGCACGATCGCTTTCCGCACACGCCGTTCTACGTCGTCGGCAAGGAGATCAGCCTCGAAGACGTGCGCCTCGCCATGCAGAAGATGTCGGACCGCTTCACCGAGCATCCGGCGACCGTGCTGGTGCTGACCAACCTCGCCTATGCCGACGCGCCGTGGCTGCAGTGAAGTCGCTGTCGGCGGCCTCCAGCATGGTCTGGCACGAGGTGGCGCTGACCGGCTCGTCGGCGCACCAGTTCGAGCAGCAGATCACCGACCTCGTGCCGTTCCTGAACGAGAACTGGAAGGCCGGCGTCAGCGCCGAAGACCGGCAACCCGGTGTACGAGCGGCCGGTCGTGCTGGTGATCTATCGCGAGGACCACAAGTTCCTGCTCGATCCGATCATCCCGCGGCCGGGCGGCACGCGTCGCCAACTACGATCTCGTCATCGCCTCGCAGCCCTATCGCGCGCGCGCCTCGCTCGACTTCAAGGCCAAGCGCGTGATCGCGCCGCTGGCGCGCGCGCTCGGCCCGGGCGGCCGCATGATCGCGCATCCATTCGCACGGCAACGATCCCGGCCATGGAGATCATCCAGAAGGTCTGGCCGGGCGACAATCCGTTCATCCACGACCGCCACCAGATCATGAAGGCGGTCAAGCACGAGCTCGGGCCGGCCGGCCGCGACCTCAACTTCAACGCCTATGCCGACAACCGCTCGCTGTTCCGCTACGACATGCACACGCTGCCGTGCGAAATCTCGCAGGCTCCTCGATCGGCACCTCGACGCTGTTCGCGGCCTGGAACGCCGCGATCTATGTGGCGCAGGTCGAGGATCATCGCGTTGCGGAAGCGGCCAACGACGGCCGCTATCTCGACGCCACCAGCGAGGTGCTGCACAAGCATGGCGGGCTCTGGTTCTACGACGAATCCTACGTGATCTCGCGCCGGCGCGAGTGAGGCGGATTGGCGCACCGCCTCGCCTTGCCCCCCGTGCTGTGCAATGATCGCAGCAACGGGAGGACGGCGGCCATGTCGATGGCTTCGGTTGCATTGCTGGTCCGGATTGCCGGCGCCTGCGCCGCGCTGGCGTTGCTCGCCACGACGGCGTCGGCCCAGACCTATGGTTACGCCACGCTGCCGCCCGGCACGCTCAATCACACCACCGCCTCTGCCATCGCCAAGGTGATGAAGGAGAAGGGCGGCGTGAACATGCTGGTGCAGCCCGCGGCCGGCGGCAATGTCATCGTGCCCATGGTCGGCCGCGGCGAGGTCGAGATCGGCAGCGGCAACATCATGGAGCCGCAGCTCTACTACGAGCGGTTCCCGGACCTTCGCCTGATCGCCGCGCATCAACGTGCTGCGCACGCCGTTCTTCGTGCGCAAGGATTCCGGCATGCGCACCATCGCCGACCTCAAGGGCAAGCGCGTGACCATGGGCTTTTCCGCCATGCGCGACATCGACAATGTGGCGCGTTCGATGCTGGCGACCGCCGGCCTGACCGAGGCCGACGTCAAGCCGGTGCTGGTGCCCAACGTGGTGCGCAGCGCCGACGACTTCGTCGCCGGCGCCTCCGACATGTTCTTCTTCGCCTTCGGCGCCGCCAAGGTGCGCGAGGTCGACGTCACGGTGGGCGGCATCCGGGTGCTGGAGATCGATCCGGCCGGCATGCCGGCGGCCCGCAAGATCATGCCCTGGGCCTATCTCACCGACGCCACGCCCGGCCCGATCTTCACCGGCGTCGAGAAGCCGATGAAGGTCTACAGCTTCGACAATGTGATCATCACCAACGCCAAGGTGCCGGACGACTTCATCTACAAGATGCTCGAGACGATGGAGAAGAATAAGGACGACCTGATCGCGGTACAGCCGATCCTGCGCGATTTCACCGGCGGCGTTCGCCTACAAGCAATACGGCGGCGTGCCGTACCACTCCGGGCGCGATCAAGTACTTCAAGGACCGCAACCTCACGCCGAGTCCGATCAACTGACCGGCGTGCAGGCCGAACAAGAAAACACCACCGGAGGACAATCATGGGTCTGAGCGGCATCCGAACGGGCGCAGTGCTTGGCACGATCCTCGCCATTGCGATGATCGGCGGCGGGCAGCGCGTCGGCGCAGAGTCTACGGCTTTGCGACGCTGCCGCCGGGCTCGCTCAACCACACCAGCGCCTCCGCCATCTCCAAGGTGGTGAAGGAGAAGGGCGGCATCAACATGCTGGTGCAGCCCACCGCCGGCGAAAGCGTGCTGGTTCCGATGGTGGCGCGTGGCGAGGTCGAGATCGGCATCACCAACATCATGGAAGCGCAGGACGGCGATCGACGCCGGCGCAGAAGGACCTGCGCGATCCTCACCGCGGTCCATGCGCTGCGCACGCCGTTCTTCGTGCGCAAGGACTCCACCATGCGCACCATCGCCGACCTCAAGGGCAAGCGCGTCGCGCTGGGCTATTCCGCCATGCGCAACATCGACATCGCGACCCGCGCGATGCTCGCGACCGCCGGCCTCACCGAGGCCGACGTGAAACCGGTCCTGGTGCCGAACGTGGTCCGCAGCGCTGACGACTTCATCGCCGGCAACGCCGACATGTTCTATTTCGCCTTCGGCGGCCCGAAGGTGCGCGAGGCGGACGCCACGGTCGGCGGCCTGCGCGTGCTGGAGATGGACGAAAAGGGCATGCCGGCCGCCCGCAAGATCATGGCCTACGGCTATGCCTCGCCGGTCACGCCCGGCCCGATCTTCATCGGGGTCGAGAAACCGATGAAGGTCTACGCCTTCGACAACATGCTGATCACCTCGTCGCCAAGGTGAAGGACGACCTGATCTACAAGGTTCTCGAGACGATGGAGAAGAACAAGGACGACCTGATCGCCGTACAGCCGGTGCTGCGCGAGTTCACGCCGGCCTTCGGATATGCGAACTACGCCCTGCCTTATCATCCGGGCGCGCTGAAGTTCTTCAAGGACCGCAATCTCACCGCCAGGCCGCTGGATTGATCGGCCGGCCGCTTCGCAACGAGGACATCGTCATGAGGAAGCGTCCAGTCATGGGAATGCAGTGGTTCGCCGCGGCACTGCTCGGCGCGTCGCTGGCCGCGGCAATCGTCGGCGTCGGCGGCCAGCCGGCCGTCGGCGCAGACCTACGGGCTTGCCTCGATGCAGCCCGGCACGCTCGACCACACCGCAGCTCCGCCATCGCCAAGGTGCTGAAGGAGAAGGCCGGCCTCAACACGCTGGTGCAGGCGACCGCCGGTGAGATCCGTGATGATCCCGATGGTCGGCCGCGGCGAGATCGACTTCGGCATGGCCAACATGCCTGGAGATCGGCGAGCGCATCGAGACGGGCAAGCTGCAAAACGACCTGCGCATGATCGGCTCGGTCTACGTGCTGCGGACCGGCTTCTTGGTGCGCAAGGACAGCGGCATGACAACGGTCGCCGACCTCAAGGGCAAGCGCGTCCCGATCGGCTATTCGGCGATGCGCGACGCTCGATCCGATGTCGCGCGCGATGCTGGCGGCCGGCGGTCTCACGCGACAACGACGTCAAGCCGGTGATGGTGCCGAACGTGCTGCGCGGCGGCGACGATTTCGTGGCCGGCGCCACCGACATGTTCATGTTCGCGTTCGGCGCGCCCGAAGGTGCGCGAGGTCGACGCCACCGTCGGCGGCGTGCGCTGCGCTCGAGATCGATCGACACGCCGGAATGGCCTCGCAGCCAGCCGCAAGATTTCGCCGTTACGGCTACCTCACCGAGGTCGCGCCGATGCCCGATCTTCGTCGGCGTCGAGCGAGCCGATGAAGGTCTACAGCATCGACAACATCCTGTTCACCAACGCCAAGGCCCGGACGACGTGGTCATACAAGCTCATCGAAACGATGGAGAGCAACAAGGCCGAGATGGTCGCGGTGGCGCCGGCCTTCGATGAATTCTCGGCGGACGCCATGCATCGCAAGCACACACATGACCTACCACCCGGGCGCGCTGAAGTACTTCCAGGACCACAAGCATCGAAGCCAAGGCGCTACTGCCCAAGTGCCAACGCGTGACGACGACCGCAATGCCCCCGACGCGGCAGCGCACATTTCCGCCGCGTCGGAGGAGCGCTTCATCGCGAGCACGGAGGAGTTCGCCGCCGAATCCTCGAAGGCGACGGTGATCGCGACCAACGTGCTGCAGGCGTCTGCTGATCGCCTGCGTCGTGCTTTGGGTGCTGGACGTCCCGCGCCGGGTCTTCAACGTTTCGTTCTACACCGAGCAATTGCTGTCGATCACGTCTGGGCCTGACGCTCGCGCTGGCGTTCGTCGCCGAGACCAAGCGCCAGCCGACCGCCATCGATCTCGGCGGCGCGTCGCGCGGTCGTCGCGATCGTCGTCTACCTGATCTATCACTATGCCGCCCGACACGAGATCGCCTGGCTGATGGTGGTCGGCGCTGGCCGCGGCATGGCCTGGACCTTGACGGCGAGCCGCGTAGCGATCGCGCGCTGGCTTCGATTGGACCTGCGCGATCGTTTCGCTGGTCCTGTGCGCCTACATCACCGTGCGCTACGAGGCGCTGACCTACGAGCTCGCCATGCTGCCGACTGGAAGGCGTCGTCGGCAGCGCGATCCTGACCTTTCTCGTGCTGGACGCCAGCCGCCGCATCTCCGGCTGGGGCTTCGTCGCGATCATCCTGGCGATCGCGATCTACGTCTACATCAGCCCGTTCCTGGCGGGCGACTTCCAGACCCGCTGGGTGTCGCCGGAGCGCATGGTCGCCTACGTCGGCCTCGACGTGAACGGCATGATCGGCTCGATCCTCGCGGTCGCGGTGCTGATCGTCATCCCATACACCATCCTGGGCCAGGTGCTGGCGCGCACCGGCGGCGCCGAATTCTTCTCCGATCTCGCGATGTCGGCGATGTGGCGGCTTCCGCGGCGGCGCGGCCAAGATCGCGGTGGTCGGCTCGGCGCTGTTCGGCATGATCTCGGGCAGCGCGGTGTCGAACGTGCTCGCGGTCGGCATCGTCACCATCCCGGCCATGATCAAGTCCGGCTTCACGCCGCTACCGCGCGGCCGCGATCGAGTCGGTCGGCTCGACCGGCGGCCAATTGATGCCGCCGGTGATGGGCGCCGCCGCCTTCATCATGGCGGAGTTCCTGCAGGTCTCGTACGGCGCGGTCTGCATCGCCGCGGCGATCCCGGCGGTGCTGTATTACGCCTGCCTGTTCATCCACGTCGACCTCGAGGCCGCCAAGCAAGGCATCGGCGGCGGTCGAGGATCGAGAGGCATGCCGTCGCTCGGCCGAGGTGCTGAAGTCGGGCTGGCATTTCCTGGTGCCGATCGTCTTCCTGGTGGTCGCGCTGATCTATCCGGAGGTGCTGCTGCTGACGCCCGAGAAGGCCGCCGTCGTCGGCGACCGCCATCCTGATCGTGCTCGCCTTGATTTTCGGCTACCGCGGCAAGCGCGCCACGCTGAAGCAGATCGCCATGGCGGTCATCGACACCGGCCGCGTCTCGCTCGACATCATCCTGATCGGCGCCGCCGCCGGCATCATGGTCGGGATCATGAGCATCTCCGGCCTCGCCTTCAGCATGACGCTGCAGCTCCTCGCGCTGTCGGGCGACAACGTGTTCCTGCTGCTGCTCCTGATCGCGGTGCTGGCCTTCGTGCTCGGCATCGGCCTGCCCACGGTCAGCGTCTACATCCTGACCGCGACGCTGCTCGCGCCCGCGCTGGTCAAGCTCGGCGTCACGCCGATGGCCGCGCACATGTTCGTCATGTACAACGGCATGCTGTCGATGATCACGCCGCCGGTGGCGTTCGCCGCCTACGCCGCGGCCAACATCGCGCGCACCGACGGCTGGACCACCGGCTGGATCGCCTGCCTGGTCGGCTGGAGCACGTTCATCCTGCCGTTCCTGTTCGTGCTGACGCCGAGCCTGCTGATGGACGGTCCGAGCCACCTGATCGTCTGGAATTTCGTGCGCATCCTGTTCGCGCTGTTCGTCGGCACGGCGGGCATCGTCGGCTTTGCGCTGACGCCGCTGTCGATGCCGATGCGCCTGGTCTACGGCCTGATTGCGCTGCCGATCGCGCTGCCGCCCGAGAGCTTCAGCGGCGGCTACACCATCAACTTCATCGGCATCGCGGCGGGGATCGCACTGCTGGTGGTCGACCACCTGCGCCGCCGCAGGCTCATCAATCGGCCGCAAGCGGCAAGCTAGAGCATGATCCCGAAAAGTGTGCAGCGGTTTTCGGAAAAGATCATGCTCAAGCAAGAAACGAGATCGGGATGACGATTCGAAGAAAAGTGATCCCGACCTAGAGAAGCATGATCTCTGCGGTCCACTCAATCGGGGAGGAATAAGATGATCGACTGTTACACATGGACGACGGACAACGGCTACAAGCCGCGCATGATACTCGAGGAAACCGGGCTCCCGCATAAGATCGTTCCGGTCAATCTGCGGGAGAAGGCGCAGATGGCGCCGGACTTCATGAAAATCAGCCCGGGCCACAAGATCCCGGCGATCGTCGATCATGACGGACCCGGCGGCGCCACCGTGACGCTGTGTGAATCCGGCGCGATCCTGAAATATCTCGCCGAGAAGTCCGGCAAGTTCTATCCGAGCGAGCCAGCCGCCCGCGCCAAAGTCGATCAATGGCTGTTCTACGGCTCGGCGACCTTCACCACGCTGGCGCAGCAGTTCGGCCACTGGGTGGTGCGCAATCCGGAAAAGGTGCCGCCGGCGCAGAAGCACTATGACGCCGTGCTGCGCGACATGCTCGGCACCCTCGACCGGCATCTGGCGTCCAACGAATATTTCGGCGGCGCCTATTCGATCGCCGACATGACCATGTATTCGGACGTGCACCTGCATGGCGTGAAGGACGTCGGCCTCGACGACTATCGCCATGTGAAGCGCTGGCATGACGCGATCGAGGCGCGGCCGGCGATTCAGCGGGCCTGGGGACCGTTTCCCGGCTGATGCCAGCGACCACTGATCGACGGCGCTGCCGTGCCGCGGCCGCTCGGCCGCGGTGGGTCGTTCTTGATTCGACGCCAAGCCATCGGTGATAGTAGGGGCGCGTCCGCCGGAACCTAGCGACGGACATTGCCAAAGGACCTGCCCATGAGCACGACCACAGCCGCAGCGACCAAGATCGACCTGGACAAATACCGGCTGCGTCGGTTCGTCGATCGGCTCACCGACATGGGCGAGGTCGAGGTTCACGACGAGCCGGTGTCGCTGACCGGGCTCAGCACGATCATCGAGCGCACTGAGAAGGCCGTGCTGTTCAAGAAGGCCGGCCCCGAGCAGGCCGAGATCGTCGCCAAGACCGCGGGCAACCGCAAGCGCATCGCGGCCGCGTTCGACACCAGCCGAGGACAAGCTCTACGACGAATATTTCAAGCGGCTTGCCAACCCGCAGCCGGTCGTAGAGGTCCCGTCGGGCGACGCGCCGGTGCACCAGGTGAAGATCACCGGCAAGGACGTCGACCTGACCAAGCTGCCGTTCCATCCGCAGCACGCCTTCGACGGCAGTTGCTACATGAGCTCGGCGATCGATTATATCGATCGATCCGGCGACCGGACGGCGCAACGTCGGCATGCCGGCGGCTCAGCCTGCGCAACCGCTACGAGACCGGCACCAACGTCACCGCGCCGTCCGATCTCAAGCGCATCTACACGGCCTGCGTGGCGCGCGGCGAGAAGCTGCCGATCACGTTCACGGTCGGCGTGCATCCGCTCGATTTCGTCGCCGCCACCATGCGCCGTGCCGGGCGACGAACTGGCGCTGGTCGCCACGCTTGCGCGGCGAGCCCGCCGCGCGTCGTCAAAAGCCTGACCAACGACATCCTGGTGCCGGCCGACGCCGAGATGATGCTCGAGGGCTATCTCGACGAGCGCGGCTATGTGGAGCCGGAAGGTCCGTACGGCGAATACATGGGCTATTACGGCTCGATCCACATGGATCCGGTGTTTCATTGCACCGCCATCACCATGCGCCGCGACGTGCTGCACCACACGCTGCTGCACGGCTCGGCCTTCGTGCTGGACCAGACCGACAGCGCCAACATCAGCGCCGTGCGCACCGAGGCCGAAGCCATGCGCATCCTCAAGACCGCCGTGCGCGAGCCGGTCGCGGTCTATCTCCGGTCGGCTGTCGGGCGGCTCCAACACGCTGCGGGTTTCGATCAGGCAGCGCAGCTTCGGCGAGGCGCGCGCCGCGATCGCGGCGCTGTTCGGCGGCATCATGCGGCTCAAGCATATCTATGTGTTCGACGAGGACATCGACATCCGCAACGACGGCAGGTCGAATGGGCGATCGGCACGCGCTTCCAGGCCGACCAGGACCTGATGGTCCTGCACGGCATGGTCGGCATGACCATGGACCCGTCGCTGCAGGGCCGGCGCACCGGCGCCAAGGCCGGCTTCGACTGCACCAAGCCGTTCGGCCGCGACGGCGAGATCCCGTTGACGCGGAGCGCGGCCAAGACCTTCAAGGGCCCGGCGCGCTTCCAGACCGTCGAGCAGGCGCTCGTCGACGGCGCCGATGTTCTATGCCGACATCGTCGAAGGCGCTCGGCAGCGACGACGGCCGCGAGATCGCCTGCGGTCTCGACGAATTGCGCCAGGACGGACGGATCGGCCGCGACCGCGACGGCCGCTATCACCTGGTGCCTTCCAAGCCCGGCGTCACCGCGCATCGTCGGCGACGCTCTACCACGATCCCAACGACCGGCACGTGAGCCGCATGACCCAAACGCCGTCGCGCATGATCGCAGCGCTTGCCGCGCTCGGCTGCGCGCTGACGATGCAGGCTCAGCCGGCGCGCGCGGCCGACAAGGTGGTTGCCGGCTCTCTCGGCGGCCAGGCGCCGCTGTGGGGTATTTACATTGCCGTGCACAAAGGGTTTTTCGCAGCCGAGAACATCGACCTCGAGCTCAATTTCGCGCAAAGCGGGCCCGCGGTCATCCAGCAGCTCACGGCGGGCTCGCTCGACGTGGCGCTGAGCGTCGGGATTACCACGCCGATGCACGCGATCGACAAAGGCGCGCCGCTTGCGCTGATCCGCATCATCGGCAACGCCGCTCCCTACGCACTGATCGGCAAGCCCGGCCTGAAAACGCCGGCCGACCTCAAAGGCAAGACCATCGCCACCGGCGCAGGTCAGCGACATCACCACCGTCTATTTCGAGCGGATGATGGCGGCGCACGGGCTGAAACGGGGCGACTACGAGATGTTGTCGATCGGCGTCGCGGCGGCGCGTTACGCCGCCTTGAAAAGCGGCGTTGCCGATGCCGCGATCGTGCTGCCGCCACTCAACTTCCAGGCCGCGACCGCGGGCTATCCCACGCTCGGGCTGACGGCGGACTACGTGAAAGACCTTCCCTTCACCGGCATGGCCATCCACCGTCGATGGGCGGCCGCGAACATGCCGGTCGCCAAGCGAATTCTGGCGGCGACCGACAAGAGCCATGCCTGGTTCGCGAACGCCGCCAACCGCAACGAGGCGATCGAGCTTCTGGTCAGGCACGCCCGCTCCAGCAAGGAAGACGCGGAAGAGAGCTACGACTACCTGCGCCGCATCGAATATTTCGAGCCACACAGCAAGGTGTCGCGCGCAAAATTGCAAAATCTGATCGACAGTGAGCGGAGCCATAGCAACGTCAGCGCCACGCTTGCGATTGATCGGCTGGCGATGCCGGGCCTGACCGAGCTGACGGACTGAAGCGACTTTGCTGGTCTCAATCCAGCCTGTGACCTAGCGCACTTCACGGATGACGCGGCCGGGCCCATGGTGGCGTCAGGGCCTCACCCTGACTTGTCCCATTGGAGCAGGAGGTCATCATGCAAACCCTGATATTCGCAGGCGCGCTGGTGCTTTCGTTCGTGCTGGGCGGCGTCACGACGCTAGTCGGATTCCCGCGCTACTTCACGCCAGCCAACACCCACGCCACGTCGACGGTCTCGCCGGAGGAGCTAACCCGGTCGGCGGCGCCGATGCCGGAAATCATCCTCGAAAATTATCAGTGACGTCTCCGTCCGCGTAAAAAAACCGGAGCCGGCGGCCCCGCCGGCTTCGGACCTTCAGCATGATCGGACGATCAGGCCTTCTCGCGCCAGATGCCGAGCGCTTCCTGCGCCGGTCGGTCGGAGATCGAGAACAGCACCGACTCCTTCTTTGTCTGGTGGCTGTGCTTCATCCAGGACGGCACCACGAACACGTCGCGCGGCCCCCACTCCAGCGTCTGGCCGCCGACCTTGGTGGTACCCTCGCCTTCGACGCAGACCAGGATCGTCGAGTCGGTCGCCTGGTAATCCTTGCCCTTGAAGTTCTTGGGCAGCAGCGCGAGATGCGCGCCCATGGTCGGCATCACCGGCCCGCCGGTCAGCGGATTGGCATAACGGAAGCGCGCGCCGTGGCGCGGGTCGATGTCGCCCTCGGCCACGAGCCGCTCCAGGATCGGCCGCATCCTGGCATAGGGATAGTTGACGATCGGGCTGTTGCGATCCAGACGACTCGCAACCCGTGGGACCCGGCGCGCACGAGCGGAGGCTCCTCGGGCGGCTCGGCGGCGGCGGTCGCGGCCGGCATGGTCCCCATCGCGCACGCCAACGACGGCGGCGGGTCGACGCGCATCCCGGCCGCGTGCTGCGGGCTCGTGGGCCTCAAGCCCCAGCGCAACCGCATCTCGCTGGCGCCCGACACCGGGGAGAGCTTCCTCGCCATCGACGGGGTGCTGACGCACACCGTCCAGGACACCGCGCTGGTCCTCGACGTCCTCGCCGGGACCGAGGTCGGCGATGCGTCGTGGGCGCCGCCGCCGTCCGAGCCCTTCGCGGCCACCGCGGCGCGCGAGCCGACCGCCCTGCGCGTGGCCGTGGTCACCAACCCGCCGATCGACGTGCCGCTCGACCCGGCGCGCGTCGAGGCGGCCCAGGACGCGGGCCGCCTGCTCGAGTCCCTCGGCCACCATGTCGAGGAGGCGCAGGCGCCGTGGCGGGAGGACACCCTGTTGCAGGCCTTCACCGCGCTCTTCGCGCCGCTCGTCACGCTGCAGATCGCCTTCGGCCGCCTCGTCCACGGCCGCGAGCCGACCGAGGAGGAGATGGAGCCGTTGAGCTGGGCCCTGTGGCAGCTCGTGCGCGGCATGTCGGCGCTCGACACCCACCTGGCCTCGGCCCAGCTGCAGATCTTCGCGCGCGGCCTCGTGACCTGGATGGACCAGTACGACGTGATCGTGGCGCCGGCCCTCGCCGAGGCGCCGGTGGTGCTCGACGACGTCGACTGGCGCACCGACGACCCGATGGGCCTCTTCACGCGCTCGGGCGCCTTCACCCCGTTCACGGCGGTGGCCAACGTCACCGGCCAGCCGGCGATCGCGCTGCCGCTGGCCGAGCACGAGGGCCTGCCCGTCGGCGTGCAGCTCTTCGGCCGCCCGGCGCGCGAGGGCGATCTGCTCGCCGTCGCGACGCAGCTCGAGGCCGCCCTGCCCTGGGCGCAGCGACGCCCGGGCCTGTAGCCGGGCCTGAACGCACGAATGGCCCCGGCCGCGCGAACGCGACCGGGGCCTTGGGGTGATTCAGATCAACCCGTGAACTGCGGCTTGACGACGGCCGGGTGGCAGCGGCTGAAGCTCAACCGCAGCGTCTTGGCCTTCGTCTGGCTGGACCTGGCGAACTGGACGGTCACCCGCACGCGGTGAGTGCCGAAGGCGAAGCGCTTGACGTTCATCGGCAGCACCCACGCGCCGTTGCGATTGGCCTGGGTGAGCGTCTTGACCTTCCTGCCGTCGACGTAGAACGTCACCTTCACGATGCGCCGACCCGAGACGCTGGCCGCCACCGCGGTGGTGGTCGGGCAGCCGCTGGGACCGCTCAGTCGCGCGCTGCCGGGCCGCACGCGTGCGGGGCTGACCGCGATCTGCGGGCTGACGGCCTGCTCGGCGGGCGGCTGCTCGGCGGGCGGCTGCTCGGTCGGCGGCTCGACGGGCGGCGGGGGCGAGCTCTTGCGCGTGTTGGTGATCACGCACTCCCACTGGTCGCCGGCGGCAACCTGGACGCTGCCGTCGGTGTCAGCCGGCTTGGCCGCGTGTGCCTTGTCGACGCACGAGGTGGTCGAGTCGTAGTTGGCCAGGTCGGTGCCCGTCGCCGCGGACTCGCCGACGGTGTGCGTCCCGGCCGGGACGGTCTGCACGCCGGTGGTGCCGCCGTCGCCGACGTTGCTCGCCTTGGCAACGCCGTCGACCAGCAGGTTGAAGCGGCCTGCGTCGGTGGCGGGCGCCAGCACCTTGGTCACCTTGATCGTGCTGTCACGCGTGTTCGTGTACCAGCACTTGACCCACTCGTAGTAGTGGACCTTCAGGCTCACGGTGCCCGTGGCCAGGTTCTTGGTGACCTCGCCGGACGGCTTGACCGCAGAGGTCGTGGTGGGCTCGCCGGCGTAGCCGGACGTGCCCTGCGTGAAGCGGCACGTGATGTCGGTGAGCGTGTAGCCGGACTTGGGCGCCTCCGTGAACTGGAGCGAGACGTTGCCCCACCTCGACGTGCACTCGGTCCCGTAGTTCGGGCGGTCGATGTTGCACTCGACGCTGAACGCGGTGGTCGTCTGGCCACCCTTCAGCGTGAAGTCGCCGGCGCTCGGCGTGAGCGCGGGGTGGAAGGCGAACGAGTCGTTCGCGTCGCCACCCTGGTTGATCTTTGCGATCTGCACCTTGCCGTACGTCGCGTGAGCGGCCTGCGCAGACAGCGCAAGACCCAGCCACGCGACCCCGACGGCGACAAGCAGCCGCGTTGCGCGCGAAGCGCTAAAGGACATCTGGAACATCGATTACCCCCCTGTGTCCGCCGGTCCCCACCGGTGGACGATCACCCCTACTACCCCGGGACATCCATGCCCGGTCGACGGTCAATATACCCGCTGGGCGGTCGAAGAACACCTTTGAACGGTCGTCCATTCGTCCACCCGGTCCCCGGGGACTCAAGTCCCCGGGTCCCGAATGGGGTGCCCCGGCCGCGTCCCGGCGAACCGGGGCGCGACCGGGGTCTTGGGGTCAGCCCGTGAACTTGGGCGTGACGTTCGCCGGATGGCAGCGGTTGAAGCTCAGCCGCAGCGTCCTGGCCTTGGTCTGGCTGGAGCGCGCGAACTGGATGGTCACGCGCACGCGATGGGTTCCGAACGCGAAGCGCTTCACGTTCATCGGCAGCACCCACGCGCCCTTGCGATTGGCCTTGGTCAGGGTCTTGACCTTCTTGTTGTCCACGTAGAAGGTCACCTTCACGATCCGCCGGCCGGTCACAGTCGCCGCCACGGCGCTGGTGGTGGGGCAGCCGCTCGGGCCGCGCAGCCTCGCGCTGCCCGGCTGCACGCGAGCCGGGCTCACGGCGATCTGCGGAGGCTGGCTGGACGGAGACGTCCCGGCGGTCTGGGCCGGCGTCTCCGGCGGGGTCGTCGTGCCCGGGGGCACGAGCGTCGTCGAGTGCTGATCGGTGTCACACACCTGGCTGGGACCGCCGGGCGGGCCACCTCCGGGCGGCATACCGCAGGTCGTGACCGTGTTCACGACCGGGTTGGCGTCGCCCGGGCTCCACTGGATCACGTACGAGCACGTGTAGGTCCAGACGTCGCCCGGATCGAGCGTCGTGTCGGCGGTGTTGCCGGTCCGCGTCAGCGGCGAGCACTTGTCGTCGGTCGCGGTGACGTTGGTCAGCGGCACGGTGCCCGGGTTGGTGACCGTGTACCCGAAGGTCAGCGTGTCACCGGAGTGCGCCGTCGCGGGCCCGTCCTTGACGACGTGGATCGCCGGCTGGTCGGGAACGTTCGTGACGTAGCACTTGACCCACTCGTACAAGCTCACCTTGAGCTTGATGGTTGCCCCCGTGGAGGTCGTGTCGCCGTCCTGCGGGTCGTTGGTGCCCGGCTCGCCGGCGAAGTCGCTCTGGCCCTGCTTGTGGACGCAGCTGATCGACTTGAGCGTGTAGCCCGGCGTGGGCTGCTTCTCGCTCACCGTGAGCGTCGGGCTCGACGTCGTGCAGCCGTTCCCGACGTTGCACTCGACCTCGAAGGTCTTCTGCTCCCCGCCCTTGAGCGAGAAGTCGCTGGCGGCCGGCTGCAGATCGGGATGGAAGCCGAACGTGTCGTTCGGGTTGCCACCCTGGTTGATCTTGACGATCGTCACCTTGCCGTACGTCGCGTGGGCGGCCTGCGCGCACAGCGCCAGGCCCAGCCACGCCATCGCGGCTGCTATCAGCAGCCGCACTCCGCGCGAAGCGCGAATACTCATCTGAGAGATCACCCCCAAGACAGCCGGCGGGACGATCCCGCCGGAATTGTTCACCCCTAGCCCGGTCACTCGACCGGCTTAGCGCGCTAATTTACCCGGTGAACGGTGGTTCAATTAGGCCGAACGGGGTGACGTTCGCCGTCGAACATCGCTTTTTGCGCGTCAAATCTCGCCGAGAACGGCGGCCATGCGCTTCGGTGCCACGCCAAGCGCCTCGGCGTCTGCCGTCCCGCCGGCAGCGGTCATGCTGACCTCCATGAGCTCCGCCTCGTCCCATGTGGCGAACGCGTTGGAGCGCATCAGCGCCTCGAGCGTGCGCAGCGAGCGGCTGACCACGCTGAGCGGGACGTGCACGAGCCGCCGCGGGCGCCCTGCCGCGCGCAGCACGAGCTCGACGATCGCGTCGTAGCTCATGGTCTCGGGGCCCGACAGCTCGTAGCGCTCCGCGCCGTCGGGACGCTCGAGCGCCGCCATCACGCAGTCGGCCACGTCCTGCGCCCAGATCGGCTGGAACAGCGCGCGCCCGGAGCCGCTGATGGGGACCACGGGGAGCAGCGCCATGCGCTCCAGCAGGGTGAGGAAGACGTCGCCGGGCGCGTAGACGATCGACGGCGCGAAGATCGTGTGCGGCACGCCGGACTCGGCGACCGCGCGCTCGGCCAGCGCCTTGGCGCGCATGAACCGCGTCCGGTTGTGGGCCGACGCGCTCTGGGCGCTGAAGAAGACGAAGCGCTTGACGCCGGCCTGGCGCGCCGCCTGCACCATGCGCCACGTGGCGACCCCATTGAGCTCCTCGATCGACCCGCCCGGCTGATCGCGGATGGCCGCGGCGAGGTGCACCACCGTGTCCACGCCCCTCAGCGCGTTGCGGAACGAGGGCGGGTCGGCGAGGTCGCCCAGGGCGAGCTGCACGCGCACGCGCTCGGCGCCCAGGCGCCGCGGATCGCGCACCAGGCAGCGCACCGGGCGCCCGGCGGCGGTCAGGCGCGGCAGCAGCGCGGAGCCGACGAGGCCGGTGGCGCCGGTGAGCAGCAGCACGCGGCAGTTCTACCGGTCGCGCGCCGAGCGCCGCAGCCCGCGCGCGGCGAGCGGGTCGACGCTGTGGCGCTCCTCGCGCCAGGGGTCGCCGTCGTTGTGGTAGCCGTTGTCCTCCCAGAAGCCCGGGCGATCGCCGGCCATGAGCTCCAGCGCGCGGATGAACTTCGCCGACTTCCAGAAGTAGCGGCTGGGGACGAGCAGGCGCGCCGGGCCGCCGTGGTCGGGCTCCAGGGGGGCGTCGTCGAAGCGGTGGGCGACGAGGGCGTCGTCGTCGAGCAGCGCGTCCAGCGGCACGTTGGTGGTGTAGCCGCCGTGGCTGTGGACCATGACGTGGGTGGCGCCCGGCCGCGCCCGCGCGCGCTCGAGCAGCGTTCGGACCCGGACCCCGCGCCAGCGCGTATCGAACTTCGACCAGCGGGTCACGCAGTGGATGTCGCAGGTGACCTCGACCTGCTCGAGCGCCATGAGCTCCTCCCAGCGCAGGACGAACGGGCTTTCGGCCTCGCCGTGGACCGACAGCAGCCAGCGATCGAGCGGCACGCTCGCGTTCGGGCCGACGGTCAGGACGGGGAACTTCGTGGTCGGAGACTGGCCGGGCGGCAGGCGGGCGGGGTCGATGCCGAGCTTCAACGCCCGCCGGCGCCCCCGCTCGCCCCAGAGGCGCGGGGTCATGGGCACGGTGACCGATCATTATGCTTCGCCCTCCGAACACGACCCGAGGTGGTACATGGCGTACGTCATCGCCGAGCCGTGCATCGGCACCAAGGACAACTCCTGCGTCGAAGTCTGTCCGGTGGATTGCATCCACCCGACCCCCGACGAACCCGATTACGACAAGGTCGAGATGCTCTACATCGACCCCGAGGAGTGCATCGACTGCGACGCGTGCGTCGAGGCGTGTCCGGTCGACGCCTGCTTCGCCGAGGACCAGCTCCCGGACGAGTGGCAGCGCTACGCCCAGATCAACTCGGAGTACTTCGCGAGCACGTAGGGCTCTTTGGTGTCTGCCGCTTGGCGCTTGCGGCGCCGCGCGGCGCAAACTGCATCACCGAGGGAAGGGGGCCCCCGCGGCGCCCGGCCGGGCCGCTCCGCTGGCGCTGTCCTGACTTCACCCGGCCCTGCCAGGTCAAGCAGGACAGCGTGCTCGGGGACGACGCTCAGGCAGCGCTGTCCTGGGTTGTGTGGCCAGGAGCCACACAAGTCAGGACAGTCCCGGGTAGCTCGCCCCCGACGGAGGACGACCGCCCACGGTCGCGCCGCCCCGGGGCTGCTTCCCCTCGGTGATGCTTTAGGCGCGGCGCAGCGCACAGCGCGGCGCGGACGACCGCGCGTCAGCCAGCCATCGGCAGTGACATCCCCGTCGGCGCCGCCACCGGCGCGGCGGGCGCCGCGGCCTGCAGGATCGGCAGCTCGACCGGGAACATCGCCATGAGGCCGCGGGCGGCCTGGCGCAGGGCCTGGGACGCCGGGTCGTCGGGGTCGGTGAAGACGAGCGGCTCGCCGGCGTCGGCCTGCTCGCGCAGCGGCATGGTGAGCGGCACCTTGCCCAGCAGCGGCACGTCGAGCTCGTCGGCCAGGGCCTGACCGCCGCCCTCGCCGAAGAGGGCGAAGCGCTCGCCGCTCGGCGTGACGAAGGTGGCCATGTTCTCGATGACGCCACCGATCTCGAGGTCGACCTTGTGGGCCATCTCGGCCGAGCGGCGGGCGACCTTCTGGGCCACCGGCTGCGGGGTGGTGACGATGAGGAACTTGGCCTGCGGCAGCAGCTGGGCGAGCGTCATCGAGACGTCGCCCGTGCCCGGCGGCAGGTCGACGAGCAGGAAGTCCAGCGCGCCCCACTCGACGTCCTCGAGGAACTGGGTGAGGGCCTTGTGGAGCATCGGCCCGCGCCAGACCACGGCGCTGTCCTCCTCGACGAAGAAGCCGATCGACATGACCTTCACGCCGTGGCCCTCCAGCGGCATGATCTTGCGCTGCGGCGAGACGGGCGGGCGGCCGGAGACGCCGAACATGCGCGGGATCGAGTAGCCCCAGACGTCGGCGTCCAGGACGCCGACGCGCTTGCCGTCGGCGGTCAGCGCCGCCGCCAGGTTGGCGGTGATCGTCGACTTGCCCACCCCGCCCTTGCCCGAGCCGATGCAGACGACGTTGGAGACCTGGGCCAGCGCGCCTTCGGGCAGCCCGCCGGGGCGCCCGAGCTTCTTCTGCAGGCCGGCCTTCTCCTGGTCGGAGAGGACGTCGAAGCCGACCTCGACGCGCTCGACGCCGGGCAGCGCGGTCACCGCAGTGCGGACGGCGGTCTCGAAGTGGCTGCGGATCGGGCAGCCGGGCGTCGTCAGCGACACGGTGACCCGCACGAGGCCGTCGGCCGCGTCGATCGACCGGACCATCTCGAGCTCGACGATCGAGCGGCGCAGCTCAGGGTCGATGACGGCCTCGAGGGCCTTGAGGATCTCGTCACGGGAAGGCATGACGTCCATTCAAGCAGAGGGCGTGCGCCCGGTCGGAACGCAGAAACGGCCCGCACGTGGCGGGCCGCTTCAGAGGGAGGAGAGGGACTGCTCTGCCGGTGAGATATGTGACCGGCAGCCTGACCTCGGCCGGGCGCCCTCTCCAGGCGCCCGCCGAGGGGAAGTCGGACTACGCGACGCTGGCGACGCGCTCCTGGACCTTGGTCGCAACCTGCGTGCTGCGGGTGATGCCCGTCTGCACGATGTTCTCGACGCGCGCGCCCAGCAGATCGGCCTGGGCGCCGACGTCCTTGCGGGTCGAGCGGATCTCGCGCTCGACGCGGGTGCGACGCTGGCGCAGCTCGCGCTCGACGCGCGTGCGGGCCTTCTTGACCTGACGCTCGACGCGGTTGCGCTCGCTGCGGCCACGGCGCTCGAAGCGCTTGATGTCGGCCTGGAGGCGCTTGCGCCGGGCCACCAGCTCCTTCTCGGCCTTCTCGCGCGAGGTGACGCTCTCACGCAGGCCCTCGACGCTGGCCACGACGTTGTCGCGGGCGACGAGGAGGGCGCCGACGGGGACGAGCACGGCGCGCTCGGCGTACTCCTGAGCGACATCGACCGGCGTCTTGGCCAGCTCGCGGCGCGTCTCCGCGGCCTTCTTGGCGGCCGTCGAGCGCTTGCGCGCAGCAGCGGCCTGGTTGCGGCTGCGCGTAGCAGCGGCCTTCTTGGCGGTGGTGGAGCGCTTGGTCGCGGTAGCGGTGCGCTTGGTGGCTGCGGTGTTGGTCTGCTCGGCCATGATCATCCTCTTCTAAGGAAGTTAGTTCTAATCTTGTTCGCTAGAAGCGTACCACGCGAACACATGTTTGTAAACCGCTAGGAGCCGGGTGTTACAGAACGAACTTGCGTTCGCCGCACCCAGGCGGCGGGATCGTCGAGCTCGGCCAGCGTCGGGAGCTGCTCCGGCGCGCTCCAGGCGCGGTTGAGGCCCTCTATCCCCCAGTCGGCCACGACCGCGTCGCAGAAGCGCTTGCCGATGAGGTACTGGCGCATCTTGAGGTCCAGGCCGAGCAGTCGCTCGAGCAGCCTGACCAGCGGGGGCTTCTCGCTGCGCCGGCGCTCCAGCGACTCGCGCAGCTTGGGCAACGACGGTAGGACCGCGGCGCCCGCGGCGTCCATCACGTGCTCCGCGTGACCCTCGATGAGGGCCATCGTCGCCTGCAGCCGATCGATCATGTCCTTGCGCTCGGGCCCAGCGACCGCATGCACGAGGCCTCCCTCGCGCACCGCGTCCCACGCCGAGCGCAGGTCTCCGAGCTTGGGCAGGCGCAGCAGCGCCGCCGGGTCGACCTCGACCTTGACCGAGGTCAGCAGCTCGCCCAGCATCGCGGACAGATGCCCGCGCAGCCAGGGCACGCCGGTGAACTGCACCGCGTGGGTGATCTCGTGGAAGACGACCCACTCCAGCAGCTCGGCCTCGTCGGCCCCGAAGGTGCGCGCGGCCTGGCGCAGGTTGGGCGCCACCAGCAGCAGACGAGGCGCGCGCTCGGGGTCCAGCAGCGCGAGCTCGTACTGACCGAGCACGTTGCGGCCCATGAAGCCGACGATCCCGCCGGCCTCGACGGCGATGAGCGCACCGCCCGCGGATTGCAGGGGGCCGCTGCCCAGTCGCTCGAGCAGCGGCTCGAGCGTGCTGCCCATCGTCTCGAGGTTCGCCCGCGCCCATTCCTTGCGCCCGACGGCCTCCAGCGCAGGCGGCGGCACGGAGGGCTGCAGGCGCGCATACGCGCTGACGTGCTCGCAGGCGCGGGTCGCCATCGCATCGAGATCGGCTCCGCCGGCCAGCGGTGGTCCGGCACCGTCGCCACCGGCAACGGCCTCCGCGACCCGCTCGGCCAGGCGCCAGTCGACCATCAGGCGGCGGGGAGCGTGGCCAGCTCGGCCAGCGCGCGGTCGGTACGGGCGGCCACCACTGGCGAGCGCGGCTCGAGGTCGAGGGGAGCCCCGAGGGGATCCTCCATCGCCGTGAAGGCGACCACGCCGCCGCTCTCGCGCACGACGAGCTGGGCCGCGGCGGCGTCGACGGCGCGGCACTTCCACAGCGTGGCCATGCCGTCGACGCGGGTCTCGGCGACCTGGCACATCGACACGGCGATCGACCCGATGGCCCGCAGCCGGCCGGTCACGCGCACCAGCGCATCGCTGGAGGCGGCCAGCCAGCGCGGGTCGGCCGACTCGATGGCGACGAGCTCCAACCGCCCGTCGCGCTTGCGGCGCTCGGGCGGCGGCGTCGCCAGCGGCACGCCGTTCAGCGTGGCGCCGCGATCGCGCGTCGCGCACCACTCCTCGCCGGGACCCAGGTCGTAGACGTAGCCGAAGACCACGTCGGCCATCGTCGGGCCGTCGGCCACGGCGATCGACAGCGCGTGGTGGGTGAGCCCGCGCTTGGCGTTCATCGAGCCGTCGATGGGATCGATGACGACGAGCGCGTCCTGCGAGCCGAAGTCGACGTAGCCGCGCTCCTCGGAGATCGCGGTGAAGCGCGCACCGCCCGCGTGGAGGCGCTCGAGCTCTGAGAACACGGCGTCCTCGGCCGCGGCGTCGATGACCAGCGTCTGGTCGCCGCCCCCGCCGGTCTCGCCGGTCTCGATCACGCGCTCCTTGCTGGTGGGGTTCTCGGCGAGGACCTCCCGCAGACCCTCCACGGCACGCTGGCAGGCGCCAAGCCAATCGAAGGAGAGCAGCTCCCCGCGTGCATTCGGGGCCGTGGCCATGGGTCCCATACTAGGGAGGGGGGCTGCGCGCGCCCTCCCACGGTGCGCGGGATCGGTAGGTTCGGCCGGCCGGTCCGGCCCACTCACCGAAAGGGCACCACGATGGCCTATCTGCTGACTCACTTCTGGCCGGCCGGCACCGAGGCGGAATACCGGGCGACCGTCGCGGCCGCGACCGAGGCCGCGGGCGGCACGCTGCCCGAGTCGTTTCACGCGGCAGGGCCGACGGACGGCGGGTTCCTCATCGCCGCGACGTACGAGTCCAAGGAGGTCTGCGATCGCTTCGTCCAGGACACGCTCCTGCCGCTGATGCCGATCGCCGGCGGCCTCGTCGGCCCCCCGCAGGAGCGCGGCGCTGAGATCGTCTAGGCAGCCTCGGCGAGGAGGATCGGGCCCGTCCATATCCTAGGGGCGTGCCCGATCCGCTCGACGGCCTCACCCCTGCGCAGCGCGAGGTCGCCGCGCACGGCGGTGGTCCGCTGCTCGTCGTCGGCGCCGCGGGCACGGGCAAGACGCGCGCGCTGCTGGCCCGCCACGCGTGGCTCGCCTCCGCCGGCGGGCTGGCCCCCGAGCAGGTCCTCGCGCTCACCGCGTCGGAGGCCGCCGCCGACGCGTTGCGCACCGGCGTCGAGGACGAGCTCGAGCGCGGCTTCGAGGAGCTGGCCGTGCACACGGTGCACGGCTTCGCCGCGCGTCTGCTGCGTGACGAGGCGCTGGAGGCGGGGCTCGATCCCTTCGTCGTGCCGTTCGCGCCGGCCGACCGGCTCGCGATGCTGCTGGAGCGCGTCGACGAGCTGACCCTCCAGGTCCACGACTTCCAGGGCAACCCGGCCACCCTGCTGGCGTCGGTCATCGCCCGCATCGACCGCCTCAAGGAGGCGATGGTCACCTCCGACGAGGTCGCGCGCTGGGCCGCGGGGCTGCCCGAAGGCGACCAGCGCGCCGAGCGCGAGCGCGAGTTCGCCGCCGTCTACGAGACCCACGACCGGATGCTGCGCGAGCAGGGCGCGCTCGACTTCGGCGACCTCCTGCTGCGCGCCGTGGCGCTCCTGCACGACAAGCCGCACGTCCGCGCGCGCGCCTGCGCGCGCTGGCGCCACGTGCTCGTCGACGACGCCCAGGACCTCGAGCTGGCCGGCCTGCGCCTCGTCGTCGCGCTCGGTCGCGAGCACGGCGGCCTCACCGCCGCCGGCGACGACGACTGCGCGGTGCGCCGCGGGCGCGGCGCGGCGCCCGGGAACCTGCGCGACCTGGCCACCGCCCTCGAGGGCGCGCGCACCGTGTGCCTGGAGCGCTCGCTGCGCGCGCCGGCCGCCGTGCTGGCGGCGGCGCAGGCCGTCGTGGCGCCGATCGAGGGCCGCATCGAGAAGGTGGCCGACGCTCCGCCGGGGGGCAGCGTGCGCTTTTGGCGCTGTGCCAACGAGCGCGCCCAGGCCCAGAGCGCCGCGGCGGAGATCGAGCGGCTCGTGCGCTCGGGGGTCGCGCCCGCCGAGATCGCGGTCCTCGTGCGCTCGGTGCGCAACGAGGGCCAGGCCATCGCCGTCGCCCTGGAGGAGCGCGCGGTGCCCTACGGCCTGGCCGGCGCGACGGCGTTCTTCCAGCGCGCCGAGGTCAAGGACGTGCTCGCCTGGCTGCGGTTGCTGGTCGATCCCGGCGACGCCGGCGCCGTCGTGCGCGCCCTGGCCCGCCCGCCCATCGAGCTGCGCTCGATCGACATCGCGCGCAGCGTGCAGATCGCCCGCCGCCGCAAGCTCGACATGGTCGGCGCGCTCGTCGCCGCGACCGAATCGCCCCAGCTGCCCCCCGAGGCGCGCGAGCGCATCCTGGGCTTCCTCAAGCTCCACCGCTCGGCGGCCGGTGCGCTGGACACCGCGCGGCCCGACCTCTTCGTGCACCGCCTCATCGACCGCCTCGGGCTGCGCCGCCAGCAGCTCTTCGCCGCCCAGGCCGACGTCGTCGAGCGGCTCGTGTCGCTCGCGCGCCTGGGCGACCTGGCGACCGCCTACGTGCGCCGCGCCCCGCAGGCGACCGGGCGCGACTTCGCCCGCTACGTGGCGGCGGTGGCCGAGGCGGGCCTGCACGACGACGAGGAGGGCGCCGGCGAGAGCCGTCACGGTGCGGTCTGCGTCATGGCGATGCACGCCGCGCAGGGGCGCGAGTTCCGCCACGTGTTCGTCCTCGGCCTGCAATCCGCGCGCATGCCCGGCGCGCGCCGGCGCCTGGCCGAGCCGATCCCCGACGCGCTGCTGCACGAGCAGCTCGCGGCCGACACCCGCGCCGAGCACGTGGCCGACATGCGCCGGCTGGCCCACGTGGCGATGACCCGCGCGCGCGAAGGGCTCGTCCTGGGCTACGCCGAGCGCTCCGTCAGCGGCGCGCTGCAGCACCCGTCGCCCTTCCTGGAGGAGGCGCGCGCCGCGCTGGACGCGCCATGGGAGGAACGCGCGGAGGAGCTCTTCGGCCCCGACGAGACGCTGCACGCCACCTTCACCACGTTGCGCGACGAGCTGCTGCGCTCGATCCCGCGCACGGGCGGGCGCCTGGGCGAGCTGCGGCTGGACACCGACCTCGACGTGGCGCACGGCGCCGTGCGCTACCTGGAGCTGGTCAAGGTCGCGGCGCTCATCGACCGTCCCGAGGGCCAGTCGGTGGCCGATGCGCTGCTGGGGATCAACACCGCCCTGCTCGGCGCGGCCACGGCCCAGCAGCGCGAGATCCTGCAGACCAGCTCGCTCGACGAGATGCTGCTCGGCGCCGAGCGCGACGCGCGTGGCCGCGCCGCCGCCATCGCGGCCCGCGACGAGCCCTCGCTGGCCCCCTTCCTGCCCACGCGCGGCGACGGGCTGCTGCTCAGCGCGTCCGACATCGACGCGTACCGCACGTGCCCGCTGAAGTACAAGTTCGCGCGCGTCTTTCGCATCCCGAGCGAGCCGACGCTCAACCAGCGCTTCGGGATCCTCGTCCACCAGGTCCTCGAGCGCTATCACCAGAGCGGCGGGCGGACGATCGACGAGATGCTCGGGCTGCTCGCCGTCGGCTGGCGGCGCGGCGGGTTCGGCGCCTCCGACCAGGAGCGCCAGCTGCACGCCAAGGCCGACGGCGCGCTGCGCCGCTACCACGAGCGCTTCCGCGAGGAGGACGGCGAGCCGCTGTGGTTCGAGAAGGCCTTCAGCTTCCGCATGGGCGCGCACACCCTGCGCGGGCGCGTGGACCGCGTCGACCGCCTGCCCGACGGCGACTACGAGCTCATCGACTACAAGACCGGGCGCCCGCGCAGCGCCGCACAGCTGCGCGAGGACGTCCAGCTCTCGCTCTACGCCGTCGGCGCGCGCGAGGCGTGGGGCCTCGACTCCTCGCGCCAGTCCTATCTCTACGTGCTCGACGACGCGAAGGTCCCGCTGCCCGTCGAGGAGGTCGACCGCGACTGGATCACCGAGACCGTCTTCGAGGTCGCCGACGGCATCCTCGCGCAGGGCTTCGAGCCGACGCCCTCCTACGCGGCGTGCTCGATCTGCGACTACCGGATCGCCTGCCCGGCGGCCGAGCGATGAACGACCCGCCGCCCCTGGAGGCGCGGGCGGTCAGCCGCTCGTTCGGCGCGCTCGTGGCGCTGCACGACTTCTCCCTGATGATCGCCCCCGGGCAGTGTGTGGCCCTCATCGGCGCCAACGGCAGCGGCAAGTCGACGGCGGTGCGCACGCTGGCCGGCCTGCTCGAGCCGAGCGCGGGCGAGGTGCGCGTCGAGGGCTCCGACCCCCATCGCGAGCCCGAGGCCGAGCGCGCCCGCGCGCGGATGGCGCTCGTCCCCGACAACCCGGTGCTCTATGGCGACCTGACCGTGCGCGAGCACGTCGAGCTCGTGACGGTGGCCCACGGGCTGGCGGGCTCAGAGCTCGAAGGCCGCATCGACGCGCTGCTCGATCGCCTTGGCCTCGCGAACCGCAGCGACTTCCGCCCGCCCGAGCTGTCCCGCGGGATGCGCCAGAAGACCCAGCTCGCGTGCGCGCTCATCCGCCCCACCGCTCTGCTGCTCCTCGACGAGCCCGTGGTCGGGCTCGATCCGCCGTCGCAGGCGCTGCTGCACGAGCTGCTGCTCGAGCGCAAGGCGGCGGGCTGCGCGGTCCTGCTGACCACCCACCAGCTGGGCTTCGCCGAAGGCCTGGCCGACCGCGGAGTGCTGCTCTCCGAGGGCGAGGTGACCGACTCGGGCAGCTATCGCGACGTCGCCGCCCACGCCGCGGAGGCCGGATGGGAGATCGCCTGAGCGGGGCCGCGGGAGACCCGCGGATCGCCGCGGTCCGCGCGTGGTGGCGCGTGCGCCGACCGGGCCCGCCGCTGGGCAAGCGCCTCGACACCATCTACATGGTCGCCATCACCACCGGGATCTTCGGCGCCCTGCTCTACAGCGCCGCGAGCTCGGCCCTCGGGTCCTGGCTGACGCCCACCACGCTGCCCGAGTGGGGCCCGGCGGTCGCGCTCGTGGCCCTCGCCGGCGTCGCGCGCTGGGGCACGTGGCAGGGCCCGGTCGTCTTCGCCGCGCCCGACGTCCCCTTCCTGCTCGGCGCGCCGCTCGGCCGCCGAGCCCTGGCGATGCGCCCGCTGGCCCGCGCCCTGTGCGCGGCGGCGGGCATCGCCGCGGTGGTCGCCGCGGTCACGCTCGTCGGGCTCGCCGGGGACGGCCGCGGCGTCGATGCGGCACCGGCTGCCGGGCTGGCGGCCGGCCTCGCGCTGCTGGGCCTGCTCGGAGTCGCGGGCGCCGCCCGCGTGCAGTGCTCGGCGCGCTGGTCGCGCGCCATCGCCCTGGCCCTGCCCGCCTCGGTGGTGCTCGGCGCCGGCATGGTGTTCGTGGCCAGCAGCGGCGCGACCGGGCGCCGGGTGGTGCTGTGGTCGGGACCGTGGGGCTGGGCCGTGCAGCCCGTCGCGGGCAACGGCACCGCGGCGTCGCTGCTGGCGCTCGGGCTGCTCGTCGCCACGACCGGCCTCGCGGTCGCTGCCGCCGCGCGGGGCTTTGCGTCCTGCGCCACCGAACGCCACGCCGTCCGCGCCGAAGCGCGCAGCGGCGCCGTGGCGTCGGCCTGGGCCCTCGACGCGCGCACGGCGCGCCTGTCCTTGCGCCAGGCGGCCGGCGCGAGCCGAACGCGGGCGCGCCACCACCTGCGCGCCCCTCGGCGCCCCGAGCTGGCCGTCCCGTGGCGCGACGCCACGTCGGCGCTGCGCGCGCCCCAGCGCACCCTTGGATGCACAGCCCTCGCGGCGGCCGCGGCGGTCGTCGCGATCGCCGCCGCCGACCACGTGGCGGCCCAGATCCTGGCCGCTCTGGGCGCCTACATGGCGGCGAGCATCATGCTCGAGCCGCTGCGCCAGGAGATCGACCAGCCCAGCGCCGCGCGCGTGCTGCTGCGCCGTCCCTTCGGCCGCATCCTGCTGGGCCACGTCGCCGTCCCCGTCGGCGTGCTCGGCACCGGCACCGTCCTCGCCGGCCTGGGCGTCATCGTGGCCGGCGCGCTGCCGGACCGCGGCGCCGCCATCGCCGTTGCGGCCGTGGCGGTCGCCCCGGCCATCGTCCTGTGTGCCGCCCTGTCCTCGCGGCGCGGTGGCCGGCTGCCGGTGAGCGTCCTCGCCATGGGCACGACCGGCGACCCCTCGGGCGGCGGCATCGTCATCGCGTGGCTGCTGGCCTGGCCGGCGGCCGCCGTGGCCCTCGGTGCCCTGCCGCTGGTCTTCGTCGCGCGCGCGCACGCGGTCGGGAGCGCGCTGGTCCTCGCCTTCGCGGTCGCGGCGACCGCGCCGTTCATCCTCGCGCAGGTCCTGGGCGCCTCGGAGGGCTAGATGGTTGATTCCGCGGCCCGTGTGCCCGCATGTGCGCGGGCCGTGGATGCCGGGCGCCGCGGCCCGAAGGGGAACAGTGCTGGTTGCCCGGGCCCTTCGGGCCGTGGCGATCCGGCGCCGCGGAACGCGTGCAGGCGGGTGCGGGGGTCGTGGAATCAGCCATCTAGGTCAGCGCAGCGCGGCCGCGCTCTGCGCGACCCGCGCAAAGGCCGCGGCGAGGTCCTCGACGAGGTCCTCGGGCGCCTCGATCCCGCAGCTCAGCCGTAGGAGGTCGGCGGGCACGGCGGCGGCCGAGCCCTCGACCGTCTGGTGCGTCATGGCCTGCGGCACCTCGATGAGCGACTCGACGCCGCCCAGCGACTCGGCCAGCGTGAACAGGTGCGTGGCCTCGGCGATGGCGACGGCGTCGGGATGGCGGAAGGCGACCATGCCGCTGAAGCCCGGCCAGCGCACGTCGTAGGCCCCGTCGGCGTCGCTCAGCCACTCCGAGACCGCGCGGGCACTCTCGGCGTGCGCGCGCATGCGCACCGCCAGCGTGCGCAGGCCACGGTGCACGAGGAAGCTGTCGAAGGGTCCTGGCACCGCGCCGATCGACTTCTGCACGAAGCGCACCTGCTCGTGCAGGTCGGCGTCGCGCACGATCACGGCGCCACCGACGACGTCGGAGTGCCCGCCGAGGTACTTCGTGGTCGAGTGCACGACGGCATCGGCGCCGTCCTCGAGCGGGCGCTGGTTGGCCGGCGTGGCGAAGGTGTTGTCGACCGCGACGACCGCGTTGCGCTTGCGCGCCACCACGCCGGCGACGTCGACGACGTTGAGCAGCGGGTTGGTCGGCGTCTCGACCCAGATCAGGCGCGTGTCGTCATCGACCGCGCCGGCGAGGGCGTCGAGGTCGGTCTGATCGACCATCGTGTAGCGCAGGCCCCAGCGCGAGAGCACCTTGTCGACGAGGCGGTAGGTGCCCCCGTACAGGTCGGCCGGGATGACGACGTGGTCGCCGGCAGAGCACACCGCGGTGATGAGCGCGTGGGTGGCGGCCATGCCGGAGGAGAAGGCCGACGCCTGGCCGCCCTCCAGATCGCCGAGCGCGCGCTCCAGGGCGCTGCGCGTCGGGTTGGCGCCGCGGGCGTAGTCGTAGTCCTCGACGACCTCGCCGACCGCGCTCTGCACGAAGGTCGAGGTCTGGTGGATGGCGGGGATGACCGAGCCGTAGGCGGGGTCGGGCTCGAGCCCGGCGTGGACGACGCGCGTGCGGAAGTCGGTCATCGCGCGAGCGCCTCGAGCAGGTCGGCACGGGTGAGGATGCCGGTCGCGCGGCCCTGCTCGGTGACCATCAGCGCCTGACGGTCGCCGACCAGCAGCGCGACGGCCTCGCGCACCGGGTCGCCGGAGGACACGGCCGGAAAGGGAGCTTCCATGACGTCGACGATATCGGCGTCGAGCAGCGCGGGGTCGTCGACCGCGTGCTTGAGCAGCCCGCGCTCGCCGATCGAGCCCACGATCGACGCGGGGTCGTGGGCGCTGACGACCGGCAGCTGGGAGACGCGGTGCTCGTGCAGGAGCGCGACGGCGTTGCGGACCTTCTGATGGGTCCCGACGGTGACCAGCGGCGGGATCTCGCCCGCCTCCTGCTTGGCGTAGAGGACGTCGCCCACCGTCTGGTCGGTGGGGCGCTCGAGGAACCCGTGCTGGGTCATCCACGCGTCGTTGTAGACCTTCGACAGGTATGAGCGCCCGCCGTCGGGGAGGATGACCGCGACAAGGGCCTCGGGGTCGGAGATCTCGCGCGCGACCTCCAGCGCGGCGTGGACGGCCAGGCCGCCCGAGCCGCCGGCGAGGATGCCCTCGACCATCGCCAGGCGGCGCGTGGTCAGGAAGGCGTCGCGATCGGACACCGTCACGTAGCGGTCGACGATCGACGGGTCGTAGGTCTCGGGCCAGAAGTCCTCGCCCACGCCCTCGACGAGATAGGGCTTGACCTCGGGCGAGGAGTAGATCGACCCGAAGGGGTCGGCGCCGATGACCTGCAGGTCGGGGTTGCGCTCCTTGAGATAGCGCCCGGTGCCGGTGATGGTGCCGCCGGTGCCGACGCCGGCCACGAGGTGCGTGATGCGCCCGCCGGTCTGCTCCCACAGCTCGGGCCCGGTGGAGGCGTAGTGCGCCTGCGGGTTGGCCGGGTTGCGGTACTGGTTGGGCTGGAAGGCGCCGGGGATCTCCTGCGCGAGGCGCTCGGCGACGCGGTAGTAGGACTCGGGCGACTCCGGCGCGACGGCGGTCGGCGCGACCACGACCTCGGCGCCGTAGGCGCGCAGCAGGTCGATCTTCTCCTTGGACATCTTGTCCGGCATGACCGCGATGACGCGATAGCCCTTCAGGCGCGCGGCGATGGCCAGGCCCGTCCCGGTGTTGCCCGACGTGGGCTCGACGATGGTGCCGCCCGGCTTGAGCTTGCCGTCGCGCTCGGCCGCCTCGATGAGCGCCACGGCCACGCGGTCCTTGATCGAGCCGCCCGGGTTGAGCGCCTCGACCTTGGCCACGAGTTGCGGCGTCAGGCCCGCGCCGAGGCGCGACAGGCGCACCAGCGGCGTGTCGCCGATGGCCTCGAGGATCGAGTCCTTGATGTCGACGGTGGACGCAGTTGTCATGGCGCTCATGCCCCCTAGTGTGCCATCCATGCGGTGTTCTTAGCCATACGCAGAATATCCTTCGATCATCGCCGATCTAGTCGTCGATTGTTCGGTATCCTTCCGCACAATGGCATCCGAGCCGAACGATGGACTGGACGATGTCGACCGCCGCCTGCTCGAGTTGCTCGCCGCCGACGCCCGCCTGTCCAACGCGCGCCTCGCGGCCGCCGTCGGCGTCGCTCCCTCCACCGCCCTCGCGCGGGTCCGCGCCCTGCGCGACCGCGGGGTCATCCGCGGCTTCCACGCCGAGGTCGACCTCGCAGCCCTGGGGCGCCCGCTGCAAGCGCTCGTGGCCATCCGCCTGTCGGTGCACTCGCGCGAGCAGATCGAGTCGTTCACCGAGCACGTGCGCACCCTGGCCGGCGTGATCTCGATCTTCCACGTGACCGGCCAGACCGACTACCTGCTGTGGGTCGCCGCCGCCGACGCCCACGACCTGCGCGAGTTCGTCGTCGAGCACCTCGCCTCCGACCCCGCGGTCGCGCATGCCGAGACCTCGCTCATCTACGAGCAGCGCCGCGGGCCCGGGGTGTTCGGGGGCGACCCGGCCTAGATGGCTAGCCGGGTCCGCCGGCCTCGGGGCCGCGCTGGCGCAGGAAGCGCTGGAACTCGCGCGCGATGGTGTCGCCGCTGGGCAGATCCTGCGGGCTGACGTGCGGCTCCTCTTCCTCGGCGGCCTGCTCGAGGCGCTCGACGAAGGCCTGCACGTCGGGGTCGCTCTGCACGGCGAGCGAGACCTGGCGTTCGTAGTCGGCGGCCGCCGTCTCGAGCTCGCCCGCGTCGACCGAGACGCCGACGAGGCCCTCGAGCTTGCGCACCAGCGCGAGCGCGGCCTTCGGGTTGGGGGCGGCCGCCACGTAGTGGGGCACCGAGGCCCACAGCGACGCGGTCGGCACGCCCGCCTCCTGGCAGGCGGAGTGCAGCACGCCGACGATCCCGGTCGGGCCCTCATAGGACGACGGGCTCAGCCCGACGCGCTGGACGAGGCCCTCGTCGGAGGACAGGCCCGTGATCGGAACCGGGCGCGAGTGCGGCACGTCGGCCAGCAGCGCGCCCAGGGTGACGACCATCTGCGTCCCCAGCGCCTCGGCGAGGTCGACGATCAGCTTGCAGAACGAGCGCCAGCGCATCGAGGGCTCGGCGCCCTGCAGCAGCACGAGGTCGCGCGGAGCACGCGGGATGCGGGCCTCGTAGATCTCCACCTCGGGCCACTCGACGCTGCGCGTGCGCCCGTCGACGAGCTTGATCTTCGGCCGGGTGGCCTGGAAGTCGTAGAAGTCCTCGGGGTCGATGCGCGCGAAGCGGGTGGCGCCCAGCGACGAGCCGAGGAACTGCAGCGCGGCCGATGCAGCGTCGCCGGCATCGTTCCACCCCGTGAACGCGCACACGAGCGCCGGCGCCCGCAAGCCGTCGGGGCGATGCTCCCAGATGAGGGGCTGCATCCGGTTCACGGTACATCATGGGTTCGTGCCTTCCGCAGAGCTCCACGCCGTTCCGACACCGCCGGCAGCGGTCGCGACGATGCGTCCCGGCGACGAGGTCAACGGCGTCTTCGCCTGCACGCGCAAGGATCGCCTGACCGCCCGTACCGGGACGCCGTACCTCGCGCTCGAGCTGCGCGACCGCACCGGCGCCATCCCCGCGCGCGTGTTCCGCGACGCCGACCTGCTCGCCGGGCGCTTCGAGCAGGGCGACCTCGTGCGGATCGCCGCGCGCGTCGAGCGCTTCCGCGACGCGCTGCAACTCGAGGTCCGCGCCATCGCCCGCGCCGACGACGCCGACCCCGCGGCCTTCCTGCCCGTCGCCTTCCGCGACCTCGACGAGCTCGACGGCTTCCTCGAGCACCTGGCCGAGGAGGTGCGCGATCCACCCTTCGCGGCGCTGCTCGCCGACCTCCTCGGCGACAAGGCGCTGCGCGCCGCCCTGCGCCGCACCCCGTGTACGCGGGCCGGCCATCATGCCTATCTCGGCGGGCTGCTCGAGCACACCGTCGCGGTCGCCACGCTGGCGCTGGAGACCTGCACGCTGCACCCGCGCCTGGACCAGAACCTGCTGCTCACGGCGGCGATCGTCCACGACCTGGGCAAGACGCGCGAGTTCGCCCTCGGCGCCGAGATCGGCCTCACCGACGAGGGGCGGCTGCTCGGCCACGTCGAGCTCGGCCTGCGCCTGCTCGACGAGCGCGCGGCGCCGCTGGACGAGGCCCGGCGCCTCGCCCTCGCGCACTGCGTGCTCACCCACCACGGCGATCGGCGCCCCGCCACCCCCGAGGCGCTCACGTTGCAGCGCCTCAACGCCGTCGACGCCGCCGTGAAGGGCGCCCTCGAGCACGGCATGGGACCGGGCGCTTAACGACGAGGCGCCGGTGTTGGGGGCACCGGCGCCTAGGCGGAGGGCCGCGACGCCCGGGGGGTTGGGCACCGCAGGCAGAAGCCCAGAACTCAGCCCGCCGCGACGATCGCATCCTCGCTCGGGTCACGAACGGCGCCCACCCGCGTGCGACGCGCGGCGGCCTGCGTCCGCCCGGCGGCATGAGGCGCACGCCGGACGGCTACCGCTCGGCCGGGACCTCCGCCCAACCGCCCGGGGCGCCGGCGAGCGCGTCCTCGACGGCCCGCAGCAGCGTCGCGCGCGTGAACGGCTTCTGGACGAAGGCGAGGTTGCGGGCCCTGGCGCCGTCGCGCACCAGCACGTCCTCGGTGTGGCCGGACATGTAGACCACGCGCAGGTCGGGGTTGCGCTCGACGGCCACCTGGGCCAGCTGCTGGCCCGTCATGCCCGGCATGACCACGTCGGTGACGAGCACGTCGACCTCCTCCCATCCGTCGAGCGCCTCCTCGCCGCCGGGCGCCTCGGTCACCTCATAGCCGTGCGCGGCGAGGATCCGGCAGGCCTGGCGGCGCACCGGCTCCTGATCTTCGACCACGAGCACCTTGGCGGTGGCGGGAGCGTGCTCGCCCGGCTCGGCCGGGGGCTCGGGAGAGCGCACCTGCTCGCGGCAGCCCGGGAGGAAGATGGTCACGCTGGTGCCCTTCCCCGGGGCCGACTCGATCTCCACGGTGCCGCCCGAGTCGGTGACGATGCCGTGCACGGTGGCCAGCCCCAGGCCGGTGCCCTGGCCCGGGTCCTTGGTCGTGAAGAAGGGCTCGAAGGCGCGGTCGCGCACCTCCTCGAGCATTCCCATCCCGTCGTCGACCACGGTGATCCGCACGCCGTCGGACACCCCGGCCACGGCGATGGCCAGCGTGCCGCCCTCGGGCATCGCGTCACGCGCGTTGACGGCGAGGTTGACCAGGACCTGCTCGAGCTGGGCGCGATCGGCGAGCACCGGCAGCAGGCCGGGGCCGACGGTGATGCGCAGCGCGATGCGCTCGCTCAGCGTCCGGTTGAGCAGCCGCTCGAGGTCGCGCAGCAGGCCGCCGACGTCGAGCACCTCCGGCTTGACCACTTCGCGCCGGCTGAACATGAGCAGCTGGCGCGTGAGGGCCGCGGCACGGTCGGCCGCGCGCCCGATCTCCTCGACGTCGTCGCGCACCGGGTGGTCGACGGGCAGCTCGCGCGTGGCGAAGCCCACGCAGGTGAGGATCACCGACAGCAGGTTGTTGAAGTCGTGCGCCACCCCGCCGGCGAGCTGGCCGACGCTCTCCAGGCGCTGGGCCTGGGCCAGGCGATGCTCGAGCTCGGCGCGCTCCTCGGCGCTGCGCCGGCGCTCGGTGATGTCGGTCGCGATCGTGACGACCGCGGAGACGTCGCCGTCGACGTCGCGCAGCGGGAACTTGACCATCAGGAAGGTGCGCTCGTCGAGCCCGTCGGGCTCGGGGATGACCATCATCGCCTCGTAGGGCTCGCCGTTCTCGGCGACGCGCTCGTCGATCTCGCGGTGCTCGGGCCGGCGCGAGGCGGGCAGCGCCTCCTCCGAGGTGCGCCCAACGGCCTGGTCGGCCCGCACGCCGAAGAGCTCCTCCCAGCGGCGGTTGACCAGCAGGTAGCGGTGCTGGATGTCCTTGACGATGATGAGCGCCGGCGAGTTGTCGATGATCGCCTGCAGACGCTCTTCGCTGGCCTTGCGCTCGGCCTCGGCGCGGCGGCGCTCGGTGATGTCGACGAGCTGGCACAGGAAGTACAGCGGGCGCTCGCCGTCGCCGTGCATGAGCGACACGTGGACCAGCGCGTGGACCATCGTCCCGTCGGCGCGCAGGTAGCGCTTCTCGATCGCGAACGAGCGCCGCCGCCCGGCCAGCAGCTCCTTGATCAGCGGGCGGTCCAGGCGACGGTCCTCGGGATGGCTGAGCTCGTTGAGCTCGGTGGTGCGCAGCTGCTGCTCGGAGCGGCCGAGCATCTGGCACAGCGAGCGGTTCAGGCGCAGCCAGCGGCCGTCGAGGTCGATGAGCGCCATGCCGATCGGCGCGTCGTCGAACGCCCGGCGGAAGAGCTGCTCGGCGGCGCGCAGCTGGTCCTCGACGCGGTGGTTCTCGGTGACGTCCTGGCAGGTCCCGTGGACCACGGCCGGCCGTCCGCGCTCGTCGAGGACGATCTCGCCGCGCGCGTGGATCATGCGCAGATCGCCGTCGGGGCGCACGATCCGGTAGTCGAGGCTCCACGGCCGGCGTTCGGTCAGCGCCGTCTCGATCACGCGCCCGACCCGGGCGCGGTCGTCGGCGTGGACCTTGTCCAGGTAGGAGCCGTAGGACCCCGTGACGCCGTCGGGCGCCACGCCGTAGATGCGGTAGAGCTCGTCGGACCACGTGACGCGGTCGGCCGCGATCTCCCACTCCCAGGAGCCCATGCGCGCGATCTGCTGGGCCTCGGCCAGCTTGGCCTCGTTGGCGGCCAGGTCGGCCTGCGCCTGATAGCGCTCGGTCATGTCGAGGACCTGGCAGACGTAGTACTCCGGGATGCCGCGCGAGTCGCGCACCAGCGTCAGGCTCACGAGCGCGACCACGGGGCGCCCCTCGCGGTGGCGCAGCGGGGCCTCCGTCTGCAGCGAGGGCTCCGCCGCGTGCAGCGCCTGCGCCACGCGGGCGTCGTCGACCACGTCGGACAGGCTCTCGGCCAGCAGCTCGGGCTCCGTATGCCCCAGCAGACGGCAGAGGGTCGAGTTGACCCGCAGGAAGGCGCCGCCCGGAGCGACGAGCGCCATTCCGAGCGCCGCGTCGCGGAAGGCCCCCGCGAGGCGGTCCATGGAGGCCTCCTCGCGGTCGGTCACGTCGTGCACCACGGAGTAGATGAGGCCGCTGACGGAGTCGAGCGTCGACTGCGACTCGACCCACCGCACCTCGCCGTCGGGTCGCAGGACGCGGATCCGCACGGGTGCGCTCGTCCCTCCGTCGGCCAGCACCTGGGCCAGCACGGCCGCGGCCGCGCCGTGGTCCTCGGGATGGATGAGCTCCAAGTACGCGTGCGAGACCCACTCCGCCTCGGTGAGGCCCAGCAGCTCGAGTCCCGCCGCATTGGCCCTCAGCGGTTGGCCGTCGGCGGAGGTGACGAACAGCGGGTCGCGCACGAGCTCGAAGAGCCGCTGTTCGCTATCGGTGTCCTGGTGGGTGCTCATCCTCGCCGCACGGCCGAGGGTAGCCCCGACCAGCCTCCTCCGCTAACCCCCTGGAACCATCAGGGTACCGCTCTCACGCCGAACGGCAGCAGGCGTCAGACAAGCGGCCAGGATCCTCGACGGGACCGTGCCGCCGGGTAAGTTGTTGCCTACTCCAAGGAGGTTATTCGGCTTGCATCAGCGAATCCCGGGGCAGTCGCCTGGCGTCTCACCTGTCTCCGTTCATTTCGTCAACAACGTGCTGGCTGCAGCCGCGAGCTATATCGAGGAGGACCCGGACACCGCCCGCGATGTGCTGGCGGAGCTCGGCGCGTTCCTGTCGCATCGTCTACGCGGCCCGCGCACGGTCTCTCCAGCCGAGGAGCTCGATCACATCGCCGTCTATCTGCGCCTCGAACAGGCGCGCTTCCCCGGACGCATCGAGGTCGAGTTGCCGACCGTGAGCGACCTGCCGTCCAGCGCCGTCGGCGCGGGCGACGTCCAGGCGCCGGTCAGCGAGGCGATCAGCCGCTGGATGGGGCAGCACACCGGGTCCGTCCGGGTGGCCCTGCGCTCCCGCGACGGTGGGCTCGAACTGCAGCTCGACCGCCCCGACGCCCCCGGGGAGGCCGGCGAGCGAGTGCGCATCCCATGGGACCTGGCGACCGCGGGGAGCGTGGTATGACCTCGGGCCTCGCCATCCTCGCCGTCGACGACGAGCCACGCGCGCTGACCGACATCAAGCGCCTGCTCGAGACCTCCGCCTCGGTCGAGCGCGTGGCCACGGCCACGTCGGCCAAGGAGGCGCTCGTGTACCTGTCGGGCGGCCGCTACGACGCGCTCTTCCTCGACGTGGCCATGCCCGAGATCGAGGGGATGGCGCTGGCGCGCCTGCTGCGGCGCTTCGCGGACCCGCCGGCCGTCGTCTTCCTCACCGGCCACCCGGACGCCGCGGTCGAGGCCTTCGAGGTCCAGGCGCTGGACTTCCTGGTCAAGCCGGTGACGCGCGAGCGCCTCGAGTCGGCGCTCACGCGCGTCGAGCAGCACGTGCGCGGCGCGGAGGCGGCCAAGGCCGGCCCCGCCGCCGATGGGTCCGACGCCGCCGCCACGGGTCCCGACGTGGTCGCGGTCGACAACCCCAAGGGCGGCGGCAAGCGGCTCGTGCGCCTGGAGACGATCTCCTTCGCGCAGGCCAACGGCGACTACGCCCGGATCGTGTGCGAGGACGGCCGCTTCCTGCTGCGCACGCCCCTGAGCCAGCTGGAGAAGGACTGGGCGACGACGGGCTTCGCGCGCGTGCATCGCGCGTATCTCGTCAACCTCAAGCACGCGGTCGAGCTGCGCGCGCAGCTCAACGGCACCGCCGTGCTGATCATGCGCGACGACACCGAGATCCCGGTGGCGCGCCGCAACGTCGCCGCGCTGCGGCGCCGGCTGCACGCGTAGCGGCCGCCCGCGGGCCGAGAATCGCCCAGCGATCCGCCGCGCGGGATCGTCGGCATACTTGGTCTCGTGGCCACCGCCGCGACATTGAACGAGTACCTGGAGCCGCTGCGGGCCGATCCGGCGCACAGCGCGGTGCTGCTCGACGTCGACGGCGTGCTGGCGCCGATCGTCCGCCACGCCGAGGACGCGCATGTCCCCGAGCCGACGCGGGTGCCGCTGATCGCGGTGGCCAAGCGCTACGGGCTGGTCGCCTGCGTCTCGGGGCGCCGCGCCACCACCGCGCGCCGGATCGTCTCGCTCGGCTCGATCACCTACGTCGGCAACCACGGCGCCGAGGTCCTGCGCGGGGGCGCGACCGAGGTCGAGCTCGACCCCGAGGTCGCGGCCTGGTCGCAGCGCATCGACGAATGGGCGCGCGAGGCGTGGACCGACGAGCTGCACCGCCTGCGCGTGCGCGCCGAGGACAAGGACGTCATCCGCGCCTACCACTGGCGCGGCGCGCCGGACGAGGTCAGGGCGGAGGCCGCGGTGCGCGAGCTGGCCGAACGCGCCGAGCAGGACGGGCTGGTCGTGCACTGGGGGCGCAAGGTCCTCGAGGTGCGCCCGCCGGTCGCGCTCAACAAGGGCCGCGGGGTCGAGCACCTCCTCGAGGGCACCGCTATCACCGCGGCGGTCTACGTCGGCGACGACCACACCGACCTCGACGCGTTCGAGGCCCTGCGGCGGCTGGCGGCCGACGGGCGCCTGCAGACCGCCATCTGCGTCGGCGTCAGATCCGACGAGACACCCGCCGAGCTCGAGGCCCAGGCCGACGTGCTCGTCGACGGGCCGGTCGGAGTACGCACGCTGCTGTCCGCACTGGCCGCGTAGCTGCCGGTGCGCTTCGTCGACCTGCTCAAGTCAACGGTCATGCTCAGTGCGGGGGCGGCGACGATGCTCGCCATCGTCACCGTCATCGGGGCCACCAGCGACCACGACGACACGCTCGTCCTGATCGGGACCGGCTGGTGGGTGACAGCGTCGATCATCGGCGTCCTGCTCGGGCGCCGGCCGCAGGTCACGGCACCCATCGGGCGCCTGCTGGCCGACGCGAAGATGGCCACCATGCTGCCCGAGCATCGCCCGGCGGCGGTGATCCTCAACCGGCTGTGGCCGCTGCTGATCTCGACGGTGGCGGCGGGCGCGATCGGCTTCATCTTCCCGCAGGTGCCGGCGGTGGCCTGCGGGTTCGCGATCATCTGGTCGCTCGCGTGGCGACGCCAGGACTCCGCGGTCCTCGCCGTCGAGGAGCGCGATGGCGTGACCTTCTATGTCGAGCGCACGTCGCCCGTGCGGCCGATGCAGCTCGTGCGCACTCCGGGCCTGCGGCGCGAGGTGCCGACGCTCACGTCGGTCAACGGAACGCCCTGAGCGCCGCGATGGCCGAGGTCCTCATCGTGTCGCTGGGCTCGACGTCGGGCCTGCGCGCCGCCGACGCCGAGCTCGCCGGCGCGCTGGAGCGCGCGGGAGCAAGCGTCGCCGTGGCGGCGGCGAGGGCCCCGCGCGAGGTGCGCACGCTCGCGCTCACCGATCTCGTGTGGGCGCGCGCCGCGCGCGCCGCGGCCCAGCGGGGCATCGCCGAGCACCGCCCGCGCGCCATCGTCTACGCGACCGTGACCGCGGCGCTGCTGTGGCCGCGGCCCGGAGCGATCCGCTACGACGCGCCCGCGGCCGCCAACCGCCCCGGTCGCCACGGCTTATGGCAGCGCCCGCTCGAGCGCCGCCGCCTGCGCCAGGCGCCGCTGCTCGTCCCCCAGGCCCCGGGGACGCTCGCCGAGTCGCCCTCGCCGCACGCGCCGGCGGTCGTCGTGGCGATCCCCGTGGAGCCCTCGGGGCCGCCGGCGCCCCACCGCGACATCGCGGCCATCACCTACGCGGCCAACCCGGAGAAGAAGGGCCTTGATCGCGTGCTCGCGGCGTGGGCCGCGGCGCGGCGCGAGGGCGAGGAGCTCGTCGTCACCGGCACCGAGCGGGTGCCGCGCGTCGCGGGCGTCCGCGCGGCCGGGCCGCTGGCGCCGGCGGCCTACCGTGACCTGCTGCGCCGCGCCCGCGTCTTCGTGACCGCGCCCCGGCGCGAGGACTACGGCGTCGCGCAGCTCGAGGCGCTGGCCGACGGCTGCCTGCTCGTGACGGCCCCGGCGCCGGGGCCCTACGCGGCGCTGGCGCTGGCCCGCGCCCTCGACGCCCGCCTCGTCAGCGACGACCTGGCGACCGCGCTGCGCGCCGCGCTCGACGATCCCGCACCCGACTACGCCGAACGCGCGCTGGAGGCGATCGCGCCCTACCGCCGCGCCGCCGTCGACGCCGTCGTGCGCGAGGCGCTCCTGCCGCGGCTGCTCAGCGGGCGCGCTTCCTGAGCGCGGCGAACTGCTCCCAGGGCAGCGTGTTGGCCACGTCGTCCTTCGTCAGCCACGCGCGCCGGGCGGTGGCGATGCCCCAGCGCGTGTGGATCATCGTGTTGGGACCGTGGGCGTCGGAGTCGATGACGATCCGCACGCCCGCGGCGGCCGCGTTGCGCGCGTGGACGTCGTCGAGGTCGCGGCGATCGGGGGCGGAGTTGATCTCGAGCATCGTGCCGCTGCGGGCGGCGGCCTCGATGAGGCGCTCGACGTCGACGGCGTAGGGGGCGCGCGACTGGATCTTGCGCCCCGTCGGGTGTCCGATCGCGTCGATCAGCGGGTGCTCGATGGCGGCGACCATGCGCTCGGTCATCGCGTCGGACCCGATGGCGAACGACGTGTGGACCGATCCGACCACCCAGTCGAGCTCGGCCAGCAGCTCGTCGTCGTAGTCGGGGCTGCCGTCGGTGCCGATGTTCGTCTCGGTCCCGATGAGGACGCGGATGCCCTCCAGGCGCTCGTCGAGCGCGCGGATCTCCTCGATCTGCGCGCGCAGCGCGTCCGGGGTGACGTGGTTGCCGAAGCCGTGCGTGGCCGAGTGGTCGGTGATCGCGATGTACTCCAGGCCGAGCTCGCGGGCGCGCAGCGCCATCGCCTCGGCGTCGGCGCGGCCGTCGCTGAGCGTCGTATGCATGTGCAGGTCGCCCTTGAGGTCGCCCTGCTCGATGAGCACCGGCAGCGCGCCGTCGGCCAGCGCGAGCTCGCCCCGGTTCTCGCGCAGCTCGGGCGGGATCCAGGGCAGGCCGAGCAGCGCGTAGACCTCCTCCTCGGTCGCGCAGCGGTGTGTCTCGCCGGTGGCGTCGTCGAGCACCCCGTACTCCGAGACGTGCAGCCCGCGGCGCACCGCGGCCTCGCGCAGCGCCATGTTGTGCGCCTTGGAGCCGGTGAAGTGCTGCAGCAGGTTGCCGAACTGGTCGGGCTCGACCACGCGCACGTCGACGGACACGCCGGTGTGGGTGCGCGCCCGAGCGGCGTTCTGGGGTGGGTGGGATGACATTTCCGAGCTCTCGATGACGTCGAGCGCGGCGAAGGCGGCCAGGAGGGCGGGCGGATCGGAGGCGGTCGCGATGATGTCGAGATCCTTGACCGCGTCGGCCAGGCGCCGGGCGGAGCCGGCCAGCTCGACGCGGTCGGAGGCCGGATGCGCGCGCAGCGCCTCGACGATCCCGTCGCCGATGTCCAGGGCCTTGTTGAGCAGCACCTTGGGGCGCGGCGCCTCGCCGGCCCCGGCCGCGAAGGCCTCCAGGACGGCCTCCTCGAACTTCGCCCCGAAGCCGCGCACGTCGCGCAGCTTCTGGGCCTCGGCCGCGGCGCGCAGGCTCTCGAGCGAGTCGATGCCCAGCTCGTCGTAGAGCTTGCGCGCGCGCTTGGGTCCGAGCCCGGGGAGGCGCGTGAGGTCGATGAGACCGGCCGGGATCCGGGCCCTCAGCTTCTCGACCGCGGGGATCGTGCCGGTCTCGAGCAGGGCTTCGATCTTCTCCTCGAGCGTGCGGCCGATGCCGGGCAGCTCGGTGACCTTGCCGTCGCGGGTCATGGCCGCGACCGAGCGCGGCGCCTCGCGGACCGATTTGGCGGCGTTGCGATAGGCGAGCACGCGATGCACGACGGCGCCGTCGAGCTCGTAGAGGTCGGCCAGCTCGTCGAAGAGCGAGGCGATGGTGGCGTTGGGCGGATCGGGCATGGGCGTTGGCCCATAAGGTACGCGGCCCTTCATGACCGGACCCGCCTGGCTCATCCTGCCCACCTTCAACGAGGCCGAGAACCTCGACGCCGTCGTGGCGGCCGCGCTCCGCGTGCTGAGCGCCGCGGCGCCCGACGGCTTCCGCGTGCTGGTCGTCGACGACAGCTCGCCCGACGGCACCGGTGAGCTGGCCGACGCCCTGGCCGCGGCGCATCCCGGCGAGGTCGAGGTGTTGCACCGCCCGCAGCGCGAGGGGTTGGGGCCCGCCTACCTGGCGGGCTTCGAGCGCGCGCTGGCGGCCGACGCGGGCTACGTGTTCGAGATGGACGCCGACCTCTCCCACGACCCCGCCGACCTCGCGCGCCTGCTGAGCGCCGTGCGCGACGACGGCGCCGACCTCGCGCTGGGGTCGCGCTATGTCCCCGGCGGCGACGTCGCCGACTGGGGCATCCTCAGGCGCCTGGTCAGCCGTGGCGGGTCCTGGTACGCGCGGCGCACGCTCGGGCTGGAGGTGCGCGACCTCACGGGCGGGTTCAAGTGCTTCCGCGCCGACGTGCTCCGCGCGATCGACCTGCCCAGCGTGCGCTCACGCGGCTACGCCTTCCAGGTCGAGCTCACCTATCGCGCGCTCGTGCGCGGGTTTCGCGTCGTCGAGGTTCCCATCGTCTTCCGCGACCGCGAGCTCGGGACGTCGAAGATGTCCTGGCAGATCACCGCCGAGGCGGCCTGGCTCGTCCCACGCCTGCGCGGGGGCGCCGCGCACCTCCGACATCCGGCCGCAGGGCCTCAAGCGGGAGCGTCGCCGCGCCGAATCGACACAGGGTGAACGTCAGCGAACTCGCCCTTGTCCAGGGCATGGACGATACGCGCGCCGCGCTGGGGCGCTGGAACCGGGCGCCTCTGGCGATCCTGCGCCCGTGGGCGCTCGGCGCCGCGGCGATCTCCGTCGCCCTGCTGGCGGCCGTGTGGGTGGTGGCCCACGTCGTCACGCCCGACCCGACGGGCTACGTGATCGCGGGGCTCAACACGCCCGCGACGCTCGGCTCGGTCGGCCGCGTGCTCTTCCGCAACTCGCTCGTGCTGGCGCTGCATGCGATGGCCTGCGTGGCGGGCTTCATCGCCGGCAGCTCGCTACCGATGCAGGCCGAGCGCCACCACGGCTGGTGGCGCACCGTCCACGAGAAGGCCGGGCCGGCGGCCATCGTCTTCGTCGCCGCCGCGACGACCTTCTCGCTGGGCACCCAGGCCTTCGTGCTCGGCAACGAGGCCGCGACGCTGGCCCAGCAGGTCGGCATCGGGCGCGCCACGCTCATGCTGACCCTGCTGCCCCACGCCCTGCCGGAGCTCATCGCCCTCTTCCTCCCGCTGGCGGCCTGGATGCTCGCCAGCCGGCGCGAGGCCTGGAACGAGCTGCTGGCCGCCACGCTCGTGACCACCGCCATCGCCGCGCCGGTGCTCATCCTGGCGGCCAACGTCGAGGTCTTCCTCTGGCCCGTGCTGCTGCGCCTCGTCTCGCCGGTCATGTAACGCCGCGACGACGCGTCGGTACTGGTCACTACACTTTGTATAGTGACTGGTAGACGCCAGCACGAGACCAGGAGAACGACATGGCAGACATCATCGAGGTCACAGACGCGAGCTTCCAGGCCGAGGTCATCGAGTCCGAGACCCCCGTGCTCGTGGACTTCTGGGCCCCGTGGTGCGGACCGTGTCGCGTCGTCGCCCCGGTGCTCGAGGAGATCGCGCTCGAGCGCGACGACCTGCGCATCGTGAAGCTCAACGTCGACGAGAACCAGGTCACGGCCGCTCAGTACCAGGTCCTCTCGATCCCGACCTTGATCCTCTTCAAGGACGGCGCCGAGGCCAAGAAGGTCATCGGGGCCTATCCCAAGAAGCGCCTCGAGGCCGAGCTCGAGCCCGTCCTGGCCTAGCGCCTCAGCCGCACCCCGTCAGACTGCGGCGCCCTCCACCAGCGGCAGGCGCGCGTCCTGGCTCGCGCGGTCGCGCTCGTCGAACGCCACGCCCTCCTCCTCGAGGAGGGCACGCGCGCGCTCGGGATCGCCGAGCGCCGTGGGCGCCACCCTGCCGTCGGCGCGCAACACGCGATGCCCTCCGGCCACCTCGAGCTGGATCAGGCGCTGGTTGACGCTGCGCGCCTCGTCGGCGAAGCCGCCGGCCGCCACGCACACGTCGGCGTAGCTCATCCAGCGCCCGGGCGGGATCGCCTCCACCACCGTGCGCAGCTTGTCGCGGTCCATCTCGTCCTCCCCTCGTCGCGTGGTCATGCAACGACGGTAGGTCCGCGGCCCCGCGTTCGGCCCCTCGCGCGCGCAACTTGGCACGACCACTGCGCAGAGCTGTGACGAAGCGCGGGCCCTACGCGCGCGCCACGCCGATGCGCAGCTCGCGGTCCTCGATGGTGGCGGCCTCGCCGTCGAGCGCGCCGTCGTAGGCGATCTCCACGGCCAGCACCTCGCGGACCAGGTACTCCTCGTGGGCCTGCGCCGCGCCGACGAGCTCGTCGTCGCCGCCGAGCACGAGCCGGATGCGGTCCTCGACCGCCAGGCCGGCCGCCTTGCGCGCGTTCTGCACGGCGTGGACGACCTCGCGCGCGAGCCCCTCGCGGCGCAGGTCGTCGTCGACCGCGAGTCCGAGCGCCACCGCGTGCGAGCCCTCGCGCTCGAGCTGGTAGCCCTCGAGCGGCGCCATCGCCAGCACCAGGTCGTCGGCGGTCAGCTCGTGGTCGTGGCCGTCGACGGCGACGCCGATCGCGCGCCCCGCGCGCAGCGCCTCGCTCACGTGGGCCGGGTCGAGCGCCGCGACCGCGGCGGCCACCAGCGGCATCGCCTTGCCGAAGCGCGGCCCGAGCGTGCGGTAGTTGGGCTTGACCTCGTAGGAGCCGAGCTCGTCGGCGGCCTCGACGAAGCGCAGGGTCTTGACGTTGAGCTGCTCGCGCACGACCGCCGCGAGGCGCTCGATGCCCTCGCGCTCGCGCCCGACGGCCACCACGACCGCCTCGCTCAGCGGCTGGCGCAGCTTGACCTTCGCCGCCGCGCGCGCGGACAGCCCGAGGCGCACCGTCTCGCGCGCGACCTCCATGGCGTCCTCGAGGTCGACGTCGCGGGGGCGGGCGGGATCCTCTCCTGGCCAGTCGGTCAGGTGGACCGACGGCTCGGTGCCGTCGAGGTTGTCGTAGAGCTCGTCGGCCACGAAGGGCGTGAACGGGGCCAGCAGCTTGGCCACCGTCACGAGCGCCGTCTCCAGGGTGGCGAAGGCCGCGCCGTCGCCCTCCCAGAAGCGCCGTCGCGAGCCGCGCACGTACCAGTTGGAGAGGTCGTCGACGAAGTCCGCGATCGTCCGCCCCGCGATGGTCGCGTCGAACGCGTCCATGCGCTCGGTGACCTGCTCGACGGTCGCGCTCAGCCGCGAGAGGATCCAGCGGTCGAGCTCGGTCTGCTCGCCCTCGTGCTCGGGCTCGTAGGTCGTGAGGAAGGCGTAGGTGTTCCACAGCTGGCGCAGGAAGAGGCGGATCGACTCGCCGATCGTCTCGACGTTGAAGCGGTAGCCGTCCCACGGCTGCTTGGAGGTGAAGAAGTACCAGCGGAAGGCGTCGGCGCCGAAGCGGTCGATGACGTCCCAGGGCACGACGATGTTGCCCTTGGACTTCGACATCTTCTGGCTGTCGGCGTCGAGGATGAGGCCCAGGCAGACGACGGTCTCATAGGGCGAGCGGTCGAAGAGCAGGACGCTGATGGCCAGCAGCGAGTAGAACCAGCCGCGCGTCTGATCGAGCGCCTCGCAGACGAAGTTCGCCGGGTAGCGCGCCTGGAAGCGCTCCTCGTTCTCGAACGGCGCGTGGTGCTGGGCGAAGGGCATGGCGCCCGAGTCGAACCACACGTCGATGACCTCGGGCACGCGCTCCATGCGCGCCCCGCAGTGCGGGCAGGGGAAGCCGACCTCGTCGACGAAGGGCCGGTGCGGGTCCTCCAGGCGCACGCCCGAGAGCTCCTCGAGCTCGTCGAAGGAGCCGATGACATGGACGTGCTCGCGGTCGCTCGTGCAGCGCCACACGGGCAGCGGCGTGCCCCAGTAGCGCTCGCGCGACAGGGCCCAGTCGACGTTGCCGCGCAGCCAGTCGCCCATCCGTCCCTCGCGGATGTGCTCGGGGTGCCAGTCGACCTCCTCGTTGGCCTCCAGCAGCCGGTCGCGCAGCTTGGCGGTGGCGATGTACCACGAGCGCGTCGCGTAGTAGATCAGCGGGTCGCCCGAGCGCCAGCAGTGCGGATAGGAGTGCTCGTAGGTCTCCGCGCGCAGCAACCGCCCGCGCGCCCGCAGGTCCTCGATGAGGTCGGGGTCGGCCTCCTTGATGTGACGCCCGGCGTACGGGCCGATGCGCTCGTCGTAGGTGCCGTCCGTGTGCACCGGGTTGACGACGTTCAGCCCGTATTGGGAGCCCAGGCGGAAGTCGTCCTCGCCGAAGGCGATCGCGGTGTGCACGAGGCCGGTGCCGTCGTCGGCCGTGACGAAGTCCGCGAGCAGGACGGTGTGGCCGCGCTCGCCGTAGGCGTCGGCCTTGAGGAAGGCGAAGGGCGGCTCGTAGCGCACGCCGTCGAGCGCCGCGCCGGGGAAGCGCTCGAGGATCCGCACGCCGTCGCTGCCGAGCACGCGTTCCACCAGCGCCTCGGCCAGCACGACCGGCGCCTCCAGCGGCCCGGCCTTCGCGCGCACGTAGGTGAGCTCGGGGTCGACGGCGACCGCCGCGTTGGTCACCAGCGTCCAGGGCGTCGTGGTCCAGACGAGCAGCTCGTCGCCGGCCTGCAGGGGACCGCCGTCCTCCACGACGGGCAGGCGGACGTAGACGCTCGGGTCGACGACCGTCTGATAGCCCTGCGCCACCTCGTGGCTCGACAGGGCGGTGCCACACCCCGTGCAGTAGGGGACGACCTTGTAGCCCTCGTAGAGCAGGCCCTTGTCGCGCAGCTGGCGCAGCGACCACCAGACGGACTCGATGTAGGTCGCGTCGAGCGTGCGGTAGGCGTCGTCGAGGTCGATCCAGAACCCGATGCGCTCGGTCAGCGCGTTCCAGTCCTCGAGGAACTCGAAGACCGACTCGCGGCAGCGCTGGTTGAACTCGGCGATCCCGTAGGTCTCGATCTCGTGCTTGTTCTCCATGCCCAGCTGCTGCTGGACGGCGATCTCGACCGCGAGCCCGTGGCAGTCCCAGCCGCCCTTGCGCTCGACGTAGTAGCCGCGCATGGTCTTGTAGCGCGGGTAGATGTCCTTGAACACGCGCGCGAGCACGTGGTGGGAGCCGGGACGGCCGTTGGCCGTCGGCGGGCCCTCCCAGAAGATCCACGGCTCGGCCCCCTCGCGCCGGCGGATCGACTCGCGAAAGACGTCGCGCTCGCGCCAGCGCTCGAGGACCTCGTGCTCGAGGGCGGGGAACGACTGCTGCGGATCGACGGTACGGCGCGCCATGTGGAAAGGCGGATTGTAGGAGCGGTCAGGCCGCGAGCTTGCGGCAGATCTCCGCCAGCGAGCGCTTCTCGGCCTCGTCGAGGACGGCGAAGGCGCGCTGGACGCGCTCGGTGTGCTCGGGGAAGAGGCGGTCGACGAGCTCCTGGCCGAGCGGCGTCATGGCCACGGCGGCGGCGCGGCGGTCGTGGGCCAGGCGGCTGCGGACGACCATCCCACGATGCTCGAGCGTCGTGACGACCTCGGTCGCGTTGGCCTTGGAGGTCTGCAGGCGCCGGCGCAGCGTGCGCAGCTCCAACTGGCCGCCGGCGGTGGTGAGCACGACGAGCACGCTGAAGCCCGAAGCGCTCAACCCCTCGCGCTCCAGGTCGGCCGACAGACGCCGGCGCACGCTTGCCTCGGCACGCAACAACGAGTCCAGCGCACGGTGGGCGAGCGGGTCACCGGGCACGAGCGTCATCGGGCGGAGATCATGGCGCCCCGGGCGGACGGGTCCGACGAGCGTCCAGATCCTGACATTCGTCCTCAATGTCTGGCGACGAGCGCCGATTGCGGGTCCGATGAGTGTCGCCGCCTACTTCGTCGGCTTGGCCTGTGGCCTGGTCTTCCTGCTGCCCACCATTCGCCGCATGCGCACCGCGCGCGCCGCGACGGAGGCCGCTCGCGCCCTTGAGCGCTCCACGCAGGTGGAGCTGTGCGTGGCGCGTGAGCGCAACGCCAACGAGGTCGCCGGACTGCGCCGCTCCCACGACGACGAGCTCAACGCCCTGCGCGGGCGCTTCGGGCTCGAGGTCCGCATGCTGCGCGAGGCGGTGTCCAGCGCCCGGATGGAGCTGGACCGCAATGACGGTATCGAGCGCCTGGTCACCCAGGTCGCCGAGACGGTCGAGCGCGTCGAGCGCGAGCTGCGCCGCATCGATCGCCGTCCGCGCGTCATCCGGCGCTAGCCCTGCCGCTACCTCGTCGCCACGGGCTGCGGACCCTTGGGCTGTTCGCCTTCGGGCTGGCGCTGCTACTGCCGCCCTCGTCGCCCTTCGCCGCAGCCGGGCTACCCGCACTGCTCGGCGAGTCGGTCGCCCGCCGTCGCCCACGCCTCGGCGTGCTCGCCGGGGCGCTGGTGGCCTGGGCCTACGTCACGGTCCTGGCGCTGCTCGTGCCGCTCTGCGGCCTCTCCGATAGTGCCGGCCGCGCCTGCGATCGCATGAGCGACGCGGCCACGTCGGTGACGTGGTGCGTCGCAGCGATCACCGTGGCGCTGACCGCGCTGGCGATCGCCTGGCCGCGCCGTGGCGCGCTGCGCTACGCGTTGTGGTCGACGCCGGCGCTCATGATCGCGACCTTCGCGATCATCGCGCTGACCTAGCCGCGCTCGGCGTAGTCGACCGCGGTGAACGGCCAGGCGTCCGCCAGCCAGCCGCTGACGGCCGCGTGCAGCGCGCCATCGAGCTCGGCGACGTCCGCGCGCACCCACGAGCGCACGTCGGCGTCATGGCGCTCGTCGCGCGACGGGTAGATGTAGACACAGCCGAGCACGTCGCCGCCGTCGGGCGCCAGAACGGTGTAGGTGAAGCCGGCGCGCGTGGCGAAGTCGAGCGCGTGGCGCTCGAGGTCGGCGAGGTTCTCGTCGAGGGTCATGCCCTCGGAGGGCGGCCAGTCGTGGCCGCGGAAGCCCGGGGTGGCCTGGATGTGGCCGATGCTGGCGGTCCACGCGGCGTGGTCGGCCGCGTTGTGCTCGGGACCGAGCGCCACGAGCCGGAACGCGGGCGTGGCCAGGCCGTCCGGCACGGCGAAGCTCTCGGGGACGAAGGGCAGCGTCAGGCCCGATCGCCGACCGCGAGCAGCGTGCGCGCGGGCTCGGGGGACTCGCGCGCACGGCAACCCTCGACGAGCTGCTCGACCGCGGCCAGCGCGCTGTCGCCCAGGCGCGGCACCGTGGTGGGACCGGTCGATGGCAGGGCGCCGCGGAAGTCGTAGACGGTGACCTCGTCGCCGCCGATCCGCCGCGCGGCGTAGACCAGGCGCCCGAGCGCATCCAGCGAGGCGCGGTGGCCGGTCAGCACCACGGCCCGCGGCTCGAGCGCGTGGAGCGCGCGGCTGAGGCGGCTGGGGTCCAGCGCCACCGTGAGGGTCAGGGTGCGCAGGCCGCGCCGGCGCAGGCACAGCTCGAGCGCCTGGGCATGCAGCGCGTCCATGTCGCAGGGCGCGCTGGCGTCGAAGACGAGCACGCCCTCGTCGCGCGTCGCCGGGGGTGCGACGCGCGTCGCGGCGGAGAGCCAGCCGGTCGCCCAGCGCCAGGCGAAGCCGTACTCGGGGCCGGCGCCCTCCCCGTCGGGATCGAGGCTCTCGACTCCCGGCAGCAGTACCTCCTCGACGGTGCGCTCGACCGAGCGCACGGCGAGGCTCTCCTCCAGGACGCGGTCGGCATCGATCTCGTCGAAGCGCGCGAAGGCGCTGCGCAGGCGCGACGGCGTGGCCGGCCCGGCGCCGCGCTCACGGGCCAGGGCGACGGCGGAGGAGATGTTGTGGGTCTCCTCGAAGGCCGAGCGCAGCGCCTCGATCTCGTTGAGGTCGAACTGCCGATGGCCACCCGCCGTGCGGCGCGGCTCGGGATAGCCGAAGCGCCGCTCCCATGAGCGCAGGGTGTTGGGGCTGACGCCGAGCATGGCCGCAGCGGCGTTGGTGCGGATCGCGCCCATGCACGATGTATCGAGCGTTGGTGAGGTTTGCGCAACGATGGCAAGCGAAGCTGCAGCCTGGGTGCTTCGTTGCAGGCGCAGGAACGCGCGGCCGGACGCCGACGCGAATGCGTACGGGCGGTCGCGCTAGCGGCCGTCGGCGAGCACGACGAGCGCCGCGCGCGGCGGGCCGCACGGGGCGATGCGAGCCCAGAAGCGGATCCCGAACTCCTTGGCCGGGCGCAGCACCACGTGGTGCGTCTCTCCGGGCCCACGGGCCGCATGCATGATGCGATTGACGAGCGCCTCGGGGCCGCCGATCTCGACGTCGGCGGGCACGAGCAGGTCGCCGATGTGGGAGTTGACCACGTCGGTCTCCGAGGTCAGCAGCAGCTCTTCGGCCAGGCGGCTGACCGCGCAGACGGAGAGCTGGCCGTCGACGAGCAGGAACGGATCCTGCGGGGTCGGCGCGGCGTCGGGCTGCGCCGAGACGAGCAGGCCCAGCCCGCAGCGCGTGCACACGCGCGACGCAGGCTCGATGTCGACCTGCACGGGCGGGCGACCGCAGTGGCCGCAGAAGTGGACGTCTGGACGGGGGTGGTCTCCGCGGCCCGGAAGGGCGACGAGACGTGGGCGTTCGATCACGAGGCTTTCACCTGACGGCGGTCATCCGGCTGTGCGATGTCGTCTGCAGCCGGAGCGGCCACCCCCCGCGGCCGGCCATCAAGGATGTCTAGCACGAGGCGATGCGCTTCGCCAGCCGAATCCGGCAAAATCCGCGCCGTCGTACGCGCCGCATCGGCGCGTCCACCGCGGCGATAGAGCGTCATCGGCAGGGCTCCGCTGGCCGCGCGGACGCGGTAGGCCCAGCGCGCGACGTCGTCGTCGGACGCGTGCGTGCCCGCGATGACCACCACCTGCGGCGCAAACGCGCCGAGGACCTCGGTCAGTCCGGCCACGCCGGTGATCGGCAGGACGAGCACGCGGGCGCCGGAGCGCACCGAGAAGAGCTGCAGGGCCTTCAGCGCCAGCGCGTCGGGATCGAGGTCGTCGCGCGTCGCGTCGCCGACGAGGACGGCGGCGGGACGCATCGGCGGCGGCGCCATCCGCTGCGCGCGCTGCAGCCAGTCGGTCGCCCAGCGCGCGGCGAAGGCCCACGGCGCCGAGTCGAAGCCGTGGCGCTCGCCGATCTCGCGGATCGACGGGAGCAGGACCTCCTCGACGCTGCGCTCCACCGAGCGCAGAGCCAGAGCGGCCTCCATGGCGGCGTCGGCACGATCGAGCTCGAAGGCCTGAAGCGCGCCGATCAGCGTGCTGGTGTCAGAGCTCAGGGACTCGCGCGCGCGAGAGATGGCCGACGAGATCGACAGCCCCTCCTGGAGCGCGTCGCGCAGGGCGGCAACCTCGCCGTGGGTGTAGAGGCGGTGCTTGCCGGCGGTCCGCTGCGGCTTGGGGTAGCCGAAGCGACGCTCCCACGCACGGAGCGTATTCGGGCTCACATTGAGCACGGCGGCAGCCTCGGATGTCTTCAACGTGCGCACAAGCTCCTGCATGGGACCAGTCTGACGCATCCGTGTCTGCGCGCGCACACATCTTGCACGGGTTTCGCAGGAAAAACCGTGCAATTGAATCTGGACGTGTGTACATTTCAACACGTCCGATCCAGCGAACCCCCACTGAGGGGAGGCTCCTATGTACGTAAGCGGCCGCTAGTAGAAGTTCCCAACCTCCAGCTTCCTTGCGCGCAAGCCGATAGCTTCCGTGTATGAGCGAAGCCCAGTCACGGGCACGCCCCAATTTCGCGACGGCGATCGCGGGGCTTCTCGTGGTGGTAGGCGTCGCGCTCGCCAGCGTGTCGCTCAGCGGACCCGACGTCAAGCCCGTTGCAGGGCTATTGACATTATGCGCGCTCGTCGCCGAACTTATCGCGACGGCCTACACGACGCAGATCATGGTGTCGGCCGCCTTCGTCGCCGGCGCCTTGGCGATTGGCTTCGTCGGCCCCGGCGCCGCGTTCTTCATACCGGCAATCTCGTTCGTCGGGGTATGGCTCGTCGAGCACTACCGATGGCGCGCGCTGGTGATCAACGTAGCCAGCTCGGCGACTCCCACCTGCGTGGTGGCGATCGCCTTCCAGGCTGTCACATCGGCGCGCCACGGAGCCGGCTTCGTCGCACTGCTCGCATTCGCCGCCGCAGTGACGATGGCGCTGAACTCCGTCATCGCGCAGGTGCTGCTCGCGATGCTCGACGGCGATTCGATCCGCGTGCGCCTGCGCGCGCTGCGCGGGTTGATCGTCCCGGTCCTGGTCAACATCGCGGTCGTCGCGGTCATCGCCGAGATCTACATCGAGCTCGGGCTCACCGCGCTGGCCTTCGTCATGGTCAACGTGATCGTCTTCACCTACATGACGCGACTCGTGGCGACGGCGCGCGAACGCACGCGCGAGTACGCCAACCTGTCCTGGGGCGTGCTATCGGGCCTCATCCGCACGCTCGACGAGCGCGACTCGCGCGCCGCGCGCCACTGCGCAGCGGTCGCCGCGTTCTCGCGCGACATCGCCAGGCACCGCGGCATGTCCAAGCGCGACCAGGAGCTCGCACACACGGCGGGCCTGCTCCACGACATCGGGAAGTTCGCCCTCTCCGATCGGGTCATGGAGCGGGGAGGCGAGCTCTCGGAGTCGGACTGGCGCGGCATCAGACGCCACCCCGACATCGGTGCCGAGCTCCTGCGAGACATCGGCGTGTACGGCCCGGTCGCCGAGATCGTGCGCGCGCACCACGAGCGCCCGGACGGCCGCGGCTACCCGCGCCGCCTGAAGGGTGACGAGATCCCGGACATCGCGCGCATCGTCGCCGTCGCCGAGGTCTACGACACGCTCACGGCTCCGGACACCTATCGGACGCCGATGAACTCCTTCGAGGCGCTCAACGAGCTTCGCCGCGTCGCGGGCTCCCAACTCGATTCGGTCTGCGTCGAGGTGTTCGCGGACCTGCTGTCGGGCCGCGGGACCGACTACCGCCACGCCGACGAGGCCGACTTCGACCGCGAGCTCGACATCGAGCGGCGGATGAACGAGGCGGTCGCGCCGACGTCGTGAGCGACGTCAGCCGCCGCGCGGGCGCAGCGAGTCCAGGAACTCGTCGAGCTGAGCGGCGCTGAAGCGGCGCTGGCCGCCGGGCGTGCGGTAGCCCTTGAGGTGGCCGGCATCCGACCAGCGGCGCACCGTCGAGATCGACACGCCCAGGTGGCGCGCGGCCTCCGACGCGGTGAGGCCCAGGCGCGATGCGGGGCGGGCGGTAGGACTCATGGTCTGCAAGTACGGCATCCCGTGGGGCGCTCCGCAGCGTGCGTGCAGCTTTGCGCAGGTTTGGCGGCCGGAGCCTGCGGCTGAGAGGATGAAGCGATGGGGCGCCTCGACGACGTCGACCTCTCGCTGAGACTCTCGCGCGACGAGCAGGATCGGCGGCTGGCAGTGCACGGCACGCGCTTGGCCCAGCTGCGCCTGACCCTTGGCGGGCTCATCGGCTCGGGGGAGCTCGGGCCGCCGCTGTGCGTCCTCTTCGAGGGCTGGGATGCCGGCGGCAAGGGCGGCGCCATCAAGCGCCTGATCGCGCCACTCGACGCACGCCACGTGCGCGTCAAGCAGTTCGCCGCCCCCACGCCCGACGAGAAGCGCCACCACTACCTGCACCGCTTCGTCTCCGCCCTGCCGGGCTGGGGCGGCATGGCCGTCCTGGACCGCACGTGGTACGGGCGCGTGCTCGTCGAGCGCGTCGAGGGGTTCGCCACCAAGAAGCAATGGCGGCGCTCGTACAGTGAGATCGACGACTTCGAGCGCATGCTCGCCGACGACGGAACGATCATCGTCAAGTTCTTCCTGCACATCTCCGACGGTGAGCAGCTCGAGCGCTTCGAGGCCCGCCAGAAGGATCCGCTGAAGACGTGGAAGCTCACCGACGAGGACTGGCGCAACCGCGCCAGGCGCCCGGAATACGAGGCGGCTCTCGAGGAGATGTTCAAGCGCACGGACACCGAGCGCGCGCCGTGGCGGATCGTTCCGGCCGAGTCCAAGCGCTATGCCCGCGTACACGTCATGCGCGAGGTCATCGCCGCGATCGAGGACGGCTGCGCCCGCCACGACTTCGCACTGCCCGAGCCGCTGGAGCCGGCGAACGACTAGGCGTGCGCGCCGACGAGCGCCCAGCGCCGGCGCGCGAAGCGGCCGCCCAGCGTCGCCAGGCGCGTGAGCATGAGCACGTCGAGCGCCACCCACACCGCAGCCACAGTGTCGGCCGTCAACACGAGCGGCAGGAAGACGAGGAACGCAACGACCATCGCGGCGGCCAGGTAGCGCGTATCGCCGGCGCCGATGAGGATCCCGTCGAGCGCGAAGACGACGGCGGCCACGGGCCACAGCACGCAGAACAGCGGCCACAGGTCTTGCGCCTGGTCGATGACGGCGGGGTCGGAGGTGAAGGCGCGCGGGACGACGTCGGCGAGGGCGAGAAAGACGCCGCCGATGACCAGCCCCGCCGCGAAGGACAGCTCGAGCATCCGCCGCGCGGCGGCGAAGGCCTCGTCGGCGTCGCCGGCGCCCAGCGCCCGCCCGACGATGACCTGGCCCGCGATGGCGATGGCGTCGAGCACGAGGGCGAGGAAGCCGAAGAGCTGGAAGGCGATCTGGTGCGCCGCGACGGTCGCCGCCCCGATGCGGGCGCAGACGGCGGTGGCCAGCACGAAGCACCCCAGGAGCGCCGCCGTGCGCACGAAGAGCTGGGCCCCGATCGACACGAGCGAGCGGATGCGGGCGAGGTCGGGTGGCGCGAAGGCGCGCAGCAGCACGGTGGCGAAGGCGGCGCCCATCCCGAGCTGGGCCAGCACGGTGCCCCAGGCGGACCCGTCGAGCCCCCAGTCGAAGCCGTAGACGAACAGCAGCTCGAGGACGACGTTGGCCAGGTTGGCCACCACCACGATGACGAGCGGCGTGCGCAGGTCGCTCATGCCGCGCAACCAGCCCTGCCCCGCCAGCGCGACGAGCGCCATCGGCACGCCGAGCGAGGCGATGCGCAGGTAGCGCGCCGACAGGTCGGCGACATGGCCTCCGCCGCCGAGCGCGTGCACGAGCGGCGCGGCCAGAGCCGCCACGACGGCGGCGAGGACGGCCCCCGCCGCCAGCGCCAGCCAGAATGCCTGCGGGCCGAGCGCCGCGGCGTCCGCGTCCTGTCCAGCTCCGTGCAGCCGGGTCACGCGCGCCGTCGTCCCGTAGGTCAGGAAGATGCACAGGGCGACGAGATTGGAGAGCACGGTCGCCGCGAGCGCGAGGGCCGCCAGCTGCGCCGTGCCGAGATGACCGACGATCGCGGTGTCGACCAGCAGGTAGAGCGGCTCGGCGGCCAGCGCGCCGAGGGCGGGCAGTGCCAGGCGCACGATCTCCGCGTCATAGGGCGAGCGGCGCACGCCGGCCACTCTACGATCCGCCCATGGTCCGGGCTCTCGCGCTGTTCGCCGCAGCTGCGCTGGCCGCCTGCGGGGCGACGAGCGCTCCGCTCGACGGGGCCTGCCTGGACTCGGCCGGCACGATCGAGCGTGCTCTGGCGCGCGCCCCGCAGCCGGTGACCCTGCCCTCGGGAACGCGGCTGTCGCAGTGCGTGGCCAATGCGCGCAGCGATTCCGACCTCCAGAACGCGGGCGCCGTGCTCACCCGCGCCGCCGACCATCTGTCCGCGGCGGCCAGGACCGGCGACACCGGCGCGGCGCTGCGCCTGGGCTATCTCGTGGGTGCGGCACGCCGCGGCGCGCGGCGCACGGAGGGCATCCACGCCGAGCTGCAGCGCCACATCGAGCGCACGGCCGCCGTGCTCGAGGACGCCGGCGCGCGCGTGGCCGACGCACTGGCGCGCGGGCGGCGTGCCGGCGAGGCCACGGGATGAAGCTGCGCCTCTACCACCACCCCGACGGCGCGCGCGTCGCCTACCGCGAGGCGGGCAGCGGCCCCGGCCTCGTGCTGCTGCACTCCGCGCTGCTCAGCCACCGCGAGTTCGAGCCGATCGTCGAACACCTGGCCGACCGCTACCGGCTGATCCTTCCCGACCTGCCGCTGCACGGCGACTCCGAGGACCGCCCGCGCCACCCCTACACGCTGGACTGGCTGGCCGAGCTGATCGCCGCCTTCTGCCTGGAGACCGCCGGACCACACCCACTGGTGGGCGGCCACGAGCTCGGCGCGCAGATCCTGCTGCGCGCCCTGGAACTGGGCGCGCTGACGCCGGGGCGGCTCGTCCTCATGCCCAATCCACTGCACCGCCCGGGCCCGCGCGACAAGTGGCGCCCGGTGGCGCGTCTGGGGGTCGTGCCGGGCGTCAACCGCATGCTGACCCACGTCGCACGCGCAGCCTTCAGGCCCGAGCGCGGCGTGAAGCTCTCGGCCAGCGCCGACCCGGCCGCGCGCGACCTCGTGCGCCACGCCTTCGCTGACGTCGGGGGCAACGTCAACCTCGCGCGCTCCTGGGCGCGGTTCGCCAAGCGCTGGCCGAGCGATCCGCGCCGCGAGCTGCTCGACCTCTACCCGCGCCTGGACTTCCCCGTGCTGCTGCTGTGGGGCGACGCCGATCGCCGCCATCCGCTGCAGGCGGCCGAGGAGGCGCTCGACCTGCTCCCCGACGCCCAGCTGCGGATCCTCAGCGGCACCGGCTTCCTCATGGCCTACGACGACCCGGTCGGGGTCGCACGGGAGCTTGCGGCTTTCTGTGGCTAGGGTCTGAGGCATGGCTCCGCGAAAGACGCTCTACGGCGGCGAGACGAAGAAGGCCGTCGACAACTTCCCCATCTCCGGCGAAACGGTCCCCGCCTCGGTCATCCACTGGCTCGGGCGCATCAAGGGCGCCTCGGCCCGGGCGAACGCCGACCTCGGCAAGCTCGACCCCAAGCTCGCCGATGCGATCGCGCGCGCGGGAGACGAGGTGGCCGCCGGCGACCACGACGCGCAGTTCCCCATCGACGTCTTCCAGACCGGCTCGGGAACCTCGTCGAACATGAACGCCAACGAGGTCCTGGCCGCGCTGGCCGGCGACGGCGTGCACGCCAACGACCACGTCAACATGGGCCAGTCCTCCAACGACGTGTTCCCCAGCGCCGTGCACCTCGCGGCGCTCGATCGCGCGACCAACCAGCTGCTGCCCGCGCTCAAGCAGCTCGAGCGCTCGCTGGCCCGCAAGGCCAAGCGCTTCCAGAACGTCGTCAAGTCGGGGCGCACCCACCTCATGGACGCGGTCCCGGTGACCCTGGGCCAGGAGTTCGGCGGCTACGCCGCGCAGGTCCGCCTGGGCCAGGAGCGCATCGAGGCCGCGCTGGTGCACGTCCGCCAGATCCCGCTCGGCGGCACCGCCACCGGCACCGGGCTCAACACGCACCCCAAGTTCGCCGAGCGCGTGCGCCGCGAGCTGACCCGCCAGACCAAGCTCAAGGTCGACCCGCCCGCGGACCCGTTCGAGGCCCAGGCCAACCGCGACGCGCTGGTCGAGCTGTCCGGCGCCCTGAAGGTCGTGGCCGTGTCGCTGACCAAGATCGCCCAGGACATCGCACTCATGGGCTCAGGCCCGCGGGCCGGCATCGGCGAGATCTTCCTGCCCGAGCTGCAGAAGGGCTCGTCGATCATGCCGGGCAAGGTCAACCCGGTGATGCCCGAGGTCGTGCTCCAGGTGGCCGCGCAGGTCATCGGCAACGACACCGCGATCACCGTCGGCGGCCTGCAGGGCCAGTTCGAGCTCAACGTCCGCATCCCGCTCATCGCCCGCAACCTGCTGCAGTCGATCCACCTGCTCTCCACCGCGTCGGCGGCCTTCGCCGAGAAGTGCGTCGACGGCATCGAGGTCAACAAGGAGGGCACCAAGCGCTCCGCCGAATCGACGCTCGCGGTCGCCACCGCGCTCAACGAGCACATCGGCTACGACAAGGGTGCGGCGATCGTCAAGAAGGCGTCGGAGTCGGGGCGCACCCTGCGCGACATCGCGATCGAGGAGGGCGTCGAGCCCGCCCTCTACGACCGCATCATCGACTTACGCAAGATCGCGGCGGGGAATCAGGCCTGAGTAGGGCTCTGGGGCGTCCGCGTCGCGTGGGCGGCGGTGCGCGGCGCTTACTGCCGCATCGAGGGGAGGGAGTCCCCCGCGGCGCCCGGCCGGGCCGCTCCCCTGGCGCTGTCCTGACTTCACCCGGCCCTGCCAGGTCTAGGCAGGACAGCGTGGCACTGTCCTGGGTTCGGTGGCCAGGAGCCACACAAGTCAGGACAGTCCCGGGTAGCTCACCCCCGCAGAGGACGACCGCCCTCGGTCGCGCCGCCCCGGGTCCGCTTCCCCTCGGTGATGCTGTAAGCGCCGCGCAGCGCCGCCAACGCCGCGCGGACGACCAAAGCCCTCAACCCTCAAAAGCCCGCCGCACCGCCGCCACCGCAGGCTTGGGCTGCCCGTGGTAGGTGAACAGGCCCTTCTGGTTGATGCCGCGCACGAGGTTGATGTTCGGCACCTGGCGGCGGATCGAGCCGCCGGCGAACGAGGGTGCAAGGGCGAAGTCCTGCAGGTTCCAGACCAGCTCGCCGTCGAGCCACGGGGCCGCCTCGTAGGCGCGGATGTGGCGCGTCAGGAGGTTGGCCTGGAAGCTCTCAGAGCCGGGGGCGCCCGGGGCGTTGAGGCGGTTGGCCTCGGCGCCGAACTCGCTGACGACCAGCACCTTGCCCGGGAAGGTGGCTCGCAGCCGCGCCAGCCAGGCGTCGATCCCCGCCTGGACCGTGGCCGCCGGGGCGAGCGTGTCCTCGTACCAGCCCTCGTAGTTGGTGGCGCCGACGGCGTCGATGTGGCGGTACATGAAGCCGGCACGGTCGGGCATGTGCGTGCCCCACACGTCGACCGCGGTCGGGCGTCCGGGGTCGAGGCGGTGCACGAGCTGCGCGGCCGCGTCGACGTACTCGGGCTGGCCGCCGTAGTGCCCGTTGCCGGCGACCTCGTTGGCGAGGTTCCACGCCACGACGCTGGGGTGCAGCCGCGCCTGCAGGACGTTCAGGCGCACGCGGCGGATCGCGCGGCGCTGCTGCACGGGCGTGCGCGACGTCCACGCGCCCGGCGCATCGACGGGGCCGACGCCCTGCCAGACGAGGATCCCCGCGGCGTCGAGGCGATCGAGCAGCGCGTCGCTGAGGGGGTGCTGGCTGCGCGTGGCGTTGGCGCCGATGGCCTTCAGCCGCGCGACGATCGCGTCGGCGTCGGCGTCGGTGAGCGCGTCGCCACGGCCGGGCGCGTCCTCCTGCAGCGAGGCGCCGTGCAGCTTCAGCGGCTCGCCGTTGAGCTGCAGCCGCCCGCCGGCCCAGCGCAGCTCGCGCAGCCCGACGGCCGCCGTGAAGACGGCCTCACCGGGGACCTCGAGCCGCAGATCCTCGAGCGTCGGGTGGCCGGGCTCCCACAGGTGCGGGCGCTCGATCTGCACCCGGGCGCGGACGGTGGCGCCGGCGCCCCGGTCCAGCGTCACCGGCGCGAAGCGCAGGCGAACGCCGGCCAGCGTCCCGCGCACCGCGATCGTCCGCGGGCCGGCGCGGTTGGTCACCCCCACGGCGACGTCGACCACGGCGTCGTTCCCGCTGAGCCGGGTGACGATCGAGGGCGACGCGAGCTCGCTCGGTCCCAGGGCGCGGATCGACACCGGCCCGTTGACGCCACCGAAGTTGAACCACGTCCGGTGCCAGGCGTCGGCCTTCATCGCCGCGGGGTCGCGCCAGTCCGCGCGCACGACGAGCTCGTGCGCGCCGGCGGCCAGGCGCGCCCGGGCCTCGAACGGCAGGTAGGTGCCGGTGTGGCGCGTGACGAGGCGTCCGTCGATCCACACAGCGGCGCGGTGGTTGACCGACTCGAAGCGCAATGCGTACACGCCCGCACGCGGCAGCTTGAGCGTCGTGCGATACCAGGCGACCGAGCCGGCGAACGAGCGCTCGCCGGCCACGCCGCGCACGTGGCGCGCGTTGGGCGAGAAGGGCACCGTGACCGTGCGCCCGGCGAAGTGGCCCTTGCGCCAGCCCAGCGCCACGCCGCGCCCGGCGTGATCGCCACGCACGATCCACGGGCCGTCGAGCAGCCGTGCGCCGGCCGGCCCGGAGGCCGCCGGCAGCGCCGGTGCGGGGCGCTGCTGCTCGCCGGTCGCACCCGCCACCAGAGCGAGGACCGCCACCGCGGCCGCCAGGCAGGCAGCCAGCACTCCCCATCGCGCAGCGCCCATCAGCCGTCGGGGATTACGACGACGTGGGCCGGTCGAGCGCGGCCGATCGCGGTGCGCGTGGAAGGGCTGCTCACAACACTGCTAACGGCGATCTGCGCCCGCAGGTTGCGGTGGCGCAGGGAGGCGGCATCTGCCGAAGGACGATAGCTCAGTGGCCGAGCATGGCCACCGCGCCTTCCGGAGCTGCGCTCGCGCCGGTGTCACTAGACGAACGCGCGGCCTAGCCGAAAGGCCGGTCCCCGGCCTCCCGGCGCACTTCCGGCACTCCTACCAACCGTTGGGTCAACGTCCCGCGGGCCGCGATGGATGGCTGCGCCAATCAATCCGTGGAGGTGTGAATGACGTCCGGACGCTCGATCGGTGTCGTGCTGGCGACGATGTGCGTCTGCCTGGCCGCCATGGCCGGGGCGGCCAGCGCCGCGGGACCGCCGATCCTCGTCGTCACGGGCGGGTCGGGCACGTTCGGCTCATATCTCCCGCAGATCCTCCAGGCCGAGGGCCTCAACGACTTCACCACCGCCGCCAGCGTCGGCGCGGCGTCGCTCGGCGCCTACGACGTCGTCGTCGTGGGTCCCGGCCCGGTCAGCGACGCTGACGCGGCGGCGCTCACCAACTGGGTGAACGCCGGCGGCAACCTCATCGCGATGCGTCCCGGCGCCAATCTCGCGCCTGTGCTCGGGCTCAGCGGCCCGGGCACGACGTTGAGCAACGCCTACCTGAAGGTGAACACCGGCAGCGGGCCAGGCGTCGGGATCGTCGGCGAGACGATGCAGTACCACGGCGCCGCGGCGACCTACGCGCTCAACGGGGCCACCACGGTCGCCACCCTCTATTCCGACGCGGCAACGGCGACGGCCAGCCCGGCGGTCACCCTGAACAGCGTCGGCCCGGCCGGCGGCCAGGCTGCGGCGTTCGCCTACGACCTCGCGCAGTCGGTCGTCCAGACGCGCCAGGGCAACCCGGCCTGGGCGGGACAGGACCGCGACGGCGTCACGCCGACCCGCTCGGACGACCTCTTCTTCGGCGGCGCGCAGCCCGACTGGGTCGACCCGGCCAAGGTCGCGATCCCCCAGGCGGACGAGCAGCAGCGCCTGCTGGCCAACCTCATCACCCAGATGGCCGCGACGCCGCTCCCGCGCTTCGCCTACCTGCCGCGCGGCCTGAAGGCTGCCGTCGTCCTCACCGGCGACGACCACGGCACGGGCGCGAGCGGCACCAACGCCCGCTTCGCGAACAACGCGGCGGCCAGCGCGCCGGGCTGCTCGGTGGTCAACTGGGAGTGCGTGCGCTCGACGTCGTACGTCTTCCCGAGCCCGGTGGACGTCACCGAGGTGCCCGCGGGCAATGAGCTCGCGCTGCACGCGTGGGTCTCCGGGTCGCCGAACGGTTCAGCGGGCTCGGGCCTTACGGCGTGCAACGACTTCCCATCGTTGAGCAGCTTCGGAGGCGACCTCACCCTCCAGCTCGCGCAGTTCAACAACAAGTTCGCGGCCATCGCCGCTGCGCCCGTCACGAACCGCAACCACTGCGTCATCTGGAGCGACTGGGACAGCGTCGCCCAAGCCGAGGCCGCCCACGGCATCCGCCTGGACACGAACTACTACTACTGGCCGGGGAGCTGGGTGAACCAGCGGGCGGGCCTCATGACCGGCTCGGGGTTCCCGATGCGCTTCGCGCAGACCAACGGCACGCCGATCGACGTCTACCAGGCCACGACGCAGGTCAACGACGAGCTCACCGGCGACGTGGCATCAGACCTCAACACCGAGCTCGCCTTCCTCAGCACGCTGCTCAACAACGCCTTCGACAAGGGCTACTACGGCGTGTTCACCGCCAACAACCACACCGACATCAGCAGCGTCCCCGGCGGCGACGACGTCATCGACGCGGTCCATGCCAAGGCGATCGCCCGCGGGGTGCAGATCCCGATCATCTCGGCCAAGCAGCTGCTCGACTGGGTCGACGGGCGCAACGGCTCGTCCTTTCAGAGCGTCAGCTTTGCCGCCGGGCAGCTGAGCTTCCAGATCGCGCCCGGGCCGAAGACCACCGGCCTGCAGGCGATGCTCCCCATCAACGGGTCGACGGGCGCCCTGCAGGGGCTCGCCCGCGACGGGCAGGCGGTCGGCTACGTGACACAGACGATCAAGGGCATCGCCTACGCGACCTTCGATGCCGTCGCCGGTTCCTATGTGGCCACCTACCCCGCCCCGGCCGTTGGGCCCGCCGCGGCGCCCGGGACGGCCGGCTCGACGAGCAAGTCGGTCGCCGCCATCAGGTCGATGCAGGTGCTCCCGCGCAAGACGAAGGCGCCGACCTTCCCCCGCCTGAAGATCAGCGCGACGACACTGCGCCCGGGCGGCGGCCGCTCGCTCGCCATCACCTTCCGCCTGAAGCACACCTCGCGCGTCACGCTGACCATCCGCAACGCCAAGGGCAAGGTTGTACGTCGCATCCGCGCGCCCAAGCACAAGGCCCACACGGTCCTGCGCCTGCGCTGGGACGGCAAGGACAGCCGCCGGCACTACGTCAAGGCCGGGGCGCTATCGCTACACCGTGACGGCGACCGGGTCGCACTACCAGAAGACCGCGCGCGGCTCGGTGCAGCGTCCTCGCGGCCGACTGAGCGTCACTCGTCGAGCATGGCCACCACGCGCGCCGGCGCCGCGCTCGCGCCGACGATGCGCAGTGGGAAGCAGCTCACCCGGAAGCCCGTGCTCGGCAGCGCTCCGAGGTTGGTGAGGCGCTCGATCTGGGAGTAGGCGCAGGTCGGCCTGATGGGCGGCCCAGAAGATGCCCGGCTCGCCGCGCTCGAGCGCCTCCTGGGCCTGCAGGTGCAGCGGGCGGTCCCACCCCCAGGCGTCGATGCCCATGACGCGCACGCCCTGTTCGTAGAGCCAGCGGGTCGCCGCGGCGGTCACGCCCGGGCCGCGGGCCATGTAGTCGAGCTCGGCGTAGAACGCATCGCGGCCCGTGCGCACGAGCACGATGTCCAGCGGCGCGAGCGCGTGGCCGATGCGCGCCAGCTCGGCCTGCACGTCGGGCGCGTCGACGGCCTCGCCGTCCTCGCGGGCGCTGAAGTCGAGCACGACGCCGGGGGCGTGGAACCACTCCAGCGGCAGCTCGTCGATCGTCTGGGCGCGCTTGCCGCCGACCGTCGAGTTGTAGTGCCAGGGCGCGTCGACGTGGGTCGAGTTGTGCGTCCCGAAGCGCAGGAAGGTCTCCACCGCCCAGCCCTCGCCGTCGCGCAGCAGCTCCGCCGGCACGCCGAGCATCGTCTTGATCGTCTCGGCGCCTTCGGCGTGGCCGGAGTACTCGATGTCGGTGCGCAGGAGGTCGGGCAGCTCGGGCGGCGTCGCCGTGATGGGAGCCGAGAGATCGACGAAGCGGGTCACTACGGGACGTTCATCGCCACGTACTTGGTCTCCAGGTACTCATGGATCCCCTCGGGCCCGCCCTCGCGGCCGAAGCCCGACTGCTTGACGCCCCCGAACGGCGCGCCGGCGTTGGAGACCATGCCCTGGTTGAGGCCGATCATCCCCGTGTCGAGGCCCTCGATGACCTTGAAGGCGCGGTTGATGTCCTGCGTGTAGACGTAGGCGACGAGGCCGTACTCGGTGTCGTTGGCGGCGGCGATCGCCTCCTCGTCGGAGGAGAACCCCTTGATGGGCGCGACGGGTCCGAAGATCTCCTCGCCGAGCAGGCGCGCGTCGTCGGGCACGTCGCCGAGCACGGTCGGCTCGTAGAAGTAGCCCGCGCCGTCGATGCGCGTGCCTCCGACCAGCACCTTGGCGCCGCGCTCGCGCGCGTCGTCGACGAGCTCGGCGACCTTGCCGCGCTGGGTGTCGTCGATGAGCGGGCCGACCTTCACGTCGGGCTCGGTGCCGCGGCCGACCTTCATCTCGCCCATCGCGGCGGCGAGCTTCTCGGCGAACTCCTTGGCCACCGCGTTGGCGACGTGGAAGCGGTTGGCCGACGTGCACGCCTCGCCGCCGTTGCGCATCTTGGCGATCAGCGCGCCCTCGACGGCCGCGTCGACGTCGGCGTCGTCGAAGACCAGGAACGGCGCGTTGCCGCCGAGCTCCATCGACACGCGCAGGACCTGGTCCGCCGACTGCTGGATGAGCGTGCGCCCGACCTCGGTCGAGCCCGTGAAGGACAGCTTGCGCGTGCGCGGGTCCTTGATGAGCGGCTCCATGACCGAGCCCGACGACTGCGCGGTGATCACGTTGACCACGCCGCCCGGCAGCCCGACCTCCTCGAGGATCTGGGCCAGCATGAGCATCGACAGCGGCGTCTGCTTGGCGGGCTTGACGACCATCGTGCAGCCCGCCGCGATGGCGGGGCCGATCTTGCGCGTGCCCATGGCCAGCGGGAAGTTCCACGGCGTGATGAACACGCACGGCCCGACCGGCTGCTTGAGCGTGAGCACGCGCCCGGCGCCGGCCTCGTTGACCGTGAAGCGCCCGTTGATGCGCACGGCCTCCTCGGAGTACCAGCGGAAGAAGTTCGCCGCGTAGGCGATCTCCGCCTTGGACTCGGCGATCGGCTTGCCCATCTCCAGGGTCATGAGCAGCGCGAGCTCGTCAGCGCGCTCGGTGATGAGGTCGAACGCCCGGCGCAGGATGTCGCCGCGCTCGCGGGGGGCCGTGTCGCGCCACTGCGCGAAGGTCTCGTGGGCGGCGCCGAGGGCCTGTTTGGCGTCGTCGACGGTGGCGTCGGCGACCTCGATGAGCGTCTCGCCGGTGGCGGGGTCCTCGACGCCGAGGGTGCCGCCCTCGCCGGCGTCGCGCCACTCGCCTCCGATGTAGAGCTGCGGCTTGACCGCGTCGAGGATCGTCTGCTCTGCCGTTGCCGTGCTCATGGCTCGACTCTACCCCGAGCCCGGCGCGTGACTCACGTGGAAACGGTCTCGGTCCCCAGCTCGCTGATGGCGACGTCGATCGAGTAGTCGATCGGCATCACGATGAGCGACGGCAGGTCGAGGCCGAGCGCGTGGCGCAGGTGGCGCCCGAGGTCCTCGACGCCCTCGCAGCGCCACGCCGGCATGCCGAACGACTCGGCCAGGCGCACGAAGTCGGGATTGGTGAAGTCGACGCCGAAGTGCTCGCCGAACTTGTTGTCCTGCTTCCAGACGATCGAGCCGTACTGGCGGTTCTCCCAGACGATGTTGACGAAGGGGGTCTTCAGGCGCATCGCCGTCTCGAGCTCCTGGCAGTTCATGAGAAAGCCGCCATCGCCGTTGACGGTGACCACCCTGCGCTCGGGATGCACGAGCTTCGCGGCCACCGCGCAGGGCAGCGCGAAGCCCATGCCTGCAAGACCGTTTGCAATGAGGACGGTGTTCGGCTCATGCGCCGGGAACATGCGGCCGATCCACAGCTTGTGCAGCCCCACGTCAGAGATCAGGATGTCCTCGCGCCCGAGCGCCTGACGGATCTCCCACAGCGCCCGCGGGGGCTGCATCGGGAAGGCGTCGTCGTCCTTGGCCTGCTCGAAGCGCCCGAGCACGACGTCGCGCAGGCGTTGCGACCCGCCGGAGTGCGGGACGTCGCGACACTCCTCGGCCAGCCGCGTGAGCACGTGGTAGATGTCGCCGATCAGCTCGACCTCGGGGGTGAAGTACTCGTCGATCTCCGCCGCCTGGGAGTCGATGACGACGATCTTCTTGTCGCGCCGCGGGTTCCAGTGCGAGGGCGCGTGCTCGACGAGGTCGTAGCCGATGGCGATGACCACGTCGGCGTCCTCGAAGCCCGCCATGGCGTAGTCGCGCGAGTGCAGCCCGACGGTCCCCAGCGCCTTGGGGTCGGTGTAGTCGAGCAGCCCCTTGCCCATGAAGGTCTCGGCCACCGCGATCCCCGTGGCGCGACAGAACTCGCGCAGGGCGGGCGCGCCCCGGGCGCGCACGACGCCGTTGCCGGCCAGGGCCACCGGGTTGATCGCGTTGCGGATGAGGTCGACGGCCTTGAGCAGCTCGCGGGCCGCCGGCTCGGGCTCGACCGGCCGGCGGCGGGGCAGCGGCGCGGCGTCGACCTCGGCCGCCATCACGTCCTCGGGCAGCTCGAGGTGCGTCGCCCCGGGCTTCTCGGACTCGGCCACCTTGAAGGCCTTGCGCACGACCTCGGGGATGATCTCGGGGCTCGTCACGCGCGCGTTCCACTTGGTGATCGGCTTGAAGAGCTCGACCAGATCGATGAACTGGTGGGACTCCTTGTGCATCCGCTCGAGGTCGGCCTGGCCGGTCAGGGCGACGAGCGGCGCGCGGTCCAGGTAGGCGTCGCCGATCGCGGTGACGAGGTTCATCGCCCCCGGCCCGAGCGTGCCCAGGCACACGCCGGCGCGGCCGGTGAGGCGCCCGTACATGTCGGCCATGTAGGCCCCGCCCTGCTCGTGTCGAACAGGGATGAAGGAGACCGAGGAGTTGGCCAGGGACTGGTTGAGATCGAGGGTCTCCTCGCCCGGAATCCCGAAGACGTACTTGACCCCTTCCGCCTCGAGGCACTCGACGAACACGTCGCTGGCGCGCCGGTTACCCTGAGCCATCGCATGCAAGCTAGCACCGCAACTCCCCCATCCCGGTGGCGTTCGGGAAGAGGCATGCGCAAGCTCGTCCTCGCCGCCGTGACGGTCCTGCTCGCCGCCGCCCCGGCCGCGCAGGCCGCCACGAAGCTGACCATCACCGGCGCCGGATTCGGTCACGGCATCGGCATGAGCCAGTACGGCACGTACGGCTACTCGCTGCACCTGAAGTCCTACGACTACATCCTCGGCCACTACTACACGGGCACGGCGCTGGGGGCGCTCGACGCCAACCCGGAGGTCAAGGTCCTGCTGCAGGGCTCCAAGAAGTCGATCGCCTTCGCCGGCGCGCTCAACGCCGGCGAGGAGAAGCTCGACCCGGCCGCGACCTACAGCGTGCGCCGCGGCGCCGACGGCCTCGTGCTGCGCGACGCGACCGGCAAGAGCGTCGCCACCACGCCCGGGCCCCTGCGCGTGGACGCCCCGGTCGACCAGCCGCTGCGCCTGAAGGGCACGTCGGTGCCCGGCGTGCGCGACGGCCTGTACCGCGGGTCGCTGCTCATCAGCGCCTCGGGCTCGGGTCTCGTCGCGGTCAACGCGCTGGACCTCGAGGACTACGTGCGCGGTGTGGTCAGCGCCGAGAGCCCGTCGGCGTGGCCCACCGAGGCGCTCAAGGCCCAGGCCGTGGCCGCGCGCACCTACGCGATCACGAGCCACGCGGGGGGCGGCGTCTTCGACCAGTACGCCGACACGCGCTCGCAGGTCTACCGCGGCGTCTCGGCCGAGACGCCGAACACCGACGCCGCCGTGGCGGCCACCAAGGGCCAGGTCGTCACCTACGCCGGCCAGCCCGTCACCACCTACTTCTTCTCGACCTCCGGCGGCGAGACCGAGGCCGTCGAGAACTCGTTCGTCGGCTCGCAGCCCAAGCCGTGGCTGAAGGCCGTCGAGGACCCGTTCGACAGCGTGTCGCCCAAGCACCGCTGGGGGCCGTTCCGCTTCACCGCCACCCAGGTCCAGCGCAAGCTGCATCGCTATCTGCTGGGGCGCTTCAAGCGCATCAAGGTCCTGCAGCGCGGCGTCTCGCCACGCGTCGTGCGCGCGCAGGTGGTCGGCACCGGCGGCGTGACGAACGTGACCGGTCCGCAGCTGCGCTCGGCCTTCGGGCTCTACGACACGTGGGCCTTCTTCACCTCGGTGACCTCCAAGGCGAGCAAGCCGAAGCGCAAGCCCAAGGCTCCGACGCCGCCCACCGCCGACCCGACCGGCGGCGTCTCCCCCACCGCGCGCGCCGCCGCCGCGCACGCGACGCGCCTGGAGGGCACCATCGCCCCGGCGCGGACGGGCCGCTGGCTGCGCGTCGAGCGCCGCGAGGGCACGCGCTGGGTCACGGCCACCGACGCGAAGGTCCTGCGCGGTGGGCGCTACTCGGTCGCCGTGCCGGCGCCGGGCGTGTACCGGGTGGTCTACGGGCAGGCCGTGGGCCCGTCCGTGCGCGTCGCGTAGTCGCGGGGCGACGAGCGGAAAGCGAGTAACGTGGTCCAGCACGGGGGCACCCCCCGCTTCTGCGAAGCGACCTTCGCGCAGAGCACCGCCGGCCACACGCCCACGGCGTCCTCACGAGCATCGTTCCCAGCGACGGAGAGCCGTCCAGGTCCACAGTCATTCGAACCGGCCCTTGGCTCGCATCCCGCGATCCGCAACACCGGTTCCCAGAGAGGAACGAAGCCATGAGCAAGTACCTTCGCTATGCGGGGATCGCCGCCAGCGCCGTCCTGATCGTCTTCGGCGTCGCGTCGATCGTCATCGGCGCCAATGGACGCAGCACGGTCCGCAGCAACCTGGCCGCCGAGAAGATCGTCGGCTCGGACGACATGACACCTGCCGCCATCAAGGCCGCGGCGGCGGAGGCCGGGCTGAAGAACGTCGTCATCCCGACCTGCTCGGTGGCCGGCAAGGCCGTCAACAACGGCGCCACAGCTCGCTGCTTCGCCCAGTACATGCGCATCCACGCGCTCGAGGCGACCGGCGGCTTGGTCTACGCCGAGATGGGCCAATACCTCGACAAGTCGGGCAAGCCGACCAGTGACAAGACCGCCGCGGCGATCGATCCGGTCACCAAGAGGCCGGTTCCGAACGCGGCCCGCAACACATGGGTCACCGAGACCGCCCTCGGCACCGCGCTGAACACCAGCTACTTCGCCGAGAACGTCGCGCTGTTCTCGATGGTCATGGGCGCGGCCCTGCTGCTGACCGGCATCGGATTCCTCGTCGTCACGCTCGGCCTCCTGGGCACCGCTGCGCGCAAGGAGGAAGAGGTCGCGAGCCCCGAGCCCACCGCGTCCCCGGCGGTGGCCGTCTGAGCACCGCGCAGGTTGCACCGAGGTGCCCCGGGGTCGTCATTGACGGCACCGGGGCGTAACCGGTTGTCAGCCTGTGTAGAGGCGCACGAGCTGCTCGGCGACGCACACCGGCTTCTCCCCGCCCTCGCGCTCGAACGTCTGGGTGACCTTCATCTGGATCCCGCCGGGGACGTCGTCGACGCTGCCGAGCGTCGCCCGCATCCGGACGCGCGAGTCGACCGGGAGCGGCGCGGGGAAGCGGACGCGGTCGTAGCCGTAGTTCACGCCGAAGGCGAAGCCCTCGATCTCGTAGGACTGGTAGGTGAAGCGCGGGCCGAGGCCTAGCGTGTACAGGCCGTGGGCGATGGTCGAGCCGAACGGGGACTGCGCCGCGCGCTCGGGGTCGACGTGGATCCATTGGTCGTCGCCGGTGGCGTCGGCGAAGGCGTCGATCTCCTCTTGGGTGACCTCGTGCCACTCGCTGACGCCGAGCTCCTCGCCGACCTTGGCCTTGAGTTCGTCGATGCCGGTAATGGTGAGCATGGGCGGGAATCTAGTGCCCGCGCGCTCAGCGCAGCCGCAGCGTGAGCGCGCCGACCAGCGCCGACGCGCCGCCGGCGGCCAGGAAGGCGAGGCGCACGTCGTTGGCGTAGAGCGGCAGCCACATGGCCGGCGCGGCGGCGTTGCCGGCGAACTTGAAGGCCGAGATGACCGACGTCGCCCCGGCCCGGTTGGCCGGGACGGCCTCGATGGTGAGCGTGTTGAGGCCGGCCCAGATCAGCGAGGAGGCGGCGCCCGCGGCGAGCCACAGGAGGGTCAGGGTGGCGACGCTCCCCGCCGTGCCGATGAGGGCCACGAGAACCGCGCACAGGACCGCGCCCGCGACCGTCACCGAGATGCGCCCCAGGCGATCGACGAGTCGCCCGGACGGGCGACCGGTGAGCATGCCCGCCACGCCGAAGCCGGCCAGCACCGCCCCGCGCGCGCTCGAGCCCACACCGAAGTCGTCGGCGGCACGCAGCGCGACGAGGAAGCCGAGGCTCGTGACGCCCGCGTAGCCGGCGAAGGCGGCGCCCGACAGCAGCCCGACTCGGCGCGTGAGCACCGCGCGCCAGCGCGCCGGCTCGGCGTCGGGCAGGCGCTCGGGATCGGGCGGCGGGAACAACGCGAGCGGGACGGCCACCACGGCCGGGGCGATGAAGGCCAGCCGCCAGTCGACCTCGCCCAGGAGCCCGCCGACCGCCGGCGCGAGGGCGATGGCCGACGTCTGCACGGCGGCGAACGTTCCCACCGCGCGCCCCAGGCTCCCGCGCGGGACGACCTCGGCCAGGCCTGCCAGCAGCAACGGCGTGAGGAAGGCGTTGGCCGTGCCCGACGCGGCGCGCGCGACGATGAAGAGCCCGATCGTCGGCGCCACCGCCGCGGCGAGCGTGGTCGCTCCGTAGACGATGTAGCCCGTCCGCACGACGCGCCGGCGCCCGAGCCGCTCGCCGATCGTGCCCGAGACGAGCTGGAACGCGGCGAAGGGCACGAAATACGCAGGGATGGCGGCGGCGACCTCGCCGGTGGTCGCATCGAAGGCGTCGCGCAGCTGCGGGAAGAGCACGGCGATCGCGCCGCCGCCGAAGGGCCCGAGGAAGCCTCCGACGTAGAGGGGTAACGTCGCCGAGGACAGGGCGCGCCGCACCGCGGGCAGGCTAGAGCACCCCCTAGGATCAGCCGCGATGCCCGGTCCGCTGCTCGCCGTCGACGCGCCCTCGCTGCTCTACCGCGCCTTCTACGCGCTGCCCAAGACGATCACCGACGACAAGGGGACGCCGGTGAACGCGCTGCTCGGCGTCTCCAACCTCGTCCTGCAGGCGGTGGAGCGCTACTCGCCGCGGGCGGTCGTGCTGTGCTTCGGCGAGGAGGCTGCGCACTACCGCGTCGAGCTCTATCCCACCTACCACGGCGACCGCATCGACATGCCCGAGGAGCTCGTGCCGCAGTGGGGCGATGCGGCCGCCTTCTTCGGCGCGTTCAACTGGATCGTCCTGCGCCACGAGACGCTCGAGGCCGACGACCTGCTCGGCGGGCTGGCGGAGGTCGAGGCGGACGCCGGCGGGCAGGCGCTGCTCTTCACCGGCGACCGCGACATGTTCCAGTGCGTCTCCGACGCCGTCACCGTCCTGTGGCCGGCGGGCAAGGGCGAGACCGAGCCGATCGGGCCCGCGGAGGTGCGCAAGCGCTACGGCATCCGCCCCGACCAGGTGCCCGACTTCATCGCGCTGCGCGGCGACCCGTCCGACGGGCTGCCGGGGGCCAAGGGCATCGGCGAGAAGACCGCCCGCGAGCTGCTCAACGAGCACGACACCCTCGACGCGCTGCTGGCGCTGCCCATGAGCCTGCGTCCGCGGGTCCGCCAATCGCTGACCGACCAGGCCGACGAGCTGCGCGCGTTCAGGCAGATCGCGACGCTCCAGCCGGCCGGCGTGAAGCGTCCGCCCGACGCCCCGACCGACTTCGCAGGCGCCGCCGCGGCCGCCCGCAAGCGCTCGATGAACCGGCTTGCGGAGCGACTTGACGCGTGGGCAGCGGCCTGACCGGGAACGCTGGGTCCGAACCCCACGGGAGGAGGCTCCCCGATGTTCGGACGCTTTCGCAGGACGAACGATCCAGCACCTGAGACCGACGGCGGCGCCGTCGCCGTAGACGAGCGCGACGCGCCGGCGACCAGCGTCGCCGCGCCCGCGGACGACGCGGCTGCCCGCGAGCGCCGGCTCGCCGAGCTGCACGAGACCCAGGCCGGCGACCCCGACACCCGCACGGCCGACGGCGACACGCATGTCGTGCAGCGCGAGCCCGCGGTGGAGCACGACCGCTTCACCCGCGACGAAGCCGTCCCGGCCCGCGACCCCGACTGGGTGCGCGACGAGGAGTCGCGCACGGTCCCCGCCGTCGTCGCCGAGGACACCGTCGTGGCCATGCGCGCCCGCCAGCGCGACCGCTTCGGCGGCATCCGCTGGGGCAGCGCCTTCTTCGGCCTGCTGAGCGCCATCGGCCTGGCTGCGATCCTGCTCGGCCTCGCCGCGGCGGCCGGGGTCGCCATCGGCGTCTCGGAGATCAAGGACGTCACCAACGGCGACGCCGAGACGATCGGGCTGGGCGGCGCCATCCTGGTGCTCGCGATCCTCGCCCTCTCGTGGTACTGCGGCGGCTACGTCGCCGGGCGCATGGCGCGCTTCGACGGCGCCCGTCAGGGCATCGGCGTGTGGATGTGGACGCTCGTGCTCGGCGCCGCGCTGGCCATCGCCGCGGTCATCGGCGGCAGCGAGTACGACGTCCTGCAGCAGCTCAACCTGCCGAACGTGGCCGTCGGCGACCAGTCGCTGACGACGACGGGCCTCATCACCCTGGCCGCCGCGCTGGTGGTCACGCTGGTGTTCGCGATCGTCGGCGGAAAGGCCGGCGACCTCTACCACCGCCGCGTCGACCGCTTCGTCGCGCGCGACTACGTCGAGACGGCCTAGCGGGCGGTCATGGCGTGAACTTCACCGTGATGACGTCGCCGTCGCGCATGACGTAGTCCCGCCCCTCCAGCCGCAGGACGCCGCGATCGCGGGCGCCGGCGTAGCCGCCGGCGTCCACGAGTGCGTCCCAGCCGACAACCTCGGCGCGAACGAAGCCCTTCTGGATGTCGGAATGGATCTCGCCCGCCGCATGCCAGGCCGTGAGGCCGTCGCGCATGTGCCAGGACTGCGCCGGCTTGTCCTCCCCGGCGGTGAAGAAGGCGATCTGCTGCAGCAGGGCGAAGGCGCCGTCGACCACGCGGCGAAGGCCCGACTCGCCGATCCCCATGTCGGCGCGCATGGCGCTCGCGTCGTCGTCGTCGAGCTCTGAGAGCTCCGCCTCGATGCGCGAGGACACCGCGACGGCCAGCGCGCCGATCGCCGCGGCGTGCTCCGCCACGGCGGCGGGGACGGTGTCGTCGCCCTCGTCGACGTTGGCGACGAACAGCACCGGCTTGGCGGTGAGCGGGTGCAGGTTGCGCAGCGCGTCAGGAGCGTCGGCGGGTACCGGCACGGTGCGCGCCGGGCGGCCCGCCTGCAGCGCGGCGACGACGTCGGTCACCCAGCGCTCCTCGGCCTGCGCCTGCTTGTCGCCGCCGCGCGCCTGCTTTGTCACGCGGTCCAAGCGGCGCTCGGCCTGCTCGAGGTCGGCGTAGAGCAGCTCGGTCTCGATCGTCTCGATGTCGCGGGCGGGGTCGACGTCGCCCTCGGGGTGCACCACGTTGGCGTCGTGGTGGGCGCGCACGACGTGGACGATGGCGTCGACCTCACGGATGTTGGCCAGGAACTTGTTGCCCAGGCCCTCGCCCTCGCTGGCGCCGCGCACCAGGCCGGCGATGTCGTGGAAGTCGACGGTGTCGTACACGACGTTCGAGGAGCCGATCGTCTCCGCCACGCGATCGAGGCGCCCGTCGACCACCGGCACCACGGCGACATTCGGCTCGATGGTCGTGAACGGGTAGTTGGCCGCCTCGGCGCCCGCGCGCGTCAGCGCGTTGAACAGCGACGACTTGCCCGCGTTGGGCATGCCGATGATCCCGACCTTCATCGCGCCGCGCTGCCCATGGCCAGCCCGAGCAGCGCACCCGCGGCGACGTCGGAGGGGTAGTGGACGCCGAGGTAGACCCGCGAGAACGCCATCGCGGCCGCCGCCGCGTAGAGCGGGCCGGCGGGCAGCAGGCGCCCGTAGGCGCGCGCGGCCGCGAACGACGTGGAGGCGTGCGCCGACGGGAAGCTGAGCCCGGTTGGCGTGGCGATCAGCGCGGGGAGGTCGGCGAGCGCCGGGCGGCGCCGGCGGAAGACCACCTTGATCGCCGTGTTGGTGGCGTACGTCGCTCCTACGACCACGAGCGCGCGCCGCCAGCGCTCGCGCCGCGGACGGTCGGCCAGCGCGCCCACGGCCCCCAGAGCGAACCACAGCGCCGCGTGCTCGCCGAGGCGCGAAAAGCGCCCACCGCGCTCGCTCGCCGGCGGACGGGCAGCCGAACGCACGAGGCGGTACAAGCGCAGGTCGGTGCGGGCCAGGAGCTGCACCACCCGCACGATATGGGCACGGGCGCGTCACCCGCGCCTCGGGCGCCATCCCCAGGCCGCGACCATGGCCGGACCGTGGAACCAGCGCCCGGGATCGGCGAGCAGCGCTCGGCCGCGATCGAGGTCCTCGACCGCGGCGCCGATCGCCGCGGCGCGCTCGCGTGCCTGCAGCCAGGTCAAGCTCCAGAACTCGGCGGGGTGAGAGCCGCCGGGGAACAGCTGAACCTGGCTCTCGGCGCCGATGCCGGTCAGGCCGAGCGCGCCGAGACGCTGCGGGAGGTCGCGGGCCCACGCGGGATCGGTCCCGCCATCGCCCATGGTCTGTATGAAGACGTCCCACGCCGCGCGATAGGCGCCCGTGGCGGTGCTGGTGACCGGATAGGCGTCGTCCTCCTCGACCAAGAGCACGCCGCCGGGCCTGACCGCGGCGGTGAGTCGCTGCAGCAGCGCGTCGCGGGCCGGGATGTGGATCAGGGCCAGGCGCGTGTGGACGAGGTCGAATGCGTCGCGGGCGAGCGCGTCGCGCGTGAGGTCGGTCTGGCGGACCTCGACGTTCGGTGCGTCGAGGTCCGCCATCAGGGTCACGTCGAGGTCGGCGGCGACCACGTGGCCCCGCTCGCCGACCCGCTGCGCCAGCCAGCGCGCGAACGAGCCCTCGCCGGCGCCGGCGTCCAGGCAGCGCCAGCCAGGGCCGAGGCCGAGCGCCGCGGCTCGCCGGCGGCTGGCGGCGTCGTGGCACGCCGCCAGCAGCTCGAAGCGCCTGTTCGCCCGGTCCCAGCTGTTGGGCAGCGCGTAGCCGGGGTCGGCGCTCACGGGCATCGCACGACCGGGTTCCACGCGGCGAAGATGCCCGCGGGGTTGTGCTTGTAGAGCCAGACGTGCAGGTCGTAGTGCTTCGGCATGCCCGGCTCATGACCGAGCATCGGGCCGTCGAAGGGGACGCCGAACATCGATGGCATGTCATCGTTGGTGTCGAGGTCCTGGTCGGCGTCGGGCTGGAAGTACTCGACCGCCCCGATGCTCAGCTTCCCATGGCTGCCGGGCTGGTAGACGAGCACCTCGGGACGGGTCGGATCGAGGACCCCGTCGGCGAGCAGCTTCGGGTTGGAGTAGTGGATGCCCATGCCGCCGTACTTCGGGTCCGCGGCGCACGTCTTCGCGGGCTCATAGCCGGCGGCCTTCGCGACCTCGACGTCGCGGTAGGCGCGCGTCGCCTTGCGCACCTGGCGCAGCAGCTCGCGGGTCTGCGGCGAGAGCTGGCCAGCGCGGTGGGCATGGCCGTCCGTGGGGTCGTGGGCGCTCGCGCCCTGCGCCGGAAGCGCGATGGCAGCGAGGGCGACGATGGAGGCAAGCGTGGTTGATCTCATACCCCCAATGAGCCAGCCGCCCGGGGTTTATTCCATCGCCCTAACCGGCGGAGGCGATCCCGAAGCCGACGCGGTGCTCGTCGCTCTCGGTCCGCACCCAGAGCACGTGGGCGAGGTTGAGCCGCACGGAGCCGTCCTCGGCCTCGACCTCGTGCCAGCCCTCGCTGCCGAGGGCGTCGTTGAGCTTGTTGAGCTGCTCGTCGGTCACCCGCAGGGCGAGCGGCGCGCTGGCCTGGAAGCCGATGCTGATGCGCTGAGGCATGGTGTCAGTGTCCCTCCGACGGCTGGACGATCTCGGTGAGCACGCCGCCCGACGAGGCGGGGTGCAGGAAGGCCACGCGCGAGCCGCGGATGCCGGTGCGCGGCTGCTCGTCGATGAGCTGCAGGCCGCGCTCGCGCAGGGTGGCCAGCGTGGCCTGCACGTCGGCCACCTGATAGGCGACGTGGTGCAGCCCGGGGCCGCGCTTGCTCAGGAAACGCCCGACGGGCGTCTCCTCGCTCAGCGGGCGCAGCAGCTCGACGTGGTTCTCGCCGACGTCGAGGAGCACGGCCTCGACGCCCTGCTCGTCGACCACCTCGCGATGCGCCACGGCCATGCCGTAGACCTGCTCGTGCAGGGCGATCGCGGCGTCGAGATCCTCGACGGCGACGCCGATGTGGTCGACCCGGGCGAACATTGCGCCCTGAGTCTATTCCGCGGCTGGCTCGCGCCTCTCCGACGCCGCGACGCGCAGGTCGGCGATCGGCTTGCGGCGCTCCAGGCGTGGCACGCCCTCCATGATGCGGTCGATCTGCGCGCGCTCGAGCGTCTCGTTCTCCAGCAGCTCGGTGGCGATGCGGTCCAGCACCTCGCGGTGCGTGGTGATGAGATCCCACGCGCCGCGGTGCGCCTCGAAGGCCAGCTCGCGCTGCTCCTCGTCGCGGATGCGGCGGGTGAGATCGGACAGCGGCTGCTCCTTGAGCGCCGCCTGCGGCGCGTCGCCGGAGCCCATCGCGTACTGGTGGATCATGGCGAAGGTGATCTCCTCCACGCGCTGCAGGTCGCTGGCGGCGCCGGTGGTGACCGCGCCGAAGACGACCTGCTCGGCGACGCGGCCGCCGAGGAGGATCGTCATCTGGTCGACGAGCTCGTCGCGCGTCTTCAGGTAGGAGTCCTCGTCGGGGAGGTTGACCACGTAGCCCAGCGCGTTGCCGCGCGGGACGATGGAGATCTTGTGCACGCGGTCGACGCCGTCGATCAGCTCGCGGCACAGCGCGTGGCCGGCCTCGTGGAAGGCCACCACGCGACGCTCGTGCTCGCTGAGCGTGGTCGAGGACTGCACGCCGGCGATGACCCGCTCCAGCGCGTTGTCGAAGTCCTCGCGCGAGACGGCGTGGCCCTGGCGGCGCCCGCAGAAGATCGCCGCCTCGTTGCAGATGTTGGCCAGGTCGGCGCCGGTCAGCCCGCTGGTCTGCTGGGCCACCACGTAGAGGTCGACGTCCTCGCGCAGCGGCTTGTTGGCGGTGTGCACGCGCAGGATGCGCTCGCGCCCCTTGACGTCGGGCGGCGAGACGAAGACCTGGCGGTCGAAGCGCCCTGGGCGCAGCAGGGCGGGGTCGAGCTTCTCGAGCAGGTTGGAGGCGGCCATCACGACGACGCGCCCGTCGGCGGCCGAGGAGAAGCCGTCCATCTCGACCAGCAGCTGGTTGAGCGTCTGCTCGCGCTCGGAGTTGTTGTCGGACCCGCGGCGCGCGCCGACGGCGTCGAGCTCGTCGATGAAGATGATCGCGGGCTGCGCCTTGCGCGCCTCGCGGAACAGGCGGCGGATGCGCGCGGCGCCCAGGCCGGCGAACATCTCGACGAAGGACGAGGCGGACTGCGAGAAGAAATGCGCGCCCGACTCGTGGGCCACGGCCTTGGCCAGCAGCGTCTTGCCCGTTCCCGGGGGGCCGTGGAGCAGCACGCCCTTGGGCACCTTGGCCCCCAGGCGCTCGAACTGCTTGGGCTCGCGCAGGAAGTCGACGACCTCGCGCAGCTCGGACTTCGCCTCGTCGACGCCGGCGATGTCCTCCCAGCCGACCTCGAGGTTGGCCTCGGGCTTGAGCTCGGCCGGCTTGGTCTGCGGCATGAGCTTCAGGGTCCGCCACAGCACCACCACCAGCGCGCTCATGAAGACGATCGCGAAGACGGCCTGCCAGTTGTTGGCGAAGTCGCGGATGCGGTCGAGCACGCTCGGCGGCGGCGCGACCGGGGTCAGCGCGAGCAGGGTGTCGTGCAGGCCGCCGACGGCCTCGAGAACACGATGGCGTGCCTCGTCGGCTGCGGCGCTGACTACGAGCAGGGTCGATGCAGCTCCCACGCCAGGTGTATCGGCACTCCAGCGGAATCCTCCAGCCCTTCGGCGGCGCGGTCAGGCGGCATGTTCGGCGCGCAGGATCTCCGCGAGCGCGGCGCGGCCGACCGCAAGCTGCTCCTCGGTCGGCTCACGCGTGCCCAGCACGCGCTGCAGCTCGTGGCCCGGGCGGCGCAGGGCCCGCGCCAGCGCGGTGTCGCCGTGGCGCTCGGACCACGCGAAGACCTCCACGGCGGCGCCGATCGACGCGAGCTGGACGGCGGCGCCCGCGAGCGGCGACGGGCGCTCCACGAGGCGCCGCAGGAGCGCGGTGCCGGCCAGGTTGGCGGCCAGCAGCGGGGCCATGAGGTGCGAGCCGCAGCGGTCGTGCTCCTTCGTCGCATCGCGCGCGTCGGCCGCGTCCTGCTCGTAGGCGCCGATCGCCTTGTGCTCGACGCCGTGGTAGGCGGCGAGCTCGCCGCCGCGCAGGGCGATGAGCGAGGGCGCGAGCGAGAGCGCGGCGACGGCCGCCTCGCCGCCGAGGCCGCGCGTGCGCCGGCGCAGCGCCACGCCGGCCGCTGCCGTCCCCGCCATCGCGGCGAGCACGGTGGTGTCCTGGAAGGGCAGGCGCGCCTCGGGCAGTGCGCGCTTGACCAGGGGGATCACGGCCATCGCCTCGCCCAGGCGGACCACGCCGCGCACGCCGGCCAGGCGCTGGGCGCGACCGCGCATCCGCGGCTTGGGGCCCGAGGCGACCGCGATGGTGCCGTCGGCGGCGCGCACGGCCGCCGCCCAGTGGCCCGGCCCGTGCACGAGCAGGCCGTTGCGCAGCGCCATGCCGCCGAGGCGCAGCTTCTCCGGCGTCTCGGTCATCCCAGCAGCTCCCTCGTCACGTCGCGGTAGCAGCGCGCGGCGAACCCGAGATCGGCCGTCGCGATGCGCTCGTCGCGCGAGTGCACGAGCGGCCAGGTCTCGTAGAGGTTCATCTCGCGCTGGGGGAAGAAGCCGTAGGCCACGCACTCCGGGAAGGCGTCGCGGAAGGTGCGCGAGTCGGTGAAGGCCGGCAGCATCGTCGGCACGACACGCGCCTCGGGGTCCTCGCGCGCGACCCATCCGCGCAGCGCGTCCATGAGCGGCGAGTCGGGCGCCGATGAGTTGCCGACCACCTTCTCGGAGAACTCGAGCTCGTAGCCGTTGGCGCCGAGGACGTCCTGGATGCGTGCCCGCACGTCGGCCTCCTCCATGCCCGGCGGCGTGCGGCAATCGACGGCCAGCGTGGCCCGCGCCGGGATGACGTTGATCTTCTCCGAGGCGAAGATGCGCGTCGGCGCCAGGGTCACGCCGAGCATCGGCTCGACGATCACCGCGAGGATCGGGTCGCGTTGGCGCAGCGCGTCGAGCACCGGCGCGGGGTCGCCGTCGAGCGGGAGGCCGAGCTGGGCCAGCAGTGCCCGCGGCGTCTCGGTCACGTCATAGGGCGGCTGGCGCTCGCCCATCGCCTCCAGGAAGGGGACCATCTTCAGCAGCGCGTTGACGCCCATCTTCGGCGTCGAGGCGTGCCCCGCCACCCCCTCCGTGGTCACGGTGAAGCGAAAGACGCCCTTCTCGGCGACGCACACGCCGTAGACGCGCTCGTCGCCGAAGGGGAAGACCGCGCCCGCGCCCTCGTTGAGCAGCATGTCGCAGCGCACCGCGTCGGGGTGGTTCTCGGTCAGCCACATCGCGCCCTCGCCGCCGCCGGTCTCCTCGTCGACCACGACGACGACGAGCAGGTCGCCGCGGGCCGGGCGCCAGCCCGAGCGCGCGAGCGCCACGGCGGCCGTCACCTCGGCCGCCGTCTGGGACTTCATGTCCTGGGCGCCACGACCCCAGAGCTCGCCGTCGACCACGTCGCCCGACCATGGGTCGCGCTGCCAGTCGGCCGGGTCGGCGAGCACGGTGTCGACATGGGAGAGCAGGCAGAGCGTCGGGCCGTCCGCGCCCCCGCGCAGGCGCGCCACGAGGTTGGGCCGCTCCTCGGTGCGTCCCAGCAGCGTCACCTCGAAGCCCGCGTCGCCCAGCACGCCGGCCAGCAGCTCCTGGGCCGCGCGCTCGGCGCCCGGCGGGTTGACCGTGTTGAAGCGCACGAGGCGCTGGAGCAGCTCGGTCGTCTCGCGCTCGAGGTCGTCGGCCACGCACCCAGGCTACGACACGGCCTGCGCGCCCGTGGCGATCCCCGCCACCAGCAGCACGGCGGCGATGGCGCGCACGAGCTGGATCTCCGACAGGCGCCCGGTGAGCCGCGCGCCGATGAGCGCCCCGGGGATCGACGCGGCGGCGCCCAGCCCGGCGACCTTCCAATCCGGCGGCGCGGACGGGAGGTGCCCGATGGCGCCGAAGACGCCGACCCAGAAGCCGACGGCGAGATTGGTGCCGGCGACGCGCGCCGGGCGCTCGCCGACGATCTTCAGCAGCGCGGGGACGCGCAGGGAGCCGAGGATGAGTCCGACGATCCCGCCCAGCAGCCCGATGAGCGCGCCCGCGCCGACGGCCGCCGCGATGTCGAGGTCGGGCTCGCTGCCGTCGTCGGGCCTGCGCGCCGGCGGCGTCCAGCGCGCGAGGTCGAACGAGCTGTAGAGCAGCACGGCGCTGATCACGCCGAGCAGCGCCGAGCGCGGCAGCACGCCCGACAGGTAGCCGCCGAGGATCGCGGCCACGATCGACGGGGGCGCCATCCACGCGAACAGCCGCCAGTTGATGCGCCCGGCGCGGATGTGGGCGATCCCCGCCGTCCCGGCGGCGGCCGCCGAGATGAGCAGGTTGGCTCCGGTGGCCGCCGCGACGCTGGACGCGATGAGCAGCGTGAACGGCAGGCGGATGTTGCCGAGCACGAGCCCCACGAGGCCGCCCGCGACCGCGACGGTGAAGCACCAGAGCATGAAGAGCACGTAGTCCACCGGCGCGCGCGGGAGGATATGGCCCATGAACTCGCTCTTCGACGCCGACGAGGCCGAGCCCAGGCGTTCTGCCGCCGATGCCTTGGCGCGCCCGCTGGCCGCGCGCCTGCGACCGCGGTCGCTCGACGAGGTCGTCGGTCAGGAGCACCTGCTGGCCGAGGGCTCGGCGCTGCGGATCGCCATCGAGCAGGGCCGGCCGCACTCGATGGTCCTCTACGGGCCTCCCGGCTCGGGGAAGACGACGCTGGCCCGGATCGTGGCGGCCGCGGCCCACGCCGCGCTGGAGGAGCTCAGCGCCGTCGAGGCCGGGCGCGCGGAGGTGCGCAAGGTCCTCGAGCGAGCCCAGCACCGCCGGCGGCTGGCCGAGCCGACGGTCTTCTTCCTCGACGAGATCCACCGCTTCAACAAGGCCCAGCAGGACACGCTGCTGCCCGCGGTCGAGGAGGGCCTGGTCACGCTCATCGGAGCCACGACGGAGAACCCCTACTTCGAGGTCAACTCGGCGCTGCTGTCGCGCTGCCAGGTCTACGAGCTGCGCCCGCTGCTGGCCAGCGACGTCGAGGTCGTCGTGCGCCGCGCCGTCGACGCGCTCGACGCGCAGGCCGACGAGGACGCGATCGCCTTCCTCGCCGCGCGCGCCGGCGGCGACGCGCGCACGGCGCTGGCGGCGTTCGACCTCGCCGTCCATACCCACGGTCACGTGACCCTCGCGGCGGCCGAAGACGCGCTGCAGCGTCGCGCCCTGACCTACGACAAGACCGGCGACCGCCACTACGACACGATCTCGGCCTGGATCAAGGCCACGCGCGGCTCGGACCCCGACGCGAGCCTCTACTACCTCGCGGTCATGCTCGAGGGTGGAGAGGACCCGCGCTTCATCGTGCGGCGCATGGTCATCCTGGCCTCCGAGGACATCGGCAACGCCGATCCGCGCGCGCTCGAGGTGGCGGTGGCGGCGGCCCAGGCGATCGAGCACGTGGGCTTGCCCGAGGGCCAGTACGCGCTCGCCCAGGCGGCGATCTACCTCTCGCTCGCTCCCAAGTCCAACGCCGCGACGAAGGCGATCGCCGCCGCGCGCGCCCACGTCGGCGAGCACGGCGCCAAGCCGCCGCCCGCCTACCTGCAGAGCGCCGGCTACAACGCCGCGGCGCGGCTCGGCCGCGGCGTCGGCTACGACTACCCCCACGACAACCCGGGGCACCTGTCCGACCAGGAGCTCGCCCCCGACGGCGTGGCGGGCGAGCGCTTCTACACGCCCGACGATGCCGAGGCAGCGCTGCGCGAGCGTCTCGAGGAGATCCGCCGCGCACGTGGACGGTAGCCTCGCCTCCCCGTGGAGGCCACCACAGCCGCTCCCCAGCTGGAGTCCTTCAGCCCTGCCACCGGCGAGCGATTGGGCGCAGTGGCGGTCTCGCGGCCGCGCGACGTCGCCGCCGCGGTGGGCGTAGCGGCGAGCGTGCAGCCGCTCTGGGCCACGTTGCGCCTCGCCGACCGTGCGCGCTACATGGCCCGCGCGGCGCAGGCGGTCATCGACGAGTTCGACGAGCTGACCGACCTCATCGTCGCCGAGCAGGGCCGGCCGCGCGCCGAGGTCGAGGTCATGGAGCTGCTGGCCGCCGTCGAGACGCTGCAGTGGCTGGCCGAGCACGGCCCGGGCATCCTGGCCGGCGAGCGGATCCCCTTCTCGCGCACGCAGCACCCGGTCAAGCGCGGGCGCTGGAGCTACGAGCCGCTCGGCGTCGTCGCCGTCCTCGGACCTGCGCCCGAGCCCTTCGCGACGCCGCTGGGCGACGCCGCCGTGGCGCTCATGGCCGGCAACGGCGTGGTGCTCAAGCCCTCGCCCCACGTGCCCCTGTGCGGCGAGCGGATCGCACGGGTCTTCGCCCGCGCGGGCCTGCCCGAGGGCCTGCTGCAGGTTGTCCACGGCCACACCGACGCGGGCGGCGCCCTCGTCGCCGCGCCCGTGGCGCAGGTCCGCTTCACGGGCTCGGCGCGCGCAGGGCGCGAGGTCGGCGAGGCGTGCGCGCGGGGGCTCAAGCGCTCGGTGCTGACGCTGGACGGCAAGGACGCGATGCTCGTGCTGGCCGACGCGAACGTCCCGCGCGCGGTCCGCGGCGCGACGTGGGCAGCCTTCGCCAACGCCGGGCAGTGCGGTGGATCGGTCGAGCGCGCGCTGTGCGTGCCCGAGGTCCACGATCGCTTCCTGACGGGCGTGGTCGCAGCGGCGCGGCGCCTGCCCGTCGGCGACCCGGCCGATGCGGCGACGTCGGTCGGCCCGCTCGTCGCCCGCGAGCGCGCCGAGCGCGTGCGCGCACTGGTCGACGAGGCGGTCGCCGCCGGCGCGACCCTGCACTGCGGCGGCGCGCTCCAGGGCGCCCACTACGCGCCCGCCGTGCTCAGCGGGGTGACCCCCGCGATGCGCCTGGCGCGCGAGGAGGTGCCCGGTCCGGTGCTCGTGGTCGAGGCGGTCGGCTCGGAGGAGGCGGCGATCGCGCGCGCCAACGAGGCGACGCTCGGCCTCGGCGCGTCGGTGTGGACGGCCGACCGCTACAAGGGCGCGCGCATCGCCCGCGAGCTGCGCGTCGGGATGGTGTGGATGAACGACCATCTCGTCGCGCGCTCGGCCCCGCAGATCCCGTGGGGCGGGGCGGGCGGCGCGGGCATCGGCCGGGCCCGCGGCGCCATCGCGCTGCGCACGTGCGCCGAGCCGCGCGTCGTCACCTGGGACCCACCCATCGGTCGCCCCGTGTGGTGGTTCCCCTACGACGGCACCCTTGTCGGCGCAGCGCGCGCCGTCGCCGGCCTGCGCAGCGCGCGCGACCGCGACCGCGAGCGCGCGTGGCGCCGCGACGGCTTCGCGCTGCTGCGGGTGACCGGGCGTTGGCTGCGGGCGATGCGGCGCTCTGGGTAGCCAGCTAGTCGCGCACGGCGAGCGCCAAGGCTCGGATGGCGGGCTCGATGGCCTCCTCGGCGATGTTGGCGTAGCCGACCAGGAGCAGCGGCCGGCCCGCGCGCAGGGTGGAGAACACCCCGACCCCGCGCGCGGCCGCGCGCGCGAGGACGGCGTCGATGTCGGCGCCGGGCGCCAGCGCCACGGTGACGTGCAGCCCGGCCGCCGCCCCGCCGACCGCGTGGTCGGGGAGGTGGTCGCCGATGGCCGCCACGAGCCGGTCGCGCCGGCGCCGGTAGCGCAGGCGCATGCGCCGCAGGTGGCGATCGAGCTCGCCGCGGTCGATGAACGAGGCCAGGGCCAGCTGGTCGAGGGTGGGCGAGCCACCGTCGGCCCAGCCGCGCTCGTCGGTGATCGCGCCCGCGAGGGCACCGGGGAGGACCATCCAGCCCAGGCGCAGCGCGGGCGCGAGCGTCTTGCTCGTCGAACCGAGGTAGGCGACGCGGCCCGCGCCGAGGCCCTGCAGCGCCCCCAGCGGCTCGCGGTCGTAGCGGTACTCGCCGTCGTAGTCGTCCTCGATCACCAGGGCGTCGTGGGTGTCGGCCCACGCGAGGAGCGCCGCGCGGCGCTCCGGCGCGAGGACACCGCCGGTGGGGAACTGGTGCGCGGGGGTGACGAGCGCGGCGGCAGCGGGCGCCAGCGCGTCGGTGCGCAGCCCGTCGTCGTCGACGTCGACGGGGATGAGCTCGAGCCCCGCGCGCTGCAGGATCGTGCGGTGCTGCCAGAACCCCGGCTCCTCGACGAGCACGCGGCGCGCCCCGCGGGCGCGCAGCAGCCCAGCGAGCAGCCCGATCGCCTGGGTGATCCCGGCGGTGACGACGATGTTGTCGGGGGTGGCAAACACGCCGCGCGCGCGGCCGAGGTAGGCAGCGAGGACGGTGCGCAGCCGCGGCGCGCCGGCCCACGAGCCGTAGCCGAGATCGGCATCGGGCGTGTCCGCCAGCGCGCGGCGCATCGCGGCCAGCCACGGGCCACGCGGAAACGCGCCACGCTCGGCGGACTCCGGACGCAGGTCGAAGCGGACCGAGGGGATGCGGGCGCCCGGCGCGGCCGCGGGCGCCGCCACCGCGGGTGCGACCTTCGCCACGCGCGTGGCCGACCCGCGACGCGCAACGAGGAAGCCCTCGGCGACCAGCTGGCCATAGGCCTCCACCACGACGCCACGCGCCACCCCGAGCTCGCCCGCGAGAGCGCGCGTCGACGGCAGCGCGGTGCCGGCGTGCAGGCGGCCCGAGCGCACGCCGTCGCGCAGCTGCTCCTCGAGCTGGACGCGCAGCGGCCGGCGGTCGCCGCGGTCCAGGACGACGAACAGGTCGCGGCCGAAGTGGTCCACTCGATCCATGACGAAGCGATCCTCGAGGGAGGACCGCCGTGAGCCTACTCAGGCCAGCGCCCGCGTCAGCGCCGCGGCGCCGGCGGCCACCCCCACCACGACGAGCACCGGCGCCCGCAGGGCGACCGCGACGAGCGCGGCCCCGAGGCCGGCGGCGCGGGCGTCGAGCACGAGATGGCGCCCATCGGCGAAGGCCTGGGTGACGATCAGCGCGGCCAGCAGGGTCGGCGCCAGGAGCGCGACGACCCCGAGCAGCGGCCGCGGCAGCTCGCGGCCGCCGATGGCCAGCGGCCCCAGGGCCTTCAGCGCGATCGTGCACGCGCCCACGATCGCGATCAGCACCCACGCCTGCATCACGGACGGGCCGCCCGCGGCGGGTGGCGCAGGCCGACGAGGCAGACCGCCGCGGCGGCGACCACGGGCACGCCCGGCGGGACGAAGGCCACGAGCGCTGCGGCCACCACGGCCCCGCCCACGGCCGCGAGCGCCCCGACGCGCCCGCGGACCTGGCCCGCCAGCAACGCCAGGAAGAGGGCCGGGAAGGCGGCGTCGAGGCCGAGCGCCTCGGGGTCGCCGAGCAGCGAGCCGGCCACGCTGCCCAGGGTCGTGCCGCCCACCCACGCGCAGTAGAGGGTCAGGCCGGCGCCCAGCAGCAGCCGCGCGTCGTAGCGACCGCCGCCCAGGTGGCTCACGGCCCAGGACTCGTCGACGACGAGCTGTGCGCGCAGGCCGCGCTTCCAGGCGGGCCCGCGCAGCGACGGAGCCACCGACAGGCCGATCGGCACATAGCGCGTGTTGAGCAGGACCGCAGCGGCGATGGCGGCGGCCAGCGTCCCGCCCGCGGAGAGGACCGAGGTGGCGGCGAACTGGGCGGACCCGGCGAACGTCGTGGCCGAGAAGACGATCGCCTTGACTCCGCCGAGGCCCGCATCGCGCGCCAGGACGCCGAAGGTGAGCCCGAAGGCCCCGACGGCGACGGCGAAGGGGGCGATGACGCGGACGCCATCGCGCACCCTATGGCTTGGTTCCGTTCGACTCATTGGTACGCTCGTTCGGCATGGTAAACGATCTCATGCCGGTGGTGGCGGCCAACCTGCGCCGCCTGCGCGGCGACCAGAGCCGCAGCCTGTCCGAGCTGGCGCGGGCCAGCGGGATCGCCAAGGCCACCCTCTCGGCGCTCGAGGCCGGCAGGGGCAACCCGACGATCGAGACGTTGTCCTCGCTGGCCACGGCCCTTGGCGTGCCCTTCGGCGACCTGCTCGCCGGGGGCGAGCCCGAGCCGGTGCACGTCGTGCACGCCGGCGAGGGCACGAGCGTCCCCGGGACCGCCAACACCCTGCGGCTGATCATCCGGCTCCCGGGCACGCCGCCGATCGAGCTCTACGAGGCGCGCTTTCCCCCGCGCTCCAAGCGCGCGGCGGGTGCCCACGGGCCGGGGACGCGCGAGCACGTCCTCGTGACGCAGGGAGCGCTGCGCACCGGCCCGATCGATCGCACGGCCGATCTGCGCGCCGGCGACTACGCCGGCTTCGCGGGCGACGAGATGCACCTCTACGAGGCGGGAGCGCGCGGCGCGCGGGCATTGCTCATCATGCAGTGGGCCCAGCCATGACGACCTTCGAAGGACATACCGCGCTCGTGACCGGCGCCAGCGGCGGGATCGGCCGGCGCATCGCCGAGCGTCTGGCTGGCGCCGGGGCCCGGCTCGCCCTGCACTACTCCTCCAACGCCGAGCCGGCGCAGGAGCTGGCGGCCGCGCTCCCGCATGCCGCCGCGTTCGGGGCCGACCTCGGCGAGCCCGACGCCCCGGACCGCCTCGTCGACGAGGTCGAGGCCGTCTTCGGACCGGTCGACGTGCTCGTGGCCAATCATGGCCGTACCCAGATCGCGCGCCTGGAGCAGGTCGACGCCACCGACTTCGACGACATGATCGCGGTCAACCTGCGCGCGCCCTTCCTGCTCGCCCGGCGCACCATGCCCGGCATGGCCGAGCGCGGCTTCGGGCGCATCCTCTTCATGTCCTCGGTCGCGGGCCTCACCGGGGGCATCGTCGGCCCGCACTACGCCGCGTCGAAGGCGGGGCTGCACGGCCTGACGCACTACCTCGCGCGCCGCGCCGCCGGCGAGGGCGTGACCGTCAACGCCCTGGCGCCCGCGCTCATCGAGGACACCGGCATGCTCCCTGGCGACCCCGGAGCGCTGGCCACGATGATCCCGGTCGGCCGCCTGGGCAAGCCCGAGGAGGTCGCCGACCTCGCGCTGGCCGTGCTGCGCAATGGCTACATGACCAACCAGGTGGTGTCGTTGGACGGCGGGATGCACCCGCGGTAGCGCCGGGTCGGTCGTCCGCGTCGCGCTTTGGGCGCTGCGCCGCGTTTAAAGCATCACCGAGGGGAAGAGGCCCCCGCGGCGCCCGGCCGGGCCGCCCGGGGGCTAGCGTGCTGGATTGGGGTCACAGTACGACCCCTAAGCAGCATCCTTCGCCCATCGTGGTCGATTGTGTGGCCAGGAGCCACCCAATCGACCATCCTTCGGGTAGCTCGTCCCCGCGGAGGACGACCGCGCGCGGTCGCGCCGCCCCTACTCCGCTTCCCCTCGGTGATGCTGTTCGCGCCCTACGCAGCAGCCCGCCGCGCGCTGCGGACGAGCCGCAGGCGCTCGGGCAGCAGCGGCACCACGAAGCGCTTGGCGTACTCCGCCCCGCCACGCACCGCGACCGCACGCACCGGGTCCCAGGCGAAGCCGTACTGGCGGCGCAGCCGTGGAGGCAGCAGGCCGACGGTGATCTGGTTGGCGAGCTCGAGCATCGGGCGCAGCCGCAGCGGGACGGGCGGGCGCATGACGATCTGCACCGCGAGCTCGCGTGCCTCCTCGGAGACGTGCAGGTCCTCGCCCTCGACCATGTCGAGCATGTAGGCCTGGAAGTCGTCCCAGGTGGGCGGCATGTCCGCCGCGCGCAGGCCGAACTGGCGCCCGACGAGGCGATAGTCGGCCCACAGCGCCTCGCGCTCGGCATCGCTCAACGCGGCGACGTAGCGCTGGTAGACGATGGCGGCCGAGTCGGCCAGCGAGGCGAGGATCCACAGCAGCAGAGCCGGATCGTCGGCCGCGTAGGGCGTCCCGGCCGCGAAGCGCCCGGAGGGGGCGGCCAGCTCGCCGCGGACCCGGCGGTGCATGGCGCGCACGCGGCGCGTGGCGCGCCGCGCGTCGTCCGCCGAGCCGAAGGCGACGAGGTTGAGCACCCGCGCCGTGCGGCTCAAGCGCTCGTAGGGCTCGTCGAGCGCGCCGGTGTGGGCGAAGAAGCCCGCGAAGGCGACGGGGTGCGCCGCCTGCATGAGCAGCGCGCGCGGGCCGGACAGCCCGACGACCTGCTCGCGGATCACCCTGCGCAGCATCGAGTCGTCGGTGAAGAGGCTCGCGGACACGCTCATGACCAAAGGTACGGACTACTACGCTGTGGGGACGATGCCAGCCGCCGCCTACGCCGGGAAGGAGTGCGTCTGCCAGTTCCGTCGCGGGATCTGCGACCAGACCTGCGTGCGCGACATGCTCGACACGCCGTTCTACATCGCGTGCCTGAAGCTGGCGGGACGCCGCTGCCTCGTGGTCGGCGGAGGCGCGATCGGGCTGGAGAAGGTCGAAGGGCTGCTGGCCTGCGACGCCGACGTGACGCTCATCGCCCCCGAGGCGGGACCCGACCTCGCCCAGCTCGCCGCCGAGGGCTCGATCGCGTGGGAGCGGCGCGCGTACGGCGGCGCCGCCGACCTCGAGGGCGCCTTCATGGTCATCGCCTGCACGAACGACACCGACACCAACATCGCCGTCTACGACGACGCCGAGCGCCGCGCGATGCTCGTCAACGTCGTCGACGTCCCGCCGCTGTGCAACTTCATCCTTCCGGCGATCGTGCGCACCGGCCCGCTGGCCGTCGCGATCTCCACCGCGGGCGCCTCGCCGGCGCTCGCCAAGCGGATGAAGAACGAGGTCGCCGAGCTCTTCGGCGAGGAGTACGCCGAGCTCGCGGTGATGCTCAACGACGTCCGCGGCTGGGCCAAGGGCACGCTGGCCACCTACCAGGAGCGCAAGGCGTTCTTCGAGGGCATCGTCAACGGCGAGCCCGACCCGATCGCGCTGCTGCGCGCGGGCGACAGGGAGGCCGTGCGCGAGCTCATCGAGGGCGCGCGCAGCGCCGTCGCGCCGGCCTGATGGGCGAGCTCACCCACCTCGACGCCGAGGGCACCGCGCGGATGGTCGACGTCGGCGCCAAGGAGGTCAGCGCGCGGCGCGCCGTGGCGCGCGCCATCGTGCGGATGACACCCGCCACCGCCGAGCGCGTCGCGGCCGGCGACGCGCCCAAGGGCGACGTCCTCGGCGTGGCGCGCATCGCGGGCATCCAGGCGGCCAAGCGCACGGGCGAGCTGATCCCCCTCTGCCATCCGGTCGGCCTCGACCACGTCGACGTCGAGGCCGAGCTCGACGCCGACGCAGGAACGGTCACGCTGACCGCCACCGCCGCGGTCGCCGCCCGCACCGGCGTGGAGATGGAGGCCATGACCGCGGCGGCCGTCGCGGCGCTGACCGTCTACGACATGGTCAAGGGCCTCGAGCGCGGGGTGCGCGTCGAGGCGGTGGAGCTGCTGAGCAAGTCCGGCGGGCGCAGCGGCGACTGGGTGCGCGACGCGCCCTGAGGTGGGGTCGATGCAGCAGGCTCGTTGACGGTGTGCATGGCGGGGGCCACCGGGTGGACCGGACGGGCACTGGTGAAAGGCGTCCTCGATGCGCCCGACCTCTCGCTGCGTTCCGCCGTGAGCCGGTCGGCCGCCGGCAGCGACCTCGGTGAGGCGCTCGGCCGCGAAGCGCTCGGCGTCCCCGTCTACGCCACCGTGCGCGAGGCGCTCGACGGCGTCGACGTGCTGATCGACTACACCTCCGTCACGGCGGTCAAGGACAACGCGCTGGCGGCGATCGCCGCCGGGGTGGCCGTGGTCATCGGCACGTCAGGACTCACGGCCTCGGACTTCGCCGACCTCGATGCGGCAGCCCGCGAGCGCTCCGTGGGGGTCGTGGCGTCGGGGAACTTCTCGCTGACGGCCGCGATGTGCCAGGCGGCGGCGCTTCTGGCCGCGCGCCACCTGCCGCAATGGGAGGTCATCGACTACGCCAGCGCCACCAAGCCCGACGTGCCGAGCGGGACCGCTCGTGAGCTGGCCGAGCGCCTGGGCGAGATCCGCGCGCCGGAGCTCGGACACCCGGTCGAGGACCTCCACGGCCCTCAGGAGGCACGGGGCGCGAAGGTCGCCGGAACGCAGGTCCATTCCGTGCGCCTCCCGAGCTTCGTGGTCTCCACCGAAGTGGTCTTCGGCCTACCCGACGAGCGCCTGACCATCCGCCATGACGCGGGCGCCACCCCGGAGCCCTACGTCGCCGGGACCCTGATCGCGGTCCGCAGGGCACCGGGTCTCGTCGGCCTCACGCGCGGCCTCGACGCCCTTCTGCTGAGCTAGGAGCCGCTCTTGACGCGGGCGTCGTCGCTGTAGGACAGCTCGTCGATCTCGACGCTGAGCATCGCGTCCACCGTGCCCGACAAGGAGAGCGGCAGCGCGAGGACGAGCCCGTCGGCGTCCAGATGGGCGGCCACGCCCCGGATGGGCTTCAGGCCCTCGTCCTCGTTCGTGGCGTCCTGGACGAGCACGCGCCCGTCGACGACGGAGACCTGCAGCTCGTGCGCATGGTCGTCGCGCAGGTGGACCTCGAAGCGCGCGGGCAACGGCCCCGCCGAGCGCAGCGCCACGCAGCTGCCCGAGACGCCGAGGCCGACGAGGTCGACGTCGGCGTGGGCGACCTGGTCGCGCGCACGGGAGTCGGACTCCTGAACCACGACGTCGCCGGTGCGATCGCCGGCCAGCGCGATGGCGCACGGTGCCGGCGCGGTGGCGTCCACGGTCGCCGCCGCGCGCTCGGCCTGCAGCCGCGCGGCCGCGGCGGCCGTCTGGCGGCCGGTCCTCGCGTCGGTGCGGTACAGGCGCGCGAGCTCGGCGTCGGTCGCGGCGCGGCGGTGCTGGACGGCGTAGAGGGGCAGCACGGGCTCGATCGTCGCCAGGCGCCAGATCCCCTGGGCGTCGCGCACGAGCAGCATGCGCGCGGTAACGACCAGGCGCTTGGGATCGGACAGCGAGGAGGGGTGGTAGCGGTGCGTCAGCGTGGTGCGCAGCACCGCGCGGCCGCGATGCACGGCGAGCGACGCCCCCCGATGGACCGTCGATGTCGGCCGGGGCACGTTCTCGTCGCCGAAGACGCTGAAGGTCAGGCCGCTCACGCACGGATAGCGCTGCGGGTCGCCGAAGAGCAGCTCGAAGTTCGAGAACACGTCGCGGTCCAGCGCCGCGCACAGCGTCCTCAGCGCGGTGACCGAGCGCTCCATCCGGTCCACGGCGGCCAGGAGCTGTGTGGCCGCGGCACGTGCCGTGCGCGGCTCCCACGACGCCTCGGCGGGCGCGGGCACGGCGGGCACCGTCGCGCTGCCGGCCGGCGTGGTGACCTGCAGAGCGCCTCCGGCCTGGGCGATCACGTCCACCCGCGCGGGCCGGGCGCGCAGATCGAGGACGACGTCGCGCGGTCCCTGCGGCGAGGAGACCTTGACCGCGAGCACGGCGTGCGACGACGGGTGACTCCAGGTCAGCGTCAGCGTCTCCCCCGCGAGCAACGGCTCACGGCCGGAGAGCTGCGCGATGCCGGGCTCGTCCGACGGGTCGGTCACCCCGGCGCCGAGGCGCAGGCGGATCCCCGTCGCACGCTTGTCCGGATCGCAGGCCAGGGCGATGGTGTCCTCGCCTCCCCACTCGCGGCAGAACGAAGGCAGCCCGGGTCGGGTGAGCGGCGCGGCGACCGCCGGCGCGCTCAGCACCAACGCGGCGACCGTGGCGGCGAGGAGGGCGCGCAGCCTCATTTGCAGCCAGACTCGAGGAGCCCGCAGTCGTTGAGGCCGACGAACACGAGGATCACGAGGGCGACCACGCTCAAGAGGCCAGTCTGCACGAAGACGAACGCCGCGCCGGCCACCAGCCACGCGCGCCCGTTCCGCCGGGTCACCCCGCGTGCCCGCGACAAGGGCGCTGAGGAGCCAGACCGCGGCGGCGCGGCGTCGCGAACAGACGGTGACCTCCTTGTCGACCGTTGGTCAAGACCACACTGGCATGTATGCCCCGAACCCCGGGCGGTTACGCGCACGGCTATCGTCCGGCGCGTGCTCGCCGTCGTCATGACCGTCTCCACCAGCGTCTCGCGCCGCGAGGCCGAAGACCTGTCCGGCCCGCTGCTCGCGCACCTCGCCGAGCAGGCGGGCGCCGAGATCGTCGCGATGGAGGTCGTGCCCGACGACCTCGCGCTCATCGAGGACCGCCTGCACCACTACGTCGACCAGGGCGTGACCTTCGTCTTCACCACCGGCGGTACCGGGCTGACGGTCGACGACATCACGCCCGAGGCCACCTGGGCCGTGATCGCGCGCGAGGCGCCGGGCATCGCCGAGGCGATGCGCGCCGTGAGCACCCAGCACACGCCGATGGGCATCCTCAGCCGCGGCGTCGCGGGCGTGGCGGGCCAGACGCTGATCGTCAACTTCCCCGGGAGCCCCAAGGCGATCGAGCAGCTCTTCCCCGTGCTGGCGCCGGTGCTCGAACACGCCGCCGCCACGCTGGGCAGCGATGGTGGCAGCCGCGCCAGCCATTGAGCTCGCGGGCCTGACGCGGCGCTACGGCGAGCGGGTGGCGCTGCAGGACGTGACGCTGACCGTGCCGGCGGGGGCGACGCTCGTGGTCTTCGGCCCCAACGGGGCGGGCAAGTCCACGCTGCTGCGCGTGCTCGCCACGCTGCTGCGCCCGCACGCCGGCACGGCCCGCGTCCTGGGCCGGGCGCTGCCCGACGAGGGCTGGGCCGTGCGCGGGCGCATCGGGCTGCTCGGCCACGCGCCGCTGCTCTACCGCGACCTCAGCGGGCGCGAGAACCTCGCCTTCCACGCCCGCCTGCACGGCGTGGCGCTCGAGCGAGCCTCCGCGCTGATCGCACAGGTCGGCCTGTCCGCGCGCGCCGACGACAAGGTCCACACCTACTCGCGCGGCATGGTCCAGCGGCTGGCGGTGTGCCGCGCGGTGCTGCACGACCCCGAGGTGCTGCTCCTCGACGAGCCGCGCGCCAACCTCGATCCGGCCGCGGCCGAGCTGGTCGAGCCGCTCATCGGCGCCGCCAGCGGGTGCACGCGCGTCGTCACCAGCCACGACCCGGCCGGCGGGCTCGCCGAGGCCGACCTTGCGCTGGGCCTGCGGGCCGGGCGCGCGGACCTGGTGGCGCCGGCGGGCGAGCTGGACGCCGCCCAGATCGGGGCGCTGTACCGGTGAGGCGCACGGTCGGCGCCGTGCTGCGCAAGGAGCTGCGCCTCGAGCTGCGCGCCCCGCAGGCGGTCCCGGCCATGGCGCTCTTCAGCGTCACCACGCTCGTGGTCTTCCACTTCGCGCTGCAGCGCGGGCAGGTCGAGGGCGACCTCGCCGCCGGCGTGCTGTGGGTCACGCTGCTCTTCGCCGCCATGCTCGGGACCAGCCGGCTGTTCGTGGCCGACCACGAGGAGGGCGGCCTGGACGGGTTCCTGCTGGCGCCGGTCGACCGCACGGCATTGCTGGTGGCCAAGGCGCTGGCGCTGCTCGGCTTCCTGGCCGCGGTCGAGGTCGTCGCGGTGCCCGCCTTCGGGCTGCTGCTGCTCGGGCCGACCCCGGACGTCGGTGCGGTCGCGGCGCTGGTGGCGGTCCTGCTGCTCGCCGACACCGGGATCGCGGTCATCGGCACCCTCGTCGGCGCCCTCGCGGTGCAGACCCGCGCGCGCGACCTCATCGTCCCGCTGCTGGCGCTGCCGCTCCTGATTCCGGTGGTCATCGCCGCCGCGAAGGCGACCACGCCGCTCTTCCTGGCCGCCGGGTCCGAGGCCGTCCCAGGGCGCTGGCTGGCCATCCTCGGCCTCTATGATCTGGTGTTCGGGCTGCTTGCCTACGCGGTGTTCGACTACCTCGTAGAGGACTGAATCGCCTTCTTGCTGTACGGAACGCGCTTACGCGCCCTGTCACTCCTGACGGCCGTCACGCTCACGGCGGGCTTCGGGCTGGCCTTCTTCTACGCACCGATGGACGCCGACCAGGGGTTCATGCAGAAGATCTTCTACGTGCACGTGCCGCTGGCCATCGTGGCGCTGGGCGGCTTCGTCTTCGGCGGCGTCATGGCCATCCAGCACCTGCGCACGCGCGACGCGCGCTACGACCTGCGCTCCTACGTCGCCATCCACCTCAGCCTCGTCCTCGGGGCCGGCGTGCTCATCACCGGCTCGATCTGGGCCAAGGCGAGCTGGGGGCACTGGTGGGTGTGGGACGAGCCGACGCTCGTCTCCTTCCTCGTCGTCTTCCTGCTCTACGCCACGTACCAGCCGCTGCGCTTCTCGATCGAGGACCCCGAGCGCCAGGCCCGCTACGCGAGCGTCTTCGCGGTGACCGCGGGGGCCTTCGTCCCGCTGAACTTCCTCGCCGTGCGCCTGGCCCAGGCCTACACCCATCCGCGCGTGTTCGCGACGACCGACGGCGGCCTGCCGGCCAAGATGCAGCTCCCCTTCTACCTCTGCCTGATCGGGATGGCGCTGCTCTTCGCGACGCTGTGGAAGTACGAGATGGCGTCCAAGCACACCGCGGCGCAGCTGCGCTCGCTGCGGCGCAAGCTCGGCGGCGACGAGGCGGTGGCGCCCAGCGGGCGCAGCGCCGCCCCCAGCCTCGGAACGAGCTCGTGACGGACGCGCTGCCGGACAACACCGGTTACGTTGCAGCCGCCTATCTCGTCTTCTTCGCACTGGTGCTGATCTACGTGGTCATCATGTCCGCCAAGCTGGCGCGCTTCGAGCGCGAGCTGTCCGAGCTCAACGAGCTGGCCGACCGCCAGGTGCAGGAACGTGAGACGGTGGGCGCGCGATGAGCGAGCTGCTCGTCCTGGGGGTCTCGCACAAGACCGCGCCCGTGGCGCTGCGCGAGCGCCTGGCGCTGACCGAGCGCGCCGCCACGCGCTTCATCACCGAGCTCGTCGCGCGCGAGGAGGTCGACGAGGCCGTCGCCATCTCGACGTGCAACCGCACCGAGATCTACCTCGTGACCGCCGACCCCGTGCGCGCCGAGGCCGAGCTGCTGGGCAAGCTCGCACGGCGGGCCGACATCCGCCCGACCGAGCTCGCGCCCGTGGTCTACTCGCCGCGCAACTGCGACGCCGCGCGCCAGCTCTATCGCGTGACCGCCGGCCTGGACTCGATGATCGTCGGCGAGGCCGAGGTCCAGGGTCAGGTCAGGCGCGCCTACGAGGCGGCGCTCGCGGCCCGCACCACCGGACCGCTGACCAACCGCCTGTTCGGCGCCGCGCTGCAGGCCGGCAAGCGCGTGCGCTCGGAGACCGGCATCGCCCGCGAGCGCGTCAGCATCTCGAGCGTCGCCGTCGACCTCGCCCGCGACGTCGTCGGGCACCTCGAGTCGCGCTCGGTGATCATCATCGGCGCCGGCGAGACGGCCGAGCTGACCGCCCAGGCCCTGGTCGACCAGGGCGTGCGGACGGTCTTCGTCGCCAACCGCCACGCCGACCGGGCGCGCTCGCTGGCCGAGCGCTTCGGCGGCGAGGTCGGCTCGCTGGACTCGCTGCCCACGCGCCTGGAGGAGGCCGACATCGTCGTCTCCTCGACGTCGTCGCCGCACCCGATCGTGGAGGCCGACGACCTCGCCGCGGTCATGCAAGCCCGCGACGGCCGGCCGCTGGTGCTCATCGACATCGCCGTGCCACGCGACGTCGAGCACGCCTGCGGCGAGCTCGAGGGCGTCCGCGTCTATGACATGGACGACCTGCAGGCGGTGGTCACGCGCAACCTGAGCGTCCGCGAGGCCGAGCGGGCGCGCGCCGACGCGGTCGTCGAGGAGGAGATCCAGCGTTTCGCGCGCTGGCTGGCCCAGCTCGACGTCATGCCCACCATCGCGTCGCTGCGCGAGCACGGGGCCGAGATCGTCGATCAGGTCCTGGCCGAGAACGAGGGCCGCTGGGAGACGCTGTCGCCGCGCGACCTCGCCCGCGTCGAGGCGGTGGCCCGCGCGGTCATGCAGCGGCTGCTGCACGAGCCGACGATCCGGCTGAAGGAGAGCGGGCACGGCCGCCAGCAGCTGCTGCGCGAGCTGTTCGGGCTCGACGAGGGGCCCGCGGAGGCGCCGCCGGCCGAGGCGGCGCCCGAGGCGCCGGCGGCCGACAACGTCCGCCCGCTCAAGCGCCGGGCGTGAGAATCGGGACGCGCGGCAGCGCGCTCGCCCTGGCGCAGGCGCGCCAGGTGGCGGCGCTGCTCGGCGGCGAGCACGAGCTGGTGGAGGTCGTCACCAGCGGCGATCGCGGTAACGACCACATCCCGCCCCCGACCCCCATCACCGACAAGGAGCGCTGGGTGCGCGAGCTCGACGCCGCGCTGCTCGAGGGCGCCGTCGACTGCGCGGTGCACTCGGCCAAGGACGTGCCCGCCCAGCTGCCGGCGGGCATCGTCATTGCCGCCGTCCCACAGCGCGCCGACCCGCGCGACGCGCTGTGCGGCGCCGCGACGCTCGCCGCATTGGCGGAGGGCGCGCGCGTGGGGACCTCGTCCCTGCGCCGGACCGCCCAGGTGCTCGCCCTGCGCGCGGACCTCACGGTCGTCGAGCTGCGCGGCAACGTCGACACCCGGCTGCGCAAGCTGGCCGACGGCGACTACGACGCGATCGTGCTGGCCACCGCCGGACTGCAGCGCCTCGGCCGCGGCGACGCGGGCGCGCCGCTGGACGAGCTCGTCCCGGCCGCGGGCCAGGGCTGCCTGGCCGTGACGACCCGCACCGGCGAGCACGACCTCGTCGCGGCGATCGACCACGCCCCCTCGTCGCGTGCGCTCGCCGCCGAGCGCGCGTTGGTGCGCGCGCTGGAGGCCGACTGCCACACGCCGGTCGGAGCCCATGCGCGGGTCGTCCAGCCGGGCGCGCTCACGCTGCGCGCCTTCGTGGGGGCGCCCGACGGCAGCGCCTGGGTCCGCGACGAGCTCGACGGCGAGGAGCCCGAGCGGCTCGGCGCGGACGTGGCCGCGCGGCTGCTGAGCGCCGGCGCGCGCGAGGTCCTGGCGTGACCGCGTACCTCGTCGGCGCGGGGCCCGGCGACCCCGGCCTGCTCACGGCGCGCGCGCTGGAGCTCATCGCTCGCGCCGACGTCATCCTCCACGACCGCCTGATCCCAGCGGAGGCGCTCGCCCACGCGCGCGCCGGTGCCGAGGTCGTCGACGTCGGGAAGGTGGGCGGCGGCGAGCAGGTTCCCCAGCGCGAGACCACCCGCCTGCTGATCGAGCACGCCCGCGCCGGGCGCACGGTCGTCCGCCTCAAGGGCGGCGACCCCTTCGTGTTCGGGCGCGGCGGCGAGGAGGCGCAGGCGCTGCGCGAGGCCGGGTGCGAGTACGAGGTCGTTCCCGGCGTGACCGCCGGCGTGGCCGCGGCGGCGTATGCCGGGATCCCGGTCACCCAGCGCGGGATGGCCAGCGCGGTGGCCTTCGTGACCGGCCACGAGGATCCCGAGAAGCCGGAGACCGCGATCGACTGGCCCGCGCTGGCGGCCTTCCCGGGCACGCTCGTCTTCTACATGGGCGTGCGCCAGCTCCCGCGGATCGCCGAGCAGCTCATCGCCCATGGCCGCGACGGCGCCGAGCCGGCAGCGATCGTGGAGCGCGGGACGCTGCCCGAGCAGCGCGTGCTGGCCACGACGCTGCGGGCGCTGGGTGAGCAGGAGGCGCGCGCGCCGGCCGTCACCATCGTGGGGCCCGTCGCCGCGCTGCACGACGAGCTCGCGTGGTTCGCGGGCGGCCCGCTGGCCGGGATCGGCGTGGCGGTGACGCGGGCCCGCGCCCAGGCCAGCGGCCTCGCGGCGCGACTGCGCGCCCTGGGGGCGCGCGTGGTCGAGGCGCCGAGCATCCGCATCGAGCCGCTGGCGTTCGAGCAGCCCGACCTGCGCCTCTACGACCTGCTGGTGCTGACCTCGCCCAACGCGGTCGAGGCGCTCCTGCTCCGGGCTCACGACGCGCGCGCGCTGGCCGGGCCGAAGATCGCCGTCATCGGCCCGGGCACGGCCGACGCGTTGCTCGCGCACGGGATCCGGCCCGACATCGTCCCCGAGCGGGCCGTCGGCGAGTCACTGGCACAGGCGCTCGCGCCCCTGGGTCTCGGCCGCGCGCTCGTGGCTCGCGCCGAGCGGGCCAGCGACGTGGTGCCCGACGCCCTGCGGGCCGCCGGAACCGAGGTCGACGTCCTGGCGCTCTACCGCACCGTCGCCGAGCCGATGCCCGAGGCGGCCCGTCGCGCGGCGCTGGGGGCCGAGTGGCTGACCTTCGCCAGCGCCTCCGCGGTGCGCTTCTTCCACGCCGCCGCCGGCACGCTCGACGGACCGCGCCTGGCGTCGATCGGGCCGGTCACGAGCGCGGCGCTACGCGAGCTGGGCTACGAGCCCGACCTCGAGGCCGAGGATCACACGCCGGAGGGGCTCGTCGCCGCCCTGGTCAGCAGCGTCGGGACTGACTGAGGGCTCGCGGCCGGCGCCGCCGCCGCCGCGGGTTCCGGCGTGCCGTCGTCGGGCTCGGACGCGTCCTCGTCGCGATCCTGCGGTAGGCGCCGCCTGATGGGCCACCAGTTGGGACGGTCGTCGAGGACGGGGCGCTCGTCGAACCACGGGCGCGTCTCCGCTCCCAGCCACATGGCCAGCAGAGCGAAGGCGCCGAAGACGAGCGGCGGGAGGGCGATGCCCAAGAGGACCCCGAGCATGCGACCGAGACTACGCCGGTCCGACAAACTGTCAAACAGGCACCGACCGGCGGCCGTCAGCCCGCGTCGGGCGGGTCGCCCTCAGTGGGGATGCCGGGCATCGCGTCCGGACCGCGGGCGGGGTCGTCCTCGCCCTCCGGCCGCGCGTCCGGCACGCCCAGCGGCGCCTCCTCGGGCTCATCGGACGGCAGCCCGCTGGGAGCCTCGTCGGGGGTGCTCCGCGGATCGCTCATGGCCGACACGCTACCCGGCGTCCGAGTGCCCAAACAGGGGGGATCGGTCATCTAGACTCGCCGGTTCCCGATGCCGGCGGTCATCACCTTCCTGTCCGACTACGGCTACGACGACGAGTTCGTGGGCGTGTGCCACGGCGTCATGGCCCGGATCGCGCCCGAGGCACGGATCCTCGACGTCAGCCACGGGATCGATCGTCACGACGTGCGCTCCGGCGCGCTCGTGCTGCGCCGCGCGCTGCCCTACTTCCCGCCCGGCGTACACCTCGCCGTCGTCGACCCCGAGGTCGGCGGCGAGCGCCGCGCCGTGGCGGTGCGCACCGCGGAGGACGAGCGCGTCCTCGTCGGCCCCGACAACGGGCTGCTGGCGCTGGCCATCGACCGCTTCGGAGGCGCCGTGGAGGCCGTTGACGTCGCGCGATCGCCGCACCGCCTCGAGCCGACGTCGGCGACCTTCCACGGGCGCGACCTCTTCGCGCCGGTGGCCGCGCACCTGGCGGCCGGCGCGCCCCTCGCGACCGCCGGCGACCCGATCGACACCGACGAGCTCACGCCGCTGCACACCCCCAGCGCCCGGCGCGACGACGACGGCGGGCTCGTCGCCCACGCGCTGGCCTTCGATCGCTTCGGCAACGTCATGCTCGACGTCGAGCACGCGGAGCTGGCCGGCTCGGGGCTCAAGCTCGGCCATCGCGTCACGATCAACGACGAGCTCGCGCACTACGCGACGACGTTCGCCGACGTCCCGCCCGGCGAGCTGCTGCTCTACGAGGACGCCTACCGGACGCTCGCGCTGGCCGTCAACCGCGGCTCGGCGGCGTTGCACCTGGGGCTCGACCTCGACGCCGAGGTCCATATCCGGCCGGCGTGAGTATGGGGCTCGGCCGCCCGCGGCTGCACCTGCGCGTCACGACGTCGACCAACGACCGCGCCCGCGCGCTGGCGCAGGACGGCGCGCCGCACGGGACGCTGGTCACGGCCGGCGAGCAGCGCTCCGGACGCGGACGCCAGGGGCGGACGTGGTCCGCCCCGGCCGGCCGAGCGCTGCTGCTGTCGCTCGTCCTGCGCGATCCGCCGCCGCTGCTGCCGCTCGCGGCGGCGCTGGCCGTGGCCGAGGTCGCAGGCCCAGCCGCACTGATCAAGTGGCCCAACGACGTGCTCGTCGACGGTCGCAAGGTGGCCGGGATCCTGGCCGAGGGGCGCCCGCACGAGGGCTGGGCCGTGCTCGGGATCGGCGTCAACGTCGCGCTGCGCGTCGAGGAGCTGCCCGCCGAGCTGCACGCCTCCGCAGGCACGCTGGGGCTGACCGCGGCCGACCTCGAGCCGACGCTCGAGCGCCTGCTCGCCGCCATCGAGCGCGCGCTGGCGCTCGACGGCGTGGCGCTGCTGGCGGCCTATCGCGCCCGTGACGCGCTGCGCGGGCAGGACGTCACGTGGGCCGGCGGAAGCGGACGGGCCTCGGGCATCGACGACACCGGGCGCCTGGTGGTCGCGCTCGCCGACGGCGGGCGCACCGCGCTGAGCGCGGGTGAGGTGCATCTGACGGGCTGAGGCGAGGGCTCAAGCTGCCCTCAGCGCTGCCGAATCTCGTGGGTAATGCTCCTTCCCCAGTCTCCGCCGCTCACGGACGCGGCCGACCTGCGCTTCCGCATGGCGACGCTGAAGGCCGGGGTGTGGCTGGGGCTCGGGATGATCGCTGCCGGCCTCGCGTACTTCGCGCTCACATGGGACGAGGGCAACCGGCCGCTGCTCGCGGCCACCGGCGTGGCGATCGCCGTGACGGATCTGGGCATGCTGCTGCTGCCGATGCAGCGCATCGTGTCCGGTCGCTGGCGCGAGCCGTTCTTCCTCGGCTGGACCCTCTCCAACGTGGCGGCGCTGCTCCTGCTCGGGGCACTGGACCCCACCGAGCCGAGCCCGCTGACCCTGCCGCTGATGATGCCGATGCTCTTCGCGGGCATGTCCTACCCGCGGGCTTCGGCCCGGATCTCCTGCGCGGCGGTGGTCTTCGGCTACGGCGCCGAGGCGCTCGTTCTCGGACGGGAGTTCGCCTTCAGCGCGTTCTTCTTCATGGTCCTGCTGTGGACGGCCGGGATGTGCCTGTGGCAGGCGCGCAACCGCGAGCGCCAGCACGACGAGCTCGAGCGCCAGCGCGACGAGCTGGCACGCGTCTCCCTGACCGATCCGCTGACCGACGCGCTCAACCGGCGCGGGTTCGAGGATCGGCTGCGCCGCGAGCTGGCTGACTCGGCGCGCAGCGAACGGCCGCTGATGCTCGCGGTCCTCGACCTCGACGACTTCAAGGCGGTCAACGATCGCCAGGGACACGGCGCCGGCGACGCCCTCCTGCGCGAGACGGTCGAGCGCCTCAGCGGTGTCCTGCGCCCTCTGGACGTCGTCGGGCGGCTGGGCGGAGACGAGTTCGCGGTGCTGTTCCCCGGCGCGGGCCCGGCCGACGCCGAAAGCCTCGTCGGCCGGCTGCGCGATGCGCTGGCCGGCCGTGTGCCCGCGTCGTTCGGCTACACCTGCTTCCCGGCCGACGGCATCCGTCCCGAGGAGCTGTTCAAGCTCGCCGACATCCACCTCTACACCGCCAAGGCCAAGCGGCCGCGCCAGCGAGAGGACAGGGGACTCGAGCTGGTCTGGGCCACCGCGCTGGCCGCCGCAATGCTCGCCTCCGAGCCGGAACCGGCCGCGCCCACCAGCGCCGTCTAGGCGGCTGCGGCGGGCGAGTCCGCGGACGCGTCCGCCTCGTCCTTGGCGGCCGGCTTCTTGCGCGCGCGGCGCGGCTTGGGCTTCGCGGCGGCGGGCTGCTGCTCGCCGTCGCTGCCATCGGCCGCCGCCTTCGCCCGGGGCGACGGCGGCTCATCGGCGGGGCGCTCGTCCGCGGTGGCCTGGGCGGCGGCCCGCGCCGAACGGCGCGACCGGGGCTTCGCGGCAGCGGGCTGCTGCTCGTCGGGCCCTGTCTCGGCCGCCGTCTGCACCGCCTCGGCCGCCGTCTGCACCGCCTCGGCCGCCGTGGCGGTCTGCTCCGCGGCGGCCGCCGTCCTGCGCGCCCTGCCCTCGGGATCGGCGTTGCGCCGGCGCTGCCTGCGCGCCCGCGGCTTGGAGGCCGGCTTGTCCTCGGTGGGCCGGTCGCCGTCGGACGCCTGGCCCGCCTGCTCGTCGACGATCCCGCCGGCCTCCATCGAGGCGCCGTCGGTCGTCGCGGTGGCCAGCGCCTCGTCGAGGACCTGCTCGTCGGGACCGCCCCGCATGCGCGCCGCGCCGGCGGCGCCGCGTCCCGCGGGCCCACTGCCGGCCGTCGCCTTCTTGCGCCGGCGCCGCGAGCGCCGGCCCTTGCCCTTGGGGAAGTTGCGCAGCAGCTCGCGCGAGAGCGCGCTCGGCTTGCGGGCCAGGCGCGTGCGCGCGCCACGCAGGACCTCCTCGGCCTCCGGCGTGTGCGCCACCGCGGCGGCGAGCAGGGCGGCCTGCAGGCGGCGGTCCTGCTTGCGGGCGGCGTGGACGAGCCGGCGCGCGTTGCGCGCGTGCGCTCCGCCGCTGGAGTTCACCAGCAACCCGAGCAGCCGTTTGGTCTCCGGCCAGCGCTGGACGGCGTACTCCTCGTGGACCTCGCGCGTGTACTCGGCCAGCCGCCAGATCCAGGCGTTCGCCTGGTCGCGGCGCCCGATGCGCTTCTCGGCCAGCGCCTGGAACATGACCTTGGTGCCCTCGCGGCGCTCCTCGCGCGCCCACGTGCCGATGACGTCGATCGACAGGTCGAAGGCCTCCGCGTCCTTGGCCGCGGCGATCTCCTGCAGCGCGCGCACGCGCAGCTGCGAATTGCGGTTGCGCTCCACCGCGGTGAGCAGGAAGCGGCGCTTGAGCTCGCCCGTGCGGTCGAAATGCAGCATCGCCCGCGCGCGGCGCCAGCCGCTGGGCGCCACCCGCGCGCCGGCCAGCGCGGCCCACATGTGCTGCTCGCCGTAGTCGAGGTGCTCGACCGCGATGCGCCACAGCTCGCGCTCGAAGACCTCGTGACGGCGCTCCTCCTCGGCGGTGACCGGGATGACGCGGCGCTCGACGCGCACGCGGCGCCCGCGCCCGCGGCGCACCGGCCCCACGACGATGGCCCCGCCGCGATAGACGTCGCGATCCAGCAGCGAGTGCAGGGTGATGACCGGGTCGTCGTGCTTGGTCGCCGGGTGGACGAAGTCGACGATGACGCCGGCCTCCTTGCCCGGGTGCCGGCGCGTGACCCGGCCCACGCGCTGCTGGTAGACGCGCCGGGAGGCGGTGGGCGCCAGGTGCATGCAGACGGTGGCGCGCGGCGAGTTCCAGCCCTCGGCCAGCAGCTGGGCGTTGATGAGCACGTCGATCTCGCCGCGCTCGTAGGCGGCGAGGATCTCGGCCAGCTCGCGCTTGGGCGTCTCGCCCGAGACGGCCTGCGCCTTCAGGCCCTCCGCGCGCATCGACTCGGCGACGTTGTAGGCGTGGCGCACGCCGGCCGCGTAGACCACGCCCGGGACGCCGTTGAAGCGCGTCTTGTAGAGGTTGGCGATCGCCATGTTGAAGGGCAGCTGGTCCAGCAGCTCGGCCAGCATCTCCTGGTCGAACTCGACGTCGACGTCGCCGCGGCGCAGCGGCACCTTCGCGATCGTGCGCACGCCCGGCCCGGGCGGAATGCGGATGCAGCGCAGCGGCGCGATGACGCCGCGGCGGGCGGCCTGCGCGAGGTCGAAGCGCGAGGTCTGCGTCGGGAAGAGGTCGGTGACGTGGCGGGCGATGAGCGCGCCCGTGGCGGTCATGCCGATGAAGATCGGCCCGGTCCAGGCGCGGATGGCGGCCGAGGTCTTCTCGCCCAGCGCGGTGTGCGCCTCGTCGCAGATGACGATCGTGTAGGCGTCGGAGATGCGCCCGGCGTTGCGCACGAACCACTGGTAGGTCTCGACGGTGACCGGACCGTCGGAGCGGTCGGTCCCGGCGTTGTCGAGCAGCGCCGGCGCCTCGCGGTGGCCGTAGCCGCGGTCGCGCAGCTCGCCGAGGAACTGGTCGACGAGGTTGCGCCGGTGGGTGAGGATGAGGATGCCGCCGGTGCGCGAGGCCTCGACGAAGCCCATCGCGGCCACGGTCTTGCCGGCGCCGGTGGCGTGCTCGAACCAGAAGCGCTTGTGGGCGTTGGGGTCGTCGGCGGCGCCCTCTGCGACGTCCTCGTCGACGTCGGGCTCGTCGTCGTCCTCCCAGGAGTCCTCGGGCTCGTCGGGCTCGTCGTCGTCCTCGTCGTCGGCGTCGTCGTCCTCGTCGTCGGGCTCGTCGTCGTCGGCCTCGTCCTCATCGGGCGCGGCCACGGCCTCGGGCTCGTCGTCGTCCTCGTCGTCGTCGTCGGGCTCGAGGTCGTCGTCGTCCTCGTCGTCGGCGTCGTCCTCGGGCTCGTCCGGTTGCGCCGCGGCGGCGGGGGGCTCGGGCTCGTCGTCGACGGCGAGCACGGGCTCGGCGGTCGGCGCGGCGACGCCCTGCCCATTCTGGACCGCGGCCAGCAACGCGGTCAGGGTGCCCGAGAGCGCGTCGACCTGGTGAGGGTTGAGTAGCGCGCCGTCGGCCAGGCGCGGCTCGTCGTCGCTGAGCACCCGCTCGAGTCCGAGCAGCAGCGCGTAGCGCCGGCGCCACCTGGTCGAGGGCACCTCGGCGCCGCCGTCGATCTCGCGCAGCGCATCCTCGAGCGCGCGACGACGGGCGGAGCCAGGACCGAGCGCGACGGCGGGGTCCTCGCCGTCGTGAACGAAGCGCTCACGTGTGAACGCTTCGGCGCGCTCGATGGCGGCCTGGTTGGGAATCGCTGCGGCCTCAGCGGCCGCCGACATGGAATCAGCCAAAGCCTGGCTATCTGTCTGAAACGGAGAGTCGCGGCGTACGGCGTGCCTGCGACTCGGAGCCCCCCGGAGGTCCGGGGATGAGCACGGAAGGGCTTCGCTGGATTCGTCGACCCTCCCCGTGAGTAATACGCAGGATACCGCACTATCCGGTCAGTGCGCCGAGCGCGTCGTCGGGTCTGACACCCTTCACGAGATGCGCCGCCGGCTGCCATGGATCCTCGGGGCGATCGCCCTCGCGGTGATCGTCACGATCGGCCTGCGGCAGGCTCCCGAGTCCAAGAGCCCTAGCCAGCCGAAGGTGAGCAAGATCAGCGCAGCGGAGCTGCACGCCAAGCTCGACGGCGCCCCTCCGGCAGCTGGCCGCACTGCATCGTGCAGGCCAACGACCTGCTGCCCGGGCAGCGCGCAAGGGCCTGCAGGCGCGCCTGCGCGCCGCTGCGCGGGCACCCGGCGGTGGTCAACGTGTGGGGCGCCTGGTGCGACCCGTGTCGGGCCGAGCTGCCCGTCCTGCAGCGCGCGTCGCTGGACTGGGGCAAGCGCGTGGCCTTCCTCGGCGTCGACCTACGTGACAACCGCGGCGCCGCCCGCAAGCTCCTGGGTCAGATCCCGTTGACTTACCCGTCCTACGAGGACCCCGACGGCAAGATCGCCAACAGCTACAGGCTGGTCGGGACGCCGGCCACCATCTACTACAACGCCGCCGGCAAGCAGACCTACCTCCACCAGGGCCCGTACCTCGACCGCGCCGCACCTGGACGCCGACATCAAGCGCTACGCCACGTCGTGACCGACGTCCGCCCCGCGCGAGATCAGTCCGAGATCGACGCCGCGCTGGCGCTGCGCTACGACGTCTTCTGCGTCGAGCAGGGCGTCAGCCTGGCCGAGGAGCGCGACGGGCTCGACGGCGACGCGCTGCATCTCGTCGTGGTGGCGGACGGCGAGGTGGTCGGCACCTGCCGCCTGCTGGCCGAGGGCTCCGAGGTCAAGCTCGGGCGCATGGCGGTCGCGTCGGGGCACCGGGGTCGCGGGCTGGCCGCCGACCTGCTGGTCGAGGCCGAGGCGCAGGCGCGCGAGATGGGCGCCCGGCGGATCGCGCTCGCCGCCCAGCTCGGCGCGCGCACGCTGTACGAGCGAGCCGGCTACGCCCCGTACGGCGACGTGTTCCTCGACGCGGGGATCGAGCACGTGATGATGGGCAAGGCGTTGGAGTAGCGCCCTCCCCGCGGTAGGGTCGGCGCAGCGATGCAGGTTCGCGTGCGCCTCGGTGCCGGTCTCTCACGGCTGGCCGTCGCGCCCGTCGTCGGACTCGAGCTCGACGACGGCGCGACCGTTGCCGACGCGCTCGCGCGCCTGGCCGCCGACCAGCCCGTGCTGGCCGCCCACCTGCCCGCCGCCCTGCCCGTCGTCGCCGGCCTGCACGCCGAGCGCGATCGCCCGCTGCACGCGGGCGAGGAGCTCGCGCTCGTCACGCCGGTGTCCGGGGGATAGCCGATCGAAGGAGTCCTCGCATGGCCGCCGTCCAGACCGCCCCCACCGCCCAGGCTCACCGCACGGTCTTCGTCGAGACGTTCACCGACGGCCTCCTGGGGCCCGAGGTCGCGATGGCCGGGCCGGTGGCCGATGGCGGCCACATCGTGGTCAACACGACGCCCGGCTGCTGGGGACCGATGATCACGCCGTCGATCCGCGGCGGTCACGAGGTGTCGACGCCGGTCGCGGTCGCCGGGGCCGAGGTCGGCGACGCCATCGCGATCCGCATCCGCGACATCGAGGTCACCTCGATGGCCACGAGCTCGGGCAACGACCTGCCGATGGAGGGGCGCTTCAACGGCGACCCCTATTGCGCGCCGGTGTGTCCGGGCTGTGGCACGGAGTGGCCGCCGACGCGCGTGGAGGGGATCGGGCCCGAGAGCGTGCGCTGCGCCGGCTGCGGCGCAGACGCGACGCCGTTCACCTTCACCCACGGCTACACGATCGCCTTCGACGAGGGCCGGGCCCTCGGCGTCACCGTCGGGCGCGAGGAGGCCGAGCGCTTCGCCGGCGACGCGGCGCGCTTCGCCGCGCTCCCCGACGGCTCGGCGCAGAACCCGATCCTCGGGTTCGCCCCGCACGATCTCGTCGCGCTGGCCACGCGCCTGCGGCCGTTCATGGGGCAGCTCGGGACCTCCCCCTCCGCCACGATGCCCGACTCGCACAACGCCGGCGACTTCGGCGCCTTCCTGATCGGCGCGCCGCACCGCTTCGCGATGACCGCCGACGAGGTCCAGCGCCACAAGACCGACGGCCACATGGACATCGACGCGGTGCGCGCAGGCGCGATCCTCGTGTGCCCTGTGAAGGTCGCCGGCGGCGGCGTCTACATGGGCGACATGCACGCGCTGCAGGGCGACGGCGAGATCGCCGGGCACACCTGCGACGTCGCGGGCACGATCACCCTGGAGGTCGAGGTCGTCAAGGGCCTGGACATCGACGGTCCGGTGCTCTTCCCCATCGCCGAGGACCTGCCCTTCCTGGCGCGGCCCCTGACCGCCGCCGAGCGGGCGCGCGCGGCCGAGCTGGGGCGCGCGCACGGCGTGGCCGAGCTCGAGGACGACGTGCCGATCTCGGTCGTCGGCAGCGGCCCGGACCTCAACACCGCCACCGACAACGGCCTGGCACGAGCGGCCGAGCTGCTCGGCATGACGGTGCCCGAGGTGCGCAACCGGGCCACCATCGCCGGCGCGATCGAGATCGGCCGCCACCCCGGCGTCGTGCAGGTGACGTTCCGCGCTCCGGCCGAGCGCCTGGAGGCGCGCGGACTGCTGGGCTACGCCCGCGAGCAGTACGCGGAGCGCTAGGCGCGCGAGCGCGCGACGTCGCACACACCGCGAATCGGACCCACCCACCCGTCCCCCCGGCCGAAGGCCGGACGATCTCCTGATCTACCCTGCCGGGGCCATGCCCGAGGTTCGCATCGACCCGCTCTCCGGCCACCGGACCATCGTCGCCTCCGATCGCGCCGCGCGACCGGGCGGAGGCCTCTCCGCCACCGCGCCCGACGCGATCGACACCGAGAAGGATCCCTTCCTGGAGGGCCACGAGGACCGCACCCCGCCCGAGACCTACGCGCTGCGCGCCAACGGCGGCGGGCCGGACACGCCCGGCTGGCGCGTGCGCGTGGTGCCCAACCTCTACCCGGCGCTCGACCCGGGCAGCGCGCTCCCCGAGCCCTTCGCCAAGCCCGACCTGTTCGCCGTGGCCCCCGCGCGCGGCGCGCACGAGGTCGTGATCAATGCGCCCGATCCGGTCACCTCGCTGGCGCATCTGGACGTCGGACAGGTCGGCGAGGCGCTCGACGTGTGGCGCCAGCGCATGCGCACGCACACCGAGAACGGCGCGGCCTACGTGCACGTCATCGTCAACGAGCGCCGCGAGGCCGGCGCGTCGCTGCCGCACACCCACGCGCAGATCTACGCGCTGGACTTCGTTCCCGCCGTCGTGGCGCGCGAGCGCGAGCGCTTCGGCGCCTACGCACAGCGGACGATGGGGGCCAACCTGCTGCAGGACCTCGTCCAGGAGGAGGTCAAGCTGCGCGAGCGCATCGTCGCCATCGACGACGAGGCGGTCCTCATGGCGCCCTACGGCGCGCAGCTGCCCTTCCAGCTCATGCTCGCCCCGCGCGTCCCGCGGGCGCGCTTCGAGGACGACGGGCCGACGGGCGCGGCGCTCCTGCACGACGGCCTCAGCCGCCTCGGGCGCAAGCTGGGCAACGTCCCCCCGCTGAACCTCTGGGTGCGCACCGCCCCGCTCGGCGCCGACCACTTCTGCTGGCGCATCGACGTCGTGCCGCGCCTGACGCACATGGCCGGCCTCGAGCTCGGCGCCGGCGTGCACCTGAACATCGTCGCGCCCGAGCAGGCGGCCGCCGAGCTGCGCGAGGCGTAGAGACCATGACGGGGACCCGCCCCTAGTGCGCGCGCTGGTGCAGCGCGTCACCCGCGCGGCCGTGCGCGTCGACGGCGAGACGGTCGGTGAAATCGGCCCCGGCCTGCTCGTGCTGCTCGGAATCACCCACGACGACGACGAGGGCGTGTGCGACCGCCTGGCCGACAAGGTCCGCGCCCTGCGGATCTTCGCCGACGCCGACGGCCGCATGAACGAGGCCCTCGGCGAGCGCGAGGTGCTCGTCGTCAGCCAGTTCACCCTGTACGCCGACACGCGCAAGGGCAACCGTCCCTCCTACGTGGCCGCGGCCCGCCCCGAGCACGCCGAGCCGCTCTACGAGCGCTTCGCCGATCGCCTCGGCGCCGCCCGCGGCGTCTTCGGCGCGATGATGGCGATCGAGCTGGTCAACGACGGCCCGGTGACGCTCCTCGTCGAGCTTGCGTAGCCTTCCGCCCCCCATGCCACCGGAAGATCGCTTCGTCCCCCGCTTCGCCGCCGAGCCGCCGCAGGACCTGCTGCCCTACGGCCGCTGGTCTCAGACGCTGACCCAGGAGTTCCTGGCCGCCTGCCTGCGCATCGACAGCACGGGCGAGGACCTGGGCGACCCCGACGAGGTGACGTGGTATCCCGACCGCACCTGGCACGGGCGGACCTTCGTGCCCGCGACCGCGTTGACCGCGAAGGGCTACGAGCTCTACGGCTACGTGAGCTTCGCGCCCGGCGGCGACGGCGAGGAGCCCAGCGAGTTCCACGCCGTGGCCGACTACACGGCGGAGACGGCCGAGGCCAACCCCGACTGGCAGATCGACCTGTGCGACGAGGTCGTCGGCACCTGGCGCGGCGAGCAGGGCAAGGCCGCCGCCATGACGCTGGTGTGGGGGCGTCCGCTGGTCGACGGAGGCGCCGTGGTGACGGGCGAGCTGGCCGACCTCGCGGTCGATCAGTGCGTGCTGCTCGAGGGGCGCTTCACCCTCATCGCGCCCGACGACTACCGCGGGGACACGCTCGACGTCAAGCTCTACGACCGTCGCGGCGGCGAGCTCGCCCACGAGTCGCTCTACGCCGAGGACGACGACGCGGACGACGAGGACGACTAGGTGGAGCTCGAGGAGGCCATCCGCACCCGCCGGACGCACAAGGCCTACGGCAGCGAGCCCGTCGACCGCGAGACGCTGGCCGAGCTGCTCGACCTCGGGCGCTGGGCGCCCAACCATCACCTCACCAATCCCTGGCGCTTCCGCGTCGTGGGACCGGCGGCGCTGGACCGTCTGAAGGAGGCGGCCGGGGCCGAGGCGGCGGGCAAGCTCGACCGCGCGCCCACCCTGGTGGGCGTCTCGGTGGTGCGCAGCGGCGACCCGGTGGCCGACGAGGAGGATCTCTGCGCCGCGGCCTGCGCGGCCTACATCGTCCTGCTGGCGGCGCACGGGCGCGGGCTGGCGGGCTACTGGCGCACGCCGGCCGTCCTGCGCACTCCCGAGGGCCGTGCCGCGCTGCACGTCGACGAGGACGAGCACGTCATCGGCCTGCTGCACCTCGGGCCGGCCCGTCAGGAGCAGCGCCCGCCGGAGCGCGCCCCGGCGCGCGACGTGGTCAGCTTCCTGGACTGACGCGCTCGACGCGCGCGGCCGTGCGCGCCACCAGCTCGGACGGCGCGATGGGGAAGACCGACGACGGCGTCCCCGCCGCCGCCCACACCGTCGGGTAGGCGAGCAGGTCCTCGTCGACGATCGTCTCGATCGCCCGGGCGTGGCCGAAGGGTGGAACGCCCCCGATCGCGAATCCCGTCTGCTCGCGCACGAACGCCGCGTCGGCCTTCTCGGCGCCGAAGCGCGCCTCGTCGACGCGGTTGGCGCCCGAGGCGATGATCAGCAGCGGCCGTCCGCCGGCGCGGAAGACGAGCGACTTGCAGATCGCCCCCACCTCGCACCCGATCGCGGCCGCCGCGTCGCTCGCGGTGCGCGTGCCCTGCGGGAACTCCCGGACGTTGTCGAAGCCCGAGGCGCTCACGCCGCGGCGGTCGGCACCCGCGTGGCGATCTCCTCGCCGGTCAGCGGGTAGTGGCAGGCGGCGATGTTGCCGCCCTCCTTGACCTCCAGCAGCGGCTCATCGACGTTGCAGACGCCGTCGCGGGCCTTGGGACAGCGCGTATGGAAGCGGCAGGCCGGCGGCGGGTTGGTCGGCGAGGGGACGTCGCCGCCGAGGACCTGGCGCTGCTTCGCGCGCGCCAGCACCGGGTCGGGGATCGGCACGGCCGACAGCAGCGCGCCGGTGTAGGGATGGCGCGGATGGTCGAAGAGCTGATCGGCCTCCGCCAGCTCGACGATCTTGCCCAGGTACATGACGGCGACGCGGTCGCACACGTGGCGCACGACCGAGAGGTCGTGGGCGATGAAGAGGATCGTCAGGCCCAGCTCGCGCTGGAGCTCTGCGAGCAGGTTGATGATCTGCGCCTGGATCGAGACGTCGAGGGCCGAGACGGGCTCGTCGGCCACCACGAGCTTGGGCTTCAGCGCGATGGCGCGCGCCACGCCGATGCGCTGGCGCTGGCCGCCGGAGAACTCGTGCGGGAAGCGGTTGTAGTGCTCGGGGTTGAGGCCGACGCGGTCCATCAGCTCCTGCACGAGCTTCTTGCGCTTGTCGTCGTCGCGCTCGAGGCGATGGATGATGAACGGCTCGCCGATGATCGAGCCGACGGTCTTGCGCGGGTTCAGCGACGAGTAGGGGTCCTGGAAGATCATCTGCATGTCGCGCCGCAGCGGCTTGAGCTCGGCGCGCGACGAATGCGCGATGTCGTTGCCCTTGTAGACGATCTGTCCGGCGGTCGGCTCCAGCAGGCGCGTGAGCAGGCGCGCGGTCGTCGACTTGCCACAGCCCGACTCCCCGACGAGCCCCAGCGTCTCGCCCTCGAAGACATCGAAGCTGATGCCGTCGACGGCGCGCACGGCGCCCACCTGCTTCTGCAGGATGATCCCCTGGCGCAGGGGGAAGTGCATCTGCAGGTCGGTGACCTCAATGAGCTTGGTGGCACCGTTCGTGGTCACGAGGTGCCCTCCTCGGTCGGAGGCTCGGCCGGCGGATCGGGCGCGGTGGCGACGACGCCCTCGGCGACCTCGGTGCCGGCCGGCGCGAGGACCTCGCCCACGGCCTCCTTGTCGACGACCGCGTCGGGCACGTCGACGCCCAACAGCGCCTGGTCGGGCGTGCCGCCCGCGCGCAGGGCCGCCCACAGGGCGCGGCGCGCCTGGCCGGGCAGCAGGCAGGCCACCTCGTGCTTGTGCGCTCCGCCGTTGCCGGCCTCGGCGGCCGGCGCGAGCTGCGGGTCGATGCGCTTGTGGGCCTCGCGCACGTAGGGGCAGCGCGGGTGGAAGGAGCAGCCCGGCGGCTTGAGGATGAGCGACGGCGGGCGGCCGGGGATCGGGACGAGCTCCTCGCCGCGCGGCGAGTCCAGGCGCGGGATCGACTTGAGCAGCCCCCAGGTGTAGGGGTGCTCGGGCATCGCGAAGATGCTCTCCTTGTCGGCGTACTCGACGATCCGCCCGGCGTACATCACGCCGATGTCGTCGGCCACCTCGGCCACCACGCCGAGGTCGTGGGTGATCATCACGATCGCGGTGTCGAGCTCGCGCTGCAGGCGCTGGATCAGGTCGAGGATCTGGGCCTGCACGGTGACGTCGAGCGCCGTGGTCGGCTCGTCGGCGATCAGCAGCTTGGGGTCGTTGATGAGCGCCATCGCGATCATCACGCGCTGGCGCATGCCGCCGGAGAACTCGTGCGGGTAGGAGTCGACGCGCCGGCGCGGCTCGGGGATGCCGACCAGCCCGAGCATCTCGACTGCGCGATCGAGCGCCTGCGCCTTGGACACATCGCGATGGGCCTGGACGGCCTCGACGAGCTGGTCGCCGATCTTGTAGAAGGGATGCAGCGACGACAGCGGGTCCTGGAAGATCATCGCGACCTCGTTGCCGCGCAACCGCCGCATGTCCTCGTCGGAGGCCGACAGCAGGTCCTTGCCGTCGAAGACGATCGAGCCCGAGATCTCCGCGTTGCCCGCGAAGCGCGTCAGGCCCATCACGGTCAGCGACGACACGCTCTTGCCCGACCCCGACTCACCCACGATGCCCAGCGCCTGGCCGCGGTCCACCGTGTAGGAGACGCCGTCGACGGCCTGGACGATGCCGTCGTCGGTCTTGAAGTGGACCTTGAGGTCCGTGACTTCCAGGAGAGCCAAGCTAGTACCTCACGCGCGGGTCGAGGAAGGCGTACACGATGTCCACGATCAGGTTCAGGAAGATGATGAAGAAGGCGCCCATGAGCACCGTGCCCTGCACGGTCGGCAGGTCGCTCTTCTGGATGGCGTCGTAGGCGAGGCGCCCAACGCCGGGGATGTTGAAGACCGTCTCGGTGAGGATCGCGCCGCCGAGCAGGATGCCGAGGTCGAGGCCGAGGATGGTGACGATCGGCGTGATGGCCGAGCGCACACCGTGCTTGAAGACGACCGCCCGCTCGCGCAGCCCCTTCGCGCGCGCGGTGCGGATGTAGTCCTCTGACATCGTCTCGAGCAGGTTGCCGCGCAGGAAGCGGGCGTAGACGGCCGCGAACGAGGCGGCGAGCACGCACCACGGCATGATCAGCGCCGGTATCACCTCGCCGGGGTCGGTGAAGATGTTGCCGGACTGGGGATAGGCGCCCTGGCCCTCGAAGAGCGGGAACTTGCCCAGATCCTTGGAGAACAGGTACAGCGACACGAGGCCGAGCCAGTACACCGGGGCCGAGATCGCGACGAGCGCGCTGCCCATGGCGGCACGGTCCATCCAGGTGCCGCGCTTGATGGCGGAGATGATGCCGACGGGGATCCCGACCAGCAGCCACACGATCGCCCCGCCGGTTGCCAGCGCCATGGTGGCGGGCAGGCGGTCGAAGATCTGCTCCTTCACCGAGATGTTGTTCTGGAAGCTGTAGCCGAAGTCGAAGTGGAAGATGAGCCGGTCCAGGTACTTCAGGTACTGGACGTACCACGGCCGGTCGAGGCCCAGCGTGTGGTTGATCGTGGCCAGCAGCTCTGGCGAGGGCTGGCGCCCGGCACGCAGCGTGGCCGGGTCGGCCGCCGGCAGCGTGTAGAAGATCACGAAGGTCAGGAAGCTGATCACGAGGAGCAGCACGACCATCCAGAGCAACCGGCGGATGATGAAGGGGATCATGGCTTTGTGCGGAGCGGAGCGAAGAGCCTGAGGAGGCGCCCCGCCGGCCGTGAGGCTCGACGGGGCACCCTTCCCTCAGGTGTGGTTCTCGCGACCTTCGCGACCTCCTACTTGATAGAGGTGTAGCTCAGGTCGTGGGTGGTGTAGTACCCGTTGGCAACGGCCACGACGTCCTTGGAGTTCACCAGGGCCGTCTTGTCCCACAGCCACGGGATGGCCGGGGCCTGCTCGGCGATCATGTGACCGATCTTGGCCCACGCCTTGTTGCGCTCGGGCCCGACGGGCACGACCGCGGCGTCCTTCATGGCCTGGTTGATCGCGGGGACGTTGAGCTGGGGCCAGTTGACGTTGCCCTGCTCGAGGATGTTGTTGCCGTTGAACGTCGGGTCGAGCATCGACTGCGGGTCGGCGAAGTCCTTGAACCAGCCCACGTTCGGGCAGATCGGGACGTTCTCCTTGCGCACGCCGCAGAACTTCGTGTAGAGCGTGTCCTGAGGCACGATCCGGAAGTTCAGCTTGAACCCGAGGTTCTCGATCTGACCCTGGAAGACCTCGGCGGTCTTCTTGCCCGGGTCGGCGTTCGTGGCGATGGTGAGGATCTTGTCCCCGCCGGTCCACTTGCCGTCACCGCTGATCGGGAGGCTGGGGTCGTCCTGCTTGGCCGCCAGCATGTACTTCTTGGACACCTCCGGGGAACCGTTCGGGTTCGCCAGGTAGTCCAGGTCGGTGTTCTGCTTCAGGCCGCCGGCCTCTTCGAAGCCGGGGATGCCCGGCGGGATCCAGCCGGTGGCGATGTCGCCGAGGATCTTGCCGCCGCGCGTCAGGCGCAGGGCGTCGCGGTTGGAGGCCGCGATGATCGCCTTGCGGACGTTGATGTTGTCGAACGGCTTGACCTTGGTGTCGAACGCGATGTAGCGCGTGCCACCCGACGGCACGAACAGCACCTGGTCCGGCGTGTTCTGGACGACCTGCTTGAGGACCGGGGCCGGCGGCGAGCCGGCGTCGCAGCACACCGAGCCCGTACCGTTCAGCGCGCGACGCGAGGCCGTGGCCAGGTCGTCGTTGCCCTCCTCGATCTTGATCTGATCGAGGTAGGCGGGGCGGTAGTCGGTCGACTTGTCCCAGTTGGGATTGCGAACGAGGTCGATCGACTTGCCCGGCACGCGGCCGACCAGCTTGCCGGTCTTGGGGTCGTTCTTGACCATGTACGGGCCGGTGAAGGCGACGTACTGGTCGTACTTCGACGGCGGCTTCGTGTCGAACTTCGAGGCGTACTCCTTCGGCACCGGCACGGTGATCGGCATGACCAGCGCCTGCGAGATCAGCGGGGCACTGGCCGTCTTGAGCTTCAGGATCAGCGTGGTGTCGTCCGGCGTCTCGATGCCCGAGATCGGCTTGATGTCGCCGCTGTTGGGCTTCTCCGGCGTGCCGACGATCGAGTTGAAGTAGGCGCCCGCGTAACCGCTGGGGACCTGCGCGGAGAAGGCACGCTCGATTGCGTACTTGATGTCCGCGGTCTTGACCTCGCGGTTGACCGGCGGGGCGTACTTGACGCCCTTCTTGATGTGGACGGTGACCGTCTTGTTGTCCGCCGAGATCTCGGGCGGCCCAGTGGCCAGGTCCGGCACGGGCTTGACCGAGTTATCGGGCTTGAACGAGTACAGAGTCCGGTTGACGGCGTACTGGACCATGTAGCCGAACGTGTAGTAGTCCTGGCCCGGGTCGATGTAGTCGACGTCGCTGGCGGCGAGGTACGTCAGTGTGCCGCCGTTCTTGCCTGCCTTGATCTCGGTGCCGCCTGAGGTCGAGGACTTCGACCCGCCGCTTGCACCGCTGCTGTTGTCGTTGGAATCGCCACCGCATGCGGTGACGAACAGCGCGAGCGCCGTAATGACGCTCGCGAAGAGGGTCCAGCGAACGGACCTCCTCATAGGTACTCCTCCTTGTTGCGGAACGCTGTGCACTGCTCTCTCCCTTCGGGCGCCCCTCAGCGCCCCGTCCGGGGGTTGAGCGCGTCCTGCAGTCCATCGCCGATCAGATTGAAGGCGAGGACGGTGAGCAGGAGCGCAACTCCCGGGAACGTCATGTACCACCAGGCGGTGTCGAAGATCGAGATGGCGTCGGCGATCATCGCCCCCCAGCTCGCCGTGGGCGGCTGGACCCCGACACCCAGGAACGAGAGCGCTGCCTCGAACAGGATGTTCGTCGGGATGAGCAGGGTGGTGTAAACGATGATCGGCGCCACGAGGTTCGGCAGCAGGTGGCGGAAGATGATTCGCGTGTCCGAGGCGCCGAGTGAGCGAGCCGCCTCGACGAACTCCTTCTCGCGCAGCGAGAGGACCTGGCCGCGGATGATGCGGGCCATGTAGGGCCAGCCGGCGAGCGTGATGACGAAGATGACGACGGGCAGGCCCGGCTGGATGATCGTCTTCGTCGAAGGCACGATGAACGTGAAGACCAGGCCGGCGAAGACGATGACCGCGCCAGGCGCGAGGCGCAGGATCCAGTCGCTGCCCGCTATGGCCTTGAAGCCGGGGCGCCCACGCACCTGCGAGATGGCAGCTGCCGCGACCGGGAGGAGCATCACCACCACGCCGGCGATGACCAGATCGCGGCCGACCGACTGGGCGGTGAGACAGCCCTTCAGCGAGCACGCCGCCCCCAGGCCCAGCGCCAGCAGCAGCACCGGGAAGGCGAGCACGACGTCCATCGAGCGCGACAGCGCGCTGTCGACGACGCCGCGGTAGTAGCCCGCGATCATGCCGAGCGTCACGCCGATGACCACGATGAGGCCCGTCGCGATGAAGGCCGTCGAGAGCGAGACGCGCGCACCGTAGATCGTGCGGCTGAAGACGTCGCGCCCGAGCGCGTCGGTCCCCATGAGGTAGCCGTGGCCGGGCGCTGCGGCCGAGCCGAAGTCGTCGAGCGCCTCGGAGTTCTGCGCGTTCGGCGGGTGCGCGCCGAACAGCTTGACGATCTGGCCCGCGAAGACGGCGACCAGGATGAGCAGAACGATGAAGGCCAACGCGATCAGCGCGACGTTGTCGCGGCGCAGCCGGCGCCAGAAGAGGGCCAGCGGCGAGCGTGCGGCGATCTCCCCCGTGGCGGTGGCCGCCTCATCGGTGATCGTTCCGCCCGTGTCCTGGAGCAGCTCAGCAGCGCCGGTGCTCACGGCCTACGGCCTCGCGTCATCTTGGTACCTCGCTGATGGGTCCCTCTCCCAAGTGCGGCCGGGTCTCATACCCGCACGCCGCGACTCTACTCCTGTCGGGGTCGACACAGCCCCACGGGCCGCTGTGTCGATTCGCTCCACGGTGGCCTTCTCCTCCCATCCCTCAAGGCCAGGTGGCGCACTGTAGGCCCATGCGCGTAACGATCGCTTAAAGGCGGACGCCTAGGCAGTTTTGGCGTCCGTATCCTCTCGTCGCGGGCCCCGATAGCTCAGCTGGATAGAGCGACTCCCTCCTAAGGAGTAGGCCGCAGGTTCGAATCCTGCTCGGGGCACTCGATGGCCCCGGCGATCACCCGCGGTCGGGGCGCTCGGGATAGACGTCGTCGATGGTGGCCAGCGCCTCGTAGGGCGCGCCGCCCGCCGCCTCGCGGATGCGCTCGGCGCCGCCGGCGAGGCGGTCGAGCACCGTGACGACGCCGGCGATCGGATGCCCCGCCTCGCGGACCGCTTGGATGGCCTGCAGCGTCGAGCCGCCGGTGGTGACCACGTCCTCGACGATCAGGCAGCGGTCGCCGGGGTCGAGGAAGGGACCCTCGATGCGCCGCTGCAGGCCGTGCTGCTTGGTCTCCTTGCGGATGAAGAAGGCCTTGACGTCGGCGCCGCCGGCCAGTGCGGCGCACGCCGGCGCGTCGGCGCCCATCGTCAGCCCGCCCACCGCGGTGGCCTCCCATTCGCGCGCCCGCGCGGCCACGAGCTCGGCGAGGGCGGCGAAGCCGGCGGGGCGCAGGATCGCGCGCTTGGCGTCGACGTAGTACTGCGCGACCTGGCCGCTGGTGAGCACGACCTCGCCCACGACGAGGGCGTGGCTGCGCAACTCGTCGATCAGCCGCCGTCGGGCCTCCATGCGCGGCGTACCCTATCGACCGTGCTCGAGGGGCTCCTGCGGACCGCCGCGATCGCGGCGAGCGCGATCGTGCTCGTCAGCTTCGCGTTGTTCGCGATCGACGAGACGCGCGACGCGTCGCAGAAGAGCACGGCCGGGATCGCCGGCCTGGAGGCCACCCGGGCCTCGGATCCCTCGCCGCGCGAGGAGCGCGCCCGCGAGCGCGCGCACTCCCGCGCCCGCGAGGTCATCGACGACGCAGACGACGTGCTCGTCGCGCCGTTCGCCGGGGTCGTGAGCGACTCGAGCAACTCGTGGGCCCGTCGCGGGGTGCCGTCGCTGATCGCGCTGGTCGTCTACGGCTTCGGGCTGTCGTTCCTGGCCCGCTACACCAGAGGACGAGCTTGACCGAAGCGATCGGCGAGGCTCGCTTCGGCGCGCAGACCGACTTTGCCATCGGCGTGGAAGAGGAGCTGCTCCTCGTCGAGCCCGGCTCGCGGGCGCTGTCGCACACCGGCGTCGAGGTGCTGGCGCGGATGGACGGCGCGGACGCCGACGGCTTCGCGCACCCCGACACCTACTCGGCCCTGATCGAGCTCGCCTCGCCCGTGGCCCGCGATGCCGCGGAGGGCGTGGCCGCGCTCAGCGCGCTGCGCGCCCGCGTACGCGCGGCGGGCGGCACCGCCATCGGCGCGGGCATCCATCCCGACGGCGCGTTCGGCGACGTCGAGCACGTGGACGAGCCGCGCTACGACCGCATCGTCGAGCAGCTGCAGGGCCTCATCAGGCGCACGCCGACCTGCGCGCTGCACGTCCACGTCGGGATGCCCGACGCCGCGACCGCCATCCGCGTCTTCAACGGACTGCGCGAGCAGCTCCCGCTCCTGCAGGCGCTGGCCGCCAACTCGCCCTTCTGGCACGGCCGCGACTCGGGCCTCGCCACGGCGCGCGCGCAGCTCTTCCGCGGCTATCCGAGCGCCGACATCCCGCGCGCCTTCGACTCCTTCGACGACTACGCCGAGAGCGTCGCGGGCGTCGTCGCGGCCGGCGACCTGCCCGACTACACCTTCCTGTGGTGGGACATCCGCCCGCACCCGCGGCTGGGCACCGTCGAGGTGCGGGCGATGGACAGCCAGTCCGCACTGTGGTCGGCGGCCGGCCTGGCCGCGCTCGTGCACGGCCTGGCGCGCGCCGAGGCCCAGGACGATCGCGACTCCTGGACCTCGCGCGAGGTGCTCATGGAGGCGTCGTTCACCGCCGCGCGCCATGGGCTGCGCGCGCGGTTGCCCATGGACGGCGCGCTGCGGCCGGCGCCCGAGGTCGCGCGCGCGGCGCTCGAGCGCGCTCGCCCGCACGCCGCGGAGCTGGGCTCGGGCGACGCGCTGGAGGGCATCGAGCGGATCCTCGGCGAGGGCAACGGCGCGGACCGCCAGCGGGCCGCCCACGCCCGCGGCGGGATGGCGGCGCTGCTCGACCTGCTCGTGGTGGAAGCCGAGGAGCCCTACGGATAGACGTCGACGATGTCGCCGACCTTGATCCAGCGGAAGACCGAGACGGCGTCCGGGATGGGGATGCGCAGGCAGCCGTGGCTGGCGGCGAACACCGGCACCTGGAAGTACCCGTGGATGGCGAAGCCGCGGATGAAGTAGTTGGAGAAGTACATCGCCTTGGCGTTGAAGCCCGGCGTCTTGGAGTAGACGCGGAAGCTCCCCTGGATGGTGGGCGTGGAGGGCTTGCCCGAGCTCGCCGGGTAGATGCGCTCCACGTGCGAGCCGCGGATGAGCGCGATCACCTGGCGTGAGAGGTCGGCCTCCACGTGCTTGCCGTGGTCGGGATGGCGCACCTTGAAGGTGCCCTTGCCGGCCAGCACGGCCTTGAACAGGCCGGTGTCGGCGGTGGTCGTGCGCGCCATGCCGGTGACCTTGCGGAAGGCCAGGACGGCGCGCGCCGTGCGGTCGTCGAAGAGGCCGCGCTGCCCGACGACGTAGCCCTTGGCCGCCAGGCGCTGCTGCAGCAGGCGCACGGCGGGGCCGCGCGCGCCGGGGCGCGCGCGCAGCGCGGCGACGTTCACCTTCACCGGCGTGGCCACGAGCTGCGGCGCGGTCGGCGTGGCCAGGTGGGTGGCGCGTATCTCGACGACCCCTGGCGTCGAGGTCTTGAAGGCCACGAGCGCCATGCCCGACTTGCCGGTCGCCGACATCGTCAGGTTGACGTTGACGACACGCAGCTTGTGGCCGTGACGGTAGAAGCGCACCGTCGCCGTCTGGCCCTCGACCCACGGCTGCATGACGACCCGCACGCGCCAGGGCTGGCCGGCCAGGGCGAGGCGATTGCTGGTCACGCGCTCGGGCGTGAGCGAGAGCAGCGGACCCGTTGCCGCGGACGCGGCGCTCGGCGCGGCCACGAGGAGGAAGACGAGGAGCAGACCGCACGCGTGCCGGGTCGCACGGCCTTCGGCCAGTCCATGGCGGAGCGATCGTCGTGGCTGGCGAGGACGCAGGACGCCGTCTTTGCCGGGGGCAAAGACAAGTCCGAGGACGACGCCAGGCGCGGCGAGCGCCCGCCAGGGGCGGGCGAAGGTTGTGCGGCTCGGCACGTGCATGGCGCGGAAATGTACCTATGCAGGCAGTCCGACCGCTGGACTTGTGACGTCAGCCGGCCGGCGCGGGTGCGGGGGTCCACGTCGCGCGGACCACGAGAGCACCGAGGGAGATGAGCGACAGCGCGGTCACGAGCAGCACCACCGTCTCCCAGCCCCAGTTCTGGGAGACCCCGAAGGCCAGCGAGTTGTTCACGCAGTGCAGTGCGATGCACGGATACAGCGAGCCGGTGCGGTGGTAGACCACGCAGAGCGCGAAGCCGAAGAAGGCCAGCGGCAGCAGGAACACGGCCTCGGCGGACCCGACATGGATCGCCCCGAAGACGAGGCCGGTGATGATCGCGGCCGGCCACACGCCCTTCCAGGCCCGCAGCGAGGTGAAGAAGAATCCGCGGAAGAAGAACTCCTCGGCCACGGGCGCCACGACCGCGACGAGGAAGGCCACCGCCAGCATCGCGACCGTGCTGTCCTTCACGCCGAGCTCGTCGGGCAGCTTGGAGTCGTTGGCGTCGACGCCCAGGATCGCCACCCAGAGGAAGGTGACCAGGTAGAAGGCGATGAAGGCGAGCGCCATCGTGCCCACGGCCGGCCAGAAGCTCGTCCGGCGCAGTCCGAACTGCTCCGGGCGCGGCGTGCCGGCGATGCTGGCGAAGAGCAGCGCGGCGCCGATGAACGACAGGTCCTGCACGATGGTCGCCGAGATGTTCACCGCCGGGGTGGGGTGAGCGAAGTCCGAGCCCGCGGCGGCCCCGATCACGCCCACGATGAGCGCCCCTATGAGCGCGCCGGCGAACGCCCCGACGAGCCCGACCCACGCCAGCCACGGCTTCCAGCGCGGAGCCTCCGGGCGCGGCGGGCGCTCGACGCCCTCGGGCAGTTCCGGCGCGACGTCGAACGATGGCGGCGGGATCGAGGAGGGTGCGGTGGACATGCTGGCTCGATGCAGACTACGAGGCGGCAGGTATCTCCTACGTCATCAGGAGCCCGTCGAGCGCCGTGACGACGCGCACGCCGGCGGGTGCCTGACCGCCGTTGCGGGCGACGAGCACCGCCTCCACGCCGGCCGCGCGCGCGCCGGCCACGTCGTGCTCGACGCTGTCGCCCACGTGGATCGCCTCCGCGGCGCTCGCCCCCAGGCGCTCGAGGGCAACGCGGAAGATCGCCGGATCGGGCTTGGCGACGCCGAGCACGGCCGAGATGACGACCGCGTCGACCAGCGCGCGCAGGTGCGTGCGCTCGAGGACGTCATGCAGCGAGACGTCCCAATTGGAGACCACGGCCAGCCGCGCGCCGCCTGCGCGCAGGCGCCCGAGCACGGCGGGCACCTCCGGATAGGCGCGAAAGCGGATCGCCGCCAGAAGGGCGTCCTCGACGTCGGCCAGCGGCAGCGCCGTTCCGAGCTGCTCCTGCACGACGGCCGCGCAGCGCCGGCGCAGGTCCTTGAGTGTGGGCCACGTGCTCGCCTCGTCGTGGTGGGCGCGGTAGTAGGCCATCTCGGCCAGCATCGCCCCGCGCGCCGCCTCCTCGCCCACCACGACGCCGCGCGCGGCCAGCTCGTCGACCAGGTGCGGCCATGGGGTCTCGAGCTCGACGAGCGTGCCGAGGGCGTCGAGGAGGACCGCCGAGGGGATACCTTCACGCGCCATGACGGCCCTCATCGTCGCAGCCGAGTCGTCGTCGGACCGCTATCTCGCGGCCGGGCTGACGCTGCTGGCGGCGCTCGCGCTCCTCGCCATCGTGCACCGCGCGATGCGCGGGCGCGCGCACAAGCTGCCCGACGCGCTGGGCGGCGCCGAGCTCAGCCCCGTGATCGACACCCGCCTGCGCTTCCTGCGCCGGGTGATCGAGGCCAGCATCCTCATCGTCGGGCTGGCCCTGGCCCTCGCGCAGTTCACGAGCCTCGATCGACTGGCCGCCACCGTGCTCGCCTCGAGCGCGATCGCCGCGGCGGTGGTCGGGTTCGCCGCCCGCCAGGTCCTGGCCAACGCGATCGCCGGCATGGTCCTCGCCGTCACCCAGCCGCTGCGCATCGGCGACCTCGTGACCTTCGAGGGCGAGACGGGCACCGTGGAGGACGTGTCGCTGACCTACACGTGGCTGCGCACCGGCTCCGATGCGCGCCTGATCATCCCCAACGAACGCCTGGCCGCCGGCGTCCTGCGCAACGACTCGATCCGCTCGCCCGTGGTGGCGCTCGAGGTCTCGGCCTGGCTGGCCCCCGACGCCGACGAGACCGCCGCCCTCGCGGCCGTCGAGACGCTCGAGGAGACGCGCGACGCCCGCATCGCCGAGGTCACCGACACCGGCATCCGCCTGCAGGTGGCCGGCCCGCCCGTGGCGCCGGCGCAGCGCATCGCGCGCGAGGGCGAGCTGCGGACACAGATCCTGCGCGCCCTGCGCGAAGCAGGGTGTCGGGGACCCCGCGACGAACCCTGATCTACCCTTTCCTGCTTCCTCATGTCCCGTCGAGAGCGCCAGCGCCGCAAGCAACGCAACGAGGGCGGTCCACACCGCATCATCTTCCTGACCCTCGGATTGGTCGTCACGGGCGTGGCCATCGCGGCCATCGCCGCGGTGGCGTGGGTCATCAACGTGGCCAACAGCGCGCCGTCGCTGGAGACCAAGAAGCCGATCGAGCTCGGGGCGACCTCGCGCATCTACGCCGCCGACGGCAAGACGCGGTTGGGCTTCATCAACGCCAACGTCCTGCGCACGCCGGTGCACTCCGCCGAGATCCCCGACATCGTCCGCGAGGCGACGGTCGCCATCGAGGACCGCCGCTTCTACGAGCACAAGGGCGTCGACTTCGAGGGCATCGTCCGCGCCGCGGTCAAGAACGTCGAGTCCAAGAAGGACATCCAGGGCGGCTCGACGCTGACCATGCAGCTCGTGCGCAACCTCTACACGGGCGAGCGCGCCCGCTCGGGCGTCGCCGGCTACAAGCGCAAGATCCGCGAGGCCAAGCTGGCCCAGGAGCTCGAGGACCGCCATCCCGGGCGCCCCGGCAAGCTGTGGATCGTCAACAAGTACGTCAACTCGGTGCCCTACGGCACCGTCGGCGGGCAGACCGCGGTCGGCATCCAGGCCGCCGCGCGCATCTTCTTCGACAAGCCCGCGTCGCGGCTGACGCTGCGCGAAGCCGCGCTGCTCGCCGGGCTGCCCCAGGCGCCGACGAACTACAACCCGTTCCTGAGTGCGGGCGCGGCCACGGCGCGGCGCAACGACGTGCTGCAGCGCATGGCCGACCAGGGCTACATCTCGCAGGCGCGGGCCGAGAAGACGAAGGCCATGAGCCTCGGCGTCAAGCACAACCGCTTCTACACGGCCAAGCGCGAGGGCTACGTCTACGACTACGTCAAGCAGTACCTGATCGACAAGTACGGCGTCGACACCGTGCTGCGCGGCGGGCTGCGCGTGGACACGACCATCGACCTGCATCTGCAGGCGCTCGCGCGCAAGGCGCTCGACGGGAACCTCGGCGCGCCGGACCGGGCCGGCGCGATCGTCACCATCGACCCGCACACGGGCTACGTGCGCGCGATGGCCTCGTCGTCGCGCTACGGCGACTCGAAGTTCAACCTCGCCGCGCAGGGCCACCGCCAGGCCGGCTCGACCTTCAAGGTCATGGTCCTCATGGACGCGCTGCGCCGTGGCGTGGATCCCAACCGCACGAGCTACGTGTCGCGCCATCTGAGCCCGGGCTGGCTCCCGTCGGTGCCGAGCTACGAGGTGCAGACCTACTCGCACAGCTACGGCGGCTCGATGAACCTGGTCCGGGCCACGCTGCAGTCCGACAACTCCGTGTACGCCCAGCTCGACGCCGACCTCGGTCCGCAGTCGGTGGCCAAGACGGCGCGCGACATGGGCATCACGAGCCCGCTGCACGGCTTCCCGGCCGAGGGCCTGGGCGGCCTGACCGACGGCGTCTCCCCGCTGGAGATGGCGCGCGCGTACGCGACGATCGCCAACGGCGGGTATCGCATGCGGCCCATCGTCGTGCGCAAGGTGACCTTCCCCGACGGCCACGTCGACGACCTCGGCAAGCCCAGCCGCACCAAGGTCTTCGAGGACGGCGTGGCCTACGAGGCGACCAAGATCCTCATCAAGAACGTCCAGGGCGGGACGGGTACCGCGGCGCAGATCGGCTGCCCCGCGGCCGGCAAGACCGGCACGGTCGACGACTACACCGACGCGTGGTTCGTGGGCTTCACGCCGCGCCTGGTCACCTCGGTATGGGTCGGGCACCCCAGGGACCCCTACCCGCTCGGCCCCGGCGCGGCGGGCGGAGTGGTGGCAGCGCCCATCTGGGGGCGCTACATGAAGTCCGCCCACGGCAAGTTCTGCGGCGACTTCCCCAAGCCCAAGGTCCCGTTCGCCCCGCAGCCCTTCTTCGGCAAGTACTCGCGGACCGGGGCCAAGGAGAGCAAGCCCGACCAGCAGCCCGGCGCGACGCAGCCGGGCGACACGCCCGACGGCAACGGCCAGGGCACGACGGGCAAGGACGGCGGCGGCACGAAGTACCCGCCCGACGCCTACGAGGCCCCGCCGCAGCAGACGCCGAACACGACGCCGCCGGCCGCCGCCACGCCGCCGGCGGCGAACCCGGCCCCTGGCGCCCAGGACGGCGGAACGGGCGCGCCCAACCCTGGCTGATCTCTGCTTGGTACGGTCCCCGTGGCATGGCCAAGGAGGAGAAGGTCGAGTTCGAGGGCGAGGTCATCGAGGCCTTGCCCAACGCGATGTTCCGCGTGAAGCTGGACAACGAGCACGTCGTCCTCGGGCACGTAGCGGGCAAGATGCGGCGCTTCCGGATCCGCATCCTCCCCGGTGACCGCGTGCGCGTCGAGCTGTCGCCCTACGACCTCGATCGCGCGCGCATCGTCTACCGGCACCGGTAGGGAAGCGCCGGCGTGAGCGAGCTGTCGCTCATCGCGGCCTTCGAGGAGCTGCTGCGTCCGCGCTCGCAGCGCATCGTGCGCTGGCTGGGCGACGACGCGGCGGTCGTGCGCGCGCGGCCCTTCGCGGTCACCTCGGTCGACGCGATGGTCGACGGCGTGCACTTCCGCCTGGACCACCCGGGCGTGACGGCGGCCGACGCCGGCCACCGGGCCCTGGCCGCCGCCCTCTCCGACCTCGCCGCGATGGGCGCCGAGGCGGGCGAGGCGTACGTGGCGATGGGCGTCCCGGAGGGCTTCGGCGCCGACGCCGTCCTCGATTGCGTGCGCGCGATGGAGGAGCTGGCGGCGCGCACCGCGACCACGATCGCCGGCGGCGACCTCGTGCGCGCGCCCGTGCTCACGCTCGCGGTGACGGTCACCGGCTGGGCCGACACGCGCGAGGAGCTCGTCGGGCGCGACGGCGCGCGGCCCGGCGACGCCGTCGTCGTCACCGGCGCGCTGGGCGCGGCGGCGGCGGGCCTGGCCATCCTCGACGGCCGCGCGCGCGGCGAGGACGCGCTGGTGCGCGCCTACCTGCGTCCCGAGCCGCGCCTGGCCGAGGGGCGCGCGCTCGCCGCGCTGGGCGCCACGGCGATGATCGACCTCTCCGACGGCCTCGCCACCGACGCGCGCCACCTCGCGCAGCGCAGCGGCGTGGCGATCGAGATCGACCTCGATGCGCTGCCGCTCGCGCCCGGGGTGGCCGACGTCGCCGCGCAGCTCGGCGTCGCGCCCTGGGAGCTGGCGGCGGGCGGCGGAGAGGACTTCGAGCTGTGCGCGTGCGTCGCGCCCGGCGTGAGCTTGCCGTCGCAGCCACCCGCGAAGCGTGTGGGCGCGGTGTCGGCCGGCGAGCCCGAGGTGACGTTCAGCGCGGGCGGCGCGGCGCGCGAGCTGCGCGGATACGAGCATCGCGTCGGCTGACCGACGGCGTGCCCGCGCGCTCGGGACAGACGCGGCGGATGAACGCCTCGGCGACGACGTTGGGATCGACCGCGTACTGGTCGCGGGCGATCTGATCTTTGAGGGAGGCGAGCTTCATCTTGCGGTCCTGCGGGTCGCCGTCTGTATCGGCCCTGCTGTCCGGCTCAGGCATTGCTGTCGACGCCCCTGGCCGGTTGTCCTACGTGCGTGAGCCGCGCCAGCACCACGATGCGCCGAGCGGCGGAAAAGAGCGGATGACAGGCGCTCAGCACCAAGCGATCATGGCCTACGCGGCGCAGCACGGAGAGGTCACCGGGGTTCACGATACGCCGACCCTCGACCCGGTAGCGGAAGGTCGCGTAGGGCAGGCGCAATGTGATCGCGTCGCCGCGGCGCATGGCGTCGAGGTGGCGGAACGGGGCGCCGTAGGTCGTGCGGTGCCCGGCGATGGCCGTCGTGCCGCGCTGGCCCGGGAGCGGCGTCCCGGCGATGAGCCCCGGGCCGTCGCGCAGGTCGGCCGCCGTGGTCCCGCGCACGACGATCGTGCGCAGGCCGATGCGCGCGATGCGCAGCTCGGCCACGGCCTGGCCGTCGCGCCGCGTGCGGGCGAGCGCGCCCGCCGCCACGGCCACCTCGGCGCGATCGCCGGCGCGGGGCGGGGCGGCGAGCTCGAGCCGGTGCAGCTGCGCGGCGAGCTGGTGCTGGGCGCGTCCCGCGCGCAGGGCGCTGAGCGGCTCCTGCCAGGCGAGCGTGATGGCGGCGTCGGCCAGCACGAGGAGTCCTGCCACCACCAGCGCCGTGCCGAACGCGCGCTTCATCGCCGCAGGGCGGATTCGGTGCCGCCGAGCGAACCGGGGCCCGCGTAGCTGGCCGGGCCGCGCACGGTGATCCGCGGCGTCTCCGGCGCCGCCACGCTCGACCGGCTGCGCAGCGCCACGAGCAGCGCGGCGACGAGGCAGACGAGGACGAGGCTCCAGATGACCCAGCCCACCGGCCCGATGACGCCGCCGGCGACGAGCAGCAGGCAGAACCAGCCGAACTCCGCCGGCGAGAGCCCGAGCTGTCCGGCGAGCGACAGGTCGACGAGCAGGAAGGGCGCGGCGGCGACCACGACGAGGGCCACCGCGAGGGCGCGGCGCAGGCGCACCTCGGGTGCGATCACCGCCAGCAGCGCGTGCGCGCCGGGCACGAGGAGTGCCGCGGCGTAGGGGTTGAGGACCCAGAGCACGGCGGCCAGCGCGCACCACGTGACGAGCAGCGCGGCGCCCGCCCCCTCGCCGTGGAACCTCCCGGTGCGCCCGCCGGCCCGGCGCAGCAGCGCGGGGCGCAGCGCGATCCAGCCGAGGAGCGCCACCAGCGCGACGGCCGCCAGCGCCACCGTCTCCGCGGTCCCGATCGGGATCGCGCCGGCGGCCACCGGCTCCGGCGGGGTGGCCGGCAGCAGCCCGGTCACGCCCAGCATCCAGGCGAAGGCGAGCGCGAGCGCCAGCGGCGCCGCGCTCGCGACGAGCCACCACACCCACGGGCCGACCGCCTCGCGGCGGCGGCGCACGCGCGCGAAGCCGTCGACGGCGACCAGCATCGGGGCGAGCAGGAGTGCCGCGACGAGCAGCCGTATGGCCCACACGGGCAGGACCTTGCGCATCGTGACCAGGGCATGGGTCGAGCCGGCGCTCCCGAGCGTCGGGGTGTTGTCGAGCGCGGTGAGCGTGCGCAGGGCGGCGCGCCCGAAGGCCTGCAGCCGCTTGCGCACGATGCGATCGCCCGCCGGCGGCGGGCGCTCGCCGCCGATCGACATGAGCGCGGTCGGGAGGTCGGCGGCCACGAGCGGGCCCTGCTCGCCGACGGTGACCGGGAACGCGAGGCGCGCCCACTGCGACGTCGCCCGCGCGCCGCCCGGGTTGGTGCCGGCCTCCTTGCGCACGGCCGCCTCCACGGTCCGGCGCAGCTGCAGCGCCCCGACGCCGTCGCCCGTGGACCAGCCCGCCACGAAGGGACGGCGCACGGTCGTCCCTGCGAGGTCGCCGAGCACGAGGATGGCCCCCGGCCGGCCGCCGAGCCGATGGGCGAGGTCGCGCGCGCCCCCCAGCCCGGCGCTGCCGCCGCTGGTGGAGACGAAGGTCACCGTGCGCTTCAGGCGCCCGCCGCGCACCAGCCGGGCCAGCTCGAGCATGGCCGCGGTGCCCGACAGCTCCGCGCGCGCCCCGCGGTGCAGCGCGTCGCGGTGGGCGACCACCACGAGCCCGGGGCCGGGCTGGCCGACCTGGCGCGCGATGACGGTGGTCAGGCGGCGCTTGCCGTCGGCCGTCTCGGCCTGGAAGGAGGGCGTGCTGACCTGATAGGAGCCCATGGCCCGGAAGTCGGCGGCCAGCTTCGCCCCCAGGGCCGCGTCGCCGCTGTCGCCCGCGCGGCGGGCCGGGTAGGCGGCGACCCACTGGTCGAGGTCGACCACCGCGCGCTGCGCGACCGCCTCGGAGAAGGCGTCGGGCTCGAGCGTGGTCCCGATCGGCCGTGGGCGGTCGCTGAGCGAGAACGCGGCCACGATCAGCGCGAACAGGACCGGGACGAGAGCTGCGCGGTAGATCCGCGGGTCGAGCATGCGAAATTCGCAGGGTAGCTGGGCGTACCCTGTCCAGAGCCGACATGCTCGAGCACACGCCCCGCATCCTCCTCGTCGACGACGAGCAGTCCATCCAGACGCTGCTCTCCTACCCGCTGCGCAAGGACGGCTACGAGGTCGTGCAGGCCACCGACGGCCGCGAGGCGCTGGCGCGCTTCGGCGAGACGACGTTCGACCTCGTCGTGCTCGACGTCATGCTTCCCCGCCTCGACGGGCTGGAGGTGTGCCGGCGCATGCGTGCGCGCTCGTCGGTCCCGATCATCATGCTCACGGCCAAGGCCGAGGAGATCGACAAGGTCCTCGGGCTCGAGCTGGGCGCCGACGACTACATCACCAAGCCCTTCTCGTTGCGCGAGTTCCGCTCGCGGGTCAAGGCGGCGCTGCGCCGCGCGGGCATGGCCCGCCGCGAGCCCGACAACGACGCCGTGCCGCTCGAGGTCCACGAGCTGCGCATCGACCCGGCCAAGCGCGCCGTCGAGGTGCGCGGCGGCCCGGTGCAGACGACCTACGTCGAGTTCGAGATCCTCGTCGCGCTGGCGACCAGCCCCGGCCGCGTGTGGACGCGCGACATGCTCCTCACGCGCATCTGGGGCGACAGCGCATATCGCGACCCGCGCACGATCGACGTGCACATCCGCCATCTGCGCGAGAAGCTCGAGCGTGACGCGAAGGACCCGGAGTACCTGTTCACCGTGCGCGGCGTGGGCTACCGCTTCCGCGACACGGAGGGCTAGACCTGCGGTCGATCACCAATCGCCTCGCGCTGCTGTTCTTCGCCATCACGCTGGTGGTGATCGCGGGCGTGTACCTGGGTGTCACCTCCGGCCTGGAGGCCGGTGTGCGCGACCAGAAGCTCGACACGCTGAGCGCCGTGGCGCGCCAGTACTCAGGCCCGATCGTCGATGCGCTCAACCACTCGCTCGACCGCAAGGTCCTCGACGCCCGCGTGCGCCAGGCGGCCGACGCATCGGGTGCGCGCGTCACCCTGCTCGGCGTCACGCGCGGGACACAGGGAGTGCAGACCTATCTCGCCTCGGATTCGACCGCGCAGCGCGAGATCGGCGACCTGCAGTTCGCCGTGGCGCAGGAGGCGGCGCGCACGCGGCGGATCGCGCGCGGGACCGAGGCGGCCAACGTCGGCCGCGTGGCCGAGGCGGCGCTGCCGGTGTGGCTGACCGCGCGCGGTGCCAAGCGCCCGGGCGTCTACTACGTCGCCGTCTACTCGGCGCCGCTGGAGGACGTCGACGCCACCGTCTCGCTCATCCGTGAGCGCGTCCTCGTCGCCGGGGCGCTCGCGCTGCTCGGCGCGCTGCTCGCGGGCTACCTGCTCGCGCGCGCCTTCAGCCGCCGGGTCAAGCGCATGGAGCGCGCGGCGCGGCGGGTGGCGCAGGGCGACTTCGACACGCGCTTCGAGTCGGGCGCCCGCGACGAGCTCGGCCAGCTCGCCCGCACCCTGGACGCGATGCAGCAGCAGCTCGCCGAGCTCGAGACCGCGCGGCGGCGCTTCATCGCCACCGCGTCGCACGAGCTGCGCACCCCGATCTTCTCCTTGAGCGGCTTCCTGGAGCTGCTCGAGGACGAGGAGCTCGACGAGGAGACGCGCACCGCCTTCATGCACCAGCTGCGCCAGCAGGTCGACCGCCTGGGCAAGCTCGCCACCGAGCTGCTCGACCTGTCGCGCCTGGAGGCGGGCTCGCTGGAGCTGCGGCCCGAGCCGACCGACATCGGCGAGCTGGCCCAGGGCGTGGCCGCGGAGTTCACGCCGGCGCTCGCCGCCCACGAGTCCCATCTCGAGCTACGTCTGACCGGCGGGCGGGTAGAGGCCTTGTGCGATCCTGAGCGCGTCGCCCAGATCATGCGCATCCTCATCGACAACGCCCTCAGCCACACCCCGGCCGGCACCGACGTCGTCCTCGCCGCCACGCGGCGCAACGGCCGCGCGCGCCTGTCGGTGACCGACTTCGGCACCGGGATAAGGCGCGGCGACCTCGAGCGCGTGTTCGAGCCGTTCTTCACCTCCGACGACGCGCAGGGATCCGGCCTGGGCCTGGCCATCGCGCACGAGCTGGCCGATCGCATGGACGGCGAGCTCAGCGCCGAGAGCGTCCCCGGGCGCACGACCTTCGCCCTGGAGCTGCCGCTGTGAGGACGACGCTGGCCGGCGGCCTCGCCGCCGCGGCGCTGCTGGCCGCCGGCTGCGGCGGCGGGCACACGACGACGCGCACGGTGCAGAGCACGACGACCAAGGTCGAGGTGCTCGAGCAGACGGGCAAGGGCGAAGGCGGCTTCGACCCGCGCGGGATCTACGAACGCGAATCGCCCGGCGTGGTGACGGTCATCGCCACCGGGCTGGAGGAGCCCGGCAGCGACAACTCCGCCGGTCTGGGCTCGGGCTTCGTCATCTCCGGCGAGGGCGAGATCGCCACCAACGCCCACGTCGTGACCAGCGGGACCGGCGCCGCGATCCGCAAGGCCTCCACCGTCTTCGTGCGCTTCGCCGACGGCAACCAGGTCCCGGCGCAGGTCAAGGGCTTCGACCCGTTCGCCGACGTGGCGCTGTTGAAGATCGACCCGGAGGGCCTGACCCTGCGCCCGCTGCCGCTGGGCTCGACCAAGGACCTGCACGTCGGCGCGCCGGTGGCGGCCATCGGCAGCCCGTTCGGCGAGGAGCAGTCGCTCTCGGTCGGCGTCATCTCCGCGCTCGACCGCTCGATCCAGTCGCTCACCGGCTTCGACACCATCGGGGCGATCCAGACCGACGCGGCCATCAACCACGGCAACTCGGGCGGCCCGCTGCTCGACGGCCGCGGCCGCGTGCTCGGGATCAACGCCCAGATCCAGACCTCGACGGGCGACGGGTCGGGGGTCGGCTTCGCGGTCCCGGCCGACGCGGTCCGGCGCTCGCTGGCGCAGCTGCGCCGCGACGGGCGGGCGCGCTACGCCTACCTCGGGGTGGCCAGCGTCGCCGTCTACCCCCAGCTCGCGGACCGCTTCGACCTGTCGGTGCGGTCGGGCGCGTGGATCCAGGAGGTCACCGCCGACGGGCCCGCCCAGCGCGCCCACCTCAAGGCGGGCGGCGACACCAAGCGCTTCCAGGAGCGCGCCTTCCGCACCGGCGGGGACGTGGTCACGGCCGTCCAGGGGCGGCCCGTGCACGCCGAGAGCGACCTGGCCAAGGCGCTGCTCGACTACGCGCCGGGCGACACGGTGACGCTCGACGTCAGGCGCGCGGGACAGCGCCGGCAGGTGCGCGTGAAGCTGGGCGAGCGCCCGCTCGACGCGCCGCGGCGCGGCTGACGCAGCTACTCTCCCGCGCGTGCTCCAGCCGGTCGCCGTCGGATCGAAGACCCTCGCGGACTACACGCACATCGTCGGGCGCGATCTCGTCGAGGAGATCCGCGAGCTCGCCGAGCCCCTGAAGGGGTCGCGTGTGGTGCACGTCTCGGCGACCGCGTTCGGCGGCGGTGTGAGCGAGATCCTCTACACCCTCGTGCCGCTCATGAAGGATGTCGGGCTCGACGTCGAGTGGCAGGTCATCTATGGCCGCGAGGAGTTCTTCAACGCGACCAAGCTCATGCACAACGCGCTGCAGGGCGCGCCCGAGGACCTCAACGACGAGCAGTGGGACACCTGGCGGCGCTACAACGAGATGAACGCGCGCGAGCTCGTCGGCGGCTGGGACGTGGCCCTCATCCACGACCCTCAGCCCGCCGCGCTGCACACGCTCGTGCCCGAGAAGGCGCGCGGCTGGGTGTGGCGCTGCCACATCGACATGTCCTCGCCCAACCCGGACACCATGGGCAAGCTGTTGCCCTACATCGCGACCTACCCGCAGTCGGTCTTCCACGTCCGCGACTACGTGCCCGCCGGGATGGGCGGCCACGTCAACATCGTCCCCCCCGCGATCGACCCGCTGGCGCCCAAGAACATGGCGTTGTCGCCCGAGGACGCGGCCTATGTCTGCGAGCAGTTCGGCATCGACGTCGACCGCCCGATGATGACCCAGGTCTCGCGCTTCGACCCGTGGAAGGATCCGCTCGGCGTGATCGACGCCTACCGGATCGTCAAGGAGCAGATCCCCTCGGTCCAGCTCGCGCTCGTCGGCTCGATGGCCTCCGACGATCCCGAGGGCTGGGACTTCTTCAACGCCACCATCGCGCACGCCGACGGCGACCCCGACGTCCACATCCTCAACAACTTCAACAACGTCGGCTCGATCGAGGTCAACGCCTTCCAGTCGCAGTCCGACGTGCTCATCCAGAAGTCCACGCGCGAGGGCTTCGGGCTGACGGTGACCGAGGCGATCTGGAAGGGGCGCCCCTTCATCGGCGGCAACGTCGGCGGGATCCCGTTGCAGATCGAGAACGGCGTGAGCGGCTACCTCGTCGACAGCGTCGAGGCCTGCGCCGCGCGCACGCTCGACATCCTGCGCGACCCCGCGCTGGGCAAGGCGCTCGGGCGCCGCGGCAAGGAGCACGTCCGCAAGCATTTCCTCACGCCGCGCTACCTGCGCGACTATTTGAGGATCTTTACGGAGCTTCTCGAAGGAGCGTAGGACCTTGCCCGACTCTCGCGGCCCTCTCGTCCTGGTCTCCAACCGCGGGCCGGTGACCTTCGAGGACGACGACAGCGTCAAACGCGGGACGGGCGGGCTGGTGACGGCCCTGACGGGCCTGGCGTCGCACCGCGACGCGGTGTGGATCGCCTCGGCCCTGACCGACGGCGACGCCCGCAAGGCGCACGAGGCCGACGGGAAGGCGTTCAGCGTGCGCTCGCCGGCCGGCGGCGACTACCAGGTGCGCCTGGTGGTCTCAGAGCCCGAGGCCTACGACCGCTTCTACAACATCTTCGCCAACCCGATGCTGTGGTTCATCCAGCACTACCTCTGGGACCTCTCCAACGCCCCGGACATCCGGCGCAACGAGGTCGAGGCGTTCGAGTACGGCTACAACGTCGTCAACGAGGACCTCGCCACCGCCGTGATCGAGGAGATCGAGGACGACGAGGAGCCGGTCGTGATGGTCCACGACTACCACCTCTACACGCTCCCGGCGCTCGTGCGGCGCGCGCGCCCCGACGTCTTCCTGCACCACTTCGTGCACATCCCGTGGACGCAGAGCGACGCCTGGCGGGTGCTGCCCAAGAGCATCCGCGAGGAGCTCTACTGCGGCCTGCTGTCCAACGACATCATCGGCTTTCACACCTCCTCCTATCGGCGCAACTTCCTGCAGTGCTGTCGCGACCTGATGGACCTCGACGTCGACTTCGAGTCCGGCATCGTCCGCTTCGAGGATCGCGAGGTGTGGGTGCGCAACTACCCGCTGCCGATCGACGCCAAGGCGCTGTTCTCGGTGGCGTCCTCCGACGGCGTTGCGCAGCAGGAGGAGGAGCTGCTGCGCCGCCGGCGCGACCACCTGATCCTGCGCGTCGACCGCGCCGACCTGTCCAAGAACGTCCTGCGCGGGTTCTCGTCGTTCGACCTCTTCCTCGAGCAGCATCCGGAGTTCCGCGAGCGCGTCACCTTCATCGCCCAGCTCATGCCGTCGCGCACCGACGTCCCGGAGTACGCCGAGTACCTGGAGCGCATCGAGGCGCTCGTCGCGGTCGTCAACCACCGCCACGGCACGCCGGACTGGATGCCGATCCAGCTGAAGCTCCGCGACGACCTCGAGGAGGCCGTGGCCGCCTACAAGCACTACGACGTGCTGCTCGTCAACGCGATGTTCGACGGCATGAACCTGGTGGCCAAGGAGGGTCCGATGGTCAACGAGCGCGACGGCGTCTCGATCCTGTCGGAGAACACGGGCGCCCACGAGGAGCTCGGCGAGCACGCCCTGAGCGTCAACCCGTTCGACATCCAGGCGCTGGCCGACTCGATTCACGCCGCGCTCACCATGGCGCCCGCCGAGCGGGCGCGGCGGCTGCGCGGGCTCAAGCAGATCGTCACGGCCCGCGACCCGGGCGACTGGATCGACGAGCAGCTCGACGACATCCGCGAGAAGGCGGCGCAGACGGCCTCCGAGAAGTCGTAGAGCGCGTCACGGGAGGCCGAACTCGTCGACGGCGGGGTCGGTCGGGGGTCGCGGCTTCGCCGGTGCCTGGTGCGTCGCCGGCGGTGGCGCTCGCCGTGGCGCTGGGGCGGGGCGCGGTGCTCGGGGTGCTGGAGCGCGTTGCGGCGCCCGGGCGCGTCGCGGCGCCGGCGCTTGTCGCCGGGGCGATGGCCGTTGCTGCGCCCGCGCGTGCGGGTGCTCACGCGCGCGCCGCTTCGCGCCATCGCGCCTGCGCGCCGGCGGGCGCTTGGGCCGTGGCGGCCGGCCTGCGGGCGGCCGCGGCGTGGTGGGCGGCGCGGTCGCCACCGGGACCGGCGCGGGCGGCGGGAGACGCGGCGCGCGGCCGCCCAGACGGGGCCACGCGACCACGAGGAGCGCGAGCGCGACGAGCGCCACGAGCCGGGCCACGTTGTCCCATCGGATCCTGCGCCACACGCCGTCGGGGCCCATCGCGCGTGCTAGGCGGGCGGCGCCGGGGCCTCGCCCCCTGCTATCTTCCGCCGCCGCCGTCCATCGATCGGCGAGCTTCTCATGGCTGCACCTGAACCCCTTTACGACCTCGTCCTGCTGCTCGACACGAGCGCACCCGAGGACCAGCGCAAGAAGGTCCTCTCCGACGTCGAGGCGGCGATCTCGTCCGCGGGCACCATCGTGAGCGATCACGACTGGGGCACGCGCGCCCTGGCCTACGAGATCCGCCACCGCACCGACGCCGAGTACCACCTGCTGCAGTTCCATGGGCCGCCCACGTTGCTCGCGAGCCTGCAGCGCACGCTGCGGATCGCCGACGGGGTCGTTCGCTTCCGGATCATCAAGCTCGCGCCGGGCACGCCCGCGCCGACCGAGCTGCCGCGCGCCGAGGCGCCGGCCGCGCCGCCTGCACCGGCGGCGACCGCGGACGCTCCGGCTCCCGCAGCGGACGAGCCGGCGGAGGCCCCGGCGCCCGCCGAGACCCCGTCCGCGGCCTAACCGCTGCGGTCCGCGTCGCCTTCGCGGCGGCACTGCAACAAAAGCGCGGAGAAAGCGGGCTCATCGCCGGGTTCACTCCGAGGCCGTGTCTAGACTCGATCGCAGACGAGTTCCGCGACGACTGTTCGCCCCCGAAGGGAGCAACCCCAAATGGCCGCCTCAAACATCAACCGGGTGATCATCACCGGCAATCTGACCGCCGATCCCGAGCTGCGCTCGCTGCCGAGCGGCACCTCGCTGTGCAAGCTCCGGGTGGCGTGCAACACGCGCCGCAAGGACAACTCGACCAACGAGTGGGTCGACAAGCCCAACTACTTCGACGTCACCGTCTGGGGCGCGCAGGGCGAGAACTGCGCCCGCTACCTGTCCAAGGGCCGCCCGGTGGCCATCGACGGGCGCCTCGAGTGGCGCGAGTGGGAGAGCGAGCAGGGCAAGCGCCAGGCGATCGACATCATCGCCGACACGGTCCAGTTCCTCTCCAGCCCGCGCGACGACGCCGGTGGCGGCAACGGCGGCGGCTTCACCCCGCGCTCGGACATCCCCGCCGACACGGGCGACTTCGCGGCCGCGCCGGCCGGAGGTGGCGGCGGCCCGAGCTCGTCGGCCCCGGCCGACGACGACATCCCTTTCTAAGCGCTGACCTGGCGTCCCGCGCCCGCGAGGGCGCGGGACCGGTCGTCGCCGTTGGGAGTCGATGCGGTACCGATCGCAGCGTGCGATCGGCTGCCTGCGCTTGTGCGGGGTCGCACAGGGGTATCCAAGCGCGCACGCGCCAGGTCCAGCGCGCCCACGTAGAGGAACCCCGCGATGGACAGGCACTACCACCACACGCTCATCACCGCGCTGATCGAGACGATCGCCGGCTGGAGCGACGCCGACAAGAACCGTCTCGCGACCATGCTCGGCGGCCACTGCTATCCCGGCGGCCCGGTCGATCACCGCGAGCCGAGCGGGGTCGAGCCGCTGCGCGGCTGGCGCCCCGGCGGTGCGCGGCCCGCGCTGTTCGCCTGCTCGTGCCTGGGCGGGCGCTGCCACATCTGCAACTGAGCCGCAGCGGCCGACTGCGCCAAACGTGTCACAATGTCTGTTCGCGCGCCGCCGGCGCGCGTTCGACTGTTGACGAAGCTTCAGAAGGACTCCCAGACGTGGCCAAAGCACGCAGAGCCAAGCCCGCACGACGGCGCGACAAGAAGGGCGGCCCCGGCTCCGGCCGGCGCAAGTCCTGCCCGTACTGCAAGGACAAGATCGAGCAGGTCGACTACAAGGACGTCGCCACGCTGCGGCGCTTCGTCTCCGAGCGCGGCAAGATCCGCTCGCGGCGGATCAGCGGCGCCTGCCGGCGCCATCAGAACCAGCTCGCGACCGCCGTCAAGCGGGCGCGCGAGATCGCGCTGCTGCCCTACGTGAGCGACGCCCGCGAGGAGCGTCCCGAGCGCGGCGGGCGCGGCGGCGGGTACCGCGAGCGCGAGGAGCGCTAGGCGATGCCCGAGGCGATCCTGCTCAAGGACGTCGAGACGCTCGGCGAGAAGGGCACCGTCGTCGACGTCTCCAAGGGCTACCTGCGCAACTACCTGATTCCGCGCAAGCTCGCCCAGCCGGCGACCAAGGGCGCCATCAACGCGGCTCAGAGCCGCGCGGCAGCCGAGGAGCGCGCAGCGCAGGAGGCCATCGGCCGCGCCTCCGAGAGCGCCGAGCTGCTCAACAAGACGGTGCTCACCATCAGCCAGCAGGCCGGCGACGACGGCCGCCTGTTCGGCTCGGTCACCACGCAGGACATCGCCGACGCCATCCAGGAGGCGCGCGGCATCACCATCGACCGCCGCAAGATCCACCTCGACGAGCCCATCAAGCACGTGGGCACCTACATGGTCGTCGTCGAGATGGCCGACGGAGTCACCGCGAACGTCAAGACGCTGGTCAGCGAGCAGTAGCGCGGGCCACGCGCACGCCGTGCCGAAGGCCTCCCACGGGAGGCCTTCTTCGTGCTCGCCTCGCACCGACTGCGGACGTGTGACGACTCCGCACAGGCCTGCGAAGAAAGACACCGTGTATGCGGGGAAGCCCGGGGCTGCCGACCCCCGCCGTTGCTACGTTCGGCACCACTCGATGAGCGCCCTGCCCACCACCAGCACACGCCCCTCGGGCGCCCCGCAGCCCCCCGCGGCGGGCGCCGCGCCGCCCCATTCGATCGAGGCCGAGCAGTCCGTGCTCGGGGCGATGCTGCTCTCCGATCGCACGCACTACGCGTTCGTGATCGAGGAGGGCCTGAAGGTCGAGGACTTCTATCGCGAGCGCCATCGCGAGGTCTACGAGTCGATGCTCGCGCTCTTCACGGCGGGCGAGTCGATCGACGTCCTCACCGTCACCGAGCACCTGCGCTCGCGCGGCCGGCTCGACTCGGCCGGCGGCCAGGCGGAGATCGACGCCCTCACCGCGGCGGTCCCGGCGGTCGGCAACCTGCGCCAGTACGCGCAGATCGTCCGCGACCGCGCGCTGCTGCGCCGCCTGCTCACGGCCTCCTACGAGATCCAGGCCAGCGTCCACGGCCACGAGGCGCCGCCGCGCGAGCTCGTCGAATGGGCGGAGCGCGCCGTCCTCGAGGTCGCCCACGACGACCGCCAGAAGGACTTCCGCCTCGTCGGCGAGGTCCTGCACGCCGAGGTGCGCAAGTGGCAGGAGCTCTCCGCCGAGGGCCGCTCGCTCACCGGCACCCCCTCCGGCTTCGCCGACCTCGACACGATCACCGGCGGCTTCCAGCCCGGCAACCTGATCATCATCGCGGCAAGACCCTCGATGGGGAAGTGCCTCGAGGGCTCGGCGCTCGTCTACGACCCGATGACCGGCGCGCGACGGCGCATCGACGAGGTCGTCGCGCTGATCGAGGGCGGCGAGGAGGTCCACGTCGCGAGCGTCGGCCCCGACCTGCAAGCTGCGCTGCGACCCGAGTCGACCGCGGCGTTGCGCAACGGCGTGCGGCCGCTCTATCGCCTCACCACCCGCCTGGGGCGGCGCGTCGAGGCCACCGCGAACCACCCGCTGCTGACGATCGGCGGCTGGCGGCGGCTCGACGAGCTCGCGCCCGGCGCGCGTATCGCCGTGCCGCGCCGGCTGCCGCGACCGCAGTTCGAGCAGACGATGCCCGACCACGAGATCGTCATGCTCGCCGCGCTCATCGCCGACGGCAGCCTCACCGAGCGAACGCCGCGCTTCTGCTTCGGACCCGACTCCCCCGTGCTCGACGAGGTGGAGGAGGCAGTCGCGGCGTTCGGCCTGCGGCTGACACGCGTCCGGCGCCGGCCACGGCACCGCCACGATCAGCGCTGGACCGGGCGCCAAGAGCAACCCCGTGCGCGAGCTGTGCGAGCGACACGGGCTGTGGGGCCTGCGCTCGGCCGACAAGTTCGTGCCCGACGCCGATCTTCGGCCTCGACGAGGGGCGCCTCGAGCGCTTCCTGGCGGTGCTCTACGCGTGCGACGGCCACGCCTACGCCAGCGATCGCCTGCACCAGATCGGCTACTCCACGATCAGCGAGCGGCTCGCGCTCGACGTCCAGCACCTGCTCCTGCGCCTCGGCATCGTCTCGCGCATCCGGACGCTGCGCCGCGAGGTCTACGAAGGGACCGGGACCGTCGCGCGCGAGGTGCTGATCACCGGGCAGGAAGGGCTCGCGACGCTTCTGCAGCCGGGTCCGCGTCTGCGGCAAGGCCGCGCCGCTGGCGCGCGTCGTCGCCGGTCTGCGGCGGGTACGCCCGGGGACCAACGTCGACACGATCCCGCCCGACGTCTGGGGCACGATCCTCGCTGCCAAGGGCACACGCCCGTGGGCCGACGTCAGCGCGGCCGCGGGCCGGCCGCGCAACCACAACTGGCACGTCGGCATCCGCGGGCTCTCACGGCCGCTCGTCGGCGAGCTCGCGCAGGCCATCGACGACGACGGGCTGGCGGCGCTCGCCACCTCGGACCTGTGGTGGGACGAGGTCGCGTCGATCGAGCCGATCGGCGAGCACGAGACCTTCGACATCACCGTGCCCGGCGACCACAACTTCGTCGCCGACGACGTCGTCGTGCACAACAGCGCCCTGGTCACGAACATGGCCGAGAACGTCGCGCTGAGCAAGGACAACCGGCGCCCCGTGGCCCTGTTCAGCCTCGAGATGTCCGAGGCGGAGCTCGCGCAGCGCTTCATCGCCTCGCAGGCCTCGATCAAGGGCGACGACCTGCGCAAGGGCCGGCTGCGCGACGAGGCCAAGTGGAAGCGGGTGCTGCGGACCGCGGGCGAGTACGACTCGGCGCCGCTGTACGTCGACGACTCCTCGGACATCGGGATCATGGACGTGCGCGCCAAGGCGCGGCGGCTGCACCAGCAGGCGATGGCCGAGTACGGCGGGCTCGGGCTGGTCATCGTCGACTACCTGCAGCTCATGCGGGCCGACGCGCGCATCGAGAACCGCGTGCAGCAGGTGGGCGAGATGAGCCGCGGGCTGAAGATCCTCGCGCGCGAGCTCAACGTGCCGGTCATCGCCCTGAGCCAGCTCTCGCGTGGCGTCGAGTCGCGGACCGACAAGCGCCCGATGCTCTCCGACCTGCGCGAATCGGGACAGATCGAGCAGGACGCGGACCTCGTGATGTTCATCTACCGCGACGAGTACTACTTCCCCGAGACCACGGACAAGCCCGGCGAGGCCGAGCTGATCATCGCCAAGCACCGCAACGGCGGGCTGGGGGACGTGCCGCTGACCTTCCAGAACGAGTACCCACGCTTCCTGGGGCTGCAGCGCGCCGCATGATCGACGAGGCACCGTGCCCCTTCGGCCAGTGCGACGGCGGCGGCTTCGTCATCGACGAGGCCACCCGCGTCGCCACTCCGTGTCGCTGCCGCCCCGCGCGCGTCGAGCGCCGGCGCTCGCGACGGCTCAGCGCCGTGATCCCGCGCAAGTACCGCGGCGCCTCCTTCGACCGCTCGCCGGTGACCGACATGCCCGAGCCGCAGGTGCGCATCGTGCGGCGCTTCGTCGGTGCGCTGGAGGAGAACCTCGACGGCGGCCGCGGGCTCTGGCTGCACGGCGAGGTGGGCACCGGCAAGACGACGCTCGCCATGCTCGTCTCGCGCGCGGCGCTCGACGCCGGGCGCTCGGTGGCGATCTACTCGCTCCCCCGCCTGCTGGCCGAGATCCGCGCCACCTTCGAGTCCGACGGCGACGGCTCCTACGTCTCCTTCCTGGACCGCCTGGCCGCCGTCGACCTCCTGCACGTCGACGACGTGGGGGCGGAGAAGACGTCGGAATGGGTGCTCGAGCAGCTCTACGCGATCGTCAACGCGCGCTACGAGGAAGAGCGCTCCGTCGTGATCACGACGAACCTCGAGCGCGGCGACCTCGGCGCGCAGATCGGCGAGCGAACGGCGTCGCGCCTGGAGGAGATGTGCACGCTCGTGCCCCTCTACGGCGAAGACGCGCGCAAGTTCGTCGCCTGACAGACTGGGTCGCACATGCCGGGCATCGTCATTGTGGGCGTCCAGTGGGGCGACGAGGGCAAGGGCAAGATCGTCGATCTCCTGGCCGAGCGGGCCGAGATGGTCGTGCGCTTCCAGGGCGGCAACAACGCCGGCCACACGATCGTGCGCGACGGGCAGAAGTGGGCCTTCCACCTGATGCCGAGCGGGATCCTCTACCCCGGCAAGGTGTGCGTGATCGGCAACGGTGTCGTGATCGACCCGCGCGTGCTGACCGACGAGATCGACGGGCTGCGGGCGAAGGGCGTCGACGTCTCGGGCCTGCGGGTGAGCGCGAACGCGCACCTGATCATGCCCTACCACCTGATGCTCGACAGCGCCGGCGAGGCCAAGCTCGGCAAGCTGTCGATCGGGACCACCAAGCGCGGCATCGGTCCGTGCTACGCCGACAAGGCGGCGCGCCTGGGCATCCGCGTGCAGGACATGCTCGACGAGAAGATCCTCAAGAAGAAGATCGCCGCCGCGCTGGAGCCCAAGCGCCTGACGCTGCGCCCCTTCGCCAAGGACCCGGCGCTCGACCTGCAGCGCATGACCGAGGACTACCTGACCTTCGGCCACCGGCTCGAGCAGTACATCGCCGACACCTCCGCGCTCGCACAGCGCTGCCTCGACGACGGCGGCACGGTCGTCTTCGAAGGCGCCCAGGCGACGATGCTCGACCTCGATCACGGGACCTATCCGTTCGTCACCTCGTCGAACCCCGTCGCGGGCGCCGCGTGCGTGGGCGCAGGCGTGGGCCCGCGCGACATCGACGTGATCTGGGGCGTGGCCAAGGCCTACGCCACCCGCGTGGGAGCCGGGCCGTTCCCGACCGAGCTCGACGACGCCGTCGGCGCCGACCTCCGCGAGCGCGGCGGCGAGTTCGGCACCACCACCGGGCGCGCGCGGCGCACCGGGTGGATCGACCTCGTGGCCCTGCGCTACGCCGCGCGCCTGAACACCCTCACCGGCCTGGTCATCACCAAGCTCGACGTGTTCAGCGGCGTCGACACGCTGCGTGTCTGCACGCGCTATCGCGGCAACGACGAGGCCACGTTCGACACCTTCCCCTACCACCAGTCCGTGCTGCATCACGCGACCGGCGAGTACGTCGACCTCCCGGGCTGGAGCGAGGACATCACGGGCTGCCGCTCGTGGGCCGACCTGCCCGAGGCCGCGCGCGAGTACCTCGACTTCATCGCCGACTTCATCGGCGTGCCGATCGTGCTCGTCGGCGTCGGACCCGGTCGCGAGCAGATCATCTGGACGCAGGCGGGCGACCGCCTGGACGCCGCCGCAGCCTGAGCGTCAGGCGGCGTCTTCCAGCACCGCGCGCTCGCCGCGGCGCAGCACCCGCAGGGCCAGGGCCAGCGCCGAGAGCATCGAGACCACGGCGAGCGAGATCTGCACGCTGACGATGCCCTCCTCGGTCCAGTAGACGTCGTCGAGCTTGAGCAGCAGCGCGGACTCGTCGAGGGTCAGGGCCACGCCCGTGCCGAAGGGGACCGCGAGCCAGCGATCGAGCTCCGCGCTGCGCCCCACGACGGACGCGCCGCCGGACACGAAGGCGATCGCGATGCCGGGGACGAAGTGGTGGATGTGGTGGCGGCCGACGACGAGGTCGCCGAACGGCCCGAAGCGACCGCGCCGGCGGATGGTGTGCGTCGACAGCCGGATGATGGCCCACGCGATGGTGAAGGAGCCGAGCAGGTTCAGCAGCGCGTTCTCGCGCCTCGAGCCCTCCTGATAGCCGCGAACGGCGACCTCGACGGTCTGGCCGAAGGCCTCCGCGCCGGCCGCCGCCAGGCGCGCGGCCGCTTCGCTGTCGGGCTCGCCGACGGCCTCGATCGGCAGCGGCGCCGAGCCGCGCCGCCACACGCGCCCGACCTCCGTCACCGCCACCGCGCCGCTCGTGAGCAGGGCGGCGACGGCGATCACCAGCGTCCGCCGCTCGGCGCGCAGCCGCCGGCGTCGCGCCAGCGCCGGCTCGCGCGCACCGGGTAGGTGCAGAAGCCTCACTTCCAGGCTTCCAGCAGGTCCTCGTCGCCGACGTGGCGGATGACGCGCGCCGGGACGCCCATGACCACCGCGCGCGCCGGCACGTCGTTGGTGACCACGGCGCCGGCGGCCACGAACGCCTCCTCGCCGACCTCCACGCCGGGGACGAGCACGGCGGCGCCCCCGATCCGGCACGCGCGGCGCAGGATCGCTCCGCGCAGCTGGTCCTCGGGAGCATGGCGGCCCATGGCGTCGTCGTTGGTGGTCAGGACCCCGGGACCGAGGAACACGTCGTCCTCGACGATGCTGAAGCCGGTGACGTAGACGTTGGTCTGGACCTTGACGCGCGCGCCGATCACGACGTCGTTGTCGACGGCCGAGCCGCGTCCGATGACGCTGTTGGGGCCGACGCGGCTGCGCTCGCGCACGAAGGACTGATCACCGACGATCGCGCCCGCGCCGATGTGCGAGCCGGCGAAGACGATCGCCCCCGCGCAGATCGCGGCGCCGTCCTCGATGACGAGCGCATCGAGCTCCGTGCGCGGCGCGCCCGAGGTCGGCGCCAGCCGTGGCGGCTTGCCGAGCACCGCGTTGTCCTGCACGACGACCCCGTCGCCGATGACGACGCCGTCGTGGACGACGACGTTCGCGCCGAAGCTGACGTCGCGGCCGACCGAGGCGGTGGGGCTCAGGACGAGACCGGGGGCGGTGTGATCGGGCATGGCGGATACCCTAGTGGCGCCGTGTCGAGCCCAGACTCCACCCGGCCGCTGGGCTGAGCCGTGCTCGGGCTGATCGGTCGCCACCACCCGCAGAGGTGAGCACGTGAGGGCCGTCGTCGTCGCGCTGGGCAAGATCGGCCTGCCGCTCGCCACCCAGATCGCCCGCGCCGGGCACGAGGTCGTCGGCTGCGACATCGATGCGGCCACGGTCGCGCTCGTCAACGCCGCCCAGCCTCCGTTCCCCGGGGAGGATGGGCTCGGCGATGCGCTGGCCGAGGTCGTCGGGAACGGGTGCCTGCGCGCCAGCACCGACACGACAGCGGCCGTCGCGGATGGCCCTGAGCTCGTCATCGCGGTGCCGCGGCTGGTGGTCGACGCCGACGCCCGGCCCGACTGGGGCACGCTGGACGCGGTGCTCGCCGACATCGGCGCCGGGCTGCGGCCCGGCACGACGGTGGCCGTCGAGACGACGCTGCCCGTCGGCACCACGCGGGGCCGCGTCGCGCCGGCGCTGAGCCGTCACAGCGGCCTGCGCGCGGAGGACGAGTTCTTCTGCGTCTTCAGCCCCGAGCGCGTCTACAGCGGCCGCGTCCTGCGCGACCTCGCCACCTACCCCAAGCTGCTCGGCGGGCTCAGCGCGGCCGGGGAGGCCCGCGGCGTCGCGCTGTATCGCAGCTTCCTGGAGGCCGAGGTATGGCCGATGGGCTCCGCCGAGGCCGCCGAGCTGACGAAGCTCGCCGAGACGACCTACCGCGACGTGAACATCGCCCTGGCCAACGAGTTCGCCCGCTTCGCCGACCGCACGGGCATCGACATCGACCGGGTGATCGCCGCCGCCAACTCCCAGCCGTTCAGCCACATCCATCGCCCCGGGGTCGCGGTCGGCGGGCACTGCATCCCCGTCTACCCGCGCTTCTACCTGGACGCCGACCACGAGGCGCGCCTGCCGGGGGCGGCGCGCGCGGTCAACCAGGCGATGCCCGGCTACGCCGTCGAGCTGCTCGAAGCCGAGCTCGGGACGCTGGCCGGGGCGCGCGTCGTGATCCTCGGCGTGGCCTACCGCGGCAACGTCAAGGAGACCGCGGGCAGCGGCGCGTTCGCGCTGCGCGACATCCTCGTCGCCCGCGGGGCCGAGGCGCTCGTCATCGACCCGCTCTACGACGACGCCGAGCTGCGCGCGCTCGGGTTCGAGGCCTGGGACGGGCGCGAGGCGGCCGGCGCCATCCTGCAGGCCGACCACGCCAGCTACACCGCCCTCGGCCCCGACGACCTGCCCGGGGTGCGCGCGATCGTCGACGGCCGTGGCCTGCTCGACGGCGCGCGCTTCGCCGCCGCCGGGGTGGCACTGCGCCGCATCGGCGGCGGCTGAAGCCTCAGCGCGGCGCGAGCGCCGCGACGACGCGCGCGCCTGCGTGCCCGTCGCCGTAGAGCTCGGGGCGCTCGGCGGGCGGGGTGCGCTCCAGGGCGGCCAGCGCCGCGCCGGCATCGAGGTCGACGAGCACGTTCCAGCCGGCGTCGACGGTCTCGACCCACTCGGTCGTGTCGCGCATCGTCACGCACGGCACGCCCGCCAGGTAGGCCTCCTTCTGCACGCCACCCGAGTCGGTCAGCACCACCCGGGCCCGCGACAGCAGTGCGCTGAAGGCCACGTAGCCCAGCGGCGCCAGCAGGCGCACGTGCGCGGCCTCCTCGAGCTCGCCCAGCCAGCCCGCCGCCTCCAGGCGCGCGCGGGTGCGCGGGTGCAGCGGCAGGACGACCGGCAGCGGGAGCGCGAGCAGCAGGTCGACCAGCGCCCGCAGCCGCGCCGGCGCGTCGACGTTGCCCGCGCGGTGCGCGGTGGCCAGCGCGTACTCGCCCGCGGCGACGCCCGCCGCGCGCAATGGCCCGTCGTCGGCCCGCGCGCGCGATGCGAAGAGGAGCGCCACGTCGACCATCACGTCGCCCACGAGCTCGATGCGCCCTGCGGCGTGCTCGCGCTCGAGGTTGGCCACGGCCGTCGGCGACGGGCACAGCAGCACGTCGGACAGATGGTCGGTGAGGACGCGGTTGAGCTCCTCGGGCATCGCGCGATCGAACGAGCGCATGCCGGCCTCCACGTGGGCGACCGGCACGCGGGCCTGCGCGGCGGCCAGCCCGCCGGCCAGCGTCGAGTTCGTGTCGCCGTAGACGAGGACGACGTCCGGGCGCTCCTGCGCCACCATCGGGCCGAGGGCGGCGAGCATGCGCGACGTCTGCTCGGTGTTCGTCCCGCCGTGGATCCCGAGCTCGCGCTCGGGGCGCGGGACGCCGAGCTCGGTGACGAAGATCGTCGACAGCTCGTCGTCGTGGTGCTGGCCGGTGTGCACGAGCAGCTCCTCGTGCTCGGCACGCAGCAGCCGCGAGACCGCCGCGGCCTTGACGAACTGCGGCCGGTTGCCGATGACCGTGAGGACCCGCAAGGGTCAGGCGGAGACGCCCAGCTCCTGCTCGATGTGCGCGCGGATCCGGCTCGCCGCCTCCTGCGTGAGCGCCCCGGGAGCCGCCGCCAGCTCGGCGCCGTCGATCGTCCGCACCGGGTGCACCTCGCGCAGCGTGGAGGCCATGAACGCCTCGCGCACGCGCGAGAGGTCGTCGCGGGCGATGACCTGCTCGGTGACCTCGATCACGTCGAGCAGGTGCCGGCGGGTGATCGAGTCGAGGATGTGCTCCGACAGCGGGGGCGTGACGAGCGTCTCGCCGTCCAGGGAGCACACGAACGACGTCGTCGGGCCCTCCAGCACACGGCCGTGCGGGGTCACCAGCAGGGCGTCGTCGGCGCCCTGCTCCTGGGCCAGGCGGCGGGCGAGCATGTTGGCGGCGTAGGAGAGCGACTTGACCTGGTCGAGCACGCGCGTCGGGGCGTACTCGATCGTGGCCAGGGCGAGGGTCTCCGGCAGGGGCTTGAGCTCCTCGACGACCGCCAGGCGCCGCCCGCCGCGCGTGACGACCACGCGCAGCGCGGCGTCCTTCACCTCGTTGCGCTCGATCAGCGTCTCGACGTCGGCGCGGACCGCCTCGACGTCGATCGGCAGCCTCAGGTTGGCCGCCGACCGGCCCAGGCGCGTCAGGTGGTCGTCGAGGGCGAACGGCCGGCCGCCGTAGAGGCGCATGACCTCGAAGACGCCGTCGCCGCGCAGGAACCCGTCGTCGGTGGCGGGGATCTGCGCCTGCGAGGCGTCGCTGACGGTGCCGTCGAGGATCGCGAGCATGGCGCCAACGCTAGCCCTTCCTGCGCGGCGGGGCGCAGCGCCTCGCGTCGCTGCGTGACGAACGCCACAGTCGCTGGTCCAGAACGACTGCCCCGCCGACGGCGTCCTTGTCTGCACACCCCCGGACCGCCCCCGTTCGGTCCGCCCCAGCCAGGAAGGACGCACATGAGACGCTCCATCGCCGTAGTCGCCGTACTCGTGCTCGCCGCCACCGCGCTCGCGGGCTTCACCGCGATCGCCTCCTCGGCGACCAGCAAGCCCGCCACCGTGAAGACCGGGACCAGCGCGCTCGGCCGGATCCTCGTCGACGGCAACTCCCACACCCTCTATCTCTTCGAGAAGGACAAGCGCGGCAAGAGCGCCTGCTCGGGCGACTGCGCGCAGAACTGGCCGCCGCTGCTGACCAAGGGCACGCCCAAGGCCGGCGCGGCCGCCAAGGCCTCGCTGCTCGGGACGACCAAGCGCCCTGACGGCACGACGCAGGTGACCTACAACAAGCACCCGCTCTACACGTTCAAGGGCGACCAGGGCAAGCGCGGCGCCACCAAGGGCGAGGGCCTCGACGCCTTTGGCGCCAAGTGGTACGTCGTCGCGGCCAAGGGGACCGAGAAGACGGGCTCCTACTAGGCCCGGCGCACCGACGTGACGGCCGCTGGGGAGCGCAGCACGGCCCCCCAGCGGAGGTGAGCGCAGCTGCGTCCCGGGGCTTGGGCGCCTGGGCCGTCGTCTGGTTCTTCAGGTTTCTAGGTTCTTGGCCTGTTCGCCAGCCCAGAGACCGATGCGCTCCCAGAGCTGGGTTCGGGTGGAGGCGAAGTTGTGGCAGTGGGCGGAGTTGCGCAGGACGTACAGGGTCACGTCGTGGCTGCGGGGGTAGTAGGCCACGTCGGCGTGAGGAACAGGTGGGACGTCGTGATCGCCGAATCCGATGAAGACGTTGCAATCGAGCTGGGCGGCGAACCGGGCGCTGTGTCCCGCTAGCAGCGCCTCGACGTAGGGCTGGCGCGGCCATCGGGCCGCCTTGGCATCGTCGGCGGCGATCACGGCGGCGGGGACGTCCGGTTCATGCAGCCAGGCATGGTTGGGCTCGCGTGGGCAGGATCCGTAGATGTCGTCCCACGTGTCTCCGAAGAACGCCCTGGCCTGCTCGGTCGCGGTCTCGCGCAACGCCGTGTCGTCGTCGATGGGATCGCGCTCCACGGCGCCGACGGCCGTGACCGAGACCTCCTTTAGCCCGTGGGTGAACCCGAGCAGCGCCACCGCGTCGTAGCAGCGATGTCGCGCCTGGTGCACGACGGTGAGGCAGGCGCCGAGGGAATGGCCGACGCCGATGATCGGGACCGATGGAAGCGGCCGGCCGCCGAACTCTGGCGAGCCATCGGCCAACATCGCCCGAACCTGGACGACGAACGACGCCGCCGCGGCGCTCATCGTCTCGAAGTTGACCCGGTCACCCTCGGCGGGCTTGCTGCTTGCGCCCACGCCGAGGTGGTCGGCGGCCACCACGATGAATCCCTTGTGGGTCAGGTGTTCGGCGAAGCTGTAGTCGGGATGCCCCGGTATGTGCATGTCCCAGTAGGAGCGCGCATACGAGCCTCCCGGCCAGCAGATCAGGACGGCGGGCGGTGCTTCGCCCTCGCCTTCTGGGAGACGCACGGACGACGCTAGAAATGATGGCTCGTCGAACGGCAGCTCAGCTGACACGTCGAGGACCAGTTCAGTTGGCCCGAGCACCTGCGTAGACACAAAGACCCCTCTCGCTGCCCTAAACCAAACTCAGTTCAGTCAGATCAGCTTAGAGGTAGGACTCCTCCGTGTCAAAGCGCGGGCCAGAGGGAGCAGACCGTGGCGCCGCGCATCGCAGATGCGCCAAACGCTGCTGGGGAGCACCCGCGTGCTTCGCGGTCACTGCTGCGCGATGCCCTTCGACCCCGCGATCCGGCAGGGCGCGAATGCCTATCAGACGCTGACCGCGCGGCCGCAGCGCCCGATTCGGGACATATCCGGGACATACGCGCGTTCCGGATACGCGCGGAACCTTGCAATAGGCTCTCGTTTGCGGCGCTTTCGCGATGCCCCCGCCAGGAATCGAACCTGGAACCTTCGGATTAAGAGTCCGCTGCTCTGCCAGTTGAGCTACAGGGGCGAGCCGGGCATGGTAGCGACGGGTTCCGCTCAGCCGCTCTGTGGCTGGGTCGGCTGCTCGACGCCGAGCTGGCTCTTCTGCAGGTCGATCGCCGACTTCAGCTGCTTGCGCTGGGCCTTGGGCGTCAGGTCGAGGGCCTTCGCCTCGGCCAGCGTGCTCTTGCGGTCCTGTTTGGCCCCCGCGGCCAGGATCGCGAGCTGGGCATAGAGGTTCGCCGTCTCCTTCCTGCCCGCGATGACCATCTCCAGTGACGAGACGGCCTTGTCGTACTGCTTGAGGCCGAGCGGCCCGTAGGCCTGCGTCATGGCGTTGGCGGTGTCGACGTCGGGCTTGGCGGGCTTGGTCGCGAGGTAGCGCTGCCAGGCCGAGGAGGCCTGGCGCAGCTCCGCGAGGCCCTTCGCGGTGTAGGCCTGCTGGGTCTGGTTGTAGTTCTCGCCGGTGCTCGCGTTGGCGACCCGCAGCTTGGTCATCCCGATGAGGGCCGCGGGGTCCTGCGGGTTGGCCTTGAGCCTGGCCTCGTAGGTGTCCAGGCGCTTCTGGAAGACCGCGTCGACGTTCGTGCTGTTGCCGCCGCTCCCGCCGATGGCGTCGAAGAGGCCGCCGTTGGTGCCGCCGCCGATGCCGAACAGGACGAGGCCGCCGCCCATGAGGATGGCGAGCGCGAGGTAGATCACTTGTACGGTGCGGCGCCGTCCACGGCCGCGAAGGTCGAAGAGCATCGAATCTAGGATAGGGACAGGTCGTCGTCGAGGTCCCAGCGCTCGTCGGGCCCCGCCGCCGCACGCCTGCGCTCGAAGATCCGGGCGAGCAGGACGCTGAGCTCGAAGAGCACGAGCAGGGGCGCCATGGCGATGAGCATCGTGACCGGGTCGGGTGTCGGCGTGGCCACCGCCGCGACGACCGCGATGGCCAGGATCACGTAGCCGCGATTCTTGGCGAGCTGGCGCGCGCTGATGATCCCAAGGCGCGTGACGGCCAGGACGCCGACCGGGATCTGGAAGAGCAGACCGATCAGCGCGATGAGGACGATCGCGAACTTGTAGTAGTCCGTGGCGCGGACGAGGATGTCGAAGTTGCCGTCGTTGAAGGTCAGCAGGAAGTGGATCGCACGCGGCAGCGCCACGAAGTAGGCAAAGGCCACGCCGGCGAGGAACAAGGCCGGCACCATGAGCATCAGCGGCAGCGCGACCTTCTTCTCGCGAGGGCTGAAGGCCGGCAGGACGAAGGCGTAGGCCTGGTAGAGCAGGAAGGGCAGCGCCAGCAACAGCGCGGCGTAGCCAGCCACCGTGAACGTGGTCACGAACGGCTCGGTCACGCCCAGGGTCACCGGCAATCGCGTGGTGTTCCTGGGCGCTGACGCGGCCGCGTCGCGCGTCGCGCGCAGTGCGGCGTCGAGCTGGCGGTCCTGCTGGCGCAGCAGCGTCTTCTCCGCGGGCGAGAGCTTGAGCTTGCTCGCGAGCAGGTCGTTGATGAGCTTCTGGCCCGCCAGCGCGGGCACGGTCAGGCGCTGGGCCCTGGCGCTCTTCAGCCCGTACGCCGCGGTGTCCTCCAGCGGGCTCTGCTTGTGGTGGGAGCTGCTGATGCTCTGCGTCGACTGCAGCGGCTTGTTGATGGTGTCCAGCAGCCACGCGTTCTGCCAGTAGCAGACCGCGAAGGCGGCCCCGAGCACGACGAGCGAGAGGATCAGCCGATAGCGCAGCTCGTCGAGATGCTCGACGAGACTCAGTCGGTCTTCATGGCCGATCGGCCGCAGCCGGCTCAAGCGCCCCCCCGGCGGCGCTCAGGAGACGTCCGCGCGCGAGGCGGGCTGGTCCTGGGGACGCGCCTCACCGGCCACCACCTCGGGCTCGGCCACCGCGGGGTCGAGCCCCTGCTGACGAACGACCGGCTTCGCCTCGGACTCGTCGTCGTCCTTGTCCTTGCCGGTGATCGAGTCCTTGAACTCGCGCATTCCGGACCCCAGCTGTCGCCCCAGGCCAGGCAGGCGCTTGGGCCCGAAGACGATGAGCACGATGAGCAGGACGATGCCCAGCTCGAGCGGTCCTATGGAAGGCATGGGGCAAGCGTACCGGCCACCGCACGGGCGACTCGCCGATGGTCCATCAAATGAGTGGCAATGCGCCACATCTCACGAGGTGCGATTGACCCGTAAAGGCGAGGGCGGGGGCAGCCGATGAAGGGGCCAGCAGGAGACCACCACCATGAGCCGCGAAGCCGACAACTCCCACTACGTTCGCCGAGTCGTCCTTCCTTCAGGGAAGACGATCGAGGTCGTCTACTTCGACGAGCTGCCCGCCTTCCCCGCGGTCGGCGACTCGAGCCTGGCCAATTCCGGCGACGACCTGCATCTCTGCGGCACCTGCGGCTCGGATCTCGTCTACCCCGTCGAGTGGGACGAGGCCGGTGCGACCCATTGGGAGGTCACGCTGCGCTGCCCCAACTGCGAGTGGGCCGGTACCGGCGTCTTCGAGCAGACCATCGTCGAGCGTTTCGACGAGGTCCTCGACCGCGGCACCGAGGCGCTCGTTCGCGACCTCAAGCGGATGATGCACGCCAACATGGAAGATGAGATCGAGCGCTTCGTCACCGCGCTCGACGCCGATCACATCCTCCCCGACGACTTCTAGGCCTCTACAGCCCCTAGGCCGCGCGCAGGAAAGCGAGCACGGCCAGCACCCGCCGGTGGTCGTCATCGGTCGAGGGCAGGTCGAGCTTGCCGAAGATGCTCGACACGTGCTTCTCCACCGCGCCTGACGTGACCACCATCGCGCGCGCAATCGCCGCGTTGGTGCGCCCCTCCGCCATGAGACCCAGGACCTCGCGCTCGCGCGGGGTCAGGGCCGCGAGCGCCGCGTCACCCGGAAGCCCTGCTCGTGAGCGCACGAGCTCGGCGACGACCTCGCGGTCCAGCGCCGTCCCCCCTCGGGCCACGCGCTGCACGGCGTCGACGAACCCACGCACGTCGCCGACGCGCTCCTTGAGCAGGTAGCCGATCCCGCCCTCGCCGGACTCCAACAGCTCGGCCGTGTAGACCGGCTCGACGTACTGGGAGAGCACGAGGACCCCGAGCCCCGGCTGGCGCACGCGGGCCTCCAGGGCGGCGCGCAGCCCCTCGTCGGTGAAGCTCGGGGGCAGGCGCACGTCGACGATCGCCAGATCGGGCTTGTGGCCGTTGACGATGCGCAGCAGGCCCGGGCCGTCCTCGGCCTGGGCGACGACGTCGATGCCCTGCTCGCGCAGGAGCGCCACGATCCCCTCGCGCAGCAGCGCCTGGTCTTCGACGATCACCACCCGCATGGCAGCTCCGCGCGCACGCTGGTCCCGCCCTCGGCTGGGCTGGAGACCGACAGCGTCCCGTCGAGTGCCGCCACGCGATGGCGCAGGCCCATGAGCCCGGTACCGGCCGCGTTGGCGCCGCCCGGGCCCTCGTCGCGCACCTCCACGACCAGCCGGTCGCCGTGGTCGGCGAGCTCGACCGTTGCCGCGGCGCCCCCGGCGTGCTTGGCGGCGTTGGTCAGCGCCTCGGCCACCACGAAATAGGCGGCCGTCTCGACGACCGGCAGCGGCCGGCGCAGGATCGACGCGTTGACGGTGACGGGGATCTGCGCCCGGCGCCCCAGCGCCTCGACGGCGGCCGCCAGGCCACGGTCGGCCAGCACCGGCGGCGCGATGCCGCGCGCGAGATCGCGCAGCTCGCCGATGGCCGCGCCCGCCTCCTCGCGTGCCGCGCGCACGAGCTCGGCGACCTCTGGCTGGCCCTCGAGGCGCTCCTCGGCGCGGCCCAGCTGCATGCTCAGCGCGACCAGGCGCGCCTGGGCACCGTCGTGCAGGTCGCGCTCGATGCGCCGCAGCTCGGCCGCCTGGACGTCGAGGGCCCCCGCGCGGGTCCGCGTGAGCTCGTCGACCCGGGCTGCGAGCTGGCGCTCCTGCGGACGCAGGCTCGGCAGCGCGGCGACGACGATCGCGTGGGTGCCGAGCGCGAGCCCCAGCGTGGCCACCGCCCACAGCGGCCAGAACGTCCCGCCGCCGGCGAGCGCATAGACGGCGATCAGCACGGCCGCGATCCAGCCCGACGCCGCGGCATGCAGCGCGAGTGCCCGCTTGCGCTCGTCGTCCACCCGAAGGGCCAGGCGCACCGCGAGCTGGATCGTCAGCGGCACGGCAAGTCCGAACAGCACCCATTTCGGCCAGAAGTAGCCCGCGCCGGTCAGGCCCCAGATGAAGATGAGGACGAGGCCGAGCAGCATGGCCAGCGCGGCCTGAAGCGCGATGGCCGCCCCCCAGGTGTCGTAGCTCGTGCGCTCGTCGTTCACGGGCACAGCGTGGCAGGAGCGGACGCGGACGTCCCTGGCGCGGACCCCCGAGTGAGCCGGGGGCACACCGGAACCTAGTGGTGCGCCCGGTGACGTTCGCCGGGTCGGGACCGCCACTAGGCGTAGCGCGCCACGACCCCCGTGGCCACGAGCTCGAGCGCGTGGCGCTGGCGCGCCGACAGCCCGGCGGGCAGCCCGGCCTTCGCCTCGTTGACCATCTCCATCGCGCGGGCGCGCGCGTCGTCGAGGGCCCCCGTCGCGGCGATCCGGTCGCACACGTCCTCGGCCACGGCGGCGGAGTCGATCGAACGCGGGTCGAGCGCCGCGAGGCCGGGATCGCGCTCACGGGCGAGGATGAACGGGAGCGTCACGGTGCCGTCGAGCAGGTCGGTCCCGCGCTGCTTGCCGGTGCGCGAGGCCGGGCCCGAGACGTCGAGCACGTCATCCAGGAGCTGGAAGGCCAGGCCGATGCGCCGTCCGAAGGCCCCGAGCTGCTCCGGCGACCCGTTGGCCTCCAGCGCACCCAGGCGGCACGCCGCCTCGAACAGGCGCGCCGTCTTGAGCTCGCAGCGGCGCAGGTAGCGCTCCAGAGACACGGCCGGGTTCCAGGCGTCGGCGCGCTGCAGGAGCTCGCCCTCGGCGAGCGCCGACGACGCTGCGGAGAGGACGCGGATCTCGTCGGCGCGCCCATTGCCCGCCAGCTCGGCGAAGGCGCGGGCGAAGAGCAGGTCCCCGGTGGCGGTGGCGGCGCCGCGGCCGGCGGTGGCGACCACGGTCGGGACGCCGCGGCGCAGCGCGGCGGCGTCGAGGACGTCGTCGTGGACCAGGGTGGCGGAGTGGACGAGCTCGACCGCGGTGGCGGCGCGCACGAGGTCCTCGCCCTCCTCGCCGTCGGCGGCCAGGAAGACCAGCAGCGGGCGCAGGCGCTTGCCGCCGGCAGCGATCGTCGAGCCCGCGTGCTCGGCGAGCAGCGCGCCGTGGCCGCCGGCCGCCTCGGCGAGGCGCAGTTCGACGCGCTCGAGCAGGTCGGGGATGTGCGACCCCCCGGCCCGCATGACCTCCGTGACCGGGCCCGTCACAGCCATCTAGACCTTGGTCCCCACATGCAGAGCGATGATCCCACCGGCTGTAAGGATCCAGCGGATTTCGCCCAGTCCGGCGCGCTTCATGGCGCCCGCGAGCTCGTCGGGGGCCGGGAAGCGCCGGACCGAGCTCGGCAGGTACGTGTAGGCCTCCTCCTCCCCGGTGAGGCGTCCGATGAGCGGGACGACGCGATCGAACCAGACCGAGTAGAAGGTCGACAGCGGCGGCCTGCGCGGCGTCGTGATCTCGAGCACGACGACGCGCCCGCCGGGCTTGACCACGCGGGCCATCTCGGCCAGCCCGCGGTCGAGGTCTGAGAAGTTGCGTGCACCGAAGCCGACCGTCGCCGCGTCGAAGCGACCGCTCGCGTAGGGCAGCTCGAGCGCGTTGCCCCACTCCCAGGAGATGGCACCCCCACCCACCACCCCGGCCGGCGCCTTGGCACGGGCGCGCTCGAGCATCTCCTCGGCGAAGTCGGTGCCGATGACCTCTCCGCCCGCCCCGACCCGGCGCGCGAGCTCGATCGCGAGATCGCCCGTCCCGCAGGCGACGTCGAGCGCGCTGTCACCGGGCGCCAGCGCCGCCAGGTCGGCGGCGCGCGCACGCCAGCGATGGTGCAGCCCGACCGTCATGACCGAGTTCATGAGGTCGTAGAAGCCGGCGATGCGGTCGAACATCGCCCGCACCTGCGGCTCGGACATCGTGCCCGACCGCGGCGTGCCGCCGCTCACCGACACGTCTGGCTCAGTCGCCCTTGAGCTGTGAGACGTACGTCACCAGGGCCTTGAACTTGTCCGGCGAGTCCTTCTGGAGCGCGCTGAACGACGGCATGGGCGCGGTGGGGTTGACGAGGGTGCGCGAGATCGCCTCCGAAGGCAGGCGAGCGCCGATCTCGGTCAGCGCCGGCCCGGGGCCGCCGTTGCCGTTCTCGCCGATCTTGTGGCAGGCCAGGCAGCCCGACTGCGCCACCACCTGCTTGCCCTTCTCGTACTCGGCGAGCATCTGCGGGCCCATCGCCTTGATGCGCTCCGGGGTCGGCTCGTCGATCTGCGTCGGCGGGCCCGCCGCCGCGCCGAGATAGGTCAGGTAGCCCATCGCGGCGATGACGAACACGGCCGCCGTCATGGCGATCGGCCGGCGCTCGGGACGGCGCTCAGGCCCGCGGTCGTAGAACGGCAGCAGGAAGAGCAGGATCATGCAGATCGTCGGGATCCCGATCGTCGCCAGCGCGACGAGGCTCGGCGGCTTGATGACCCGCAGCAGCTCGAAGAGGAAGAAGAAGTACCACTCCGGTCGCGGCGTGTAGGTCGTCGTCGTCGGGTCCGCCTTGGGGCCCAGCTCGGCACCGAAGGTCAGCGACATCAGGATGATGACCAGCATCACCACGCAGGCCATCAGCGAGTCCTTGGCCACCGCGTAGGGGAAGAACGGCTTCCCCTGGGCCTTCAGGATCGAGTACTCGCGGAGGTAGGCCTCCTTCTCGGCCCTGTTCACGCGCGCTCCTCCAAGAGCTCTTCGTCCACGTCGGCGCGCAGCCAGGGCGGCGCCGTGGTGCCGAGCTTGGCCACGAGGTAGAGATGCGCGCCGATGAGCGCCGCGATGGCGCCCGGGATGAGGAGCATGTGGATCGCGTAGAAGCGCGACAGCGTCGTGGCGCCGAACTCCGGCCCGGCACGTAGGAAGTCACCGAGATAGGGGCCGACGAGCGGACCGCTCGCCGTGATGTTGTTGGCCACCACGGTCGCCCACAGCGAGCGCTGGTCGAAGGGCAGCAGGTAGCCCGTCAGGGCCATGACGAAGGTCAGGATGATCAGCACCACGCCGATGACCCAGTTGAGCTCGCGTGGGTACTTGTAGGCGCCGAAGAAGAAGGTCCGCGCCATGTGCAGGAAGATGAGGATCACCATCACCGACGAGCCCCACTTGTGCATGCCGCGCACGAACTCGCCGAGGAAGGCCTCGTTGGTGATGTAGCGCGCCGACTCGTAGGCCCGGGTGGGCGACGGGTCGTAGTACATGGCGAGGAAGACCCCGGTGACCGCCTGGTTGAGGAAGGCGAACATCGTCGCCGTGCCCAGCGTGTAGAACCAGTTGGTCCCCTTGGGGACCTTGCGGAACATCATCCAGCGCGCGGCGCCCGAGAGCGATGTGCGCTCGTCGATCCAGTCGACGGCGCTGATCCCCGCGTCGGCGGCGGCGTCGAGCGGGCCTGCCTCGCCGTTGCCTTCGCCCGGGCGCTTGGGGACCGGGTTGAGCTTGGGGGAGGCGGGAACGGGAGCTTGGGCATGGCCTAGGTCCCCGGCATCTTGCGGATGGTGGGCCGCGAGGGATAGAGGTACTGCCCGACGCCGTCGAGCGGCTCGGCCGGATCGCGCGGCGAGAAGCGCTTGAGCTCCTCGTTGACCGAGTAGCGCGGCCCGATCTCGACCTGGCCGTTGCGCACGCGGGTGTAGAAGCGGTCCAGCGGGCGCACCGGCGGACCGCCGTCGACCTTGCCGGTGAAGCCGTAGACGCCGCCGTGGCACGGGCAGATGAAGCGCTCGGCCGCCTCCACGAAGCGCACCGGGCAGCCCAGGTGCATGCAGCGCGTGGAGATCGCGATGAACTGGTTGAACTCGTCGGGCTTGTCGGTGTCGACCTTGTCGTCGCGCTTGCGGATATAGGTCGTCGTCTTGCCGGCCTGCCCGATGCCCGCCACGACCGTGATGACCTTGGGCACGTAGGTGGTCGTGACGAAGTCATCGGGGGCGCCGACGGCCTGCCAGCGCTCCTCGGGCTTCTCGAACACCGGACCGAGGGCGAAGCCGAGCGCCGGCAGGATGAAGGCCGAGGCCGCCACGGCGCCGGCGACATTCACCGTGCCCGTCATGAACCGCCGCCGCGTCACGGTCTCGCCCTCGAAGGCGCCCGGGATTCCGCGGTCCGCGGTGTACTTGCTCTTGGTCTTTCGGCGGTCGTCTGCCATCTCAGGCGGCGAAACCCTATCGACCAGGGAGTCTACGGACCGCCGACTTGGCGCGCCGCGATTGAAAGCGCCTGCGCGGCGTCCGGATCGCCGGCGCGTGCGGCCGCCTTCGCCGCCTGCAGGGCGTCCGACGCGCCCCAGCCGATCGCCGCCACGCCGGCGCGCCAGACGGCATCGGCCAGCTCCGGGCGCTCCTCGGCGCGCGCCTGCGCACACAGGGCGATGACGTCGGCCAGCTCGCTGACCGCCTCGACGTCGCCCAGTTCCGCCAGCCGCGCGAGGCCCAGCGCGTAGAGCCGGTCGCCGGCGAGGAGCGCGAGATCGGGCTCGATCGCGGGGAACAGGCGCGCGGCGCCGTAGTGCAGCAGCTCGCCCTCGCGGATGGCCTCGATCACGAAGGCGACATCCGCCTCGTGGCCGCGCGAGCGCGGGCCGGCCGCGGCGGCGCGCCCGAGCGTGCCGTCCTCGGTCGGCGCGGGCCCCAGGGCCTCGGCCAGCAGGCCGCCCTCCGCCAGCAGGGCGCCGTGGACGGCCGCCAGCGAGCTCAGAAGGCCTCCCGGAACGCCGCCGCGGCGGCATCGACGGTGCGCTCGACGTGCTCGGCCTCGTGCGCGAGCGACGGGAACCACGCCTCGTACTGCGACGGCGGCGCGTAGACGCCGCGGGCCAGCAGGCCGCGGCACCACGCGGCGAAGGCGGTGTGGTCGCACGCCTGGGCACCGGCGTAGTCGTGGACCGGCGTGGCCGAGAAGAAGACGGTCAGCAGACCGGGCGCGGTGACGACGTGCACGGGCAGGTCACCGGCGGCCTCGCGCAGGCCGGCGGCCAGCGTCTCCGTCCTCGCCGTCAGGCAGGCATAGGCCCGCTCGTCGAGCAGCTGCAGCGTGGTCAGGCCGGCCGCGACGGCGAGCGGATTGCCCGACAGCGTGCCCGCCTGGTAGACGTCGCCGGCCGGGGCGACGAGCTCCATCAGCGCGCGTGGGCCGCCGTAGGCCGCGGCGGGCAGGCCGCCGCCCATGACCTTGCCCATGATGGTCAGGTCGGGCATGACGCCCGCGAGCTCCTGCGCGCCGCCCCGCGCCACCCGGAAGCCGGTGATGACCTCGTCGAAGACGAGCAGCGCGCCGGTGGCGCTCGCGCGCTCGCGCAGCAGGTCGAGGAAGCCCTCGGCCGGCGCGACGAGGCCCATGTTGGCGGCGAACGGCTCGGCCAGGATCGCCGCGAAGGCGTGCTCCTCGGTGGCTCGCAGCAGCGCCTCGGGGTCGTTCCAGGGCACGACGACCGTCGCGGCGGTGGCGGCCTCGGTGACCCCGGGGCTGGCCGGGATCGCGCCGGTCGCCAGGCCCGAGCCGGCCTGGGCGAGCAGGCCGTCGACGTGGCCGTGGTAGGCGCCCGCGAACTTCAGCAGCTTCTCGCGCCCGGTGGCCGCGCGCGCCAGGCGGATCGCGCTCATGGTCGCCTCGGTCCCCGAGGAGGTCATGCGCACCATCTCGACCGAGGGCACCCGCCGGGCGATCTCCTCGGCCAGGTCGACCTCGCCCTGCGTCGGCGCGCCGAACGTCGTCCCGCACTCGGCCGCCGCGACGACGGCCGCGACCACCGCGGGGTGGGCGTGACCGTGGATGAGCGGGCCCCACGAGCACACGTAGTCGACGTAGTGGTTGCCGTCGACGTCGACCAGCTCGGCTCCGTGACCGCGCTCGACGAAGACGGGGTCGCGGCCGATGGCCCCCATCGCCCGCACGGGCGAGTTCACGCCGCCGGGGAGGCGCTGTAGCGCGCGGGCGTAGAGCTGGCTGGAACGGGTGTCGGTCAGCGAGACGGCCATCTAGATGGCTGCGTGCTCGCGTTCCCAGCGCTTGAAGTCCTCGGTGAAATAGAGGAGGCGGACCTTCTTGAACTCGGTCGAGCTGTAGAGGGTGGCGCGGTCCTCGATCTCGGGGTTCTCGGCGGCGATCGCGTCGAGGATCGCGTCGCACTCCTCCTTGGAGCGCCCGTGGGCCATGGTGAAGATCGAGTAGCGCCAGTCGGCGTAGGTCGGGCGCTGGTAGCAGTGCGAGATCCCGCGGTAGGCGGCCATGCGCGGGCCGACCTCGGCGATGTGCTCGTCGGGCACCTGCCAGACGCCCATCCCGTTGGCGCTGAAGCCGGCGCGGCGATGGAAGAGGATCGCCGCCACGCGGCGCAGCAGGCCGCGGTCGACCATCGCGCGCAGGTGCTCGACGAGCGCGTCGACGGTCATCCCCAGTTGCGCCGCGGCGGCCGTGTACGGCTCGGCGATCACCGGCAGGTCGCCCTGCGTGGCCCGGATGACCGCACGGTCGAGCTCGTCGTAGGGCTGCTTGTCGAGCTCGATCGGCTCCTCGGCCACCGCTGACTTGGCCAGCTCCTCGGTGCCGCCCACGAGCTCGAGGTCCATGCGGATCTTGAACAGCTTCAGGGTCGGGAGCTGGCGGATCGACTCGGCCCCGGTGAGCTCCTGCAGGACGTCCAGGGTGCCGTCGAGGCCCAGTGCGGAGTCCTCCTCCACGGCGAGCGTGAACCACATGTTGAAGTCGTGGTTGCGCAGGTAGTTGTGGCTCACGCCGGGGTGCGAGTTGATGATCCGTGCGGCCCGCCACGGGTGCTCGGGGTCGACCTTCGCCGCGACGAGCATCGAGCCGTAGCCGAGCGCGCGGGTGTCGAAGATCGGCGTGATCTGGCGGATGATGCGCTCCTCGACGAGCTCTCCGACGCGCGCCAGGACGCGCTCCTCGGGGACGTCGAGCGCGGCCGCGACGGCCGCGTAGGGGCGCGGCTCGATCGGGAAGCCGCCCTGCATCGCGTTGAGCAGGCGCTTGTCGAAGTCGTCGAGCGGGATCGCCGCCCCGTCCTTGCGGGAGCGAACCTTGGGCGTCACTGAAGCCATCGGGCGGCGTCCTTGGCGTGGTAGGTGATAACGATGTCGGCGCCCGCGCGGCGAATGGAGGTCAGCGCCTCGAGGACCGCGGCGCGCTCGTCGAGATACCCGGCGGCGGCCGCCGCCTTCACCATCGCATACTCGCCGCTGACGTTGTACGCGGCGACGGGCAGGCGCGTGGCGTCCTTGACGCGCCGCACGACGTCGAGGTAGGGCAGCGCGGGCTTGACCATGACCATGTCGGCGCCCTCCTGCACGTCGAGGAGCGCCTCGCGCAGCGCCTCGTCGCCGTTGGCGGGGTCCATCTGGTAGCCGCGGCGGTCGCCGAACGCCGGCGTCGAGTCGGCGGCTTCGCGAAACGGCCCGTAGAAGGCAGAGGCGAACTTCGCGCTGTAGGCGAGGATCGGCGTGTCGCTGCGACCGTCCTCGTCGAGCGCCGCGCGGATGGCGCCGACGCGCCCGTCCATCATGTCGCTCGGCGCGATCACGTCGGCGCCGGCGGCCGCCTGCGAGAGCGCGGTGCGCGCCAGCAGCTCGACGCTCGCGTCGTTGTCGACCGAGCCGTCGGCGCGGAGCAGGCCGCAGTGGCCGTGGCTCGTGTACTCGCACAGGCAGAGGTCGGCGATGACCAGCACGTCGGGGTGGGCGTCCTTGATCGCGCGCGTGGCGAGCTGGACGGCGCCCTCGTCGTCCCAGGCGCCCGAGCCCTCCTCGTCCTTGTGCGCCGGGATGCCGAAGAGCAGGACGGCCGGGATGCCCAGCGCCGCGGCCTCGCCCGCCTCGGCGACGGCGGCGGTGATCGACAGCCGGTCGACGCCCGGCATGGCTGAGATCGGCGCCCTTGCCTCGAGGCCCTCCTCGACGAAGAGGGGCAGGACGAAGTCGCCGGGGTCCAGCCGCGTCTCGCGCACGAGATCGCGCAGCACCGGCGTGGCACGCAGGCGGCGCAGGCGCGTTTGCGGGAAGGGCACGCCTACATCGTAGGCATCTCAGCCCTCAGCGCTGCCCCATCGCCTCCCAGTCCTCGGCCGTGAGCGCGTAGACGTCGTGGTCCTCCCAGCGGCCGTTGATCTTCAGGTAGCGCAGGGCACGCCCCTCGAGGCGAAAGCCGGCCTTCTCGGCCACGCGCACCGACCGGACGTTGCGGGGGATGATCGCGGGCTGCACGCGGTGCAGCCCCGCGTGCTCGAAGGCGAAGCGCAACACCAGCTGCACGGCGCGCGTGGCGTGGCCGCGCCCGAGCGCGTCCTTGTCGATCCAATAGCCGAGGGTCGCGTTCTGCCAGGGGCCGCGCACGACGTTGGAGAGCGCGACGCGGCCGATGAGCCGGTCGCCCAGCTCCGTGTCGAGGATCGCGAAGGCGTAGGCGCTCCCCGCCGCCCACGAGCGCTGGTCGAGGTCGAGCTCCAGCCGCTGGCCCGCCTCCGTGTAGAAGCTCTCATCGCGCACCGGGTCCCACGGGCCGGTGTGCTCGCGATTGGCGACCCGCAGGGCGAGCTGCGTGGGCGCGTCCTCGGGCGCCGTCGGGCGGATCGCCGTCGGGGGGGCCTCCAGGCGCATGCGGACCGTGGTCATCCGCGAAAGCGCGCGAGCGCCACGCGGGCGAGCGCCAGGTAGGCGACGGCGAGGACGGCGAGGTGGGCCAGCGTCGGCCCCAGGCCGGGCTCGGCGTCGTTGAGGGCCGCGTCGACCGCCTGCAGGGCCGGGCGGAAGGGGAACAGGGCAGAGACCGCGCGGATGACGTCGTAGAGCCAGACGGCCACGCTGCCGGGGGGCACGAGGGCCAGGAAGGCGATCGGCAGGGTGAGCAGGAAGGCCAGCAGCGAGGCGGCGCGCACCTCGCGCGCCAGGGCACCGATCGCGACGCCGAGCGCGCCGAAGCCGATGGCGCCGCCGGCCAGCGCGACCACCCAGAGCGCGAAGCGCCCCCAGTCGAGGTGCACGAAGATGCCGATGCCGCAGAGCATGACGAGGGTGACCGTGAACGCGCACGTCGCGGCCAGCGCCACCTTCTCACCCAGCAGCCCCAGGCGCGAGACGAGCCCGCGCACGAGCCGCCCGAAAGCGTGCTCCTCGCGCTCCAGGGCGAGCATGCCCGAGGCCAGCAGGACGGTGACGAACATCAGCGAGATGGTCACCGAGACCGACACCGCGAAGGCGTCCAGCGGTGTGCGGTGCCCCGCGATCACGGTGCGCTTGACCGCCAGCGGCTGGCCGACCGCGGCCAGCACCTTGTCCGACAGGCCGAGGTTGTCGATGGCGATCTGGGTGAAGTCGATGACCTGCTGCACGTCGCGCGCCTGCTCGGAGCCGGGCGGCAGCGTCCGCACCGCTCGCTCGAGCGCCGCCTTCGAGCGCTGCAGGCCCAGGACGTCGAACTTCTGGCCCAACAGCGAGAACTGCCCGCCGGTGAGCAGGGTCCGCAGGTAGCGCGACGCCAGCTCGGTCAGCTTGTCGCTCAGCGCCCGGTTGGCATCGGCCAGGCGCGATTTGATCGTCGACTCGGCCAGCTGCGCCCTGATCGGATCGTCGGCGTTGTAGAGGACCTCCACGGTGGGGGGCGCGGTGCCGGCGAGGTTGATCGCATCCTGCAGCTTGCGGGTGGCGTCGGCGGGGACGATGAGCGCGCCGAGGACCTCTCCCGAGCGCACCTTGTCGATGGCCTGCGCCCGCGTGGCGACGGTCACGGGGTCGACGGACTTGAACAGCTCCTTGGCGAAGCTGTTGACGTCCAGGTGCTGGCTGCCGACCGAGAAGCTGGTCTGCCCCGGCGGCAGCTCGTTGACGATCGCCACCTTCGGCTTGTCGGGGCCGCGCGAGAGGGCGAGGCCGATGAGGACCGAGATGATCACCGGATAGGCGACGAGCATCGCGAGCAGGAACGGCGAGCGGCGCAGGATCTGCAGGTCCTTGAGCAGCAGCCAGCGCATCGGCCCGCTCAGTGCCCGCGGTCGTGGAGGAAGCGCACGAAGGCGGCCTCGAAGTCCCGGGGATCGCCGCCGACCAGCGCCTCGAGTTCGGCCGGCGAGCCGGTGAAGAGGACCTCACCGTCGGCCAGCACGAGCACGCGGTCGGCGTAGCGCTCGGCCTCGCCCACGTTGTGGGTGGAGAAGACGACCGCCGTGCCGCGCGCCGCCAGCAGCCCGATGAACTTCCACAGGCGCTCGCGCTGGCGCGGGTCCAGCGACGACGAGGGCTCGTCGAGCGCCAGCACGGGCGGGTCGGCCAGCAGCCCGACGGCGATGTTGACCCGCTGGCGGTTGCCCCCGGACAGCGTCCCCAGCTCGTCGTCGGCGCGGCCGGCGAGGCCCGTCTGCTCGAGCATCCGTGCCACGACCGCAGTGGGGTCCGCGACGCGTTCCAGGCGCGCGAAGAGCCGCAGGTTCTCGGCCACGCTGAGCTTGGCGTAGACGGCCGGCTGCTGGGGCACCCAGCCGACCTCACGCGGCGTGCGGCTCACGGTGCCGCTGGTCGGCGGCTGCAGCCCGGCGAGGATCGAGAGCAGCGTCGTCTTGCCCGCTCCGTTGGGGCCGATCACGGCGACCACCTCGCCCGGGTGCGCCTCGAAGCTCACGTCGCGCAGGGCCTCGCGGCGCCCGTAGCGCTTCGTCACGGCGGCGGCCGCGATGGCCGCGCCGCTGCCCGTGGCCGTGTTCACCTGCCGGACGGTACTTGCGGGCGCGCGAGGTCGGCGCCGCAGCTCGGGCAATAGGCGTCGCCCGCCGCGCAGCGTCCGCCGCAGTCCGGGCAGCGGATCCGCGCCGAGCGCCCCTCGATCACCTCCAGCGGCGTCATGGTGCCCCACGGCTCGAGGACCAGATGCTGGCGCAGGTAGACGACCGTCTCGCGCACGACCGCTGCCGCCGGCAGCGCCACCAGCGCCCCGATGATCCCGAACAGTTCGGCCCCGAAGAGCAGGGCGAAGATCACGAGCAGCGGGTTGATGCGCAGCGCCTTGCCGAAGATCAGTGGCGAGGCGACGTGGCCCTCGATCTGCTGCAGCCCGATGAAGAACAGCGCCACCCACAGCGCGGTCAGCGGGTCCTGGAAGAGCGCCACCAGCAGTGGCGGCACGGCGCCCAGGAACGGGCCGACATAGGGCACGAGCTCCATGAGGCCGAACCACACCCCGAAGGCCAGCGCGTAGGTCTTGCCGTCGGGGAAGATCCCGACGGCGCCGAAGATCCACAGTCCGATGCCCGCACCCGCGCCCATCGCGAAGCTGAAGAGCAGTTGGCCGCGCACGTAGCCGGCGACGGCCCGGACCACGCGCGAGGGGTAGTCGTCCTCGCGCGTGCCGTCGCCCGGCGGCATGACACCGCGCACGAGCGCCCCTATTCGCTCGCCGTGGATGAGCATGTAGATCGACAGGACGAAGACGAGGATGAGCCCGAAGCCGGCGGTGACGATCTTCGTGAGCAGGTCCGTGCCGAAGGAGACGACCGAGTCGGTCCCGCCGACGACCTTCTCCTGGAGCGTCTCCAGCGCCGTCTGCCCCTGCTTCTTGATCTCGACGTTGATGCCCTTGCGATCGAAGTAGTCCTGCACGTCGGCCAGGCGCTGGTTCGCGGAGTCGGTGATCGACGGGATGTCGTCGCGCAGCGTGGTGACCTGGTCGGAGATCGGGTTGGCCAGCAGGACGCCCGCGACGACCAGGGCCGAGATGAAGCCCAGGTAGACGCAGACGATGGCCACGCCGCGCGGCAGGTGGGCGCGCTGCAGGCCGCTCACGAGCGGATTGAGGATGAGCGCGATGACGGCGGCGGTGACGAAGAGCAGGACGACCGGCCCCGCCGCCTGGATGACCGCGAAGCCGATCAGCAGCAGCAGCGGCAGCCCGACGAGCTGGATCCAGCGCGGGACGACGACGGGCTCGGCCGACGCCGGCGGCGGCTCCGACTCCAGCGGATCGTGATCGTCGAAGTCCTCGTCGCGGCGACGCGGCGCCGGGTCGTCGGGAAGCAGGTCGTCGTCTGTCTGGTGCTCGCTCATCGCCCCGTTGCGCGAGAGTATGGGCCGTGCCCGACGCCCCCGCGAGCATCCTCTTCATCGGTGACGTGGTCGGCGGCCTCGGCCGCCGGACGCTGCTCGCCCTCCTGCCCGGGCTCGTCGAGCGTCACCGCCCGACCTTCGTCGTGGTCAACGCCGAGAACGTCGCGGGCGGGCTCGGCATCACGCCGAAGATCGCCGACGAGCTGCTGCGCGCCGGCGTCGACGTCATCACCCTGGGCAACCACGCTTACCATCGCAGGGAGATCTACCCGTACATGGACGCCCAGGAGCGCATCATTCGCCCGGCGAACTATCTGCGAACGCAGCCCGGCCACGGCTGGGCGATCGTCGAGCGCGACGGCGCGCGGCTGGGAGTCGTCAACCTCAGCGGCAACCTCTTCCTGCGCGCGGGCCGCCCGGCCTTCGTCGAGATCGACGCCGTCCTCGGCCAGCTCGAGGGCAAGGTCGACCACGTCCTGGTCGACATCCACGCCGAGGCGACCAGCGAGAAGGTCGGGATGGGCTGGTTCCTCGACGGCCGGGTGACCGCCGTGGTGGGCACCCACACCCACGTCCCGACCGCCGATGCGCGCGTCCTCCCGGGCGGCACCGCCTACATCACCGACGTGGGGATGACCGGCCCGCGCGGCGGCGTCATCGGCGTGCGCAAGGAGCAGGCCATCGAGTCGCTGCGCACCCACATGTCCGTGCGCTTCGAGACCTCCGACGACGACCCGTGGCTCATGGGCGTGCTGGTGCGCTGTGGCGAGCAGCCGCTGCGGGCGGCGTCGATCGAGCAGCTGCTGCTGCCGTGGGAGTCCAACCCGCGCTCGTAGGCAGGCTCAGGCCGCCGCCAGCGCGTACAGATGCCAGTCGTCGTCGATGCCCTCGAGGTCGTGGGTACCGCGGTCCTCGAACTCGATTCCCGAGCCGGCGACCAGATCGCGGACCGTGCGGGAGACGATCACCTCGCCCGGTGCCGCCGTCGCCGCGACACGCGCGGCGATCGCCACGGCGACGCCGTGGAGGTCGTGGTCGACCACCTCGACCTCTCCGGTGTGCAGCCCGGCTCGCAGCTCGAGCCCGAGCGGAAGCACCGCGTCACGGATGGCGGCGGCACAGCGGATCGCGCGCGCAGGCCCGTCGAACCTCGACATGAACCCGTCGCCGAGCGTCTTGACCTCCTGCCCACGGAAGCGCGCGAGCCGGTCGCGGACGATCGCCTCGTGGCGTGCTCTGACGTCGCGCCAGCGGTGGTCGCCGACCTCGGCCGCACGGTCGGGGGCGTCGACGATGTCGGTGAAGAGCACCGTCGCGAGGACGCGTTCGGGCTCGCGTGCGGGCCCGGCGCCGACGAGGAAGCGCTCGAGCTCGTCGAGCAGGGCGTCCTGGTCGCCGAGCCACCAGAGGTGATCGTCGCCCGCCAGCTCGACGTACTCGGCGCCGGGGATGCCGGCGGCGAGCCAGCGGCCGTTCTCGACCGGGATGATCCGGTCGCCGGCACGGTGCAGGACGAGCGTCGGCGTGTGGATGGCCCCCACGACGCCGCGGATGTCGAAGTCGGCGAGCATCCGCAGCCAGGCGACCGCGGAGGCCGGGCTGGCCCCGCGGTGAAGCGCGCGCGTCCACCACTCGCGCACGGCGGGATCGTGCTCGTAGGTCGGTGCCCACAGCGCGAGGAACGGGCCCATGTCGTCCCATGAGCGCTGGACGTCGGCGGCGAACTCGTCGAACCGATCGCGACCCGGCATGGCGCGATAGTCCTCGTCGCCGACGGTGCAGCCCCAGCCGCCGTAGAGCATCAGCGCGCTCGTGCGCTCGGGGTGGGCGGCTCCGAACAGCGCGGCCAGCACCGCGCCCTCCGACATGCCGGCGATGGCCGGCCGCTCGGCGTCGGCGGCGTCGAGCACTGCGCGGATGTCGTCCATCCGCTCCTCGAGCGTCGGCAGCCGGTCGACCGCGACGCGGTCCGACAGTCCCGTGCCGCGCTTGTCCCACAGGATCACGCGGAACGACGCGGCGAGTCGCTCGACGAAGCGCACGTAGGCCGGGTCCTCCCAGATCGCCTCCATCGGGAGCACCCAACCCGTGACGAGCAGCAGCGCGGCAGGTCCGTCGCCGACCACCTGGTAGGCCAGACTGATCTCGCCGTTGCGCGCATAGCGGGTCGGCGCCGGAGCGATCCCGGCACGCACGACCGTGCTGGCGAGCTCGCGGACCGGTTCCCCGGTCAGCAGCCGCTGGTGGAGCGCCTGCAGCTCCGCGGCGGGTGCCACGCCGAGCTCGTCGCGCAGCAGGCAGCGCAGCTCGTCGTAGACCTGGAGCGCCTCGGCCACGTTGCCGGTGGCGGCCAGGGTCTCCATCAGCAGGCGTTGGCCGGTTTCGCGGAAGGCGGAGCGCGACACGAGCTCGCGGGCGGCGCGCTGAGCGCCGGCGAGCTCCGCGCCGCCCAGCGCCAGCCCGCCGCGGGCGGTCCACTCGAGCGCCTCCAGCTCGAGCGCTTCGTGCTCGCGGCGCTCGTCCTGCGCCCAATCGCCCTCCTGGCCGGGCAGGAGGCCCGGCCGCAGCAGCTCCAGCGCCGCCCGGGCATGCGCGAGCGCTCCGCCCCACGCCGCGCTCGCTGCGTCCGAACGCGCCGCCTCGATCGCCTGGGTGGCGGCGGCGACGTCGACCCACACCGGCTCGGGCAGGGCAAGGCGCAGCTGCGGGCGACCTTCGAGCGTGGCCGGCGCCAGGGCGCGGCGAAGCCGGGTGAGGATCACGCGCAGGTGCGCCTGAGGATCCTTCGGCACTTCGCTTGGCCACACCACCTCGATCAGCGCGGCGCGCTCGGCGCAGCGGTCCGGGCGCGTGAGCAGGTAGGCCAGCAGCGACCGGGCCTGGCCCGCGGGCACCGCGGCCATCGTGTCGCGGCCGTCGATCTCGACCATCAGGGGGCCGCACAGGCGAACCCTGGTCCTCACGGCTGGCTCGGCCACGACAGCTCCCATAGCGACGGCGCGGCGAGTCTACGTCAGCCGCGCACCAACGCGGGGCCAACGGCGCTGCAACGGGCGCGGCGTAGAACACGACACCGATGCCCATCCCGACACACAGTAGGCCCGGCCTTACTCGTAAGCGTGGCCGACCCGAAGATAAGGCCCATGACGGCGCGGTCGCCCGATGCGCCGCCCCTGGCCCGCGACGTAGCTTCGTTCTCCACCCCCTTCATGACCGAAAGCAGAGCACCGTGGAACTGAACGCCATCGACTCGATCCCCCTCTTCGCATCCGTCCCGCGGCGCCGGCGCTGGCATGTCGCGCGCCTGGCCGACGAGGTCGGCGTGGCCGCCGGCTCCGAGCTGACGCGGCAGGGCGGCTACGCACAGGAGTTCTTCGTCGTCGTCTCGGGCACGGCGGACGTCTTCCGCGACGACGAGCGCGTGGGCGCGCTGGCGCCCGGCGACTTCTTCGGCGAGGTCGGCCTGCTCGCCGCGCACTCCTGGGAGCGCACCGCCACGGTCGTCGCGACGTCGCCCATGCGCCTGCTCGTGCTCGCCCGGCGCCAGTTCCGCGAGCTCATGTTCGCCGCACCCACGGTCGCCGCGCCGATCCGCCGGGCCGCGCTGCAGCGCGCATAGCGCCGGGCCCTCACAACAGCTTCCCCTCCGTTCCCGGGCCGCCGACACCGCGCGCGGCCTGGTCCTCCAACCACTCCCAAAAGGAGACCTCAGTCGTGTCCCAGGTCCTCGACCGCACCCGCAATGGCGTCGACACCCAGCAGATGTACGGAACGCTGGACGCCATCAAGGCCGACCCCTCGCTCGGCCGCTTTCAGTTCCGCGTCCAGAACCACTGGATCGACGGCGCTCACAATCGCTCCACGATCAAGGGCTTCTACGGCGCCGGGCAGGAGGACGCCTCGCGCGCCCAGGCCTTCACCGTCGATGCCGGCGAGCCGGCCGTCCTGCTCGGCGTCGACACCGGCCCCAACCCTGCCGAGGCCCTGCTGCACGCGCTGGCCGCGTGCCTGACAACGTCGCTCGTCTACGTGGCGGCGGCGCGCAAGGTGCGCCTGACCGAGGTCGAGTCGACCCTCGAGGGCGACATGGACGTCCGCGGCGCGCTCGGTCTCACCGACGAGGTGCGCAACGGCTTCACGCGCATCCAGGTGAGCTTCAAGGTCAAGGGCGACGCCTCGCCGGAGAAGCTGCGCGAGGTCGTCGAGCGCGCCCAGGCGCGCTCCGTCGTCTTCGACATCGTCAGCCACGGCGTGCCGGTCGAGGTCGGCGTCGTCACCAACTGAGCGGGCCATGGCGGCCGGGGCACGCGCCCCGGCCGCCGGCCTCGACTGGAGAACCTGAGATGTTCGAGCTCACTGCCAAGACCGAGGCCGGCGCCCGCCTGGTGGACCTCGCCGAGTCGCTCGCCGAAGAGCTGGCGACGCGCGCCGCCCTGCACGACCGCGAGGCGTCGTTCCCGCATGCCAGCGTGGACGCGCTCAAGCGCGCGGGCTACTTCGGCGCTCCGATCCCCGCCGAGCACGGCGGCCTCGGCGTCACGTCGGCGCACGACGTCGTCGTCGCGTCCAGCCGCCTCGCCCGCGGCGACGCGTCGGTCGCCATCGGCGTGAACATGCACCTGGTCATCCTGATGAACATCGTGCGGCGCTGGCAGATCGCCGTCGCCGCCGGTGACGAGCGCCGTGCCGGGATCTTCGGCGCGTCGATGGACGCGATCGCCCGCGACGGCGTGGTCATCGCCGCCGCCATCAGCGAGCTGGGCCAGGACCTCACCCGGCCGCGCACCACCGCGACGCGCACCCCCTCGGGCTGGCGCATCGACGGGCGCAAGTCGTTCTGCACGATGTCGCCGGCCGCGACCGTGCTGTTCACCGCGGTCAGCTTCGTCGACGACGACGGCGTCGACCGCTACGGCTACGCCCAGGTCCCGACCGACGCCGCGGGCGTCGAGATCTGCGGCGACTGGGACGCGCTCGGCATGCGCGCCTCGGGCAGCCATTCCGTGGCCTTCACCGGCGTCGAGCTCCCGCGCGCGGCGCTGCCCGGCGGCTTCCTCGCCGGGGACGCCGACGCCTACATGGAGCGCAACCTCGTCGCCGGGCTCTTCCACGCGTCCGCATCGCTGGGCATCGCCGAGGCCGCCGCGTCGGCCGCCGCCGGTGCCCTCGCCGCCCGCGGCGAGCCCGATGCGCGCGCGCGGACGCTCCTGGCCCAGAACGTGGTCGAGCTCGGCGCCTGCCGGGCCACGCTCTCGCGCAGCGCCACGCTCGTCGACGACCACGACCAGGACGTCGTCGCGCTGTTCGCCGAGACGCAGGCGGCGAAGACCTTCGTCAACGAGGCCTGCGCGCGGATCGTCGACCGCGCCCTCGCCCTCTCCGGCGGCGCCGGATACCTCAACGGCCATCCGCTCGCCCGCGCGTACCGCGACGTGCGCGCCGGCGGCTTCATGCACCCCCTGGGCGCCAACCGCGCCTACGAACTGCTCGGCGACGTCGCGCTCGGCCGCGACCCCGTCCTGCACTAACCAGGAGATCTCATGTCTGCACACGTAGAGCCCATCGTCGACACCGGCACGCTGCGCGACCACATCCGCGCGATGTACCGCGACGTCGCCCAGGAGCCCGGCGGCGAGTTCCATTTCGAGCTCGGACGACCGGTCGCCGAGCGGCTCGGCTATCCGGCCGAGTGGCTCGACGCCGTGCCGCCGGAGGCGCTCGAATCCTTCGCCGGCGTCGGGCACATGCTCGATCTGGCCGCCATCGAGCCCGGCGAGACGATCCTCGACCTCGGCTCGGGCTCCGGGACCGACGCCTTCGTCGCCGCGCACCTCACCGGACCGACCGGGAGGGTCGTGGGCGTCGACATGACCGACGCCCAGCTGGCCAAGGCGCGGCGGCTGCGCGACGGGCTCGGCCTCGAGCACGTCGAGTTCGTCGAGGGCCTGATCGAGGCGCCGCCGGTGCAGGCCGGCAGCGTCGACGTCGTGATCTCCAACGGCGTCGTCAACCTGGCTCCCGACAAGGACGCCGTCTTCGAGGCCGTGGCGCGGGCGCTGCGCCCAGGCGGGCGGCTCGCGATCGCCGACATCGTCAGCGAGCGCGAGCTGATCGAGCGCACGCGCCGCAACGTGGCGCTGTGGGCGGCCTGCATCGCCGGCGCCGTTCCCCACGAGGACTACCTCGGCGCCATCGAGGCAGCCGGCCTGCGCGTCGAGACCGTGCGGGGCAACGCGGACTACCGCTTCCTCTCGCCCCGTGCGCAGACGGCCGCCGACAAGTACGGCGTGACGAGCGTGACGGTGCTCGCCACGAAGCCGACCGGCTCCTGAGCCGACAGGCATGAGCGCGCTCGCGACGCGGGCGGTGCGCGGAGATAATCGCCGTGTGCCGCCGCGCGTCTCCAGCCCCGACTTCGTCGGACGCGTCGCGGAGCTCGCGCGCCTCGAGGCGGCGCTCGACCGGGCAGCGCGCGGGTCGGCGGCCGCCGTGTTCGTGGCCGGCGAGTCGGGCGTCGGAAAGACGCGGCTGCTGCGCGAGCTCGAGCGGCGCGCCGTGGATCGCGGAGCAAGCGTGCTGCGCGGCGAGTGCGCGGCCTTCGGCGCCGGCGAGCTGGCCTACGCGCCCATCGCCGCCGCGTTGCGCCGGCTGGTGCGCGAGCTCGACCCGGCCGCCGTCGACGAGCTGGTCGGACCGGCGCGGGCGGAGCTCGCGCGGCTCGTGCCCGAGTTGAGCGCCACCCCACCGGAGAACGAGCGTCGTGAGGGCACGATCGCCACGGGCGACGCGTTCGCGCAGTCCCGCCTGTTCGGCCTCCTGCGCGGGCTCCTGGACCGGCTGGCCGCCGATACGCCCGTGCTCTTCGCGGTCGAGGACCTGCACTGGGCCGATCGCTCGACGCTCGAGTTCCTCTCCTCGCTCCTGCACGGCCTGCGCGACGACCGCCTGCTGCTCGTCTGCACCTACCGCAGCGACGAGCTGCACCGCCGCCATCCGCTGCGCCCGTTCCTGGCCGAGGAGGAGCGCCGCGAGGTGGTGGAGCGCCTGGAGGTCGAGCCCTTCTCACCGGCCGAGCTCGCCCTCCAGGTCGCGGGGATCCTCGGCGCCAGCGCGGACCCCGCGCTGGTGGCGCGCCTGCACGCGCGGTGCGAGGGCAACGCCTTCTTCGCCGAGGAGCTGCTGGCCGCGTCGGACGGCGCGGCGGGCCCGCTGCCTCCCAGCCTGCGCGACGTCCTCGACCTGCGACTGGAGGCGCTACCCGACGACGCGCGCGCGGTGCTGCGCGTGGCCGCGGCAGCCGGCCGGCGTGCCGGCCATCGGCTGCTCGCCGCGGTCACCGACCTGCCCGAGCCCGCGCTTCTCGATGCGCTGCGGGCCGCGGTGGCGCACCACGTCCTCGTCCACGACAGCGATGGCTACGCCTTCCGCCACGCCCTGCTCGAGGAGGCGGCCTACGCCGACCTGCTGCCCGGTGAACGGACTGCGCTGCACCTGGCGCTCGCCGAGGCCCTGAGCGCCGACCCCAGCCTCAGCGGCGGCGCAGCGGCGGCGGAGCTGGCCCACCACTGGAGGGACGCGCACCGCATGCCCGAGGCACTCGCGGCCTACGTGGGCGCTGGACTGGAGGCCGAGCAGGCCTTCGCCTACGCGGAGGCCGGCCAGCACTTCGAGCGGGCGCTGGAGATCTGGGACCTCGTCGACGACGCCGGCGAGCGCTCCGAGCTCGACCTGGCAGCGGTCGTGGCCCACGCCGCGCAGAACGCGCTCGTCGCCGGCGACCCGCACCGGGCGGTCGCTCTCGGGCGCAGGGCGCTGGAGCTCGCCGATGGCACCGGCGACGTCGTCGCGCAGGCACTTGCCCATGAGCGTCTCGGCGGCTACCTGTGGGCCGCGGGCGACAGCGATGCCGCGCTGGCGGCCCACCGCGACGCCGTGCGCGTCCTGCCGGCGGAGCCGCCGACGCCTGAACTGGCGCGCGTTCTCGCCGCCGAAGCGACCATCCTCATGCTCCGCGGGCCCGGCGAGGAGACGCGTGCCTGCGCCGAGCACGCCGTCGCGACCGCGCGCGCCGTCGGCGAGCGCGCCGACGAAGGGCGCGCACTCAACACCTTTGGCGCGGCCATGACCATGATGGGCGACTGGGCGAGCGGCGAGCGAGCGCTGCGCCAGGCCATGGGCATCGCCGAGGAGCTCTCCGAGGACTACGACACGACGCGTGCCTACGTCAACCTCGGCGTCTGCCTCGACAAGCAGGGCCGGCTCGAGGAGGCAGCCGCGCTCGCGCTCGAGGGCGCGCGCGTGGCCGAGCGCGTCGGCGTGCGAACCCATGCGCACTTCCTCGCGGGCGACGCGTGCTGGAGGCTCACACGCCTGGGTCGCCTCGACGAGGCCGAGGCGATTGCCGAGCGGGCGGTCGCGGCCGCGCCGAAGGGCATGGCCGGGGTCCTGGTCTTCGACGCCGCCGGGAATCTCGCGCTGCGCCGCGGCCGGGTCGACGCCGCCGCCGAGCATTTCGAACGCGCGGGTGAGCAGCGCAGCCGCACGCGCGATTCCAACTGGATCGGCAACACGGCCTGCGGGCAGGCCGAGGTCGCGCTCTGGCGCTCCGATCCCGAGGGCGCGCGGCAGATTGCCGCGCGCGCCCTGGAGGTCGTGGCCGGCAGCGAGTACGTCCAATCCACCGTGCGCGTCTACGCCGCCGCGCTGCGGGCCGTCGCCGACTGCGCGCTGCGCGCGCTCGCGCTCGGCGACGAACGGCGGGCGGACGAGGCGCAGCGCGACGCCCGCGCGACGCTCGAGCGGCTTCGGGCCCTCCTCGCCGCGGATCGCTGGCCGCAAGGCACCGCGGGGCCCGAGCCGCGCGCCTTCGAGGCCTTGTGCGTCGCGGAGCTCTCGCGCGCCGACGGGGAATCCGACCCCGAGGCCTGGGACGCCGCGGCGGAGCACTGCGTGGCCTTGGGGCTGCCGTTCGAATTGGCGTACGCCCGCTGGCGACAGGCCGAGGCGCTCATCGTCGGCACCGGCGAGCGCACCGCCGCTGCGGCCCCGCTGCGCGAGGCCGCCGCAATCGCCGCGACCCTGCGGGCGCCGCTGCTGGCGGCCGAGGTCGCCGGGCTCGCGCGGCGCGCCCGCATCGCGCTGAGTCACGACGACGCGGAGCCCCGCGAGACCCCTGAGCTCGACCGCTTCGGACTCACCGAGCGCGAGCACAGCGTCCTGGCGCTGGTGGCGGAGGGTCACACGAACCGCGAGATCGGCGAGACGCTGTTCATCTCCGAGAAGACCGCCAGCGTGCACGTGTCACGGATCCTGGCCAAGCTCGGCGTGCGCTCGCGCGTCGAGGCCGCCACCGCGGCGCACCGCCTGGGACTCGTGTAAACCGCCTCCCCACGCTGGTGCCGGCCGGACATAATCGCGGCGTGCCCGCGCGCGTCTCGAGCCCGGAGTTCGTCGGCCGTGCGGCAGAGCTTGCCCGCCTGCAGGCCGCGCTGCACCGGGCCGAGCACGGCGCGGCGGCGGCGGTCTTCGTGGGCGGCGACTCCGGCGTGGGCAAGACGCGGCTGCTGCGCGAGCTCCAGCGCGTGGCAGTGCAGGACGGCGCGCGGGTGCTGCGCGGCGACTGCCTGGCCTTCGGCGCCGACGGCCTGCCCTACGCGCCGATCGCGGCCGCCCTGCGCGGGCTCGCGCGCGAGCTCGAGCCGGCGGCCTTCGAAGAGCTGGTCGGCCCCACGGGCGGGGACCTCGCGCGGCTGCTGCCCGAGCTCAGCGCGACCCACCGGCCCGACGAGCCGGGCGAGGGCATGACCGGCACCGGCGAGGCGCTGGCCCAGGCCCGGCTCTTCGGCCTGCTGCGCACGCTGCTGGACCGGCTGGCCGCCGAGTCGCCCGTCGTCTTCGCCGTCGAGGACCTGCACTGGGCCGACCGCTCGACGCTCGAGTTCCTCTCCTCGCTGGTGCGGGGCCTGCGCGACGAGCGCCTGCTGCTGGTCTGCACCTACCGCAGCGACGAACTGCACCGCACCCATCCGCTGCGCCCCTTCCTGGCCGAGGAGGAGCGCCGCGAGGTCGTCGAGCGCCTGCAGGTCCAGGCCTTCTCCCAGGCCGAGCTCGCCGAGCAGGTGGCCGGCATCCTTGGGGGCGCACCCGATCCCGCCCTCGTCGCGCGCCTGCATGCGCGCTGTGAGGGCAACGCCTTCTTCGCCGAGGAGCTGCTCGCGGCCTCCGATGCCGCCTCGGGCCCGCTGCCGTCGAACCTGCGCGACGTCCTGAATCTCCGGCTCGAGGCGCTGCCCGACGACGCGCGCGCGGTGCTGCGCGTGGCCGCCGCGGCCGGCCGGCGGTCGGGCCATCGGCTGCTCGCGGCGGTCGCGCCGCTGCCCGAGCCCGCGCTGGTCGCGGGGCTGCGCGACGCGGTGGCCCAGCACGTCCTCGTCCAGGACGCCGACGGCTACGCCTTCCGCCACGCCCTGCTGCAGGAGGCCGCCTACGCGGACCTGCTCCCGGGCGAGCGGACCGCGCTGCACCTGTCGCTCGCCGAGGCGCTCAGCGAGGACCCCAGCCTCGGCGGTGGGACGGCCGCCGCCGAGCTGGCGCACCACTGGGGTGCCGCCCACCGCATGCCCGAGGCCCTGGCGGCCTATGTGCGCGCCGGGCTGGAGGCCGAGCAGGTCTTCGCCTTCGCCGAGGCCGGACAGCACTTCGAGCGGGCGCTGGAGATCTGGGAGCTCGTCGAGGACGCCGACGAGCGCTCCGAGCTCGGCCTGCCGGCCGTGGCGGCCCACGCGGCACAGGGCATGCTCATCGCGGGCGAGCACCACCGCGCGGTCACCCTCGGCCGCATGGCGATCGAGCTGGCCGACGCCGCCGGCGACGTGGTCGCCTCGGCGCTGGCACGCGAGCGCCTCGGCCGCTACCTGTGGCTGGCAGGCGACAGCGACGGCGCCCTGGCCGCCTACAGCGACGCCGTGCGTGTGCTGCCGACCGACCCGCCGACGCCCGCGCTCGCGCGCGTGCTCGCGGCCGAGGCCCAGATCCGGGTGCTCCGCGCCCCCGGCGAGGAGGAGCGCCTGGCCTGCGAGCGCGCGATCGCGATCGCGCGCACGGTCGGCGCGCGCGCGTTCGAGGGCCACGCGCTCAACAGCCTCGGCATCGCGCGGTTCGGGGACGGCGACTGGGCGGGCGCCGAGCGCGTGCTGCGCGAGGCCAAGCGGATCGCCGAAGAGGTCTCCGACTACGACGGCATCTGGCGGGCGTACGTGAACCTCAGCGAGTGCCTCGACGAGCAGGGGCGCCTGGAGGAGGCGGCGGCCCTGGCGCTCGAGGGCGGGCGCAAGGCCGATCGCCTCGGGATGCGGGCCTACGCGCAGTTCCTGCAGGGCGAGGCGTGCTGGAGGCTCACGCGCCTCGGGCGCATGGACGAGACCGAGGCCATCGTCGAGCGCGTCCTCGCCGAGGGCCCCAAGGGCGTCGCCGCGATCGTCCTCAACGACAACGCCGCCCACCTCGCGATGCGCCGCGGGCGCCTCGACGACGCGGTCGAGCACTTCCAGCGCGCGCGCGAGCTGCTCGGCGGCACGAGCGATTCGATGTGGATCGGCAACCAGGCCGCGGGGCACGCCGAGACCGCCCTCTGGGCCGCCGATCCCGAGCGGGCATGGCAGCTCGCCACCGACGCGCTGAACTTCGTCCCCGAGGATCAGTACGCCCACTACACGACCCGCCTGCACGCGATCGCGCTGCGCGCCGCCGCCGACCGCGCACAGCGCGCGGTGGCGCTCAACGACGAGCAGCGCGCCGGCGAAGCGCGCGACGACGCCCGGGCGACGTTCGAGCACCTCCGCGGCCTCCTGGCTCCTGGACGCTGGCACCATGGCGGCCCGGGACCCGAGCCGGACGCGTTCGACGCACTCAGCATGGCGGAGCTCTCGCGCGCCGACGGGCGCTCTGATCCCGAGGCATGGCACGCGGCGGCGGAGCGCTTCGCGGCGCTGGGAGAGCCGTTCGAGCTGGGCTACGCGCGCTGGCGTCAGGCCGAGGCACTGATCGCCGGCGGCGGTGACCGCGCCGCCGCGGGGGCCGCGCTGCGCGAGGCGGCCGAGATCGCCGCCGTCCTGCGCGCGCCGCTGCTGACGGCCGAGGTGGAGGGCCTCGCACGGCGCGCCCGGGTGACGCTGGAGTCCGCGCCGGAGGCCGCGCCCGAGGGCCCTGACGTCGAGCGCCTGGGACTGACCGAGCGCGAGCTCACCGTCCTGAGCCTGGTGGCCGAAGGGCACACCAACCGCGAGATCGGCGAGCGGCTGTTCATCTCCGAGAAGACCGCGAGCGTGCACGTGTCGCGGATCCTGGCCAAGCTCGGCGTGCGCTCGCGCGTCGAGGCGGCCACCGCCGCGCACCGCCTCGGGCTGGCCGCGTCCTCAGCGCCAGGCGACGGCGGGCGCGGGTAGGCGCCCGAGCTCCTCGACGTAGGAGGGCGGCCGCGGCTGCTCGGCGGGGTCGGCGTCGCCCAGCAGCGCGATCAGCATGGGCCCCAGGAACCAGACGATGTAGAGGTAGAACCAGTGCGTGACGCCGAGCTGCAGCGCGATGAGCACGGCCGCCGCCAGCGCGCAGAGCCCGACCACGTCGCGCCGGCGCGGCAGGAAGGCGACGGCCACCGCCAGCACCACGCCCGCGGCCTGGACGACGGTCTGCGCCGTGTCCCACCCATACAGCCCCCAGACCGAGAACGGCGAGCCGCGCGAGGCCTGGAAGCCCAGGGTGCGCTCGTAGAAGTCGTGCAGGCCCCCGTAGCCGAGGATCAGCAGCAGGCACGGCACGAGCACCGCCGCGCCGCCGAGCGCGAAGCGCGCCGCGCCGCGCGTGTACGTGGCGAACAGCGGTGCCAGCGCGAGCGGGGCGAACTTCGCCATTCCCGCGAGCGCGACGAGGGCGCCGCGACCGGCGGGCGACGACGACGCGGCGATGGCGCCGAGAACCAGGCCGCCGACGAGCGCGTCGTTGACGTTGCAGTCCATCGCGTAGAGCGTGAACGGGTTCGCCGCCCAGGCGTAGGCGAGCGCCAGGCCCAGGGTCGGCCCGCGCATGCGCCGGCCGATGAGGAAGAGCAGACCCAGGCACAGCAGGTCGAAGGCGATCGACGCGGCGTGGGCCGCGGGCAGGTCGTCCCAGCGTCCGCTCCAGGGCAGCGCCTGCTCGAAGGGCACGTAGGCCGCGTAGGTCACAGGGCCATACGTGTCGCCGTGCTCGTTGTCCTTCGGGAAGCCGCCCCACAGCTTGTCGCCGTCGGCCAGCCGGTCGGCGCCGATGACGCCCGCGTAGCCGACGTCGATGACGTTGGAGTCGGCGACGTTGAGCCCGATGCGAAAGCCGACGAGGAAGAGCAGGCCGATGACCAGCCACGAGGCGGGCACGAGCAGGCGCAGCGGATCGCGGCGACGGCCGCGGCGCAGCCCGATCCACAGCATGCGCACGAGCAGGTAGAGCATCAGCGGATAGGCGAGCGGGACCGAGACGTCGATGTTGGCGTCGTTGAAGAAGGCCACGCTGGCGCCGAAGGCCATGAGCACGGCGAGGTCGAGGTGGCGGATCCGCAGCGGACGCCGCGGATCGACGAACGGGATCACGAACAGCAGCGTGAGCGTGATCCACACCAGCGGCGAGTTGACCTTGCGCCCGAAGGCGCCGGGGTAGCCGCGGGCCATCGTCCACGCGACCTGCGGGCCGGTCCACGCCTCGGTCACGCGGCCGCTGTCGTCGCTGACGTAGATCTGCGCGATCTCCTTCGTCTTCTTGCCGCGCGTGACGTAGTAGCTGACCTGCCAGCGCGAGCCGGACTTCTCGAAGACGTTGTCGTAGACGCCGCGCGCGCTGCGGCGCGCGCGGATCGCCGTGGGCGTGCGGTCGGCGATCGCCTCGGCCTGTCGGCCCGTGAGTCGATAGCCGGCGGGCGGGCGGTCCATGCTCGCCGGGCGCACGACGTCCTCGGCGTGGGCCGGGGCAGCGGCCAGCAACGCGAGCGCCGCGGCCGCGCAGATGGCCGCGATGCGGGCGGCGCGCGCCATTGGCCGTCAGGGTAACGACCACGGCGCGCGCCGCCGCCGCCTACGGCGCGCAGCGTGAAGCTGAGCGGCCCCGTCAGCGTGACCTGGCAGTAGTGGACGCCGGCGTCATCGCAGGCGCCGGCGCGTCGCCGGCGTCCAGCGAGGAGGCCGTGGCGGCGCCGAGCTGCGGGCCGGCCCACGACGTCGAGTTGTACCGCGGCGAGCCCTGGGCGTAGCTGAGCTTGGACCCGGTGAGCGTGTAGCGCACGAGCGGTTGCCCGGTGTTCGGAGCCGAGGTTGGTGCGCGCCCACAGGAAGCCGTTGAAGTCGGCGCTGTAGGCGGGCTTGGTGATCCCGGCGAAGTTCAGGCCGCCCGAGATCGCGCGATAGACGACCTGGTCATGGCCGGTGCTGATGTTGCGCACGTGGACCAGGCGGCGTTGCCGGACTGCTCGACGTAGGCCACCTGCTTGATGGCCAGCTCGGCGCTGAGCATCGAGCGCTTCTTGACCAGGAAGCGGCTGCCGGTCGAACCGCTGGTCGTGTCGCCGATGCGCAGCTGGTCGTAGCCGGCGTCACGGCGGATGAAGGCGATCTCGCCCCGCTGGATGGTGGGGTCGCGCTCGACCAGCGTCGGCGAGCTGAGCTTGGTGATCTTCGTCTCCACGCCGGTGGCGACGCCCAGGCGATAGATGTCGCCATCGCGCGTGTAGACGGCGTATGTGCTGCCCGAGCGGTTGGTGCCGAGGTCGATGTCGAACGGGCCGCCGGCGCGCTCTGGTACCGCCACGGGCATCGGGCCGCCGCCGTCGACGGACTTCACCAGGCGGTAGTCGCCGGTGGCGGGGTCGAGCTGGGACCACATGACGGTCCCGTTCCAGGCCGCGACGTGAGTCGGCGCCTGCTCGGTGCTGAGCACGGTCGCGGCCTGCGCCGCGGCCGCGGGGCCGAGCGCCGCGGCCACAAGGCCGATGGTGAGGATGCATCTGCGAAGGGGGGACATGCCCTCCATGGTGCCGCGCTCGGCTCGCGGTCCGGGCACCCCAAGGTGCCTGACTGCCACACCTCAGGCGCCGAAGTGCGCGCGGACCATCGGCGCCACGTCGGCGATCGACCACGAGCCGTGGTCGTGCGGCGCATCGACGCCGCAGAAGGCCAGGGCGCCCAGCGAGTCGACGCGGTGCAGCGAGCCGTGGCTGCCGCCGCCCACGTGGTCGACCCCGCCCCAGTCGGCGAACTCGTAGCCGGGGGCGGCCGACAGCAGCACGTCGCCGGAGGTCGGGCACGTCAGCGCCGACCAGGCGCGGCCCAGCGCATCGGGATAGGCGTCGCTGTGCAGGACGCCGTCCTCCACGCGCGCGTCGAGGACCTCCAGCGGCCCGTCGATCGACCACCGCCCTCCGCGCTCGTCGCGCACGTCGCCGCCGGGCGCGAAGCGCAGCTCGCCGGTCGCGTTGGCGATCGCCCCCTCGCGCGGCGCGGGGCGCCAGAGGGCGAGGTCGATGCCGTCGATGGCCAGGGCGATCTCGACGATGCGCGGGACCAGCGTGTCGCGGCCCTCGGGGAGCAGGACGTAGACCATCGCGCTGCGCTGCGCCGGGCAGACCGCGATCTCGGCGTCGCGGCGCCGGGCGCCGGAGGGGGCCAGGACGCTCAGCTCCGCGTAGGCGGCCTGGAGCTCGATCGCCTTCTCGACGGGCGCGTGGGAGTGGTCGGCCACCACGATGACCGCGTGCTCGTCGAGGAAGCGCTCGGTCCCGCCGCCGGCGTGGAAGAGCCGCTCGAGCTGGCGGTCTGCGGCGGCGATCGAGGTCACCTGGGCGTGCGGCCCGTGGCGGTGGGAGTGCGTGTCGTTGTCGGGCAGCGACAGGAGCAGGAAGTCGAAGAGGTCCTGCTCGACGAGATAGGCGCCGACGCAGCCGGCGTGCTGGTCGCGGATCCCCGGCAGGCCGAGCTGCGAGCGGCAGGGCGTCTCGCGGCTGGCGAAGATGTCGGCGTAGAAGAGCTCCTTGGGCCCCATCACCGGGCGCCGGAAGACCGTCGAGGCCAGTCGCGTGAGAGCGGTGTTCTTCGACGTCTGGTGCTCGTAGCGCCCGCGGTACATCAGATAGGTCGTTCCTGCGGTCCGCACGCCGGCGTCGTCGAGGGACTCGAACACCGTGGGCACGTCGGCCGGCAGGTGCGTGGCGTTCATGTTGTAGATCGTGTCGGTGAGCTGCTGGACGAGCCCGAAGCGCCGCGACGCGCTGAACGACGAGCCGTACTCGACGTAGCGGCGCTCGTCGCGCGAGTACCAGTTCATCGAGGGGATGTGATGGGCGTCCTGGCGCACGCCGGTGGCGATCGTGGCGGCGCAGGCCGGCGTCACGCTGGGGAAGGCGGCGGCGCAGTCGTCGACGTAGGCCCCCCGCTCCATGACCGCGGCCATCGCCGGCGCGCGGCCGGTGGCCACGGCGCGCTCGAGCATGGACGGCTTGAGGCCGTCGACCACGGTGAGCACCAGCTTGGTGCTCACCGCAGGATGCGCAGTCCGGCGTGCTTCTCGCCCTCGCGCCGCCGCCCGCCGAGCCGCAGCCAGACGAAGAAGCCGACAGCGAGGACGCTGACGGGCGGTATGAGGACCGACAGGCCGCTGATCAGCAGGGCGGCGGCCTCGGCGTAGAGGAACAGCGCGCCGGCCGCCGCAGCGTCGAGCCGCGCGCGCGTGCGGGTCAGCAGCGACTGCGTCCCCTGCTGGGCGATGAGCGCGCACACGAGGCCGCCGATGATGCCCGGCCACCACGTCGAGAAGCGGTCGTCGAGCGTCCCGGCGAAGAGCAGCGCCCCCAGCCCCATCCCGATGCCGCCCAGCGCCGCCTCGCCGGCCGGGGTCTCGAGGCGTGCGCGCAGGACCGTGGTGACCACGAGCGCGACGGCCATCAACGCCAGGAACCACGGGGCCTCCAGGAAGGAGAAGTCGGTGCCGTCGAAGTCGACGCCGAGGTCGTCGGCGGCCAGCACGCCGACGAGCAGCGTCGGGAGGAAGGGGCGCACGCCGGCGGCGGTGGACACCCCCATCCCCTGCAGGATGTCGAGTACGAGCTTCACGGTCCGATAGCTTGAAGCGGGCATGACTGTAGAGGACGACCCGCCCCCCCGCAGGGCCGGCGGGCAGGGTGTCGAAGTTCGCGGCATGAGTCAGCGGCGCGACCTCGAGCGCTACGCAGGCCTCTTCGCGTCGCGCACCTCGGTCATGAAGTCCTCGGCCATGCGCGACCTCATGGCCATCACCGAGCGCCCGGAGGTCATCTCGCTCGCCGGCGGGCTGCCCGACACGTCGACCTTCCCGGCCGAGTCGCTCGCGGCGCTGCTCTCCAAGGTCGCCGCCACGGACTCCGCGCGCGCCCTGCAGTACGCCCCGACGGAGGGCATGGCCGCGGTCGGCGAGGCGATCGCAACCGTGATGGCCGCGGAGGGCATGCACGTCGACCCCGAGGACGTGCTCGTCACCACGGGCGGCCAGCAGGTCATCGACCTCGTGTGCAAGACGCTCGTCGACCCCGGCGACGTGATCGTCGCCGAGGCGCCGACCTACCCGGGCGCGGTCCCCGCCTTCAGCGCCTACCAGGCCGACGTCGTCCAGATCGCCATGGACGACGACGGCATGCGCATCGACGAGCTCGAGGAGACGCTCGAGCGCCTGGAGCGCGAAGGCCGCCGCCCGAAGTTCATCTACACCATCCCCACCTTCCAGAACCCGGCCGGCGTGACCATGTCGCTGCCGCGCCGCCGGCGACTCGTGCAGGTCGCCCGCGAGCGCGAGCTGCTCGTCCTGGAGGACAACCCCTACGGCCTGCTGCGCTACGAGGGCGAGGCGCTGCCCACGCTGCGCTCGCTCGACGGCGGCGACTTCGTCATCTACCTGGGGACCTTCTCGAAGATCCTCTCGCCCGGCATCCGCCTGGGCTGGACGGTGGCGCCGGCGCCGGTGCTGGAGAAGATGAACCTCGGCAAGCAGGCCAGCGACCTGTGCTCGTCGTCGCTGTCGCAGCTCTTCGTGGCCGCCTACTTCGCCGAGGGCCACTGGCAGGACTACATCGCCACCCTGCGCGACCTCTACCGCCGCCGGCGCGACACGATGCTCGACGCGCTGGCCGAGCACCTGCCGCCCGAGGCGGCGTGGACGCACCCGGCCGGCGGCCTCTTCATCTGGGCCACGCTGCCGGACTACATCGACACCACCGACCTGCTCGCCCTCGGCCTATCGCGCAACGTGGCCTTCGTTCCCGGCCGCGCCGCGTACCTCGACGGCCGCGGCGGCTCGTCGATGCGGCTGAACTTCTCCGGCGTGGACGACGACGCCATCCGCGAGGGAGTGCGGCGGATCGGCGAGGTCGTGCGCGAGCAGGTCGCGCTCTACGGCACCCTCACCGGGAAGGTGACCCCGCCGGTGGCCGAGCCGGCGCCCGCGCCGACCGATCCCGCGCTCGCCGACGTGCTGCAGCTCCCGCGCCGCGACGATCGCGGCGAGCGCCGCGCGCGATGACTACGGTCGCCGTGCTCAAGGGCGGGCGCTCGCTGGAACGCCAGGTCTCGCTGCGCTCCGGCGCGCGCGTGCAGGACGCCCTGGAGCGCCTGGGCCACGAGGTGATCGGCATCGACGTCGGCCACGACCTCGTCGCGCGCCTGCGCGAGGCGGCGCCCGACGTGGCCTTCGTCGCCCTGCACGGCCGCGACGGGGAGGACGGGATCGTCCAGGAGCTGCTCGAGGTGCTCGGCATCCCCTACACCGCGTCGGGCGTCTCGGCCTGCATGCGCTGCTCGGACAAGGTGGTGGCCAAGCACGCGATGCGCGACGCCGGGCTGGCCACGCCCGACTTCTACGCCTTCACCGAGACCGCGTTCAAGGAGCTCGGCGCGGGCGACGCCCTCGGGGCGATCGAGGACCGCCTGCGCTTCCCGATCGTGGTCAAGCCCGCCGACCAGGGCAGCGCCCTGGGGATCCGCTTCGCCGCCAGCGCCGCCGACGTCCCCGCCGCCATCGTGGCGGCCTTCTCCTACAGCGAGAAGGTCCTGCTCGAACGCCACGTGCACGGCCGTGAGCTGGCCGTCTCGATCCTCGGCGACGACGCGCTGCCGATCGTCGAGGCGGTCCCGCGCGAGGAGGACTTCTACGACTTCGCCGCGCGCTACACGATCGGGCGCACGGCCTTCGTCTGCCCGGCCGAGCTGGGCGACGAGCTCACCGCGCGCGCCCAGACGCTGGCGCTCGACGTCTTCCGCCTGCTCGGCTGTCGCGGCTTTGCCCGCGTCGACCTCATGCTCGAGGAAGGCACCGACGAGCTCTACGTCCTCGAGTCCAACGTCATCCCAGGGCTGACGGAGACGAGCCTGCTGCCTCAGGCTGCCGAGGCTGCGGGGATCTCGTTCGACGAGCTGATCGGGCGGATCGTCGAGCTCGCGCTCGTACCAACCCCCTAGGAATCGCCCGCGAAGTCCTCCGGGGTGACCTGGTCGAGGAACTCCTTGAAGCGGTCGACGACCTCCTCGGTGTCCTCGACCTCGTGCTCGAACTCGATCGCGGACTCGGCGATGACCTCCTCGGCGGCGAAGATCGGCGCCCCCGAGCGCACGGCGAGCGCCAGCGCGTCGCTGGGACGCGAGTCGATCTCGAGCTCGCGCCCGTTGACGGCCAGGGTGATCGAGGCGAAGAAGGTGTTGTCGCGCAGCTCGGTCACGGCCACCTGCGTGCACCGCACGTCGAGCTCGCCGAGCATGTCCACGAGCAGGTCGTGCGTCATCGGGCGCGGCGTCGTGGCGCCCTGGAGCTTCATCAGGATCGCGGCGGCCTCGGGGTGGCCGATCCAGATCGGCAGGAACTTGTTGCTGTCGGCGGTCTTGAGCAGCACGATCGGCTGCTTGCCGACCATGTCGAAGCTCACGCCGTAGATGACCATTTCCTGCACAGACGGCTCCCTCGCGCGAGTCGGTGTTCGATTGAGTATAGGCACGGCGACGGCCGCCGCCGGACCCTTTCCCGACCTCGCAGGTGGCATGGATCGGCGTGCGGCGGGCATATGAGGGTGGATGCCACCCACACGCAGGATCCCGATCTGCCTCGTCCTCGCCGCCGTCGTCGCGCTCGCGTGCGCCGCCGCGGCATCGGCACACGCCCCCACGCCGCGCGCCTGGCTGACCACCGGCGATCGCACGAGCCTGCTCGCCGAGCAGCCGCCGCAGGCGCTGGGCGCCCCGGATCCGGCGGCGCCGACGATCGCCGTGGACCCGAGCCGCGCCTACCAGCGTATGGAGGGCTTCGGCGCCTCGATCACCGACTCCTCGGCGCACCTGCTCGCCCGCTCGCCGGATCGCGACGCGATCATGCGCGACCTCTTCGACCCGCGCCGCGGCCTCGGGCTCAGCTACCTGCGCCAGCCGATGGGAGCCTCGGACTTCGTGGCCGGCGAGCACTACACCTACGACGACGTCGCCCCGGGCCAGACCGACTTCCGCCTGAAGCACTTCTCGATCGCCCACGACCGCACGGAGATCCTGCCGCTGCTACGCCAGGCGCTGCGCCTGAACCCGGGCCTGAAGGTGATGGCGACGCCGTGGAGCCCGCCGGCGTGGATGAAGACCAACGACTCGCTGGTCGGCGGGCGCTTCAAGGACGACCCGCGCGTCTACGACGCGTACGCGCGCTACTTCGTGCGCTTCGTCCAGGAGTACAGGCGCGCCGGCGTCCCCATCGACGCCGTCACGCTGCAGAACGAGCCCCAGAACCGCAATCCCAGCGGCTATCCGGGCATGGATCTGCGCGACGACGAGGAGGCGCGGCTGGTCGTCGCGGTCGGCCGCGCGTTCCAGCGCGCCCGGATCCACACGAAGATCCTCGGCTACGACCACAACTGGTCGCTGCACCCCAACGACGTCGGGCCGCCGGACGATCCGGCCAACGCGGAGTACGCGGCGTCGCTGCTCTCCAACCCTGCCGCGAGCCGCTACCTCGCCGGAACCGCTTTCCACTGCTACTCGGGCGACCCCGATCGTCAGTCGGTGCTGCACGACGCCTTCCCGCAGAAGGACGTCTACTTCACGGAGTGCTCGGGCTCTGAGTCGGGCGACCCGGCGACGACCTTCCCGGACACCCTGCACTGGCACACGCGCTTCCTCACGGTGGGAGCCGTCCGCAACTGGGCCAAGACCGTCATCACCTGGAACCTCGCCCTCGACCCCTCCGGCGGGCCGCACAACGGCGGCTGCGGGACGTGCTTCGGCGTCGTCACGATCGATCCGGCGACCGGCCACGCCACCCCGACCGCCGACTACTACGTCCTCGGCCACGTCACCCGCTTCATCCGCCCGGGCGCGGTGCGCGTCGATTCGACCCTCGCGGGCAACGCATGGAACGTGGCCTTCCGCAACCCGGACGGATCGATCGTGCTGGTCGTGGTCAACGACGACTGGGGAACGACCACCCAGCGCTTCGACGTCAGCGCCGGCGGTACGGCGTTCTCCTACGACCTGCCCGCGGGCGCGGTGGCGACCTTCGTGCTGCCCGGGGGCCATCGCGGCTGACCTGCCCGCACCATCCCCCGATCGGGGGAAGCTGCGGCCCCGACCGCCCGCGACTGCGCTTCAATCTCGATACGCGTCCGGTCCCCCCCGACGCGGTCATGAGGCAAGCCGCCGGGCGCGGGGTGGGTGCCCGGCGGCCCCGCCGTTGGCGCGAGATCGCTGTGCGGTGAGGCGCTCCGTTCGGCGACATGCCCAAGCTATCGCCGTACTCAGCGGTGCCTTGAGCCCGGGCGGGCCCGTATAGCGGCTCGTCAGCTCATGCGGGCGCCGGCACGGCGCCGAGCTGCACGAGCAGGCCCAGCATGTCGGTCTGCGAGAAGCGCTCGACCACGCGGTTGCCCGCAAAGTGGAGGATCGTGATCCCGGGCAGCGCGATGTCGTTGCCGGTCGCCGGCACGCCCATGAACTCGCCGACGTGGCGTCCGGTCATCGTGAAGCGGATCGAGCACGCCCCGCCGTCCCAGCGCACCTCGTGAAACTCGAGCTGCGGGGAGTCGAAGGCGGCGAAGATTGCGGCGTAGAACCCGCGCACCGCGTCCTTGTCCATCGGCTCCGGCGAGTAGCCGTGCAGGCGGATGGTCTCGTCGTAAAGCCGCAGGTAGCCATCCAGGTCGCCGGCGTTCCAGCTCGAATGGGCCGCCGCCAGCGCGTCTTGGGAACTCATCTCGGTCCTCCTGGTCGGGAGGCGCCTCCGAAGGCCGTATTCGCGGACGCGCCGAGATCGGATCAATGGATCGCCACGCGCTCGAGCGACGGTTGGACGTCCGTCCCGCGACCTACCCTGCTCGAGACAGGACGCCAGCATGTCCCAGCCGGAGCAGCCCGATCACCTCGTCCGCGCCCACCACATGGTCGACGCGCTCGAGTGCAAGGAGCCTCCGCTCGCACCCGGTGCTTGCGGTCGCCGACCAGGTCCAGTTGACCACGGGCGGTCGAGAAGACCGCGCAGGAAATTCGGTTCGGCGCCAGCCAGTAGATCGGAGACACCGTGTGGAACCGCCTGCCGGTCCACAACCTCATCTCGGCGCAGCGAGACGCCGCGCTCGAACACGACGGGCTGGCCATCAAGCGCGCCTACGACGAGGGCTACTACGTGGAGGTCGACCGGCTTCTCGACGCGCTCGTCGAACGGCTGCGCGCGTGGCGCGACAACCAAGGCTAGCCCCGGGGGCTCGGCCTGATGGGCGATCCAGGACTCGAACCTGGGACCTCTTCCTTATCAGAGAAGCGCTCTAACCGACTGAGCTAATCGCCCTCGCGGGTCGCGGATTGTAGCGAGCTTCAGGCGACCGCTCGGGGGCGCAGCCGGCGGGCGAGGGCAAGGGCCTCGTCGACGTCCTCGAAGCCGAGCTCGACCTTGTAGCCGGTGCCGCGCGGGCGCACGCGTACGTCGGTTCCGAGCGCCGCGCCGAGGGCCTCGGCGATGCGTGCTGCCGCGGCCTCCTGGTCGGGGTGGACCGCGGCGCGACCGCGCCTGGCAGCGCGCGCGGGCGCGTTGGCCTCGCGGGCGTGCTGCTCGACGACGCGCACCGACCAGCCGCCCTGCACGGCCGCGCGGGCCAGGCGCCGGCGCTCGGCGTGGTCGTCGGCCAGCAGCAGGGCGCGGCCGTGGCCCTCGGTCAGCGATCCGTCCTCGACCAGCGCGAGCGCCTCGTCGGGCAGGTCGAGCAGGCGCAGGAGATTGGAGACGGCGACGCGGCTGCGCCCGACGCGCCGGCCGACCTCCTCGCGCGTGAGCCCCAGCTCCTCCACGAGCGCCGCCACGGCGCGCGCGGCCTCGATCGGGTTGAGGTCCTCGCGGGCCATGTTCTCGATGAGCGCCGCCTCGAGCGACTGCGCGTCGTCGCGCTGCTGGACGAGGGCCGGCAGGGTCTGCGAGGCCCGCGAGCTGCGCGGCGCGCCAGCGGCGCTCTCCCGCCACGAGCTCGTAGGTCCCGCCGGGGCGCGGGCGCACGAGCACGGGCTGCAGCACGCCGCGCTCCTGCACGGAGTCGGCCAGCGCCTGCAGCGCGTCCTCGTCGAAGCGCTTGCGCGGCTGCTCGGGGTTCGGCGCGACGAGCTCGACGGCGAGCTCGCGCAGCTCGGCCCCGTCGCGCTCGCCGGCCTCGGAGACCGACAGGATGGCCGCCAATCCGCGACCCATGCCACGGTCAGCCACGCGCGGCCACCTCCTTTGCAAGTTCGAAATACGCCTCCGCACCGCTGGAGTGCGGGTCGTGGTGGATGACCGGACGGCCGAAGCTCGGCGCCTCGCCGAGGCGGACGCTGCGGGGGATCACCGTGTCGAAGACCAGCTGCGGGAAGTGCTCGCGGACCTCGCGCTCGACGTCGCGCGCCAGGCGGGTGCGGCCGTCGTGCATGGTCAGCAGCATCCCCGCGACGGCCAGGCGCGGGTTGAGCTCGCGCTGTATGAGGCCCAGCGTGTCGAGCAGCCCGGCGAGGCCCTCCAGGGCGTAGTACTCGGTCTGCACCGGGACGATGACCCGGTCGGCGGCCACGAGCGCATTGACCGTGAGCGGGCCGAGCGACGGCGGGCAGTCCAGGAGCGTGTAGGAGAAGCGGTCGCGCAGCGGGGCCAGCGCCTCGCGCAGGCGCTGCTCGGATCCTGCTTCGCGGGGCAGCTCGACGTTGGCCGCCGCGAGGTCGGGATGCGAGGACAGGACGGTGAGGTTGTCGATGCCGGTCGCCGACAGCGCATCCTCGGCGGTCACCGATCCGCAGAGGACGTCGTAGATGCTCGGCTCGCGATCCTTGGCCAGCCCCAGACCGACAGTCGCATTCGCCTGCGGGTCGATGTCCACCAGCAGGGTCGCGTAGCCCGCCTCGGCGATGCACGCCGCGACGTTGACGGCCGTCGTGGTCTTGCCGACGCCGCCCTTCTGATTCGCGATCGCGTAGATCGTCCCCATCGTCGGTCAAGCTAGCGGCGCGCCCGGTCGGAGCGCGCAGGTGTTGGTTCGGCGCCGAAGGACCATCACCTTCAACTCGAGGCTCGAATCGGCCGTTTGCGGGCCATTCCCTCGCGCCGCGGATAACCGCGCGGAGTAGGGCTGACCTTCGAGCTGAGGTAGAGGCGCCTGTCACGGGACCCGGGGAAGGGCTCGGCGGGCGTGACGGCCGGCTCGCTCATGCCGAGCGCCGCAGCCGCGGCGCGGGCGTCGGCCTCCTCGTCGGAGTCGGAGCGCCCCTTCCACGCGACGAGCAGCCCGTCGAGCGCCAGCAGCGGAGCCGCGTACTCGACGATGACGGGCAGGGGCGCCAGCGCTCGCGCCACGACGAGGTCATGCGCGCCCAGGCCCTCCTCCCACGCCTCCGCGCGCGCGTTGACCACCTCCACGTTCGCGAGCCCGAGGCTCGCCGCTGCGCCGGCGAGGAACGCGCATTTGCGCCCCACGCTCTCCACCAGGGCGACGTGTGCCGTGGGCAGGGCGATGGCCAGCGCCAGGCCCGGAAACCCGCCTCCAGAGCCAAGATCGGCGATCCGTGATGCTGCGCGCACGGCCGGCAGCTCGAGGGCCACGAGTGAGTCGGCCACGTGGACGTCGACGCCCTCGGCCGGATCACGGACCGCGGTGATGGCCGCCGGCTCGGCCGCGACGAGGTCCAGCAGGGCCGCCAGTCGCCGATCTGCGCCGGCGGGAAGCTCGTAGCGCGCCGTCAGCCCGGTCAGCCGCGCGGCAACCTCAGCGGACACCGTAAATCGTGAAACCTCGCCGCTATGTGACGAGCGGGGCTACGACGAGGTGGCGGTCGGGTTCCTCGCCCTCGCTGTAGGTCTCGACGTCGCCGCGGTCGCGCAGGTACTCGTGGACGAGCTTGCGCTCGCTGGCCGTCATGACGTCCAGGGCGACGGGCCTGCCCTGGCGGCGCGCATCCTCCGCCGCCTGGTCGGCCAGCCGCTGCAATGCCTCGGCCCGGCGCGCGCGATAGCCCTCGGCGTCGATGACGACGCGCAGATCGCCCTCCGGGGCGCCGCCGCCGCGGGTCAGGACGATCCGGAAGACGAGGTGCTGGACGGCGTCGATCGTCTGCCCGTGGCGCCCGATGAACAGGCCGAGGTCGTGTCCGTGGACGGTCCCGGTCACCACGTCGCCGTCGCGGTCGACCTCCACCTCCCCTTTCAGCCCCAGGCCCGTCACGACCTCCTCGAGCACCTCCTGCACCGTGCTCTCGACGACGTCCTCGCTCATCTGCGCCTTCCGGTCTTCTTCTTGCGCCGCTGGCGGGGCGGCGGGGGCGGGGCGCTCGCCCGGCGCTCGTGCTGCTCGCGCTCGGGTGCGGCGCCGTCACCGTCGCCGTCGCCGCCCTTGGCGCTCGGCTTCGCCTTGCTCTTGTCCTGGTCCTTGTCCTTGTCCTTCTTCCCGCGCTCGCGGTCCTTCTCCGACACCACGGCCGTCACCGGACCCGATCCCGGCGCGCCGAGCACCGGCAACCCTGCCCCACGCCGGATGATGTACTGCTGGCCGACGGTCCACAGGTTCGTGGTGATCCAGTACACCAGCAGGCCGGCCGGGAACCCCTGGATGAAGGGCACGAAGACGAAGGGCAGCGCGATCATGATGAAGCGCTGGTTGCGGTCGGCGGTGACCGACATGAGCACGCTCGAGAGCAGCTGCGAGCCGACGTAGAGGACGAGCAGGATCGCGAGGGTCGCGCCGGTGGCCTTGGCGGTCAGATCGTTGATGAAGAGGAAGCTCGCGCTGCCCGGATCGACCTGGTCGCAGCCGATCGTCGTCAGCGTCTTCCCGGCCTCCTTGGCCGCTGCCAGGATCTTCGCCTCGGGCCCGCAGATGTCGATCTTCAGGTCCTTGCGCAGCATGTAGAACAGCGAGAAGAACACCGGCAGCTGCAGCACCAGGGGCAGGCACGACCCGAACGGGTTGACCTTGTTCTCCTGGTAGAACTTCATCATCTCCTGGTTCAGGCGCTGACGATCGTCCTTGTACTTCGCCTGCAGTTCCTTGATCTGCGGCGACAGGCGCTGCAGGGCCTGCATGGACTTGAACTGCTTGAGCGTCAGCGGGATCAGCGCGGTGCGGACCACGATGGTCAGCGCGATGATCGAGAAGCCCCAGGAGAATCCGACCGTGTCGTGGAAGAACACGAGCACGCTGTCGAACACGTCGATCAGCGGCTGGACGGGGTTGGCGATCGGGAGGGTGGTCATCGGCTCGGGTCGCGGCGGCGGAACAGACGCTGGGCCTCCACGGGATCCAAGCCGCCGTGGCTGAACGGGTTGCAGCGCAGCAACCGCCACGCCGCCAGCACCAGCCCCCGCAGTATGCCGTAGTCGCGGATGGCCTGGACCGCGTAGGCCGAGCACGTCGGCTCGTACTTGCAGCGCCGCGGCAGCGCCGGTGACACCACCCGCTGGTAGGCGACGATCGGGGCCAGGACGACGCGGCGGATCACGTCCCCTCCGGCTCCCCGCCCGCGACCGACTTCTCCACGAGCTCGGCGAGCGCCCCGCGGACTCCCTCCAAACCGTCGCGCTCGGCCAGCTCGCGCACCTCGGGGCGCGCGACCACGACGATGTCCTGGTCGGCCGGCAGCCGGTCGGACAGCGTCCCGAATGCCTCCCGGAGCAGGCGCTTTACCTTGTTGCGCTCGACGGCGCCGCCGACCTTGCGCGAGACCGACACGCCCAGGCGCGTGCCGTCGGCGGGCTCCCCGGCAGAGGCGCGCGGGAAGCTGTAGAGGACGAGGAAGCGATTGCCGACCGAGCGACCCTGGCGGTACACGCGCTCGAACTCCGCGCTGCGCGAGAGGCGCCCGCGCTTGGGGCGCCGGCCGACGGCGCGCGGCAAGCGATCCACCGCGGTCAGACGGTCAGCCGCTTGCGACCCTTGTCCCGGCGGCGCTTGAGCACGAGGCGGCCGGCGCGCGTGCTCATGCGGGCGCGGAACCCGTGGGCTCGGGCGCGCTTGCGCTTCTTGGGCTGATAGGTGCGCTTCATGGCAAGGGTGGGGTCGGGTGACCGGCGCGCCAGTCTAGCGTGCGGACGTTGTCGACAGTCCCGTGCACACGCCGTGCACAGGCGTGTGCATGCCCCGGCGGCGGTTTTGTTCGCGATTTGCGACGTGCGTTCAGAGGCCCTCGGCAGGCCCGCGTTTCGGCCCCCAACCCGTTGCTATAGTCGCCGCGCCGGTCGCCCCCAGGGCGGCCTCCTCCCCTATCTGCCGCCGAAAGCTGCCTGTCGAGGAGCCGTTTGCCCCTGTCGTGACCGAGGACCCCGACCACATCTGGAGCGCCATCCAGGACGAGCTGCGCCAGGCGGTCCCAGCTGACATGTACGACGTCTGGCTCGCCCCCCTGCGGGTGGTCGGCCTGGAGGCCGACGTGCTCGTCGTCGAGGCACCGCGCGAGCTGCGCACGTGGGTGGCCGAGCGCTTCGCGCGCGTGCTGCAGGCCAGCGTCGCGGCGGTCCTGGGCCCTCACGTCACCGTCGACGTTCGCACCGGCGCTGCGGCCGCCCGAGCCCCGGGTGCCGCATCCGCTACGCGCGAGACGCCGACCCAGGGCGTCCCCGAGCATCACGGGATCAACCCGAACCTCACGTTCGAGCGATTCGTCATCGGCGACGCCAACCGCTTCGCCCACGCCGCCGCGCTGGCCGTGGCCGAGCTCCCGGGGCACGCCTACAACCCCCTCTTCGTCTACGGACCCCCCGGCGTCGGCAAGACCCACCTCCTGCACTCCATCGGCAACTACGTCCTCGCCTACGGCGGCGGCCTCTCCGTCCGCTACACGACCGTGGAGACCTTCACCAACCAGTTCCTCGCGGCCCTGCACCGCAACGACATGGACCGCTTCAAGGGCAGCTACCGCCACGCCGACGTCCTGCTCATCGACGACGTGCAGTTCCTCGCCTCCAAGGCCAAGACCGAGGAGGAGTTCTTCCACACCTTCAACGCCCTGCACGACCTCGGCAGCCAACTCGTCCTCACCTCCGATCGCCTGCCGCGCGACCTCAGCGCGCTGGAGGACCGCCTGCGCGAGCGCTTCGAGGCCGGCTTGGTCACCGCGATCGAGCCGCCCGACCTCACCACGCGCGTGGCCGTCCTGCGCAAGCGCGCGCAGCACGACGGCGTCGTGCTGGCCGACGACGGCGTCCTCCCGCTCCTGGCCGACCGCGCGCCACACAGCGTCCGCGCCCTCGAGGGCGCCCTCATCCGCGTGGTCGCCTACGCCTCGCTCACCGGGCGCCCGCTGACCACCGCCCTGGCCGCCAAGGTCCTCGACGACCTCTACCCCGCCCGCGTGGCGCAGGACGGCGAGCGACCCGCGGCGCTCACGGTCGAGGTCATCCAGGACATCACGGCCGATGCCTTCGGCCTCACGCGCGACGAGCTCCTCTCGCCGAGCCGGGCCGCCCGCCTGGCCTGGCCCCGCCAGGTCGCCATGTACCTCGCGCGCGAGCACACCGGGGAGACGCTGCCCGCCATCGGGGCGCGCTTCGCAGGGCGCGGGCACACCACCGTCCTGCACGCCTACCGCCGCACGGCGCAGCGCATCGCCGCCGACCCAGAGGCCTTCGACTTCGTTCGGCGCCTCACCGAACGCCTGCATCCCGCCGTTCGGGGCCACACCGCGCCCCGCAGTTCTCTCCGGCATGACTGACAGACTGCGCCGGCCTGTCCACCAACCTTTGTGCGCTGCCCTGCCGCACCTTGCGGCCCTTTCGGCACCTGTGCACATCTTCACACCCCCTATGACTTCGATCCCTATCCAGAGGTGGTCATCGTGAAGTTGTCGACCTCGTCGCAGGAGCTGCTCGCCCAGCTCCAGGTCGTCTCGCGTGTGGCGTCGACGCGCAGCGCCGTGCAGGCGCTCTCCGGTGTCCAGATCGCCGCCGAGGACGCCGTGCAGCTCCGGGCCACCGACATGGAGGTCGCGCTGCGGGTCCCGCTCGAGGCCGTCGTCGAGCGCCAGGGCACCGTCGTCCTGCCGGCCCGGCTCCTGCTCGACGTCGTCCGCCAGCTGCCCTCGGGGGACGTCTCGCTCGAGCTGCGCCCGGCGGAGCAGGACGTCGAGGTCGTCGCCGGCACCGCGCGCTTCCACATCCGCACGCTGCGGGCCGAGGACTTCCCGCCGCTGCCCGAGCCCGGCGGCGACCAGATCGTCACCATGCCCGCGCCGGCCTTCACGGAGACCATCGCCCGCGTGGCCCGGTCGGCCTCGCGCGACGAGACGCGCCCGATCCTCACGGGCATCCTCGTCTCCGCCGCGGGCGACGAGCTGCGCATGGTGGCCACCGACTCCTATCGGCTGAGCGTCAAGGAGACGCGCCTGGAGGCCTCGCTGCCCGACGGCTTCGAGGCCAACGTGCCGGCCCGCGCGCTCGAGGAGCTCGGCCGGCTCGTGCGCGACGACGTCGAAGACATCCGCATCGGCGTGCGCGCCAACCAGGTCGTCTTCGAGGTCGACGGGCTCGCGCTGTCGTCGCGCCTCATCGACGGGCAGTTCCCCAACTACCGCCAGCTGCTGCCCGAGGCCTACGAGCACGAGCTCACGATCAACCGCGAGGAGCTGCTGGAGGTCGTGCGCCGCATCAGCCTCATGGCCCAGAAGAACGCACCGCTGCGGCTGTCCTTCAGCGAGGGCGAGGTGGCCATCTCCGCGCAGACCCCGGACGTGGGCGAGGCCAGCGAGCCCGTGCCGATTCCGTTCGCCGGCGAACCGTTCGACATCGGCTTCAACCCCGACTTCCTCATCGCCGGCCTGGAGAGCGCCGGCTCGGAGGACGTCGTGCTCAAGCTCATCAGCCCGCTGCGCCCGGGCCTGCTCGAGTCGGCGGACGGCAGCGGCTTCCTCTACCTCATCATGCCCATCCGCCTGAACGTCTGAGGCCGCCGTGGTGGTGACCCGCCTGCGCGTGCGCGACTTCCGCAGCTACGCCTCGGCCGAGGTCGGGCTGGGCGAGCGGCTGACCGTCGTGCACGGACCCAACGGCGCCGGGAAGACGAACCTCCTCGAGGCGCTGTACTTCGGCTGCACGGGGCGCTCGTGCCGGACGACCAACGAGCGTGAGCTGGTGCGCTTCGACGCCGAGCGCCCACCCCCCCCGCGTCGTGCGCGTGGAGGTCCACGGGCACGATCGCGACGGCGAGCACGAGCTCAGCGTCGGCTTCCAGCCCGGCGAGGCCAAGCGCTTCAAGGTCGACGGCGCGCCGGCCGAGCGGCTGCTCGACGCCCCGCACCGCCCGCTGGTCAGCGTCTTCCTGCCCGATCGGCTGGAGCTCGTGAAGGGGCCCCCGGCGCTGCGGCGTTCGCACCTCGACCAGGTCGTCGCCGCGCTGTGGCCGGGGCGGACGGCGAACCGCCGCCAGTACGGACAGGTGCTCGCACAGCGCAATGCGCTGCTCGCGCGCGTGCGTGCCGGCGGGTCGCGCTCCGCGCTGGCGGCCTGGGACCTCGAGCTCGCGCGCCACGGCATCGCCCTGCGCGACGATCGCGCCGCCGCCCTGGACCTCCTGCGCCCGCGCTTCGCCGAGGCCGCCGGCGAGCTCGGGCTGGCCGGCGCCGCGGAGCTGCGCTATCGCCCGCGCTCGCGCGCCGAGACCGCCGAGGCGCTGGCGGCGGAGCTGGCCGAGCGCCTGGACGCAGACCTCGAGCGCGGCTTCACGACGCACGGGCCTCACCGCGACGACGTCGCCCTGCTGCGCGACGGGCGCGAGCTGCGCGCCTATGGCTCGCAGGGCGAGCAGCGGATGGGCCTGCTCGCGCTGCTGCTCGCCGAGCGCGCCGTCCTGGAGGAGGAGCGCGGGTCCCCTCCGCTGCTGCTGCTCGACGACGTCATGAGCGAGCTCGACCACGGCCGGCGCGAGCGGCTCGTCGAACGGCTGCGGGTCGGCCAGGCGCTGGTCACGACGACCGACATCGCGCACGTGCCGGGCGCCGAGGACGGCGACGTCGTGCGCCTGCGCGTCGAGGATGGCGTGGTGACCCAGAGCGGATCCCACGACCGACCCGTGCCCGCATGAGACGGCGCGAGCCGAGGGCGCTCTCGCACGCCGTCGCCGCGCTCGCCGATCGCCTGGCGCCCCAGACGACGCTCGCCGAGGTCCAGCGCGTGTGGCCCGGTGCGGTGGGCGAGGTCATCGCCGCGCAGGCCGAGCCGACGGGGGAGCGCGACGGCGTGCTCACGGTCACGTGCTCGTCCGCCGTCTGGGCCCACGAGCTCGACCTCATGGGCCCCGAGCTGACCGGCGCCATCAACGCGGCGCTCGGGGTCGAGACGGTGCGCGCGCTGCGCTGCTCCTCCGCCCCGGCGAAGGGCTGGTCGTGACGACGCCGTCTCGCTAGCGGCGCTTGGCCTTGCTCGCGGCGCGCTGGGCGCGCGCGAGGTAGCTGTGGCCGGCCTTCACGGTCACGGTCTTCTTGCGCTTGAAGTCGCGCACCGCCACGGTGCCGCGCCGCACCTTCGTGAGCGTGCCCTCACAGCGGTCCTGCACCAGCCAGATGGTCCCGCGGACCGTCGCCGCGCTGTACTTGCCGTTGGTGCGGAACTTGCCCTTGCCGCTGCCCCACAGCTGCCCGAGGACGGCCTTCGGGCCCTTCTTCTTCTTGGTCGCCGCGGCCCGCGCACCCTTCAGCGGCGCGCACTGCGAGCGCGCGATCTGACCCTTCATCACCAGATCGGTGATCAGCGCCCTGGCCTTCTTGGGCTTCTTCTTGGGCACGGCCTGCTTGATCTGGAAGATCCCGTCGTAGAACTGCGCCTTCTGCGTCTTCTTGCCGGCCGTATCGGCCGCCGTCGTCAGCTCGACTCGACCCTTGCGGGTGTCGAGCTGCGACCCCATCGGGATGTTGGCCGCGGCCGTGAGGGGCACGAAGCCCTTGCCCGGGAGCTTGATGAGCACCGTCCCGGAGACGACGCGCACGACCGCCGACTTGCCGGGGACCGGCGGGGGCGGGGGCCCTGCGGGCTGCGGCGGGGGCGCGGGCGCCGTCGTGTTGAGGAACACGCTGAGGGTGTTGTCCTGGTCGTCGGACGCCGCGAGGTCCGGCTTGCCATCCCCGTTGAAGTCGCCCGCGGCGACGCCGTTGGCGCGGGTCACCGCCAGCGGCGGGCCGTCGGCCGCGAAGCCCCCGCCCGCCTGACGCAGCAGCGCCGTGACCGTGCCGGCCGTGTTGCTCGTCACCGCGAGGTCGGGTCGGCCGTCGGCGTCGAAGTCGGCCGTCGCCAGGCCGAGCGCGCCGGCGCCGACCGCGATCGGCGCCTCCGCGGTGAAGCCCCCGCCGGGGTTGCGCAGCAGCACGTTGACCGTGTTCGTCCCAAGCACCGCCACCGCGATGTCGGGGTAGCCGTCGCCGTTGAAGTCCGCCGCCTCGATGCCCTCGGGCGAGGCGCCGACCTGGATCGCGGCTGCCTCGGATGCGAAGCCGGTGTTCGTGGCATTGCGCAGGAGCACGGTGACCGAGCCGCCGCCGAGGTTGGTGGTGGCGAGGTCCGGCCGACCGTCGCGGTTGAAGTCGGCCGCGACGATGTCGCGCGGTGTCGCGCCGGTGGCGTTGGCGGGACCCTCGGCCGTGAAGCCGTTGGCGGTGTTCAGGTACGTGATGACCGTGTTGCCGTTGTAGCTGGGCGCGGCGATGTCCACGCGCCCATCGCCGTTGAAATCCGCAGCGGTGACAGAGCCCGTGCTGCCCACGCTCAGCGTCTGCCTGGGCCCGAAGCCACCGGTGGCAACGCGCGGCAGGATGCTCACCGTGCCGTCGTTGAAGTCCTGCGTGGCGATGTCCGGCAGGCCGTCGCCGTTGAAGTCGGCCACGACGCCGTAGCCGGGTCCGCCGCCGGTCGTGAACGGCGACCCGGCCTCTGTCGCGAAACCACTTGGACCGCGCAGGAGCACGGACACGTTGCTCCCGGTGCCGTTGACGGTCGCCGCGTCGACGCGCCCGTCGCCGTTGAAATCACCCGTGAGCACCCCGTACGGCTGGGCCGCCCCGACGGCGAGCGGCGATCCCTCGGGCGTGAACGACGCCTGCGCCGGCACCGTGATGACAAGGGCGCCGAGCGCCACCATCCCTGGCAGAAGCCTCCTCATCCGCGCATCCTCGCGGTCTTGTCCCCGAGGCGCAATCGATAAGACCTACTCAACCGTTGAGCATTGCCAGATCGGCCCCCGCGCAGCGGCCTCGCGCGGCGCCTGCGAATCGGTGCGTCAGCCGGGAGTCTTTTGTCGCGTTTTGCAGGACTTTCGTTGCCGCTCGAGCGGGGGGTCAGACCCCTCCGTGTGCTATTATTCTGTCAACCAGTTGCTCGAGCCCCGGCCGGGTGGCGATTAGCCCGAGACCGGGGTTCTGCACGTCTACGGAGGCACGTTGGCGCAGGACTCAGACCCCAAGAACGGCCGCGACGGAGCGGCCGCATACGACGCCCAGGACATCACCGTCCTCGAGGGCCTCGAAGCGGTGCGCCTGCGCCCGGGCATGTACATCGGGTCGACCGGCCTGCGCGGCCTGCACCACCTCGTCTACGAGGTCGTCGACAACTCGGTGGACGAGGCGCTCCAGGGCCAGGCGTCGCGCGTCGACGTCACGATCCACCCCGACAGCTCGGTCACCGTGGTCGACGACGGCCGCGGGATCCCCGTCGACATGATGGAGAAGGAGGGCCGTCCCGCCGTCGAGGTCGTGCTCACCGTCCTGCACGCCGGCGGCAAGTTCGGCGACGGCGGCGGCTACAAGGTCTCCGGCGGCCTGCACGGCGTCGGCGTCTCGGTGGTCAACGCGCTCAGCGAGTCGCTCATCGTCGAGATTCGCCGCGACGGCTACGTCTGGACGCAGGAGTACGAACGCGGCGCTCCCAAGTACGACCTGCGCAGGGGCGAGGCGACCAGCGAGACCGGCACCACCATCAGCTGGCTGCCCGACGCCGAGATCTTCGAATCGCTGGACCACGACTTCTCGATCCTCGAGCAGCGCCTGCGCGAGACGGCCTTCCTCACGCGCAGTCTGCGGATCTCGCTGACCGACGAGCGCTCGGGCGGCAACCGCGTCGAGTTCCAGTACGACGGGGGCATCGAGGACTTCGTCCGCTACCTCAACGAGGGCAAGGAGCCCATCCAGAAGAAGGTCATCTTCTTCGAGGGCGAGTCCGCCGAGGGCGCGGTCGAGGTCGCGATGCAGTGGAACGGCTCCTACCAGGAGTCCGTCTTCTCGTTCGCCAACAACATCAACACCCACGAGGGCGGCTCGCACCTCTCCGGCTTCCGCAGCGCCCTGACGCGCACGCTCAACCGCTACGCGCGCGAGAAGGGCCTGCTCAAGGAGAAGGACGAGAACCTCTCCGGCGAGGACGTCCGCGAGGGGCTCACCGCGGTCATCTCGGCCAAGCTCTCCGATCCGCAGTTCGAGGGTCAGACGAAGACCAAGCTCGGCAACCCCGGCATGGAGGGCTTCGTCGCCACGATCGTCAACGCGCGCCTGGCCGAGTTCCTCGAGGAGAACCCCGCCGAGGCCAACCAGGTGCTGCGCAAGGCCGTCCAGGCGGCCCAGGCCCGTGCCGCGGCGCGCAAGGCGCGCGACCTCACGCGCCGCAAGACCGCGCTGGAGAACACGCGCCTGCCGGGCAAGCTCGCCGACTGCTCGCTCAAGGACCCGTCGCTGTGCGAGATCTTCATCGTCGAGGGCGACTCCGCCGGCGGCTCGGCCAAGCAGGGGCGCGACCGCAACACGCAGGCCGTGCTGCCGATGCGCGGCAAGATCCTCAACGTCGAGAAGGCGCGGATCGACAAGGTCCTGCAGAACGACGCCATCCAGGCGCTCATCACGGCGATCGGCACCGGCGTGCGCGACGAGTTCGACCTCGAGCGCGCCCGCTACCACAAGGTCATCCTCATGACCGACGCCGACGTCGACGGCGCGCACATCCGCACGCTCGTGCTGACGCTCCTGTTCCGCGAGATGCAGGAGCTGATCGAGGCCGGCTACGTCTACATCGCCAAGCCGCCGCTCTACAAGCTCAAGCAGGGGCGCAACGAGCGCTACGTCGAGAAGGAGTCAGAGCTCGAGGAGATCCTGCTCTCCGACAAGTTCGACAAGTTCGAGATCCTCGACGGGACCGGCAACGAGTTCAAGCTGACCGAGGCGCGCTGGCAGCGCTACACGCGCCTGCGCAAGCAGTACGAGGGCTGGGCCAGCGCACTGCGCGCCGAGCATGGCCACGACACCGTGCGCTTCCTCGAGGAGTCCTCGATCCTCGACGAGCAGGCCGGCACCGTCGAGGACGCGCTCGCGATCGTCGCGCGCGCCTCGCAGAACGGCGCCGTGCACACGACCGAGCTGATCTCCCAGGACGACGAGGTGCTCTACATCAAGGCGATCGAGACGCGCACGGGGCTGGCGCAGACGCACCGGATCAGGCGCTCGCTGTTCGACTCGCCCGAGTACAAGACGTTCGTCAAGGTCCACACGACGCTGGTCGAGCTGGTCGGCACGCCGCCGTTCACGGTCAAGCTGGGGGAGAAGTCCGGCGAGGCGCTCTCCTTCGAAGCGCTGCGCGGCACCGTGCTCGACGTCGTGCGCAAGCAGCCCGGCGTGGGTCTCAACCGCTTCAAGGGCCTGGGCGAGATGAACGCCGAGCAGCTGCGCGAGACGACCATGGACCCCGCGACCCGCACGCTGGCGCAGGTCACGATGGAGGACGCCGCGGCGGCCGATCGCATCTTCTCGATGCTGATGGGCGACGTGGTCGAGTTCCGGCGCAAGTTCATCGAGGACAACGCCCTGGCGGCGACCGTCGACGTCTGAGTTTTGAGGTGGTGATCTAGATGGCCGGAACCGACATCATCGGCGGCGGCAACATCGAGCCGCGCGCGCTCGAGGACGAGATGCGCTCGGCGTACCTGGACTACGCGATGTCCGTCATCGTCGGGCGCGCGCTGCCCGACGTCCGCGACGGCCTGAAGCCGGTACACAGGCGCGTCCTCTTCTCCATGAGCGAGAACGGCCTGGGCCCGACGCGCCCGCGCGCGAAGTGCGCCGCGATCGTCGGCGACGTGATGGGCAAGTACCACCCGCACGGCGACCAGGCGATCTACGACACGCTCGTGCGCATGGCGCAGGACTTCTCCATGCGCTACCAGCTGGTCGACGGGCAGGGCAACTTCGGCTCGATCGACGACGACCCCGCCGCGGCCATGCGCTACACCGAGGCGCGCCTGACGCGCCTGGCGATGGAGATGCTGCGCGACCTCGACCAGGACACGGTCGACTTCTCGCCCACCTACGACGGCTCGCGCCAGATGCCGGTCGTCCTGCCGTCGCGCTTCCCCAACCTGCTGGTCAACGGCTCGACCGGCATCGCCGTCGGCATGGCGACCAACATCCCGCCGCACAACCTGCGCGAGATCGCCGACGCCGTGATCGCCTTCGTCGACGACCCGCAGATCACCGTCGAGGGGCTGATGGCCCACGTCAAGGGCCCGGACTTCCCGACCGGCGGGATCATCGTCGGCCGGCAGGGGATCCGCGACGCCTACGAGACCGGTCGCGGCCGGGTGCGCGTGCGCGCCCGCGTGGGAGTCGAGGAGATCGGCCAGGGCAAGGAGGCGCTGATCGTCACCGAGCTGCCCTATGCGGTGAAGAAGGGCGGCGACGGCGGCCTGATCACCAAGATCGCCGACCTCGTCCACGACAAGAAGCTGCCCGACATCACCGACCTGCGCGACGAGTCCGATCGCCACGGCATGCGCCTCGTCATCGAGCTCAAGCGCGGCGCGCTGCCCAAGGTCGTGCTCAACCAGCTCTACAAGCACACCGCGATGCAGTCGACCTTCGGCGTGAACATGGTCGCGCTGGTCGACGGGGTCCCGCGCACGCTGTCGCTGCGCGAGGTCATCTCCTCCTACGTCAACCACCAGCGCGAGGTCATCGTCCGGCGCACGAAGTTCGAGCTCTCCGAGAAGGAGCGCCGCGCGCACATCCTCGAGGGCCTGCTGATCGCGATCGACAACCTCGACGCGGTCATCGCGCTGATCCGCGCCTCGCGCGATCGCGACAGCGCGCGCACCGAGCTGATGGACCGCTTCGAGCTCTCCCAGGTCCAGGCGACGGCGATCCTCGACCTGCGCCTGTCGCAGCTGACCGCCCTGGAGTCCGACGAGATCCGCGCCGAGCACGCCGACGTCGTCGAGCGCATCAAGGAGCTGCGCACGATCCTCGGCGACGAGACGCGCGTCCTGGGCCTCATCAAGGAGGAGCTCAGCGAGATCGCCGAGCGCTTCGAGGACGACCGGCGCACGGAGATCACCGCCTCCGAGGACGAGATCGACATCGAGGACCTGATCGCCGACCAGCAGATGGTCATCACGATCACCAAGACCGGCTACATCAAGTCGCTGCCGCTGACGACCTACCGCAAGCAGCACCGCGGCGGCGTCGGCGTGACGGGCATGGACATGAAGGACGGCGACTACATCGAGCACCTCTTCGTGTGCTCGTCGCACGACTTCCTGCTCTTCTTCTCCAACCGCGGCAAGGTCTACCGCTCCAAGGTCTACGAGCTGCCCGAGGCGCAGCGCACGGCGAAGGGCCGTGCGCTGGTCAACGTCCTGCCGCTGCGCGACGGCGAGCGCATCCAGTCCGTGCTCTCCACGCGCGACTTCGCCGAGTCGAAGTACCTCGTGTTCGCGACCAAGAAGGGCACGGTCAAGAAGACCGAGTTCGCGAAGTACAACACGCCGATCAAGGCCGACGGCATCATCGCCATCTCGATCCGCGACGACGACGAGCTGGTCGCCGTGCGCCGCGTCGACCCGGGCGAGGAGATCCTGATGATCTCCAAGGAGGGCCTGGCCGTCCGCTTCGCCGAGGACGATGCGCGCGCGATGGGCCGCGACACCGGCGGCGTGCGCGGGATGAACATCACCGGCAAGGACAACGAGGTGCTGACCATGGACGTCGCGCGCGACGACCAGGAGGTCCTCGTGGTCACCGACAACGGCTTTGGCAAGCGCACCCCGGTGAGCGAGTACCGCAAGACCTCGCGCGGCGCCAAGGGCGTGCAGACGATCAAGTTCTCCGAGAAGCGCGGCGGCCTGGCCGCGGCGCTCGTCGTGCGCCCCCACCAGGAGCTGCTCTTCATCTCCCAGGAGGGGATGGTCCAGCGCACGGGCGTGCGCGGGATCCGGCAGACCGGTCGCTCGGCGCAGGGCGTGACCCTCATGAACGTGCGTGACGACGACCGCGTGTCGGCCGTGGCCCTGGTCGTCGAGTCCGACGCGCCGACGTCGGCGGTGGTCCAGGACGACCCTGTCGCCGGCGTCGACGCCGGCGACAACGGCGGCGCGCTGGAGGTCATCGACCCCGAGATCGGGCCCATCGACGCGGACGCGGAAGACGACGAGCTGGACGACGAGGCCTCTGACGACGGCTCGTCGGACGGGAACTCCCCAACCGGGGATTGAGTCGTCGCCGCAGAATGGTAATCTCGGATCACCAGAGAAAGGAGGTGGTCCGTATAGGAAGTTCTAGTTCTTGCGGGACCCTGGAGGTGACCGGCCGCTAGGTCGGAGGCTGGAGCCGCGTAGCGGAATCCAACCCGGGCCACCGTCGGACGGCATGCCGGAACTGGTCCCCCTGGCGAAGTGTCTACCGCCGTTCGATCCTTTATCCAGTCAAGAAGTGAACACGCGAGGGGCGGCCACCGGCCGCCCCTCGTGCTTCCCGGGCTCAGAGCTGCGCGAGCGCCCGGGCGACGTGGTCCTCGAGGCGCAGCAGCTCGGCGTGCGGCGTGGTGGGGTCGAGGTCGGGCAGGACGTCCAGCACGGTGACGACGTCGTAGTAGGGATGGTGCTCGGGGTGGGGGAGGACTGCGTCGGCGACGCGCTGGCCGTAGTCGACCACGAGGTTCCAGCGCAGGTGGCCGAGGTCGACGGCCCCGGGGCCGCGCGAGCCGGTGGTCCAGTCGACGACGCCCGTGAGCTCCGCGCCCTCCCACAGCGTGTTGCCGGGGTGGAAGTCGCGGTGGATGAAGCGGTCGGGCAGCGCCGGCGGCGCTTCGTGCGCCAGCGCGATCGCGCGCTCCCACACGTCGCGGTCGGCCGCCCACGGCGGCACCGCCAGGCGCTCGGGCTCGTGGTAGCGCCGGTAGGGCGGGATGCCCTCTGGGTCGACGGCGTGGATCTCGGCCAGCGCCGCCACGAGCGGCCCGAGCGGCGGGCGCCCGACGATCGGCGCCCCCGGCACGCGCGTGATGAGCAGGGCCGGGACGTCGCAGGTCGCCGCCAGCGGATCGGAGGCGACCAGCTCGGGCGCCGGCACCGTGGTGTCGGCCAGCCGCTCGAGCACCAGTGCCTCGCGCGCCGCTGTGAGGTCGGGGTCGTCGACCTCCCAGCCCGGCCGCGCCCAGCGACGCAGCACGAGCTCGCGCCCGTCGGCCAGCACGAGCAGGTGGTTGGCCAGCCACTGGCTGTCGAGCGGCAGCGCGGCCACGACGCGCGCGCCGGCGGCGTCCTGCGCCCAGCGCAGCGAGGCCGGCGGGACGGCCTGGGCCCAGTCCACTCAGGCCGCGTCGGCCACGGCGCCCGCGGCGGGCAGCCATTGTCGCCACGCCGCCGGGATCGTCGGGCTGGCGACGTGGATGAACACGTGCGGGCTCGGCGCCTTGGGCTGCCGGCGCGGGTGCATGTTCGCGCGGTCGGGCAGGTTGTCGCCCTTGCGCCGGTTGCACGGCGCGCACGAGGCGACGATGTTCTCCCAGCTCGAGGGCCCGCCCTTGGAGCGCGGGATGACGTGGTCGACCGTGAGGTTCGAGCGCGAGCCGCAGTACTGGCAGGCCCAGCCGTCGCGGGCGAAGACGGCACGGCGCGTGATCTTGCGCCGGTGGGTGTCGCGGGGGACCTTGACGAAGGTCACCAGGCGGATGACGACGGGGCGCGGGATCGCGGTGTGCTCGGAGCGCAGCTCCCAGGCCGCATGCTCGAGCATCTCGGCCTTCTCCTTGAGCAGGAGCACCGCCGCGCGCCGTACCGAGCAGACGTTGATCGGCTCGAAGGTCGCGTTGAGGACGAGCACCCGGCCAGCATCACGCCCGCGCCGCCGGTGCTCGTGAACCGGCGCGGACCCCAGTCGGCCTGGTGGTGTCAGCCTCCCCATGGCGAATTCTGGGCGGAAGTGTAGAGGACTGGGCGGGCAGGTCAGCCCGGCTCAGGCCGCCGGATAGGTGCCCAGCAGCCGCACCTCCTCGCAGTGCGCGTCGAGCGCGCCCACCGCGTCGGCCACCGACGGCTCGTCGACCCGGCCTTCCATGTCCACGTGGAAGAGGTAGTGCCCGAGGCGCCCGCGTCGAGGGCGCGATTCGATCTTGGTCAGGTTCACGCCGCGGAAGGCGAACTCCGACAGGCAGCGCACGAGCCAGCCGGGCTGGGCGTCGCCGGCGCCGGCGAAGACGACCGACGTCTTCCACGCGCCCGCGCCGTCGGCCGGCAGCGGCGCGCTGCCCGTCCGCCCCAGCCACACGAAGCGCGTCGTGTTGCCGGGCTCGTCGTCGATCTCCTCGCGCAGCACGCGGCAGCCATAGCGCTCCGCCGCGCCGTGCGGGCCCAGCGCGGCCCACGGCTCGTGCGACTCCGAGACGGTGCGCACGGCGTCGGCCGTCGAGGCGGCCGCCCGCACGGCGGCCCCGGGCAGCTCGGAGCGCAGGAAGCGCGCGCACTGCGCCAGCGGCTGCGGATGGGAGATCACCGCCTCGATCGCGTCGAGCGCGATCGGCTCGCGGGCGATGAGGCAGTTGCGGATGGCCAGGACGGTCTCGCCGAGGATCACCGTCTCGTGCGCGTCCCAGGCCAGCGCGTCGAGCGTCGCGGTCACGCCGCCCTCCAGCGAGTTCTCGACCGGCACCAGCGTGCGGTCGACCGCGCCGCGGTCCACGGCCAGCACGGCCTCGTGGATCGACCCGAACGGCACGAGCTCGGCGGTCGCGGCGGCGGCGCGCGCCGCCTCCTCGCTGAACGTGCCGGGCGGCCCCAGGTAGCCCAGGCGCATCACGACGAGCGGCGCCGGCGCCGCTCGCCCGCGTCGGGCGCCTCGCCCGCCAGCGCGGCGCGCATCGCCTCCTCCTCCTCGGGCGACAGCTCGAGCTCCGCGCGCCCGGCCACGACCTGCTTGGCGTAGAGCCGCGCCTGGTCGCGGTGGTGGATGGAGGAGATGACGATGCCCGAGCCGGCCGAGTCCAGCAGCGCGATCGACGTCGACTGGCGCCCGGACATCTCGTTGTAGGCGTCGTAGCGCACGAGCCCGTGGAAGGCCACGGCTCCGTCGAGGCGCCCCTCGGCCGCCGTGAGCCGCGCGTCGAGGCCGGCCACCACGTCGCCGACGTAGTCGTTGAGCGACGCGAAGCCGCGGTCGAGCTCGGCGGCGTGGGCGACGAGGTCCTGCGGCGAGCTGCCGCCCAGGATCGCCCGCTGGTCCGCCCGCAGGCGGCGCAGCGCGCGCACCAGCACGATCACGGCGATCAGCGCGATGAGGGCCAGGCCGCCGGCTACCAGCGCGACGATCCCCGTTGTCGAGGAGAGGTCGTCCACGGCCGCGAAGGATAGGCCCGCCGGCGGTGGATCCGCGAGCGCGCCGCCTCGCGGTGCTCACTTCACGAAGATGACCGTGTAGCTGGATCGGTTGTTGTCGGTCTTCTTCTCGCCCAGGACCTTGGCGATCAGGACGCTGAGCGTGGTGGGCACGCCGGCGGCCGGCGCGGCGCCGAGCGAGATGTTCACGGTCGACTGCTGCTTGGCCTTGGTCTGGCCGATGGTCTTCGTCGCGGTGATGGCCTTGCCCGTCGTCGCCTTGACCGACACGGAGACCTTGACGTTGGACTCGTCGTTGTCGCCCTGGTTGGCGAACTTCACCGTGATCGCGGGGTTGGCCGACCACGGGACACGGTTGACCACGCCCGGCGCCTCGGGGTTCAGCGCGACGGCGCCGATGCTCGTGCCCACCAGCCCGTGGCCGTGCAGGCCCGGCGCGGCCGTCCCGGAGGTGCCGGTCCCGCCGCCGCTGGTGCCGCTGCGGCCGAGGCGCGCGGCCACGGTGGCCGGCGACAGCCACGAGACGTCGGTCATGAAGCGGCTGCCGGCGATCTGCTGCCCCTTGACGTCGTTGCTGTCGAGCGCATCCTTGATGAGCGGCGCCACCCGCTGGGAGTAGACCACGTCGGAGGCCAGGAAGGCCTGCATCTCGCCGGCGATCTTGTTGATCGCGTCCTCGGAGGTCTGGCCCCGGCCCAGCGCGGCGGGAATCTGGTCGGCGATCTTGGTCAGGCCCGCGGCGCGCAGGTTGAGCACGAGCTCGAGGTTGCGCTGGGCGGGCGTCATGTCGCCGGGCACGTCGAATGCCTTGGCGCGCTTGACGTCGTCCTCGGCCGCCACGCGCAGCTGGTTGATCTGCACGGCCAGGTCCTGCGAGTTGCGCGCGCCGTTGGCCATGCGCTGGAAGAACGGCTTGCCCACCGACTGGTCGGAGTCGTTGATGACGGCGGTGACGTTGCGGTTGTAGTCCTTGAGCTGGTTGTCCTTGCGGCTGTCGAGGCAGCCCTTGAAGCCGAGCACGATCACGAAGGCGAGCACGACGAGCGCGCCGAGGCCAACCGCCTGGCGCAGGCGGGCGGTCTGGCGGTCGGGTGGCGCGCCGGCCCCACCGCCGCGCGCGGCGGTCGCTGGACGCCGCGGGCGCGCGGGGCGCGATCGCACTCGTGTGGGTTCGTCACCCTCGTCGAAGAACGACAAGAACTGCTCCCGGTCGGGCTTGCGAAACGCCAGTATGCCCATCGGACCGGACCTGTCGCCCCACCGCATGACGACGTGCAACGCGAGGAGGCAGGCCACGGGCGGCGAAGCAGGGAGGCGGTGAGGACCGCCGACGAGCCCACGGAGGCCACCGCCGCGCACCCGTCGGGTGCCGGCGGCGACGCGCGACGCGTGCTCGGGCGCTACCGGCTCGTGCGCCAGATCGGCTCCGGCGGCTTCGGCGTCGTGTGGCTGGCCGAGGACGAGCACCTCGAGCGCGCGGTGGCGGTCAAGCGCATCGCCATGCACGACGGGGCCGTGGCCGGGCGGGCCGCGCGCGAGGCGCGCGCGGCCGCGCGCCTGGCCCATCCGGGGATCGTCGCCCTCTACGAGTCCGGGCGCGACGAGGAGGCCGTCTACCTGGTCTCAGAGCTCGTGCGCGGGCGCACCCTCGCCGAGCTCATGCGCGAGGGCGAGCTCTCCGACCGCGACGTTCTGCGCATCGGCGTCGCGCTGTGCGACGCCCTGACCCATGCTCACGGCCGCGGCGTCATCCATCGCGACGTCAAGCCCGGCAACGTGATCGTCCCTGACCGGCCTCACGACGGAGCCGGCGTGGCCAAGCTCACCGACTTCGGCGTTGCGCGGATGGTGGGCGACGACGCCCTGACCGTGACCGGCGACGTGGTCGGCACGCTGGCCTACATGGCGCCCGAGCAGGCCGCCGGCGGCGCGGTGGGCGAGGAGGCCGACCTCTACGCGCTCGCGCTCGTCCTCTACGAGGCGCTGAGCGGCGTCAACCCGGTGCGCGGCCGCGGCGCGGCGGCGACCGCACGGCGGGTCGGCGCGCGGCTGCCCGCGCTGGGGCGGTTGCGTCGCGACCTGCCGCTGGAGCTGTGCCGTGCGCTGGACCGCGCCGTTCTGGCGCGCCCCGAGCAGCGCGGGACGCTGGCCGAGCTGCGCGCCGCGCTGGCCGACGGGCTGCCCGTGGCCGACGACGAGCGCGGGACGATCGCCGGCAGTCCGCTCGAGGGGCTGGCCCGTCCGGCGCCGGCGCCCAGGCTCCGCCCGCGGGCGCGCGTCGCGGCGGCGCTCGGGGCGGGCGCGTTGGCCGGCGCCGCGCTGGCGTGGCTGACGCCGGCAGCGCAGGTCGAGGTCGCACCGGCCGTGGGCGCCGCGGCCGCGGCGCTGGCGGTGCTGCTGGCGCCGCGGCTGGGGTGGATCGCCATGGCCGGCGCCCTGGCGGCGTGGGCGGGCGGCGCGACGGCGCTCGTCCTCGGCCTGGCGGCGCTGCCCACCGTTGTGCTCCTGCGCCGCTCGCCGACGCTGTGGTCGCTGCCCGCGGGGGCGCCGCTGCTGGGCGTGGCGGGCCTGGCCGGGGCGTGGCCCGCGCTGGCCGCGCAGGCCGGGCGGCCCTGGCAGCGCGCCGCGGTGGGCGCGCTGGGCGCCTGGTGGCTGGCGCTGGCCGAGGTCCTCACCGGCGACCGCCTCGCCCTCGGGGCGCCACCGGGCAGCGCGCTGGACTCCGCGCACCTCGATCCGCTCCTGACGAGCGGCGCGCTGGCCCTCACGGCGCTGTGGGCCGTCGCGGCCGTGGTGCTCCCGTTCCTGGTCCGCGGGCGCGTCTTCGCGGCCGACGTGGTCGGCGCGACGGCGTGGGCGGCGGCGCTGGGATCCGCGACGCAGGCCATCGCCGGTACCCTGTCCTGGCAGCCGACGATGCGCGGTCTGGTGGCCGGCGCGGTCGTCGCCGGCGGCCTCGCGGTCGCCTTCGCCGCGTCACGGGGCGAGGCGTACGGGCGTTCCGCCTCGTAGCATCACCGCTTTCCGACGCGACCTCGGGCTGGATGCCCGCGCCGTCGGGCACTACTTCGCCTCCATGAGCCTCCTGCGCAACCTCGAGGACAAGATCGCCGGCCTCGTCGAGGGGACGTTCGGCCGTGTCTTCCGCACGCAGGTGCGCCCGGTCGAGATCGCGCGCAAGCTGGCGCGTGAGATGGACGAGCACAAGACGGTCTCGGTCTCGCGCACCTACGTGCCCAACGAGTACGTCGTCTGGCTGGGCACCGAGGACCGCCAACGCTTCGAGGGCGTCGAGCACGAGGTCATCGACGAGCTGTCCGCCTACCTGCTCGAGCACGCGCGCCGTGAGAAGCTCGCGCTCGTCAGCCGCCCGCAGATCACCTTCGACACCGACGAGCGCCTGCGCCTGGGCGAGTTCGGCATCCAGGCGCGGCTCGTGCGCGCGGCGGCCGAGGCGGTGGAGCAGGCCGACCACGGCCACACGATGGTCTATTCGACGGCGGCCCGCGCCCAGGAGGAGCTGCACGACGCGCGCAGCGCGCGCCGCGGCCGCGCCATGCTGCTGGCCGAGGGCAAGCGCTACGCCGTGGGGCCGGGCGGCGCGAGCATCGGGCGCAGCCGTGAGTGCGACATCGTGCTGGCCGACTCCAACGTCTCGCGCCGCCACGCCGAGCTGCGGCCGCTGGGCGACGGGTGGACCATCACCGACCTGGGCTCGACCAACGGCGTGCGGGTCAACGGGCGCGACGTGCGCGCCAACGAGCCACATCCGCTCCAGGCCGGCGACCGGGTGCAAGTGGGCACCGTCGACGCACGCTTCGAGGTCGACTGATGCCCGCCGTGGTGGTCGAGCCGATCTCCGTCGGCCTGCAGTTCGGGTTCCTCGCGGTGCTCTACCTCTTCCTGCTGTGGGTCTCGCGCAGCGCGCTGCGCGATCTGCGCAGCCCGCCGCGGCGCTCCACGACGACGGCGGCGGCCGACGCGGCGCCCGACGCCACCGGCCTGCATCCCGCCTCGCAGGCAGGTGGGCGGGGCGACTCACCCGGCGCGCGGGAGCCGTGCCTGATCGTCGAGCGCGCGCCAGGGCACACTCCCGGCATGGAGTACGACGTGGGCGAGGGCGCGATCATGGGGCGCGGCGAGCAGGCCGAGATCCGGCTCGAGGATCCCTTCGCGTCGTCTCGGCACGCCAGGCTCACGCCCCAGGGCGGGATCGTCGTGCTCGAGGACCTCGGCTCCACCAACGGCACCTACCTCAACGAGGAGCTGCTCTCCGGCCCGCAGCCGCTGCACCAGGGCGACCGCGTGCGCATCGGCGACAGCGAGTTCACCTACTCCGAGCGCTGATGCTGCGCGTCGCCGAGCACTTCGAGCGCACCGACACCGGCCGCCAGCGCCGGGGAAACGAGGACGCCTTCTACGCGCGCTCGCCGCTGTTCGCCGTGGCCGACGGGATGGGCGGTGCCCAGGCCGGCGAGGTCGCCTCGCACCTCGCGGTCGAGGTCCTCGAGCAGGGGCTGCCCGAAGGCGGCGGGTCGATCGAGGAGCGCCTGCGCGCCCGGGTCACCGAGGCCAACGAGCGCATCATGGCGTCCGCCCAAGCCGACCACGCCCGCACCGGCATGGGGACGACGCTGACCGTCGCCTACGTGGGCGAGGACGACCTCACCGTCGCGCACGTCGGCGACAGCCGGCTCTATCGCCTGCGCGACGGAGCCTTCGAGCGCCTGACCGACGACCACTCGCTCGTCGAGGAGCTCGTGCGCCAGGGCAAGCTGACGCCCGAGGAGGCCGACGAGCACCCCCAGCGCTCGATCATCACGCGCGCGCTCGGCGCCGAGGAGGGCGTCGAGGCCGACAGCCGCACGTGGCCGGGGCGCCACGGCGACGTCTACCTGATCTGCTCGGACGGCCTGACCTCGATGATCCCCGAGGCGCGCGTCGCCGAGGTCCTCGCCGCGGCGCCGTCGCTGGCCGTGGCGGGGCGCTCGCTCATCGACGCGGCCAACGACGCCGGCGGGCGCGACAACATCACCGTCGTCCTCTTCCGTCTGGAGGAGGTCGGCGCAACGGCGCCGGCGCCCCAGGCGACCGCCGAGCATCCCGCGGCGGCGCGCGAGCCGGGCGCCTCGGCCACGGCGCCCGTGGCCCGGATCGAGCCGCGCCCTCCGCGCCCGCCCGCCCCGGAGCGCCGCCGGCGCCGACGCCGGCGCGTGCCGGTCGGCCCGATCCTCGTCCTCTTCCTGGTCGCCTGCGTGGTCCTGGGCGCCTACTACGCGTCGCAGACCGTCTACTTCGTCGGCGCCAGCGACGACGGCTTCGTCAGCGTCTATCGCGGACTGCCCTACGACCTGCCCGCGGGGCTGCACCTGTACTCGGTCAACTACGAGTCCGGTGCGCCGGTCGACGAGCTCACGCCGGCCCAGAAGCGGACGATCACCGAGCACAAGCTGCGCGCCAAGGACGACGCGCAGGACCTCGTCACCCAGCTGGAGACCGGGGAGCTGGCGGCCCGATGACCAGCGCCCGCAACCGCGAGCTGCTCGCGCTGGTGCCGGCGTCGCTGCTGCTGACGGCGGGCTTCGCGGCGGTCTTCATCGAGCGCGACGACGTGCTCTCCAACCTGTCGCTGACCTACGGCGCGCTCTTCCTCGGGCTGTGCCTGGCGGCCCACGTGGTGCTGCGCTTCACGCTGCCCTACGCCGACCCCTACCTGTTCCCGCTCTTCGCCGTGCTGGCCTGCTTCGGGCTGGTGATGATCTACCGCATCGACGAGAAGCTCGCGCGCGAGCAGGCGCAGTGGTTCGTGATCGGCCTGGCCCTCTTCGCGGCGACGATCATCCTGCTGCGCGACTACCGCTCGCTCGAGCGCTACCGCTACACCGTGGCCGCCGTCGGCATCGGGCTGCTGCTGCTGCCGCGCCTGCCCGGCATCGGCTCGCAGGTCAACGGCGCGTACCTGGGGGTCAGGCTCGGCCCGCTGACCTTCCAGCCGGCGGAGTTCGCCAAGATCGCGATCATCGTCTTCCTGGCCAGCTACCTGCGCGACACGCGCCAGCTGCTGGTCATCGGCGCGCGGCGCTTCGCCGGGATCACCTTCCCGCCGCTCAAGCACTTCGGCCCGCTGCTGATCGTGTGGGGCGCGGCGATGGTGATGCTCTTCATCATCCAGGACCTCGGCTCCTCGCTGATGTTCTACGGCGGCTTCCTGGCCGTCCTCTACGTGGCCACCAACCGCTTCTCGTTCGTGGCCATCGGGTTGGCGCTCTTCGGGGTGGGCTCCTGGGCCCTCTACCACGCCCGCCCGACCATCACCCACCGCGTCGACGCGTGGCTGCATCCCTTCGGCACGCTCTACGACGTCCCCGGCGGCAGCTACCAGATCGCGCAGTCGCTCTTCGCGCAGGCCGACGGTGGGCTCTTCGGGCGCGGCTTCGGCCAGGCCGTCCTCGACGTCGGCGGCTCGCCGCTGCTGCCGGCGGCGCAGACCGACCTCATCTACTCGGTGATCGTCAACGAGCTCGGCCTGATCGGCGCCTGCGCGGTCCTCTGCACCTACCTGCTGGCCGTCGAGCGCGGCTTCAAGATCGCCACGCTGGCGCGCGACTCGTTCTCCAAGCTGCTCGCGACGGGCCTCACCGCGGTCTTCGCGCTGCAGGTCTTCGTCATCGTCGGCGGGGTCACGAAGGTCATCCCGCTCACCGGGGTGACGCTGCCCTTCATCTCCTACGGCGGCTCGTCGATCCTGGCCAACTTCGTGCTCCTGGCCCTGCTGCTGCTGATCTCCGACCGCGCGCGGCGCGAGGCGATCGAGCCGCGATGAACGCCCCCATCGCCCGCCTGTTCGTCGTCGTGATGCTGCTGTTCGGCGTGCTCGTGTTCGCGACCTCGTGGTGGACGGTGCTGGCCGCCGACGGGTTGCGCGACAACACGAAGAACCACCGCGAGCTCATCGAGGAGCAGCAGATCCGTCGCGGCGTCATCCGCGCCGCCGACGACATCGCGCTGGCCCGCTCGCTCAAGCGGGCCGACAACAGCTACGTGCGGACCTATCCGCAGGGCCGGCTGTTCTCCCACGCCGTGGGCTACAGCTACGTGCGCCAGGGGCGCGCCGGCCTCGAGCGCTTCTATGACGACGACCTCAGCGGGCGCAAGACCGAGCTCGGCTCGCTCATCGACCGCCTGTCGGGCTCCGAGCAGGCGGGCGACAACCTGCTCACCTCGCTGAACCCGGACGCGCAGCGCGTCGCGCTGCAGCAGCTCGGCGGGCGCAAGGGCGCGGTCGTCGCGCTGGACCCGCGCAGCGGAGCGATCAAGGTCATGGCCTCGGTTCCCGGCTATGACCCCAACACGGTCAGGGACCAGCGCCAGTTCAACAGGCTCAACCGCGACCAGGACGCCCCGCTGCTGAATCGCACCACGCAGGCGGGCTATCCGCCGGGCTCGACCTTCAAGGTCGTGACGGCGATCGCGGCCATCGACTCGGGGCGCTACAAGCCCGACTCGCGCATCAGCGGGCGCAACGGCAAGACGATCTCCGGCGTTCCCCTCAACAACGACGCGGGCGAGTCCTTCGGCGACATCACGCTCACCGAGGCGCTCACCAAGTCGGTCAACACGGTGTTCGGCGAGATCGGCGAGAAGCTCGGCAGGACCACGATGCAGAAGTACATGGATCGCCTGGGCTTCGGCGCGCCCGTCGAGGTCGACCTCCCGCGCGACGAGCGCGCCGCCAGCGGCGAGCGCGTGCACGGTCGCGTCGTCCCGGCCACCAATGGCGCGGTCGACGTCGGGCGCATGGCCATCGGCCAGGACAAGCTCACGGTCACGCCGCTGCAGATGGCGATGGTCGCCGCGGCCGTGGCCAACGGCGGCAAGCTCATGAAGCCCCGCCTCGGCGACCGGATCGTCGACCGCGACGGGCGCACGGTCAGGCGCCTCGTGCCCAAGGAGATGGCGCAGGTCATGTCGCCTGAGACGGCCTCCCAGGTCGGCGCGATGATGGGCCAGGTCGTCAAGGAGGGGACCGGCACCGCCGCCGCGCTGGAGGGCATCGACGTGGCCGGCAAGACCGGCACCGCCGAGGTCGACCGCCCGTGCGGGCCCAATCAGCTCTGGTTCATCGCCTTCGCGCCCGCGCAGGACCCGCGCATCGCCATCGCCGCTACCGTGGAATGCGGGACGGGATTCGGCGGCACCGTCGCCGCCCCGATCGCCAAAGCCGTGATGCAGGAGCTCTTGAAGTGACCGAACGCCTCGAAGCAGAGACCGTCGTCGATGGCCGCTACCGCATCCTGCACCGCCTGGGCAGCGGCGGCATGGCCGAGGTCTACTGCGCCCAGGACCTCCAGCTCGGGCGCAAGGTGGCGCTGAAGATCCTCTACCGCCGCTTCGCCGAGGACGGCGAGTTCGTCGAGCGCTTCCGTCGCGAGGCGTCCAGCGCCGCCGGCCTGCAGCACCAGCACGTCGTCGCCGTCTACGACCGCGGCGAGTACGACGGCACCTACTACATCGCCATGGAGTACCTCGAGGGGCGCTCGCTGAAGACCATCGTCCAGCAGGAGGCGCCGCTGGACCCCGATCGCGCCATCGACCTCATCACCCAGGTTCTGCGCGCCGCGCGCTTCGCCCACCGCCGCGGGATCATCCACCGCGACCTCAAGCCCCACAACGTGATCGTCGACGCCGACGGCCGCGCCAAGGTCACCGACTTCGGCATCGCCCGCGCCGGCGCCTCGGACATGACCCAGACGGGCTCGATCATGGGCACGGCGCAGTACCTGTCGCCCGAGCAGGCCCAGGGCCACGCCGTCAGCGCGGCGTCGGACATCTACTCGATCGGGATCATGCTCTACGAGCTGCTCACCGCCCGGGTGCCCTTCGAGGGAGAGAGCGCGGTGACGATCGCGCTCAAGCAGGTCAACGAGGCCCCCGAGCCGCCCAGCACCTACAACCCCGCGATCACGCCCGAGCTCGAAGAGGTCGTCATGCGGGCGCTGGAGAAGGACCCGGCGCGCCGCTTCCCCGACGCCGAGAGCTTCATCTCCGCCCTGCAGGCCGCGCGCGACGGCACCGCCACCGCCATCGTTGCGCCGCTCGTGCCGGCGCCGCCGCCCGACCCCCCGAGCGAGGCCTACGCCTATCCCGAGGAGCCCCTGCCGCCGCGCGAGCCACGCGAGAGCGGGCGCTGGTGGCTGTGGCTGTTGGCGGTCCTCGTGGCCGGGGCCGGGCTCGCCGCCGTCCTGCTGCTGCCCGGCACCCAGAAGGTCGCCGTGCCGACCGTCGTCGGGGCCGATCAGGCCAACGCCGAGGCCAAGCTGCGCCAGGACGGCTTCCAGGTCGACACCACGCAGAAGACCGCCGAGCAGCCCAAGGGCCAGGTCATCGGCCAGGACCCGACCGGCGGGACGCGGGCCAAGAAGGGCTCGACGGTGACCCTCACGGTGTCCGACGGCCCCCAGCAGGTCGCGGTGCCGCAGGTCGTCGGGCTGACCGTCTCGTCGGCGCGCGGGCGACTGGAGAAGGCGGGCCTGCAGCCCTCCGAGCGCGAGGAGAACTCCGACACGGTGCTCAAGGGCAAGGTCGTCTCCGTCAGCCCGTCCGAAGGCCAGAAGGTCGACAAGGGCTCCTCGGTCACGCTCGTGGTCTCCAGCGGCAAGCCGCAGGCCGACGTGCCCGACGTCACCGGCAAGAGCTTCGACGAGGCGCAGTCGACGCTGCAGGCGGCGGGCTTCAAGGTGACGCGCACGAACAAGGAGACCGACACCAAGGACCCTGACACCGTGCTCTCGCAGAACCCCAAGGGGGGCACGCAGGTCGACTCCGGCGCGACGGTTGCGCTCACGGTGGCCAAGGAGCCCGCGCAGGCCCCGGTCCCCGACGTCACCGGCGAGGATGCGCCGGCGGCGATCGCGGCGCTGTCCGGACAGGGCTTCGCGATCGACCAGCAGAGCCGCGACGTCCCCACACCCGACGGCGACGGCGTGGTGCTCGAGCAGTCCCCGGCCGGGGGCAAGAAGGTCAAGAAGGGCTCGAAGGTGACCATCGTGGTCGGCAAGTTCAACCCCGACCTCAACCCCGAGGGCGGCACGACCACGGGCGACACCACGGGGACGACCCCGTGAGGGTCGCCGTCCTCGCCGGCGGCCGATCCTCCGAGCACGACGTGTCCCTGAGCTCGGCCGCCTCGGTGCGCGAGGGGCTGGCCGCGGCCGGCCACGACGTCACGTGGGTGGAGCTGGGGCGCGACGGCAGCTGGTCGTCGGAGGGTGAGGAGGTCGAGCTGCGCGCCGGCGGCGGGCTGCTCGGGGCCGACGCGGTCTTCCCGGCCCTGCACGGGCCCTTCGGCGAGGACGGCACGGTGCAGGGCCTGCTCGAGCTGCTCGACGTCGCCTACGTGGGCTCGGGCGTGCTGGCCAGCGCGCTGTGCATGGACAAGGTGATCTTCAAGGACGTGATGGGCCGCGCCGGCCTGCCGCAGGTGGCCTACTGGTCGCTCGACGCAGCGGCGGGCGTGGCGCTGGCCGACCCCTCCGTGGTCAGCTACCCGTGCTGGGTCAAGCCGGCGCGGCTGGGCTCGTCGGTGGGCATCGCGCGCGTGGACGCGCCGGGCGAGCTCGAAGCGGCGATCGAGGCCGCCGCGGCCCACGACCCGCGCGTGATCGTCGAGGCGAGCGCGCGCGGCATCGAGGTCGAGTGCTCCGTGCTCGGGCCCACCGACGCGCCGCAGGCCAGCCAGCCGGGCGAGATCCTCCTGGCCGGCGGCGAGGACGGCTGGTACGACTACGAGGCCAAGTACTCACCGGGCGGCATGGAGCTCGTGGTGCCGGCGCGGATCTCCGGCGCGGCACGCGAGCGCGTCCGCGAGCTGGCCGTCACCGCCTTCCGCCTGGCCGGCTGCAGCGGGCTGGCGCGGGCGGACTTCTTCGTCGACGGCGAGGACGTCCTGCTCAACGAGCTCAACACGATGCCCGGCTTCACGCAGACGAGCGTCTACGGCAAGCTCTGGGACCACAGCGGCGTGGCGTACCCCGAGCTGTGCGACCGCCTGGTGCGGATCGCCGTCGAGCGGTTCGAGCGCGAACACTTACGCCTCTTTTAGGCTCCGGGGTAGACGATGCTCGGTGGGGGGCGTCGGGGAGAGGAAGGGCTCATGGTCCCGCGGAGCATCGCCGTATCCGTCGCCATCGCGGCGGCCGCCGTGCTGGGCGCGTGCGGAGGCGACAGCAGCAACGACAAGAGCACGAAGGAGGGTTCGTCGCCGTCGGTCTCCTCCGGTGCGACGGCGATCAAGCCGGGCAAGGTGGGCGGCAAGCTCACGGTGCTCGCCTCGGCCGACGTCGACTATCTCGATCCCGGCCAGACCTATTACACCTTCGGCTACATGGTCCATTACTCCGTCAACCGGACCCTGTACTCGTTCAAGCCCGACAATTCCGAGAAGCCCGTGCCGGACCTCGCCACGGGGCCGCCCGAGATCTCCGCGGACAACAAGACGGTCACCGTCCACATCAAGCCGGGGGTCAAGTACGCGCCGCCAGTCAACCGCGCGGTCAAGGCCCAGGACATCAAGTACGCCTTCGAGCGCTCGTTCTCCAAGGAGGTGCCCAGCGGTTATGCCGGCACCTACTTCAACTCGATCGTCGGCACGCCCGACAAGCCCAACACCGCCGACACCAAGCCGATCTCGGGCATCGAGACGCCCGACGACACGACGATCGTCTTCAAGCTCAAGACGGCCAGCGCGCCACTCGTCGCGCAGGCGCTCGTCATGCCGATCACGACGCCCGTTCCGCAGGAGTACGCGGCGCCGTTCGACAAGAAGACCCCGTCGACCTACGACCAGCACGTCACCTTCACCGGGCCCTACATGGTCAAGAACGATGCCAGCGGCAAGCTGACCGGCCGCGTGCCGGGCAAGTCGATCGACATCGTGCGCAACCCCAACTGGGACAAGGCGACCGACTACCGCCCCGCGTACGTCGACGAGATCGCGATCCAGGAGGGCAACGACGACCTGGCGACCGCCGCGCGGCGGGCCCTGGCGGGGTCGGCCTCCGTCTGCTGCGACACGAGCCAGCCGCCCGCACAGGTCATCAAGCAGGCCATCCAGGACGACAAGGGCCAGCTGCTCTTCGCCCCGGCCGGCGGCGTGCTCTACATCGCGTTGAACACCAACGTCAAGCCGTTCGACAACATCAACGTCCGCAAGGCGATCATCGCCGCGTCGGACCGCGAGGCGCTGCGCCTGGCCAGCGGGGGCAAGGTGTCGGGCCCCATCGCCACCGGCTGGCTGCCGCCCGGCCTGCCGGGTCAAGCCGAGGCCGGCGGCCTGAAGCAGAACGCCGACCTCGACTTCCTGGCGAACCCGAAGGGCGATCCGGCCGTGGCCAAGAAGTACATGCTCGCGGCCAAGCAGCAGGACCCGAGCCTGCCGATCGACGCCGACGGGAAATGGACGGGCGGCGAGAAGGTCCTGAGCATCGCCGGCAACGCCGATCCCAACAAGAAGACGGCCGAGATCTTCCAGAACCAGATCGAGCAGCTCGGCTTCAAGCTCAACCTGCGCCTCGTGCCCGTGGACACGCTGTTCACCAAGTTCTGCGGGGTGCCGTCGGCGAAGGTCGCCATCTGCCCGAACGTCGGCTGGTTCAGGGACTTCGCCGACGCCCAGTCGATGCTCGACGCGACGTTCAACGGCAACAACATCCTCGCGCAGGGCAACGTCAACTGGCCCCAGCTCGACGTCCCGGCCATCAACGCCGCGATGAAGGTCGCCGCCGTGACGCCGACCGGCGCCGCCCGCAACCAGGCGTGGGCGAAGATCAACCACATGATCGCCGAGCAGGCGCCCGCGATCCCGTACCTCTGGCCCAACAACGCGGCGGTGCAGTCCAAGGACGTCGTCGGCGTCCTCAACGCCTACTACACCACCCACGACCTCAGCTTCACGTCGATCAAGTAACCCGCGGCCCCGGTCAGGCCGGCTGCCAGAGCTCGCCCGTCAGGGCGGGCTCTGAGCGCAGCTTCCACTCGGCCGCCAGGCGCCAGAGCTCGGCCGCGGCCAGCGGCCCGGGCCGGTCGCACACGGCGGCGACCTCGGGCGTGGCGATGCGCCCGAAGCGCGTCACGGCCTCCAGGACGCCCGGGAGCGGGCGCGCGGTCGCCCCGGCGGCCAGCGCCGCCGCGCGCAACTGCTCGGGGTCGCCGCTGTCATAGACCCAATGCTCCTGGCCGTCCTCGCCGCGCACCGAGAAGGAGGGGAAGGGCACGCGCCGCTCGCCCTCGCGCGCCGCGGCGCGGGCGCGCTCCATGTCGGCCCCGAAGGCCTCCACGATCGCCGCCGAGTGCAGATCGATGGCGAAGCGCTCCACGTCGAGCCCGGTCACACGCCGCGCGGCGCCGATCAGGGCGTCGGCGTTGTCGAGCTTGACGCGGTCCACCATCAGGCCCTCGCGGACCACCCGCAGGTATGGCTCGTCCAAACCCTGGTCGCCAGCGGCCTTGACCGCCTGGCATGCTGGGTAGGACGACACCGGTGGGGCATCCAGCCACAGTCGCGGATCGGTCGGCATTCCGCTGGCGGCGGCCGCGTCGAGCACGTGACGCATGGTCTCCACCGGTGTACGGAATTCCCGTGCCAGACCACCCATCACGTAGGTGACCGCGATGTCGCCGCCGAACTCCACCAGCACACGGCGCACCGCCGGCTCGGCCGCCCACGACCACGGACAGGCGGGGTCCGTGAAGTACGTCACATGAACGGCGCCCACATCCGCACAATAGAGGCATGAGCTCGCAGGTCGGCACCCTGCTGAACGGGCGCTACCGGCTCGACGCCCAGATCGGCGCCGGGGGTATGTCGACCGTCTATCGCGCCTTCGACACGGTGCTCGAGCGCCAGGTCGCGATCAAGCTCATGCACCGTGAGATCGCCTCGGACTCCGACCAGCTCGAGCGCTTCCGGCGCGAGGCGCGCGCGGTCGCGCAGCTCAACCACCCGCACGTGGTCGGCGTCATCGATGCCGGGGAGGAGGGCGACCCGGACGGCGATCTGGGGCTGACGACGCCCTACATCGTCTTCGAGTACGTCGAGGGCGAGACCCTCAAGGACCGCATCCGCCGCCACGGCCGCCTGCCCATCGGCGAGTCGGTGGCCTACGCGATCGAGATCGCCCGGGCCCTGGGCGCCGCGCACGACCACCGCATCGTCCACCGCGACGTCAAGCCCCAGAACGTCCTCATCGACGAGGAGGGGACGGCGAAGGTCACCGACTTCGGGATCGCCCGGTCGCTGACGGAGGAGGGGCTCACCGCCGACGGGCGCGTGCTGGGCACGACCGACTACGTCTCGCCCGAGCAGGCCCTGGGCCAGGACGTCGGTCCCCAGAGCGACCTCTACTCGCTCGGCGTCGTGCTCTTCGAGATGCTGACCGGCGAGGTCCCCTTCCACGGTGAGAACCAGGTCGCGGTGGCCATGAAGCACGTGCGCGAGGAGCTGCCCGACGTGCAGATGCGCCGGCCGGAGGTCTCCAGCGCGCTCGCCGCCGTGGTCGACCGCGCCACGGCCAAGGACCTCGACCGCCGCTACGGCTCGGACCGCGAGCTGATCGCCGACCTCGAGGACGTGCTGGCCATCGAGACGGCCCGCTCGGGCCAGGCCACCGGCGAGGCCACCGCGGTCATCCGCACGCTGCCGGCGCGCGCGCGCCGGCGCCTGCCGCTGCGCATGCGCCACCCGGTGGCGCTGCTCGCCGCGCTGCTGCTCATCGGCGCCGCGGTCGCCGCGGCGCTGTACCTGGCCGCCGACCGCGCCCAGCACGGCGCGCAGGCGACCCGCAACATCCCGACCCCGAAGAACAGCGACCTCGTCCCGTTCTCGATCAAGCAGGCCAACGCCAAGGACTACGACCCGCTCGGCGACAACAAGTCCGAGCATCCGCTGCAGGCCAAGGCCGTGGTCGACGGCGAGCGCACGACGGCGTGGTCGACGGAGACCTACGAGGGCAACACGCTCGGCGGCAAGGCGGGAGTCGGGATCTACGTGATCGCCGAACCGTCGGTGGCGGCGCGTGCGATGGAGGTCCTGACGCCCACGAAGGGGTGGACCGGCGCGGTCTATGGGGCCAAGGCGGGGCCCGTACCGTCGACGATCGGCGGCTGGGGGACCAGGATCGGGGTCATCCCGAGTGCCAAGACGAGCCAGCGGGTCGACCTCGACACCGCGGGCAACCGCTTCCGCTACTACCTGGTGTGGATCACCAAGCTTCCGCCCGCGGCGAACAAGGTCGAGATCTCGGAGATCCGCCTGTTCAGATAAGCGGCGTGGCGGAGGCGGGCGGGATCTGCTCAGACCCCGCCCGCTATGTGAACGCCACTACTTGAGGAGCTGTAGGACGGCCTGCGGAGCCTGGTTGGCCTGCGCGAGCATCGCGGTGCCGGCCTGCTGCAGGATCTGGTTCTTGGTCAGGGTGACCATTTCCTCGGCCATGTCCACGTCGCGGATACGGCTCTCGGCGGAGGTCAGGTTCTCCTGGTAGATGCCCGTGACGGAGAGGGCATGCTCGAGGCGGTTCTGCACCGCGCCGAAGCCCGAGCGCATCGCGGTGACGGCGTCGACTGCGGTGTCGATCGCGCCCAGGCTGGCGGTCGCCAGGTCCGAGTACGCGGTGCCGACGGCCGTGGCCAGGTTCGAGAACGAGATCGCGATGGTCTCGTTGTCGTTGGCACCGACCTGGAACGTCACGGCGGTGTTGGCGCTCAGCAGGTTGATGCCGTTGAACACGGCGCTCGTGCCGATGCGGGTGACCTCGGCCGACAGCGCGTCGACCTCGGACTGGATCGCGCCCTTGCCGGCGGTCGAAAGCGAACCGTTCTTGTACTGCACGGCGAGCTCACGGACACGCTGCAGGATGCTGTGGACCTCGTCGAGGTTGCCCTCGGCGGTCTGGACCATCGAGACGCCGTCCTGGATGTTGCGCTGGGCCTGAGCGAGGCCGCGGATCTGGCTGCGCATCTTCTCGGAAATGCCGAGGCCGGCAGCGTCATCGGCTGCCTTGTTGATGCGAAGACCAGATGAGAGCCTCTCCATAGACTTCGAAATCTGGTCCGAGGTCTGGGAGAGATGACGGTGGGCCGCCTGGGCGTCCACGTTGGTGTTGATGCGGAGTGACATGGGGGGGAATCCTTTCCTAGGTCAGTTATCTGCTGGGGGAGTTGGTGCCCGCGGGAGCGGGGACGTCGGGGAGCTGTGCGGGGGCCTTTGCCGCCGCCGCGTTCTCAGCCTGGACGGCCGCCCAGATCTCCTCGCGATACACGGGGATGGACCTGGGTGCGGCGATGCCGATACGCACGGTCGAGCCGGTGACCTCGATCACCTCGATGCAGATGTCGTTCGCGACTCTGATCTTCTCGCCTGCGCGCCTTGTGATGATGAGCATCGCAACTCCTCCTTGGAGAACGGATCAGGCCGCCTGCACCCGCTCGCCCGTGGCCGGTCGCTCGAAGAGCGGGGCACGGACTGGGGCATTGGCGGACTGGTTTATGACCTGGTGGCCACGGCCACTCGAGATCAGAATCGGCGCATAGAGGTTCGCACTAAAGTCCTCGAGCGAATCCGTTGCGCGGACCGTCACGTAGACGGCCGGGTCGTCGGTGTCGGTCAGGCCGATCCGGGCGGCCTCATCGTCGGCGAGCTCGACCTCGAAGTGGTCGAAGAACCTGAAGGGGTTCGTGACCGGCACGGCGAGGTCGGGGTCGTCGAGCGAGTGCAGCCACACGAAGGCGCTGTTGTCGTCACGGGCGAGCAGCGCATAACGCGTGCCGCCGAGTCCGATGAGGCCGTTGGGGAACTCGATCACCGCCTCATCGGGGATCTCGAGGTCCCCGAAACGGCTGGAATGCAGCGTTACTGCCATGTTGCCTCCGGGGGTCGTGGTGTTCATCGCAGGAAGTCCATGAGCGATTGCTGGATCAGGGTGGCGCCACCGCGCAGTGCCGCCTGCAGCGCGTTCTGCTGCGCGGAGAGGTCGGTGAGCGCCTGGGGAAGGTCGGAGTCCTGGGTCTTCGAGAGGAAGGCGTTGGTCACGTCGTAGACGTCGTCCAGGCGCTGCCCGGCCGCGTCGACGCGGTTGGTGATGGCGCCGACCTGCGACTGCTTGGCGACCAGCGTGGCAGAGGCGGCATCGAGCGCCTGTAGGTCGGTGGTCCCCAGCGAGGCGACGTCGTTGGAGGCCAGGTGGGCGGAGAGCGTGCGCAGGGTGGGCAGCAGGCCGGAGAGCACGTCGTCGCCGGTCACGTTGACCTGCACGCTGACTCCGGGTCCGATCTGGCGCACCACGGCCCCGGTGTCACCCTGGTAGGCGTCGCCGGTGGCGGTGCTGTAGGGCGGCGTGTCCGTCTTCGAGCCGCTGAACAGGTGGCGGCCGTCGAAGGCGCTGTTGAGCGTGGTCTTGGCCTGCTCGGTGAGCTGGTCGACCTCGAGCTTGATCGACTGGCGGCCGGCCGGCGTCGTCGAGCCGTTGGCCGCCTGCAGCGTCAGCTCGCGGACGCGCTGGGCGATGTCGCTCAGCGAGCCCAGGGCCGTGTCGGTGGCGTCGAGCCAGCTGCGCGACTCGTCGACCGCGGTGCGGTAGGCCGTCGTCGACTCGAGCTGGTCGTTGAGCCGCATGGCGCGCTCGGCGCCCAGCGGATCGTCGGAAGGCTTCTCGATGCGCTTGCCGCCGGAGACCTGGCTCTGGGCGGTCGCCAGACGCTCCTGCACGCGACGCAGGTCGGTGAGCACGTGGCGCTGGGACATGCCGGCCGTGACGCGCATGACTAGAGCCCCACCCGTCCGGCGCGGTTGATGAGCGTGTCGAGCATGTCGTCGATCGTCGACATCGCGCGGGCCGAGGCCTGATAGCCGCGCTGGAAGCGCAGCATGTTGGCCATCTCCTCGTCGAGCGAGACGCCCGAGACGTTCTGGCGGCGATCCTCGGCGGCGTCGGAGGCGGCCTGCGCCACCGACTGCGCGCGAGTGGCGTTGTCGGCGTCCGAGCCGACCTGGCGCACGAGCGCGCCGTACTGGGCGGCACCGGCGCTCGAGTCGCGCAGCGCGGCGACCGCCGTGGCGATGTCGTTGGAGCCGGCCGTGCCGCCGGAGCCGGCGGTGATCGCCGAGGCGGCGGGGATGCCGGTGCCGAGCGTGGCGGCGGTCGTGCCGCCGAAGAAGGTCGCGCCGTAGGCGGCGTTGACGTCGCCGCTGATCGTGTTGGCGACGGCGTCGAGCTGGCTGAGATAGCCGGGGATGGTGGTGGTGGAGAGCGCCTTCAGCGCGCCGAGCTGACCGCCGCCGGGGGCGAAGCCCGAGACCGGCGTCGCCGGCCAGTCGACCGTCGAGTCGGTGACGACCGACTGGTTGCCGAGCATGACCGAGATCTGGCCGCTGCCCGTCGAGGTGACCGAGACCTGCCCGTACTGGCTGAGGTCGTCGAGGATCTGGTCGCGACGGTCGAGCAGGTCGTTGGGGCTCTGCCCGGCCTGGACGGCGGACGAGATCGCCTTGTTGAGCTGCGCGAGGGTGGTGGCGGCCGCCTTGATCGGGCCGGTGGCGCCCGTGATGTTGTTGAACTCGGTGGTGGCGTCGGTCGCGGCGCTCTGCAGCTGGCCGGCCAGGCTGCCGAAGGCGTCGGCCAGCGTCTTGGCTGCCACGTTGACGGCCTGCTTGGAGCTGTCGGACTCGGGGTGGTTGGCCAGGTCGCTCCACGCCGTGTAGAACTTGCCCAGCAGGGCGTTGATCCCGGTGGTCGACGGCTCGCCGATGGCGCTCTCCACGTTGCCCAGCGCCTCGGCGGTGGTCGTGGCGTCGCCCAGCGCCATGTTCTGCGCACGGACCTGAAGGTCGAGGAAGGAGTCGCGAACGCGACGGTAGGCCGTCACGTCGACGCCCTGGCCGAGGAAGGCACCGGCGCCGTTCTGCGTGACGCCGGCCGTGAGGTGCAGCGGGTTGGCCGCGCCGAGCGTGGCCTCCTGGCGCGTGTAGCCGACGGTGTTGGCGTTGGCGACGTTGTGGGCCGCGACGTCGAGGGCCTGCTGCTGGGCCATGAGGCCGCGCAGCGAGGTCTGCAGTCCAAGGAAGCTGGAGATCATGGTCAGGCCTGCAGATCGAGGGTTCGGAAGGCGGCCTGGGTGGTGCGGCCGGGGGACTGAGCCATCGTGCGCCCCGAGAGGTCGCCGTAGCCGGTGTCCGGCTCGGCGCCCAGCTCGCGCATGAGGTGGTCGAGGAAGGCGAGCTCCTGGCGCATGAGGACGCGGTTGATCGCGTGCTCGCGGACGACCTCGGCCAGCAGGCCGCGCAGCTCGGCGGAGCGCTCGAGGGCCACGGTCGCCTGCGCCGGGGGCAGCAGGTCGGCGAGTGACTCGATGGTCACGGTGTGGGGCGGGATGCCCAGCGCGGTGCCGGCGGTGGTGAGGATCGCGGTGCGGGTGCCCTCCAGGGCGGCGCGGCGGCCCATCTCGGCCTGGATGTCGGCCAGGCGTGCCATGACCTCTTCGACCTCGCGGGCGCGGATCGACTGACCCTGGCGCAGCACGACGCCCAGCAGCCGCCGAGCGGAGGCGATCTGCGCGTCGAGGTGGCCGATGACGTTGTCGCCCAGGCCCGGCGTGTGGACGAGGGTGGCGGTCATGAGCCCACCTTGCCGGTGCCGAGGTCGAGCCCGAGGCCGCCGGCCTGCTCGACGGCGTCCGCGAGGGCGTCGGGGAGCATCGAGGCGTACTGGTTGCCGGTGTCGCCTGCGGTCTTGAGCATGGCCTTGGCCAGCTGCTGCAGGAGCAGCTGCTCGAAGCCCTTGGAGGCGGCGTCCTGCTTGCTCGCGACGGCGGGCGTGGCGGGCGTGGCGGCCGTGACCGCGGGAGTGTTGACGGGCTCGATCATCGCTTGATCCCGTTGGCGATCTCTTGGACCTGGTCGGTCATCGTGATCGCCTTGGAGGCCAGCTCGAAGGAGCGCTGCGCGTCCATCAGGTCGGTCATCGCCGAGCCCATGTCGACGTTCGAGCTCTCGAGCACGCCCGAGTGCAGGACCGTCGTGCGCGGGGCGGCGCTGACGGCGCCGCTGGTGGCCGTGGCCTGGAAGCGGTTGTCGGCGCCGCCGTCGAGGCCGGCGGGGTTGGCGACGTTGACGAGGGTGATCTTGCCGGCGGCCTTGCCGCCCACCGAGACGGTGCCGTCGGCGCCGATGGCGACCTGGTCCTCGGTGGTGCCCTTGGGCAGCGTCACCGGCGGGTCGAGCAGCGCGCCGTCCTGCATGGCGAGGCGACCCTGGCTGTCGATCTGGAGGTTGCCGTCGCGGGTCAGCGAGCGCTGGCCGCCGGAGCGCACCTGCATGTAGCCGGGGCCCTCGATGGCGATGTCGAGCACGCGGCCCGTCTCCTGGGAGGCGCCCTGCGCGTTGTCGCGGCCGATCATGCTCGCCGCGGCGCCGGAGCCCACGCGGATGGCAGTGGTCGCTCCCGCGTTGCCCTGGGAGTAGGCCAGGTCGCGGTAGGCCATGCGGACGTGCTTGTAGCCCGTCGTGCTCGCATTTGCGAGATCGTTGGCCACTGCATCGAGCCTGCTCTGCTGCGCGGCCATACCGGCCGCTGCGGTGTACATGCCTTCCAGCATCTGGGAGAAACCTCTATTCGGCGCGGCCCCCGCAGCAGGCGGTCCAGCCAACGCACGTTGTTGTCCTCCGAGGTTGTCGACCGCTCACGCTGAGGCTTTAGCCCCGGCGTCAGCCATCCGTCTAGCCGGGGAGGGTGCCGACCTGCTGTGAGGTCTGCTGCAGCGTCGTGTCGATCGTGGTGATCGCGCGCTGCGTGGCCTCGAGGGTGCGCATGGAGGCCATGAGGTCCACCATGGCGCGGGCCGGGTCTACGCCCGAGCCCTCCAGGGAGCCGGAGCGGACCTGGCCCGTGGCCTGGCCGCCGGCCTGGCCGGTGAAGTTCGACTCGCCCTGCTTGACCGGGTTGCGCAGGTTGAAGAGCGCGACCTTGGTCGGGTCGATCGTGCCCTCGGTGACGTCGACGGGCTTGCCGCCCACTCCGAGGACCTGGTTGCCGAGCTGGTCGACGAGCTTGCCCTGCGCGTTGGCCCCGAAGGAGCCGTTGCGCGTGTAGCGCACGCCCTGCTTGGTCTGCACGCCGAACCAGCCGTCGCCCTCGACCGCGAGGTCGAGCGGCTGGCCGGTGTCGCGCAGGGCCTGCGGGCGGACGTCGGTGACCTGCTTGTCGATCGCGGCACCCGCGCCGAGCGGCCCGATGGTCGAGCCGTCGGTGCTGTTGCTCAGCATCAGGTCGCCGAAAGAGCGCTGTGAGACGCGGTCGGCCTTGTAGCCCGGGGTGGAGGCATTGGCCAGGTCGTTGGCGAGCTGATCCTGGCGAGCCATCTCGGCCAGCATGCCCGACGCTGCGATGTAGAGACCACGTTCCATGCAAGAGTGGTCGTCGGCGGCCGATGAACGAACTTGAATGGAGATCACCCCCGAGCTCATCCTGCTGCGCACCGCCCTGGCCTCGCCGGCGCTGCGTCCCGGCGCCATCGTGGCTGCGCGGGTGATCGATCGCGCGACGATCTCACTCCTCGGCGCGCGGATGGCCGCAACGCTGCCCGACGACGTGCGCCCCGGCGACGTCCTGCGCCTGAACGTCAAGGAAGCCACCCCCGAGCGCATCCTCCTCCAGGTCGTCCAGCAGCCCCCGCCGGTGGCCACCGCCGCGGTCATGCTCCCCGGGGGCGCGACGGCGCGCGTGATCAAGGACGACGAGGAAGAGGAGGCGGGCGGCCGCGGCGGCCGCGCGACGCGCGCGGTGACGCTGCGCTACGACTCGGCGACGCTGGGCCGCCTCGACATCCACCTGTCCGCGGCGGGCGCGACCGTCCACGTGTCCGAGGGGCCCCCGGCCGACGCGGCCCGTGCCGCCGCCGGAGAGCTGGCCGGCGCGCTGCGCGCCCCCGTCGCGGTCGTCGCCCGCAGGAGCGTGCTCGATGCCCAAGCGTAAGCACGCCGCCGCCCTGAGCTACGACAGCGATCGAGGCGGCGCCCCGAGGGTCGTCGCGGCCGGCAGCGGCGTGGTGGCCGAGCGCATCATCGCCCTGGCGGTGGAGAACGGCGTCCCGATCCACGACGACGCGGGCCTCGCCGAGGCCCTCGCGCGACTGCAGCTCGAGGCCGAGGTGCCCGAGGAGCTGTGGGCCGCCGTGGCCGAGGCGCTGGTGTGGGCGTACAAGCTCACGTCGCGGGCCGCTTAGCTTCGGGTCGGTCTACCGCGTAGCGCTTTGGGCGCTGCGTTGCGCTTACAGCATCACCGAGGGGAGGGAGTCCCCCGCGGCGCCCGGCCGGGCCGTCTGCAGCTGGCGCTGTGCCTGACTTCACCCGGTCCTGCCAGGAGCATGGACAGTCCGGGTAGCTCACCCCGCGGAGGACGACCGCGACGGTCGCGCGCCCCGGTCCGCTTCCCCTCGGTGATGCTTTAAGCGCGGCGCAGCGCGGCAGACGCCGGCGGCAGACCCACAGTTCGCCCCCGAACGAACGAAGGCCCCACTCGGAGAGCGGGGCCTTCGCGCAGAAGCGGTGTCCGGTCGGGACGGCCTCAGGCGACCATGGCGAAGAGCTGCTCGTCGGCCTGGAGGGCCTGACGCAGCGTCTTCTTCATCGCCGTGTGAATCTGGCAGACGCGGCTCTCGGAGACTCCGAGGATCTCGCCGATCTCGGCCAGCGTCATGTGCTTGACGTACAGCAGGACGGCCACCTCGCGCTCGCGGCGCGGGAGGCGGGCGAAGGCGGCGCGGAAGAGATCCTTGGCCTCGCTCTGAGCAGCCGCGTGAAGCGGGTCCTCGCGCGGGTCGTTGCCCGCGATGGTGTCGACGCGCTCGATCGTGGTCTGATCGTCGGCCAGCACCGGGGTGTTCAGCGATGTGACGTCCGAACGGGCGATCTCGTCGCGACGGCGGCGCAGCTCGTCGACCGGGACGCCGAGCGCATCGGCCATCTCCTCGGTGGACGGACGGCGGCCGTGAAGGACGGTGAAGGACTCGACGACCTTCTCCATGTCACGCTCCCAGCGCCGGACGGAGCGCGGCGCCCAGTCCTGGCGGCGCAGCTCGTCGAGCACGGCGCCGTGGATGCGGGTCCAGGCGTACTGCTCGAGCGTGGCGCCCTTGGCCGGGTCGTAGCGCTCGATCGAGTGGATCAGCGCCTCCAGGCCGCAGGCGATGAAGTCCTCGGCCTCGCAACGCGCCGGCATCTCGCGGAGCTTCTTGTAGACGATGTACTTGACCAGGGGGGCGAAGGTCAGGACAAGGCGGTCACGCAGGGAGCGGTCGTTCGTGCGGCGATATTCGCGCCACAGAGCGAGCGTGTCCTCGGAGGACATCCTGCGAGCCGCGCGGCGGGGCGCGGTGGCGAGCGTCATGCTCGTTTTCTCCTTCACTGCTGAGGGACCGGACGGGGCGTCGTATCGGCCAGGTATGCAGCTCCCTTAACCCCTGGACGGTCGTCCGGGGGTCCATCCCCACTTTTGTGTAGGTCGTGGCGTGCTCAGGATTTTCAAAGGGCCGCCGATGAACGCACCTATGGCCCTCCGTCTCATCGATGCCCCTGAACCCCCCCGCCCGTCCGCGTACGAGGCCGTTCCCGCCGCCCGTCTGGTCCCCGCCGCGGCCGGGCGCGTGGCGGCCAACGACTGGCCGGGCTACCGCGCCGTCGTGGCCGAGGCCGGCGAGATCGCCGATCCCCACCGCCGCTACGAGGCCCGCCGCGCACTGCTGGAGCTCGGCCTGCGCGAGGGCTCGAACGTCGCCACCCTGGTTGCCACCGCAGTCGCCGCCGTCGACATGCTGCAGGCCGAGCCGCGCGAGCCGGTGCTGCTCAACTACGCGGGCGTGATCTTCTACGAGCTCGGCGCGATCAAGGCCGCCACGGCGCTCTTCTCCGCCGCGCAGCGCCTGGATCCCGAGCTGCCCAACGTCGAGCGCAACCTGTCGGAGTGCACGCGCCGCAGGCGCAAGGGCGTCAGCGTGGTCTCTCAGGCGGCCGGCCCCGTGCGCGAGCTGCAGCCCCGCGTCGACCGCATCGCCGCCGCCGCGCGCCCGGCCGAGGGCCTGACCCTCAGCCTGTGCATGATCGTCAAGGACGAGGAGGCGATGATCGGGCGCTGCCTGGAGGCCGCGCGCGACGCCGTCGACGAGATCATCGTCGTCGACACCGGATCGACCGACCGCACCGTCGAGATCGCCGAGCGCCATGGCGCCCGCGTCCTTCACCACGTGTGGGACGGCGACTTCTCCGCGGCGCGCAACGTCTCCTTCGAGGCCGCCACGGGCGACTGGGTCATGTACCTCGACGCCGACGAGGTGCTCGTGGCCGCGGACGCCGCGCGCCTGCGCGCCCTCACCGGCCGCACCTGGCGCGAGGCCTTCTTCCTCACCGAGACCAACCACACGGGCGACATCGAGGACGGCACCGCGATCACGCACGACGCGATGCGCGTGTTCCGCAACCGTCCCGAGTACCGCTTCGAAGGCCGCATCCACGAGCAGATCGCCCAGCACCTGCCGTCCTACCTGCCCGAGCGCCAGGAGCGCACCACGGTGCGCGTCGAGCACTTCGGCTACCTGGGCGCCGTGCGCGACACCAAGGACAAGACCAACCGCAACCTCGCGCTGCTCGAGCGCCAGGCGGCCGAGGGCGACGACACCCCCTTCCTGCACTACAACCTCGGCTCGGAGTACGCCGCCACCGGCGACGCGCCACGCGCGCTGACCCATCTGGCCCGGGCCTGGCGCGCGGTGTGCGAGACCGGTCGCGTCAGCAGCGACGGCTACGCGCCCGCGCTGGCCGCCCGCTACGTGCACGCGCTGCGCAACACCGGCCGCCTGGCCGAGGTCGGCACCGCCGGCGACGAGGCGCTGGAGATCTTCCCCGGCTTCACCGACATCGTGCTCGAGCAGGCACTGGCCGCCGGCGCCGCCGGCGACCTCGAGCGCGAGGAGGCGCTGCTGCGCCGCTGCCTGGAGATGGGCGACGGGCCCAGCCGCTACTCGGCGACAGTGGGCTGCGGGACCTATCGCCCACTCGTGGCGCTGGCCGACGTCCTGCGCCGCCGCGGCGCGCTGGACGAGGCCGAGGCGACGCTGCGCGGCTGCCTGCAGGAGCACCCCGGCTTCCTGGCCGCCGTCGACCCCTATGCCGCCGCGCTGCTGCGCCGCGGCGTCCCCGCGGCCGACGTCGTCGAGACGGTCCACGCCCTCGTGGCCGACTCCACGCCCAGCGTGCGCTTCCTGCTCGCCGTCGCACTGAGCGAGGCGGGCGCCGTGGCCGAGGCCGAGAGCGAGCTGCGCGCGGTGGTGGCGGCCCAGCCGGCCAACGCCCACGCGAGCGTCGCGCTCGCCGAGACGCTTCTGGCCCAGGGCCGCTTCGCCGACGCTGCGGCAGTCGCCGCGGCGGTCGACCCCGAGGCACCGTGTGCCGCCGCCGCGCAGCGCACCGAGCTCTTCGCCCGTCTGTGCGACGGGACGCCCGCCTCCGCCCAGTCGGCGCTGGCTCTGCCCGACGAGGAGCGCGCCGTCTTCGCGGCCTGGCAGGCCGTGAGCTCAGGCGCCGCCACGCCGTCCGCGCTGCCGGCCGCCGCCGCCGCGCCCATCCTCATCATGCTCGACGCGCTGGCGCGCCTGCAGGCCTTCGATGCCTTCGCGGACCTCGTGGCCGTGCTCGAGGGCGTCGCCATCCCGTGGCGCCAGCGTCGCGAGGCGCTGGCCGACCTGTACCTGCGCCATGGCTACGCCGACTCGGCCGCCGAGGAGTGGCTCGCGGTCTGCGAGCGCGAGGGCATCGACGGCCCCGCGCTGCGCGGGCTGGCCGCGGTGGCCACCGCCAGAGGCCTGGACGAGGACGCCCAGATCTTCGTGGCCGAGGCCGAAGCGCTGGCCGCGGTCTAGAACCTGCTCAAGTTCTCGTGTCTTCAGCCGAATCCTCTGACAACAAGCTGGGCCATGGACGGCCCGGATCAGCATTTCACGGAGGAATTGAGCGCCCAATGAGCTTCGATGTGTCACCGCTGGGAGCCTCGCCCTACACGGCTTCTCTCGATCGCACGCAGCGCACGAGCGAGAGCTCGGGGGCGTCGTTCTCCATTGGCGGCTCGAGCGCTCCGCCGATCCCCTCCGAGGTCTGGGATCAGGTCGACGCCGCCGCGCGCCTGGCCGAGAGCCTGACCGCCGAGGGCCGCAAGGTCCGCTTCGACGTGCACAAGCTCGACGGCGGCGTGGTCGCCTCGCTGGTCGACGACGACGGCGGCCTGCTGCGCCCGCTGCTGCTGAAGGATGTCGTCGACGTGCACCGACTGTCCGATGAGCTAGGCAAGGAGCAGTAATGGCCGGTCTTCAGGTCGGCGGTCTCGCCTCCGGGATGGACACCGAGTCCATCATCACCCAGCTCATGTCGATCGAGCAGGCACCGCGCAATCGCGCGGCGCGCCAAGGGGTCACCATCCAGGCGCGTCAGGACGCGCTGCGCCAGATCGACACCAAGCTCACGAACCTCAAGCTGGCCGCCGGCGACCTGCGCTCCGCCGCGCTGTGGTCGCCCAAGCAGACGGTCACCAGCGGCACCGAGGGCGTGCTCACGGCCCGCCAGGTCACCGGCGCGGCCCCCGGCGGCTACACCGTCAGCGTCTCCTCTCTGGCCAGCGCCGACTCGCGCACCTATGCGTGGAACGCCGGCGGCGGCAGCCTCAGCGTCGACTACAAGTCGGGCGACGCCGGCGTCACCACGACCAAGACCTTCGACCTGACGGGCAAGAGCCTGGACGACGCCGTCTCCACCGTCAACAGCGACGCCACGTCGCCGGTGTGGGCGGTCAACGTCGGCGGGAAGCTCTCGCTCTCGCGCCGCGAGACCGGCGATCACGCCACCTGGGGCTTCGACGCCTCCGGGCCGGCCGTGGGCGCTCTCACGGGCTCGCGCGACGGCTCCAACGCCGCGTACACCATCGCGGGCGACGCCACCACCTATTCGTCGCACACGAACGTCGCCACCGATGGACTGCCCGGCGTCGAGCTGACCTTCAAGTCGATCGGCACGTCGACCGTCACCGTCTCGGCGCCGGCGGCCAACCCCGCCGACGTGTCCGCCAAGCTCAAGGCGTTCGTCACGGCCTACAACGACACCGTCGACCTCGTGCGCAGCAAGCTGACCGAGAAGCGCGTCGTCAATCCGCAGAGCGACGCCGACGCCCAGACGGGCGCGCTCTTCGGCGACGATGCGCTCTCCGGCATGCTGACGAGCATGCGCCAGGCGATCTCCACGGCAGGGCTGGACGGCCTGGGCGTGAAGGTGGCGGGCACCGGCAGCGGCACCTCGCCGGACGCTCTGGCCGGCAAGCTCACCTTCGATCAGGGGGCCTTCGACGCCGCGTGGGCCGCGGGCCCGACCGCCGTGCAGGCCAAGATCGGGTCTCCCGACGCCTCGGGCTTCGGGCAGGGCTTCGAGGCCCTGCTGGATCCGATCACGCGCTCTGGCGACGGACTGATGGACCAGCGCGTCGGCGACGCCGACCGCGAGCTGACCTACATCAAGGACAGCCTCGCCACGATCGACCTTCGCCTCGCGAGCAAGGAGGACCGCCTGCGCAAGCAGTTCACCGCGATGGAGTCGGCCCTCGCCGCCTCGCAGTCGCAGTCCTCCAGCCTGGCCAGCGCGCTCTCGCAGCTGAGCGGCTGAGCAAAGACCTCAAGCTCGGGTCCGCCCGGGCGATTAACAGAGCAGTGATCCGTCGTCCCCTCCCGGAGCTTCGATGAACCCCTACGCTCGTCCCAACGCCTATCGCGAGGCCAGCATCATGACGGCCTCGCCCGAGCAGCTCGTCGTGATGCTCTATGACGGCGCCGGACGCTTCCTGCGTCAGGCCGAGGGAGCGATGCTCGACGGCTCCTGGCTACAGGCGGGCGAGAAGCTCAGCCGCGCCGAGGCGATCATCGACGAGCTGCTGGCCACGCTGGACATGGACGCCGGCGAGGTCGCCGACCGTCTGCAGTCCATCTACGTCTTCTGCAAGACGCGCCTCATCGAGGCGCGCCTCGAGCGCGACAGCGTCCGTGTCGACCAGGTCGCCCGCCTCCTGGGCGAGCTGCGCGAGGCGTGGGCGCACGTCAAGGCCCCCGCGATCGCATGAGCACCTGGAGCACCCTCGAGGAGCTGGCCGCCGAGGAGGCGCAGCTCGTCGCCGACGAGCGCTTCGACGACCTCGCGCCGCTCAACGCCCGGCGCGCCGTGCTGCTGGCCGCCCTTCCGAACCCGCTTCCGGCCGTGGCCGCCGAGCCGCTGCGCCGCGCGCTGTCCACCCAGCGCGCCACCGCCACCGTTCTACAGGCCCGCTGCGACGCCCTGGGCACCGAGCTCGGGCGCCTGAACCGCGGGCGCACGGGCGTGCAGGGCTACGCACGCACGTTCGAAGTCCAACGCTGACCGCAGTCCCCCTCAAGGCGCGCCCCGAGCCGCCGATGACGTGATTGTTCCTCAAGGACGAGGACGAAGGCACTGGCATGGATAGCCGCCCGCCCACTCGATCCGTCCCGTCCCGTGGAAATTTACGACACCACTCAAACCACTCTCGAGAAGGCCATCCTTGGCGCCTCGGCTCGCCAGCAGGCGATCACCGAGAACCTCGCCAACGTCGACACCCCTGGCTACCAGCGCGTCGACGTGGACTTCCACAAGACGCTGCGCGACGCCATGGCGACGGGCGGCCTCAAGAACGCCACGTTCTCCCCCCAGCGTGACGCCAGCGCCACCGTCCGCCCCGACGGCTCGACCGTCGACGCCGATGTCGAAGCCGCCGCCCAGGCCCGCAACGGCCTGGAGTACGAGACGCTCGTGCAGGTCTCCAAGGCGCGCGTGGACATCATCGAAGCCGCGATGGGCCGCTGACATGGGCCTCTTCGACGCACTCGACGCCTCCGGCAGCGCGCTCTCCGCAGAGCGCGTGCGGATGGACGTCACCGCCGAGAACCTCGCCAACGCGCAGTCCACGCGCACGGCCAACGGCCAGGGCCCCTACCGCCGCAAGGAAGTCATCCTGCAGGAGGCCGGCGCCGGCGTCGGCTCCCGCGCCACCTTCGCCGACTCCCTGCACGCCGCCCGCGGCGTCCGCGTGGCCGGCATCGTCGAGGACCCCGCGCCGTCGCGCATGGTCTACGACCCCGGGCACCCCGACGCCGACGCCAAGGGCTACGTCGCGATGCCCAACGTCAACACCGTGACCGAGATGACCGACCTCATCGGCGCCTCGCGTGCCTACGAGGCCAACGTCACCGCCATGCAGACGACCAAGGCGATGTTCGCCCGGACCCTGGACCTCCTCAAGTGACCCTTCCGATCGATCCCAGCATGCTCACCTCCGGCGCCGAATGGAACGTCGGCTCGGTCGACGGGTCCGCGGGTGCCGGCGCCGCTGCGCCGACCTCCGGTGGCGGTGGTTTCAGCAACATGCTCACCGACCAGCTCGGCAAGCTCGAGGGCACGCAGAACGAGGCCGCCAAGGCGTCGCAGGCCCTGGCCACCGGCCAGGCCAGCGATCCAGAGGCCGTCGTCATGGCCGTCGAACGAGCGCGCCTGTCGATGCAGCTCGCCTCGACGCTGCGCACCAAGGCCGTCGAGGCCTTCACCGACGTCTTCCACACCCAGGTGTAATCAATGGGCGCTCTCCAGGCCATGTCCCCCCGGGGCAGGATCGTCCTCGTCGTCTCGGCGCTGGCCATCCTGCTCGTCGCCTTCATGATGTTCCGGCTGGCCTCTGCGCCGAGCTACAAGACGATCCAGGCCGGCGTCGACCCCGCCAAGACCGGCAAGATCACCGCCGCGCTCGACCAGGCCGGCGTCTCCTACAAGCTCGAGAACAACGGCACCGCCATCGCCGTGATCTCCGGCCAGGAGTCCAAGGCGCGCGTCGCCCTCGCCGGTCAGGGCCTGGCCGGCGGCAGCTCGCAGCCGGGCTTCGAGCTCCTCGACAAGCAGAAGCTCGGCTCCTCCACCTTCCAGCAGCAGATCGCCTACCAGCGCGCCCTCGAGGGCCAGATCTCCCAGACCATCGGGCAGATCGACGGCATCTCCGGCGCCCAGGTGCAGCTCACGCTGCCCAAGGACGACCTCTTCGCCGACGAGAAGCAGCCCGCCACGGCGGCCGTGCTCCTCAACGCCGACTCAGCGACCCTCGATCCCGCCGCGGTGCGCGGCATCGCCTCGCTGGTCTCCTCCAGCGTGCCGAACCTCAAGCCGGCCAACGTGACGATCACCGACGCGTCGGGCTCGATGCTGTGGCCCCAGGGCGACGGCGCCGACGGCGCCGGCCCGGCGACCAAGCCGGCGGCCGAGGCGCGCTACTCGAGCGCCATGCAGGCGACGCTGGGCGCGCTCATCGCGCGCACCGTCGGCCCCGAGAAGGCCCAGGTGCAGGTCCACGCCGACCTCAACGTCGACCAGTCCACCCAGGAGAAGCTCCAGTACGCCAAGAAGGGCACGCCGCTGCACGCGGTCAAGGAGACCGAGAGCCTGAAGGGCACCGGCAGTGCCTCCGGCGGCACCGCGGGCGCCGCGGCCAACCTGCCGACCTACGCGCAGACCGCGGCCGGCGGCTCGGGCAACTCCAACTACAAGCGCTCCACGGGCACCACCGACTTCGGCGTCGACAAGACCGTCACCCACACGAAGGTCGCCCCGGGCACGATCAACAAGCTCGACGTCGCCCTGCTGGTGGACAAGTCGGTCCCGGCCGCCCAGGCGACCGAGCTGAAGAAGGCCGTGGCCGCCGCCGCGGGGATCAACCCCAAGCGCGGCGACACCATGACCCAGAGCACGGTCGTCTTCGCCAAGCCCAAGCCCGCCGTTGGCCCGGCAGGCCTGCCCGTGCCGCCCGCCCTCCTCGGCCCGCTGAAGTACATCGGGATCGGCCTGGCGAGCATCCTCTTCCTCTTCTTCATGACCCGCGCCCTGCGCCGCCGTGAGCAGGAGGCCCTGCCGATGCCGACGTGGCTGACCGAGATCGAAGGCCCGCGCCCGCTGGCCGAGCTCGAGCGCACGACGAGCGCCACGCCCTCGCGCGCCGCGGTGGCCGCGGCCTCGCCCGGCGGACGCAGCACCGTCGACAGCCTCGTCCAGGAGCAGCCTGAGCGCGTCGCCCAGCAGCTGCGCGCCTGGATCAGCGAGGATCCGGAATGAGCGAGCAGGCCACGCTGGACCTCGAGCGCACCGAGCGCAACGCGGGCGCCGGGCCGGTCCCCGTCGATCGCAGCGCGTCCAGCCTGAGCGGGCGCCAGAAGGCCGCCGTCCTGCTCATCAGCCTCGGCGCCGAGCGCGCCGCCAACATCCTCAAGCATCTCGGCGAGCGCGAGGTCGAGTCGCTGTCGGCCGAGATGGCCGCCCTGTGGCGCGTGCGCCCCGAGACGAGCGCCGCCGTCATGCGCGAGGTCGAGGACCGCCTCTCCGGCAACGACGCCCTCGGCGGCGGCACCGGCGGACCGGAGTTCGCCCGCGAGGTGCTCGTGCAGCTCGTCGGCACCGAGCGCGCCGACGAGATCATCGGGACGGTCACCACCAAGCCCGAGACGCGCCCCTTCGAGTTCCTGCGCCGCACGCCGCCCGAGCAGGTCCACGCCTTCCTCAAGGACGAGTCGCCGCAGACCATCGCCCTGGTCGTGGCCAGCGTGCACTCCACCCTGGCCGCGCGCGTGCTCGCCGAGCTCAAGCCCGAGCTGCAGGCCGACGTCGCCCTGCGCATCGCCACCATGAGCGAGACCAACCCCGACGTCATCCGCGACATCGAGCAGGGCCTGCGCCTGAAGCTCGCCAACGTCGTCGGCCAGGAGTTCGCGGCCGCCGGCGGCGTCGACGCACTCGCCGAGATCCTCAACCGCGCGGGGCGCTCGACCGAGCGCAACGTCGTCGGCGCCATCAGCGAGTCCGATTCGGACCTGGCCGACGAGATCAAGCTGCGCCTGTTCACCTTCGAGGACCTCGTGATCCTGGAGGACCGCGACCTGCAGCTCGTCCTGCGCGAGGTCGACCAGAAGGAGCTCCAGCTCGCCCTGCGCGGCGTCGACCAGCCCGTCGTCGACAAGATCCTGGGCAACATGTCCCAGCGCGGCGCCGAGATGCTGCGCGAGGACATGGAGAACTCGGCCCCGCAGAAGAAGGCGGTCGTCGAAGAGGCCCAGGGCAAGGTCGTCGCCGCCGTGCGCCGCCTCGAGGACGCCGGCGCGCTCGTCATCCGCCGCGGCGCCGAAGAGGAAGAGGAGGTCGTGTGAGCGCCTACGGACCCTTCGAGCTCGCCCCTCTGGAAGCGGTCATCGTCCCCGAGGCCACCGCGGGCCACGGTTCGGCGCCCACGCTCGAGGTCATTCGCGAGCAGGCCTACGAGGAGGGCTTCGCCGCCGGCATCGCCCAGGCCCAGAGCCAGCTCGACGGCCCCGCCGCCGCCCTGGCCGGCGCCGCCGAACAACTTCAGGCCATGCGCGCCGACGCCGCCGCCTCCGTCGAGGCCGACGCCGTCGACCTGGCCCTGCGGATCGCCGAACAGGCCATCGCCGCCGCCATCGCGGCCGATCCCGAGCTCGTCGTCGAGGCCGTGCGCGGCGCCCTGCGCCGCCTGGTCGAGCGCGACCGCGTGCTGATCCTCGTCAACCCGGATGACCTCGAGCTCGTGCGCGACCACGTCGCGCGGCTCGTGGGCGAGCTGGGTGGCATCGAGCACTGCGAGGTGCAGGCCGAGCGCCGCGTGCGTCCCGGCGGCGCCATCGTGCGCACGGCCGAGGGCGAGGTCGACGCGACGCTCGAGACCAAGCTCGCCCGCGCCCGCGAGGTGCTCGAGCACGAACTCGCCAATGGCTGAGTCGGTCCTGAAGCGCCTCGGCGACGCCGTCGCGCGCGCCGACCTGCATCGCCGTCACGGCCGCGTGAGCGACCTCATCGGCCTCATCGTCGAGGCCACCGGCCTGGAGGCCGAGGTCGGCGAGGTGTGCGAGATCGCCACCGGCCGCGGCCGCGCCCCGGTGCCGGCCGAGGTCGTCGGCTTCCGCAAGCGCCGCACCCTGCTCATGCCGCTCGGCGAGCTGCACGGCATCGGCCCCGGCAACGTCGTCACCGCCACGGGCGAGCCCGTTCGCGTCCCCGTCGGCGACGAGCTCTTGGGCCGCGTGCTCGACGGCCTCGGTCGCCCGATCGATCAGGGCGAGCAGCTGCCCGAGGGCCGCGTGCGCTCGGCCGCCGGCGCCCCGCCGGATGCGCTCGAGCGCCCGCGCATCCGCGAGCGCGTGGGCCTCGGCGTGCGCGTCCTCGACGGCATGGTCCCCTGCGGGCGCGGCCAGCGCCTGGGCATCTTCGCCGGCTCGGGCGTGGGCAAGTCGTCGCTGCTGGGCATGATCGCCCGCTCGACGACGGCCGACATCAACGTGATCTGCCTCGTCGGCGAGCGTGGGCGCGAGGTGCGCGAGTTCATCGAGCGCGACCTCGGCGATGCGCTCGGGCACTCGGTCGTCGTCGTGGCGACCTCCGACCAGCCGGCGCTCGTGCGCATCAAGGCCGCGCTCACGGCGACCTCGATCGCCGAGCACTTCCGCGACAAGGGCCACGACGTCCTCCTGATGATGGACTCGGTCACGCGCTTCGCCAACGCCCAGCGCGAGGTCGGCCTGGCCATCGGCGAGCCGCCCGCCACCCGCGGCTACACGCCCAGCGTCTTCGCCCTGCTCCCCAAGCTCCTCGAGCGCTCGGGCACGGCTCCGCGCGGCTCGATCACGGGCCTGTACACCGTGCTCGTCGACGGCGACGACATGAACGAGCCGATCGCCGACGCCGTGCGCTCGATCCTCGACGGCCACGTCGTGCTGACCCGCGAGCTGGCGCACGCCGGCCACTACCCGGCCGTCGACGTGCTGCAGTCCGTCTCGCGCCTCGTCGGCGAGATCTCCGAGCCCGACGTGGCGACCGCCGCCCAGGAGGTCCGCGCCCTGCTCGCCGCGTGGCACGACAAGCGCGACCTCATCGCCATCGGCGCCTACGAGCGTGGATCGGACCCGCTCGTCGACCGCGCCCTGGAGCTCAAGCCCGCCATCGACGACTTCCTGCGCCAGGCGGTCGACGCGCCGTCGACGCCCGAGGAGGCCGACGACGCGCTGCTGAGCCTGCTCGCGGGCGACGTCGCCGCGGGCCTGGCCGCCGAGATGACGTCGGAGATCGGCGCCGAGATGCTCCCTGCCGCACGGGCGATGGCCTACCCGCCGTCGGGCCCTGTCGCGCTGCCGCCCCTGAACCTCGGCGTCTGACCTGCGACAGTCGGGCGGTGCGCGCTGCGCTCCCGCTCGTCGCCGCGCTGGTCGTCGCCCTCGCCGGCTGTGGCGCCGCCTCGCACCCAACCGCGCGCCACGCCGCGCCCCGGCCGACGACCACGTGCGTCGACCGCCTGCCCCTCGACACCCTGCTGCGCGTCCCCGACGGCCCACGCCGTCCGCGGCCGCTGATCCTCGCGCTGCACGGCGCGCGCCAGAGCGGCTACGGGCTGCAGACCTACACCGGCTTCACCGACGACGCAGCGGGGTTCCTCGTCGCCTATCCCAATACGCCGCACGACAACGGCTTCTGGCGCGTGGACGACGTGCCCCGGCTGCTGGCGCTGGTCGACGCCATCGGGCGCTGCGTGCCGGTGACCGGCGTGACCGCGGTGGGGTTCTCCAACGGCGGGCTGATGGCCAACGCCCTGGCCTGCCGGGCCGCGCGGCGGGTGCGTGCGGTCGTGCTGGTCGCCTCGGGCTACGAGGGTCTGGGGCGCTGCGCGCCGGCCGTGGCGGTGTCGGTGCTCTCGATCCACGGGACGAGCGACCAGGTCGTGCCCTATCGCGGCATGCGCGCCTTCGTCGACACGTGGGCGCGGCGCGACCGCTGCGCCCCGAGGCCGACGGCGCGCGCCGAGGGCGAGTGGATCACCCATCTGCGCTGGCACGGCTGCGCCGCCGGCACGCGCGTGGAGCATCTGCGCGTCGCGGGCGACACCCACGGCTGGCCGGCGATCGTGGACGCCAACCAGCGCATGGTGCGCTTCCTGCGCGCCGTCGGCTGACCGCGCTGTTCCGTAGCAGGCCGGCGAAACGGACCTGGACGGATGGTGGGCCTCAAGAGCCTCAATCGCGACCGCCCCGGGCCGACTAAGTGACCGTGAGCAATCCGTCCTTTGTCTTCTCTCTGGAGCGGGTGCGCGAAGTGCGCGCCCACGAAGAGGACATGGCCCGTGAGGCCTTCGCCGCCAGCCTTTCGCTGCGTGCGCGGGGCGTTGCGCTGCTCGCCGACGCTCAGGCCCGCGCCGCCGCCGCTCGCGAGCAGGCCGTCGCGGAGACCACTCCGCGATCGGGCGCCGCTCTCATCTCCGCGCAGGCATGGCTCGAGCGCGTCCAGCGCTCGCAGGAGCAGGCCGCGCTGGAGCTCGACCGTCGCAGCGCCGAGCTGGAGCAGCGCCGCATCGCCCTGGCCTCGGCCGGGCAGCGCCGCCAGGTGCTCGAGCGGCTCAAGGACCGCAAGCGCCAGGCCCACCACGTGGAGAACACCCGCCGCGACGCCGTCGCCCTCGACGAGATCGCGATGACCGGACACGTCCGCAGGCTCGCATCATGAGCGTCGCCACGATCGGCACCCGGCTCGAGCAGCTGCAGACGATGGTCTCCCAGCTGACCGCCCCGGCGCCCGCCCCGGCGGCCTCGTTCGCCGGCGCCCTCGCCTCCGCCCAGACTTCGCCGTCCACCGCGCCCGCCACGGGCGCCGGTGTCAGCACCGCCTTCGGAGCCGAGATCGATGCGGCCGCAGCGAGCAACGGAATCGACCCGGCGCTCCTGAAGGGCCTCGTGTCCCAGGAGTCCGGGTTCGATCCCAACGCGCGCAGCGGCGCCGGCGCGCTCGGCCTGACCCAGCTGATGCCGGGCACCGCCGCCGCGCTCGGCGTGACCAACCCGCTCGATCCCGCACAGTCACTGCAGGGTGGCGCGAAGTACCTGCGCCAGCAGCTCGACCGCTTCGGCGGCGACGAGAAGCTCGCCCTGGCCGCCTACAACGCCGGTCCCGGCGCGGTCGCGCGCTTCGGCGGCGTCCCGCCCTACCGCGAGACGCAGAACTACGTCAGCAGCGTGCTCGGCAAGGCCGCCTCGTACCGAGGGGCGATCGCATGAGAACGATCTCAACGGTGCCGGCGACGGCCCCGCCCACCGTCGCGCCGGAGAGTGGATCCCCACCGACTCAGCGCGCAGGGGCGCCGGGCGACTTCGCCGCCGCCCTCACCATCATTGCTACGGCCCGGACCGCAACTGCGGAAGGCCACAAGGAAGCGGACAAGCCCGCAGCCGACGATCAGTCGACCGCAGGCGACCGTGAGCGCGATCCGCAGTCCACGCTGGATCCCGCGACGCTTCCGCCCGTGCCCACCGAGCCGGCCGTCCCGGCCGCGTCCGGACAGGCCGACAAGCCCGCCGACCAGGCCGACGGCAGCGCGCCCGACCAGGTCGACGCCGCCGCGTCCGCCGTGCCGATGGCTTCGGTCCTCGCCCTGACCACGGCCGCGCTCGCCGCGCCGGTCACCGTCACGTCGGTCACCGCCGCGACGCCCGCCCCGGTCGCCACCGAGCGCGCATCGGCGCCGGTCGCCACGCCCACCCGTTCGGCGCCCCTCGCGCCCGCCTTCACCGCAGTGCCGTCCCCCGTCGGAACGCCATCGGCCGTCCCCGCGAGCGCCCCCGCGCTCGCGGATCAGACGCCCGTCACCACCCAGGCCGGCGCACCGGCTCGCGGCGAGCGCCCCCGCGCCCGCCGCACCGGCGCCCGTCACCATGACCTCCGCCGTTCCGGCTGCGGCGAGCGCCCCCGCGCCCGCCGCACCGGCGCCCGTCACCATGACCTCCGCCGCTCCGGCCGCAGCCATCTCGCCGGCCGCCGCGGCGGTTGCCACCTCCGTCACCCCCGCGCCGGCCACGACGAGCTCGCCTGCCCCCGCCGCCGCTCCGACCTCCCCGGTCGCGGTCACGCCCGCCGCCCCCGCGGCAACGCCGCAGGCCGCCGCGCCCGCCCCGGTCGCGCCTCAGACCGCCACGGTCGCCGCGCCGGCCGTCGCTCCCGGGATTGCGCCGACCATCACGACTTCGGCTGTGCCCGCCCCGGTCGCGCCCCAGACCGCCACGGTCGCCGCGCCGGTCGCGACGCCCGTCGCTTCTGAGGTTGCGCCGACCATCACGATTTCCGCCGCGCCCGCCCCGGTCGCGCCCCAGACCGCCACGGTCGCCGCGCCTGACGCTCCGGTCGCCGCCGCCGCGCCCGCCCCGGTCAGCGCGCCTGCGGCGCCGGTCGCTGCGCCCGTCACGACTTCCGCCGCGCCCGCCCCGGTCGCGCCCCAGACCGCCACGGTCGCCGCGCCTGACGCTCCGGTCGCCGCCGCCGCGCCCGCCCCGGTCAGCGCGCCTGCGGCGCCGGTCGCTGCGCCCGTCACGACTTCCGCCGCGCCCGCCCCGGTCCCCGCCGCCCCGGCCGTCGCGCCCGCGCCTGCCGCCGTCGCCGCGTCGATCACCCCGGTCGTCACGCTCGAGGCCGCCACCGTCACGGCGCCGGCGCCGCGCGCCGCCACGACCCCCTCGCCTTCCCCCGCGCCGGTCGAGGACGCCGCCCCGGCCCCGGCCGCGGTGCTCCCGACTGCCGCCCCGACCGCCGCCGCCCCCGCCGTCTCCGCCTCGGTCGCCTCCGCCACGGCAGCCGCCGCAGGAGCAGCCGCTGTGCCCGCGGTCACGACTTCCGCCGCCCCCGCCCCGGCGGCGCCCGCCTCGACTTCGCCCGCCGTCGCGCCGGTCGCGACCAGCGCGCCGGTGGCCGCCGCCGCGACCGACGACCAGCCCGCCGTCGCGCCGGCGGTCGTCACCCCGGCGGCGCCGATGGATCCCGCTTCGCTCGCCCCGCCCGTCGCGCCGCAGGCCGCAGCGGCCGCTCAGGCGACCCCGTCCCTGCCGGTGCGCCACGACCACATCCGCGCCATGCTGCGGATCCTCGAGCACCGCGGTCAGGTCCAGGCCCAGCTCACCCTGCACCCGGCCGAGCTCGGCGGAGTCGAGGTGCGCCTGCGCCAGACGGCCCACGGGCTCATGGCCACGGTCACCGCCGACCGCGCCGACGCCGCCCACGTCCTGCAGCAGGCCGGCGCCGACCTGCGCCGCGCCCTCGAGGCCCAGGGCGTGCAGATCGCCGGCCTGGACATCGGCATGGCCGGCGAGAACCAGGACGCCGCCAACGCGCGCGCCAACGAGCGCCGCGCCGACAGCGGCCTCGGCGGATCGCGCCGCCAGCCGGCCGCGCCCGCCAACGACCTTCCCCCCATCGACCCCGACCACCGCACCACGAACGCGCCGACGATCGCCCTTGGGGCCCTCGTCGACGTGCTCGCCTAGGAGCACATCCACATGTCAACCATCGATCCTCTGAGCCTCCCCGCCGCGCCGCAGTCGGCGGCCGCGAAGACGTCCAACAACGCGGACGCCTTCGGCAAGGACGCGTTCATGAAGCTGCTCGTCGAGCAGATGCGTCATCAGTCCCCCACCGACCCGGCTGACGGGCAGGCGTGGATCAACCAGATGACGCAGTTCTCGATGCTCGAGCAGATGCAGCAGCAGTCCGCAGGACAGGTCAAGGCCAACGCGGCCAGCTACCTGGGCACCACCGTCTCCTGGCAGGACGCCAAGGGGCAGTCGGGCCAGGGTGTCGTCGAGAAGATCGACTTCACCGGCAAGGAGCCCACCCTGACCGTCGCCGGCCACGCCGGCGTCAAGGTCGGCGAAGTGAGCGACGTGGGATGACACCCCTGTCCCACAACCCCGCGCTCGTGCCCCCTGTCGGCGCACCGGCTCCCGTCGCTCCCGCGACGGCGCCGCGCACCGGCGGGACCACGGCGCCCAACGGCCCGTCCTTCGCCGACGTACTCGGCGAGAAGGCGGGCGCAGTACAGCTCAGCGGTCATGCCAAGGCGCGCATCGAGCGCCGCGGGATCTCACTGGATCCCGCGACTCTCAGCCGCCTGCAGAACGGCGTCGACCGTGCCGCAGCGAAGGGGTCACGCGAGTCCGTCGTCATGGTCGACGACGTGGCCTTCGTCGTGTCCGTCAAGGCCAGGACCGTCATCACGGCGGTAGATCGCGCCTCAATGCGCGATCACGTCTTCACCAACATCGATTCCGCAGTTTTTTCCTAAACCAAAACCCCCCACTACCGGCTGGCCCTCATCGAGGAAGCCGGAAATTCCCGAAAGGAATTACCCTCATGATGCGAGGCATGTACTCCGCCATCAGCGGACTGCGCAACCACCAGATCATGCTTGACGTCACGGCCAACGACCTGGCCAACGTCAACACCGTCGGCTTCAAGGCGAGCCGCACGTCATTCCGCGACTCGCTCGCTCAGCTGCAGCGCTCCGGCGCCTCGGCGACCACGGGCAACGCCGGCGCCAAGTCGGCCCAGATCGGCCTCGGCGTCCAGCTCGGCTCGATCGACAACATCATGACCAACGGCGCCTTCCAGTCCACTGGCAGCCCGTACGACGTCGCCATCACCGGCAACGGCTGGTTCCGCGTCTCGAACACCGACCCGACGCCCGCCAACCCCGCCGCGACCCCGCCGACCCCCGCCACGTTCCCGGGTACCGCCACCACCGAGTACACCCGCGCGGGCAACTTCACCCTCAACGACCAGGGCGAGCTCACCACGCAGGACGGCTGGCGCGTCATGGGCATCGCCGCGGACCCGGTCACCGGCAACCCGGCGAGCCCCGTCGTCGAGGTTCCGGTCCAGGTCCCCGCCGGCGCGACCGACATCTCGATCGCCCCGAACGGCGCCGTGACCTACACGCCCACGGGCGGTGGCACCCGCTCGACCGCCGCGTACCTGTCGCTGGCCTCGTTCCCCAACGAGGCAGGACTTGACCGCGTGTCGGCCAACCGCTGGCAGGGCACGGCCAGCTCCGGCGCTGCCGTCTCCGACATCCCCGGCGCCAACGGCCTCGGCCAGACGGTCGGCGGCGAGCTCGAGATGAGCAACGTCGACCTCGCGACCGAGTTCACGAACATGATCACCGCGCAGCGCGGCTTCGAGGCCAGCTCGCGTGTGCTCTCGACGTGCGACGAGATGCTGCAGACCCTCGTCAACCTGAAGCACTAAGAACGTAGGAACTGACCTGCGGGGCGGGCGGCGGAGGGCTGCCCGCCCTGCAGTGAAGTCCCTACCGAGGCCAAGGGAGGCCAATCATGATCAGACTTCACCGCCTTGGCTCGACCTACGAGCCCTTCCACGTCAACCCGGATCTCATCGCCACGGTCGAGGGTCATCCCGACGTCGTGCTCACGCTGACCAACGGCACCAAGCTGGTCATCGCCGAGAGCGCGGACGACATCGTGGCCTGCATTCGGCGCTGGCGCGTCGACATCATGGCCGACGCCATGCGCTCGACCTGACGCTTGCTCTCAAGCTGCCTCGGTTCTGGACCGATTACCGACATATGTCCGAGGAAGCCACCACGCGCCAGCTCGTCGTCTTCAGCCTGGGTGACGAGGAGTACGCGCTCCCCATCGCCGACGTCCACGAGATCATCCGCTACACCGAGCCCCGCTCGGTCGCCTCGTCCGTGGACTGGGTCCGAGGCGTGATCAGCCTCCGCGGGAAGATCGTCCCCGTCTACGACCTCGCCTCCCGACTGGGGTGCTCACGCGAGGAGGACGTCGCCGAGCAGAAGATCGTCATCGTCGAAGCGGCGACCCAGCTCGCCGGCGTCGTCGTCGACGACGTCGCCGAGGTCATCACCGTCGACGACGAGCAGCTCGAGCGCATCCCCTCGGCCGACGAGGCCGCGATCGACGCCATCGTCAAGCTCGACGATCGCCTGATCGTCCTGCTCAGCCCCGCTGGTCTGTTCGGCCTCGCCGCCGAAGTCGCCGCCTAGTTCCCCCCGATGGTCACCGCCCCCCGCATCGTCGTCGCCGACGACTCCCCGTTCATGCGCACCGTCCTCGGCGGCGCGCTGAGCGCTGCCGGCTTCGAGGTGGTGGGCTCGGCCCGCGACGGGGACGAGGCGCTCGCCCAGTGCCGCGCCACGCGGCCCGACGCCATGACGCTCGACCTCGCCATGCCCGGCCTCGACGGCCTGGGCGTGCTGCGCGCCCTGAAGGAGTCGGGCGCGCCAGACGTCCCGGTCATCGTCGTCAGCGCCTTCTCGCCCGCCCACGGCGCCCGCGCGGTCGACGCGCTGGCCGAGGGCGCCTTCGACCTCGTGCCCAAGCCGGCCGTGGGCGAGCCCTTCCACACCTTCACCGAGAACCTCGCCGAGCGCCTGCGCCAGGCGGTGGCCCACGGATCGGCGGCGCTGCTGCACCGCGAGGCCGCCAACGGCCACGCCGTTGCCGCGCCGCACCTTCCGCGCGCCGGCGGCGGCGCCCCCCGTGCAGTCGTCATCGCCGCCTCCACCGGCGGGCCGCGCGCGCTGGCCCAGCTGCTCCCCGCGCTCCCGGGCCGTCTCGGCGAGGGCACCCTGATCGTGCAGCACATGCCGGCCGGCTTCACCGGCTCGCTGGCGGCACGCCTGGACCGCATGTCGCGCCTGCATGTCCGCGAGGCCGCACTCGGCGACCAGCTCGAGCCCGGCACCGCCCTCGTCGCCCCGGGCGGCAGCCATCTGCGCATCGACGGCACGCGCCACGCCCGGCTGACCGACGAGCCCCCCGTGGGCGGCCTGCGTCCGCGCGCCGACCTCACGATCGCCGACGTCGTCGACGTGTGGGGCGAGCGCACGCTGCTCGTCGTCCTCACCGGCATGGGCCGCGACGGGGCCCAGGGCGCCCGCGCCGTGCACGCCGCCGGCGGGCGCGTCCTCTGTGAGGCCGCCGAGACCTGCACCGTCTACGGGATGCCGCGCGCGGTGGTCGAGGACGGCCTCGCCGACCTCGTCCTGCCGCTGGGCGAGCTGCCCGACGCGATCGCCGCAGAGGCTGGGGCCTGATGGCCGCGTCTGCGCTCATCCACGACGACTACATCGCCTTCTGCGAAGGCGTGCGCGGCGTGTGCGACATCGACCTGCTGCAGTACAAGCGCGGTCAGATGGAGCGCCGCGTGCGCTCGTTCGCCCAGCGCCGCGGCCACGTCGAGCTGGCGCCCTACCTCCAGCTGCTGACCGGCGACGCCGGCGCGCGCGACGACTTCCTCGACCGCGTGACGATCAACGTCTCCCACCTGTGGCGCAATCCCGAGCAGTGGGAGCGCCTGCAGTCCGAGATCGTTCCCGTGCTCGCCGCCGCCGGCACGCTGCGCGCCTGGAGCGCGGGCTGCTCCTACGGCGCCGAGGCCTACACCCTCGCCGCGGTCTGCCGCCTGGCCGCACCGACCGCCGTGACCTCGATCCTCGGGACCGACATCGACCGCCGCGCGATCGAGCGCGCCCGCGTCCGGCGACTTCAGCGCCGACGACGTCCGCGACGCTCCATCGGCCGCGCTTGCGCGCTTCTTCCAGCCCGCGGGCGAGCGCTGGGAGCCGACCGCCGAGCTGCGCGCCCTCGTCTCCTTCGAGCTGGGCGACCTGCTGCGCCTGCGCCCGCCCGTGGGTGCCTACGACCTCGTGCTCTGCCGCAACACGGTCATCTACTTCACCGAGGAGGTCCGCGACGCGCTCCACGCGCGCCTCGCCGGCGCTCTGCGACCCGGCGGCGCCCTCGTCGTCGGGGCCACCGAGCGCGTGAGCGCGCCGGAGACGATCGGCCTGCAGGCCGTGGCCCCCTTCACCTACATCAAGGCCTGAGCGATGGACACCAGCCAATACCTCCCGATGTTCCTCGCCGAGTGCCGTGAGCACCTGCAGGAGCTCAACCTCGCCGTCGTGCGCATCGAGGAGCAGCCCGACGACCGCGCGACGGTCGACGAGATCTTCCGCATCGCGCACTCGCTGAAGGGCATGAGCGCCACCATGGGCTTCGAGGGCATGGCCGCCCTCACCCATCAGATGGAGGACGTCTTCGAGCTCCTGCGCCAGCGCACCGGCGGGCTGGCGCGCGAGACGGTCGACGTCCTGCTCGAGTGCCTCGACGCGCTCTCGGGCGCCACCGACGCCATCGAGACCGACGGCGCCGAGCGCCTTGAGCCCGCGCCGCTGATCGAGCGCCTGAAGGGCCTCGTCCGCGATCGCACCCCCGTTCAGGCCGTCGCCCGCCACGGCGGCGGGGCGGCTTCGCCGCTGCCGGAGGCCGTCGCCGATGCGATCGTCGCCGGTCGGGCGATGCTGCACGCACGCGTCACCCTCGGCGAGGACACGCTGATGCCGGCGGTGCGCGCGTACATGGTCATCGTCGCGGCCGCCGACCTCGGCACCGTCGTGGCCTCCGCTCCCGAGGTGGACGACGTCGAGGCCTTCGACGGCCGCGTCGTGGACCTGTGGGTGACGGCCGACGTGGAGGCCCCCGCGCTCAGCGCGGCGCTGACCTCCGTGCCGGATGTCGACACCGCCGAGGTCTCCGAGGCGGGCGCGCCGGGCGCGGTCGCCGCCACCGTGCCCGAGGTCGCCCCCGTCGTCGCGAGCGAGCGCGCCGACGCCTCGCGCGCCGCAGCCACCGTGCGCGTCGACGCCGAGCGCCTGGACCAGCTGATGCATCTCATGGGCGAGCTGGTCGTGCAGCGCACCCAGGTCGAGGTCCTTGCCGCCCAGGCCGACGTGCCGGGCCTGTCGCAGGCCATGCAGGACCTCACGCGCTGCTCGCACGCCCTGCAGGCCATCGTGATGCAGGTCCGCATGATCCCCGTGGAGGCCGTCTTCCTGCGCTTCCCGCGCCTCGTGCGCGACCTCTCGGGCAAGCTCGGCAAGCAGGTCGAGCTGGAGCTCGTCGGCCAGGACACCGAGCTCGACCGCACCGTGGTCGACGCGCTCGGCGATCCGCTCGTGCACCTCGTGCGCAACGCGCTCGACCACGGCCTGGAGACGCCCGCCGCTCGCGAGGCGGCCGGCAAGCCGCCCGTCGGCACGGTCAGGATCTCCGCGCGCCACGCCGGCGGCAACGTGATGATCACCGTGGCCGACGACGGCCACGGCGTCGATCCGCTCGCCGTCGCCGCCAAGGCGGTCCGCTCCGGGCTGATCACGCACGAGCAGGCCGAGGCGATCGACATGGCGCGTGCCATCGAGCTGCTCTTCGCGCCCGGCTTCTCGACCCGCGATCAGGCCGACGACATCTCCGGCCGCGGCGTCGGGATGGACGCCGTGCGGGCCAAGGTCCGCGAGCTGGGCGGCGAGGTCCTGCTCACCTCCGAACCCGGTCAGGGCACGACCGCCCAGATCCGCCTGCCCCTGACCCTGGCGATCATGGCCGCGCTGCTCGTGCGGGCCGGCGGGCGCATCTTCGGGGTCGCCCTGGATCGCATCGACCGTACCGTCCGCCTCGCCGACCACCCGGTGCGCTCCGCCGCCGGCCAGCGCATGCTGGTCGTGGGCGACGCCGTCCTCCCGCTCTACGACGCGGCCGCCGTCCTCGGCCACGCCCGCGCCGACGACTGCGAGTTCGCCGTCATCGTGCAGAGCCACGAGCGCAGCATCGCGCTGGCCGTCTCCGCGCTCATCGGCCAGCGCGAGCTCGTCACCCGCCCGCTGCCCGCCGACGTCGCCGGCCTGGCGCCCGTCTCGGGCGCCGCCGTCCTGTCCGACGGGGAGATCGCCCTGCTCGTGGACTGCGACGCCCTCATGACCGACACCCTCATGCCCGCGCCCCTGCGCGCGGCCTGAAAGGACTCAGACCGCACCATGGCCAACGCCCGCTACTCCGACCTGCAACTCGACGCCCTGCGCGAGCTCGCGAACATCGGCTCCGGCACCGCCGGCACCGCGCTGTCGTCGCTGCTCGGCTGCCCCATCGAGCTGTCGGTGCCCAGCGCGTCCGCGCTCGAGCTGGCCGACGCGGTCGAGGCCGCCGGTGCGCCGGAGCACATCGTGTGGGGCGTGGTCGTGCCGGTGACCGGCCAGGTCGACGCCACGGCGCTGCTGGTCATCCCCGAGGCGGACGCCGCCACGATCTGCGCGATGCTCGGCGTCCAGGCCGACACCGAGACCGGGCGCTCGGCGCTGGGCGAGATCGGCAACATCATGGTCAGCTCCTACGTCGGCGCGCTGGCCACGATGACCGGCTTCGAGCTCGACCTGCGCCCGCCCCAGACCGCGCTGCGACATGCTGGGCGCCGTCGTCTCGAGCGTCCTGGCCGCGCACAGCGACGAGCACGAGCTGGCGCTCGTCCTGGACTCCGAGCTCGAGGTCGCCGGCGAGGCCTGCACGCTCTCCTTCATGCTGCTGCCGACGCCCGCGGGCGTCGCCGAGCTGCTGCTCCGGATCGGCCTGGGTGACTGATCAGTCGACAGCCACGGCGACCGACGTGGTCGTCCGGATGGGCGAGCTCGCCGCGTCCGCGTCCGCCGGCGACGTGCTCGTCTGCGTCGGCCTGGGCTCGTGCATCGGGCTGGCGCTCGTGTGCCGGCGCGGCCGTGCCTGCGGGCTGGCCCACATCGTGCTGCCCAACGCGGGCGGGCGACCGACCGATCGCCCGGCCAAGTTCGCCGAGCACGCCGTGCCCGCGCTGATCGCTGCCCTCGGCCCGCACGGCGCGCGGCCGGATTGCCTCGACGCCATCCTCGTCGGCGGCGCACAGATGTTCAGCACCAGCACCGGCATGGAGATCGGCGCCCGCAACGAGGAGGCCGTGCGCGCAGCTCTGCTGAACGCCGGCATCCCCGTGACGGCGACCGCAACCGCCGGCAGCGTTGGCCGCACCGTCCGCGTGCACGTCGCCACAGGCACCGTGACCGTCCGCGAAGCCGGATCCAAGGAGGTAGGCCTGCGATGAACGACTTTCTCTCCGCAGCCGAGATCGACGCCCTGTTCGACCAGGCCAGCAGCGGCCGGCCCCCGGTCGAGAGCGCCGACAACGCCCAGGGCCGGCGCACGCGCTGGCTGCGCACGGTCGACTTCAGCCGCCCGAGCAAGTTCGGCATCGACCAGCAGCGCCGCCTGCGCCGCATCATGGAGGTCTTCTGCACCTCGGCCGCCACGCGCCTGAGCGCCGAGCATCGTCTCGAAGTCGAGCTCGAGGTCATCGACGCCGGGCAGTTCACCTTCGCCAACGCCCTGGACTCGGTCCCCGAGTCGTCGGTGGCCGCCGTCGTGGAGACGGCCGGCGGCGACACCAAGATGATCATGACGGCCGAGCTCATCCTCGTCCTCGAGGTCATCGAGCGACTGCTGGGCGGGACGGGCGACACCGTCTCCGAGCGCGCCCTCACGGACATCGAGCGGGTGCTCGCCCGGCGGCTCTTCGGCGCCTTCGTCGAGTGCCTGTCGGCCACCTGGTTCGACGTGTGCGGCGAGAGCCTCGAGCTTGGGCGGATCGATGCGCTCGGCGAGGGATCGCAGATCGTGCCCGGCAGCGAGCCGGCCCTCGTGATCACCGTCGAGGCACGCATGGCGGGGCGCTCGACCACGCTCGCGCTCGTCGTCCCGTGGGTCACGCTGCTCCCCGTCGCGGCGGCCTTCGCCAGCCCCGACGAGGCCGCCGGCCTGACCGACGACCCGCGTTCGGCGGCCGCCGTCCGCGCCGGGCTGCGCGAGGTCTCCGTCGACCTGCGCGCCGAGGTCGGCGGCACGCACCTCGCCCTGGCCGACGTACTCGCGCTGCGGCCGGGCGACATCGTCAAGCTCGACGCCATGGCCGGCGACGACGCCGCCGTGTTCGCCGATGCCGTGCCCGTCCACCGCGCCCGCGCAGGACGCTCGGGCACCCGCCGTGCCGTCCAGATCCTCGGGCCGTACAACGGGGAGGAGGCGCGATGAGCGCCGACGCACCACTGATGCGCCTGGGGGAGTCCACCGCGGAAGCGGTGGAGCGCGCCCTGCAGAACGTCGCCCCCGGCGCCGCGCGCGTCGGCGCGATCATCGCCGGCGGCGGCTCCGAGCAGGCCGCCGAGCAGGCCGTCCAGGGCCTCGCCATGCCCGCCGTGTGCGCGGACGTCTCCTACATCGACGGCGTGACCGGCGGCAACGTCTTCCTGCTGCCCGTCGAGGGCGCGCGGCGGCTCGCCGCGACCATGATGGGCGAGGAGGGCGCCGACGCCGTGGAGGGCGCCGAGCTCTCAGAGCTCGAGCTCAGCGCCGTCGGCGAGGCGATGAACCAGATGATGTCGGCTGCCGCGCTGGCCACGTCGGGTGTCCTCGGCCAAGAGGTCGAGATCGCCCCGCCCAAGATCACCGTGATGACGAGCCAGGCCGAGGCGGCCGAGATGCTGCGCGCCTCGGCGGCGCCGCACGTGCTGACCACGAGCTTCACGGTGGCCGACGTCTCCGCGCGGCTCGTCCAGCTCGTCCCCAACGCCTTCGTGGTGCGGATGGATCGCGCGCTCGACGCGCAGACCACCGAGTACACGAGCGCCCCGCTGGGCGCGGCGCTGCGTGCCGTGCCGGTTCGCGTGTGGGCCGAGCTCGGTCGCGCGCGGATGCCGGCCGGGACGTCGCTGGACCTGCCCACCGGTTCGGTCGTCGAGCTCGATCGCGAGGTCGAGGACCCCGTCGACCTCTACGTCGACGGCCTGCACTTCGCCACCGGCCGCCTGCGCGTGGCCGAGGACGGCAACCTGCAGCTCGAGGTCGAGACCGTCCTCGGGCTCCAGAACGGCGCCGCGGTGGCAGAGCTCGTCGCGGCACACCCCGAAGTGGCCGAAGAGCCCGCCGCGGCGGACGAGCCGGCATCGGCAGATGAGCCCGCCGCGGCGGACGAGTCCGCGCTCGAGCCCGAGGTCGAGCTCGAAGAAGCTTCACAACCTGAACCCGAATCCCCAACACAAAGCATGGAGGTGTGACATGGCCCGCGTTCTCGTCGTTGACGACGCTGCGTTCATGCGCAAGATGGTGAGCGATGTCCTCCTCGGCGGAGGCCACGAGGTCGTCGGCGAGGCCGGCGACGGCGTGGAGGCCGTGGCTCGCTACCAGGAACTGCGTCCCGAAGTGACGACGCTCGACATCACGATGCCCGAGAAGGACGGCCTTTCGGCCCTGGCCGAGATCATCGCGCTGGACCCCGCGGCCCGTGTCGTGATGTGCTCGGCCCTCGGCCAGGAGTCCAAGGTGCTCGAGTCGATCAAGCTCGGCGCCAAGGACTTCGTCGTCAAGCCCTTCCAGGCCGATCGCGTCCTGGGCGCCGTCGAGAAGGCGCTCTCCTAGGCACTCGGCCGGGGGCGTGCGCCGCGGCGGCACTCGAACGGACGTCCAGGGCGACCGGCCTGGCTCAAGCCTGCTCCGATCGTGCCGTTAAGACGAGCACACCCCTAGCAGTTTCCTTCCCGCCTCACCCCCTAGTTGGACCCTCGAGCGCCCCGGCCCCCTCCGGGGCGCTCCCCGTTTAAACCCCACGCTCAGGGCTTGTCCAAATCCCTTCTGGACGGACGAAAGATCCGCGGCCAGGAGCCGATGACCAGGGCGATGAAGGCCGCTACCGCAATTGGGATCGTCGCTGCGATCGTAGGCATCCTCGGGGGTGCCATGATGGAAGGCACCTCTCCGGCGTCGTTCCTGAACATGCCCGCGATGATCCTCGTGTTCGTCGGGACGTTCGGCGTGACCCTGGCCGCGTGCGGCATGGACGTCGTGAAGAAGATCCCGACGTACTACAAGATCGCCTTCGCCGGCGCCGAGCACCACCTGGCGGCCAAGGTCCACGAGCTCGTCGCGTTCGCCGAGAAGGCGCGCAAGGACGGCCTGCTGGCCCTCGAGTCCGACCTCGAGGAGATCGACGACGTCTTCACCAAGAAGGGCATGCAGCTCGTGGTGGACGGCACCGACCCCGACCTCGTGCGCGAGATCCTCGAGGTGGAGGTGGACGCCATGTCCGCCCGCCACAAGGAGGGCGCCGAGCTGTTCAAGACCGCCGGCGGCTTCGCACCGACGATGGGCATCATCGGCACCGTCATGGGCCTCGTGCACGTGCTCCAGCACCTGAGCGCCCCCGAGACCCTCGGTCCCTCCATCTCCGGCGCCTTCATCGCCACGCTCATGGGCGTCGGCGCGGCCAACGTGGTCTTCCTGCCGGTGGCGACGCGGCTCAAGGGCCTGTCGCATGCCGAGCTGCACGTGCGCAACCTGGTGCTCGAGGGCATCCTCTCGATCCAGTCCGGCGACAACCCGCGCGTCGTGTCCGAGAAGCTCATGAGCCTCGTGCCGCCCGCCGAGCGCCTCTCCGCGGAGGAGGCGGCGAAGCCCAACCTTCGCCTCGCCGATGCCGCCCCCGCCGCCGCCGCCGAGGAGGCCGCGTAGCCATGGCCTCGTCACGCAGGCGCATGGGCGCCGTCGAGGAGGCCGAGGAGAGCGACGAGCGCTGGCTGCTGACCTACGCGGACATGATCACGCTGCTGATGGCGCTGTTCATGGTCCTGTTCTCGATCTCCTCGGTGAACGTCTCCAAGTACGTCACCCTGCAGCGCTCGCTGCAGGACGCCTTCTCCGGACGCATCCTGCCCGGCGGGCGCGCCCTGCAGGAGAGCGGCGGGGATACCACCTCTCCCAAGGTCGCCGCGACGCCGCCGAGCACGAACCCTGCCGTCACCAGCGATGGCGCCGGCAAGGCCGACGCGAAGGCCAAGGCCGCCGCCGCCAAGGCTGAGCAGAAGGACTTCAAGGCGCTCAAGGCGCGGGTCGACACCTACGTCAACAAGCACGGCCTGGCCAGCAAGGTGACGACGATCGTCACCCCCGAGGGCCTCGTCATCCGCCTGCTGACCGACAAGCTGCTGTTCGGCAGCGGCTCGGCGACGGTGCAGCCCGGCGGGCGCGGCCTGCTGACGCAGGTCGGCACGCTGCTGCGCGCCGAGAACCAGCACGTGATCCGCGTGCGCGGCTTCACCGACCCGGTTCCCATCCACACGGCCGCGTTCCCGTCCAACTGGGAGCTGTCGGCCAGCCGTGCGGCGTCCGTCGTGCGCGCCTTCGCGCAGGCCGGCGTCGCGCCGGAGCGCCTCGAGGCCGCCGGACGCGCCGCACTCGATCCCCTGACCACCAATGCGACCGCCCTCGGCCGCGCCCGTAACCGGCGCGTCGAGGTCCTGCTGCCCCGCGTGGCCACCGGACCCGCCGCTGCGGCGGCCACCAAGGCCACCGACGAGCGGCCGCGGTTCGCACCCAACTTTGGCCCCGAAGGTCTGAAATGAAGAGCAAACTGAAGTTCATCATCCCCATCGTCCTGCTGCTCGTCGTGGGCGGCGTCTACAAGTTCGTGATCGCCAAGCCGGCCGTGGTGCCCAAGGCCAAGGTCGAGGGCGAGGTCTACGTGCTGCCCAAGGACTTCCTGGTCAACCTGACCGACGGCAAGTTCGCCAAGCTCGGCGTCGGGCTCGTGTTCGACGAGGGCTTCCTGGCGGCGCCCCCCGGTGAGGCCGAGGGCGGCGCAGCGCCGCCCACGGGCTACGGCGTGCTGACCCAGGAGGCCGTCGTGCGCGACATCGTCACCGACGTCGTGACCGACCAGAGCGCGAAGGACCTGACCAGCCGCAAGGGCCGTGAGGAGATCAAGACCAAGATCCTCAAGCGCCTGAAGGCCCAGACCGATGTCAAGGTCCACGAGGTCCTGTTGACCGACGTGGCCGTGCAGTAGCGAGACCGGAGAAACCTGTCATGTCCGATCAAGTCGAATTCGCACCCCTCGAGTCCAGCGCCACCGGCGAGGCCGCCGGCTCGGCCGACCTCGAGCGGCTGTACGACGTCATGGTCGAGCTGACCGTCGAGGTCGGCCGCACGCGCATGACGCTCGGGCAGGCCCTGGCCCTCGGGCCGGGCTCCGTCGTCACCCTCGACCGCCTGGCCGACAACCCGGTCGACCTGCTCGTCAACGGGCGTCCGATCGCGCGCGGCGAGGTCGTCGTCATCGACGAGGAGTTCGGGCTGCGCATCACCGAGGTCACCACGCCTCGCACGCACCCCTCGTAGTTCGCCACACTTCGCCGGGCGCCGAGCTTCGATCCGGCTGCCCATCGGCGTTCGCCTTCCGACGGCTCTGGACGTTCGTCCTAAAGCCGGTCGCGATCCAGCCGATGACATGAGCGACTCGTCCCTCCCGAGTCGGTCCGTCTATTGCGAATCCCCCCCTTCATCTTCGGGGCCGCCTCTGCGGCCCTCAGCCTGGTGCTGCTCGCGCCGGCCTACGCCCACGCCGCCACCGGCTCGGGTGAGGACACGCCCCTGCGCCTGCCCGCTGACGGCGGCGCGAAGAAGGTCACCGGCGCGTCGGGCAGCGGCTCGCTCGTGCGCACCTTCGTCGGGCTGGCCATCGTGCTCGCCGTCATCTACGGCATCGCCTGGGTGCTCAAGCAGGTCAAGCGCTCCAAGGAGGACCGCGGGCAGGGCACGAGCCTCGAGACGACCGCCGTCGTCGCGCTCGGCCCCAACCGCTCCCTGCACCTCGTCCGCGCCGGCCGCGAGCTGGTGCTCGTGGGCGTCGCCGAGCACGGCGTCACGCCGATCCGCACCTACAGCGAGGAAGAGGCGATCGAGCTCGGCCTCATCGACGAGGCCGACTCAGACCTCGACGGCACGCCGCACGCGCCGCCCTCCCGTGCCGGCGCCGTGCGCTGGCTGGACCGCGTCAAGGACCGGACGGTCCGGCGATGAAGGGGCCCGACGGCACCAACGCCGTTCAGCTCCTGCTGCTCGTCGGCGGGCTGACCCTCATCCCGGCGCTGCTGTTCACCGTCACCGCCTTCACGCGCATCATCATCGTCCTGGGCTTCATCCGCCAGGGCCTGGGCACGCAGAGCGCGCCGCCCAACCAGGTGCTCGTCGGCATCGCCCTCTTCCTGACGATCTTCGTCATGGCGCCCACCTTCACGCAGATCAAGAAGGACGCCATCGACCCGCTGCAGAAGCACAAGATCACCCAGACCCAGGCCTTCCAGCGCGGCCAGGAGCCGCTGCGCGAGTTCATGTTCCGCCAGACGCGGACGACCGACCTCGCCCTCTTCGTGAAGCTCGGCAAGATCGAGAAGGTCAAGACGCGCAAGGACGTCCCCACCTACGTCCTCATCCCCGCGTTCATCATCTCCGAGCTCAAGACGGCCTTCCAGATCGGCTTCCTGATCTTCCTGCCGTTCCTGGTCATCGACCTCGTGGTCAGCTCGACGCTGATGTCGATGGGCATGGTGATGCTGCCGCCCGTCTTCATCTCGCTGCCGTTCAAGATCCTGCTCTTCGTCCTGGTCGACGGCTGGAACCTCGTCACCCGCTCGCTCGTGGAGAGCTTCCACTAATGGGTCCCGACCAGGTACTCGAGCTGTCCACGGAGGCCCTGGAGCTGGCGCTGCGCGTCGCGCTGCCGCTGCTCGGGGTCGGCCTCATCGTGGGTCTCGCCGTGTCGATCTTCCAGGCCGTCACGCAGATCCAGGAGCAGACGCTCGCCTTCATCCCCAAGATCCTGGCGCTCGCCGGCGTGCTCATCATCGGCGGCCCGTGGATGCTCAACCAGCTCTTGTCCTACACGACCGATCTCTGGTCGCGGATCCCCACCCTCGTCGGATGACCGCCGCAGAGCTCATCTCGCGCTTCGGCGAGCAGCACGTGGCCGCGTTCATCCTCGTGCTGGCGCGCGTGGGCCCGCTGTTCATCCTCGCGCCCCTGTTCAGCTCCAAGCTGATCCCGCTGCGCGTGCGCGGGATCGTCGCCGTGGCGCTGGCCATCGGGCTCTCGCCGGTCGTCTCCAAGGGCGTCGTGCTGTCGACCGACGTCATGGACATGACCTGGCTCGTGCTCAAGGAGATGCTCATCGGCGGGGCCTTCGCCTTCGCCGTCGGCGGCCTGGCCGCCGCGCTGAGCGCCGCGGGCTCGCTCATCGACACCTCGATCGGCTTCTCCTACGGCAGCCTCGTGGATCCGCTGACCGGCACCCAGTCCACCGTGCTCTCACAGGCCTACGCGCTGGTGGGCATGCTCGTGTTCATCGCGATCGGCGGCGACGGCTGGGTCATCGAGGGCCTCGCGCGCACGTACGACATGGTCGGCATCGACCAGGCACCCCAGCTCGGCCGCCTGGTCGGCGGCGTCGACGCCGTGTTCGGCTCGATCCTCATCTCGGCCATGGAGGTGGCGGGTCCCGTGCTGCTGGCCCTCATCCTCACCGACGCCGCCTTCGGCGTCGTCTCGCGCGTCGTGCCCCAGCTCAACGTCTTCGCCGTCGGCTTCCCGGCCAAGGTCGTCGTCGGCCTGCTGCTCGTGACCGCCACCCTGCCCTTCGTCGCCGGTTGGATCGGCGACGAGCTCCAGCAGGACGTCGGCCTTGCCCTCCAAGCGCTCCGGGTGGCGTGATGGCCGGCGAGAAGACTGAGAAGGCAACACCCAAGAAGCAAAAGGAAGCCCGCGAGAAGGGCCAGGTCGCGCGCTCGACCGACCTCCAGGGCGCGGTCGTCCTCATGGTGGGCATCGTCGCGCTCGGCTCCGCCGGGCCCGGGCTCGTCCAGCGCCTGGGCGACACGCTGCGCGCCGCCATCCGCCAGACCAGCTCGCCCGACGTCGTCTCGCTCCATGGCATCGGGGGCCTGATGGCGTCAGCCGGGACGGCCACGCTGCTGGCCGTCGCGCCCATCGCCCTGGCGTGCATGATCGCCGGCGTGCTCGCCAGCGTCGGGATGGTCGGCTTCAAGCCCTCCACCAAGGCGCTCAAGCCCGACTTCAAGCGGATGGACCCCAAGTCGGGCGCGAAGAACATCCTCGGGCCCAACGCGCTCGTCGAGCTGGCGAAGTCGCTGACCAAGGTCGGCGTCGTGGCGGCGATCGTGGCCGTGGCGCTGCTGCCCAGGCTGCCCGAGTTCGGGGGCATGGTCGGCCTGTCGCCCACCGACTTCGGCACGATCCTCTCCGCCGACATGGGCTCGCTGGTCAAGCGCGCCGCCTTCGCCTACCTGTTCATCGGCATCGCCGATTTCGCCTGGCAGAAGAAGCGCACGGCGAAGTCCATGAAGATGGACAAGCAGGAGGTCACCGACGAGCAGAAGACGCAGAACCTCCCGCCCGAGGTCCGCGCGATGATCCGCCGGCGCCAGATGGAGGCCTCGCGCAAGCGCATGATGTCGGCCATCCCGACGGCGGACGTCGTCGTGACCAACCCGACGCACTTCTCGGTCGCCCTGCGTTACGACACCACGCGCGGCGATGCGCCCGAGGTCGTCGCCAAGGGCAAGGGCATCGTCGCCCTGCGCATCCGCGAGCTCGCTCGCGAGCACGGCGTGCCCGTCGTGCCCGATCCGCCGCTGGCCCGCGGCCTCTACGCCTCGGTCGAGCTCAACCAGCTCATTCCCGAGGAGTTCTTCGCGGCCGTCGCCGCCGTCCTCGCCTTCGTCTATCGCACGGCGGCCCGGAGGGCTGCGGCATGACCAACTTCTTCAAGCGCGCAGCGAAGTACTCAGACCTCGTCGCCGCGGGCGCCGTCGTGCTGGTCGTCGTGATGATGATCATCCCGCTGCCGGCGTTCGTCCTGGACCTGGCCATCACGCTGAACGTGAGCGTCGCGCTGGCCATCGTCGTCGCCACGCTCTACATGCCGCGGGCGATCGACTTCTCCTCGTTCCCGTCGCTGCTGCTGCTGACCACGCTCTTCCGCCTGGCCATCAACGTCTCGGTGACGAGGCTGATCCTGCTGCACGGCGACGCCGGGCACGTCGTCGAGGCCTTCGGCAGCTTCGTCGTCGGCGGCAACGTCGTCGTCGGCCTCGTCATCTTCCTCATCCTCGTCGTCATCCAGTTCGTGGTCGTCACCGCCGGTGCGGGCCGTGTGGCCGAGGTCGGGGCGCGCTTCACCCTCGACGCCATGCCGGGCAAGCAGATGGCGATCGACGCGGACCTGAACGCCGGCCAGATCACCGAGGACCAGGCCCGCGTCCGCCGCGAGGACATCGCCCGCGAGGCCGACTTCTACGGCGCGATGGACGGCGCCTCGAAGTTCGTCAAGGGCGACGCCATGGCCGCGGTCCTCATCACCGCGATCAACCTCGTGGGCGGCATCGTGATCGGCGTCGTCCAGCAGGGACGCCCGCTGTCCGAAGCCGTCCAGCACTTCTCGCTGCTGAGCGTCGGCGACGGGCTGGCCGCCCAGATCCCCGCCCTGCTCATCTCGGTGGCCACCGGCATCATCGTCACGCGCTCGTCCTCCAAGGACGATCTCGGCACCGACGTCGTCAAGCAGATCACCAGCCAGCGCAAGGCCCCGCTCGTGGCCGGCGTGGTCATCTGCTCCTTCGCGCTGGTCCCCGGCCTGCCCAAGATCCCCTTCATCATCATCGGTGGCCTCTTCTTCCTCGCCGGCCGCGCGATCACCAGCGTGCTCGCCGAGCGCGAGGCAGCCGAGGCGCAGGAGGCGGCCACGGCCGCCCTGCCCGTCGCGCCCACGCCGAGCGACCAGGCGCTCGAGGCGCTGTCGATCGATCCCGTCGAGCTGTCCATCGGCTTCGGCCTCGTGCCGCTCGTCGACGGTGCCAGCGGCGGCTCGCTGCTGGCCCGCGTCGGCGCGGTGCGCCGCCAGGTCGCCGCCGACCTCGGCGCGGTCATCCCGCCGGTGCGCATCCACGACGACGTCGCGCTGGGCTCGCACGAGTACGTGATGAAGGTGCGCGGCAACGAGGTCGCGCGCGGCTCGGTCATGGCCGGCCACCAGCTCGCGCTGGACCCGGGCGACGCCGTCGGCCAGCTCGCCGGCATCCCCACCACCGAGCCCGCCTTCGGCCTGCCGGCGGTGTGGATCCCCGATCCCGCCCGCGCCGAGGCCGAGGCCCTCGGCTACACCGTGGTCGACGCCGAGTCGGTCATCGTCACCCACCTCACCGAGACGATCCGCACCCACGTGGCCGACCTGCTCACGCGACAGGACGTTCGCGCGCTGCTCGACAGGCTCAAGGAATCCAACGCCGCTGTCGTTGAGGAAGTAGTGCCTGACCTGCTTTCCGTCGGCGAGATCCAGCGCGTCCTGCAGTCCCTGCTGCGGGAGGGCGTGTCGATCCGCGATCTCGGCGCCATCGTCGAGGTGGTGGGCGATCGCGCCCGCGTCACCCGCGACCCGGTGCTGCTGGCCGAGTACGCCCGCCAGGCGCTCGGACGAGCCATCGTCATGCCCCACGTCGACAGCGAGCAGCGCCTGCGGGCGATCTCGCTGGACCCGGCCATCGAGCAGGAGATCTCCGACTCGATCGCCCAGACGGCCGACGGCGAGTACCTCGCCATGGAGCCCGCCCGCGCGCACGCCCTCGTGGGCTCGCTGGCCATCCAGGCCGAGAACGCCGTCGCCCGCGGCGGGCGCCCGGTCGTCATCTGCAGCTCGCGCGTGCGCCGCCATCTGCGGCGCCTGGTCGAGCAGAACCTGCCCCAGCTGTCTGTCTGCGCCTACAACGAGATCGCCCCCGGCATCAGCGTCGAGACCATCGGAGTCGTGTCCGCATGACCATCCCCACCAAGACCTTCCGTGCCCGCACTCTGACCGACGCGCTCGCGCAGGTGCGCGACGAGCTCGGCCCCGACGCCGTGGTCGTCCGCCGCCGCGAGGGGCTCGAAGGCGGCGTCGCCGGCTTCTTCCAGAAGGCCGTGGTCGAGATCGAGGCCCTGCCGGGTGGAGCGGTCCTCGCCGCCGGCGACGGCGTGATCGCGCCGGTCCTCGACGACGACGACGCCCCCATCGTGCCCGATCCGGCGCCGGCGCCCATCCAGATGGCACCGGGCCTGGCCCGTGGCGCCGCGGCCGCCGGCTTCGCCGCCGCGCTCGCGACCGCCGAGGCCGAGCCGGCGGACCCCATCTCGAATGGCGCGCGGCCGGGGCCCCTGCGCCCGCACGTCGACGCCGCCGTGGACGCCTTCCCGTCGCCGCGCGACTCGGGCCCGGAGGTCGTGCCGGTCGGCGTGGCGCCGTCGCCCGCCGTCGCCCCGGCGCACACCTTCGTCGCCGAGCCGCCCGCCTCGCGCGCGCTCGCCACCACGTCGCACCTGCTCCCGGCCGTCACGCCGGGCCCCGCCGAGCATCCCGAGGTGCAGCGCGTCCTCGGCGTCCTGCACCGCGCGGGCCTCAGCGAGGCCTTCGCCGCCCTGCTCGTCGGCGAGGCCGCCGTGCACGGCCTGCCCTTCGCCGAGGGCGATGGTCCCGCCCGTCTGCGCCCGTTCGTGGCTCGCGCTCTGGCGCGCCGCCTCGACGTCGCCCCGCTGCGCAGCGCGAGCGCCGTCGCCGTCGTCGGCGCCGCCGGCGCCGGCAAGACCGCCGTCATCGCCCGGCTGGCCACCGCCTACGCCGCCGCGGGTCGGCTGCCCGTCGCGGTCATCTCCCTGCACCCCAAGGACGGCGGTGCCGAGCTGGCCCGCCTGCTCGCGCCGGCCGGCGTCCCGCTGTGGGCCACCGACGACGTCGAGGGCGCGGCCGCGCGCATCGCCAACCTGCGCCGCGGCGCGCTCGTGCTCGTCGACACGCCGGCCGTGCCCGCGCGCGCCGGCGCCGAGCGCGATGCCCTCGTCGCCGACCTGCGGCGCCTGGGCCTCGACGAGGTCCACCTCGCCCTTCCCGCCGTGCTGGCCGGCGAGGTCGCGCGCGAGATGCTGTCCGCCGCCCGCGACCTCGGCGCCGACCGCATCGCCGTGACCCACACCGATGCCACCGCCCGCCTGGGCATGGCCGTCGAGCTGGCCGTCGAGGCCGAGCTGCCGATCTCCTACCTGGCCGACAGCGTCAGCGTGCGCCCCGCCGCCGCCGAGGACCTGGCCTTCGCCCTGCTCCCATGAGCCTCCCTGCCCTCGACACCCCCGTGATGCTGCGCATCCCCGACCGGGAGGCGCTGTCGGCGCGCGTCAGCTACAACGGCCCGGGCTGGCTCGACGTCGAGCCCCACCACGCGCCGCGCACCCCGCTGACCTTCCTCGAGCGCCACTTCGTCTTCCTGGAGTACGTGGATCCTGCGGGGCTCGTGCGGCTCATGGGCCACGTGAGCATCTCCCCCAAGGCCACGCACTTCGGCCCGCCGTTGCTGCGCTTCACCCACCGCGAGGTCGTCCAGCTCCTGCGCGCTCGCGAGTACGCGGGCGGCATCGTCCACGCGCAGGTGACGCTGGTCGCCACCGGCGCCTCTGACGGCATCGCGCACGCGACGGTGACCGTCGCCGTGGGCTCCGCGGAGTTCTGCGTCCGCGACCTTCCGGGCGCCGCCGAGGGCGACGCCTACGAGTTCACCATCTGGCCGGGCGGCAACGAGCCTCCGGTCAGCGGCCGCGCGTGCGTCACGCGCATCGCGGCCAAGGGCCATGTCGTGCTCGACTACGTCATGGTCGCCGATTTCGAGCGCGAGCGCCTCGGGCGCCTGCTGATCGCGAGGGAAGCATGAGCGAGGAAGGCAAGCCCAAGGTCTCCGAGCATCCCGTGGCCGCGCGCCAGATCGCCCGCGTGCGCGCGTGGGGAGCCCTGATCGGTTTCGTGCTGGCCTTCTGGCTGTCGCGCCGTGCCGGGCTGCCCTTCCCCGAGTGCGGGTCGCGCGCCATCGTCGCCGGCCTCGCCTGCCGCCTGGTGGCGTGGGCCGCCGTCGTCACCGTGTGGCGCCAGCTCATCCCCGCGCAGATCGCGGCCGCGCGCCGCCGTGACGTCGCGGCCGCCCAGCAGGGCGCGCAGCGCGGCTCATGACCCCGGTCGAGCCGATCGGCCCGGTCGAGGTGCGGCCCAAGCCCGTTGAGCGCACCAGTCCCGTCGAGCGCACGCACCGGCCCGCGCAGCGCGATCCCGAGCGCGACGCGCGTGAGCGCGAGCGCCGCCGGCGCGACCCGGAGCCGCCCGGCGACGGGCACGTCGACGTGCGCGCCTAGCGCGCGTCCAGGGCGCTCTGGACGCTTCTCAAGTTCCCCTCAGACGGGGCGATCAACAAGACCACATAGGGGCTGACATGGAGTTGGCCCCGGGACTCTCAAGGAGAGAATCATGTCCCTTCGCATCAACACCAACGTGGACGCCCAGGCGGCCCATCGTTACCTCACCAAGACGTCGGACCAGGTCTCGAAGTCGATGGAGCGCCTGTCGTCCGGCCTTCGCATCAACAAGGCAGCCGATGACGCTGCCGGCCTCGGCATTTCCGAGAAGATGCGCAGCCAGATCCGCGGGCTTGCTCAGTCGCAGCGCAACATTCAGGACGGCGTCTCGATGGTGCAGACCGCAGAGGGCAACCTCGACGAGGTCCACAGCATCCTGCAGCGTGTCCGTGAGCTCGCCGTGCAGTACAAGAACGGTTCGCTTTCGACCGCCGGCAAGGGCGCGATTCAGTCCGAGGTCGACGCGCTGTCGTCCGAGATCACCCGCATCCAGGGTGCCGCTCAGTTCAACGGCATCAACCTGCTCGGCACGCGCCGCTGCCGTGACGTTCCAGGTTGGCGCCAACGACGGTCAGACCATCGCGATCACGTTCGTCGCGGTCACCGTGAGCAGCTACTCCAACCTGGCGACCCTGACGCTCGGCGCCATTGACGCCGACGTCGACGCCGTCAGCGCCGCGCGCTCCGGCTTCGGTGCCGTTCAGAACCGCCTCGAGCACGCCCTCGCCGTCACGGGCAGCTACCAGGAGAACCTGACCTCCGCCGAGAGCCGTATCCGCGACGTGGACATGGCCGAGGAGATGGTCAACCTGACCAAGAACCAGATCCTGCAGCAGGCCGGCACCGCGATGCTGGCCCAGGCCAACCAGGCCCCGCAGGCCGTCCTGCAGCTCCTGCGCTAGGACGAACAAGCTCCAGAGGGAATATCCCTCGGGGGACGGATCAGTGGGCGGGCGGCCGGGGGGCCGCTCGCTCGCGCTTGAGCGGGCGGCCCGGGGGGGCCGCCCGCTTGCTTTAAAGACCGAGGCCCTCTGCGCCGATGACAAGGGCGATGAGCATCCCGTCCATCCTCGAGCGCATCGCGCAGATCGATCAGATCATGTCGCCGGCGCCTCCCGCCTCCGCGGCGCCCGCAGCCACGGGCGCTCCGAGCGGCACGGGCCTGTTCTCGTCGGCGCTCAGCGAGGGCATCGGGCAGGGCACGCCGCTGGCGACGCTCGTCGGCGGTCCGGCCGGAGCGCCAGGCATCCCCGGCAGCGGTGGCGCGCGCGCCCTGGCCGCCGCCCAGGCGCAGGTCGGCGTCGCCGAGCAGCCGCCGGGCTCCAACGACGGCCCGCAGATCGCCCAGTTCCGCTCGGCCACGGCGGGCAGCGGCGTCGGGCCGTGGTGCGCCTACTTCACCTCCTGGGCCGCGGCGCAGGCCGGCGTCCCGCTCGGCGAGGCCGGACAGGGCTTCGGCTCGGTCGGCGCGCTCTACGGCTGGGCGCAGCGCACCGGCCGCGCCACCCCGGCGGGCCCCGGCGTGCAGCCCAACCCCGGCGACCTCATCGTCTGGGGCGGCCACCACATCGGCATCGTGGAGTCCGTCGACGGCGACGGCTCGATCCACACCATCGAGGGCAACTCCTCCAACGCCGTCTCGCGGCGCACCTACGGGCCCGACGGCGGCGGCGCCACGGGCTACGTCCGGCTCGGCTGAGTCCCGCGGACGGTCGCGCGCTCCCCGCTCTGGCGGTAGCGCAGCCACGCCCCGGTCAGCACGACGCCCAGCGAGATGAAGCTCGGGATCAGCTGCGAGCGCACGTCGTCGACGAGCGCCATGGCCGCGATCACGGCGACCATCGCCGCGATCGCCGCGTAGGTCAGCCACGGGAACAGCCACATCCGCAGCTTCAGGCGCTCGGGCTCCTCGGCCTCCAGGCGCCGGCGCGTGCGCAGCTCGGCCACCGCGATCAGCAGGTAGCAGAAGAGCGCCACCGCGCCCGAGGAGTTGACCAGGAAGAGGAAGACCTTGTCGGGCGAGATCGCGTCGAAGATCACCGAGAGGAAGCCCACGCTGACCGACAGCAGGATCGCCTGCACCGGGACACCGCGGCCGTTGACCTCGAGCAGCGCGCGCGGCGCGTCGCCGCGCCGGGCGAGCGCGAAGAGCATGCGCGAGGCGACGTAGATGCCCGAGTTCAGGCACGAGAGCACGGCCGTGACCACGATCGCGTTCATGATGTCGGCCGAGCCGGGGATGCCGATCCGGTCCAGGGCCGCGATGAACGGCGACTCGCCGAGCTTGGCGTCGTTCCACGGGACGATGCAGACGATCAGGAAGATCGCCAGTACGTAGAAGACGAGCACGCGGCCGACGACCTGATTGGTGGCGCGCGCCACCGCGCGCTCGGGCTCGTCGGACTCCGCCGCGGCGATGGTGACGATCTCGGCGCCGACGAAGGCGAAGATCACGATGACCACGCCGGAGAGGATCGTGACGCCGCCCTCGGGGATGAAGCCGCCGTGGGCGGTCAGGTTGCTCAGGCCGGGCGAGTCGCCGGCGCCGACGCCGAGCAGGAAGCCGGCGGCGATCGCGATGAAGGCGATGATCGCGGCGACCTTGATCGACGCGAACCAGAACTCGAACTCGCCGTAGGACTTGACCGAGACGAGGTTGGTCGCGGTGAGCAGCAGCATCACCGTGAGGCTCATCGCCCACACGGGTACGCCGGGCAGCCAGCGCTGCATGATCGTCGCGCCCGCGACGGCCTCGATCGCGAGGACGATGGCCCAGAACCACCAGTACAGCCAGCCGATCGTGAAGCCGGCACGCGGGCCGAGCGCCGTGCGGCAGTACTCGACGAACGACCCGACCGTCGGGTTGGCGACCGCCATCTCGCCGAGCATCCGCATCACGAGCACCACAAGGGCTCCGGCCAGCAGGTAGGAGACGACCGCGGCGGGCCCGGTCTGGTTCATCACCGCGCCGCTGCCGACGAAGAGCCCCGCGCCGATCACCCCGCCCAGGGAGATCATCGTCATGTGGCGCTGGCGCAGGGAGCGCTTGAGGCCGGTGTCCTGTTCGGCGGGTGTGGACATGGGGCAAGCGTCCCCGGGAGCGCCGCCTGATACACAGCAGCGCATGGAGCTGCGTCCGGCCACCCGCGCGGAGATGGACGACTTCGGCCGCGCCGTGATGTCGGCCTTCCACCGCGAGCTCACCGACGAGGACCGCCGCCATTACGAGCGCGTCGACGAGCCCGAGCGCTCGCTGGCGTGGTTCGACGACGGGCGCATCGTCGCCGCGACGGGCATCTACAGCCGTCAGGTGACGGTGCCCGGCGGCGTCGTGCCGTGCGCGGCGGTGACCGCGGTCGGCGTGGTCCCGACCCACCGCCGCCGCGGCCTGCTCACCGAGATGATGCGCCGCCAGCTCGAGGACGTCCGCGCCAGCGGCGATCCGGTCGCGATCCTGTGGGCGTCGGAGGGCGGCATCTACGGGCGCTTCGGCTACGGCATCGCGGCGCGCATCGGGCGCCTGAGCGCCCGCCGGCCTCTCGCGCGGCTCGCGGCGCCGCCGCCCCCCGGGGACCCGCTGCGCGCGGGGCCGGCGGCCGTGCACGTCGAGGCCATGCGCGCGGTCTACGAGCGCGTCCGCCGCGAGCGCCCCGGGATGCTCGACCGTCCCGATCCGTGGTGGGACGTGCGCCTCTACGACCCGGAGTCCCAGCGCCACGGCGCCCAGCCGCTGCAGGCCGTCCTCGTGCCCGACGGCTACGCGCTCTACGCGGTGCGCTCCGACCGCGACGAGGACGGCCCCGCCGGCGAGGTGACGATCCGCGAGCTCGTCGCCGCCACGCCGGCGGCGCGCGCGCTGCTGTGGGCCTTCCTGCTCGACCAGGACCTGACGCGGACCGTCACCTGGACGCTGGCGCCACCCGACGAGCCGCTGTGGCTGATGCTCACCGATCCCGACGCCGTGCGCGTCCGTCTCGAGAGCGCCCTGTGGGCGCGCATCGTCGACGTCCCCGCGGCGCTCACCGCCCGGGGCTACGCGAGCGATCCCGACGTCGTGCTCGAGCTCACAGACGCGTTCTGCCCCTGGAACGCCGGGCGCTGGCGGCTGGCCGGCGGGGCCTGCGAGCCCACCGACGCGCCCGCCGACCTGGCCCTCGACGCGGCCGCGCTGGGCGCCGCCTACCTGGGTGCGACGGCGCTGAGCGAGCTGGCGGGGGCCGGCCGCGTCGCCGAGCTGCGCCCGGGCGCGCTGGCCCGCGCGTCGGCCGCCTTCCGCGGCGACGTCGCGGCGTGGTGCCCGGAGATCTTCTGAGCGGTCGTCCGCGTGGCGCTTGCTGCGCTGCGCCGCGCAAACAGCCGCATCGAGGGGAGGGAGTCCCCGCCGCGCCCAGCCGGGCCGCTCCGCGCGCGCTGTCCTGCCTTGACCTGGCCCGGCCAGGTGAGGTCAGGACAGCGCCAGAGGACGACCGCTCGCGGCCCGACCGCCCCGGGCCCGCTTCCCCTCGGTGATGCTGTAAGCGCCGCGCAGCGCCACAAACGCCGCGCGGAGAGACCGCGCCTACAACCCCGGCGCGGACAGCCGGCCGCCCTCGCCGGTGACCGTCCCGATGCGCGCGGCGCCCGGGTGATGGGCGCCCAGCAGCGCGACCGCGTCCGCCGCCCGATCCTCCGGCACGAGCGCGACGAAGCCGCAGCCCATGTTGAAGACGTCCCACATCTCGGCCGTCGGCACGTCGCCGTGCTGGGCCACCAGCGTGCAGATGGCCGGCACGGGCAGCGGGTCCTCGATGGCGAAGCCCAGGCGCTCGCCGCCCAGGCGCAGCAGGTTGCGCAGGCCGCCGCCGGTGATGTGGGCCAGGCCGTGGACCGCGATGTCCGAGCGCAGCAGCGCGAGGACGGCGCGCACGTAGATGACCGTCGGCTCCAGGAGCGCGTCGGCCACCGAGCGGCCCTCCAGGAGCGCCGGGTGGTCGTCGAGCCCGAGCCCGCCCTCCTCCAGCAGCGCGCGGCGCGCCAGCGTGTAGCCGTTGGAGTGCAGGCCGCTGGAGGGCAGGCCGACGATCGCGTCGCCCGGCTGCGCTTCGGCGCCGGTGACGATGGCGTCCAGGGCGACGGTGCCGAAGGCGGTGCCGCACAGGTCGAAGCCGTGCGGCGACGGGTGGCCGCGGATGAGCTCGGGCAGGACGGCGAGCTCGCCGCCGGGGATCTCGACGCCGGCGGCCTGGGCGCCGAGCTTCAGCCCCACCGCGATGCGGGCGGTCGCGGCGGGATCGGCCTGCTCGACCGCGAGGTAGTCGAGCATCGCGATGGGCTCGGCGCCCACGCAGATGAGGTCGTTGACGTTCATGGCCACGCAGTCGATGCCCACCGTCTCCAGGCGATCGGCCTGCTCGGCCACGACGAGCTTGGAGCCCACGCCGTCGGTCGACATCGCGATGCCGAGGTTCGGGGCCACGCGCAGGACCGACGCGTAGTGCCCGCTGGGCAGCACCGAGGCGCTGGGCCGGTCGAGCTCGATCGTGCGCAGGACCCCGACGAGCGCGTCGACGGCGCGGTCGGAGTCGCTCGTGTCGACGCCGGCGGCGGCGTAGGACTCGCTCATCGCGCTCGATTCTGCCAAGCGCGCCGGAGCACCGCCGCCGCGAGCAGCGCGCGGTAGGCGGCGTAGGGCGCGAACGAGCGGTCGCGCTCCACCGCGCGGATGATCCGCACCGAGGCCAGCGTGGAGACGAAGGCGGCCCCCACGCCGGCCGCGAAGGCGGTGGCCAGCGCCGGCGGGACGCCGCGCCGCGCCAGGCGCGCGCCCTTGAGCGCGGTGGCCCCGACGATGACCGGGAGCGCGACGTGGCGCGACAGCGCGTTGGCGTCGGCGCGGTCGAAGCCCCGCGCGCGCGCCGCGGCGAGCGTCATGCCGTTGCGCGAGGCGCCGGGGATCAGCGCGCAGACCTGGGCGAGGCCGAGCGCCAGCGCGTCGGCGAAGCCGGCCTCCTCGCGGCGCCGGCCGGTCGGGCCCATGCGATCCGCCGCGGCCATGGCCGCCGAGCCGAGCAGGAGCCCGGCGGCGATCGTCGGCGGGGTGCCCAGGCGCCGTTCGATCGGCCGTTCCAGCGTGTAGCCCACGACGGCCGGCGGCACGAAGGAGCCGAGCACGAGCACCACCCGGCGGCGGTCCAGGCCGCGCGCGGCGGTCGCCACCTCGTCGCGCAGCCCGACGAGCAGCGCCGCTGCCGTGCCCGCGTGCAGCGCCACCTCGAAGGCCTTGCGCAGCTCGGGATCGAGGCCCGAGTAGGGCCACCCGAGCAGCCATGGGACGAGCGTGGTGTGGGCCGAGGAGGAGATCGGCAGCAGCTCGGTGGGCCCGTGGAGCACGCCCAGCGCCAGGGCGTGGCGCAGTGGCAGAGCGCCTTCGCGGGCTTTAGGCCGGTGCATCCGCGGCGGGTGCGCGCTTGCGCCGCCAGCGGACGGCGAGGTAGACGGCGCCCAGGACGATCAGGACCGCGACCGTGTAGTCGACGTAGTGCAGGGAGTCCTTCCAGGACGTCCAGTTCTCCGCCGCCTTCTCGCCGGCGAAGGTCAGCGCGAAGACCCAGGGCAAGCAGCCGGCAAGCGTGAGCACAGTGAACTTCCAGAACGGCATCCGCGCGATGCCGGCCGGCAGCGAGATGAAGGTGCGGATGATCGGGAGCATCCGGCTGAAGAAGACGGCCGGCGCGCCGTAGCGCTCGAACCAGCGGTCGGCCCACGCGAGGTGAGAGGGCGTGATGTGCAGGAACTTCCCGTGCTTCTCGAGCAGTTCGAGACGGCCGTAATAGCCGATGCCGTAGGCGATCCACGACCCGACGAGGTTCGCCACCGAACCGACCACGACGGGCGCCCACAGCGGGTACTCGCCCTGGTGGACGTTGAAGCCGGCGAAGAGCATCGTCGCCTCCGACGGGATCGGGATGAGGGCGCTCTCGGCGACCATCAACAGGAAGACTCCGGGCAGCCCGAGGTCGCCGACGACGTTGGTGGCGAACGTCGCCAGCTTGTCGGTGACCGAGGCGAGGACGAGGACGGCCGCGAGCACGACGGCCCAGGGTAGGCGATGGCGCCCTAAACCCGCCGCACCCATCTGCCGATGCCAGGGGTGATCCATGTCCCCCCGAGTCACCCTTGGTGTCGCGACGTACGAGCGCGACACGTACCTTGCGGAGGCAGTCGCCTCCTGCCTGCGCCAGACCTACGCCGACCTCGAGGTGCTCGTCGTGCTGGACGGCGGCGCCAACCCGAACGTCGAGGAGGTCCTGGCCGGCTTCGACGACCCGCGCCTGCGCATCGTGCGCCACGAGACCAACCGCGGGATCGCCGAGGCCTACAACACGATCATCCGCGAGGCGCGCGGCGAGCTCGTGGCCATGCTCGGCGACGACGACGTGGCCGAGCCCGACCGGATCGCCCGGCAGGTCGCGGTCTTCGATCGCCATCCCGACACGGGCGTGGCCCACGGCGTCGGCGTCGATCATCGACGGCGACGGCGTCCAGCGCGGCGTGTGGCCCAGCCAGGATCGCTCGCGCCACGAGCTGCTGCGCCACCTGGTCCGCGAGCACAACACGCTCGTCGACCCATCGCGCATGGTCCACCGCCGCGTCTACGAGGCCGTCGGCGGCTACGACCCCGGCTTCCGCCTCGCCCAGGACTTCGACTTCTGGGTGCGCGCCGTGCGCGCGTTCCGCTTCCGCGACGTGCCCGGCGGGCCGCTCATCGGCCTGCGCCGCCACGGCGAGAACTTCTCCGACGAGTCCGCCCAGGCGCTCGAGGTGCAGGAGGTGCAGCGGGCCCTGCGCTCGCTGATCGAGGCCGCGCCGCTGCGCGAGCTCGTGCCCGAGCTCGACTGGGGCGTCATGCATCCCCACGCGGCCGAGCGCCGCGCGCTGGAGGTGCTGGCCGACGCCGTCGAGCGCCGCGTCCTGCCGCTCCCCGAGCTCGCCACCGAGCTGCGGCGCCGGGCGGCCCGGGTGCCCGCCGCGCCGCGCCCGCGCCCCAACGGGCGCAAGATCGTCCTCACCTCGTTCGGCTTCAACGACAGCGGCGGCGGCACGACCGTCCCGCGCGTGGCGGCCAAGGAGCTCGCTCGCCGCGGCTGGGACGTCACCGTCTTCCACGCGTCGACGCGCCCGGACCCCTCGGGCCTGCCGTACGCCGTGAGCGAGTGGGACGAGGACGGGATCCACCTCGTGGGCATCCACAACCGCCAGCACGGCCTGTGGGACCTCGGCAACCCGCTGCGCGAGCTCGACGACCCGCCGATCACGCAGGCCTTCGCGGCGCTGCTCGATCGGGTGCGCCCCGACGTCGTGCACTTCCACAACCTGCACAACCTCGGCGCCGCGCTCATCGACGAGGCCGCCGCGCGCGGCCTGCCGAGCTTCTTCTCCACCCACAACTACTGGCTGATCTGCCCGCGCGCCTACCTGCTCACCGGCGCCGGCGCGATGTGCGGCGGCCCGGGCGACCGCGGTCGCGACTGCGCCTCGTGCGTGGGCTCCCCCCAGGACGAATCGGGCCACCAGCAGCGCCTGGAGGGCATCCGCGACCGCTTCACGCGCGGCGTGTCGGTGTGCCTGGCCGTCTCGGACGCGATGCGCGCGACCCTCGTCGGCCAGGACTACCCGGCCGACATGATCGACGTCGTGCAGCAGGCCGTTCCCGCCGCCGACGAGGTCTGGGAGGCCCTCGGGCGCGACCGCCGTCCCGGTCGTACCGGCGAGCGGCTGACCGTCGCCTTCTTCGGCTCGGCCTACCCGCACAAGGGTCCCCAGCTGCTGGTCGAGGCCGCCCAGCGCACCGGCCGCGAGCTGCGCGTCCTCATCCACGGCGAGGTCAACGAGAAGTTCGCCAACCACCTGCGCGCCGCCGACACGCGCGGCGTGGTCGAGCTGTGCGGCGCCTTCGGCCCCGCCGAGCTGCCCGAGCTGCTCGCCGGCGTCGACGTCGCCGTCATGCCCTCCATGTGGTGGGACTGCGCGCCGCTGATGGCGGCCGAGTGCCTGGCCGGGCGCGTCCCGCTCGTCGCCCCGCGTCTCGGCGGCCTGGGCGAGGCGGTGCGCCACGAGGTCGACGGCCTGCTCTTCGACGGGCTCGACGCCGCCGACCTCACGCGCCAGCTCGATCGCCTCGCCGACGAGCCTGGCCTGCTCGAGCGCCTGCAGGCCGGGATCGCGGCACCGCGCCCGTTTGCGGAGTACGTCGACGAGCTGGAGGCCTACTACGGGGGCCGGCGGCCCTCGCGCGCGCCGCTGGACACCTCCGCGCCGGCCATCACCTGGCAGGGCGACCACGGCCTGCACACGAGCCTCTCGCACATCAACAACGAGGTCACCGCGCGCCTGCAGCGCGTCCAGCGCCTGGATCGCTCCGGCGCGCCGCACGGCACGCCGCTGCCCCACACGGCGGACGTCGAGGTGCGCCACCAGTGGCCGCCGGACCTGCGCCCGCCGCGCTCCGGGCGCCTGGCCGTCATCCAGCCATGGGAGTTCGGGGCGATCCCGGCCGCGTGGGTGCCGGCGCTCACGCACGATGTCGACGAGGTCTGGGTGCCCAGCGGCCACGTGCGCGAGATGTACCTGCGCGCCGGCCTGGACGCCGATCGCGTCCACGTGGTCCCCAACGGGGTCGACCTCGCGCGCTTCGCCCCCGAGGGCCCGGCCTACGAGCTCGACGCCCCGGCCGCCCTGCGCTTCCTCTTCGTCGGCGGCGCCATCGGCCGCAAGGGCGTCGACGTCCTGCTCGCCGCCTGGCAGCAGGCCTTCGCCGGGCGCGACGACGTGCAGCTCGTGATCAAGGACTTCGGCTCGGACGGCGTCTACCGCGGCGCCGATCGCAGCGCGGTGCGCGAGCTGGCGCAGGCCGGCGCGCTCGTGCACCTCGACGCCGACCTCGCCGACGACGAGATGGCGGCGCTGTACCGCGCCTGCGACGTGCTCGTGCACCCCTATCGCGGCGAGGGCTTCGCCATGCCCGTGCTCGAGGCGATGGCCAGCGGCCTGCCGGTCATCCACACGGCCGGCGGCCCGACCGACGAGTTCTGCCCGCCGCAGGCCGGCTGGCGCATCCGCTCGCAGCGCCTGGCGATGCCCGGAGGGCGCGTGGACCACTTCGAGACCGTCGGCGAGCCGTGGATGCTCGAGCCCGACCCCGCACACCTCGCCACGCTCCTGCGCGAGGCGGCGGACGCCGGCGCGGAGGAACGCGCACGACGCGGCGCGCTGGGGCGCTCGGCTGCCCTGCACTTCGGCTGGGATCGCGTGGCCGCGCTGTACGCCGAACGCGCGCGATCGCTGGCCGCCCGCGCGCCACGGGTCATCGCCGCCGAGCGCGACCTCGACGGCGCGCCGTCCGTCCTGGCCACGCCGGCCTGGCGCGGCGAGGACGACCTGCCCGCGCTGCTGCGGGCGTGGACGCAGGCACCGGCCGGCGCGTGCCTGTACCTGCTCGCCGACCCCGCGACCGACGGCGAGCCCGCGGCGCTCGAGGCGCGCGTGATGGCCGCGGCCGCCGGCCTCGACCTCGACGCCTGCGCCGACATCGCGATCCTGCGCGAGTACGCCGTCCCCGGCCGCGACGCGGCCCTCCACGCCGCGGCCGACCTCTACGTGCCCCTGCACGCCGCGTGCGCGGGCCATCTGCGGCTGGCCGGCGCGGACGTCGCCAGCCCCGCCGAGCTCGGCATCCGGCTGGCCGCCTGGCCCGCCACCCGCGCGGCCTGACGCATCCCCGCCGCCGTAGGCTTGCCCGCGTGGGCGTCCCGATGCGGGTCTGGGTTGACCTGACCAACAGCCCCCACGTGCTCGTCATGCGGCCGGTCATCGACGCGCTGCGGGCGCGGGGGGCCGAGGTGCGCGTCACCGCGCGCGACTTCGCCCAGACCGTGCAGCTGTGCGAGCGCTTCGGCATGGAGCACGAGGTCATCGGGCGCCACCGTGGCGGCCGTGTGGCGGCCAAGGCCCTCGGCCTGGCGCAGCGCTCGGCCGCGCTCGTGCGCTGGGGGCGCCGCCACGGCCCCTTCGACCTCGCCCTCGGGCACGGCTCCAACGACGTCACGGTCGCCGCGCGGGTGCTGCGCATCCCGTGCTCGACGATGTTCGACTACGAGTGGGCGACCGTCCAGCACAACGTCAACTGCCGCCTCGCGCAGGCGGTGGTCGTTCCGGAGGCGATCCCGCCCGGCGCGCCTGGAGCGCTATGGCGCGCGCGGCAAGCTGCAGCGCTACCCGGGCCTGAAGGAGGAGTACTACCTCGCCGACTTCGAGCCCGATCCGGCGGTCCTCGCCGAGCTGGGCCTCGATCGCGAGCAGCCGCTGGCCGTCGTGCGCACGCCGCCGGTGGTGTCGCTCTACCACCGCTTCGAGAACGACGTCTTCGCCGACGTCCTGGCCCGCCTGCGCGGCACGCAGACCGTCGTGCTGCCCCGCATCCCCGAGCAGCGCGCCCAGCTGGACGGCTTCATCGTCCCCGAGCGCGCGATCGACGCGCAGTCGCTCATCGCCTACGCCGACGTCGTCGTCAGCGCGGGCGGGACGATGAACCGCGAGGCCGTCGCGCTCGGCACGCCCGTATGGACGACCTTCGAGGGCCGCATGGGCGCCGTCGACGAGCGCCTGATCGCCGAGGGCCGCCTGCGCCGCCTGCAGGACGCGGGCGAGATCGAGCTGGGCAAGCGCGAGCCCGGGACCGTCGCGCGCGTGCGCCGCGATCCCGCGCTCCTCGCCGAGCTGCTCAGCGCGCCCCTCCACGCGCCGGCCTGACGCTCAAGACCCGGGGTCGGGGTGCCGACCATCCTTGTGTGGACCTCACTTCCCCCGCCCTCTCGGCTGCGCGCCGCCTGGCCCGGAGCACCCACGCCCCGATCGTCCCCGTCGACGCCACGCTCCCCGCGGCGCACGAGGGCGCGATCCTGCTCGCCGATCGCGACTGTGACGACGCGCTGCTGGCCGAGCTGGCCGGCGCCCTGCCGCGCGTCGAGGCCGTCGTCGTCTGGCTGGCGGGCGCCAATGCACAGGCCGCCGTCGAGGAGCTGGGCCGCCACGGCTTCGAGCACGGCACCATCGACGACGTCGCGCTGCCCGAGCCGGGCGTGCTCGCCGTGCTCGGTCGCGACGAAGCCGCCGCCGAGGCCCACGCGGCCGCGCTGCGCGCCCCGCAGCGCGCCTTCCGCGCGCTGGCCGTCATGCCCGCCTTCAACGAGGCCGACGTCATCTTCCACGCCGTGGGCGCCCTGGTCGCCGACGGCGTCGACGTCTACCTGCTCGACCACGAGAGCACCGACGGCACGGCCGAGGCCGCGCGGCCATGGCTCGGCCGCGGCCTGGTCCACATCGAGAGCTTCCCCGGCGACGCCGGCTACCCCGAGCGCAACCGCACGGAGATGGTGTGGCGCGACATCCTGCGCCGCGTGGGCGAGGTCTGCGACGAGGTGCCCGCCGACTGGTACCTGTTCGTCAACCCCGACGAGTTCCGCGAGGCCCCGTGGCCGGGCGTGACGCTCGCCGACGGCCTGCGCGAGGTCGACGAGCTCGGCTTCAGCGCGGTGAACTTCGAGCTGCTCAACTTCCGCCCGACGCCGGAAGACGCCTACGTGGAGGGCAGCGACGTCCGCGCGCACCTGTGCCACTACGAGCCCCCGGGACGCCACGACGTGCTCCAGATCAAGGCCTGGAAGGCCCAGGACGCGGCGGTGGACCTCGTCACCCACGGCGGCCACGACATCCTCTTCCCGGGCAGGCGCGTGTTCCCGATCGCCTTCCTCCTGCGCCACTACCCGATCCGCTCCACCGAGCACGGACGCCGCAAGGTCCTCGCCGAGCGCAAGGCGCGCTTCGCGGCCGAGGAGCGCGCCGGAGGCTGGCACGTGCAGTACGACCACTACGCCGACGGCACCGACTACCTGCACGAGCGCGAGACGCTCGTGGCCTACGACGGCGATCGCGTGCGCGCCGAGCTGCTCGGCCGCAGCGTGCGCGAGCTGCTGCTGCTCAGCGCCGTGCAGGGCGTCGAGCTGGGCGCCGCCGAGCTCGACCCCACCCAGCTCGACGGCTGGCTGCGACGGCGCGGTGGCGCGGGCCTCGGCCCGGGCGACCTCGAGCGCGGCCAGAACCGGCTGCTCGGACAGGGCACCGCCGGCGCACCCGAGCTCGATGCGCTCGCCGGCGATCTCGGTCTGCTCATCGAGGCCCAGGCCCGCGCTCGCGGTCAGGTCCTCCTCGCCGCACAGGTCGGCGACCGGCGCGCGGCGCTGGATCGCGCGGCCTGACCTCGCAGCGTCAGGCGGCCAGCGCCGGCGCGCGCGCGGCGCGTGACTTGAGTCCGCCGCGAAGGCCGCGACGTCATCGACGCTGCCCTTCAGGAACATTCGTCCATCGTCGATAAACACGGAGATGAGCTCTACCGGCGTCCCCAAGGTCGTCCTGCTGTGCGGTCGCATGGGCGCCCGCAGGCTGCTCGCGGCCTACGCCGCGCGGAGGACTGCGCACGACGACGCCACCCTCGTTGTGATCTACGCCGCCGTATGCCCGGCGCGTCGCCGCTGGCCGTCGCCGCATGAGTCCGGCCGCGCTGCTCGAACGGGCCGAGGCGGCATTCGCCGCCGGCGATCTCGTCGATGCGCGCAACGGCCTCGAGCAGGCGCTCGCCGCTGCGGCTGACGACCCCGCGCTCCGCGCGCAGGTCCTGAACGACCTCGCAGTGCTCGCAGCGACCGAGGGCGGTGATGCCGAGCCGCTGCTGCTGGCAGCGCTCGCCGACGATCCCGGCTACGGGCCGGCGCTCGAGAACCTCGGCGACGCCTGCGTCGCCGCCGGCGATCTCGTCCAGGCCTCGCACTGGCTGACGCGCGCCGCGCTGGCGCTGCCCACCGATGACCGCATCGCCGCGACCCTGGCGCAGGTCACGCGCGTGCGCAGGCGCGATCTGATCGTGACCGACGAGCCCGCCGGCCCGCTCCCGGCGAGTGGTCGCGTGCTCATCGTCGTCGACTACTTCCACCCGTCGGTGGGCGGCTCCGAGCGTCTCGCCGAGGCCGCCGGCATCGCGCTGCAGGCCCTGGGCCTCGAGGTCGACGTGGCGACGCGTGCCCTCCCGGGACGCGGCGTCCTCGAGCACCGGGGCATGACGGTCCACGAGATCGACGGTGACGTCCGCGCCCGCCTGGCGCAGGTGGTCGAGGGCGGAGGCTACGACGCGCTCGTGGTCTTCTCGGGGCCGACCGCGTGGCCGGTGGTCGCGTCCCTGCAACTCGACCGCCCACGCCCGCGCGTCGTCGTCGTGCCGTGCATCAACGCCGACAACTCGGCCGAGCTGCGCGCGGACCCCGGCCTGCTCGAGGCCTACGCGAGCGCTGCTGGCCACCGCCGACGTGGTCGGGGTCAGCTCCTACGCGGGCTATGACGCGCGCCTGAGCACGGACCTGGGCCTCACGAGCGTCTATCTCCCCAACGCGATCGATGCCGTGCCCGCCGCGCCGGGGTCGTTCGACCCGGGGCCCGGCGCGCCGGTGCTGCTGGCCGTCGGCAACCTCTTGCCGGAGAAGGATCACGCCGGCCTGCTGCGGACGCTGCACGACCACCCGGGCGACTGGCGCCTGATCGTCATCGGCGGCGACGCTGCGCAGGTGCCCGCGGTCGCCGAGGAGGTCCGCCGTCTGGCGGCCGAGGACCCGCGGGTCACGCTCTGGGGCCCGGCCGAGCCCGACGTCGTCGCCGCGGCGATGGACGCCGCCGACGTCCTGTTGCTGCCCTCGCGCGCGGAGGCGACCCCGCTGGTGCTGCTCGAGGCCATGAGCCGTGAGCTGCCGTGGATCGCCACGCCGACCTGCGGCTCGGCCCATGATCACGCCGGCGGCCTCGTCGTCCCGCTGCGCCTGTTCGGCGAGGCGATCGACTTCCTGGCCCGCGACGCCGCCGCCCGCCGCGAGCTGGGCGCGGCCGGCCGCGCCCACTGGCAGGCGAGCTACACGTGGGAGGTGATGGGCCCGCGCTACGCCCGCGTGCTGTTCGGCTCGCCGCCGGGCACGCTCGCGCCGCCACCGGCGGCCATCGCGGCCACCGACCTGGTGCGTGCCCGCTTCTACGACGCGCGGCCCGGACCGGCGGCGCGCGAGGCCTGAGCCAGCAGCCCGGCCGCGGTCTCGTTGGCCGGATCGCGATCGAGCACGTGTCGCGCATCGTCGGCGGCTCCCGGCGCATCGCCCCGCGCAAGGCGGACCGACGCGCGGTTGAGCCGCGCGTCGCTGTCGTCGGGATCGACGAAGAGGGCGGTGTCGAGATAGGTGCCGGCGTCCGGCCGCGCCAGCTGGTGCAGCGCGACGGCCAGATCGTTCCACGCGTTGACGTCGGTGGGGACGAGCCGGGTAGCGGCCGCGAAGCACTCCACGGCGCCGTCGCCGTTGCCGTTCGCGTAGCGCTCCTCGCCCTCCTGGATCAACGCGCGCGCCCTGGCGTCGTCGCCGGTCGCGCGCGCCGCCTCGTGCAGAACGGGAAGGGCGTCCGGGCGCTGCTGCTCGATCGCCAGCCGCCACAGGAACTCGCGCAGGCCACGCGATTGCGGAAAGCGCGCCACGACCTCCAGCAGCCGCTCGAGCGGCTGGCGCCGCCAGTGCACGAAGCCGAAGCCCTGGCCATACAGGCCGTCGAGCGTGGCGCCGAACTCCTCCTCGCTGAGGCCGGCCCGGAGCCCGTCGTCCCACAGGCGGGTGAAGTGCAGCGTCTGGATGTCATGCGCGCGATCGGCCCAGGAGATCGCGCTCGAGCCGTGGACGAGGTGCGCGGGCGCGACGACGCACGGGCCCTCGCGGCCGGCCCGGAAGAACCACAGCAGCGGGATGTAGGCGTTGTCGGTGTGGATCGCGGCCACCGCGTCCTGGAAGGCCTGCCGGCCCACGATCGACGCGGTGAGGAAGGTCAGCCAGTGGTGGTAGCGCTTGTAGAGCTCGGCGCCGGTCGCCCAGCGCTCGATCGCGCTCGGCGCCGGCGAGCGCTGCTCCTCCTCGCCGTTGGCGTCGACGAACACGTGCGGGAGGAAGAGCCAGGCGGGGGCCTCGTCGCGCAGCAGGGCCGCGATCGCCCGCAGACCCCCGGGCGCGATCACGTCGTCGTCGCCGAAGCACCACAGGTAGCGGCTCGGGGGCGCATGCTCGACGAGCCACTGCAGGTTGCCCACCGCGCCGAGGTTGCGCGGCTGGCGGTGGACCTGCAGCCACGGGCGCGTCGCGGCGGCCTCGATCAGCAGCTCGTGCGTCCCGTCCTGCGAGGCGTTGTCGGCGATCAGCACGACGGTGTCCGGCGCGGCGGGCAGCTCCTCGTCGAGACAGCGCAGAAGCGCGCGCACGTTGGCCCTGCGGTTGTACGTGGGGACGCAGATGGCCAGCAGCGGAGCGCCGGCGCTCATGCGTCTTTGGGCGCCAGTGCGGCCTCGGGCACCGCGTGGACGGCGCCGCGGCGGTCGCCGGGGATCGGCGCGGCGCCCGAGCGATCGTCCCAAATGCGCCACGGCGCGCCGCCCTTGCTCCACAGCGAGCGCAGCAGCTCGACATCGCGCAGCGTGTCCGCGCACTGCCAGAATCCGTCGTGGCGGAACATGCGCAGCTCGCCCTCCGCCGCGACGCTCTCCAGCGGCTCGCGCTCCAGCACGCAGGCCGCATCCGGCGAGAGCCGGTCGAGGAAGGGCCGCGAGAAGACGAAGAAGCCGCCGTTGATCCGGGCGTCGCCCTCGGTGGGCTTCTCCGCGAAGTCCCGGACCGCGTCGCCTTCCAGCGCCAGCCGGCCGAAGCGCCCGGGAGGCACGACGCCGGTGACCGTCGCCAAGCGCCCGTGGGAGCGATGGAAGGCCACCAGCTCACCGAGGTCGATGTCGGCCAGGCCGTCGCCGTAGGTGCACAGGAACAGGTCGCAGTCGCCCAGGTAGCGCTCCACGCGCTTGATCCGGGCGCCGGTCATCGCGTCGTCGCCCGAGTCCGCCAGGGTCACGGTCCAGGCCTCTGGGCGATCGGTCTCGAAGTCGACGCGCCCCGTCGACAGGTCGACGGTGGAGTCCGAGCTCAGCAGCCGGTAGTTGAGGAAGTACTCCTTGATCATCACGCCCCGGTAGCCCAGGCAGAGCACGAAGTCGTCGAAGCCGTGCGTCGCGTAGAGCTTCATGAGGTGCCACAGGAGCGGGCGCCCGCCGATCTCCACCATCGGCTTGGGGCGAAACTCCGTCTCCTCGCGCATGCGGGTCCCCTGGCCGCCGCAGAGCAGCACCACCTTGGGCTTGGCCGCCGTCATCGGCCAGAGCATAGGTCGGGCCCCCGGTTGGCGACTGGCGGGGGCGCTTCAGCTATTCGTCCAGGCTGCCGATCAATCGGTCATGAGCGTCCCCCCGCGCTTCCTCGTCACCGGCGCCGGTGGCTTCGTCGGCGCCGCCGTCGTCCGCCTGGCGGTCGCGCGCGGTCATGAGGTCGTCGCGGCCGTCGGCCCGCGCTCGCGGATCGACCGCCTCGCGCCCGTCGCGGGCGACGTGACCGTCGTGCGCGCCGACATCACCGACGAGGCTGCCTTGGCCGGCGCCGTCGCGGCCGCCCGTCCCGACGCATGCGTGCACCTCGCCGCTGCGGGCGCCGTCGTGCGCGAGGACGACGTCGAATTGCTGCTGGCCGCCAACGCCCTCGCGCCCGCGCGGCTCGCGCGCGCGCTCGCGGACGCGGGCTGCGCGCGCCTGGTCACCGCCGGATCGAGCTCGGAATACGGGCCCGTCGCCGGCCCGATGGACGAGGCGGCGGCCTGCGAGCCAGACGATCCCTACGGCGTCGCCAAGCTCGCCGGCGGCCTGCTCGCGCGCGTGGTCGCGCGCCGGCACGGCCTCGAGAGCGCCCATCTGCGCCTGTTCTCGGTCTACGGCCCCGGCGAGGATCAGCGCCGGCTCGTCCCGTCCGTCGTCCGGGCGCTGCTGGAGGGCCGGCCGGTTCCGCTCACGCCCGGCGAGCAGGCCCGCGACTTCGTCTACGTCGACGACGTCGCCGAGGCGCTGCTCGACGCCGCCCTGCTTCCCGGCATCGACGGCCTCACGGCCAACGTCGGCACCGGCGTGCAGACCACCGTGCGCGACCTGTGCCTGAAGCTGGCCGACCTCACCGGCGGCCACGAGCTGCTGCGCTTCGGCGCCCTGCCCTACCGTGGCGGCGAGCGCTTCGCCTGGCGGGCGGCGACCGAGCACGCCGCGGCCGCGCTGGGCTGGCGCGCGCGCACGTCGCTCGACGCGGGGCTGCGCCAGACCGTCGCCCACGAGCACGACCTTCGGGAGCTGGCGGCGTGAGCACCACCGAGCGGGCCTATGAGATCCGCGAGCTGGCGCTCGAGCTCGCGCTGCGCGCCGGCACGTGCCACATCGGCTCGGCGCTCGGCATCGCCGACGTTCTCGCCGTCGCGTACTTCAGCGTGATGGACGACGACGACACCTTCATCCTCTCCAAGGCGCACGCCGGCTCGGCGCTCATGGCGACGCTCGCGCTGCGCGGGACGGTCGACCGCGAGCAGCTGCTGAGCGAGTACTGCCAGGACGGAGGGGCCTTCGGCGGCCACGCCGAGCGTGGCGTGGCGGGCGTGGAGATCAGCGGCGGCTCGCTGGGCCACGGCCTCGCCATCGCGGTGGGGCGCAGCCTCGCCGATCGCCTCGACGGCCGCGCGCGCCGGACCTTCTGCCTCATGGGCGATGGCGAGACCGACGAGGGCTCCGTCTCGGAGGCCGCCGCCCTGGCGGGCCGCCTGGGACTGGATCGCCTCGTCGGGATCATCGACGCCAACGGGCACCAGGGCCTCGAGATCGACCACGGCGCCGACCGCTGGGCACGCTTCGAGGCTCGCTTCGCTGCGTCCGGCTGGGACGTCGCGCAGATCGACGGCCACGATCACGAGGCCCTCGGCGCGGCGCTGTCGGCCGCGGGCCGCGGCCGCCCGCGCCTCGTCGTGGCGCACACGATCAAGGGCCGCGGAGTGAGCTTCATGGAGGACCGGTTCGACTCGCACTACAAGTCGATCCGCCCGCAGGATCGCGAGCGCATCATGGGTGCGCTGGCGCAGGGGAGGATCGCGGCGTGAGGAACGCGTTCGCCTCCGCGCTCGAGCGCGCGGTTCAGGCCGACGAGCGCATCTGCCTCGTGCTGGCCGATCTCGGCTGGGGCGTGTTCGACGAGGTCGAGCGTCTCGCCCCGGGGCGCGTGATCAACGCCGGCATCGCCGAGCAGGCGATGGTCGGCGTCGCCGCCGGCCTGGCCCAGGCGGGCAAGAAGGCGGTCGCCTACTCGATCGCCCCCTTCATCGCCTCGCGCGCGCACGACCAGGTGCGCGTCGACGTCGCCGCCGGCGCGGCCGACGTGACGCTCGTGGGCGTCGGCGGCGGGGTCGCCTACGGGTACCTGGGGCTGACCCATCACGCCATCGACGACCTCGCCGCCATGCGCGCGCTGCCCAACATGACCGTGCTCGCCCCGTGCGACCCCGCCGACGCGGCGGGGGCCACCGATGCGGCGCTGGCCCTCGACGGGCCGGTGTACCTGCGCCTGGGCAAGAACGGCGAGCCGTCGCTGCTGCCCCCGGGAACCCCCTTCGCCCTCGGCCGGGCGACCAGCGTGCGCGACGGCGCCGACATCACCATCGCCTCCACCGGGCCGATCCTCGGCGAGGCGATCGGCGCCGCCGAGCTGCTCGCGCTGCAGGGCATCGACGCCGCGGTGCTGCACTTCGGCACCGTCAAGCCGCTCGACGCCGGCGCGATCCTCGCCGCGCTGGCGCGCACCGGCACCATCCTCACCCTGGAGGAGCACAGCGTGATCGGCGGCTTCGGCGGCGCCGTGGCCGAGGTGGCCGCGGAGGCCGGCATCGGCCGCGTGCTGCGCGCCGGGTTCCCCGACACCTTCATCCACGAGGTCGGCAGCCGCGAGCACCTGCTCGAGCACTACGGCCTCGACGCCGCCGGCGTGGCGGCCCGCGTCGCCGGCGCCCTCGACATCGCGCCGTCGCCGCGGCGCCTGACCCTCCACCGAGGCCACGCATGAGCTTCTCCATCCACCGCCGCGATGCCTGCCGCGTCTGCGGTGCGTCCGACGTCCCCTTCTTCCTCGATCTCGGCCAGGCGCCGTTCACCGACGACTTCGTGACCCCGCAGGCCGCGGGCAGCGAGTTCTCCGGCGCGCTGGGCATCGCCGTCTGCCGCGCGTGCTGGACGGCCCAGACGCGCCACGACGTCGACGTCAGCGACTACTACCGCGACTACCGCTACAGCGTGGCCACCTCCGGCTTCGCGCAGCGCTTCATGGCGCGGCTGGCCGACGAGACGCTCGCGCGCTACGGGTTCGGCCCGGGCGCACGCGTGATCGAGGTGGGCTCGGGCGACGGCGCGCAGCTCGCGCACTTCCAGCAGCGCGGGGCCCATGTGCTCGGCTTCGAGCCCTCGGAGGACCTGTGCGCGGCGTCGCGCGACGCGGGCGTGCCCGTGGCCGAGTGCCTCTTCATGGCCGAGACCGTCGCCGAGATCCCGCCGGAGCTGTCCCCGGCCGACGTCGTCGTGCTCACCTACACCTTCGACCACCTTCCCGATCCGCTGCCCTTCCTGCAGGCCGTCCACCCCGTCCTCGAGCCGCGGCGCGGCGTTCTGGTCATCGAGGTCCACGACCTCGAGCAGATCATGGAGCGCCGCGAGACGTGCCTCTTCGAGCACGAGCACTCGATCTACCTCACCTCGGACTCCTTCGCCCGCCTGCTCGATCGCGCCGGCTTCGAGCTGCTCACCACCGAGCTGCTGCCCGCCGGCGAGCGCCGCGGCAACTCGCTGCTGGTCGTCGCGGCACCCAAGGGCACCGAGCACGTCGCCGAGCCGCTGCGGGCGCTGAGCCGCGACTTCTCGCGCTGGGAGACCTACGCCGACTTCGGCGCGGACGCCGAGCGCAGCCATGCGGCATTGCGCGACTGGGTCCGCGGGCGGCGCGCCGCCGGCGAGACGGTGGCCGGCTGGGGCGCCGGCGGGCGCGGCGTGATGACGCTCGCCTACACGGGCCTGACGGCCGACGACGTGGACTACCTCGTCGACGTCAATCCGCACGCCCATGGCCACGTGGCCCCCGGGTCCCACGTGCCGGTCGTCGCCCCAGAGCATCTGGCGGCCGCGCCGGTCGATCACCTGATCGTCTTCTCCTACGGCTACATGGACGAGATCCGCGAGCACGTGCACGAGCTCGGCGCCGAGCCCCGGCTCGTCTCCGTGCTCGACCTCCTGCGCGCTCCGGCCGCCTAGGGCCCGAGCAGCTCGACCGGCGCGCCGAGCACAGCGATCGTCCCGCGGAAGCCAAGCGGCCCGCGCAGCTGCGCGACGATCTCGTCGCGGTAGGCCAGCGCGGTGAGGATGATCACGTCGACCGGGTCGCTCTGCAGCTGCTCGGGCGCGACGACCGGCAGGTGGGTGACCGGGGTGAGCCGGCCCTGCTTGTAAGGGTCGGAGTCGACGACGTAGCGGATGCCCTGGGCTCCCGCTTCGGCGAGGCTGGTCAGGCCCTTGGCGCCCGAGCCCCACGCGGCCACCCGCCGACCGTCGGCGGCGCACTCGGCCAGCAGCATCCCCAGGGCGTCGCGCACCTGGCCGATGGACGCGGCCAGGGCCGCGAGGTCGCGACCGCCATCCGCGCGGACCGTGGCCTCGAGGTACTCGCCGTTCATCCCGCGCGTGATCTCGAGCACCAGGAAGCCGTTGCGCTCGAGCGCGCGCCCGAGCGTCGCCACGCTCCAGTAGTTGACGTGGTCGGGGAAGAAGTCGAAGAAGCGCTGGTGCTCGAGGGCCTGCTCGAGACTCGGGACCTCGACGAGCCCGACGCCGTCCGCCGTGAGCGACCGGCGGATGCCCAGCAGGAAGTCGGCGGGATCGGGGACGTGCTCGAAGACCTCGCGGGTCACGAAGGCGTCGTAGGGCCCGTCGGCGACGGGCTCGTCGGCCGTCACGTACCCCGCGAGCACCCGGTGCCCCGCGGCCATGGCCACGTCGCGAAAGCGCGCCGACGGCTCGATGCCGGTCGCGTCGACGCCGAGCCCGCGGAGTATCCCGAGATAGTTGCCGTCGCCACACCCGACCTCGATGAGGCGCCGGCCGGCGAGGCCGAAGCGGTGGACGAAGGTCTCCGCCTGGCGCTGCTGGAAGGCGCGCATCTGGGGCGAGTGGCTGACCGTCATCAGATAGTCCTCGTAGTACGCGGCCTCCGGGTCGCGCGCTAGCTGGACGTGTCCGCATGACGCGCAGCGAAAGACCTCGAGGCGGACCGGAGCGTCGCGCGCCACCTCCTCGGGGGTCAGCAGGTGCGAGACGTCGTGCGGCGCTCGCTCCAACGTCAGGATCGACCCGAGCTGCTCGGCGCGGCACAGGCGGCAGGGGGCGCTCGACGTCATGGCTCGGCCGGCGACTCTACGCGCCGAACTCGCGCAGCTGCGCCAGTGTCGTCTCGCGGACGTCGGCGCCGTCGCGGTGGGCGCGGTACCAGGCGACGGTCCGCTCGCAGCCCCGCGTCGAGGTCCCAGCCGCGGCGTCCAGTCCAGCCGCGCGCGGGCCAGCGACGAGTCGAGCCTGAGCCAGTGCGCCTCGTGGGGATGCGGGCCGGGGTCGACCTCCCAGCGCAGCGGTGCGCCCCACAGCGCCCCGAGGCGCTCGACGATCCAGCGCACCGGCCGCGCGTCGCCGTCGGCGGGGCCGAAGTTCCAGCCCTGCGCGACCGCGCGGTCCTCCCACGCCCGTTCGGCGAGGCGCAGGTAGCCGCTCAGGGGGTTGAGCACGTGCTGCCAGGGGCGGATCGCGTCGGGGTTGCGGATGCGGATCGGGTCGTCGGCCAGGGCGCCGCGGAAGACGTCGGGCAGCAGGCGGTCCTGGCCCCAGTCGCCGCCGCCGAAGACGTTGCCGGCCCGCGCGCTGGCGACGGCGGGCGCGTCGGCGGCGCCGAAGAACGACGCGCGGTAGGCGGCGGTCACGAGCTCGGCGCAGCCCTTCGAGCTCGAGTAGGGGTCGTGGCCGCCCATCGGCTCGGTCTCGCGGTAGCCCCACACCCACTCGCGGTTCTCGTAGCACTTGTCCGAGCTGACGACGATCGCGACGCGGACGTCGCCACCGGCGCGGCGCACGCCGTCGAGCACGTTGACGGTGCCCATGACGTTGGTGGCGTAGGTCTCGACGGGATCGCGGAACGAGCGGCGCACCATCGGCTGGGCCGCCAGGTGCAGCACGACCTCCGGGCGCAGCCGGCCGATCGCCTCGGCGACGCGCTCGCCGTCGCGGACATCGCCATCGACGTGCTCGACGTGCTCGCCGACGCGGGCGAGCTCGTAGAGCGAGGGCTCGGTCGGGACGTCGCTCGCGTAGCCCGAGACGACTGCGCCCAGCTCCGCTAGCCAGAGGCTCAGCCACGCCCCCTTGAAGCCGGTGTCGCCGGTGACGAGCACGCGCCGACCCGCCCAGAAGCGGGCGTCCGGACAGGCTGAGCCGGGCTCGGGCATCGCCAGTCTGTTCGCCTCTGGCGGCGGAAGTCCTGGGGTCGATCGATGCAACCGTGATCGACCGCTCGCCGCCCCCCTATCATCTCGACCCGATGCGCCGACGTCTGCGCTCGGCGGCGTTCCCCCTGCATCGCCACTCCATCCCGCAGTTGGCGATCGACGGTGCGCTCGTCGCCGCCGCCTACTACCTGAGCTATCGCCTGCGGTTCGACACGGGCACGCCGCCGCGCTACGAGCGGCTGTTCGACGCCACGATCGTCTTCGTCGTCGTCTCGGCGCTCGTCGTCTTCACGCTCTTCCGCCTCGAGCTCAAGCAGTGGCGCTACACGAGCTCGCGCGACTACCTGGGGATCGGCCAGGCCGTGGTCGTCAACACGCTCGTGCTGGCGGGCTTCGTCGCGGCCACGCATCCCGTCACCGTCACGTCGGGCACCGGCGAGGTCACGGTGTCGGTGCCGACGGGGGTCATGGCGCTCTTCTTCCTGCTCACGCTGGTCGGCGTCGGCGGCGCGCGCTTCGCCGCGCGGATCGTCTACGAGCGTCCGGTGCGCGGCTTCCGCGCGCGGCCCGACGCGCGGCGGGTGCTCATCGTCGGCGCCGGGGAGGGCGGGCGGCTGGTCGTGCGCGAGCTCCTGCGCAACCCGCAGCTGGGCCTCGCGCCGGTCGGCTTCGTCGACGACGACCCGCTGAAGCGCGGCATCCGCATCGACGGCGCCAAGGTCCTGGGCCCGACCGACCAGCTCGGGCGGATCCTCGACGAGGCCGAGCCCGACGAGATCACCATCGCCATCCCGTCGGCGCCGGGCACGCTGCGCGCGCGCGTGGTGCGGGCGGCGCGCCAGCGGGGGATCCCCGTGCGCACGCTGCCGACGGTCTTCGAGCTGCTGCAGGCCGGCTCGGGTCAGGTCGTGCGCCAGGTGCGCGACGTGCGCGTCGAGGACATCCTCGGCCGCGAGCCCGTCCTCATGGAGATCGACCGCGTCGGCGGCTACCTCGGCGGCGAGGTGGTCATGATCACCGGCGCCGGCGGCTCGATCGGCGCCGAGCTGTGCCGCCAGATCGCGCGCGTGGCGCCGCGGCGCCTCGTGCTCGTCGACCACGCCGAGGAGAACCTCTTCCGCATCCAGCGCGAGCTCGAGGACGACCGCCACGTCCACCCGTCGACGATCGCGCCCGTGCTCGCCGACTGCAAAGAGGGCGAGCGCATGCGCGAGGTCTTCGCCGAGCACCGCCCCGGCGTCGTCTTCCACGCGGCCGCCTACAAGCACGTCGGCCTCATGGAGCGCAACCCGGTCGAGGCGGTGCGCAACAACGCGCTCGCCACGCGACTGGTGGCGCGGGTGGCGGGCGAGGCGGGCGTCAAGCGCTTCGTGCTGGTCTCGACCGACAAGGCGGTGCGGCCCGCGACCGTGATGGGCGCCTCCAAGGCGCTGGCCGAGTTCGCCATCGAGGCCGCTCAGCAGCGCTGGCCCGAGACGAAGTTCGCCACGGTGCGCTTCGGCAACGTGCTGGGGTCGTCGGGCTCGGTGGTGCCGATCTTCCGCCGCCAGATCGCGCTCGGCGGCCCGGTGACGGTGACCGACGAGCGCATGACGCGCTACTTCATGACCATCCCGGAGGCCGTGCAGCTCGTCATCCGCGCCGGCTCGCTGGGGGAGGGCGGCGAGCTGTTCGTCCTGCAGATGGGCGAGGCGGTGTCGATCATGCAGCTCGCACGCGACATGATCGAGCTGTCCGGCCTGGCTCCCGGGCGCGACATCGCCATCGAGGTCGTGGGCCGCCGACCGGGCGAGAAGCTGCACGAGGACCTGTTCAACCCCTTCGAGCGCCCCAAGCCCACGCCGGCCGACAAGATCACGCTCGCGCGCCGCGATGCGCTCGATCCCGCCGCCGTGGAGACGATGTTCGACGAGATCGCGCTGCTCGTACTCGAGGGCGATGCGGCCGGCCTGGCGGCCAAGGTCGGCGAGCTCTCGGCCACCCGTCCGGCGGCCCAGGAGACGGGTGAGGCGCCAGCCGTACGGATCGTCCCCTAGCATCACCCCCTCATGACGGCAGTTCTCGCCGCCTTCTCCCTACAGGGCAAGATCGAGCAGTACGGGGCCTACGCGGGTGTCGCCGCGGTCTTCGGGCTGGGCATCCTGTCGCTGCTGTACTTCGCGCAGGCGCGTGAGGTCAAGCGCCTGCGCGAGTGGGCGGGCCGCGCCCCCGAGCGCGCCGCCGAGCTCGAGGCGCGCGTGACGGCCGATGCGCAGCGCCGCGTGACGCCGCCCGTCGCGCCGGCGCCGCGGCCCACTGCCCCGGCGACGCCCGCCGCCCAGCAGAGCGCCGCGCCGCCCACGCCGGGCATCGCGGCGCCGGCCACCGCTGCCGCCGCGGCGGCGGGAGCGCCGGCCACGACCATCGCCAAGCCCGCGACGACCGCGCCGCAGAACGGCACCGGCAGCGGCGCGGCGGTGCCGCCGCCGGGCACCGAGGACAAGCCCGCGGAGGCCAAGCCGCAGGACGGCGAGGCCAAGAAGCCCGACGAGGCCGCCGCGCCGGCGCAGGCCGAGCCCAAGCCCTTCGGGCCGCAGCCCAAGCCCGCCGAGCCCGAGGCCAAGCCCGCCGAGCCCGAGGCCAAGCCGCCGGTCCCGGCCGCGACGGCCGCCGCGGCGGCACCCAAGGCGCCCGTGCCGGCGCCTGTCCCCGCGGCGCGCCCGGCCGCGCCGCTGCGGGCCCCGGTCCCGTCGGCCTCGCTTCCGCCGCGCACCCCCGCCGGTTCCCGGCCGCGGCCCGACACCGACGACGGACCCTCGCGGGGCCGCATCGCCGCCATCGTCGGCGCCGCGGTCGCAGCGATCGCCGTGGTCGCCGTGGCGGGCTTCCTGCTCTTCGGCGGCGGAGACGACAGCCCGACGCCCAAGCCCAACACCGTCGCCCAGCCCACGGGCGAGACCACCACCAGCGCCAACGGCTCGGCGGCGCCCAAGGCGCCCGCCAAGCTCAATCGCAAGTCCGTGCCGCTGGCCGTGCTCAACGGCACCACGGTGACCGGGCTCGCGCGCGGCGCCGCGGACAAGCTCACGACCAAGGGCTACAACGAGCCCAACGTGGTGACCAACGACACCACCAACCAGCAGCGTCCGACCACCCAGGTCTTCTATGAGGCCAAGGCCCGCGCGGCCGCGCTCGACGTGGCCAAGATCCTCGGCGTCCCCACCGCCCAGGTCAAGCCGATGGACGCCAACGCCCGCGCGCTCGCCGACCGCGCGGAGGTCGCCGTGTTCGTCGGGGGCGACAAGGCGCAGTAGTCCCACCGCCCGCGCATGACCATCCACCTGGCCCGCCACGGGCAGACGGCCTACAACCACGAGGGCCGCTTCCAGGGCCACCTAGCCGTCCCGCTCGACGCCACCGGGCGTGAGCAGGCCGCGGCCCTGGCCGAGGTCGCCGCGGGGGTGGAGATCGTCTCGCTGTGGTGCAGTCCGCTGTTGCGCGCGCGCGAGACGGCCGCCGTCGTGGCCGCGCGGATCGGCCTGGAGCCCGTCGAGGACGCGCGCTTCGCCGAGACCGACACCGGCGACTGGACGGACCGCTCGTTCGCCGACGTCAGCGCCGAGGACCCCGACGGCTTCGCGCGCTTCCAGCGCTCGGACCCGTCGTTCCGCTACCCGGGGGGCGAGTCGTTCGCCGAGCAGTCCGCCCGCGTGCAGGCCGGGCTGGCCGATCTGCGGGCGCGTCCCTCGCTGCTGCCGGCGCTCGTGGTCTGCCATCGCGGCGTCATCCGGCTCGCGCTGGCGGTCGCCCTCGGCGACGAGGCGGCCGGCGCGCGCGACATCGCCAACGCGTCGCTGGTGACCCTGTGAGTCGCCTGAGGGCGGGCGTCTTCGCCGTCCTCGTGATCGCGACCTTCGGCGCCTTCTTCGTCGCGCAGCGGCTCAAGAACGCACCGCCCGTCCTGGGGCAGATCGGGGTGCGCGGCGTCTTCTCGCCCAATGGCGACGGGCGCTTCGACGTCACGCGCCTGACCTTCAAGGTCAAGGAGACCGACGACATCTCGGTCGCGGTCCTCGACGCGAACGGCGACCAGGTGCGCGAGCTGCTCGGCGGCCGCCACGTGGCCAAGGGCACGCTGGTGCGCCTGAAGTGGGACGGGCGCACCGACGACGGCACGCGGGCGCCCGATGGGCGCTACCGCTACCGCATCACGCTCCAGCACGAGGGCCGCAGCGTCCTGCTCGCGAGCTCGGTGCGGATCGACACCACGCCGCCGCGCCCGCGCGTGACCTCGATCGGCCCGCGCCACGAGTTCGGCCCCGAACTGCTGCCGACGCAGGAGGCCGGCGAGGTCGTGGTCCACCTGCAGGCGCCCGGGACCAAGCCGGTCGTCCGCCTGTTCAAGACCGGGCCGGGGCCCACACGCCTGGTCCTCCAGGACAAGTCGCTACAGGACGGGGCGAAGGTCTGGCGCTGGAACGGGCTGACGCCGAGCGGCAAGCCGGTCTCGCCCGGGACCTACCTCGTCGCGATCGAGACCCGCGACGTGGCCGGCAACCGTGGCCTCTCGCCGCCGCTGAACCGCCGCGGACTGCCGGCGACGAGCTACGGCGCCAAGCTGCCCGGGCACGGGGGCATCACCGTCCGCTACCTCGGGGTGCGGCCGCCCAACGTCGCCACGCAGGCGGGCGACCCGGTCGAGTTCTTCGTCGACGCCCGGCGCAAGCCGTGGACATGGTCGGTGCGCCGCGTCGGGTCCAGCGCGGCGACCCCGAGCCGGCGCAAGACGTCCGCGCGGGTGCGTCTGCACGCTCCCGGGCGCGAGTCCGGCGTCTACCTGCTGTCGGTCCACACCGCCACCCGCTCGACGACGGTGCCCTTCGCGGTCCAGAGCGCCAAGCGCCACGCCGTCCTCGTGGTCCTGCCCGTCATGACCTGGCAGGGGCGCAACTCGCTCGACGACGACGGTGACGGCCTGCCCAACCTGCTCGACCGCGGCGTCGGGGCCAAGCTCTTTCGCATCTACGCCGGCGACGGCCTGCCCGCCGGCTTCGCCACGCGCGACGCGCCGTTGCTGGCGTGGCTGGACCGCCGCGGCCACCGCTACGACATCACCACCGACGTGGCGCTCGCCGCGGGGCGCGGCCCGAAGCTCGAGGACCACAAGGGCGTCATCCTGCCCTCCGACGTGCGCTGGCTGCCCCGTGCCCTGCAGCAGCGCCTGCGCCGCTACGTGCGCGACGGCGGCAAGGTCGCCAGCTTCGGCACCGACTCGCTGCGCCGGCAGGTGTCACTCACGCGCCGCGGGCGGATGATCGATCCCACCCCGCCCGCGACCACCGACATCTTCGGCGCGCGCCTGCGCCCGCTCCAGCGGCTGCCCAAGCCGAGCAACCTCGTCACCGCCGACGACTCGATCGACTTCTTCGCAGGCACGGCGGGCGCCTTCGGGCCCTTCTCGCTCGTCCAGGAGGCCGACCTGACCGAGGCCGCCGCCAGCGCGGTCACCGAGGACCCCCAGACCGGGCGGCCCGTCATCGCCGCGTCGCGCCTGGGCAAGGGCCTCGTGTTCCGCTTCGGGGTGCCCGAGCTGGCCACCCACCTGTCCGCACGCGCCAACGACCCCAACACCGCCGCCCTGCTGGACCGCACATGGACGCTCCTGTCCCACTGATCCTCGCGGCGCTGCTCGCCGCCGGCGCCCTCGTGGCGCGCGCGCCGCGTGCGCGCGCCGCCGCCATGCTCGGCGCGCTCGTCCTCGCGCCGGTCATCCTCGGCTTCCACATCGCCGACTCCGACCAGGTCCAGCCGCTGCGCGACCATCCGTCGCTGGCGGTGGCGGGAGCGATCGGCGCCGTGGTCGCTCTGGCGGTGCTGGCGCTGCTCTTCGACCGCCGGCCGGCATGGCTGCCGGTGGCCGCCGCGGCGACGCTGCCCTTCCGCGTGCCGATCGCCTCGGGCGGCTCGACGGCCAACCTGCTCGTCCCGCTCTACCTCGTCGTCGCGGCCGGGGCCGCGGCCTACGCCCTGCCGCGACTGGCCGGGCGGGAGCGCCCCGAGGGCGGTCGTCCCCCCGGGGCGCTGGAATGGGCGCTGGCCGCCTCCCTGGCCCTCTACGCGATCCAGGCGAGCTACTCGGCCGACTTCGGCCACGCGCTGGAGAACGTCGTCTTCTTCTACGTCCCCTTCGCGCTGCTGTTCGCGCTCGTGGCGCGCGTGGCGTGGACGCCGCGGCTGGCGCGCGTCTGCCTCGCCGTGCTCGTCGTCCTCGCGCTGGCGCTCGTCGGGGTGGGCTTCGTCGAGTACGCGACGCGTCACCTGTTCCTCAACCCGAAGGTCATCGCCTCCAACCAGCTCGAGGACTACTTCCGGGTCAACTCGCTCTTCTTCGACCCCAACATCTACGGGCGCTTCCTGGCCATCGTGATGCTCCTGCTCGCGGGATGGCTGCTGTGGGCCCGGCGCCAGCGCGAGGTCGTGGCGGGGGCGCTGCTCCTCGCGGTGCTGTGGGGCGGGCTGGTGCTGACCTTCTCGCAGTCGAGCTTCACCGCCCTGCTCGTCGGTCTCGCCATCCTGGGCGCGATGCGCTGGAGTGTGCGCTGGGCGCTCGCGCTCTCGGGCGCGGCGCTGGTCGTCGCGGTGGCCTTCGTGGCCCTGGCGCCCGGCGCGGTCCACCTCGACCTGGGCAACTCGAAGTCGGCCGACAAGGCCACCAGCGGGCGCTACGACCTCATCAAGGGCGGCCTGAAGCTCTTCGAGAAGGCGCCGCTCGTCGGCCAGGGCTCGGGCTCGTTCGCGCGCGAGTACCGTCGCGCCGAGCACGTCTCGCCCGAGCGCGCGGCGTCGGCCTCGCACACGATCCCCGTGACGGTGGCGGCCGAGCAGGGGCTGATCGGGCTGCTCGTCTACCTCGCGCTGCTGGCGGCCGCGCTGGCGCGGCTCTTCCGCGGGGCGCGGCGCGTGCCCGAGCGCGCCGCCGTGGCGGCGGCCTTCGTCGCCCTGCTGGCCCATTCGATGATGTACGCGGCCTTCCTCGAGGACCCGCTCACGTGGACCCTGCTCGGCGCCGGGACGGCCATGGCGCTGTGGGTCGCCGTGCGCGAGCCGGCGCCGGCATGAGGCGCACGGAGCCGCTCGTCGTCGCCACGCTGGCGGTCGTGGCGCTCATCGCCGCGCTGCTCGTGCCGACCTACCCCAACTACGACACGTACTTCCACCTCGTGTGGGGGCGCGAGCTCATGCACGGCATGAAGCCGGACTTCGAGGCCTACTCCGCGCCGACCGAGCACCCGCTCTTCCTCGCCGTGTGCGCGCTGGTGGGGCTGGTCGGGACCGACGGCGATCGCCTCATCGTCCTCATCTGCGTGTTGAGCCTCGTCGCCCTGGCCTGGGGCAGCTTCCGGGTGGGCGAGGCGTGCTTCGGGCTGTGGCCGGGGCTGGCCGGCGCCGCCTTCGTCGGGTCGAGCTTCGCCTTCCTGCTCTACGCCGCGCGGGCCTACGTCGACGTGCCCTTCCTGGCGCTCGTGCTGTGGGCCGCGGCGCTCGAGGCCCGGGCGCCGCGGCGCGGCGTGGCGGTCATGGGCGTGCTGGCCGTGGCCGGCCTCCTGCGCCCCGAGGCGTGGGTGCTGGCCGGGGCCTATTGGCTGTGGTGCGGCTGGCGGCGGATCGACCTGCTGGCGCTCGCCGCCGCCGCGCCGCTCGTGTGGTCGCTGGTCGACCTGTGGGTCACGGGCGATCCGCTCTTCTCCCTGCACGCCACGAACGACCTCGCCGATGAGCTCAATCGCAACCGCGGGCTGTCGTCGGTCCCACGCTCGTTCGTGTCCTTCGTCACCGACACGGCCCGGGTGCCGGTGGCGCTGGCCGCCCTCGCCGGGGCCGTCCTGCTCTGGCGACTGCGCGCCGGCCGCGCGCTGCACGTTCCCATCGCCCTCTTCGGCGCCGGCGTGGTGACCTTCCTGGCCACGGGGCTCGCCGGGCTGTCGGTCCTGCCGCGCTACCTCACGATCCCGGTGGTGGCGGTATGCCTGGTCGCCGGCTACGGCGTGCTCGGCTTCACCACGCTGCCCCCCGGACGGATCCGTCACCTGTGGTCGCGCGCGGCGCTCGGCGCGGCCGCCCTCGGGCTCGTCTTCGTGGTCGTCAAGGCGCCCGTGGTCGGCACGCTGCGGGGCGAGCTGCGCTTCATCAAGGGCTCCCACGACGACCTCGTGGCCATCCTGCACGCTCCCGCGGTGCAGCGCGACATGCGCTGCGGCCCGCTGACCTTCCCCAACTACCGCCTCGTGCCCGACTCGCGCTGGCTCCTGGACCTGCCGGCGCGGCGCGTGGGGGCGCGCAGCGCCCGCCGGCGCACGCGCGGCGTGGCGATGTTCGTCCTCGGCGCCAAGGAGCTCAAGCGCTACGGGTTCGCCGCCGGCGCCAGCCCGTCGACCAACGTCCCCGACCCGGGCTTCGTGCCGATCGCGCGCAACCAGCGCTTCAGCGCCTACGCGGCCTGTCCCTGAGCGGCGGCGTCGCCGGCGCCGAGCCGCACCGCGACGAGGCAGAGGTCGTCGGCCGGCCGGCCCTCGGCGTGGTTCACGGCCGCCGCGCGCAGGCCGGCCACGATGTCGGCCGGCGGCGAACCCTGCAGCGCGACCAGCGCGTCGCGCGCGGCCTGCTCGCCGAAGAGGTCGTGGCGCTCCACCTCGCGCGCGGTGCGCGCCTCGGGCAGCCCGTCGGTGTAGAGCAGGACGCCTCCGCCCGGACGCAGCGCGGTCGTCACGGAGGTGCCCTCCAGCGTCGGCTCGATCCCCAGCGGCGGGCAGTGGCGCACGCTGGCCAGCGCGATGCCGCGGTCGAGGTCCCACGGCGGCGGATGGCCCGCGCTCGCCCAGGTGACCGTGCCGAGGTCGGGGGCGAAGCTCGCACACAGCGCGGTCACGAACTCGGTGCCCGGGTCGCGCTCGGCCAGCGCCGTGTTGGCCAGGCGCAGGATCGTCATCGGATCGTCGGCGTACTCGGCGAACAGCGCGATCGTCGCGCGCACGAAGGCCGCGCGGCGCGCCGCGGTGAGCCCGTGGCCGACGACGTCGCCGACCACGACGAGCGTGGTGTTCTCCGGGCCGCGGGTGACGAGGAAGAAGTCGCCGGCCACGAGCCCGTCGGCCGGGGTGTAGGAGGTGGCGACCTCCAGGCCCTCGAGCCGGGGCAGCTCGGGGGCGGTCAGCGCGGAGCGCAGGCTCTCGAGCTCGGTGAGCTCGCGCTCGGACTCGGCCAGCTCGTCGCGCAGCTGGGTCTGGCGCGCGTGCATGCCCGAGACCACGAGCGCGAGCCCGACGAAGACCGCACCGCGCCCGATCGCCCCGACGATCTGCGCGGCCGTGCTGACGTCGGTCGCCGGGTTGATGATGGGGACCAGCACCGAGAGCACGGTGGCCAGCGCGGCGCACACGAGGGCCGCGGTGCGCCCGAGCACGAACGCCGCCAGGACGATCGGGAAGACGGCCAGGAAGACGAGGCTGAGCCCCGGCGTGTCGACGAAGGCGCGCAGCAGGAAGATGCCGAGCAGCAGCCCGAAGATGCCTGCACCGAGGTGCTCGGAGCGTGTCCGGGCTGGACCCATGCGCGCACCATACGGTGCGCGCTACCGCGAAACACGGGTATCGATCCCAATCTGCTCCAGGCGCTGCCACAGCGGCTCGTCCTGCGCCCGCGCCGTCTGGGCCAGCGCCCACTCGCGCAGCGCCTCGTCGGGCCGTGCGCGAGCGCCAGCGGAGTCCACCAGCGCCTGTGCGAAGGCCTCGGCGTCGCGCGCCACGGTGACCGCCTCAGACCACGTGCGCAGGCCCGCGAGGTCGGGCGCGACGGTGCGCCGGCCCAGGCGGGCGTACTTGAGGATCCGGTAGGGCAGGGCGGCGTCGTTGAAGGGCTCGACCTTGAACGGCACGATCCCCACGTCGGCGCACAGGACCATGCGCGCCGCGGCCTCGTCCTCCATGCGCCCCAGCCACACGAGATTGGCCGCCTCGCGACAGAAGGCGAAGTCGGCGTCGTCCTTGCACTCCTCCTCGTGCCAGGCGCCGACGAGCAGCAGCACGAGCCGGTCGCCGAGGCGCTCGCTCACGGCGCGCAGCAGCGACCAGTCGGTGCGCCAGCCGAGGTGGCCCAGCGAGACGGCGACGACGTCGCCCCCGCGCGGCGCCGGAAAGGAGTCGGCGGCGAGCGGCACCGTGATCGCGCGCCGGCCGGCGGCGCCCTCCAGCCGCGCGAGCTCGTCGGACGCGGCCACGATCGTCGACGAGCGCGCCGCGGCCTGCTCGTGGAGCACCTCGAGGCGCTCGCGCTGGCGCCCGTTCGCGTCGTAGGCGCGCTCGAAGCGGTCCCAGCGCCAGTACCACAGCTCGCAGCCGGGGGCCTGTCCCATGATCGCGCGCGCCAGCTGGTACTGCAGCGTGTGGAAGATCACCACCACCCGCGGCTCGCCCAAGCGCCGGCGCAGCGTGCGCACCAGGCGCCGCGCCTGGCGCGCGGCGACGGCGTCACCGACGCCGAGCGGCATCCGCGCGAAGGCGCCGTAGGGCATCCGCGGCGGGTCGGCGGCGATCACCCCGTCGGCGCGCAGCAGGTCGTCCGCCTGGTCGCGCAGGATGAAGCGCTCCAGCGGAGCGGGCAGCAGCAGGACGCAGATCGGCGGGCGCTCCACGGCTCGCAGGCTATCCGGGCGGGCCCCGGCCCACCGGATACCGTCCCCGCCCGTGCAGGGCTACATCAAGCGCCTGGCCACCTCGGGCTTCGCGTACCAGGCGTCGAGCCTCGTGGCCGGGTTCCTGGCCCTGTTCACCCTGCCGCTCTACACCCACCACCTCACCCAGGCGCAGCTCGGCTACGCCGAGACCCTGCTGACGGCGATCATCCTCGCCAGCATCGTCCTGCGCTTCGGCGTCGGCGAGGCGTTCGTGCGCTTCTACTTCGACGACGACGACGCGCTGAACCGCGACCGCCTCGCGCGGCGCACGACGTCCTTCGTGCTCGTCACCAGCACGGTCGCCGCGCTGGTCGCCGTGGTCTTCGCCGGCGCGATCTCGCAGGCGCTGCTGGGCACGCGCGACGCGACCCTCATGGCCTACGGCGTCCTCGGCCTGTGGGCCTTCACCAACCTCGAGATCGCCTACGCGCTGTTGCGCGTCGACGAGCGCCGGCGCACCTACATGATCGCCAGCGTCAGCAACGTGGTGCTCACCGTCGCGTTGACCGTGACCCTGGTCGTCGGCTTCGACGGCGGCGCGCGCGGCTACGTCCTGGGCAACTACGCGGCCTCGACCGTCGTGCTCGTGGGGCTCTGGGTCTTCGCGCTGCGCCAGCGCGTCGGGCTCGATCTGCGGGCGCCCCGCACGCTGGGCCCGATGCTGCGCTTCGGCGCTCCCACCGTGCCGGCCGACGCGGCGGTCTTCGCGCTCAACGTCGTCGACCGCGCGTGGCTGCTGCGGGCCGACTCGCCCGCCGCCGCGGGCCTCTACGCGGTGGCGGTGAAGCTCGCCACGCTCGTCATCGTCGCCGTGCGCGGCTTCCAGGCCGCCTGGCCCCCGCTGGCCTACTCGATCGTCGACGAGGACGAGGCGCGCAACCTCTACGCGCTGGTGACCACCGCGTACGTGATCGTCACCGGGCTCGTGGTCGCCGGCCTCACGCTGCTCGGGCGCTGGGTGGTGAGGCTGCTGACCGCCGACCCCTACTTCGCGGCCCACAAGGCGCTGCCGTGGGTCGCGCTGGGCTGGGCGCTGTACGGGCTCTTCCTCGTCTTCGTCACCATCGCGGGGCGCGCGAAGGTGACCACGCGCACCTTCCCGGCCGCGGTGGTCGGGCTGTCGGTCAACGTCGTCGGGCTCGCGTTGCTCGTCGGCCCGCTGGGCCCCTCGGGCGCCGGCATCGCCCTGTGCGCGTCGTACCTGGCGATGCTCGTGGCCGTCCACCTGCTCACGCGGCGGCTGTTCACGGTGCCCTTCGACTGGCCGCGCCTGGCCCGCATCGTGGCGATCATCGGCGCCATCTCGGTGGCCGGCGAGCTGGCGCTGCCGACGAGCGGGGTGAGCGGCTTCGCGCTGCGCGCGCTCGCGCTCGCGGCGATCCCCGTGGCGCTCGCGCCCGAGCTCCTGCGCCTGCGCCGCGAGCTCGTCGAGCCACGGTTCAGCTGAGCTCCTACGGCTTCGGGCGGGTGAATCTGGCTAGGCGGCCACGTAGCGGCTCCATTGCCGCTGTGCTGACTTCACCCGGCCCTGCCAGGTAAAGGCAGCACAGCGTGCTCCGACGTGACCGCGAGCGGCCGCGCCGGCACCGACTCCCTTCCCTCGGTGATGCAGTTTGGGGGCGCCGCGGGCGTCTCAAGGGATCCTCAACCACTCGCTCGCGTTCGGTTGGGGCGCCGCGGCCGGCGGAAGGACGGGCCCGGCGAGCCGGCGTCGTCGTGGGTGAAGGGCATCTCGCACACGACACCCAGGAGCTCTCATGACCCGTCCGTTCCGCCTCGCTGCGCTGGCGCTCGCCAGCACGCTCGTGCTCGCCGCCTGCGGCAGCTCGGGCTCGTCCGGCACGTCCAGCACCACCACGAGCACCACCGCCACCAGCTCGCCGCGCCCGGCCTCGGTCGTCGCGACCAGGACGAGCTCGCTGGGCACGTTCCTCGTCGATGCCAAGGGGCGCGCGCTGTACCTCTGGGACGCCGACCACGGGCCCAAGAGCGTGTGCAGCGGCGCGTGCGCACAGGCGTGGCCGCCGCTGACCACCGCCACCACGCCCAAGGCGAGCGGTGCGGTCAAGGCCTCGCTGCTCGGCACGACCAAGCGCGCCGACGGCTCGCGCGAGGTCACCTACGCCGGGCACCCGCTCTACTACTACGAAGGCGACAGCACGCCTGGCCAGACCACCGGCCAGGGCAGCGACAGCTTCGGCTCGCCGTGGTGGGTCGTCGCGCCGACCGGCAAGGCGATCGAGAACTAGGTGGCTGGTTCCAGCCGCGGAACCAACCACCTAGAGGCGCCGGCCGCGGTTGTGATCGATCGCGGCCTCGCGCAGGCCCTCGCCCCGATCGGGACGCAGCGTCGCGGTGACGTGGCGCCAATAGCGTCGCGGGTCGTGGCCGGGCAGCGCGAGCGCCGCGAGCGAGCGCACCGCGTAGGCCCATGCCGTGAGCAGGCGCACCGTGGCGGCCGCGGTGGCCGAGTGGTGCTTGCGCATGTAGCGGTCGCGGTTGCGCGACAGCTCGACGATCCGCCGCTCGGGCACCTTGCCGGTGGAGAGCTGCTCGTGGTGCACGGCGACCGCCGACGGGACGTAGAGCGTGCGCCACCCGGCGTCGCGCAGGCGCCGGCAGAAGTCGACCTCGTCGGAGTAGACGAAGAACGCCGGGTCGAACCACTCGATCTCGCGCGCGGCGTCGGTGCGCACCAGCAGGGCGGCGGACTGCGCCCAGTCGACCGTGCGCGTGCGCTCGCCGCGGCTCTGCACGGTGAAGCGCTTGTGCAGGAAGAGCGCGCCGACCAGGGCCGTCGCCGGCGTCGGGAAGCGCCAGGCACTGGGCTGGCCGGTGCCGTCGGGGCGCAGCAGCCGCGCCCCGGCGGCCGCCGCGTCCTCGCGCTCCTCCAGCGCGCCGCGCAGCGCCAGCACCGCGCCCGGCCGCAGCTCGGAGTCCTCGTTGAGCAGCAGCGCGTAGCGCCCGCCGGCGCGCTTGAGCAGCGCCGTGTCGTTCTCGCCCTTGCCCCCGCGCCGGTCCAGCGCGATGACCTCGGGCGCCAGCTCGTGGCGGCGCGCGGCGGCCGCCGATCCGTCGCGGGAGGCGTTGTCGAGGACCAGCACCTCGGTCTCGAAGGGCAGGCCCACGCGCTCGGCCGCGATCGCGTCCAGGCAGCGCACGAGCAGCTCGCGCTGCTCGGTGTTCACGACGCAGAAGGAGAGCTCGACAGCCACCGCGGGGCCTATTGTCACCGCTGAGATGCGCATCAGCGTCGTCGACCCCGCTGCCTACACGCCGCCCTACGACAGGGCGCTGTGCGCCGCGCTGGCGGCGGCCGGCGCCGACGTCGAGCTCGTCACGGCGCCCTTCCCGCATGGCGAGGTCCCTCCGGCCCGGGGCTACACGGTCCGCGAGGACTTCTACCGCTTTGCTCCGAAGGGGCGTGGCCGGCGCTGGGCGCGCCTGGCGATGCACATCCCCGACATGCTGCGCGCCTCGCGCCGCGAGGCCGACATCGTGCACTTCCAGTGGCTGGCGGTGCAGCCGCTCGACCAGCACCTGCTGCGGGCCTACAGGCAGCCGCGCGTCATAACGGCTCACGACGTGCTCCCGCGCGAGCCCAAGCCGGGCCAGCTCGACGCCCAGCGCCAGCTCTACGAGCGGATGGATGCCATCGTCGTGCACACCGAGCACGGGCGCGCGCGGCTGGTCGGCGAGCTCGGCCTGCCCGAGCGGCGCGTCCATGTCATCCCCCACGGGATCCTGCGCCCGGCCGGCGACGCCCCGCTGCCGCCCGAGCTGCCTCCCTACGACGGCACCGTCGTGCTGTGCTTCGGCCTGCTGCGCCCCTACAAGGGCATCGACGTGCTCGTCGAGGCCTGGAAGGGGATCGAGCACGCCGAGCTGTGGATCGTCGGCGCGGCGCGGATGGACACCGCGCCGCTGCGCGCCGCCGCGCCGCCCGGCGTGCGCTTCGTCGAGCGCTTCGTCAGCGAGGGCGAGACGGCGGCCCTGTTCCGCCGCGCAGACCTCGCCGTGCTGCCCTACCGCGAGATCGAGCAGTCGGGCGTCCTCTTCACCGCGCTGGGCTTCGGCGTGCCGCTCGTGCTCACCGACGTCGGCGGCTTCCCCGACATCGCCGCGGCCGGGGCGGCCGAGCTGGTCTCCCCGGGCGACGCGGCGCAGCTGCACGACGTCCTCGCCAGCGTCCTCGCCGACCCCGCGCGCCGCGCCACCCTGGCGATGGGCGCGCTGCGCCTGGCCGACGCGTCGCACAGCTGGGACGCGATCGCGCGCGCGCACCTCGAGCTGTACGAAACGCTGCTGTGACCGCGGTGGCCGCCGTCTTCTGGGTGGCCGTCGGCCTGCTCGCCTATGCGCAGGTCGGCTATCCGCTGCTGCTCGAGCTGCTCGGCCGTGCGCGCCGCGGGCCCGCCCTCGACGGTGGCCCACCCGCCGGCGCCGAGCCGTCGGTCTCGCTCGTCATCGCCGCGCACCGCGAGGCGCCGATCATCGCGGCCAAGGTCGCCAACGCGCGCGCGCTGGAGTGGCCGGCCGGGCGCCTGGAGGTCATCGTCGCGTGCGACGGCTCGCCCGACGACACGCCGGCCCTGGCGCGGGCGGCGGGCGCCGACGTCGTGCTCGAGCTGCCGTGGGGCGGGAAGGTGCGCGCGCAGGACGCCGCCGTCGAGCGCGCCGGCGGCGAGCTGCTGGCCTTCTCCGACGCCAACGCGCTCTGGGAGCCCGGCGCGCTGCGCGCGCTGGCGGCGCCCTTCGCGGACGCCCGCGTCGGCTACGCGTGCGGCCAGGTGCGCTTCGTCAACGACGGCGGCACCAACCAGGAGGGCCTCTACTGGCGCTACGAGATGGCCATCCGCACGCGCGAGTCCCAGCTGGCCTCGGTGACCGCGGGGAACGGGGCCATCTACGCGGTGCGCCCCGAGGCCTACCTGCACGTCGATCCGGTCATGGGCCACGACCTCTCGCTGCCCTTCAACATGGTCAAGCGCGGCTGGCGCGCGGTCTACGCCCCCGCGGCGCGCGCGACCGAGAAGATGGTGCCCACCGTGGAGGGCGAGTTCGCACGCAAGCGGCGCATGATGAGCCACGCGTGGCCGATCGTCCTGCGCGGCGGCCTGCTCTCCCCGCGCGGCTACCCGCCGCTCTACGCGCTCATGGTCGCCTCGCACCGACTGCTGCGCTACGCCACGCCGTTCCTGCACGTCGTCGCGCTGGCCGCCAACGCCGCCCTGCTCGGCGACGGCTGGGTCTATGTCGTGGCCTTCATCCTCCAGCTCGCGCTGCTGGCCGCCGCGCTGGCGGGGCGCGTGGTGCGCGTGCGCCCGCTGCTGGTGGCGCGCTACTACGTCCTCACCACGGCGTCGATGGCGGCCGGGTTGTGGGACTACCTGCGCCACGGCACGCCGGCGGGCTGGAGCCCACCGGAGGGCACGCGCTGATGGCCCGCCGCGCCTTCGACGTCGTCGTGGCCGGGGCGGCACTGCTGGTGGCGTCTCCGCTCCTGCTCGCTGCGGTGCTGGCCATCCGGCTGGAGTCGCGTGGCAGCCCGATCTACCGCCAGCGCAGGGTGGGCAAGGACGGCCGCGCATTCGACGTCCTCAAGCTGCGCACGATGGTCACCGGCGCCGAGCACATGGGCGCGGGCCTGGCGGTGAGCGAGGGCGACACGCGGATCACGCGCGTCGGGCGCCTGCTGCGCCGGACGTCGCTCGACGAGGTCCCCAACCTCGTCAACGTCCTGCGCGGCGAGATGGCGATCGTCGGCCCGCGCCCGACGGTCCCGGTGCAGGTCGACCGCTACACCGAGCGCCAGCGCGGACGCCTGGCCGTCAAGCCCGGGATCACCGGCTGGGCCCAGGTCAACGGCCGCACCGAGCTGCCGTGGGACGAGCGCATCGAGCTGGACCTCTGGTACATCGAGCACCGCTCCTGGCGCCTGGACCTGCGCATCATCTGGCGCACGGCGCGGATGGTCCTGGGCGGCGACGGCCTGTACCGCGGCGACGCGCCGGCCTGGCGCGATCCGCCCCGCGACTCCTAGCGCTTGCGCTGCGCGCGACCGGCGAAGCGCCCGCTGCGGCTGCGACCGCCGGAGCGCCCACGGCGCAGCCCGCTGCGGCCCTGGGCCCGCCGGACATTGGTTCGGCCCCGAAGCTTGGGCCTGAAGCGCGCGGAGGCGCGCCGGCGCTGGCCCTCGTGGCGCTGGTGAGGCGAGCGTCCGGCGCCACGATGGGCGCGGCCAGGGCGCGCGCGGGCTGCCGCGGTGGCACGGGCCTTGACGGCGGGCGCGGGGACCACGACCGCCGCGACCTTCGCCGGGACCGCGATCGGCTTCGCTGCGTGTTTGACGGCGCGGTGGTGGACGTGGGTCGTGGTGGCGGTCGGCGCACGGAAGTGCCCGCCATGCAGCTCGACCTCACGCACGGTGACGTAGCCCGCGCTGCCGGCGCTGCCCGCGACGGCCGCGCACATCAGCGTCTTGGCGGCCACGCCCTTGGCCGCGCCGCCGAGCCCGGCCAGCGAGGCGCCCCCGCCCGCGCCGCCGGCGCCCACCCCGACGGCGGACAGCACGGCGGCCTTCAGCCCGACGCTGGGGACGACCGGCAGCAGCGCCGCCATCCCGACGCGCTGGCGGCGCACCTCGACCTCGAAGGCCTGACAGCCCTCGCAGCGGGCGACGTGGCGGCGCAGCGTGGCGCGCTTGAGCGCGGCGCCCCGCAGCGTGGCGAGCTGCTCGCGGATCTCGACGCACGGCGTCTCGCGCGCGCGGCGCCAGCTCGCCAGCGACTCCCGTGCCTGGAAGACCAGCGCCTTCACCTTGTCGCGCCGCACGCCGAGGACTTCGGCGATCTCGTCGTGGCTGTGGTCGCCCAGCTCGAAGAGCACGAGCGCCGCGCGCTGGTCGTCGGGGAGGGCGGCGAGATCGGCCTGCAGGCCGCGCAGATCCGCGCGCCGGTCGACGTCGGCGGCCAGGCCGTCGGTGGCGGCGTGGCCCTCGTCCAGCGCGACGTGCTCGCGCCGCGCGCGCAGGACCGACAGGCAGCGGTTGCGCGCGATCGTGTACAGCCACGCCTTGAGGCGGATCGGCTGGTCGCTGGCGCGCAGCCCGCGGTAGGCGGCCATGAAGGTGTGCTGCAGGGCGTCCTCGGCCTCTTCGTTGCCGGCCAGCATGCGCCGGCAGAAGGCCAGCAGGCTGCGGTGATAGCGATCGAAGACCAGCTCGAAGGCCCGCTCGTCGCCGGCGCGGACGCGTGCCACCAGGGCGTCGTCGGACCGCCCGCGGGGCACGCGGCGACGGAGGCGCGGGCGCGCATCGGCGCGCATGCGAGCGGCTGTGGTGAGGGAGGCGTCCACGGAGAAGGGCCCGACACCTTCGCTGCAACGCGCGCGACCCGCGCGGGTTGGCAGCTGGCGGAATCGTTCTGCCCGCCGACTATCCTGCGAAACCCCATGCCCTTCTTCCGATACGAAGGCAGCCGCCTGGCCTACACGGTCTACGGAGAGGGCCCGCGCACGTGCGTGCTCGTCCATGCGCTGCTGCTGTCGCAGAAGATGCACCGGCCGCTGGCGCGCGCCCTGGCGGAGCGCGGCAACCGGGTGGTGACCCTGGACCTCCTGGGTCACGGGCGCTCGGACCGCCCGCGCGACATGACGCGCTACTCGATGCCCTTCTTCGGGCAGCAGATGATCGCGCTGCTCGACCACCTCGAGCTCGACGAGGCCGTCTTGGGCGGGACGTCGCTGGGCGCCAACGCGACGCTCGAGGCCGCGGTGCATGCCCCCGAGCGCGTGCGCGGCATGGTCGTCGAGATGCCGGTGCTCGACAACGCGCTGCTCGGCTGCGCGATCGCCTTCACACCGCTGATGGTCGCGCTGAGCTTCGGCGAGCCGGTCATGCGCCTCGTCGCGCGCGGCGCGCGGCAGATCCCCACGGGCGCCGGCCCGCTGCTGGCCGACGTCGGCCTGGACACCATCCGCCAGGAGCCCGGGCCCAGTGCCGCCGTCCTGCACGGGCTGTTCTTCGGCCGCACCGCGCCGCACAAGGAGCTGCGCCGCAAGCTCGCGGCGCCGACGCTGGTCATCGGCCACCAGCGCGATCCGGTCCACCCCTTCAGCGACTCCGACGCGCTGGTCGCCGAGCTGCCCAACGCGACGCTCGTGCAGGCCAACTCGATCCTCGAGCTGCAGGTGCGCCCAGAGCGCCTCACCGGCCAGATCGGCGACTTCCTGGACTCGTGCTGGACGGCCCGGCGCCGCGGTGGTGCGTCGCGCACGCGCCGCGTCGCCTAGGCTTCCGGGTCGCCGCATGGCACATCGAGCCGAAGAGAAGGAACGCCGGCGCCAGGAGCGCCTGGCCCAGGAGGAGGCGGCCCGCCGGGCGGCCGCCCGCAAGCGCACGCTGCAGATCGGCGGCGGCGCGGTGCTGGGCGTGGCCGTCATCGCGGTGGTCGCGATCGTCGCCCTCGCCGGGGGCGGCGACAGCAAGGGCGACTCGACGGTGAACGCAACCGCGCTCGCCGCCGACGCCAAGGCCGCCGGGTGCACCTTCTCGCAGTTCAAGTCCGAGGGCCGCAACCACACGGCCGGCAAGGTCACCTACAAGACCAACCCGCCGACGTCGGGCAACCACAACCCGACACCGGCGCAGGACGGCTTCTATCGGGCGGGCAACACGCCGCCCAAGGAGAACTTCGTCCACTCCCTCGAGCACGGGCGCATCGAGTTCCAGTACAAGCCGGGCACGCCGGCCGCCGACGTGGCCAAGCTGCGCAGGCTGGCCGAGGAGCCCCTCAACGGGACCGCCGGCTACCACGTCCTCATGTTCGAGAACAACACGAAGATGCCCGAGCAGTTCGCCGCCACCGGCTGGACGAAGTCGATCGCGTGCCCGGCCCTGACGACGCCGGCGCTCGCCGCCATGCGCCAGTTCCGCAAGGCGTTCACGGACAAGGGCCCCGAGCTCATCCCGTAGGGACCAGCCGCAGCCTCGGAGCCGGTCCGCTAGCGTTCGGTGACGCATCGTTCACTTTTCGCAAGGAGGCCCGCCCAGATGGCCAAGCAGCCCCGCATCCTCGTCGGCCAGGTCGCCGCCGTCACCGGCGCCGCACGCGGCATCGGCAAGGCGACGGCGCAGGCCTTCGCGCGCGAGGGCATGAAGGTCGCCGTGGGGGACCTCGACGCCGAGCTCGCCGAGCAGGCGGCCGCCGAGATCGGCCCCAACGCCGCAGGGTTCGAGCTCGACGTGACCAGGCGCGACTCGTTCGAGGCCTTCATCGACGCTGCCGAGGAGCGCTTCGGGCCGCTCGACGTGCTCGTCAACAACGCCGGGATCATGCCGCTCGGGCGCTTCATCGACGAGGACGAGGCGACGGCGGTGCGCATGGTCGACATCAACCTGCACGGGGTGATCCACGGCATGAAGATCGCCCTGCCGCGCATGATGGCCCGCAACCGCGGCCACGTGGTCAACATCGCCTCGCAGGCGGGCAAGTACGGCGCGCCGGGCGGCGCGACCTACTCGGCCACCAAGCACGCCGTGGTCGGCCTGACCGAGGCCGTGCGCGGCGAGCTGCACATCGAGGGCTCGCCGGTCCAGCTCAGCTACGTCATGCCGTTCGTGGTGAAGACCGAGCTGGGCGCCGGCACGGAGAGCGCGCGGGGGATGAAGAAGCTCGAGCCCGCCGATGTCGCCGATGCCATCGTCGATGCCCTCAAGCATGGGGTCGTCGACGTGTGGGTGCCGCGCTCCAGCCGCCACACGCATCGCCTCGCGGCGCTCCTGCCGCGCCGCGCGAGCGAGGGCGTGGCCCGCGCGATGAAGGCCGATCGCGTCCTGATGGGCGCCGACATGCAGGTCCGCGCGGCCTACGAGGTGCGGGCGGCCAACTCCGAGCCCGGTCTCGAGCCCGGCGAGGAACCGCGCCAGCTCACCTCCTAGCGGCGGCGGAGCCCGCGTCCCGGCGCGCGAAGCGGCCCATGCCCGCCGCGCCCTGCCGCGCCTGCATGGCCAGCCCGGCGTCGGCGAACGCCCGGCCCGCGGAGCCGGCACCCGCCAGCGAGGCGACGCCGACGGTCGCGTCGGTCCTCGCGGGCCCGCGGGTGGCCGCCACGCTCTGGCTCTCGGCCGCCTCGCGGATGGCGTCGGCCGTCGTGTTGGCCGCGTCCATGTCGGCGTGCGCGAGCAGCACGGCGATCTCGTCGTCGCCCACGTAGGCGACGACGTCGGTCCCGCGCAGGCGCCGGCGCACGACGTCAAGGATTCCCGCTACCAGCCGGTCGGCCGTCTCGGGCCCGTGCGCCGAACGCACGTCCGGCAGGCCGTGCAGCTCGCAGCGCACGAGCGCGGCCTGCTCGCCGTAGCGCCTGCAGCGCAGGAGCTGATGGCGGACGGCACGCTCGAAGGCGCGCTGGCCGGGCGGGCCCGCGAGCACCCCGGCGCCGCCTTCGGGCTGCTCGTGGGGCGCGTCGGTCAGATGCCACAGCAGGCACGCCTCGTCGCCCTCGGCGCCATCGACCAGGGAAGCCGAGGCGGACACGCGCAGATATGAGCCGTCGGCGCGCGCCAGCCGCCACGCGCCGCGATCGACGATCACGCGGCGTTCCAGCACCATCCGGCGGCGCACCTCCTCGTCGGGCAGGTCGGCCGGGTGGGTCAGGTCCTGGATCATGCGCCCGACCAGCTCGTCGGCGCCGAAGCCCAATAGCGCGCACAGTGTGCGGTTCACGCGCACCAGGCGGCCCTCGGCCGAGATCAGCGCCATGGCCGCCGGCGCGACATGGAAGGCGCGGTCGAGCCCGGCCAGGGCGGTCTCGCGGCGGGCGTAGGCGCGGCCGCGGGCGACGAGGGCGTCGAGGCGGGCATGCAGCTCGTCGTCGCCGAAGGGCTTGACGACGCAGTCGTGGGCGCCGGCCAGCAGGAGGCCGGCCACGTCGTCCGGCGAGGCCGCGAGCGTGAGCAGCGGCACCTCGCCCAGCCGCCGGCGCAGGGCGGCGATCGCGCTGGCGCCGGCGGCGGCGTCGAGCACCAGGGCGTCGGGGCGCCGGTCGGCGATCACGCGTGCCGCCTCCAGCGCGTCGGTCGCGTGGACGACGTCGTAGCGGCGGGCGATGAGCTCCTGCACGAAGGCGCCGAGCTCGGAGTCGCCGGTCACGATGAGGATCCGCGCGCGGTCGGCGCCGGGCTCGCCGGCCACGGCCGCGGCGTCGCGGCGCCCATCGGCGTCGAGCTCGGCGCGCAGGCGCTCGACCGTCGCGCGCTGGCGCTCGGCGACGTCGATCGTCGGTAGGGCGCCGGCGGCGTGCGCCTGTCCGGCGCCGCCGTCGACGTTCAGCGGCAGGTCGACGACGAACAGCGCTCCGCCCTCGGGCGCGTCGGTCAGGGTGACGATGCCGTTGTGCAGCGCGACGAGGTCGCGCACGATGGCGAGGCCGAGGCCGGTGCCCCCGGGACGCGCGGCGCTGCCGGCGCCGCGGCGGTAGCGCTCGAAGATCGTCTCGCGCAGCCCGTCGTCCACGCCGGGGCCGTTGTCGGCCACCTCGATGCGCAGTCGCTCGCCCGCGCTCGCGAGGGTGCAGCGCACCGTGCCGCCGGACGGGGCGTACTTCAGCGCGTTGGCGAGCAGGTTGGAGACGACGGAGAGCACCTTCTCCTCGTCCACGCGCGCCGGCAGCCGCGGCGGCGCCTCGAGCACGAGGCGCTGCTCGCGCAGCTCGGCGACGCTGGCGAAGCCCTCGCAACTCGACCGCACCAGGCGGGCGACGTCGACGTCGCGCGGCTCGAGCTCGAGGTGCCCGCCGTCCAGGCGCGAGACCTGCAGCAGCTCCTCCACGCGCTTGAGCAGCACGTAGGCGTTGGCGCGAATGCGCTGGACGTCCTCGGTGTGGCCGTCGCCGAGCTCGGCGGCAGCCAGCAGCCGGCCGCAGAGGCCGAGCACGATCGAGAGCGGCGTCTTGAGCTCGTGGCCGACGCCGGCCAGCAGTTCACGGCGTTGATCGTCGAGCGCGCGCGACCAGCTCGCGAGCGAGCCGGTCTCGAGATCGCGGCGGCTCACGTCATCGACGCGGCGGCCCCTCGTTCTGCGCTCCGCTCGGGAATTGCCCCTGTCGGCATCCTGTCCGACCATTCCCTGTAACCCCCCCGGGTCTTCTTGCACGTCATTGCTTCGGTACGTCCGGAATCAAAGCGGGACGTTACCTCACGGAGTGGGGAAGTTCGTACCCCATGGCCCGCAGTGTCTTCCCCCCGCCGGGACGCACGCAAGTCACCCGCGGATCGTCGGAGGGCGGGGCTAATTTGCCAGGGCACGGTCCAAGCGGCACGACGCCCTCCCGATCGTGCGCCTGTCGCACAAGCGGCGTGGGGGTGGTCGCGCTGACCGTCCTCTATGCCGCCCTGCGGCCGCCGGGCGGTTCCCCGTCTACCCCCCAGGGGGCCGCCCGCGCGGCGGTGGGGTAGGAATGTACCCCCACGGATCGTCCTCCGTGCAGTTTCATGACCCTTGCCGTCTCGACATGGACGGCACCGGTACGCAAGGGGCAAACTCCGGGGGGAAACATGTCACAGCAGGAGCTCGAGGGCACGCGCCCTCAAAACGACGACGAACCATTGAAGGTCATCGTCGTCGATGACGACCCACTCGCGCGCAGGATGTTGCGCGATGTGCTGCAGAAAGCCGGCATCACGGTCATCGCCGAAGCAGGCGGCGGCCGCGAAGCGATCGAGCTGAGCGTCTACTACCGACCCGACGTCGTGGTCATGGACCTCGTCATGCCGGGCATGGACGGCGTAGCCGCCACACGCGAGATCGTCGACAAGGCGCCGGGCGTGCGGGTGGTGATGCTCACCTCCTCCGACAGCGAGGAGGTCGGGCTGATGACGCTGCGCGCGGGAGCCTCGGGCTTCCTGTGCAAGAGCGTTGGCGTCGATGCACTGCCGCGCGCTCTGCGCTGCGCCCGTGACGGCGAAGCCGTCGTCTCGCGCGCGCTGACCATGCGCCTCATCGAGGGCATGCGCCGGGTGCGCGAGGACGGCTCGGGCATGCGCCCGATCCGCAGCCCGCTCACGCCGCGCGAGTGGGAGGTGCTCGACCTGCTCTGCCAGGAGCGCTCGACGGACGACATCGCCGACTCGCTCGTGCTTTCGGTCGAGACGGTGCGCTCGCACATCAAGAGCGTCCTGCGCAAGCTTGGCGTGCGCTCGCGCCAGGAGGCCGTCAAGGCCGCCTCCGGCCTGCGCTCCGGGCTCGTCCTGGACGGCGTGGCCGACGCGTGAAGGCCGGCCATCGCTCGCCCGTAGAGCCCGAGGTCGAGGGCGCGCGCCCGCGATGAGCCAGGCGGCGCCGGCCTATCAAGGCGCCGAGGCGGATCTCGACGCCTACGCGGCCCAGGCCGCGCATCAGCTCGGCGAGGCCGTCGCGCTGCTGCGCGGCTACCTCGTCGTGCTCGAGCAGCGCGGCGAGCGCGACCCCGAGCTCGGCGACGCCCTGCGCGGGCTGTCGGCGGGGACCGAGCGCGCGCAGCGCTTCGTCGACGACCTGCTCGACCTCGCCGCCGCTGGACGGACCGAGCCGGCCGCCGAGCTGGTCTCCCTCGACGAGGCGCTCGACGCCGCTCGGCGACGCCTGGCCGCCGAGCTGCAGGACGCCGGCGCGGAGGTGCGCGCCGAGAGCCTGCCGGTCGTTCGCGCCGACCGCGAGCTCGTCGCGCGCCTGCTCGTGCACCTGCTGCGCGTCGCCCTTTCCGCCGGCGCCCGCAACGTCGAGGTCGAGGCCGCCGGCGACGACGGTGTCGTCCGCGTCGAGGTCCGCGACGATGGCACTCCGGCGACCGGCGACGCCTTCGCGCCGTTCGCCCGGGCCCGCGGCCGCGGTCCGCTGGTCGGCGCGGGCGTCGGGTTGACGGTGTGCCGGCGCCTCGTCGAGCTCCACGGCGGCACGATCGCGATCGGCCCCGACGCCGACGGCGCGACGGTCGTCACCTTCACGCTGCCTGCCGAGGGCCAATGACCCCGGTGCGCGTCCTGCTCTGCGACGACACCCCCGAGCTGCGCTCGCTGCTGCGCTTCGCGCTGGAGTCCGAGGTCGGTGTCGAGATCGTCGCCGAGGTGGGCGACGGCGACGCCGCCGTGCAACTGGCCGCCGACGAGCAGCCCGACGTCGTCGTGCTCGACCTCGAGATGCCCGGGCCGGACCCTGAAGCGCTGCTCAACGGGCTGCGTCGCGCCGCGCCGAGCGCGGCGCTCGTGACGTTCTCCGGCCACGAGCCGTCCGCCGTGGCCGGCGCCGCGGTCGAGGAGATCACCCTGCACGTGCCCAAGACGACGGACCTCACGGCCGCGGCGCGCGCCGTGGGCGCGCTGGGCAGCCGCCTGCGCGCGTGAAGGTACCCGCGCGCGGCGGCATACTGCGCAGATGAGACCGAGCGCCGGCGCCGAGCCGCTCCGCCCGGCTGCGCCTCGCGTCGTCATCGCCGACGACGACGCGGTGTTCCGCAGCGGGGTGCGCGCGGCGCTGCAGGACGCCGGCATCGTGGTCATCGCCGAGGCCGACAACGGCCGCGACGCCATCGACCTCGCCGTCCACTTCCGCCCCGACGTCGTGCTGATGGACGTCGTCATGGTCGGGATGGACGGGATCTCCGCCACGCGGGCCATCGCCGGCCGCGCGCCGGAGGTCAGCGTCGTGCTGCTGACGAGCTCGCAGGACGCCGAGCTGGGGATGATCGGCCTGCGCGCCGGCGCCGACGGGCACCTGGTCAAGGGCCTCGCGTACGAGGACCTGGTCGCCGCGGTGCGCAGCGCCGCCGACGGCGAGCCCGTCCTGGCCCCGGCGGTGGCGCGCCGGCTCATCGAGCGCCTGCGCGCGCTGCCCGACGGCGGCCTCGGCGTGCGCCCGGTGCGCAGCACGCTGACCTCGCGCGAGTGGGAGGTGCTCGACCTCCTGTGCGCGGGGCTGTCGGTGGACGACGTGTCCGACCGCCTCGTCCTGGCGCGCGACACCGTGCGCACCCACGTCAAGCGCATCCTGCGCAAGCTCGGCGTGCACTCGCAGGCCGAGGCGATCGAGATGGCCAACGGGATCCGGGCGACCTACGCGCCTGGCCACCGCGAGCCGCTGGCCTAAATCACGGCGAAGCCGTCGCACACGCCGCAAATCGGACCCACCCACCCGTCCCCCCGGCCGAAGGCCGGACGGTCTCCTTTAGTGAGGCGGGAGGTCCGCGTCGTGGTACGGACCTCCCGCCTGGCGCTCCGGGTAGGGGGGTGTCGAACCCGGAGCGTTTCCTCAGGCTCCCGCCAAGCGCGCTAGCAGCGCCGGGCGAGACTCTCCGCCGGATGGCCGGCTGAGCTTGGTGGCGCCGTCCCAGGCGCTCAAAGGTAGGTCCTTGCCGTCAGAGCCCGGGCCGGCACGGGGGCCGGCGCGGGGCGCGACAGGACGCGGGCGTAGGCGGCCAGGAGCGGCCCCTCGGAGTGCTGCCAGGCGAGCTCGCGCTCGACGCGTTCGCGGGCCTGCGCGCCCATCTGCTGACGCCGCTCGGGGTCGTCGAGCAGCTCGGCCACGCAGCGTCCGAGGCTGTCGGGGTCGCCGGGCGCGGCGTAGAGCGCGGTGTCGCCCGCCGAGACGCGCGACTCGGGCAGCGCGTAGGACGCCACGGCCCGGCCCAGGGCCATGTACTCCGGGATCTTGATCATGGTCGAGACGTCGTTGAGCGGGCTCGGCGGGTCCGGGGCCAGGCAGACGTCCGAGCTGCAGAGGATCTGGCGGATGTCGTCGTCGCCGCGCCAGCCGGCGAACTCGACGCAGCCGGCCAGGCCCAGCTCGCCGGCGAGCGTCCGCATGGCGGGCAGCGCGTCGCCGTCGCCGACGAAGACCGCGTGCCAGTCCTCGCGCAGGGCGCGCAGGGTGGCGAGGGCGCGCAGCGCGTGGTCGACGCCGTCCTGCGGGCCCATGATCCCCAGGTAGGAGATGAGGTGCGCCTTCCCGCGCCGCCACGTCGGGTCGGGCTCGACGGGGCGGAAGCGCCCCAGGTCGGGTCCGTTGCGCACGACGAAGACGTCCTCGGGGTCCATCCCGCCGCGCTCGACGGCGACGCGGGCGTAGGACCCGTTGGTGGCCAGCGACACGTCGGCCATCCGGTAGGCCATGCGCTCGGCCAGCAGCGTCGCGCGGTAGCCGATGTCCTCGCCGCGCCCGAAGCGCGAGCGGTAGAGCTCGGGCACGAGGTCGTGGTGGTCGAAGATGAAGCGCGTGCCCTGGCGGCGCAGGCTGCGCGCGGCGAGCAGGAGGATGTCGGGCGGGTTGCAGGAGTGCACGACGTCGAATCGCCGCTCGCGCGACAGCCTGCGCACGAGGCGGCGAAGGCGCCAGAGGGCCTGTGCGTACTCGCGCGCGTAGCCGAGCGCATTGCCGGCGGGGCGCAGCGGATAGCGGTGGATCTCGATGCCCTCGAGCACCTCGAAGGGCGCGCTGTCGCGCTCGGCGCCCTGGGCGCAGGCGATCACGACCTCCCAGCCGGCGCCGGCCAGGGTGCGGCTGATGTTCCACACGCGCCGGTCGGCCGGCACGGGAGCGTTCTCGCTGATGATGAGGACGCGACCGGCGCGCATCACGCCGCTCCACGGCCGATGAAGACGACCGGGACGGTGCGCGCCAGGATCTTCACGTTCAGCCACAGCGTCCGGTTGCGGGCGTACTCGACGTCGAGCGCGATCATCTCCTCGAGGTTCAGCTCCGAGCGGCCGCTGACCTGCCAGAGGCCGGTCATCCCGGGCTTGACCGCGAAGCGCTCGAACCAGTGCTGCGGATAGTGCTCGACCTCGTAGGGGATCGGCGGGCGCGGGCCGACCAGCGACATGTCGCCGCGCAGCACGTTCCACAGCTGCGGCAGCTCATCGAGGCTCGACTTGCGCAGGAAGCGCCCGACGCGCGTGACGCGGTCGTCGTTGGCCATCTTGAAGAAGTTGGGCTCGGCGTCCTGCGTGTCGGGCTGGCCCTCGATCAAACCGATGACGTACTGGCGGTGGGTCTCGTGCCCGGCTCCGCTGTGCATCGTGCGGAACTTGTTGACGGTGAAGGGATCGAGGTTGCGGCCCACGCGACGCTGGCGGTAGAACGCACGCCCGGGCGAGTCCAGCCGGATGGCGGCGGCGAGGACGAGGAAGATGGGCAAGAGCACGAGCAGCAGGACGGCGGAGACCGCCACGTCCAGCGCCCGACATGCCGCCATGGACTGCCGGGATTCCCCGGCGGACACCGTGACGCGTGCCGTTGAGAGGCTGCCGGCTTCCGTGCTGCTCGCGCTCATGACCAATCAACGCTCCGACGGGCCGCTTGCTCGCGGACGGGAAATGGATGATTCTCAGGCTGCGAGGGCCACGACGTGCGCGGCGAGCCGCTCGATGACGTAGTCCTGCTGCTCGTCGGAGAGGCCCGGGAAGAGCGGCAGCATGATCACGTCGCGCGCGGCCGCCTCGGTGTGCGGCAGCGGCATGCGCAGGGGCTCGGGGTAGGCCGGCTCCTGGTGGATCGCCATCACGCCGCGGCGGGTCGCGATGCCGTCGTGCAGCAGCCGGCGCATGAGCTCGGTCCGGCCGACCGGCGCGTGCGCGCCCACGCGCACGCAGTAGGACTGCCAGGTGCGCGTCGCGTACTCCGGCTCGTAGGGAGCCTCGAGGTGAGGGATGTGCTCCAGCGCCGCCCCGTAGCGGTCGGCCTGGCGCGTGCGCTCGGCGAGGATGTCGTCGAGCGCCTCGAGCTGGCGCAGCCCGAGGGCGGCCTGCATGTCGGTCATGCGGCAGTTCCAGCCGCGCTCGGGGTAGCCCTCGAAGACGATGTCCTTGGCGTTGTGGCGCGCGACGTCCGAGAGGTCCATCGCGTGCTGGCGCAGCGTGCGCAGGCGCTTGGCCACCGCCGGGTCGTGGACGGCGATCATGCCGCCCTCGCCGGTGGTGATGACCTTGCGCGGGTGCAGCGAGAAGCACGCCAGCGGGCCGAGCGAGCCGATCGGACGGCCCTTGTACTGCGCGCCGATGGCGCACGCCGCGTCCTCGACGAGCTCGAGCCCGTAGCGCTCGGCCAGCACCAGGAAGGCGTCCATGTCCGCCGGCAGCCCGACCTGGTGCACCGGCATGATCGCCTTCGTGCGCGCGGTGATCGCACGCTCGGCCGACGCCGGAGAGAGGTTGTAGGTCAGCGGGTCGACGTCGGCGAAGACCGGCGTGGCGCCGCACTGCCAGACGGCGTTCGCCGTGGCGATGAAGGAGAGCGACGGGACGATGACCTCGTCGCCGGGCCCGACGCCCGAGACGTAGAGGGCGAGGTGCAACGCCGTCGTGCAGTTGGTGGTGGCGACCGCGTCGGGCGCGCCCACGCGCTCGGCGTAGGCGGCTTCGAAGGCGGCGACGCGCGGGCCCTGCGACACCCACCCCGAGAGGACGGCCGCGGCGACGGCGGCCCCGTCGGCCTCGGTGAGCGAGGGCCGTGCGAACGGGACGTCCATCAGGATGCCTTCGCCAGCGCGGTCCCGGCGAGCTCGCGCTCGCCGCGCCACCAGGTGACCAGTCGCGTCAGGCCCTCGAGGAGGCCGACCTCGGCGTCGAAGCCGAGCCGCTCGCTGGCGCGCGTCAGGTCGGCCAGGCGCCGCGTGACGCCGTTGACGGCGCGCGGCGGGCCGTGGACCACCGACAGGTCGGAGTCCATCACCTGCAGCAGCGCCTCGGCGAGCTCGAGCAGGCTGGTCTCGACGCCGCTGGCGACGTTGAAGACCTCGTCGGTCAGGCCGGAGTTGGCGGCGACGATGTTGGCGCGGGCGATGTCGCCCACGTAGACGAAGTCCATGGTCTGCAGGCCGTCGCCGAGGATGATCGGCGGCTCGCCCGCCTCGATGCGCTCCATCCAGCGAACGAGCACCTCGGTGTAGAGCCCGTGCACGTCCATCCGCGGCCCGTAGGCGTTGAAGTAGCGCAGGGCGACGTAGTCGAGGTCCGACATGGCCTTGAAGCTGCGCAGCAGGCCCTCGTTGAAGACCTTGGCCGCGCCGTAGAAGGTGTCGTTGGCGTACGGGTGGTGGCTCTCGGTCGTGGGGAACTCCTCGGCGAGCCCGTAGATCGAGGCCGACGAGGCGGCGATGAGCTTGCGCACGCCCTCCTGCGCTGCGGCCTCGACGACGTTGAAGGTGCCGTCGACGAGGACCTCGAGTGCGAGCCGTGGCTCCTCCGCGCACTGCGTGATGCGAATCGCCGCCTGGTGGAAGACGACGTCGATGCCGCGCGTCACCTCGCGTACGAGTGCGGCGTCGCGGATGTCGCCTTCGACGATCTCGACGTTGCCGTTGGCCATCGCCCATTCGAGGTTCTCGCGGCGCCCGCGGACGAAGTCGTCAAGGATGACGATCTCGCGCGCCTCCTCCTTGACCACCAGGTCGGCGATGTGCGAGCCGATGGTGCCGGCACCGCCCGTGATCAGTACGCGCTCACCGCGCAGTTCAGTTCTCCCGTTCATGCCTAGTCAACGACGGCGGGGGCGGCGATCTTCCGCACTGCGGCGGAGGCCGCCGGTGTCGAGGTGCCGTTGCCGGGCGTGAGGATCCCGACGCCGTAGCCGCTCTCGGGGTCCAGGATGCGGGCCGTGGCGTCCGCGCGCGAGTGAGCGTCGAGCTTGCCGAAGGCCGAGGACAGGTGCGTCTTGACCGTGCTCTCGGCCAGGAAGAGCTCGTCTGCGATCTGGCGGTTGGTGAACCCGAGCACCACAAGGCCCAGGATCTGCTTCTCGCGAAAGGACAGCGCCCGCGGCGCGATCTGGCGGCGCAGCGAGCTCGGCACCGCGAGCTGGCCGGCGGCCACCGCCCGCACGGTCGGCGCGAGCGCCCGCTCGAGGTCGCACTCGAGGACGATGCCGGCGGCTCCGGAGCGCAACGCACGCCGCAGCGGAGCGCCCGCCGCGTCGGCGGGCATGGCGACCACCACATGGCAATCGGGGTGGGCGTCGGCCAGCGCCTGCGTTTCACGCGCGCGCTCGATCGCCGTTCCCATGGCCAGCAGCACGACGACCGTCCCCGCCTCCAGGGTGCCCGTCTGGAGCGTCCCGGCGGTGGCCGAGACGCCGAAGCCCGCGGCGCGCAGCAGTGCGGTGGCCTGGGCCCGCGGCTGCGCCTCGACACCGACCACGGCGACCATCGTGGGAGTCCACGACGGAAGGGCTTGTGGGGCCGTGGCAGCGGTCATGTTCGAAGAACGCCTGCCGACGCCGTGCACTTGCATGGTCAGCCCCTCACGACGGCGGGCGACCAGGCCCCGGTCGCGACGCGCTGCGGCTTGCCGCCGCCGGCGGCCGGGACCCGCCAGACATCCGTGACGGGCGAAGACTGGCTCTCGGGCAGCCCGTAGACGACGGTGTCATCGTCGAGCCATTCGACCTGGTCGTCGACGTTGCGCGTCTCGGCGAGTGTGTGCGCGCGCAGGGTCGCCAGGTCGAGCACCGCGACGCGCCACTGCACCGGCCCCACGCCGCCCCCCGCCCGCTGCTTGAAGGCGATGCGGGTGCCGTCGGGCGAGAGCGAGGGGCATTCGACGCCCTCGCGTAGGACCTTCATCTCGCGGCGGGCCAGGTCGCCCTGGACGAGGTAGGTCTTGTCGCCCGAGCCGAGCGTTGCGTAGAAGCGGTTGTCGTCGCGCGCGAAGGTCACCCCCCAGAAGTTGAAGTTGGCGGCGTGGATCACGCGCCCGTCGCGGCGCGTGGTGAAGCGCTCGAGCTGGGCCAGCTCGCGACCGCTGGCCGCGTCACGGATGAACGTCCGCGTCGAGAAGCCGATCTGGTTGTAGCCGTCGCCGGTGACGAAGACGGTGTAGGCCACGAGGCGCCCGTCGGCCGACACGCGCGCGCGGCTCGGGTTGCCCGGCAGCGAGAACGTCCGCTCCTCGCGGAAGGTGGCGGCGTCGAAGATGATGCCCTTGTAGGTCGTGATCACGCCGCGGCCGGCGCGCAGGCACAGGCCGCGCCCACCGGCCACGTACACGCGATCGCAGGTCAGCCCCGTGAGGGCCGGCCGGGCGTCGGGGTGAGCGAGGGGCACGATCGCGATGCGGCCGTAGCCGTCGCCGCGCTCGGTGTCGCGAAAGACGATGTGCGGCGCGCTCACCAGCGCGCGCGAGACGGGGACGGCGTGTCCCGGGCTCGCGGCGACCGGATCCTTCGAGCCGGCGGCGACGACGACCGCCGCCACCGCGGCGACGATCGCGCAGGCCACCAGCGCCGCGAAGGTCGTCATGCGCGCCCGATAGCTCACGCCGGGGCCGCCTCGGGATGGGTGCGCAGCGCGATCGCGGCGGCGGGCAGCATCACGGCGAGTCCGACGAGGAAGAGGAGCACCGCCGCCTGTGGCCCCCAGGCCACCCACACCGCGCCGAAGATGACCGACGAGCAGAAGCGCGTCGTCGCGGTGCCGGTGGTGATGAGGGCGAAGCCGCTCGTGCGCAGACGCTCGGGGATCGTGGGGCTGGCGAGGGCCATCAGCACCCCGTCGGTCGACGCGTAGTACAGGCCGAAGAGCAGAAGCGTGCACAGCACGGCGCCGGTCCCCAGGTCGGAGAAGTGCAGGACGAGGTACACGCCGAACAGCGCCAGGTGCCCGGCCAGGAACACGCGGCCGCGGCCGATGCGGTCGGCGATCCGCCCGATCGGCACCGCAAAGCCCAGGTAGGCCATCGCGGTGCCGAGGAAGAGCAGCGGGAACCACTTCACGTCGAGGTGCGTCTGGCGCTGGATGACGAGGTAGATGAACGCGTCGCTGATCGTCAGCAGCCCGAGTCCCGAGCCCACGAGCGCGATCACGCGGAAGCGCGTGACCTTGAACAGCCCGAGTGCCATCCGCAGCGTGACGTGCGGTCGCGGCGGCGCCTGCACCTCGTCCTCGGCAGGCGCGCTGCGCTGGTTGTCGACGAAGGCGATCAGGATCCCCAGGCCGATGAGCGCGATGGAGAAGGAGATCAGGAAGATCGAGTTGTAGGCGCCGGGCAGCTGGGCCAGCAACACGAACGCGGCGAGCGGGCCGAGCATCGCGCCGACGGTGTCGAGCGCGCGATGCACGCCGAACGAACGCCCGAGATTGGCGCGCTCGCTGGACAGCGAGATCATCGCGTCGCGCGGCGCCGTGCGGATGCCCTTGCCCAGCCGGTCGATCATGAGGACCGCCGTCGTCCCCAGCCATGCGCCGCTCACCACGACGAGGAGGAGCTTGCAGATCGCCGACGCGCCGTAGCCGGCGGCGGCGACTTCCTTGTGGCGCTCCTTGCGGTCGGCGAGCAACCCGCCGAGCAGGCGCACGAGCGCCGTGGCGCCCTGGTACATGCCGTCGATGAATCCGAACTGCAGCGGGCTGAGGCGGACCTGGTAGGTCAGGTACAGCGGCAGGACCGCGGTGACCATCTCCTGAGAGAGGTCGGTGAAGAGGCTGACGAGGCCGAGCAGGATGACCGTCCGCGAGACCGCGCTGCGGCGGCGTCCCGCGCGTACCTGTGGAACAGCGATGGCCTCGGCGGGCACGTTGCGCACTGACGTGTACACGCCGTTAGAACGCTGCGAGGCACCGGCGATTTGCGCGCGCGCACCATTTGGCGCCGCCGAGCGGCTGCGCGACTGGATCCTCCGTATTTCATACCGCTGCGATCGCCGGCCGCGCACGTATCGGCATGGGACGCACGTTCATGCCCCATGAAGATCGCGAAGGCCGTGATCCTGGCAGACAGCGTTGGCCACGAGCAGCCCTGGCCGGCGGTGGCTTCGGGTACCAAGCACCTGTTCCCGGTCGCGAACCGCCCGATCCTCTTTCACCATCTCGAGAGCCTTCATCACGCCGGGCTGCTCGAGGCGACGATCGTCGTCGACCCCGAGGCGCGCGAGGCGATCGGGCGCGCCGTCGGCGACGGCAGGCGCTGGAAGCTCTCCGTCCGCTACGAGGAGTGCCCGGGCGCCTTGGGGGTGACCGGAGCGCTCGCGGCGTGCCGGTCGTTCATCGGCCAGGAGCCCGTGCTCGTGCAGCAGGCCGACGCGCTGCTGCGCGGCCGCCTCAACACCCACATCACCGCCTTCAGCGACGAGCGCCTCGATGCGATGGCCCTGCAGCTGGTCCCGCGACAGGTGGCGACGTCGCGTGAGCTGCCGTCCGGCTACCTGCTCAGCCCGCGGGCGCTCGCGCTGCTCATGGAGTGCCGCGACGCCGCGGCGAACCCCATCAACGAGGTGCGCGTGTCCGGCGGCCGTGTCCGCGTCCAGTCCGTCGACGGCTGCCTGCCGTGTCACGGCGACCTCGACGCGCTGCTCGACTGCAATCGCCGCATGCTCGAGCAGCTCGAGGGCGATGCGGCCGGCGCGCAGCTCGACGACTGCGAGGTGCAGGGGCGCGTCATCGTTCACCCGACGGCAGAGGTCCGGCGCAGCACGCTGCGCGGTCCGGCGATCATCGGCCCGGGCGCCAGGCTGACGGACGCCTACGTCGGTCCCTACACGTCGATCGGCGCGAACGTGACGATCGAGGGCGCCGAGATCGAGCACTCGATCGTGCTCCCGGGAGCCGAGCTCGCGTTCGTCGGCACGCGCATCGAGTCCAGCGTGATCGGGGAGGGGGCTCGGATCGCTCGTGCGTTCAGGAAGCCGAGCTCGCTTCGAATGTCCATCGGTAACGGCGCGGAGGTGCTGCTGTCATGACGATCTGCGATCGCACTGGGCTGACCAAGCCCGAATGTCACTGCCCGACATGCATGGCGGCGATGATCGCGGCGCACGCCCCGGCAGGCCGCGCGCCGATGCAGCCGAGCGCCTCGCGCGGCGCCGGCGAGATCACGCCGTACGCCGTCGAGCGCGAGGCGGCCTAGCCTCGCCTGCCGCGTCTAGCGACTGACGCGGATCCTGACGCTCATCGGCGTCATCCGTCCGGCCTTGTTGGTCACCCTGACGCGCAGGATGACGGTCTGCGCACGGCGATGGCCGAGCCGGCCGTGACGCGGCTTCAGACGGTAGGCGCGCGTCCCGGCCGGGTTCTTGCGGGTCATCCAGGCCACCGGGTGCTTGGCGCCCTTGCGATCGAGCCTGAGCGAGACCCGCGCGCGGACCTTGGTCGACACGCGCACGCGCAGTCCGCGGCGCAGCTGCGACCACGTGACGTGGCGCGGCACCTTGAGCGACACCCTCGGGTTGCGCATCGTCTTCGACGCCGCGGCCGGCGCGGCGGCGGCCGGCGCCGGCGCCCCTGCACCGACTGGCACCATCCGGATGCCCCGGTCGGCTCCGTCGCTGGCGTTGGCCTTGCCGGGCGATCCCGCCGCGAGCAGGTAGCCGGCCCAGGTGCTCGGGCTGGCGCTGCCGACGAACGCCGGGGCGCCGATCTGCGCGTTCGTGCCGCTGGCGCTGCCGCTGGCTGCTGAACAGGTTGTAGCTGACCGTGCAGCCCGAGCAGTTGCCCGACGCCAGCGCGTTCGTGCTCGCCGTTGACGAACACGTTGTCGCGGACCACGCCGTTGCGAGCTGGCGGGCGAGCCGGACTTGTGATCCATGGCACGTCGATCGACTTGACCGTGTTGTGGACGAACTGGCGAGCCACGATGGCTGCCCAGCTGCACCGCCGGGACGTAGCCGGCGCCGACCATCACGTTGTCGGCGATGACCTCGCTCTCGCCGCCGTCGGGGGCCATGATGATCGTGTCGTCGTCGTGGAAGTAGTTGCCCACGATCTGCGTGTTCTTGGAGCCGTAAAGCTGAATGGAGTCGACGTGCGCGCGTGCAGGAGGCCTGCTTGAGGCCCGAGAACTCGTTGCCCGGGCCGACCTGCACGCCGTTGGCGCCGCCGACGATCTGTACGCCGTCAGAGCAGCCGCCGGTGCCGAAATGGCTGTTCGTCACCGCCACGCCCACCGGGCCGGCGTTGTTGGAGCCCCGCACGGACAGCCGGCCTTCATAGGACGACCCCGTCGCGTCGATGGCGTCGAACGTGTCCCGGTCGAAGACGATGCCGGCGTTCGACATGGAGCTCGCGTCGACCGTCGACATCTTCGTGAACCTGCTGGTGCCGATCGTGATGTTGCGCGAGCCGCCGCTGATCGTCGCGCCCGCGACCGTCACGCCCTGAAGGTTGATGTTGCCGGCGTTGGTAAACGAGATCTGCATCGACGCGCCCGCGCCCGGGGCCGGCTGGATCGTCACCACGCCGGCCTTCTGGCCGCCGGAGAACGTGCCGTAGTCGCCCGCGGCGAGCTGGATCACGTCCCCGGCGTTCGCGGCCGCGAACACGGCGGCGAGGTTTCCCGGCGCAGCCGGGAGCACTGCGGCGGCGGCCATCGAGGGCACCGCGAGCAGAATGGCAAGAGCGCCGGTGCACGTCGTGAGGACGCGGGCCGAAGGCCGACGCCGCGGGATTGTCGTGTCGTTCATAGCGAGCACCTCTCGTTCGCTTTCACGGCAGCGGCGAAGTCCGCGGCGAAGGTCATTCGCCGTCACACAGCCAATGCCTCGGCCTCCGTGGAGACCGATTCGGGTTCCTGCCCAATTAGCCGCCAGCTGTTCCCTTGCTGGCCTGACACCCCGATAGGAGGGGGCGCGGGTCGACATCAAACCAGAATCGACTCGCGTCTGCCGCCTAGTCAGACGACGAACATCTTGTCCGCGGCCCGTAATGCCCCAAAAGCACCGCGTATGAACGTCATCGGCGCAATTGCGCCGTCCGGCGCTCGCGGGTCGCCGACCAGCGTCAGCGAGCGCGCGCGGGGCGCAGCGCAACCGCGCGGTCGCGCACCTCGGTTCCGGCCCTGCGCAGCTTCGGCCACGGGCGCCACGCCGGCCGCGCGACCAGCCTCGCGTCGACGTCGTGCGCGCCGCGCAGGCGGACCTCGACCGGACCCTCCTGCTCGAGCGTCGCTTCGGTCCCGAACGACCGGACGGGCCCAGATCCCAGCGACCAGCCGCGGAGCACCGGGTCTCCGTGCGCGTTGCGCGGCTCGGGCACGGTGAGGCTGGTCGCCCCCGCCGGACGGGAGACCAGGACCCGGCGCGCGTAGGGGCGCACGACGACACGGTCTCCACTCAGGCGCTGCGCATGATTGGTCAATGCCATGTCCCCGACGGGCATCCAGTTCACGTCGCCGATGCGGTTCACGCGAGCGGCGGCGTCGGCCAGCGGTTCGAGGCCGTGTGCGACGTCCTCGTGATGGCCGTAGAGCACGATGGGATGGTCGAGGAACGCGTGCAGGGCGATCTCCGCTGCGCTGCAGCCGAGCGTCCTGCGTGGGATGACGGCGCAGCCGGCGACGAAGTCCGCCGGTCCCCAGCCGGCGAGCAACGCCGACGGCGGCGGATCCCCGGTCCACGGGATCGGATGGATCGCGCACAGGGCGTCGAAGCCCACGGCCCCGAGCGCCGAGTGACGCTCGCCGAGCAGAGGCCGTGCGGAGGCGTCATGACGCGGTCGACCGTCAGGCCCGCGCGCCGCTCGAAGCGCTCGATGCGGCGCATCGCTTGCGCCGCCAGCGCAAGCGCGTCATCCGGCGCACGCGCCCTCAGCAGCTCCTCCTTGACGTGGTCGTTGCCGTGGCAGACGAGCGAGAGTCGGTCGCGCCGGTGCCTGAAGAGCGAGACCGTCGGGCGGTGCGGCCGGCCGGCGTCCAGCGGGATCATCGCCATCGAGGCGTGGTATCCGTGTGCGTCGGCGTGCTCCACCAGCCGGCCGTAGTCGATGAAGCCGTAGCTGCGCCAGCGCAGGTTCGGGTCGTCGAAGAGGAAGGCCGCGCGCACGGGCGGCGATCGCCAGCCGTCGGGCGCGGACAGCGCGCGCAGGAACTCGACCAGGGCGACGGCCACGACGGTGTGCTGCCAGAGCAGGGCGGTGAGGATCTGATCGGGCGCCAGCTCCGGCATGGGGCAGCGCACGGTGTCCACCGGCGCAGGCCCGCGCGAGCGCGTCCACACCGATTGCGCTCCGGCGACGGCGAGCACGTCATCGCCGCCGGCGCCTGGCGCGAGCGGCGAGCCCACAAGCCGGTCCCCCACGGTGATCCCGTGCAGCCGCGGGTCGAGTGCGGGGATCGCCGACAGCTGCACGTGGTCCACGACGGTGCCGGCGGCGACGGCGTCGCCTACCACGAGCACGGGCCCGACCGCGTCGGAGAGCTCGTTCGCCGTCGGCGCGCCGGGGTCCTGCGCGACGACGATGACGGCGGCGGGTGCCGGCGTGTCGGGCGCCCAGGCTCGGAAGGTCACGGGGAACGCCGCCTCGAGCGCTGCGAACAGGCGGGGCCGCGCGGCGAGAGCCGCCGGCGGGCGAACGGCGATGACGCTCCGGGCATCGGTCTGCATCTGTTGGATGAACGTTGGGCCTCGTGCGTCTCTTGTGCGGCGTGAAAGGACGCGCTCCGAGGCCCCGTTGATTGGCAGATGGATCCGAACGCTGCGACGAGGGGACACCTGATGGAACTCGTCGCGATGCTGCGCGTACTGTGGCGCACCGCCTGCTGGTCGTGCTCGCGGCGCTGATCGCCATCCTGATCGGTCTCGCCGTGGCGTATCGCATCGGCTTCCCGCCCAAGCTCGAGAGCCGCCAGTACGCACGTCGGGCGTGGCTGCGGTCACGGCGCTCGTCGACACGCCCAGCTCGCAGATCGTCGACCTCGGCGGCAAGACCGGTGCCGACATCGGAACGCTGTCGGCGCGGGCGTCCCTGCTCGCCAACCTCATGACGAGCTCGCCGATCAAGGACGAGATCGCCAGCCGCGCCGGTGTGGCGCCCGACGAGCTGATCGCCGTGTCCGCCGGCGGCCGCGCCGCCGGGGGCCCCTCCGTCCGGAGCGGCGGGACCGCCGGTCAAGGCGACGGATCCCAAGGCGAACATCCTGACGGCGAAGATCCCCAACCTCGAATCGGGCGAGATCCCGATCATCGCGGTGACCACCCAGGCTCCCGACGCCGGCCGGCGCCGCCCGGCTGGCCAACGAGTCGATCGCCGTGCTCCAGGCGCACCTGCAGACCGTCGCCGGCATCGACAGGGTCCCCGACGCGCGCCGCGTCGTGGTCCGGCAGCTCGGTCAGGCCCGGTCGGCCACCGGTCTCGCGGGCCCGGCGCGGCTCATGGCCGCTGGTCGCCGCCATCTTCGTCTTCGTCTTCGGCTGCGTTGCCATCCTCGGCGTCTTCGCGCTGGTCAACGGCTGGCGCAGGGCCGCCGAGCTCGAGCCCGGGCGACGACGAGCGCCTACGTGCACGGCGAGGCCTCCGAGTCGGACGACGACGTGGTTCGGCCACCGCCGCGGCCTGCCCTGCGCCGACCGCACGACAACGGCGACGGCCGACGAACCGGCGGCGGCGCAAGGCGACGTCATCGGTTTCCGGGGGGCGCGAGGGTCATGAGCCCGGACCGCGAATCCGATCAGGGTCCTGCAGAGCTTCCCGCACAAGATCGGCGCGGCGCGGATCTGCACCACCGCCTGGCACCAGGCCGCCGGTGCGGCCGCGGCCGGCGCCGACGTGCTCGGTGATGCCCGGGTGCCGTGCACCGGCCACTGCCGGCCGGCGTGCGCGTGCGCCCGACGCTCGCGCGCGGCAAGCTGCGGGTCCCCTACAAGGCGCTCGGCCGGATGCGCGCCCTGCACCTGCATGACCGGCTCGTGGCGCGACGCGCTCCCGGGCCTCGCCGATCACGATCGACGTCGTCCACACGTGGCCGATGGGCGCGCGCGAGACGCTGCGGACCGCGCGCCGGCTGGGCATCCCCACCGTCCTCGAGCGTCCCAACGCGCACACGCGCTTCGCCTACGAGGCCGTGCGCGACGAGTGCGAGCGCCTTGGGGTGGCCCTGCCCGCCGACCACGAGCACGCCTACAACGCCGACATCCTGCGCCTCGAGGAGGAGGAGTACGCGCTCGCCGATCGGCTGCTGTGCCCGTCGGACTTCGTGCGCCAGACCTTCCTGGACGAGGGCTTCGCGCCGGAGCGCCTTGCGCGCCATCGCTACGGCTACGACGACGTGCGCTTCCACCCGCCGGCCGGGCCGCGCGAGCGCGGCCCCGGACTGACCGTGCTGTTCGTCGGCGTGTGCGCGGTCCGCAAGGGCGTGCACTTCGCGCTCGAGGCGTGGCTGCGACTCGTCCGCCAGCGCAGACCGGGAAATTCCTGATCGCCGGCGAGTTCCTGCCCGACTACGCCGATCGGCTGTCGGACATGCTCGCGCACCCGAGCGTCGAGGCGCTCGGCCACCGCAGCGACGTGCCGGAGCTGATGCGCCGCGCCGACGCGCTCGTCCTGCCCAGCATCGAGGAGGGCTCCGGCTTGGTGTGCAGCGAGGCTCTGGCCAGCGGCTGCGTGCCGGTCGTCTCCGACGCCTCGGGCGCGCTCTGCGAGCACGGCATCGAGCGGCCTTGTGCATCGCGTGGCCGACGTCGACACCCTGACGGCCCATCTCACCGCATTGCACGACGACCCGGCGCTGCTCGAGGCGTCTGCGCGACGGCTGCCTGCGCACGGCTCCCGAGTACACCTGGACCAAGGCGGGAGAGCGCCTGGTCGAGGTCTACGAGGAGGTCGTGGCGGATCGCCTCGTCTACCGCGCGATGAGCCGCGCCGCCTGACGTGGCGGACCTCCGTTCCCACACGGTTCCGGCGCCGCATGACGGTGCCGGTCGCGATGGCGATCAGCGCGCTGATCGCCGTGTTCTGCGCGTTCTGCGAGCGCGAACACGATCAGCCTCGCGCCGCCCAAGATCGAATCGCGCCACATGCAGATCGGCGCCGCCGCGACGCACGTGCTCCTCGACGCGCCGACTTCGCTGGTCACCGACCAGGATCTGGGCAACACCAACTTCACCTCGCTGGTCAGTCGGGCGACGCTCTATGGCGACCTGATCGCCACGCCGACGGTGCGTGAGCTGATCGCCAAGCGGATCGGCGTGCCGTCCGACCAGATCGCGGCGGTCTCGCGGCTCACGTCCGGTATCCAGCGCGAGATGCGCGAGCCCGACTTCGAGCAGCGGGCCAATCAGATCCTGGTCTCGAAGAGCGCCCTACAAGCTCGACATCGAGGCCGACCCGGGCGGGCCGGTCCTCAGCATCTACGCGCAGGCGCCGTCGGCGGCCGCGGCCGATGGGCCTCGCCAACGCCACGGTGGCGCAGCCTCAAGGACTACCTCAAGGGCCAGGCGGCCGCGAACGGATCGGACCCCGACAGGCAGGTCATCGTCCAGCAGCTCGGGCAGGCGCGCGGCGGCGTGGTCAACGGCAAGGCACTGCCCGAGATCGTCGTCCTCACGTTCCTGGTCGTCTTCGGCATGTCGCTCGCCCTGCTGCTCGGCGGCGCGAGCGTCCGGCGCGGCTGGGTCGCCGCAGGCGCCCCGGCGGAGCCGGCAGACCCCGGCGCCGGCCCAGGCGGATCGCATGACCCGTCGCGCACGCACCGCGCGGCGCGCGGCCATCTCGGCGGCTGCCCGCGCCTCCACGTGTGCGGCCGCGCACGGCGCGCACCAGCGCGAGAGAGCGGTCCGCTCGCTCGTCAACGCCGGCGGCGACTGGCCGCGGACCACGCGGGTGATGCCGTGGATGATCGCCGGCTTTCTGGTGATCCTCTGGCTCGTCCCGTTCAACGTGATCCAGCTGCGGCGTCGCTGCCGTTCGATCTGAAGTTCGATCGGCTCGTGCTGCCGTTCCTGTTCGCGACGTGGATCCTCTCGCTGGCGGCCGGCGGTCCGGCCGCCCCGCGTGTACGCGTCACCCTCATCCACGTGGGGATCGCCACGTTCATCGCGGCGATCTGCCTCAGCATCGTGGTCAACGCGCACGAGCTCAACCAGTCGCTCGAGCTCGAGATGCCGGTCAAGAAGATCACCGCTGCTGGTGTCGTACGGGCTGTTCTTCCTGATCGTCGCGAGCAGCGTGCGACGGACCGAGGTCCCGGCCTTCCTCAAGTACACGCTGGTACTCTCGATCCTCTGCGCCATCGGCACCATCTGGGAGTACCGCTTCCACTACAACGTCTTCTACGACCTCTCCGACAAGCTCCTGCCGGGTTTCTTCCAGGTGGGGCAAGGTCGACTCGCCGAGGTCGACGACATCGGGCGGCTGATGATCCGCGGCCCGGCTGAGCATCCACTCGAGACGGTCGGCGATGTTGTCGATGGCCTTCCCCATCGCGCTCGTGGGCATCATCCACAGCAAGGAGCGTCGCGAGCGCATCCTCTACGGCCTCGCCGCCTGCATCCTGCTCGCGGCGGCGATCTCGACGTATCGCAAGAGCGCGCTCCTGGCGCCCATCTCCGTCGCGCTGACGATCGCGTTCTTCCGTCGCCGCGAGCTGCTGCGCCTGGCGCCGCTCGGCCGTGGTCTCGCTGGTCGTCATCCACGCCCTGTCGCCGGGTGCCTTGGGATCGATCCTCTTCCAGCTGCATCCCGAATCGAGCTGGGCGTCAGCACGGTCAGCGATCGGACCGCCGACTACGACGCCATCCGTCCCGACGTCTGGTCGCACCTCGCTCTTCGGTCGCGGCTACGGCAGCTACGACCACGTGGCGTACCGCGTGCTCGACTCCGAGGTCCTCGGTCGCCTGATCGACAGCGGCGTGATCGGCCTTGGCTCGCTCGTCTTCATGCTGATGTGCATCGTCTTCGCCGCACGACCGCTGATCCGCTCGCGCCACCCGATGTGGTCGCCGCCGGCGCTCGCTGTCGCGGGCGCCGCTATCGCGTTCCTGGTCGCTGACCTTCCTGTTCGACACGTCGTCGTTTCCGCACACGCCCTACATCCTGATGTCGCTCGCCGGCCTGCTCGCCGTCATGCGTTCGCAGCCCGAGGAAGAGCCCCGCCCGGCCCCGCGCCACGCCGTCGATCGACGCCCGCAGTTCTCAGAGCGCCTAGGCGTTCGATCCGATGCCCGGCTCCGACCCGCCGCACGAGGACACCGCTGATGATCACGAAGGACTACTACGAGACCTACTGGACGGCCGAGGGGCATTGCCCCACCGGCGCGCTGTCCCCCGACGTGCGCCGCGTCTTCGAGCGCCACGTCGGCCCGCAGCACGCCTGCCTCGACGTCGGCTGTGGCGACGGCCGGACGGCCGGGCTGTGGCTCAACGAGCACGCGGCCAGCTACGTCGGCGTCGACATCTCGCCGCCCGCTATCGAGATGGCGAAGGCGGCCTGCTCGATGCCATGCTCATCGACGATGCGGCCTTGCTGCCCTTCGGCGACTACAGCTTCGACGTCGCGGTCTGCCTCGAGGTGCTCGAGCACCTCTTCGATCCCCAGGTCGTCGCCCGCGAGATCGAGCGCGTCCTGCGCCCCGGCGGCGTCCTCATCGCCACCGTGCCGAATCTCTCGCACTGGAAGTCGCGCGTCGACCTCGCGTTCCGCGGGCGCTGGAACCCGCGCGGCGACGACCTCTCGGTGGCCGAGTCCTGGCGCGACCCGCACGTCCGCTTCTTCACGCCTTCGAGCTTCGAGGCGATGCTGCGCTCGTGCGGCTTCGCCGACGTCAGCGTCGGCGGCCGCCAGGCCTCGATTGCGCGCAACTTCCACGCCCTGGAGCGCTTCGGGCGCACCGAGACCGGCCCGGTGGGCCGCTGGCTCGCTGAACCGCGTGCCGGACCTCGGCGCGGGCCTCTGCGCCGTGGCCACCACGCCGCGCGCCGCGTAGCACGGCGAGTCGTCGCTGACGGGCCCTTCCGCCGGGGGGCGGAGCGCCGCGTCAGCGTGAACAGCCAGCCTAACTGGTGTCGGGTGATTCGACGCCTGGAGGCGGGCGGACCCGGACGTTCTCCTGGACCACGAGGGGCTGTTCTCCCGCTTCGCCTGTCGCTCGCGGCGAGCTCCGTGATCGACCGATGAGTTCCGCCGGATCGGCCGGTCTACCAGGACGTACGGCCATCGAGCACCGACTGGAGACCCACCATGACCGATCACGCACACCCCGGCCGCATGCTGTTCGTGAACATGCCCGTGGCGGACGTCGAGCGCAGCAAGGCGTTCTTCGCGAAGCTCGGGCTTCAGCTACAACCCGATGTTCACCGACGAGACCGCCGCCTGCATGCTGGTCGGCGAGCACGCCTTCGTCATGCTGCTCAGCCGCGAGAAGTTCGCGGAGTTCGCGAAGCTGCCGATCGCCGATCCCACCACGCACACGCTGGCGCTGTACTGCTTCAGCGTGTCATCCCGCGATGAGGTCGATACCGTCAGCGCCGCTGCGCTCGCGGCGGGCGGCTCCGAGGCCGATGGTGCCGAGGACCACGGCTTCATGTACTCACGCAGCTTCTTCGACCTCGACGGCCACGGCTGGCAGGTCATGTGGATGGACCCGGCGGCGGCGGAGCAGGGCCCCGAGGCGTTCGCGGCCATGCAGGACTCCCAGGCCCCGGCCTGACCCGCCACCACCACGTCCCGCGCGTGTGCCGTCGTCGTGCGGTACGGGCAGCGGGCGCATCGCATCCTCGCCGCGCCGGAGAACGTGGGGAGGGTCGTCTTGGTGCCGTGGTGGCTCTGCGCCGCGCAAACAGCATCATCGAGGGACGGGAGTAGCGGCGGTTGGAGCGCGGGCGGCCGGCCCGGAGCGGCGCCCGTCCCGAACTGCATGGGATCGCCACCGGAAACCGGGAGTAATCCCATGCGGTTCGCGCCGAGGACGATCACCACAGGCGCCAGGGCACACTCCCCCGGTGGCGAAGTCGTGTTCGTGGCGGTTGACCGCGGAGGCTGATCGGCGGATCCGCGACGCGCGGGCCCGCACGAATCTCAGGCCGGCGCGGCTGGCGGGCCTCCGCTGGGGCGGTCAGAGCCCGGCGCCCTTTTGCACCATGGACGCCCAAGCACCTACCGCGCCCCCGATTACACCGGGGAGCATTGGGCCGCCACCAGGCGACCGCACGGCGCATGCACAATCGAGAGCCACGGGCCGGCGCGGACCGAGTTCGCCCACGTCGTCATCGATGAAACCACCCGCCACGACCGCGGTGACATCGCCGCCGCCGTCCTTCAGCGCGCCGCCACCTGGATGACCCACAAGGCGCCGGCCCCGCCCAGGCGGTCATGGCCGACAACGCGCTGGCCTATCGCCGCAGCCGGCCCTTAAGGCCGCCCTGCAGCAGCTCGGCGCTCGCCACATCCTCACCCCGCCGCGCACCCCGCGCTGGAACGGCAAGCAGAACGCTTCATCCGCACCCTCGACGAGGAATGGGCGCACGCGCGGATCTGGCCCTCATCGACCCGACGCAACCACGCGCTGGCATCCTTCCTGCGCTACTACAACCGCCGAAGGCCACACACCTCGCTCGCCGGCCGGCCATCCATCAGCCGCGTTCACAAGACGAGGGCAGGACAGCTAGCAGCCGGCGCCGGGCTTGAGACGGTCATCCGACGGGAGGCGGCTCGCCCAGCCTCTCCGGCCTTGAATTGCCAGGGCGATCGAGGGGCGCGTCTTGTCGCCGCCGGGCTGCGCGGTGAATCGCTGACGGGCGCCGGAGGCGTCGCGCGCGACCAGCTCGGTCTCGAGCGTCAACGCGCGTGGTGGCTCGGGACGCATCCTCGGCGACGGCTGCCGGCGCCCTGGCCTGCAGCTGCGTGGATCGCGCCACCGAGGTCGCCGCGAACCGGCGGGTTCACGTGCAGTCGTCCTCACGGCACGCGTGTCTATGTCAAGGCGCGTACTGCGGAGCGGGCATCGCCGGACGGCGACGGGTGCGCCAGCGGCGGATGAACCACTCGAGAAGCACGATCCCGGCGCACCACATGCCCAGCAGCACGAAGGCGCCGGCGAGCGCGACGGCCTTGCGGGGGCCCGTAACGGTGGTTCTGGCCATGGCCGGGCCCAGGGGCTCGACGAGGATGTCCGGGCGGCCGATCGACCTGCTCGCGATCACGTCGCGGATCGCGTCGATGCCGGCGTTGGTGACCTTCGCCGCGCGCACCGCGTCGGGTCCGGTGGCTCGCAGCGAGATGATGGGGATGTCGCCCGAGGACCTCACGGTGAGCACGTAGGGCTCGTGCGCCACGGCCGCGGCCTCGGTCGCGCTCAGTGGGAGCGCGAGCGCGAGGGTCGGCGCTCCCCACACGGGGCTCGATGACCCCAACCTGGTCGGGCGCGAGCCCGGCACCGCGGGCGATTTCCGCGCGGACTTCGTCCGCGGACAGGTAGTCGGCCAGCAGGGCCGCCCTGGTTCCGAGCGTGTCCGTGATGTGCGACTCGAAGATCGAACGCGGGCTGGGTGCGTGCGGCGATGATCACGCGCGCGGTGGCGACGCCCGAGGTCTTCACCCTGCTGCCGAGCCGGGGCGGCATGAACGTGACCTGGTAGGTGAGGACCGTCGCGACGAAGACGGCCAAGGCAACGCCGGCGGCCACCAGCAGCCGGTGCCGCCTCAGCACCCGCAGGATGCTGATGAGCTCCATCAGCCTGTCTCGGGCGCCGCGCCGCCTGCGTCTCGCTCTTGCTCGCCTCGACGTTCCAGCCCTGCCGCACACGGTTGAGGAACATCACGGCCGCGCTCGCGGCGCCGAAGACGAGCAGGAAGGCGAGCAGCGCCACCTTGGCGCTGATCCCTGGATCGATGACGCCGCCCTTCGCGCGTCCCAGCTGCACGAGGTGGACCTGCTCCTTGTCCGGGATCCGACTGCGCGTTGGCGAGGTCGCGCAGGTAATCCTTCATGCCGTCGACCGCGCCGTTGGCCAGTTGCTGCGCCGCCTCGGCGGTCGGGGCCTCCGCGTACACGTCGGCGACCGGCACGGTCGGGTTGGACTGGATGCTGAGCCGGTACTCGTCGGGCGACTTGAGGAGGTCGCTGCTGTGCTTCTCGCCGTCGCTCGACAGCGGTCGCGGGAAGTCCGGCGTCACCGGGCTGGCGACCTGCAGGACGTCCGCGGGCACGTGGGCACGCCGGGCGATGTAGCGGCGCACCGGCGGGCTGGCCATGATGTTGGCCACCAGCAGCGAGCGGTTGGTGTAGGCCTGGAAGTCGTAGGTGTTGACCGAGAGGTCGATGATCGCCGACTTCGGCGTATCCACGAGCACCCTGGTCGAGGCGGCCGCCATCTCCAGCCTGCGCGCCTTGACGCCCGGCGGGAAGAGGCTCACCTGCCCGATGCTCCACAAGGCGGCGAGGGTTGCGAGCGTCACGGCCGCGATGAGGCCGAGCCGGAACTGCCACAGCTCGCGCAGGTGTCTACCGAGTGACATTCGACAGACCAACGCCCGGGACCGGGCGGATCTTGCGTCGGCTAGCCACCGGCGCTCCCGACGTCGGTGCCGTCCGAGGCCGCCTTGCGCCCGGGCGATCCGTCCGCGAGCCGGAAGCCTCCACGCGACCTCGGGTGGGCCCCGCCGGCGAACACGGGCCGGCCGGCACGGTCGCGCGCGCCGTGGTCTCCGACGGCGATGAGGTTGTGGTGCTCGCGCCCAGCGTGCTCGCCGCCGGCGACCGAGAGCACCCCGAGGATGTTGTCCACCACGACGGTGCCCCGGCCAGGGCGATGAGACGGCCCGCCGTCGCCGATCAGCAGCGTGCCGCACGGCTGGTGGTAGGCGCACTTGCCGACGTCGGGCAGCGTGTTGTGGCGGATCACGGATCCGTTGTCGCCGCCGAGCATGATCGCGTACGGATAGCTGCCGGTATCGAAGAGGTTGTCCTCGATGCGCTCGTGATCGGCACCGTCTGGAGACATGATCGCGGTGCCGACGTCGCGGAAGTAGTTGCCGCGGATGACCGTGTTGCTCGCCCCGTAGAGCTGCAGCGCGTCGACGTGCCGGCCCCCGGTGCCCTGGATCCCCACGAACGTGTTCCGGAGGATCCGCACGCCGTTGGCGCTGACCTGGACACCGTCTGAGTTGCCGCCCGGCCCGAGGACGTTGTTGGCGATCACGACCCCCGACGGGCCCCCAGAGTCGCCGAGGACATGCACGCGGCCCTCGTAGCAGTCCGCGCACACGTCGATGCGGGGGAATCGGTTGCCGTCCAGCACCACCCTGGCGTTGCGCATCCGATCGGCGTGGATGACGACCTGATGGGTGAAGGTGCTCTTGGCGATCGTCACGTCGTGGGTGCTACCGCCGATGTCGGCGCCGTCGACCGTCAGCCCCTCGAAGCGCACGTTGGCGGCCGCAGTGAGGGCCAGCGCGATCCGCGCCGAGGCCCCCGGCTCGGGCCGGATCGTCAACACCGTCGACTTGGCGCCCGCGGCGAACGATCCGTAATCGCCCGGCCCGAGCAGGATCGTCTCGGAGCCTTGGGCGTTCGCGAACACCCGCTCGAGGGTCGCGGGAACGGCGTGCACGACGCGGCCGGCGGGCTTGTCCGCGGCCTCGTCGCCGCGAGCGCCGACCAGGCCAGCGCGCCCGCGGCCACGACCGCGGCGGCGAGCACGATCCACGCCACGTGCAGGCGCCGGCGCGTCGGCTGGGGAACGGGAATCGCCACAGTCCCGCGCGCTACGCCGCTTCCTGCCTCAGCGCGGGCTCGGGCACGCCGCTACGCCCGCGCTCGGGACGCAGGACCTCGCGCAGGGCCGCGGCGTGCCCGCGCGCGCGGGCGGGGCGCCCGGCGGCAGCGGCCACGTGGGTCAGGGCGTTCACTGCGAGCCCGGCCCGCTGCAGGAACGCCGAAACGGTCCCGTAGTGCTTGCGCGCGTAGCGCGTGCGGCTGCGGGCGAGGATCGCGTAGAGGCTGGCCCGGGGCGCCGAGCGGCCGCCGTCGTGGTGGACGGCGACGCCAGGCTCGTAGCGGATCTCGTGCCCGGCGGCGCGCAGGCGCGCGCAGAGGTCCATGTCCTCGCAATAGAGAAAGAACCGTTCGTCGAAGCCGCCGATCGACTCCAGCGCGGCGCGGCGCGCCAGCATGCAGGCGCCCGACAGCCACTCGGGATAGGCGACGCGCTCGTAGGCGGCTTCCTGGTGGATGATCTCGTTGGCCCACGCCGCGCGGCGCACCAGCCGGTGCACGAAGAGCGCCTGCGCCCACGTCGAGCCCGGGCGCTGGTAGCGGCGCATGCTCGGGACCAGACGGTCGTCCTCCTCGAGCAGCCGCGGTCCGACGATCGCGACGTCAGGCTCGGCCTCCAGCGCGGCCGCCAGGCGCTGCAGGCTCTTGCCGTCGATCCGCGCGTCGGGGTTGAGGAAGAGCACGAACGGCGCGCTGCCGGCGGCCATCCCGAGGTTGCAGCCGAACCCGAAGCCGCCGTTGCGCCCGGAGTCGATGGCCTGCACCGGCAGGTCGGCAATCGCCTCCAGCGAGCGGTCGGGCGACCCGTTGTCGACCACGGTCACACTGACTGCGGGCAGGCCGACGAGCGGCTCGACGCAGTCGCGAAGGGTGTCGCGGCTGTTGTAGCTGACGACGACGACGTCGATACGGTGGTCCATGCCGCTAGGCGACCGGTTCGCCGACCGCGTCGCGCACGTGCCGCGTGACGCCGCGGAAGTCGACGGTGCGCGGCGCCGCGCGCCACACAGCCTCGTGGTCGACGCCGGGGTGCGCCGTGACGATCACGGCCAGGTCGGCGCCGTCCAACCCGTCGTCGAGCTCGCAATGGCTCAGGCCGAGCGATGCCAGCTCGGGCACGAAGCTGTCGTGGTAGCGGACGTCCGCGCCGCGCTCCTGCAGCAGGGCCATGAGCTTCAGCGCCGGTGACTCGCGGATGTCGCCCACGCCGGGCTTGTAGGACGCGCCGAGCACGAGGATGCGCGAGCCGCGCACGGACTTCTCGTCGTCGTTGAGCGCGCGCTCGATCTGCTCCATGCAGAAGTACGGCATCTGCTGGTTGACCTTGCCGGCCAGCTCGATGAACTCGGTGGCGAGGTCGAACTCGCGGGCGCGCCAGGTCAGATAGAAGGGGTCGACCGGCAGGCAGTGGCCGCCCATGCCGGGGCCGGGCTCGAAGCGCATGAAGCCGAAGGGCTTCGTCGAGGCCGCGTCGACGACCTCCCAGATGTCGATGCCCATGCGATCGGCGAGCATCGCCATCTCATTGACGAGCGCGATGTTGACCGAGCGGAAGATGTTCTCCAGCAGCTTGGTCATCTCGGCGGTCTCGGGGGAGCCGACCGGGACGACCGTCTCGCAGATGCGTCCGTAGATCTCCGATGCGCGCTCGGTGCAGCCCTCGGTGAGCCCGCCGACGACCTTCGGGGTCGTGCGGATCGTGTAGTCCTTGCGGCCCGGGTCGACGCGCTCGGGCGAGAAGGCCAGCGCGAAGTCCTGGCCGGCGCGCAGGCCTGACTCCTCCAGCAGCGGGCGCAGGTACTCGCGGGTGGTGCCCGGGAAGGTGGTCGACTCGAGGACGATCGTCTGGCCGGCCCGGACCACGTTGCCGACGGCGCGCGCTGCGCTCAGCAGCGGGCCGAGCTCGGGCTCGCGGTTGGGCGTCAGCGGGGTGGGGACGCAGATGAGGATCGCCTCGGCCTCGTGCAGCTCGACGAAGCGGGTGCTGAAGTGACAGTGCTCGAGCACCGCCTGCAGGCGCTCGTCGGCGACGTCCTCGATGTGCGAGCGCCCGGTGCGCAGGCCGGCCACCTTGGCGGCGTCGACGTCGACGCCGATCACGTCGATGCCCGCCTCGGCGAACTCCATGGCCAGCGGTAGCCCGACGTAGCCGAGACCGACGATTCCGATGCTCATTGTGCGCTCCCCTGATGTGGCACGAGCGCGCCGAGCATGCGCCGGCGCAACTCCCTGTGTGTGAACCGACGGTATTCGGGGTCGGGGACCCGTTCGACGCGCCGTGCCGCGGCCCGTACGTACCCGTAGAAGAAGGCGAGGCCCGACAGCACGAACGGGCGCCGCGTGGCGACCTTGAAGGCGCGCAGGGCCACCCAGGACACGGTGAAGTGCGCGACGTACGCGCACTCGCCGTGGCGGGCGTGGCCACGCACCGTGCCGTCGGCGCTCCCCAGCGGCCGGTGGTGGATGGATACCAGGTCGGTGAAGCTCCAGACCTTGAAGCCGCGCATCCGCGCGTAGGTTTCGTCGATGGTGTCCCAGCCCAGGCGCTCCTGGACGCCGCCAATGGCTTCGAAGCATTCGCGCGTGTAGAGCTTCAGCGCCCCGTGGACGTGTACGCGCGGAATCTGGATGCGCCGCATCCCGCCGTCGGCGGTGGGCTCGTCGAGCACGCCGGCCGCGAGGCCGAGCTTCGGGTCGGCCGCGAAGCGCTCGACGAGCTCGCGCAGGTAGCCGGGCGCCATCTCGATGTCGCCGTCGAGCTTCATCACGTGCGTGTAGTCGCGCCAGTCGCCTGCCGCGGCCAGCCCGAAGTTGAAGGTCCGTGGCGCGGCCGCGCGCGCGAGCCGGTCGCGCACCGGCCCCGCGGGTGCGGGGCGACCCTCGATGACGGTGAGGAACCCGACCTCTGCCTCCAACCGGCGCAGGATCTCCAGCGTGCCGTCGTCGGAGCGGTCGTCGACGACGATCCAGCGCGCCGGCGTGAGGTCCTGGGCTGCGACCGAGCGGACCACCCGCTCGATGTGCGCGGCCTCGTTGCGGACCGGCGAGACGATCAGGATGCGAGCGTCCACGGTCATGCGGCCACGGGCATGGCGAGCGAGGGGGCGTCGACGAAGTCGCGGTGCCACAGCTCGAGCATCAGCAGGGCGTAGATCCGCTTGGCGTCGCCGTCGGCGCCGGCGGCGTGGCGATCGAGCAGGCGGTTCACGGCGGCCGGCTCGAAGTACCCGCGCCCCAGCGAGCTCGGATCGAGCAGGATGTCGCGCGCCCAGCCCTGCAGGTCGGTGCGCAGCCAGCTGGACAGCGGCACCGAGAAGCCCTGCTTGGGGCGATCCAGGATGGAGCCCGGCAGCCAGGGGCGCAGGGCCTCGCGCAGGATCCACTTCTTCTCCCCGCCGCGGACCTTCATCGCGGCCGGGATCGAGGCCGCGAGCTCCATCATCTGATGGTCGAGGAAGGGCGAGCGCGCCTCCAGGGCGTGCGCCATCGTGGCGATGTCGACCTTCGCGATCAGGTCGTCGACGAGGTAGGACGAGGAGTCGACTTCGAGCATCCGGTCCACCACCGAGGCACCGGAGGCCGCTGCCCAGCGGCCGGCGATCTCGTCGTCGGCGTTGGCGCCGCCGATGGCCGCGGCGAATCCGGGGCTGTAGAGCGCGCCGCGCTGTGCGCCGTCGAACCAGGACACGTAGCGGGCGTAGCGCGCCGGCGCGTCGAGGGCCAGGCCCCCGGCGAGGCGCCTGACGCGGTTGCGCACGCTCGAGACGTCGCCGTCGTCGGCCACCCGCCCGCCGACGGCGGCAAGCCCGCGCCGCAGCGGGGCCGGGAGGCGGTCGAGGCGCCCGGCGACCGCGTTGGCCACGTAGCGCTGGTAGCCCGCGAAGGACTCGTCGCCGCCGTCGCCGTTCAGCGCGACGGTCACGTGGCGGCGCGTGAGCTCGGCCAGGTAGAAGCACGGGATCGCCGACGAGTCCGCGAACGGCTCGCCGTAGTGGCGCACGATCTGCGGCAGGACCTCGATCGCCTCGGCGCGGACCTGGAACTCCTCGTGCTCGGTCCCGAACTGCTGCGCGATCTGGCGCGCGTGGGCGGAGCTCGTCGAAGCCCTCGTCGTCGAAGCCGATCGAGAACGTCTGCACCGGCTCGGTCGAGAGCTGCGCCATCGCGGCGACCACGGCGCGACGAGTCGACGCCGCCCGAGAGGAAGGCGCCGAGCGGCACGTCGGCGATGAGCCGGCGGCCGCGTCGCGGCGAGCAGGCCCTCGCGGATGCGCTCGCACACCTCCTCGACGGACTCGTCGAGCTTGTGGGCGTAGTCGCAGCGCCCAGTAGCGCTCGATCGTCGACCTCGCCGTCGCGCATCACGCAGCGTGTGCGCCGGCGGAAGCTTGCGCACGTCGCGCAAGCGCCGTCGAGCGGTGCCGGCACGTAGCCGAGCGCGAGGTAGCGATCGCAGCGCGACGTGGTCGACCTCGCGCGGGACGTCCGAGTCCTGCAGGAGCGCCTGCATCTCGGAGGCGAAGCTGAGCACGCCGTCGCGCAGCGCGTAGACGAGCGGCTTCTTGCCGACGCGGTCGCGGGCCAGAACCAGCTGCTGGCGGCGCTGCGTCCCACAGCGCGAACGCGAACATGCCGTGCAGGTGGCGCGACGCAGTCGGCGCCGTACTCCTCGTAGAGGTGGACGATGACCTCGGTGTCGCCCTGGGTGGCGAAGCGTGTGGCCGCGCGCTCTGGAGCTCGCTGCGCAGCTCGCGGTAGTTGTAGATCTCGCCGTTGAGCACGACGACGACCGAGCGGTCCTCGTTGTAGATCGGCTGGTCGCCCGTGTTGAGGTCGATGACCCGCAGGCGCTGGATGCCCAGGCCGGCGCGGCCGCCGTGGTGCATGCCGCGCGAATCGGGCCCGCGGTGCTCGAGCCCCGCGCACATCCGCGCGAGGAGCTCTGAGTCCACGGTTTGCCCGGCGGGGCGGAGCTGTCCGACGATGCCACACATGTCTGCCTAGGAACGGCCGGCGAGGAGCGTTTCTCGCGTGATCGGTCAGAGCTCGCGGATCACTCGCGCAGGATTGCCCGCGGCGATCACGCCCTCGGGAATCGAGGCGGTGACGACGCTGCCGGCCCCGATGACCGCGTGCGCGCCGATCGTGACGCCCTTGAGGATGCGCGCGCCGTTGCCCACGAAGACGTTGGGCCCGATGTCGACCGGCGCCATTCGCGGCTGCCCTCCGCGGCGGCGGTCGGGATGCAGCTCGTGGAAGTCGGAGTCGATGATCTCCACGCTGGAGCCGAAGAGGCCGTCCGCACCGATCCGGATCCCTGCGCCTTCGCTCTTGACGAAGGCGTTGTTGTTGATCTGCACGCGATCGCCGATCTCGATGCTCGCGCCGTTCGAGGACGCCTCGAGCTGGCAGTAGCCCGTGTAGAAGAGCGGCGACGTCGGCCAGCCGAACTCCACGTCGTCGCCGATCGCGATGCTGCCGTTGCCGAGGTAGAGGACCGGTTGCAGGACGAGTGGGGACCCGCTCACGCGCGAGCAGGTCGACAGCGCCCGGTACTTCCAGATGCGCGGCCGCTGAGCGACCCCGCGCGCGACGAAGCGCCGCGCTCGCGCGCGGGCGTCGCTCGCCACGTGGCGCTTCGGGACGACGGCCACCGCAGCGTCGCTCACGGCGAGGCCTCGGCGGGCGTCTGGCGTGCCTGCATCGACCGGCTGAGGCGCACGAACGTGGAGGCGCTGCGATCGCGCGCGCCGGCGGGCAGGCTGAGCAGCGCCACCCACACGAGCGCGCGTGTCGTGACGGCGTAGCGCAACGCCCCACGGAACGCCCGCCGCGCCTCATCGCTCCGCCCCTCGTCGACGAGGAGGCGGCCGATCTTGAAGAGATCGCCCGCGAGAACCTCACGCGCGAGGGCGTCATCGTCGAGGTCCGCGGCGTACCAGCGGTGGACCTTGTGGCTGCACTCGGTCATCCACAGCAGCCCGCTGGAGAGATTGCTCTCGTGGCGGCGGTAGCGCAGCAGCACGCGCGGGTCGTAATGGAAGTGCGCGCCCGCCCGCAGGCAGCGCATCCAGTACTCGTAGTCGTCGGCTCCGAAGCGCTCGACGAACGGCCCCAGCCGCTCGAAGAGGCTGCGACGGATCATGATCGACGGCGCGCAGATGAGGTTCTCGCGGTACAGCGCGTCGCGCAGCACGGCGGCGTCGAGCCTCCCGGTGCCGGTCGGACGAGCGTAGTTGCCCTCGACCAGCCCGAAGATCTCCGCGTCGCCGAACAGGACGTCCAGCTCCGGGTCGGCACGCAGCGCCTCGAGCTGCCACTCGAGCTTGTGGGGCTCCCAGATGTCGTCGGCGCCGCACATCGCCACGAAGTCGCCCGTGGCGTGTTCGAACGCGGTGTTGAAGGCGGCGGGGCAGCCGCCGTTGGCCCGTTGCACCACGCGAACGCGGTCCGAGAACGACTCGAGGATGGCGGCGGTGCCGTCGGTCGACCCGTCATCCACTACGAGGACCTCGTCGGGCGGGCGCGTCTGCCCGAGGATGGCCTCGAGCGTCTCGGCGATCCACGCCTCCGCGTTGTAGGCCGCCACCGCGGCCGTCACTGTCGGTCCTGTTCGATGCGGCCTGGTCGGCTCCCGGTCGGTCATTACTGACAAACGGGGGACGCCGGGCCACACTTCCGAGTCTCCTGGGGTCGCGAGAACTCCAGGTGTGCGGGCGTTGGTGGGGCATGGACGCGCGTCTACGCCTGCTCATGGCGGTTCACAGCCCCAAGCCCGCCGGCGCGCAGTTGGTGGCGCTGGGACAGGCCCGCGCGCTGGCGCCCGATCACGAACTCGTCATCGCGGTGGGCGTCGGGCCGCTGCGCCAGCCCTTTGCCGAGCTCGGGCCGATCCTGCGGGGGCCGACCCGCCTGCCGATCTGGGGTGCATCGCCGAGCCGATGGGCGCTCGACACGGCGCGCGCCGTCCCCGACGCCGCGCGCCTGGCCGCCATCATCCGCCGCCGGCGGGTGGACGCCGTGATCGCGAACAGCACCATCATGGTGGCGCCCGTGCTGGCCGCCCGGCTCGCCGGCGTTCCCGTCGTCGTCCACGCGCAGGAGGCCCCGAAGTCGGCGGCCGTCCGCGCGCTCTTCCGCTTCCACGGCGCGATGGCGGACACCGTGGTCGCGATCTCGCCCTGGATCGCCGAGGCCTTCGCGGGAGCCCGGGCGAACGTCCTGCTCAACCCCGTCGGCATTGCCATTCCGCAGCGCCCGGCGCGCCCCCGCCGCGAGGACGGCGGCGCTCTGCGGCTCGTCGTCGTCGGGACGGTCGATCGACACAAGCGCCAGGACCTCGCGGTGGCCGCGCTCGCGGCGTTGAAGAGCCAGGGCCTCGACGCGGAACTCGAGCTCGTGGGCGCCGAGGCCGACACCGCCTACGCGGCGGAGGTGCGCGCACTGGCCCAGCGCTCCGGAGTCGCCGAGCGCGTGCGCTTCGTCGGCCAGTCGTCCGACGTGCCCGCGCACCTGCTCGCGGCCGACGCGCTCCTGCTGCCCGCGGGCGAGGTCACGCCGCTGGTGATCATGGAGGCGATGGCCCTTGGCACGCCCGTGATCGCGGCGCGCATGGGGAGCATCCCGGACGTCGTCGTCGACGGGGCGAGCGGTCTGCTGGTGGAGCCGGACGACCCGGCGGCCATCGCGGCGGCCGTTGCCCGCCTCCACCACGAGCCGCGCCTCGCGCGCGAACTGGCCGACAGCGGCCGGCGGCGCGTCGAGCAGCACTTCGACGAGGCGCGCTCGCACATGCGCCTGCGCGAAGAGATCGCGCGGGTGGTCGCCGCCCGCCACGGGCGCGAAAGCGTCGTGGCCGACCCGGCGTTGATGCCCCGGTGATGAATCGGAAAGCCCCGAGAGAGGACGCTGTCCCCCAGGGCGCCGGTCAACAGCCCGACGGGCAGCGCGACGCCATGTCGAACGGCCAGCTCGCCGACGCCGTCGTCCACGGCACCCGCTGGCTCGCCTCGGCGCGCGTCTTCACCGAGGTCCTCCTGCTCGCGACGCTGGTGGTGCTGGCGCGGCTGATCCCGCCCGCCGAGTTCGGCAAGTTCGCGATCGTCCTCTTCATGCAGGAGCTCGCGGTCGGAGTGGCCGGTGGTTTCGGGAACGCCCTCGTGCACCGGCCGGCCGTGCGGCGCGAGCATCTACAGGCCGGCCTCGCGGTCGTCCTCGCGTTCCAGGCGGCGTTCGTCCTGGCCACGATCTTCGTCCTCGCTCCGGTGCTCTTCGACCCGTTGTTCGGGTCGGAGACCGCCTGGCTCATCCAGCTCGCGGCGCCGGGCTGGATGCTCGCGGCGGTGACGACGATCCCCCAGGCGGTGCTCCTGCGCCGGCTCGACTTTCGGCGGGTCGCCCAGATCCAGCTGGCGTCGTTGCTCGGCGGCGCTGCCGTGTCGCTCGCGCTTGCGATCTTCCTCGGCCTCGATGCCGAGGCGCTGGTCATCGGTGGAATCGCCGCCGGGGTCGTGGCCACGGTGCTCTCGCTGTTGAGCGCTCCGGTGCCCCTGCCGCGGTTGCGCAAGGGTCCGGTGCGCGACCTCACGGCCTTCGGGATCCCCGCTGCGTTGGCGACGGTCAGCTGGGCCGGGTTCCGCAACGCCGACTACGCCATCGTCGGGGCGCGGCTCGGCGCGGCAAGCGCCGGCATCTACTGGCGGGCCTTCCAGCTCGCGGTGGAGTACCAGAAGAAGATCAGCGTGGTCATGACCCAGATGGCCTTCCCGGTGCTGTCGCGGGCGGCCTCGACCGAGGACATGTTCGCTCTGCGCCTGCGGATGGTGCGAATGCTCACCGTCATGATCTTCCCGTTGCTGGCCGGGCTCGTCGCACTCGCGCCCGTCGTGATTCCCTGGGTGTTCGGGCCGGCGTGGGAGTCCGCGGTGGTACCTACTCAGATCCTGACGGTTGCCGGCGCCGCGACGCTTGTCATCGATGCCGTCGGGGCCACGCTCATGGCGGCCGGTCGGACCCGGGCGTTGCTCGGTTACGGGTGGGCGCACTTCGCGGTCTACGCCGGCACCATCGTCGTCATCGCCCCGCTTGGGCTGGCGGCGGTCAGTATCGCGGCGGTCAGCGTCCACGTGGTCTTCCTGGTCGTCGCATACGTGATGCTGCTGCACGGGCATCCCGAGCACGGACCGCTCCGGCGCCTCTGGGATGACGTCGGGCCGGCGCTCGTCTCCTCGCTCGCGCTCCTCGTGGTGGCGGCTCCCATGAGCTCGGCGATGAGTAGCGCCGGTGTCCCGGCCAGCCTCAACGTGCTCTGCGTCGCCGTCGTAGCGGGGAGCGCCTATCTCGTCGTACTGCGCATCGCCTTCCCGGCCGCGTGGCGAGACGCGATGCTGCTGGTTCGGCGGATCCTTCCCGCCCGGTTGTTCCGCAGCAAGCCCGCCGCGCCCGGGGCGCGGGGCTCCGGTGGACCGGGGGCCGGCACGTGGGTGGCGCCGCAGCCGTCGGAGGCGGGCGGGCACTGATGCACGATGACCACGCTGAGCGCAGGGCCGGCTCCAGAGACAAGGACGTCGAACGTGCGAACGGAATCCAACGACGAGGGCGGCACATGCGAATCCTGGTTGTAGTCAGTGGAGACGGTGGGAGCCGCGTCAGCGGCCCCGAGATCCGAGGCTGGGCTCTTGCTCGCGCCTTGGCCGAGCGCCACGAGGTGACGGTCATCGTCAATGACCCTCCGTCGGCCACGCGCCACGGTCTTCGACTGGTCGCGTTCACGCGCGCGGCGCTCATTCGCGAGGCGCGTCGCCACGACGCCGTCGTCGCGCCGGTCCTGCCGCCCTACCTCTTCGCCGCGCTTCGCGGGACGTCGACGGTCACGGTCGTCCGACCAGTACGACCCGGTCACGCTCGAGCTGTCGGTCTTCGCCGAGCAGCCGGGCATCGCGCGCGTCATCAAGGCCCAGCACCTGATCCGCGACGCCCAGCTGCGCTTCGCCGACGTGATCGCCTGCGCGGGCGAGCGCCAGCGCGAGCTGCTGGTGGCGGAGCTCGATGCGCTGCCGCAGCGCCGCGGCGCGGGGCCCTCCATCGTCAGCGTGCCGTTCGGCCTTCCGGATCCGCCGCCGCGCAGCACCACCCGACCCGTACGCGAGCGCTTCCCGCAGATCGGACCCGACGATCCGCTGGTGCTCTGGTGGGGCAAGGTCTGGAAGTGGTTCGACGCGCCGACGGCCATCAGGGCCTTCGCCCTCGTGGTCGCGCGCCGCCCCGACGCACGCCTGGTCATCAGCGCCGGTAAGGCGCCCAAGGCGAAGTTCGATCGGTCCGAGCGCACCGAGGACGCTCGCGAGCTGGCCCGCGAGCTGGGCCTCCTCGATCGCAACGTCTTCTTCCTCGACGAATGGACGCAGTACGACCGCCGTCACGAGTACCTCCAGGACGCCGACATCGGGCTCACCCTCCATGCCGACACGCCCGAGGCGCCCTTCGCGGCCCGTGCGCGCTACATGGACTACCTGTGGTCCTCCCTGCCATGCGTCCTGGCCACCGGGGACGAGGTCGCGGACCGCTTCGGCGCGGCGGGCTTCGCGCGGCTCGTCGCGCCGGGCGCCACCGAGCAGGCGGCCGAGGCGATCCTGCGCCTCATCGAGGGCCGCGACGAGCGCGAGGCCGCGCGCGCCGCCGGCCGCGCGCTGGCGGAGGAGTACCACTGGTCGACCCTCGTGCGCCCGCTCGCGCAGGCGATCGAGGAGCGCGCGGCGGTCGGCAGCAGGCCGGCGTCGCGGCGTCTCGTGCGCGCCGTCGGGCGGCTACTACGTGCGACGCACGGTCGACCACGCGTCGGCCTTTGCGCGCTCGACCCCTCGCTGAGCGGCTAACAACCGGAGCGGAGCGCTTCCGTTCCGCCGTCCGGGCCCCGCGCTACGGTTTGCGCGGTGCGCCCGGAGGCCGACCCGACGATGAGCGGCCGGCGCGCCGAGGCCGCTGCGCAACGACGAGCGCGTGCTGCAGGCCGCGCGCGAGGTGCTGACCGCGGCGCCCGACGCGCCGATGTCGCTGGTCGCGCGCCGCGCCGGCGTGGGGATCGGGACGCTCTACCGACGCTATCCGAGCAAGGACGCGCTCGTCGCGCAGCTCTGCCTGGACGGCGTGCGGCGCGTCGAGGCGCAGGCCCGCGTCGCGCTCGATCGCGCCCGGTCCTACCCGTGGGGCGCGTTCGTCGGCTTCATGACGGGATGCCCTCGCCGACGGCGACGCCCTGCTCATCGCGGGCTTGGCGGGCACGTTCACCCCGACCGAGGAGCTGCTCGCCGCGAGCGGGCAGCCTGCGCGACGCCGTGCAGGAGCTGCTCGACTGCGTCCAGGCCGCCGGCGCCGTTCGCCCCGACGTCACCACGGAGGACCTCGGGCTGCTCTTCCGCCAGCTGCGCGCCATCCAGCTCGACGACGAGCAGCGCGCCCTCGACGCTGCGCCGGCGCTACCTCGAGCTCGCGCTTGCAGGCGCTCCACGCCGCGGCCGCGGCGCCGCTTCCGGGCCCGCCTCCCGCCTGGGACGAGCTCGCGGGCGTCCGGCAGGCCGCTGGACGTCTGACCGATACCGCCTGCGGCAGGTGCAGCGGACCGGCTCGACGTCGCCTGGCGGCGACGGATGCGCTGAGCACACCGCCGCTCGTCGCAGAATCGCTGCCGCTCGTGCCAATGCGTTTGTCATCGCACGCCGTCGGGCAGGTAGTCGCCCCGTCGGGCGGCTCCGACTGATGTCGGAGGGGCAGGGCCCCGAAGTTCACCTCCCGATCGTTCTTGCCGATATCGGCGCAACCTGGCGTCGTCCCCGACGACGTCGGGAGCGTCTGCGTGGCGTCCCATCTGTGGCGGTCCAGCCGCAGCCACTTCCGCGTTGTCGGGGACGGTGCCTGTGCGCCCTGTCCAAGCACCAAGAGAGGCGTAGATGTCCCACCCCGCGGTCTCGCTGCGCTCCCCGGCCCGTGCGACGCTGGCTCGTCCTCGCTGGCGACCGTCATCGGTGCTCGTCGCAGCGATCGCGGCGCCTGGTGTGGCGCTGGCGGCGGATGTGAATGCGACGCCGTCGAATCTGTCGAGTGTGTATGCGTCGGCGCAGGGCGGCGATGTGATTCATCTGGCGGCGGGGAGCTACGGGTCGTTTGCGGGCGGGTCGAAGTCGTCGGTGGTGACGTTGGTCGCGCAGTCCGGGGCGGTGGCGTCGATCGCTCCGAGCCTGGGCGTCAGGCGGTCAACAACCTGCAAGCTTCGACGGGTTGACGATCGAGCGGCGCTGTACACCAATGGGGCGCGCAACATCGCGTTCGTCAACTCGCAGTTCACGGGCGCTGGCGCGGCGTCGATACGCCGGCGAACGTGTCCAACGCGAACATCGTCGTTCGACAACGACACGTTCGATGGGATCGATGCGCGCGGCTCGTGCTACGAGGGCCGGTTGACGGTCCGCGGCTATGACAACGCCGCGCCGGTCGGGGGTGAAGATCACCAACAGCCACTTCGGCAACGGCGGCTGCGCGACGGGGTGCAGATCATCGGCGGCGCCTATGGCGTGCAGGTCGGGCCGGGCAACGAGTTCTCGGGCCTGCGGCAGGGCAGCTGCGCAGCGCATGTCGACTCGATCCAGCTCGTATGGCTCGAGCAACACGCAGATCGTCGGCAACTACTTCCACGACGACGACACGATCATCATGGCGCCGCGATGGCGGCGAGAGCGAGATCGATCGCCGACAACGTGATGGTCGGCGCCGGGTATGTCCCGGCGGTGCAGCTGGGCAGCCACGACGGCACCCAGGTCGTGCACAACACGGTCAAGGCATCGGCGTGCACATCGACCGACAAGCAAGGTCGGTCGCCGGCAGTCGCAACGTCGTCGTCCGCGACAACGTGTTCGTGCAGCGGCTCCACGAACGCCGTCGGCGGGCAACGTGCACGGGCTGCACGGTCAGCCTACAACCTGTTCGCCTCGCAGCGGCAGCGCCAGCGGCTCCAACAGCCAGATCGGCACCCCGGCGTACGTCGGCGGCGCGAGCCCCAGCAGCTACGCGGCTACGCGCTGGCGGCCGGCTCGCCGGGCAAGGCCAACGCCAGCGACGGCGCCGACCGCGGCATCCGCGTCGCGCCGGCAGCCCCGCACCGCCGCCGGCGCGACACCACCGCGCCCGACACGACGATCACGTCGGGCCCGACGGGCACGACGAACGACAACACGCCGACGTTCGCGTTCACGTCCAGCGAGGCCAACTCGGTGTTCGAGTGCCGCGTCGACTCGGGGTCGTGGGTCAACTGCACGAGCCCGTGGACGACCTCGGCGCTGGGCGACGGGGCGCACTCGGTGTCGGTGCGCGCCACCGACGTGGCGGGCAACACCGACGCGTCGCCCGCGACGCGCGTCTTCACGGTCGACACCGCGCCGCCGCCCGACACCACGGCGCCGGACACGACGATCACGTCGGGCCCGACGGGCACGACGAGCGACAGCACGCCGACGTTCGCGTTCACGCGCCAGCGAGGCCAACTCGGTGTTCGAGTGCCGCGTGGACTCGGGGTCGTGGGCCGAACTGCACGAGCCCGTGGACGACCTCGGCGCTGGCCGACGGCGCGCACTCGGTGTCGGTCCGCGCCACCGACGTGGCGGGCAACACCGACGCCTCGCCCGCGACGCGCTCGTTCACCGTCGACACCGCACCGCCGCCCGACACGACGGCGCCGGACACGACGATCACCTCGGGCCCGACGGGCACGACGACGGCGACGAGCGCATCGTTCGCGTTCAGCTCGACCGAGCCGGGCTCGACCTTCGAGTGCAAGCTCGACTCGGCGGCCTTCGGCGCCTGCACCAGCCCCAGGACTACAGCCGCCCTGGGCGACGGCTCGCACAGCTTCAGCGTGCGCGCCACCGACGCGGCGGGCAACACCGACGCCACCCCGGCGACGCAGACCTGGACGATCCAGACCGCGCCCCGCCGACCGCCAGCCGGTGGCCGCCTACGTCTACAGCCCGACGACGCCGACCGCCGGCCAGGCCGTCTCGTTCGACGCCTCGAGCGCGACGTGCGACGACACGCCGTGCAGCTACTCGTGGGCCGACGACGGCGACGACGGTCCTGCCGGCACGCAGTGGCCGCTGGGCGACCGGCAAGACGATGACCTTCACCTTCCAGGAGGCGGGCGTCAAGAACGTCCGCCTGGTCGTCACCGACGCCGATGGCGACACCAACGCCACATGAAGGCGATCACCGTCGCCGCCGGCACCGCCGGCTGACACCACCGCGCCCGACACGACGATCACCTCGGGCCCGACCGGCACGACCAGCGACAACACGCCGACCTTCGCGTTCACCGCGACCGAGGCGGGTCGACGTTCCAGTGTCGCGTGGACTCCGGGTCGTGGGCGACGTGCACCAGCCCGTGGACGACGGCGGCCCTGGCCGACGGCGCGCACAGCGTGTCGGTCCGCGCGACCGACCCCGCGGGCAACGCCGACGCGTCGCCCGCGACGCGCTCGTTCACGGTCGGCACCGCGCCCCCGCCGGACACCACCGCGCCGGACACCACGATCGGTTCGGGCCCGAACTCGGCGACCAACGACGCCACCCCGACGTTCGCCTTCACGGCGACCGAGGCCGGCTCGACGTTCCGGTGCCGCGTCGACACCGGCGCGTGGGCGAGCTGCACGAGCCCCTGGACGACGCCGGCCCTGAGCGACGGCGCGCACAGCGCGTCGGTCCGCGCGACCGACGCGGCGGGCAACACCGACGCCTCGCCCGCGACGCGCTCGTTCAGCGTCGACACGCAGGCCCCGAACACGACGATCGGCTCCGCGCCGCCGGCGATCTCGTCCGGGTCGAGCGCCACCCTGGCGTTCAGCGCCCGAGTCGGGCGCGACCTTCGAGTGCCAGCTCGACGGTGGTGCGTGGACGGCGTGCACGTCGCCGAAGACGTACACCGGCCTCGCGCTCGGCCAGCACACGCGCGGCCGTCCGTGCCACCGATGCGGCCGGCAACGTCGACCCCTCCGTCGCCAGCGCGAGCTGGACGACGGTGGCGCTTCCCGGTCTGCCGGCCGGCGCCCCGGCAGCTAGCGGAGGCTCTGGTTCCGCCAACCAGGCGCCGACCGTGACGCTCGTCGCGCCGGCGGCCGGGTCGACGTTCACCTCGACGCTGAACATGACCGCCACCGCGAGCGACGACCACGGCGTCCGCCACGTCGAGTTCTGGGTCGACGGCGTCGCGCGTGGCGCGCGACACCGCCGCCCCCTACGCGCGCCACGTTCGCGGCCCGCAAGACCACGGCCTACGGCGTCCACACGGTGTCGGTGCGCGCCGTCGACGCCGCTGGGCGCGCGCGTTCCGCCGCCGTGACCGTGACGCGCGTGCGCCTCGCGGCCACGCCGAAGCGCAAGCCCGGCCGGGCGAGCAACGGCCGGGCGCGTGCGGCGAGCGCCTCTGACGATCGTCAGAGCGTCCTCGTCAGCGTGAGCCTGTGGCGTGTCGTCCTCGGCGCCCGCGGACGGCGGCGGCACGCTGCTGCGTGGCCGCGGCATCGCCGGGCACTCCGCCACGGTGTCGCTGGCGCGCTGCGACGACGGTTCGGGAGCTGTCGCCGTCGTCATGCAGATGCGTGCCGGCGCCGACGGCACGCTCTACGTACTGCAGCCCGCCGAAGGGCTCTGCGTGCTGCGCGTGCAGCCGCTCGGCGACGCCTGATCGGCACGGCGCTGAGGGGGTGCGGCGGGCCGCGCCCGCTGCCCGCTGGGCCGCCTTGCGTCTGCGCCGAAGGCTCCCGGCGAGGCCGACGTTACATTTGATTCTTGCCGCCGGTCGCAAAATCGGTACCGTTCACGCCGTCGCGCTAGTCATCGTGCACCGATGGGCAGCTGCAAATGCCCGTCGGGCGTCTCCGTGGGCGTCGGAGACCTGGGCGCTTGGGCGCGACGTGACACCTGCGGTCGTCCGGGGTCGCAGGTGTCTTTTGGCGTGGCCAGGGATGGCGCAGTCCCCCGTTCCTGGCACCAAGAGAGGCGCATGTGTCCCGTCATCCCGCAGTCTCGCCCGCTCCCCACTCGACGCGACGCCGGCTCGTCCGGCTGGTGAGCGCTCTCGCGGTGCTCGTCGCATCGATCGCGGCGCCGGGTCGGCGTCGGCGGCCGATCTCAACGCCACGCCGGCGACCCTGGCGAGCGTGTTCGCGTCGGCGCAGGGCGGCGACGTGATCCACCTGGCGGCGGGCAGCTACGGGTCGTTCTCCGGGGGCTCGAAGTCCTCGACGGTGACCCTGGTGGCGCCGGCCGGTGTGGTCGCCTCGATGAGCCCGAGCCTGGACGGGTCGGTGAACAACCTGCGCTTCGACGGCCTGACGATCACCGGGCTGTACACGAACGGCGCGCGCAACGTCGCCTTCGTCAACTCGAGGTTCACGGGGTCCGTGCGCGTCGACACGCCGGCCAACGTGTCCAACGCGAACCTGGTGTTCGACCACGACACCTTCGACGCGCATCAGCGCGTCGGCGACGTCCTATGAGGGGCGCGCTGACGGTCCGCGGCTACGACAACAGCTCGCCGGTCGGGAGTGAAGATCACCAACAGCCACTTCGGCAACGGCGGCTGCTCTGACGGGGTGCAGATCGTCGGCGACGCCTATGGCGTGCAGATCGGGCCGGGCAACGAGTTCTCGGGGATCAGGCAGGGGACGTGCGCGGCGCACGTCGACTCGATCCAGCTCTACGGCTCGAGCCACACGCAGATCGTCGGCAACTACTTCCACGACGACGACACGATCATCATGGCCCCCGACGGCGGCGACAGCGAGGTCATCGCCGACAACGTGATGGTCGGCGGCGGCTACGTGCCGGCGGTGCAGCTGGGCAGCCACGACGGCACGCAGTTCGTCCACAACACGGTCATGTCGATCGACGTGCACATGGACGCACAAGACCGGCGGGTCGCCGAGCTCCAACGACGTGGTGCGCGACAACATCGTTCGTCAACGGCTCGCTCGAACGCGCCGGGGGCGAACTGCTCGGGCTGCACCGTGGCCTACAACCTCTTCAACAGCTCCGGCGCCGCGAGCGGCACGAACGCGACCGTCGGCGACACCCGTCTTCGCCGGCGGCGCCAACCCGACCAGCTACGCCGGCTACGCGCTGGCCGCCGGATCGCCGGGGTGGCCGACGCCAGCGACGGCGTCGACCTCGGCGCTCGCGTCTCCGGCAGCGCCCGCCACCGCCGCCGCCGTCCGACACCACGGCGCCCGAGACGACGATCACGTCGGGGTCCGACGGGCACGACGAACGACAGCACGCCGACGTTCGCCTTCACGTCCAGCGAGGCCGACTCGGTCTTCGAGTGCCGCGTGGACTCCGGGTCGTGGGTCGACTGCGCGAGCCCGTGGACGACGCCGGCGCTGAGCGACGGCGCCGCACTCGGTCGCCGTCCGCGCGACGGATGTGGCGGGCAACACCGACGCGACGCCCGCGACGCGGTCGTTCACGGTCGGCACGGCGCCGCCGCCGGACACCACGCGCGCCCGAGACGACGATCTCGTCGGGCCCGACGGGCACGACGAATGACGCCACGCCCGACGTTCGCCTTCACCTCCAGCGAGGCCGACTCGGTCTTCGAGTGCCGCGTGGACTCCGGGTCGTGGGTCGATTGCGCGAGCCCGTGGACGACGCCGGCGCTGAGCAACGGGCCGCACTCGGTCTCCGTCCGCGCGACGGATGTGGCGGGCAACACCGACACGACGCCCGCTACGGGCTCGTTCACCGTCGCCACCGCGCCGCCGCCGGACACCACGGCGCCCGAGACGACGATCTCCTCGGGCCCCACGGGCACGACCAGCGACAGCACCCCGACGTTCGCGTTCGGCTCCAGCGAGCCCGGCTCGACCTACGAGTGCCGCGTCGACTCCGGGGCGTGGGCGAGTTGCACCAGCCCGTGGACGACGGCCGCGCTGAGCGACGGCCCGCACGGCGTGTCGGTCCGCGCGACGGACGCGGCGGACAACACCGACGCCTCGCCCGCGACGCGCTCGTTCACGGTCGCGGCCGGGCCGCCGCCCGATACCACCGCGCCGACCACGACGATCACGTCGGGCCCGTCCGCCACGACATCGGCGACGGACGCGTCGTTCGCGTTCACGTCGAGCGAGACGGGGTCCACATTCGAGTGCAAGCTCGACTCGGCCGCCTTCGCGGCCTGCACGAGCCCGAAGGCCTACAGCGACCTGAGCGCCGGGGCGCACGCCTTCAGCGTGCGTGCCATCGACGCGGCGGGCAACACGGACGCCACGCCGGCCACGCAGAGCTGGACCATCCAGGGCGCGCCGCCCGCTGACGATCAGCCGGACGCCGCGTTCACCTACAGCCCGGCCGCGCCGGCCATCGGACAAGCGGTGGCGTTCGACGCCTCGAGCGCGACGTGCGACGACACGCCGTGCACGTACACGTGGGTCGACGACGGCCCCGACGGCCCCGCGGGCACGCAGTGGCCGCTGGGCGAGGGCAAGACGATGACCTTCACCTTCCAGGGCGAAGGGGTCAAGTACGTCCGCGTCGACGTGACCGACGCCGACGGCGACGCCGACAGCACGATGAAGCCGATCACGGTGGCCTCCGGCCCCGCGGCCGACACCACCGCGCCGGACACGACGATCAGCTCGGGCCCGGCCGGCACGACCAGCAACAGCACGCCGACGTTCGCGTTCAGCTCGAGCGAGGAGGCGTCGGCCTTCGAGTGCCGCGTGGACGCCGCGGCGTGGGTCGACTGCACGACCCCGTGGACCACCGCCGCCCTGAGCGAGGGCCCCCACTCGGTGTCCGTGCGCGCGACCGACGCCGCCGGCAACACCGACGCGACCCCGGCGACGCGCGCGTTCACGGTCACCGCGGCCCCCGCATCGGACATCACGCCGCCCGACACCACGATCAGCTCGGGGCCGGACGGCGCCACCAACGACAGCACGCCGACGTTCGACTTCGCGGCGACCGAGCCCGGCTCGGCCTTCGCGTGCCAGGTCGACCTCGGCGCGACGGCCGCATGCGCCAGCCCGTGGACGACGCCGGTGCTGCCCGACGGCAGCCACCGCGTGGCGGTCGGTGCGACCGACGCGGCGGGCAACGCCGATGCCTCGCCGGCGACGCGGTCGTTCCGCGTCGACACGCAGGCTCCCGACACGACGATCGAATCGGCACCGCCCGCGTACTCGGACGACACGAGCGCGACGCTGACCTTCGACGCCGACGAGCCCGGCGCGTCGTTCGAGTGCCGGCTCGACTGGCGCTCGTGGGCGGACTGCACGTCGCCGAAGACCTACAGCGGCCTGTCGGTCGGGCGCCACTCGGCGCACGTCCGGGCCACCGACGCGGCGGGCAACGTCGACGCCTCGCCCGACCGGGCGTGGTGGAGGACGGTCACACCCTGAGCACACGACGGCCCCGGCGCGAGGGACTCGCTCCGGGGCCGCGTGGAACGTCTGCTCGGCTGATCAGGCGGCTGCGGCGCGGGCGCGGTCGCCGATCTCGATCGGCTCGCCGCGGCGGCGCAGGGAGGTCTCGGCCGCTTCCATCGCGGTCACGATCTGCAGGCCCAGCTGCGCGTTGGAGCGGGGCTCGCTGCCGGTGCTGGATGGCGCTCGCGAAATCCTGCAGCTCGAGGCTGAGGGGCTCGGCGGCGTCGATCCGCGGGACGACCATGTCGCCCGTGCGGTAGGTGAGCTGGTACTCGCCGAAGTTCGCCGGCGTGCTGAACTCCATGCCGCGGTCGTAGAGGCGGACCGGCTCGTCGGTGGCCGTGTCGTCGTACTGGATCATGCGACGGCTGCCGACGATCGTCATCTCGCGCACCTTGCGCGGGGCCAGCCAGGAGATCTGGACGTTGGCCTGCGCGCCACCCTCGAAGCTCAGCGTGATGAACGCCGTCTCGGGGATGTCGGCCTGGAAGATGCTGCGCGCGGTGGCCGCGACCTCGACGATCGGCTGCTCCAGCCAGTAGAGCAGGATCGAGAGGTCGTGCGGCGCGAGGTCCATGATCACGCCGTCGGGCTGGTACTTGCCGAGGTTCATCCGCGACGAGGTCACGAAGTAGACCTCGCCGAGCACGTCCTCGCGGATGAGGTCGCGGACCTTGTTGACCGACGGGCTGTAGACGAACGTGTGGCCGGGCATGAGCACCACGCCCTGGTCCTCGGCGCGCTCCACGAGGTCGAGCGCGTCGGCGCTCGTCGTGGCCAGCGGCTTCTCGACGAGCACGTGCTTGCCCGCCATGATCGCCGCCTTGACGATCGGGTGGTGCGTGCGCGGCGGGGTGGCCACGATGACCGCGTCGATCTCGGGGTCGCGCAGGACGTCCTCGAGGTTGCTCTCGACCGCGATCCCGGGGTGCTTCTGGCTGAACGCGCTCGCGCGCGCCGAGCTCATCTCGCACAGCGTGCGCATCTCGAGCTCGGGGCGTTCGATCACGTTGCGGACCAGGTTCGGGCCCCAATAGCCGTAGCCCACCACGGCCACGCCCAGCGGCTTGGCGTCCTGCCGGTGCTTGCCAATGATCTGCGGGCCTCGGGCGAGGCTGGCGAAATCCACGATGTCCGATCGCATGGCTAGGAGGTCTCCTCTTCGCGGCGTGCGTCCGCCGTGTCGACTGTCATCCGGTTGGGGGCCGCGGCAACGGCCGCGGCGATTGCGCTGATCTGCTCGTCGTCGATCCCCGGGAACATCGGCAGCGAGCACACCTGCTCGGCCATCTCCTCGGCGACGGGAAGCGAGCCGGGCTGGTAGCCGAGCTCCGCGTAGGCCTCCGTGCGATGCACGGGCACCGGGTAGTGCACGGCCGACGCGATGCCACTCGCGGCCAGGTGCTCCCTCATGAGGTCGCGGTCCTCGCAGCGCACGACGAACAGGTGATAGACGTGGTCGCCGTCGTCCATCGGGCCGGCCGGCGTCTGCACCCCGGTGCCCTGCAGCGCGCGGCGCAGCTCAGCCGCCGCGCGCCGGCGATGGGCGTTCCAGTCGTCCAGGTGGCGCAGCTTGACGCGCAGGATCGCGGCTTGAAGGGCGTCCAGACGCCCCGTCGTGCCGACCACGCGGTGGCGGTAGCGGGGGCGCTCGCCGTGCGAGCGCAGCAGGCGCACGCGATCGGCCAGCTCGGGCCGGTTGGTGACCACGCCGCCGCCGTCGCCCCACGCGCCCAGGTTCTTGGCCGGGTAGAAGCTGAAGCAGCCGATGTCGCCCAGCGCGCCCACGCGCCGTCCGCGGTAGCGGGCGCCGTGCGCCTGGCAGGCGTCCTCGACGACGGCGATCCCGGCCGCGCGAGCGACGTCCAGGAGCGGGTCCATGTCGACCGTCGCGCCGTAGAGGTGCACCGGCATCACCGCGCGCACGCGCGGGTTGATGGCACGCTCGACGATCTCGGCCGTGATCAGGCCGGTGACGGGGTCGACGTCGACGAAGCGCGGCGTCGCGCCCGCCATGCTGACCGCCTCGGCGGTCGCGATGAACGTGTTGCCCGGGACGATGACCTCGTCGCCGGCGCCGATGCCCAGCGCGCGCAGCGACATCGCCAGCGCGTCGGTGCCGTTGGCCACGCCGACGGCCTCGTCGGCTTCGCAGTAGGCCGCGAAGTCGGTCTCGAAGTCCTCGACGTAGGAGCCCAGCGTGAAGGCGGCCTGCTCGGCGACGGCACGGACTTCGCCGAGCAGCTCCTCGAGCAGCTCGGGGTCGTCGCGGTCCAGGCGGACGAACGGGACCGCCATCTCCGCGGTGGCGGTGAGTGAATGCGTCGCGCTCATGCCGCCGCTGCGAGCATCGCGGTGGACGGGGCGGAGTCACGGCTGGTCAGCTCGGCCTGGAGCGCGCGCCGGCCGCGGTGGTGCAGGCCGTGGATCGAGCTCTCGCTGCGGCCCATCGCCGAGGCGATCTCGCCCGGCGTGAGGCCGACCACGTGACGCAGCACCACGACGCTGCGCTGCTCGTCGGGCAGTGCCGCGAGCGCCTCGTGCAGGCAGTGCGAGCGATCGACCGCGGAGTCGTCGGCGCGCGCATCGGCACCGAAGACCTCCTCGGCGGGCGTCGCGCGGCGGCCGCGCAGATGGTCGATGGCGGCGTTGTGCGCCAGGCGCAGCAGCCACGCGAAGAACGGCACGCCGCGCTCGTCGTACTTGACGAGGACGGTCATGAGCTTCGCGAAGACGTGCTGCGTGATGTCCTCGGCCTCGTGCTCGTCGTGGACGATGCTGCGCACGTAGCCGTAGATGTTGTGCGAGTAGCGCACGTAGAGGAATCGGATCGCCTCGCGATCGCCCTCACGTCCGCGCGCCACGGCCATGGCGACCGTGCGGCGATCGTTGGGCGACTCGTCCAGCGTGGTGCGAGCTCGGAAGCCCGCTGTCGCGTGCTGCGTAGGCAGCGGTACAGCGCTCATCGGTTCTTGCCCCCCTGGTGGATCTACGCCGCCCTCATGACGACGTCTTCAATCGCGTCCGCGTCCGGCGCCATCGCCGTCGGGACCAGTCCATGTGAATACGCGAAGCGGCTGGCCTGAGTGCGGTTGGCCACTCCGAGCTTGCGGTAGATGTTCGACAGGTGGAACTTCACGGTCTGCTCTGTCACGAAGAGCTGACCGGCGAGCCGGTTGTTCGTCGCACCAGACGCGACGAGGCGCAGCAGCTCGAGCTCGCGCTGGGTCAGACCCAGCGCCTCATGCGCTGTGCTCGACTCCGGCGCAGCCTGACCCGCACGAATGCTCGGGTCGGCCATGCAATGAAAAACCGTGCCGCGCACGATCTCCCGCAGCAGCGTCCCCGCGCTGACCGGGTCGATCGTCTTGCTGAGCACAGCGTGTGCTCCTGCGCGCACCGCATCCTCCAGCCAATCCAGGCTGGTGTCGGGCACGAGCAGGATGACCTTGGCCTCCGGCAACGCGGCATGGACGTCGGCGATCCGCTTCACGGCCTGCGGCGGTGCGCCGAGGTCGTCCACGATCACCACGTCCGGCCGCGAGTCGGCCAGCACGGCCCCGACCGGCGCATGACCGGCGACATAGCCGACCAGCGTGAATCCGGATGTCTGGCGAAGTACGCGCCTGAACGCGTACACGATGCCTGGATGGTTGGCGATGACCAGCACCCGGCGGGTACCGCTCTTCGCGATCTGCAATGGCTCCACGACTTCCTTCACCCCCTCCTTCGTTCCGTCGAAGTCGATCCTGCGGCAGGGGGGCATGTCCCACGGCGTGAAATGGCCGCCAGCGGTCAGGGGTGATTCACCGTGCGGGCGGGGGAGGGCCTCGCCGAGGGTGGGGCAGACATCTCACCCAGCCGGCTGTTCTTCGCCTCCTCTTCGAGTCGCCTGCTTCGATGCACGCATGGCGAACTTCGGGACGAAGCGTGCAGTGATGGCGGCGACGGCGGCACTCGTCGTCGCGGGCGGAACGGGAGCGGCCGTCGCGGCCTCGGGCGGTGGCTCGGGCCCGTCGGACTTCCTGGACTCCGTGGCCAAGCACCTCGGGGTCAGCCCCGAGAAGCTGAAGGACGCCACGAAGGCCGCCGCCGTCGATCAGGTCGACGCCGATCTCGCCGCCGGGCGGATCACCAAGGCGCAGGCCGACGCGATGAAGGCGCGCATCGAGTCCGGCGACGGCGTGCTCGGCGGCCCGGGCGGCCCGGGCTTCGGGCGCGGGCCGGGCGGACCCCCCGGAGCCTTCGGGGGCAAGCCATTCCTCGCCGGCGAGCTGGCGGCCGCCGCGAAGTACCTCGGCCTCGACGCCGCCGACCTGCGCGCGAAGCTCGAGAGCGGCCAGTCGCTGGCCGCCATCGCCAAGGCACAGAGCAAGGACCTCGCGGGCCTCGAGCAGGCGATCCTCGACGCCGCGAAGGCCGATCTCGACAAGGCCGTGGCGGACAAGCAGCTGACCCAGAGCCAGGCCGACGACATCCTCGCCAACCTCAAGTCGCACATCGACAACATCGCCAACGGGAGCCTGCGCTTCCGCGGGCCCGGCGAACGCCACGGCCTGCACGTCGCCGGCCGGCCGTTCGGCGCGGACGCCGCCGCCGCGGCGAAGTACCTCGGCCTGAGCCAGGCCGACCTGCGCGCCAAGCTGCGCGGCGGCGACTCGCTGGCCGACGTGGCCAAGGCGCAGGGCAAGGACGTCGGCGGCCTGCAGGACGCGATCGTCGCCGCCCAGAAGGCCGCCCTCGACAAGGCGGTCGCGGCCAAGAAGCTGACCCAGAGCGAGGCCGACGACATCCTCAGCGGTCTGAAGGCGCACGTCGGCGACCTCGTCAACGCCAAGCCCGGCGATCGCCCGCAGCTGCGCGGGCGCGAGCGCGGCGGGCCGCGGTTCTTCTTCGGGCCCTGACGCCGGCTGCACCTCGACGTTTCCGAGGCGACGGGCGCGCGATACTACGCGGCCATGGCCTCCACCGACATCGACCGGCTCAGCATCGACACCATCCGCACGCTGTCCATGGACGGCGTCCAGGCGGCCAACTCCGGGCACCCGGGGCTGCCGATGGCGATGGCCCCCGTGGCCTATCTGCTGTTCGCGCGGATCTTGGAGCACAACCCCGCCGATCCGCACTGGCCCGACCGCGACCGCTTCGTCCTGTCGGCGGGCCACGGCTCGATGCTCCTGTACTCCGTGCTGCACCTGAGCGGCTACGACCTCCCGCTGGACGAGCTGAAGAACTTCCGCCAGTGGGGCTCGCTGACCCCGGGCCACCCCGAGCGTGACCGCGTCCACGTCACGCCCGGCGTGGAGATCACCACCGGGCCGCTGGGCCAGGGCTTCGCCAACGGGGTCGGCATGGCGATGGCCGAGAACTTCCTGCGCGCCCACTTCGGCGCCGAGGTCCAGAACCACCGCGTCTTCGCCATCGTCTCCGACGGCGATCTCATGGAGGGCATCGCCGCCGAGGCGGCCTCGCTGGCCGGCAAGCTCGGCCTCGGGCGCATCGTCTACCTCTACGACGACAACGACATCTCACTCGACGGCCCGACGGAGCTGAGCTTCGACACCGAGGACGTCGCCAAGCGCTTCGAGGCCTACCGCTGGCACGTGCAGACCGTCGACGACGCCAACGACCTGGGCGCGCTGGAGGTGGCCATCGACCAGGCCATGCGCGAGGAGGAGCGCCCGTCGATCATCCGCGTCAAGTCGATCATCGGGTGGCCGTCGCCCAACAAGCAGGGCACGAGCAAGGCGCACGGCTCGCCGCTGGGCGAGGACGAGGTGCGCCTGACCAAGGAGATCCTCGGCTGGGACCCCGACGAGCACTTCGTCATCCCCGACGAGGTCCGCGCGCACTTCGACCAGCGTCCGCGCGGCGGCGCGCTGCAGGCCGAGTGGGAGCAGCGCTTCCGGGCGTGGCGCGACGGCCACGACGAGCTCGCCGCCCACTGGGACGCCGCCTGGGCGGGCAAGCCACTGCCCGGGGTGCGCGAGGCGCTGGAGAACATCGAGTGGGGCAAGGACAAGCTCGCCACGCGCTCGGCCGGTCAGCAGGCGATGGCCGCGTTCTCGGACTTCGTTCCGACCATGGTCGGCGGCGCGGCCGACCTCAGCGAGTCGACCAAGACCGAGTTCCCCGGCGGCCACGAGCTCAACTACAAGCAGGGCCGTCCGGCGCGCAACGTCTTCTTCGGCGTGCGCGAGCACGGCATGGGGGGCGTCGTCAACGGGATGGCCGGCCACGGCGGCATCGTGCGGCCGTACGGCTCGACCTTCCTGCAGTTCGCCGACTACATGCGCGGCTCGATCCGCCTGTCGGCGCTGATGGGTCTGGAGGACGCGTGGGTCTACACCCACGATTCGGTGGGCCTCGGCGAGGACGGGCCGACGCACCAGCCCGTCGAGCACCTCGCGGCGCTGCGCGCGATCCCGCACCTGGTGGTCATCCGCCCGGGCGACGCGAACGAGACCGCCGCCGCGTGGCGAACGATCCTCGAGGATCTCGAGGGGCCCGCGGCGCTCATCCTCTCGCGCCAGGACCTGCCGATCCTGCCCGACGCCGACTTCGACGGCGTCGCCCGCGGCGCCTACGTGCTGCGCGGCGACGACGACCCCGAGGTGGCGTTCGTGGGCACCGGGTCCGAGCTGTCGGTCGCCATCGGCGCGGCCGAGCTGCTGACCGCCGACGGGGTGCGCACGCGGGTGGTCTCGATGCCCTCGTGGGAGCTCTTCGCGGACCAGGACGACGCCTACCGCGACGCGGTGCTGCCGCCCGGGCTGCCGTCCGTGGCAGTCGAGGCGGGCGTCTCTCAGGGGTGGGAGCGCTGGGTCGACCGCGTGGTGGCGATCGACCGCTTCGGGGCGAGCGCGCCGGGTGCCCTGGTCCTGGAGAAGCTGGGGATCACGGCCGAGAACACGGCGCGCGCCGCGCGTGAGCTCCTGGGCGCGCTGACGGCGTAACCGCCGGCGCTGTAGTCCTGCTCGGGCGGACCCCAGCCGTTGAGCTGGCGGCGCTGCGCGGCGAGGGCTTCGATGGAGGCGATGGCGTAGAGCATGGCCTCATCGTGGCCGCCTGGCACCATTAGTGCAAATCATGGAATCAGCTATGGCATAATTTGCGCTTATGTTGGATCCGCGCCGGTTGCTCACCTTCCACGCGGTCGCGCAGGCCGGCTCGTTCTCGGCCGCCGCACGCGAGCTCTCGCTGACCCAGCCCGCGGTCTCCCAGCAGGTGGCCGCGCTCGAGCGTGAGCTGGGGGCGCGGCTGCTGCACCGCGGCGCCGGCGGACTCACCCTGACCGACGCCGGGACGGTGGCGCTCGAGCACGCGCAGGCGCTGGCGGCGCGTCTGGCGCTGGCCGACTCCCAGCTCGCCGAGCTCGGCGACGACCGGGGCGCGTTACGCGTCGGCGGCTTCCCCAGCGCATTGGCCACGCTGGTCCCGGCGGCGATCGCGAGCGTGGTGCCCCAGCGCGTGAAGGCGGTCGAGGGCACCGTCGAGGAGCTCGCTGCGGGCGTGGCCGATGGCAGCCTGCATGTCGCCGTGCTCTTCCAGGACGCGGCCGAGCCTCGGCGCGAGCACGTCGGCCTGCGCCGCCACGAGCTCCTCGACGAGCCGTTCGTCATCGCCGTCGGGCCCGAGCACCGCCTCGCGCGCCGGCGCGCCGCGCGCCTGCCCGAGCTCGCGCACGACCCGTGGGTCGCGCCCTCCGAGCGCGGCATCGTGCGCAGCGCGTGCGTCGCCGCCGGGTTCGAGCCCGACATCGCGTTCGTCACCCGCGACGTGCTCGCGATCCGCGCCCTCGTGGCCGCCGGGCTGGCAGTCACGCTCACTCCGCGGCTCATCGCCGGGCACCTGCACGGCGTCCGCGTGCTGCAGCTGCGCGACGATCCGCCGCGCCGCGCGCTCTACGCGCTGACGCCGCGGACGGGCACGCGCCGGGCCGCTCGTGATTTTCTCGACGCGCTGCGCGCCGTCGTGTAACGTCGCACCCAGGACACATGAGGCGACGTCGGACGGTGGGGGCACTGGCCGCGGTCTTGGCTCTGGGGTGCGCGTCGAGCGCACAGGCCTCGTCGATCGTCTACGTCTGCGCGCCCAACCTCTGCCGGATCGATCCGGCCCATCCGCAGAAGGTCACCCGGCTGACTCGTGACGGCAAGGCGAGCGGGCCCGTCTACCTGAGCCCATCGCTGTCGGCCAAGGGCACGAGGCTCAGCTTCGTCAAGGGCAACCGCCTGTACATCGCCCAGGGCAACGCCACGCACGCCCACGCGGTCAACGAGCCGGCCGGGACCGCGGTGACGCGGATGCGCCCGGACGGGGCACAGGTGGCCTACGTGCGCAGCGTCAACACCATCATCTCGCCGGGCTATGTCTATCCGTACTACTCGCCGCCGATCTACGGCTTCGTCCCCTTCCTCTTCACGCGCCCCGTCTCGGGTGACAAGGGGGAGACGGTGGCACGCGCCACGACCAGCACGGGCTGGCTGCGCAATCAGGTCCTGCTGCCGCATCCGGGACCCGGCACGGGCGCGCGGCCGGACGGGATCTGCGCCGCGGCGCCGCCGGAGGCCGACGAGGTGTGCGAGCGGATGGTCGCCAGCGACCCGCAGCAGCGCACGCTCTCCAACCCCGCGGCGTCGCCCGACGGCCGCTATCTGGTCGCTGTGGCCGAGCCGTTCGTCGACGACCCGAACTTCACCCAGACCTTCCGCGGCGCGATCGCGCTGTTCAACCCGGCCACCGGCGAGCTCCTGCGCGACCTGACCACCGCCCACCCCGACGGCGCGCCGGCCTTCTCGCCCGACGGCAAGCAGGTCGCCTTCACGCGCGGCGAGGACCTCTACGTCGTCCGCGTCGCCGGCGGCAGGGCCAGGCTGCTGCGCCACGGCGTGCGGGACCCGACGTGGGGCGCGCGCTAGCGGCCGCCGTCGCGGCGCTGACCGCGCTGGCCGCGCCGGCCGGCGGCGCAGCAGCCGCTGGCGAGCTGGGGCGCGACGGGCAGGGCGCCCAACCAGTTCCAGAAGCTCGGCGGGATCGCGGCTGACGCGCAGGGCTACGTCTACGCGGCCGACCGCACCGGCGGGGGCGTCCTGAAGTACACCGCGACCGGCCAGTACGTGCGCACCATCGGGCGCCCGCTTCCGCCGAAGAACTACGGCGACCCCGCGCCGCTGAACCAGATCAGGGTGCCCGAGGGCGTGGCCATCGGCCCCGACGGCAACCTCTACGTGGTCGACGGGGACACCCCTCACACGCGCGTCTCGGTGTGGACCGCGACCGGGCGTTTCGTGACCACCTTCGGCGACTACGGCAGCGGCCCCGGCCAGCTCAGCGATCCGCGTCAGCTCGCCGTCGACGGCGCGGGCTTCGTGTACGTGGCCGACAGCGCCAACAACCGCATCGAGAAGTTCACGCCCGACGGCCAGTTCGCCGCCTCGATCGGCCAGGGCCAGACCTTCACCGCGCGGCCCGACCTGCTGTCCACCCCGAGAGGGGTCGCGGTCGCCGCGGACGGGACGATCTACGCCACCGACGAGTATCTGCGCCGCGTCCAGCACTACGGCGCCGACGGCACCTTCCTCGGCAGCTTCGGCTCACTGGGCAGTGGCGACGGGCAGTTCTCGGCCCCGGCGGGCATCGCCGCGGGCCCGGACAGCCTCTACGTCGCCGACTGGAGCGCCTCGAGCGTGCAGCGCTTCTCGCCGGCCGGCGCCTTCGCGGGCCGCGTCGGCAGCGGGGTCGGCAGCGGGCCGGGCCAGTTCTCCCACCCGTTCTACGTGGCCGTCGACTGCCGCGGGACCCTGTACGTCGCCGACGTCGACAACAACCGCATCCAGCGCCTGGGCGAGCCCGGCGCCGCGCCGTGCGGCGATCCCGCCCACGATCCGGCCGAGCGACTGGTGCTGACCGCGACGGCGCGCACGTCCCAGCGCTTCCGGACGACCTTCGCGGTGGCGGTCGGCGTGGCCTGCGATCGCCTGTGCACGGCGACCGTGGGCGGCACGGTCAAGGTCGCCGGGCGCAAGCGCGCGCTGCGCGTCCGCTCGCAGACCAAGCCGCTCGACGGGATCAAGGCCCTCAGCGTGAGAGTCGCCCCGGGCGAGCGCGACACCGATCGCATCCTGGACGCGCTGCGCCGCCACCGCAAGGTCGTGGCCACGCTGCGCGTGGGCGCCGTCGACCTGCGCGGGCAGCGCACGCACGGTCACGCGCCGCGTGCGGCTGCGGTAGCCCGTCAGCGCGACGCGACGGTCACGTGGATGGCGCCCGGCTCGCGCACCCACGCGATCATGCCGCGCGCCGTCAGGCGGTCGAGCACGAACTGGAAGGCCAGCGCCTGGGCGCGACTGCGATAGACGCGGGCGATGTCGAACGCGAAGCCGGTGGTGTGCAGCGAGTAGGCGGTCGTGGCCTCGCGGTCGGTCGCCGCGAGGACGCGCTGGTAGCGCTTGTCGCGCACCGTGCTCGTCACCACCAGCGGCTCGGCGCCGCCGATCGCCTGCGTCGCGGCTCCGATGGCCTGCAGGATCGCGAGCGCCTGCGGGCGCAGGGCGCGGTACAGGCGCGGCGACTGGTCGACGCGCCGCGCCAGCTCGCCCATGTGCGAGTCGATCTGCAGCCCATAGGGCGCCAGGACCGTCGCGTTGATCGCGCGCAGCTCGCCCGATGCCCGCGCGCGGCCGACCGCGAAGGGGTCGTCGAACACCGTCGTGCGCTCGGGCGGATGCAGGACCTCCTCGGCCGACGCCTTGTGCGATTGCAGCACGGCCTCGCGCTCGAGGGCCGATGGGTCGCTGCGATACAGGCGCATGATGTCGCGAGCCGCGAGCACCCGCCACAGGTAGGTCGAGGAGTCGTCGCCCAGCGAGGCCAGCTTGCGCCACGCCGCGGCGTGGCGCAGGGGGCTCGAGTCGAAGTAGAGCTGCGCGTAGGGCACGATGCCCTTGCCGTAGCCCATCAGCGCCTGCTGCAGGTTGCCGACGCCCATGTGGTAGGAGACGACGGCCAGGTCGTCGCGCCCGAGCTTGCCCTTGGCGAAGTCGAGGTAGCGCGCGGTGGCCTCGATCGCCTTGGCCGGGTCGAAGCGCTCGTCGACGCGCCGGCGCAGCGCCTCGCGCTGGCGCACGCGGCGGCCGCGCAGGATGCCGCGCGTGAGGCGCTCGGAGGCCTTGACGTCGATCTGCAGGCCCAGCAGGTTCTGGCCGGTCTCGGCCAGGATCTGGGTCAGCCCCGCGGCCGAGTTCAGGTCGTCGGAGGCGCGCGCGTCGGCGCGGCCGGCCGATTCGAGCATGACGATCGCCTCGAGCATGCCGGCGTCGAGCCCATGGCGCTTGGCGACGCGGTCGACGATCGGCCGCCAGTGCGCGGTGCGCTGGGCCGAGGCCACCACGCCGCCCGGGCTCTTGGCGTAGAGCACGTGGCTGAGGCCGAGCGCGGCGCCGCGCTCGTAGACCGCGCGCTGGGCGGGCACGTAGGTGAACGGCTTGGCCGTGGCCACGCCGCCGACCACGCCGGGGCCCAGGGCGCTCTGCGGACGCTCCTCGCCGCCGCGGCGGTCGAGGGCCACGACGAGGGCCGCCCCGAGCAGCGTGAGGAGCGCCATCGCCGCGAGCCGGCGACGCGCATGCACGGTGGAGCGTGCCACGGGTTCACCCTGCCACATCCGGGCGTATCCATAACGTCATGCGCGTGCAACTCGTCGCTGCCTCCGACCTTCCGCCGCGGGTGGCGCTCGGCGACGACCTGCTCATCCACGGCGACAACCTCGACGTCCTCCCGCGGTTGCCCGATGGCGCCTTCGACGTGATCTACATCGACCCGCCGTTCAACACCGGGCGCGAGCAGCGGCGCGCGGTCGCTGCGCGTGGTGGCCGACGTCGAGGGGGATCGCACGGGGTTCGCCGGACGCCGCTACCGCACGCAGGAGCTCGGCTCGCTGGCCTACGCCGACGCGTTCGAGGACTACGTCGGCTTCCTGGCCCCGCGACTGCGCCACGCGCGCCGCCTGCTCGCCGACCACGGCACGCTCTACGTCCACCTCGACGCGCGCGAGAGCCACTACGTGAAGGTCCACCTCGACGGCCTCTTCGGTCGCGAGTGCTTCCTCAACGAGCTCGTCTGGGCCTACGACTACGGGGCCAAGACGCGGCGGCGCTGGCCTCCCAAGCACGACACGATCCTCGTCTACGTCAAGGACGCCGACGCCTACCACTTCGACGACTCCGAGGTGGAGCGGATCCCCTACCTGGCCCCGGGCCTCGTGGGACCGGAGAAGGCGGCGCGCGGCAAGCGGCTCACCGACACCTGGTTTCACACGATCGTGCCGACCAACGGGCGCGAGAAGACCGGCTACCCGACGCAGAAGCCCGAGGGCGTCGTGCGCCGCATCGTGGCCGCCTCGTCGCGCCCGGGCGGCTGGTGCCTGGACTTCTTCGCCGGGTCGGGGACGCTCGGCGCGGTGGCGCGCCCGCTGGGCCGGCGCTTCGTCCTCGTCGACTGCAACGCCGAGGCGATCGACGTCGCGCGCCGGCGCCTGGCCGGCGACGGCCCGCAGTCGCTGCGCGCGCCCGCCTAGGTCCGCAGCCGCTCGCCCTCGGGGACGGGCTCGCGCGTGAAGCGATCGGTGGTGAAGGGCTCGCGCTCGTCGTCCTCGGCGGAGCCGAAGCGTGCGCTGTGGGCCTCCGAGCCCAGCGCGGTGAGCGTGATGACCGCCACGAGCACCGGCACGATGACCACGAGCAGCGCGAACGACGGCGAGTGCGACTCGGCCAGCGAGGTCTGCAGCGGCAGGTTCAGCGCCGCCAGCAGGTTGCCGAGCTGGTAGGTCACGCCGGGGTAGAAGCCGCGGATCGCGTCGGGCGACAGCTCGGTGAGGTGCGCGGGGATGACGCCCCAGGCGCCCTGCACGCAGATCTGCATGAGGAACGCGCCCAGGGTGACGGCGCCGAGCGTCGGCGCGTAGGCGAACAGCGGCGCGACGGGCAGCGCCATCGCGGCGCAGAGCATGATCGTCCGCCGGCGCCCGAAGCGCTGCGACAGCGCGCCGAAGTACATGCCGCCGAGGATCGCGCCGACGTTGTAGATGATCGCGACGAGCGTGATCGTCGTGTGCTGCGCGCCGAAGTCGTCCTCCAGGAAGGTCGGGAAGTAGTCCTGGGTGCCGTGGCTCATGAAGTTGAACGCGGTCATGAGCAGCACGAGGTAGACGAAGCGCTTGAGGATCCGTGGCTGCAGCAGGACCTCACGGAAGCCGACCTTCGTCTCGCGCTCGCGGGCCTTGGTGGCCTGCCAGGCTTCCGATTCGCCGACGCGCAGGCGGATGAAGATCGACAGCAGCGCGGGCAGCGCGCCGACGAAGAACAGGCCGCGCCAGCCGGCGATCGGCGTGACGATGAAGAAGGCGACGGCCGCGAACATGTAGCCCACCGGATAGCCCTGCTGCAGGACGCCGGAGAAGAAGCCGCGCTTCTCGACAGGGATCTTCTCCATGGCCAGCGAGGCGCCGAGGCCCCACTCGCCGCCCATGCCGATGCCGTAGAGGCAGCGCAGCGCGATGAGCATCGTCAGCGACGTCGAGAAGCCGGTGCAGAACGCGACGGTCGAGTAGAAGAGCACGCAGACGAGCAGCGGCGTGCGCCGGCCGACCTTGTCGGCCCAGTAGCCGAAGATGGCGGCGCCGACGGGCCGCGCGGCCAGGGTGAGCGTGGTGGCCACCGCGACGTGCGTCTTGGACGTGTCGAAGTCCTTGGCCACGTCGCTGATGACGAAGACGAGCAGGAAGTAGTCGAACGCGTCCATCGCCCAGCCCAGCCAGGCGGCGAAGAACGCGTTGCGTTGGTCCCGTGTCAGGCCCGAGGCCTGTTCGCGCAGCATGCCGAATCCCATGAGATCCCTCCTCGGGGGCGGGCGGTACCCGGCGCGTCGCAGCGTTAACGTCTGCCCTTCGATGCTGAACGAACGGCTGTTCGCTGCCACCTCGGGCGCCTCGGGCTGGGGCCGCTTGCCGACGATCGCCGCCGAGGCGATGGTGGCGACGAGCCACCCGCTGGCCACGCGCGCGGGCCTGCGCGCGCTGGAGGCCGGCGGCAACGCGGTCGACGCGGCGCTGGCCGCGGCGGCGATGCTGACCGTGTGCGAGCCGCCCCACAACGGGGTCGGTGGCGACGCGTTCGCGCTGCTGTGGTTCGACGGCGCCCTGCACGGCCTCAACGGCTCGGGCCGGGCGCCTGCGCACATCGACGCCCCGACCGTCGATCCGTACGGCCCCCGCTCGGTGACGGTCCCGGGCGCCGTGCGCGCGTGGGCCGACGTCGCCGAGCGCTTCGGCCGCCTGGGCCTCGACGCAGCGCTGGCCGGGGCGATCGACGCGGCGCAGGGCGGCGTGGCGGCGACCGCCAGGATCGCCGAGCACTGGCGCGCGGCGCAGGCGCGGGCGCCGTGGCCGGCGCCGCGGCCCGGCGAGCGCTACCGCCTGCCAGACCTCGCGGCCACGCTGCGCGCGATCGCCCAGGGCGGCCCCGACGTCGTCTATGCGGGCCCGATCGCGGAGGCGATCGCCGCCGCGAGCTGGCTCTCGGAGGCCGACCTCGCCGCCCATCGCTCGGAATGGGTGACGCCGCTGCGCCGCGACTACCGCGGGGTCGAGGTCTGCGAGCTGCCGCCCAACACGCAGGGCGCGGCCGCGCTCGTGGCCCTCGGCATCGCCGAGGAGCTCGACGGCGACCTGCACGGCGACCTCGAGGCGGCCAAGCTCGCGCTCGACTGGGCCGCACGCTGCATCGGCGACGCGCCCGTGGACCTGCCCGACGTCGATGCCCTCCGCGCGCGGATCGGGCCCGAGGCCGCGGCCGACACGCGCGTGTGGCCGGCCGGCGGCACGACCTACCTGTGCGCCGTGGACGGCGAGCGCAACGCGGTGTCGTGGATCCAATCGATCTACGAGGGCTTCGGCTCCGGCGTGAAGGTGGGCGACACGGGCATCGCGCTGCACAACCGCGGTGCGGGCTTCACCGAGCAGGAGGGCCATCCCAACCGGATCGCCGCGGGCCGGCGCCCGTTCCACACGATCATCCCCGGGCTCCTCGTGCGCGACGGCCACCTGCCCGGGCCCTTCGGGATCATGGGGGGCAGCATGCAGGCGCAGGCCCACTTCCAGCTCGTGCGCCACGTCGTCGACGATGGCCTCGACCCGCAGGCAGCGCTCGATGCCGCGCGCTTTCGCGTCCTCGGTGGGCGCCGCGTCGAGGTCGAGCCGGGGCTCGCCGGGCAGGTCGACGCGCTGCGCGCCCGCGGCCATGACGTGCACGTCGCGGACGTGCCACACGGCTTCGGGGTGGGCCAGATGATCCTCGCCGACGACGAGGCGCTCGTCGGCGGGTCCGACGGTCGCGCCGACGGGCACGCCGCCGGGCTGTGACCGAGCGCGTGCTGACCGCGCGCGAGCTCAACCGCGCGTTGCTCGCGCGCCAGCTGCTGCTCGCACGCGCGCCGACCTCGATCCCGCGCGCGCTGGAGCGCATGGGCGGGCTGCAGGCGCAGTACGCGCCGTCGATGTACATCGGGCTGTGGTCGCGGGTCGAGGGCTTCGAGCGCGCGGCGCTGACCCGCGCGCTCGAGCGGCGCAGCGTCGTGCAGGGCACGCTGATGCGCTCGACGATCCACCTCGTCTCGGCGCGCGACTACTGGCCGTTGGCGCTGGCCGTCGAGCGCCCGCGGCGCGAGTGGTGGCTGAGGGCCAACCGCGACGGTCTCGGCGCGCGCGACATGAGCGCCGCGGCGCGCAGGCTGCGCCCGCGGCTCGCCGGCGCCACCCTGCGCCGCGGCGAGATCGAGGAGCTGGTGGGCAAGCGCCCGGCGGCCGGGGTCGGCCACTGGCTGCACCTGGTGCGCGCCCCGCCGTCGGGCACGTGGGAGCGCCGCCGCGCGGACCTCTTCGCGCTGGCCGAGGATTGGCTCGGCCCGGTCGAGGTGGCCCACGACGAGGCCGTGGACCACGCGGTGCGCCGCTACCTGGGAGCCTTCGGCCCGGCCACGCTCGGCGAGATCGCCAACTGGGCCGGCGTCCCGGCGGGCACCGTCGCGCCGGCGCTCGCGCGCCTGGCGCTGCGCCGCTTCGCCGCCGAGGACGGCGAGGAGCTGGTCGACCTCCCACGCGCGCCGCTGCCCGACCCCGAGGCGCCGGCGCCCGTCCGCCTGCTGGGGACGTGGGACGCGATCCTGCTCGCCCACGCACGCCGCGCCGAGATCCTCCCCGAGCGCCATCGGGCACGCGTGTTCGGAGTGCGCATGCCGCAGTCGGTGCCCACCTTCCTCGTCGACGGCGCGGTCGCGGGTGCGTGGCGCTACGAGGACGGCCGCGTCGACTTCGACGCCTTCGAGCGACTGGACCGCGCGACGTTGCGGGCGCTGCGCGAGGAGGGCGAGCGCATGGCCGCCTTCCACGCTTGAGGTTGCACGATCACAGCTAAATGTGCGTAAATGTGCAGATATGCGCACGAACACATACGACGGCCCGCTCCTCGTCCTCGTGGCTGGTCCCTACCGATCGGGGACGGGCGACGATCCGACCAGGCTCGCGGAGAACGTCGACGCCATGAACCGCGCGGCCCTCGACACCTTCCGCGCCGGCCACGTGCCGGTCACCGGCGAGGCGCTGGCGCTCCCGCTCATCGAGCTCGCCGGCAGCCGCCGCGTCGGCGACGACGCCTTCCAGGAGGTCTTCCACCCGATCGCGCGCCGGCTGCTGGCCCACTGCGACGCGGTCCTGCGGGTCGGAGGGGCGTCGGCGGGCGCCGACGAGATGGTCGGGATCGCCCGGGCCGACGGCAAGCTCGTCGTGACCTGCGTCGAGGAGCTGCCGCCCGCGTGACCGGCGGGACGCTGCTCAAGGAGGAACGCCAGGCGCGCATCCTCGACCTGCTCGCGTCGAGCGGGCGCGTCGTCGCCACCGAGCTGCAGGACGCCTTCGGCGTGTCGGGCTACACGATCCGCCGCGACCTCGACGAGCTGGCCCGCGACGGGGCCGTGCAACGCGTGCACGGCGGCGCGCTCGGGCGCTCGCGCGTGGCGCCCAGCTACGAGGGCCGGCAGACGCAGGAGATCGAGGGCAAGCGCGCCGTCGCGCGCGCGGCCGCGTCGCTGTTGCGCGGCGGCGAGGTGGCGATCCTCGACGGCGGCAGCACCGCGCTCGCGCTGGTCGACGCCATCCCGGCCGGGCACACGGGCACCTTCGTCACCCACAGTCCGCCGGTGGCGGCGGCCCTGGCGCGCCATGCGGGCATCGAGGTCGTCGTCGTCGGCGGGTCGCTCGACGCGCGCGCGATGGTCTGCGTCGGCGCCCAGGTGCTCGACGCCTACCGCCGCATCGCCGCGGACCTCTGCTTCCTGGGCGTGTGGAGCGTGCACGCCGAGCACGGCGTCAGCGAGCGCTACTACGAGGAGGCCGAGGTGCGCCGGCTGCTGCTCGAGCGCGCCGACCGCGTCGTGGGCCTCGCCTCGCGCGACAAGCTCGCCACCGTCGCGCCCTTCACCATCGGCCCCGCCGACGCGCTGACCCATCTGGCCGTCGAGCCCGGGCTGCCCGCGGAGCTGCTGGCGCCGTTCGTGGAGCTGGGCATCGAGATCGTCGCGGCGTAGGTCGCGGGTCGTCCGCGTGGCGTTTGCGGCGCTGCGTGGCGCTTACAGCATCACCGAGGGGAAGCGGACCCGAGGCGGCGCGACCGGGGCGCGGTCGTCCTCCGTGGGGTGAGTACCCCGGTCCGTGACTGACTGTTGGTCCTGCAACAGCAATCCGGCACGATGGTCGATCAGGTGCTCGCATGCGGCACCAAGTCGACCACGCTTCCGCGGAGCGGCCCGCCCGGGCGCCGCGGGGGACCTCCTTCCCTCGGTGATGCTGTAAGCGCGCGCAGTGCCGCGAGCGCAGAGCGGACGACTACGCCCCCGCGGCATGCACCGCGACGACCGCATCCAGCGTGTCGGCCTGAGCAGCGGATTTGTCGGGCCGGTGGCGCAGGACGCGCGCGAAGCGCAGCGTGACCCCGCCCGGGTAGCGCGTGCTGGTCTGGACGCCGTCGAAGGCGATCTCGACCACGAGCTCGGGGCGGACGTGGACCGTCCAGTCGTCGCGCGCGACCTCGAGCGCGAGCAGGCGCTCGGTCTGCCAGGTGAGCATCGCGTCGGTGAGGCCCTTGAACGTCTTGCCGAGCATGACGAAGCCCGCGCCCGACGGATCGCGCGCGCCGAGGTGCAGGTTGCTCAGCCAGCCGCGGCGGCGGCCGTGGCCCCATTCGGCGGCCAGCACCACGAGGTCGAGGGTGTGGCGCGGCTTGACCTTCAGCCAGCCGGCGCCGCGGCGCCCGGCGGCGTAGGGCGCCTCCAGCGACTTGACCAGGACGCCCTCGTGGCCGGCGGCCAGGGCCGCATCGAGGAAGGCCTGGGCGCCGGGCGCATCGGCGATCAGCGCCCGCGGCACGCGGCTCGCGGCGGGCACCAGCGCGTCGAGCGCCGCCGCCCGCTCGGCGCCGGGGCGGTCGATCAGGTCGGTGCCGTCGAGGTGCAGCAGGTCGAAGAACAGCGGCGTCAGCGGCACAGCGGCGTCGGCGCTGCGGCTCCCGAAGCGACTCGCCGTGACCTGGAAGCGGTGCGGGCGCCCGTCGGCCTTCAGCGCGATGGCCTCGCCGTCGAGCACGAGCTCGCGCGCGGGCAGCGCGAGCGCCGCCTCGACGACCTCCGGGACCCGCGCGGTGATGTCGTCGAGGCTGCGCGTGAAGGCGCGCACCTCGTCGCCGCGGCGGTGGACCTGCAGGCGCGCGCCGTCGAGCTTGTACTCCACGGCCGCCGGGCCGGTCCGCTCGAGCGCCGCGCCCACGTCCTCGCCCGGCGCCGCGAGCATCGGCTGGATCGGGCGTCCGACCTGCAGGCCGACCGCGCGCAGCGCTTCGACCCCGCCGCTGAGCGCCGCGGTGGCCATGACGCCGAGGTCGCCGCTCAGCATCAGCGCGCGCCGGACGGCGTCGCGCGGCACGCCGGCCGCGCGGGCGACCGCCTCGACCACCACGCCCTCCTGGGCGCCCTGGCGCAGCTCGCCGGTCAGCAGCGCGACGAGGAAGCGCTGCTCGGGCTCGGTGGCGCGGGCGAAGAGCGCGGCCAGCGCCGCGCGGCGCGCCGACTGCGAGCCCGGCCCCGCCAGCGCGCCGATCGCCTCGCACGCCGCGTCGACCTCGACGAGCTCGAGCGTGGCCTGCACGGCCGGCGCGGGCAGCTCGCGCAGCGAGCGGTAGCCCACGCCGATCTGGCGCTGGCGCAGCTCGCCGGACAGGTAGGCGACGCCGACGGCCACTTCGTCGGGTCTCATCCGCCGCAGGGTCTCGGCCAGGCGCTCGATCTTCTCCGTGCGCGCCGGGGTCGCGCGGACGGCCTCGGAGGTCGCGGTGAGCTCGGCCAACAGCATGGGTCAATCGTGGCAGGCCTCACGGCGAGCGCCAACGCGCCAGCTGATGTTTGAACGCCGCTGGCTTTCGTCATCGGCGCCGTTTCAAGCGCGCACGATGACTCGCTGGGACAGGGACGTCTCCGAGCGCTGGGGGGCGTCGGTCGAGCGCACAGAGCCGCTCGAGCGCCGCGCGAGGCGCTGGGGGAATGAGCCACGAGGCCGGCTTCCGGGCACGCTGCTGGTGGTCGGCGACACCTGCTGGTCGTGCCGTGCGCCGGTGCGGGCGATCGTCGGCGTGCTGGTCGATCCGGGCCTGACGGAGGACCGCAGCGGCTTCCTGGCGCTGGCCGACGTCGACCGCATCCTCATGGCCGTGGTCGACCCGGGTGCGCTGGCCAAGCTCGGGATCGGCGCGCTGCGCCACCGCGCGAGCCCGGGTGTGCAGGGCGGCTACGTCTCCAACGGCTGCCCGCAGTGCGACGCGCTGATCGGCCGCTTCCGCGTGGACGACCTGCTGGGCGACCACCGCGCGGCGGGCCGCGCGCTGGCCGAGCTGGCGGTCGACCTCACCGTCGACCTCCTCCCCGACGACATGTGGCGCGGGACGGTCCGCATGCGATAGGACTGGCCGGTGCCCAATGCGATGCGCTCGTTCGATCCGCGCCGGGTGGGGCGGCTGGAATGCACCGCCTGGGTCACCTACTACCGGCGCGAGTGGTGGGCGTTCCTGCGCGCCGCGGTGGGGCTCACGCGCCACACGTTCGCACTGCCGTGGCCGGCGACCCTGCGCGGAGCATGGCTCGTCCTGCGTGCCAACCAGCTGTGGGCGCCGTACCCCGACAACGATCCCGACGGCGCGCGGCGCTGCATGGAGCGCTTCTACCGCCTCGTGGCCGCGCGCCACGGCGAGACCTTCGACGTGGTGCAGGCGGCGCGGCTGGAGGTCGAGTGGTGGCGGGTCCACCGCGACCTGCAGCGGCGCGAGGCCGGCGACGAGGCCGCGCTGGCCGGCGCCCTCGCCGCGCTCTACGCGCACGTCTACGCGGTGCCCGCCGCCGACGTCCGCCAGGCCGCGCAGCAGCGGGCGCTCGCCATGCGCCACTCCGACCGCTGGGTGCAGGAGGGCTGCGCCCTCGCGAGCCCGCTCGTGCGCGCGGAACGCGAGGCGCTGGTGCGCTCCTACGCGGCGCTGCTGGCCGCCGTGCACCGGGGCTGAGCGCTCTTCGCCGGCCACATCCGGCAGGATCTGAGTCATGCCGCCGTCTACGCAGGGCTCGCCGCATCGCGTCGTCGTCGTGGGCGGCGGCTTCGGTGGGCTGCAGGCCGCGCTCAAGCTCGCGCGCATGCCCGTCGAGGTGACGCTGGTCGATCGCCGCAACTTCCACCTCTTCCAGCCGCTCGCCTACCAGGTGGCCACGGGCTCCATCTCGCCCGCGGAGATCTGCTACCCGCTGCGGCGCATCTTCCGCCGGCGGCGCAACGTGCGGGTCGTCCTCGCCGAGATGGTCGACGTCGACCTCGCGGAGCGCCGGATCGCGCTGCGCGACGTCGCTCTGGGCACCGCGCCGGACGCCCTGGAGTACGACACGCTGATCGTCTCCGGCGGCTCGCAGTACTCCTACTTCGGCCACGACGAATGGCAGCAGCACGCGGCCGAGCTGAAGTCGCTGGAGGGCGCGCTGACGATCCGCCGCCAGATCCTCGAGGCCTTCGAGGCGGCCGAGCTCGAGCCCGACCCCGAGCGCCAGGCCGAGCTCTTGACCTTCGTCGTGGTCGGCGCGGGGCCCACCGGGGTCGAGATGGCGGGCCAGATCGCCGAGATCAGGCGCGACCTTCGCGGCGACTTCCGCAGCATCGATCCCATGGCGGCGCGCATCCTGCTCGTCGAGGCCCTCGATCGGGTCCTTACGACCTTCCCGCCCAGCCTCTCCGCCAAGGCCCTTCGCTCGCTGGAGAACCTCGGCGTCACCGGGCGGCTGGGCGAATCCGTCGTCGGGGTGCAAGAGGACAGCGTCACCGTCCAACGCGCGGACGAGACGACCGAGCGCATTCCGACGCGGACCGTCATCTGGGCCGCCGGCGTGACCGCCTCGCCGCTGGCGGGGCTGCTGGCCGGGCGGGCCGGCGTCGAGGCCGATCGCGCCGGGCGCTTGGTGGTCGAGCCCGACCTCTCGGTGCCCGGGCATCCCGAGGTGCTCGCCCTCGGCGACATGGTCGCGGTCCGCCAGGCCGACGGATCGGCGCTCGTCCTCCCCGGCGTCGCGCCCGTGGCGATGCAGCAGGGCCGCCACGGCGCGCGCGTGGTGGCCGACCGACTCGCCGGGCGCGACCCCAAGCCCTTCCACTACACCGACAAGGGCAACCTCGCCACCATCGGGCGCGCCCGTGCCGTGGCCGACGTCAAGGGCGTGCACCTGAGCGGCTTCTTGGCCTGGGCCACGTGGCTCGTGGTCCACCTCTGGTACCTGATCGGCTTCCAGAATCGCCTGCTGGTCGTCATCCGATGGGCCGTGAGCTTCTTCACGCACGGCCGCGGGGCGCGGCTGATCGCCCACGACTGACGGCGGCGACCGCCGCCGGGACGAGGGCGAGGCGCTCGCGGGCCGCCTGGCCGTCGCGACGCGTCAGGTCGCCCGACGCCTGGACGATGGTGCCGCTGCGTCCGTTCAGCAGCGCGCGCGCGTCGCCGGGCGCGCCGATGGCGGCCACGCCCCCGGTCGCCTCGACGAACCGGCACGCGGCCCGCACCTTGGGGGCCATCGACCCGGGCGCGAAGCCCAGGCGCCGCAGGTCGTCGGGTGTCACCCGGCGCAGCGGCCGCGACTCGGGCGTGCCCCAGTCGCGTTCCACGGCGCGCACGTCGGTGAGCATCAGCAGGGCGTCGGCTCCGAGGCAGGTTGCGAGCAGGGCAGCCGCGAGGTCGCGGTCGACGGCGGTGGCCATGGTGGATGGCGGCACGCCGGCGCCGACGACCACGCGCATGCCGCCGCCGGCCGCACAGATCACGAGCACCCCGTCGGCCAGGAGCGAGCGGATGGTGCGCAGCTCGTCGGCGTCCACGACGCTGCGCATGCGCAGCGTGGCGATCTCGCGGCCGGGGAGGGCCTCGTTCAGGCCCTGGTCGAGCAGGTAGGCGATCATGCCCGGCAGCCCGCTCCCGTGGGTGACCACGACGTTGTGATCGACGGCGAGGTCGGAGATCGAGTCCACCGCGGCCGCGACGTTGCGCCGCCGGACGGCGGCGTCCGCGGCCCCGCCACCTCCGAGCAGCGCGTTGCTCCCGAGCGCCACGACCACCGACTTGCGGCGTGGAGGCGCAGGGGCGCGGGCCGGCTGAGACGCGCTCGCGGTCATCGCTGTCCCGCCGGCGTCAGCGCGGCGCGCCGCCGGCCTTTGCGCGCTGGTGTCCCGGGCTGATCCGGACCACGTCCCAGGCCAGGTGGCAGCGCTCCAGGCCGGTGATGAGCCAGGCGCTGAGGTCGAGCTGGCGGCGGCCGAGGCCGTGACGGGCCGACGTGGGGAACGCGTGGTGGTTGTTGTGCCAGGACTCCCCGAAGGCGAACGGGGCCAGCCACACGAGGTTGCGCGACTCGTCGTCCGTGGCGAACGGGCGCCGGCCGAACACGTGACACAGCGAGTTGATGCTGAAGGTCATGTGATGCAGGAGCAGGACCCGCACGAGCCCGCCCCACAGCAGCCCTGTGAGCCCGCCCGCGAGCGAGCCGCTCAGGGCGAAGCCCAGGCCGAACGGGATGGCCAGGCCGACCGCGACCCACAGGGGGAACGTGCGGCTGATGAAGCGCAGGTCGCGGTCGGCGAGCAGGTCCTTGGCGTAGCGGCCCGGGTTGGCCATGTCCTTGCCGCGGAACATCCAGCCGACGTGGGCGTGGGCCAGGCCGCGCAGCGTCCCGCGCCACCCCGGCGGCTGGTCGACATGCGGGCTGTGCGGGTCTCCGCTGTGGTCTGAGAAGCGATGGTGCTTGCGATGGGTCGAGACCCATTCGATGACCGGTCCCTCGACCGCCATCGAGCCGCACACGGCCAGCAGCGCGCGCACCGTGCGGCCGGTCTTGAAGCTGCGATGGGTGAAGAGCCGGTGGTAGCCCACCGTGATGCCCAGGCCGGTGAGCGTGTAGGTGATCGCCAGCACGAGCAGGTCGTGCCAGTGCAGGGTTCCGCCCCAGGCCAGCCAGCCCGCGACGGCGAGCGCGACGGGCGGGATCCCGAAGACGAGCGTTCGCACGACCCGGTCGAACGTCTCGTGCTCGATGGGGACCGTCTCGGACGCTCCGCGGACGGGGGCGGTGGCGCTCACGACGGATCGCCCTCGTCGGCGAGGCGCAGGAGGGTCTGGACGGAAGGCTCGACCGGGCCGAGCTCGCCGCTCTCGACGTCGGCGGAGTTCCCGGTCAGCCTGAAGACGCGGTCGACACCCGGCGGGCCGCGCAGGAGCACCAGTCGGCGGCCGAGCTGCCGTGCGCGTGCGCTGGCGTTGACGATGGCGTGCACGCCAGAGCTGTCCATGAACTCGAGCTCGCGCATGTCGAGGACGACGAGCCGCGCCTGCGAGTCGGGATCGCGCAGCGTCTGCTCCAACTGCGGCGTGGTGTCGATGTCCAGCTCGCCCTCCAGGTGCACCCACGCCGCGTTGAGGCCGCCGTCGGTCCACGAGCAGTCGAACGGCGGGGCAAGAGCGTGCGCCCGGCCGGTGATCGAGTCGGGCGAGACGGGCGGGCGCGGCATGGTCGACCTCCAAGGTTCTGTGGGACCTCAGAAGTCAGATCGTGCTGCCCGCCGCTGGTGGGCCGACCGCACGATGGATGCCCTCCAACGCCTAAGGTACTGCGCGGGTCAAGCCGTGTAGCCGGGCGGTTGGTAACGCCGGTCAGGCGGCAAATGACGGCCCACGATCGGGCGCTTCGCCGTCGTCGACGAGATCGGTGGGCGCCAGGACGAAGACCTCGCACATCATGTCGGGGTCCTGCTGGTTGCCGCTCATGAAGCCGATCACATGGCGGCCGGTCGCCTCCTCGATCACCGTCGTGAAGCGCTCGCGCATGAACTCCTGGAACTCCATCCGCTGCTGGATGACCGAGGACCCGCGCCCGCCCGCGAGCAGCGTCTGCTCGACGCGGGTGAAGCCGCCGCGCAACAGGCACACCACGAGGTCGTCCTCGTAGTAGGACTTCGCGCGCGTCGGGCCGCGACCATAGAACTCCTTCAGCAGCGCGACCATGCCGTCCGAGATCGCCGTGAGCACGTCGCCGTGCGTTCGCGATGTCGACTGTCCCCCTCGTTGGCTCACAACTGGGCATCGGATTGCGAAGACCTCCTGATCGTACCCCGTCGGCGCTATGGTGTGGAGTGAATCGCACGTCGGGTCCTCGCCCTTCGCCTCGCGCGCGACACCCAGCTGGAGGACGAGAGAGAAGGCCGCGATGTCGGCCCCAAATGCTCCTTTGACCGGCGATGCTCTGCTCGTTGCGGTGACCGATGCGATGGTTGCGATGCACGAGCGCTACCACCACCGCGCGCCGGTGACGGCCAAGTCCCTGATGCTCGGCGACGACCTGATCGCCTGCGTGCTCGGCGGCGTCTACACCGACGTCGAGAAGACGATGATCGAGCTGCAGCGCACCCCGATCGTCCAGGAGACCCGCAGCGCCTTCCAGAACGCCATGCAGCACAAGTTCATCGCGACGATCGAACACCTGTCGGGCCGCGGCGTGCTCGCCTTCATCTCCAACCACCATGTCGGCCCCGACATGGAGATCGAGCTGTTCATGCTCAAGCCTCCAGGACTGACCGCAGGCGCCGGCCCCCTCTAGAGGAGACCTGCGATCAGCCGCGCGGCCCGCGCCGCGCCGTCGCGCTCGACCTCCGCGCCCGCGGCGCCAGCGTCGAGTGCGGCCCCGATCGCGGCGGCGATCGTCTCCGGCGTCGCCGTCGCCAGGTCCATCGCCTGGCCCGCGCCGTAGCGCTCCAGGCGGTGGCGCACGTGGAGGTTCTGCTCGAAGTGCCGGCGCAGGGGGAAGTAGACGAAGGGGCGCTTGGCCGCCGCCAGCTCCATGCAGGTCGTCAGCCCGCCCTGGGTCAGCGCGACGTCACAGGCGGCGAGGTGGCGCGAGAGGCGATCGACGTAGGTGACGAGCTCGAGGCCGTCGTGTGACGGCAGCGTCTGGGGGTCGATGCGCGGCCCGCACACGACGATCATGCGCAGCCCCGGCACGCGCCGGCGCGCCTCGGGGTACGCGTCGATGACCCGCCGCAGCAGGCCGGCGCCCACGCCAGAGCCGCCCACCGTGACCAGGCAGACCAGCTCGTCGGGCCGGTACCCGAGCTCCGCGCGCAGCGCCTCGCGGTCGGCCGGCGGGCCTGCGTCCGGGGCGAGGACGTAGCCGCTGAAGTCGAAGTGCTCCTGCACCCAGGGGCGGATGGCGGGCAGGCCCTCGCCGAAGTCGTGGGGGACGACGTCCTCGGGCGTGCCGACGAAGATCGCCCGATCGCGCACGCTCGGGAAGCGCGCGATCTGCTCGATCATCTCGGCGTTGTAGTCGGCCGTCAGGCGCGCCTCGTCGCCGCCACCCTCGGGCATCGGCAGCCAGCCGACGAAGTCGGTCAGGAAGGCGTAGGGGGCCGTCTTGAGCTCGGGGTTCTCGTGCAGGTAGTAGTCGAGCTCCCAGGCCTCGTCGCCGATCCACAGGTCGTAGGGCTCCTCGCGCACGAGGTCGCGGAAGACCATGAAGTTGGCCAGCAGGATCTCGTCCATCCGCCGCCAGGCCTGGAAGACGTTGAGCTCGTGCTCGCGCGACTCGGCGGCGATGTGGCGCGACTCGTTGGCCAGCTGCGCGCTCGCGGGGTGGATGTGCTCGCCGCTGGCCTCGAGCACGCGCGTGACGGGGTCCTGCGCGAGCCAGTCGATCTGCAGGTCGGGGTGCAGAGCGCGCAGCTCGCGTGCGATCGCGACGTCGCGCCATGCGTGGCCCAGGCCGATGGGCGAGGAGATGTACAGCGCGCGCTTGGGCCGCTTGATCGCGCGGCGCCACGGGGCGGCCTGCGCGGGGCGGCCGTAAGCGCGAGCCAGCGAAGTCGTCGCAGCAGCTCGTTGAAGCGCACCGGGTGGCGGACGTGGGGGCAGTGGCCGACATCGACGAGCTCGACGAGCTCGGCGCCCGTCGCGGCGGCGAACGCGGCGCCGCGGTCGGGCGGGATCAGCTCGTCGAGGTCGCCCTGGGTGACCATCAGCGGGCAGCGCACCCGCGCCATGAGGTCGTCGATCTCCGCGCGGTCCAGGCCGGGCGCCTCGAACGTGAGCGCCAGCGTCTCCGGCGTCGTCTCGAGGGCCCAGTCGATCGAGTCCTCGAACTGCTTGGTCGAGTGCGGCTCGGTGTAGCAGCGGTCGAAGAAGAACTCGAGGTAGCCGCGGAAGTCCTGGTCCCAGTAGTGACGATTCGCCTTGGCCCAGCCCTCGTACTCGGGCAGCTCGGCGTCGAAGGAGTGCCCGGTGCGTTCCGGCACCGCGGGCGTGATCGGCAGCGCCGGCGACATGAAGACCGCGCCGCGCACCCGCTCGGGATGGTCGGCGCACAGCAGCAGCGTGGCCGCCGCCGGCGCGCAGTGGCACACGACAACGGCGTCCGCGACGCCCGCCGCGTCGAGCACCGCGAGCGCGTCCTGCGCGGTCAGGCGGGGGCCGTACTCCTCGGCGCCCTGGGGACGGTCCGACAGGCCGCTGCCACGCGGGTCGAACGTGACGACACGGAAATGGCGGGCGAGATAGGGGACCTGCAGCTTCCAGAAGTGCGAGTGGACGATCGCCCACGGCGGCAGCAGCAGGATCGTCTCCTCGCCGTCGCCGAAGACCTCATAGGCGATGCGGACACCACCGACGTCGGCGAAGGCACTCTCGTTCGGGAGGAGGGCACGGTGCGCCGGCTCGGCGGTGTCCGTCGCGATCACGACTAGGCCGGCGTGCCCGCCGCGAGGGCGTGCACTGCCTCGGTCGTGAGCGCCTGCCCCCCGATGCCCCAGTCACCGCTCTTGACCTCTTCGACGACGACCCAGGTCACGCCGCGCATGTTCTCACCTTCGATCTCCACCATCGTGTCGGTGAGCTTCTCGATCATCGCCTGCTTCTGGTCATCACCGAAGACGCCTTCGATGACCTTGACATTGATAAGCGGCACTGTGGTCTCCAAAATGTAGTTGGTCGTTCGACCGACCAAATGTAATGCTAGGCTGTGGGCGTGTCAAGCAAGGCCGACGTGGTCACCGATGGCAGGGCGATACGCGGCGAGGCGACGCGCCGGCGGATCGTCGACGCGGCCCGCGACGTCCTCCTGGAGCGCGGGTCACAGCGCCACGAGCACGCGCGCCGTGGCCGACGAGGCGGGCGTCCGGCTCTCGCTCGTGCACTACCACTTCGGCGGCAAGCAGGGCCTGCTGCTCGAGGTGCTCGAGCGCGAGAACGAGCTGCTCCTGCGACGCCAGCAGAAGCTCTATGCCACCCCCGGCCCGCTGGCCGACAAGTGGCGCGCCGCCTGCGACTTCCTCGACGAGGACATCCACTCGGGCTACGTGCGCGTGCTGTGGGAGCTCTGGGCGGCCGGCCTCGCAGACGCGGACCTCGCGGCCGGGTGGCGCTCGGCCATGGGCGGCTGGCGGCGCCTGCTGGAGTCGGTCTTCGCCACCTGGGCGCAGGAGCTCGACATCGAGCTGCCGCTCCCCCCGCGTGCCCTGGCCACCCTCATCGGCAACCTGTTCGAGGGAATCGAGATCGAGCTGCTCGCGGGGGTGCCGGAGGAGGACGCGCCCCACGCCGAGGTGCTCGCGGCCATCGGCGCGCTCATCGAGCGCGCCGAGTCCAAGCACTGATCCAGCGGGCGAGCGATGGATTCGCCGGCCGGGGCGGATCTCATCTCATATGAGCTCCATACGAATGAGCAAGAAGGCGGCGACGCGCTGGGTCGTCGCCCTGACGGGCATCGGCTCGCTGATGGCGGCGCTCGACACGCTGGTGGTGTCGACGGCGCTGAGCACGATCCGCCTCGACCTCGGCGCTTCGGTCGAGCAGCTGGAGTGGACGGTCAACGCCTACAACCTGAGCTTCGCCGTGCTGCTGATGACCGGCGCGGCGCTGGGCGACCGCTACGGGCGGCGCAACCTCTACGCCGCCGGCCTGGGGCTGTTCGCGCTGTCCTCGGCGGCCTGCGCGCTGGCGCCCGACGTCGGCTGGCTGATCGCGCGCGCGCGCGGTGCAGGGCGCCGGCGCGGCGCTGCTCATGCCGCTCGGCCTGGCGCTCCTGAGCGCCGCCTTCCCGCCCGAGCGCCGCGGCGCGGCGATCGGGATCTTCAGCGCGATCACCGGCCTGGCCGTCGCGAGCGGCCCGCTGGTCGGCGGCGCGGTCGTCGAGGGCCTCGCGTGGGAGTGGATCTTCTGGATCAACGTCCCGATCGGCCTGATCGCCGATCCCGCTCGTGCTCACCCGCATGACGGAGAGCTTCGGGCCCGACACCGACCTCGACATCCCCGGCCTCGCGCTCGTCACCGGCGGCGCGCTCGGGCTCGTGTGGGGGCTGGTGCGCGGCAACCAGGCCGGCTGGGGCAGCCCCGAGGTGGTCGGCGTCGCTCGCCGCTCGGCGCGCTGCTCGTCGGCGCCTTCGTCGCCTGGGAGCTGCGCGCCCGCGAGCCGATGCTGCCGATGCGGCTTCTTCCGCTCGCGCGCCTTCTCGGCGGGCAACGCGGCGATCTTCTTCACCTTCGCGTCGCTGTTCGGCGCCGTGTTCTTCTACGCCCAGCTGCTGCAGACCGTGCTCGGCTACGGCCCGCTCGGCGCCGGCCTGCGGCTGCTGCCGTGGACCGCGACGTTCATGACCGTCGCGCCGGTCGCCGGCGCGCTGGTCGACCGGATCGGCGAGCGACCGCTGATGGTCGGCGGGCTGTCGCTGCAGGCGGTCGGGATGGCCTGGCTGGCGCTGATCGCCGAGCCCGGCATGGCCTACTCGCAGATGCTCGCGCCGTTCATCGTCGCCGGCGTCGGCGTCTCGATGGCGATCCCGGCCGCGCAGAACTCGGTCGTCGGCTCGGTCGCGGAGGACGCGCTCGGCAAGGCGGCCGGCGCCAACAGCATGATGCGCGAGCTCGGCGGCGTGTTCGGGATCGCGGTCGTCGTCGCCGTCTTCGCCGGGGCGGGCAGCTACGCCTCCGCGCAGGCCTTCACCGACGGCTTCGCGCCGGCGATCCTCGTCGCCGCCGGGCTGGCGCTCGCCGGCGCGATCGCCGGCCTGGCGCTGCCCGGCCGCCGCCGCGACGAGCGCGCGGCCGATCGCGCCCCGACGTTCAGGAGGCCATGCGATGAGACGGGTCATGGTTCGCTACAAGGTCAAGCCCGATCGGGTGGCCGAGAACGAGGAGCTCGTCCGCGCCGTCTACGACGAGCTGCAGCGCACCGAGCCCGCCGGGCTTCAGCTACGCGACGTTCCGCTCGACGACGGCGTCAGCTTCGTCCACCTCGCCTCGATCGAGACCGAGGACGGGCGCAACCCGCTCGCCGGACGTGGAGGCGTTCGCGCGCTTCCAGGAGAACATCGGCGATCGCTGCGACGAAGCGCCGGTCGTCGCCGAGCTGCGCGAGATCGGCTCGTTCCAATGCGCCATGAGGCCGCCCCGCGATCACCCCGTCGTCCACCTGGAGCTGCACACCGGCGACCTGCCGGGCGCGAGCGCGTTCTACTCGCGAGCTCCTGCGCTGGCGACCGGAGCGGATCGACGCCGGCTGCGGCTCCTACCTCGCGCTCGAGCTGGGCGGGGCCTTCGGCGGCGGCATCGTCGAGTGCGGCACGCGGCGCGCCGTGTGGCTCCCCTACGTCGAGGTCGACGCGTCGACGAGGTCACCGACCGGGCCGCGCAGCTCGGGGCGTCGGTGCTGCTCGCGCCGCGCGAGGGCCCGGCGGGCTGGCGCAGCGTCGTCGCGACGCCCGCGGGCGGGGAGATCGCCTTCTGGCAGCCGAAGCGCGGCGCAGCGGATGGGGAGCATGACCGAGCGCGAGCTGCTCGACGCCGCCCGCCGCGGTGACGAGGACGCCTTCGGCCGGCTCGTCGAGCCCCACCGCGCGCGAGCTGCACGCCCACTGCTACCGGATGCTCGGCTCGGTCCACGACGCCGAGGACGCGCCTGCAGGACGCGCTGCTGCGCGCGTGGCGCGGCCTTGCCGCGCTTCGAGGGCCGCAGCTCGCTGCGCATCCTGGCTCTACACGATCGCGACCAACGCCTGCCTGAAGGCGATCGAGCGGCGGCCCAAGCTGGTGCTCCCGATCGACTACGGCCCAGCCGCCGACCCCCACGACGGCCCCGGCGGAGCCGCTCGTCGAGTCGGTGTGGGTCGAGCCGTACCCGGACGAGCGCGCTCGGCCTCGGCGACGGGCTCGCCGGTCCCGAGGCGCGCTACGAGCAGCGCGAGAGCGTCGAGCTCGCCTTCATCGCCGCGCTCCAGCACCTGCCGGCGCGCCAGCGCGCGGTGCTGATCCTGCGCGACGTGCTCGGCTTCTCGGGCCGCGAGGTCGCCGAGGCGCTCGAGACGACGCCGGCCTCGGTCTACAGCGCCCTGCAGCGCGCCCACAAGACCGTCGACGAGCGGCTGCCCGAGCGCAGCCAGCAGGCCACGCTGCGCGCGCTCGGCGACGAAGCGCTGCGCGAGATCGTCGACGACTTCGTCGCGGCCTGGGAGCGCGGCGACGTCGACGCCGTCGTGGCCATGCTGGCCGAGGACGCCACGATCGCGATGCCGCCGATGCCGACCTGGTACCGCGGCCGCGACGCGGTCGCCGCCTTCCTCGCGCGCTGCCCGCTCGCGCCGGCGATGCGCTGGCGCGTGGTCCGAGCGCGCGCCAACGGCCAGCTGGCCTTCGGCCACTACCTCTGGGACGACGAGCAGCGGAGCTTCCTCGCGCACGGCGTCAACGTGCTCACGCTGGACGGCGCATCGATCGCCGAGATCACGGCCTTCCTCACGCCGGAGCTCTTCGAGCGCTTCGGCCTACCCGACGCGATGACGCCCTCTCTCACGAGTGGCGACCAGGCTGCGCACATTGCGACTTGACGAACGCCGCTTCCGGGTGAAAGATCCCGCCCGTCGCAGGGGTGACAACGTTGTCAATAGGTCGATGACAACGTTGTCATCATCGTTCACGTATGTCGCGGGAGAGAAACATGTCCCAGGATCGGGACCGCCGATTCGCGGTGGTTCACGGGGGTCTTGCGCTCGGCACGATCATGCTCGTCGTGATCGCCGCCATGCTTGCGGTGGCTGCCGCCGCGGCGGACGCGGCCACGACGGAGTTCTCGTCCTCCTTCGAGGCGAGCGATCGCCCGCTCGACTGGACGAGCACCGCCGAGACCGACGCGCAGGGCAACAAGAAGATGTCCGGCGTCACCGGGAGCTCGCGCTCCGGAATCCCGGGCAGCATCTCCGAGAAGATCAAGGCCGTAACCGCCAGCGCCGACAACCCTCCGAACGAAACGAAGGAGAAGGCGTTCGACGGCAGCGTGAACACCAAGTGGCTGGTCTTCGCGAACACCGGGTGGCTCCAGGCGGAGCTCTCCGAGCCCGTCGCCGTCGTCGACTACGCGCTCACGTCGGCCAACGACGCTCCAGCGCGCGACCCCAAGGACTGGACGCTGCAGGGCTCCCAGGACGGCCAGAGCTGGACGACGCTCGACACCCAGACCGGGCAGGATTTCAGCGACCGCTTCCAGACCAGGGAGTACCGCTTCGCGAACACGACCGCCTACGGCTTCTATCGACTGGACATCACCGCCAATCACGGCGACGGCCTGATCCAGCTCGCCGAGCTGCAGCTCTCCAACGGCGACACGACTCCGCCGCCACCGTCGGACATGAAGGCCGACGTCTCCAGCGGTCCGGTCAACGGCCCGAACATGCTGCCCAATGCGGGCTTCACCGGGATGAAGGCCCTGCAGTACTCCGGCGAGCACACGGCCGATGGCCACGGCTTCGCCTACGACAAGATCTATGACGTCGACGTTGCCGTCACGAAGGACACCGAGCTCTCCTACGAGATCTTCCCCGAGCTCACCAAGCAGGACCTCGCCTATCCCAGCACGTACGCCGCCGTCGATCTCGCCTTCAGCGACGGCACGTACCTCAGCGACCTGCACGCCGTCGACCAGCACGGCGCCGAGCTGAGCCCGAAGGGGCAGGGCGCATCGAAGACGCTCTACGCCGACCAGTGGAACCACCAGCTGTCGCGGATCGGCGACGTGGCCGCCGGCAAGACGATCAAGCGCATCCTCATCGGCTACGACAACCCGAGCGGCCCGGCGCTGTTCAACGGCTGGGTCGACGACATCGCGATCACCGGCCACCCGTCCCATCCGGCGCGCCCGCACCTGTCCGACTGGGCGGTCACCACCCGCGGCACGAACTCCTCGGGCAGCTTCTCGCGCGGCAACAACTTCCCGGCGACGGCCGTGCCGCACGGCTTCAACTTCTGGACGCCGGAGACCGACGCCGGGTCCAAGAGCTGGCTCTACGAGTACCAGCGGGCCAACAACGCCGACAACCTCCCGACGCTGCAGGCCTTCGGGCTCAGCCACGAACCGAGCCCGTGGATGGGCGATCGCCAGACCTTCCAGGTCATGCCCTCGACGGCGAGCGGCACGCCGGACGCCGACCGCGCGGCCCGGGCGCTGCCCTTCCGCCACGACAACGAGGTCGCGCGGCCCTACTACTACGGCGTCACCTTCGAGAACGGCCTGAAGGGCGAGATCGCGCCGACCGACCACGCTGCGCTGCTGCGCTTCTCGTTCCCCGCCGACGACGCGAGCCTGGTCTTCGACAACGTCGACGACCAGTCGGCCCTGACCATCGACCAGCAGGCCGGGATCGTCAGCGGCTGGACCGATACGAACAGCGGCGCCGGCGCCACCCGGATGTTCATCTACGCCACGTTCGACAAGCCGATGACGGCGTCCGGCCTGCTGCCGGACGGCAACCGTCCGGGCACCGGCTACGCGCGATTCGACACCTCGAGCGGGCGCGTGGTCACGATGCGTGTCGCCACCTCGCTCATCTCGCTCGCGCAGGCCAAGCGCAACCTGGCGCTCGAGGTCGGTCGGCGCGACTCGTTCGACACGATCAAGGCCAAGGCGCGGCGCGCATGGGACGAGAAGCTCGGCGTCGTCGAGGTCCAGGGCGCGACCGACGACCAGCGCACGACGCTGTACTCGAGCCTGTACCGCCTCAACCTCTATCCCAACTCGGGATTCGAGAACACGGGCACCAACGCCCGCCCGGTCTTCCAGCACGCGGTGCAGTCGACCGCCGGCGATCCTCCGCCCAGCACGCCGACGCAGACCGGCGCCCCGGTCAAGCCCGGCAAGGTCTACGTCAACAACGGCTTCTGGGACACCTACCGAACCGCCTGGCCCGCCTACTCGCTGCTGTATCCGAAGGACGCCGGCGAGATGGTCGACGGCTTCGTCCAGCAGTACCGCGACGGGGGCTGGGTCGCGCGCTGGTCCTCGCCGGGCTACGCCAACCTGATGACCGGCACGAGCTCGGACGTGGCCTTCGCCGACGCCTACGTCAAGGGCGTCAAGGGCTTCGACGCCACCGACGCCTACGACGCGGCGCTCAAGAACGCGACCGTCGCGCCGCCGGGGGCCAACCCCTTCGACACCGACGTGGGTCGCAAGGGGCTGATCCAGTCGGTGTTCCTCGGCTACACCCCGAACGAGGTGCCCGAGGGCCTCTCATGGGGTCTCGAGGGCTACATCAACGACTACGGCATCGGCAACATGGCCGCCGCGCTCGCCGGCCGCGCGCAAAGCCGATCCGACCGGCAACGCTACCGCGAGGAGTCCGCCTACTTCCTGAGCAGGGCGCAGGGCTATGTGCGCCTGTTCGACAAGCGCGTCGGGTTCTTCCAGGGGAAGTCGGCGTCGGGGGCATGGACGACCGCGCCGGACCAGTTCGACCCGCGCGTGTGGCGCCAGGGCGGCGACTACACCGAGACCGATGGCTGGAACTTCGCCTTCCACGCACCGCAGGACGGCCGCGGCCTGGCCGACCTCTACGGCGGGCGCTCGCAGCTCGCCGCCAAGCTCGACCAGTTCTTCGCCACGCCCGAGACCGCGAAGTTCCCGGGCACGTACGGCGGCACGATCCACGAGATGCTCGAGGCGCGCGACGTGCGCCTGGGGCAGTGGGGCGCCAGCAACCAGATCTCGCACCACATCCCCTACATGTACGACTTCACGGGCCAGCCGTCGAAGGGCCAGGCGATCATCCGCGAGGCCCTCCGCCGGCTCTTCGTGGGCAGCGAGATCGGGCAGGGCTACCCCGGCGACGAGGACAACGGCGAGATGTCCGCCTGGTACGTCTTCAGCGCGCTGGGCCTCTATCCGCTCCAGGTCGGCAGCCCGAACTACGCGATCGGCTCGCCGCTGTTCACCCGCGCGGTCATCCATCGCCAGGGCGGCGGCGACATCGTCGTCAACGCGCCCCAGAACGGCCCGGGCAACGTGTACGTCCGCAGCCTGCGCGTCAACGGGCGCGATTGGAGCAAGACGTACGTCTCCCAGCACGACCTCGCCGGCGGCGCGCGGCTCGACTTCGGCATGGGGTCGCAGCCCTCGTCGTGGGGAACGGCGTCCAGCGCGGCGCCGCCGTCGCTGACCAAGGGCGCCGACGCGCCGTTCCCGCTGACCGACGCGGCGAACCCGGCCGACGGCGACCCATCCGCCAGCGGCGGGGTCGACGCGAACGGGCTGTTCGACGACACGTCGAAGACGCAGGTCACGCTGGCGGGCACCGGGCGATGGGCGCAGTTCGACCTCGACCGCCCGCGCCACGTCAGCTTCTACACGCTGACCTCCGGCCACGACGACGGTGCCGACCCCAGCGGCTGGGTCGTCAAGGGCTCCGGCGACGGTCACCACTGGCGGGTGCTCGACGTCCGCAGCGGCGAGCGCTTCCAGTGGCGCTCGCAGACCCGCCCGTTCGCGCTGCGCCACGCGGGCGACTTCACGCGCTACCGCATCGAGTTCACGGACCCCGGTCCCGGGAAGACGACACTGTCGGAGATCGAGTTCCTCAGCGACAGGCCGATCCCACCGTCACCGCTGGCCGCCACGGCCACCGGGGGCGTGGGACGGGCGGGCGACACGGTGCCCGTGCACGTGACGATCACCAACAGCGGGACCGCCGCGGCGAGCGGCCAGCTCACGCTGAGCGTCCCGAGCGGGTGGACGCAGCCGGCCCCGGCGGCGTTCGGGCCGGTGGCGCCGGGCGAGTCCAAGACCGTCGACGTGGGAGTCGTGATCCCGGCCGCCACGGCGCCCGACAGCTACACGGTCCGGGCCACCGCTCGCGCCGCTCAGGGCACGGCGCGCGCCACGACGACGATCCAGGTCATCGGGGACACGATCGAGTTCACGCCGGGTACCGACGCGGAGAAGCCCTGGCTCGTCGATCCCGATGGCTCCCAGCTCGACGGCGCCATCCACGACGGCAACGGCCGCTTCGCGGACAACGGCTCGCACTTCACCTACCGATTCGACATCCCGGCCGGGGTGACGGGCGGCACGCTGACGCTCGAGATCGGCAACGAGTACCTGGTGAGCGTCTCCTCCGACGACCAGACCTATCGCGAGGTCCTGCGCGAGACCAACGAGGAGCACGACCTCAACAACCTCGACCCACCGCACGAGCTGGACCTCAACACCCTGCTGGGAGGCAGCCGGACGCTGTACGTGCGTGTTGGCGACAGCTTCCCCCAGGACGGCTGGGGCGGGTGGCTCGGCCACCTCAGGCTCGAGCTCACCCGCGCCTAGACGTACCGCGGAGATCGCCGCGGCCAGGTTCACGCGGGAGCGGCCGCTGGACGTGGGGCAGGATCATGCGCGCGACCAGGTCCGCGTAGAGCCGGCCGACCTCGTCCGAGGCCATGTGATCATCGCCCGGGTGATACCAGCGCGCGAGATCGATGCAGAGCGAAAGGATGGCGAGCGTCGTGGCTTCGAGCTCGGTGATGTCGAACGCGCCGGCCTCGACTCCCGATCGGAGCTCAGCCGCGAGGAGCTCCTCGAAGCGCTTGCGCACCTCTGCGATCCTGCGGAACTGCTTGGGCGGGAGCGCCTTGAGCTCGTACTGGATGACGCGTGCGACGCCGTGGTGGTCGGCGTGCCATGTCGCGAAGGCGGCGACGAACCGTCGAACCCGTTGCTCCGGATCCTGCGGGGCGTCGCGTAGAGCGTCCTCGACCACGTCCAGCACGGACTGGTGGCCGATCCGGCTGATCTCGTACAGCAGATCGCTCTTCGACTCGTAGTGGACGTAGACCGCAGCCGGACTCATGCCGGCGCGTTCGCCGATCTCGCGCGTTGTGGCTGCCTGAAAGCCGCGCTTTGCGAACGCAGCCAGGGCCGCCAGCAGAATTCGACGCGACGACTCCGACTCGATACCGGCCCAGAGCCCGGCCGAGTTCGCACCGACTTCCTCGGCCGCCGACGTGCGACGGCGCCTTGACGCGGGCATGCGAAGAGTCTGGCACGCGCAGCTGAACAAGCGCTTGCTTGGTGATCGCGCGTGTGGTACTCGTGCCGGGTCCGAAAGGAGTCCTATGAAGATTTCATGCGCGTTTCCAACGACGTTGGGATCGCACGAGGACATCGCGCTGGCGGAGGAGCTGGGCTATGAGCGCGCCTGGCTGTATGACACGCCGCAGCAGAGTCCCGACGTGTGGATGATGCTGGCGCTGGCGGCTGAGCGCACGGAGCGCATCGGCCTCGGCCCGGGCGTCCTGGTGCCCACCCTGCGCCACCCGATGGTCAACGCGGCGGCCACCGCGGCGCTCGCCGCGCTCGCCCCGGACCGCGTGGCCGTCGCCTTCGGTACGGGCTTCACCGGGCGCCGCGCGATGGGCTACCGGGCGATCCCGTGGTCCTACATGGACCGCTACATCCGTGCCTATCGCGGCCTGCTGCGCGGTGAGACGATCGAGTGGGACGGAGCGCGGATGCGCATGCTGCACCCGCCCGGCCACGCGGCGCCGCGGCCGGTCGAGGTGCCGGTCATCATCGCCGCACTGGGGCCCAAGGGCGCCGAGGTCGCTCGCGAGCTGGGCGACGGCCTCTACATCACCCTGGCGCTGCCCGAGTTCGCCAGGGAGTTCTCGTCGGTCTCGTTCCTGTTCTGGGGAACGGTCTTGGAGGAGGGCGAGGACCCCGCCTCTGAGCGCGTGCGCGCGGCGGGAGGGCCGGGGCTCGCGCTCTCCTACCACGGTGCCTACGAGTTCGGCAGCCCGTTGGAGGAGCTGCCTGGCGGCGCGGAGTGGCGAGCGGTCGTCGAACGCACGGCGCCCGAAGAGCGCCACCTCGCCGTGCACGAGCAGCACTGCGTCGGCCTCAACGAGGCCGACCGCGCCGCCTGGGAAGCGGGCGGCCACGCGATGCTCGAGGAGGCGACGATGAGCGGGACCGCCGATCAGCTGCGCGAGCGGCTCGCAGGTCTCGCCGACCACGGCGTGACCGAGCTCGTCTTCCAGCCGTGCGGATCCGACATCCGTCGCGAGCTCGAGGCGTTCATGGCAACGGCGAAGTCCGCCGTCGCGGTGTGAGCCGCGACATGAGCAGCGCGCCAACCCTGACGCCGTTCGCCGAAGGCGGCTGCTACTTCGAATGCCCGCGATGGCACGACGGCCGGTGGTGGGCCTCCGACTTCTACCGCTACGGCGTGTTCACCTACGACGCCGACGGACGCGAGGAACTGGTCATGGAGGTCGAGGCCCAGCCTTCGGGGCTGGGGTGGCTGCCCGGCGGGGACCTGCTCGTGGTGTCCATGAAGGACCGTCGGGTCCTGCGGCGCGCGGCCGACGGCCGCGTCAGCGTCCACGCCGACGTGTCCGCGCTGGCCGGCGGTCACCTCAACGACATGGTCGTCGACCGGCACGGCCGCGCGTATGCGGGCAACTTCGGCTTCGATCTGATGGGCGGAGGCCACCCGGCGACCGCCGCCGTCGTGCGCATCGATCCAGACGGCCGAGCCGTCGTCGCCGCCGAAGACCTCTGGTTCCCGAACGGCACGGTGATCACCGACGACGGCACGCTCATCGTTGCCGAGACGATGGCGGCCCGCCTCACCGCGTTCACCATCCAGCCCGACGGCACCTTCGCCGATCGACGCGTGTGGGCGCAGATCGAGCCGACACCCGAGCCCGCCGACGTCGCGACGATGTTCGGCGCGATCACCTTCGCTCCCGATGGCTGCGCGCTGGACGCCGAGGGAGACGTGTGGGTGGCCAACGCGCTCGGCGGCCCGCTCAGCCGCATCGCGCCGGGCGGCCAGATCGTCGACGAGCTGGCGATACCCGCGGGCCTGGCCGTGTTCGCGTGCGGGCTCGGCGGCGAAGACGGCCGTACGCTCATGGCCTGCGCCGCGCCCGACTTCCACGAGGACGCACGCAAGGCGGCGCGTGAGGGCGTGCTGCTGAGCGCGACCGTCGCAGTCCCGCGCGCGGGCCTCCCCTAGGCAGGCGGGCTCAACCGCGGCGTCCACGGTGGGTCACAAGGCGCTTACAACCCGCGCGGAGGTCGCACGCTCCTCGGCCGGAAAGCGCGATGCGGGACAATCGCCTGCAGTCCCGTCGTCGTCATCAGGAGAAGCAGCCCATGGCCGAGATCGCTGTCGCCCCGGAGTCCAGCGCGACGCAGGAGGCCGAGCGCTGGCTCGGCGCGTTCGAGGCGGCGCTCGCCGACCGCGACGCGGCGGCGGCCGCGGCGCTCTTCGCCACCGACAGCTACTGGCGCGACCTCGTCGCCTTCACGTGGAACGTCAAGACCGTGGAGGGGCGCGAGGGCGTCGCCGACCTGGTCGAGCAGACGGCCGGGCAGACGGGCGCCCACGGCTTCCGCGTCACCGAGCCGGCTGCGGAGGCCGACGGCGTCACCGAGGCCTGGATCGCGTTCGAGACCGAGGTTGGGCGGGGCAGCGGGCATCTGCGCCTGAAGGAGGGCACGGCCTGGACGCTGCTGACCACACTCGACGAGCTCAAGGGCCACGAGGAGCCCCGCGGGCCGGCCCGGCCGCGCGGTGTCGAGCACGGCGCCGAGCGCGATCGCGAGAGCTGGCTCGAACGGCGCCGGCGCGAGGCCGAGGAGCTCGGGGTCACCACACAGCCCTACGTCGTCATCATCGGCGGCGGGCAGGGCGGGATCGGGCTGGGCGCGCGGCTGCGCCAGCTCGGCGTCCCGACCGTCATCGTCGACCGTCACCCACGGCCCGGCGACCAGTGGCGCAGCCGCTACAAGTCGCTCTGCCTCCACGACCCGGTCTGGTACGACCACATGCCCTACATCAAGTTCCCCGAGAACTGGCCCGTGTTCTCGCCGAAGGACAAGATCGGCGACTGGCTGGAGATGTACACGCGGGTGATGGAGCTCAACTACTGGGGCTCGACCGAGGCCAAGAGCGCGAGCTGGGATCCCGAGGCGCAGGAGTGGACCGTGCAGGTGCAGCGCGAGGGCCGCGCGGTCACGTTGCGCCCCAAGCAGCTCGTCTTCGCCACCGGCATGTCGAGCCGGCCCAACCTGCCCGAGCTCGAGGGCATGGACGTCTTCCGGGGCGAGCAGCACCACTCGTCCGAGCACCCCGGGCCTGACGGCTACGTCGGCAAGCGCGTGGTCGTGGTCGGCTCCAACAACTCCGCGCACGACATCTGCGCCGCGCTCTGGGAGGCCGGCGTCGACGTGACCATGGTCCAGCGCTCATCCACCCACATCGTGCGCTCCGACACGCTCATGGACATCGGTCTGGGCGCCCTGTACTCCGAGCAGGCGGTGGCCGCCGGCGTCACCACCGAGAAGGCCGACACGATCTTCGCGTCGCTGCCCTACCGGATCCTGCACGAGTTCCAGATCCCGCTCTATGACCAGATGCGCGAGCGCGACGCCGACTTCTACCGGCGTCTGGAGGCCGTCGGGTTCCAGCTCGACTGGGGCGAGGACGGCTCGGGCCTGTTCATGAAGTACCTGCGGCGCGGCTCGGGCTACTACATCGACGTCGGCGCGGCGGACCTCGTCGCCGACGGCAAGATCAAGCTCGCCGTCGGCCAGGTCGACCGCCTCACCGAGGACGCCGTCGTGCTCGAGGACGGCACCGAGGTGCCGGCCGACGTCGTCGTCTACGCCACCGGCTACGCGTCCATGAACGGCTGGGTCGCCGACCTCATCGACCAGGAGACGGCCGACCGTGTCGGCAAGGTCTGGGGCCTGGGCTCGGACACCGCGAAGGACCCGGGGCCCTGGGAGGGCGAGGAGCGCAACATGTGGAAGCCGACCCAGCAGGAGGCGCTGTGGTTCCACGGCGGCAACCTGCACCAGTCGCGCTACTACTCGCTCTACCTCGCCCTGCAGCTCAAGGCACGCATGGAGGGCATCGCGACACCGGTCTACGCCCTCCAGGACGTCCATCACACCCACTAAAGGGCTCAGCCCGGCGCCGAGATCTGCAGGTGGCAGAGCGCCGCGAGCGCGGCGGTCACCGTCGTGTCTGCGGCGCCCGCCAGCGGCTGGCCCGTCGGCTGCTCGCCGGCGGCCTGCTGGGCGGACTGGGTCGCGCCGGCCTCGAACGGCGCGGCGGTTTGGGTGGCGGTCGCGGACGCGAGGCGGGCCATGGCGGCGGCGAGCGCGTCATGGTCCCGGGCCAATGCCGGCGCGGCGGTCGCCACCGCGGAGACGGCGCCGTCGCGGATCGCGTAGGCCCACGTGGTGCCCTGGGCGGTGGTCCGCAAGCGCACGCCGGAGCCGGCGGACGCCGTCGACGCCGGGAGCGCGCTCGCCGGCGTGCCGACCGCCACGCCGCCCGCGCTGCGGCCCGTCGCGGTGCTGCCGACCAGCTCGACGCTGCCGTCCTGGGTCAGCTCGGCGACGTCGGCGCGGCCCTCGTTGCCGTCGCCGGCGACGCAGTAGCTCCAGGCGCGGTCGCGCTGCTGGGGCTGGCCGGCGCCCTTCAGCAGCGATTCCCAGCTCTCCCCGAGCTTCAGGGCGCCGACACCGGTGGCGTCGACGGCCGCGGACGCCGACGCGCATCCGGGGGTCGCGATCCCCGCGGCGCGCTCCCACATCTCCAGGTACGCCTCGGCGCCGTTCCACATGTCCTTGACCAGCGCATCGCCACCCACGCGCCGCAGGTCGGCGAACCAGTCGGCGTACAGCCCGTACTGGGCGACGCCGTCCTCGTTGTAGTCGAACGTCCGGTCCCCGGTCTTCTGGCGCTGGAAGGTGACCTGCCCGTCGAGGCTCTTGAACGGGTAGGCGATCGCGCCGCCGGCGTCGGTCCCGGGCTGCTCGGACAGGCCGCCGAGGTCGGCGCCGTAGCCCCAGCCGAACTGGTACGGCGTCGAGCGCGGGCGGTACTGCTGCCACTCCTTGACGTAGGCGTCCGCCGCCGAGTGCCCGGGGAACGCCATCCCGCCGAGCTTCCAGATCCGCGGCCAGTTGCCGGGATCCATCCAGCCGTGCGGGGAGATCACGCCGGAGTAGTTGCGGGACTCCAGCAGGCCGAGCGTGCGGTCGACCCCGGCCTGGCTCATGTGGTCGGGGTTGACGATCATGTGCAGGTCCATCATCCGCTCGACGACGTGCTCGCCCAGCGGCGTGAGCCCGCGCGTGTTGCAGTTCGGCGCGGGTGGGTAGACGGGCGCGACGCCGCTCGGCAGCCCGGCCGCGGCGAACCACGACGCGACCAGACCGGTGACCTGCGGCACGGGCGAGTAGATGTCGTTGTCGTGCAGCGGGCCCGTGCACGTCTGCGCGCTCCAGAACGACCCGGCGCTGGCGAGGTTGCCGGCGTTGATCAGCAGGCCGACCGGGCCGCTGTCGAAGCGCACGCCCACGAGCGGGTTGTCGAACTTGTTCAACAACAGCATGGAACGCACGCCGAGGCGGTGCAGCTCGTCAAGCCGCGCGTCGACCTGCGCCTGGTCGCACGTCGAGTGGCCGGTGCCCGAACAGCCGAACGGCTCGGACACCTCGACCTCCAGCACGACGGCCATCCGCCCCTGGTTGATCACACGGCGCGCCTGCTCGGGGTCGGTGACGATCGCGAAGAACCCCTTGCCGGGCCCGCCGGACTGCGCGTCGACGTAGTCCTGGAGCTCGTGGATCGCCTCCAGGCTGTGGCGTACCGTGCTCATCTCGTCGCAGTTGGTCTCGCGATTGGCCTGCAGCAGGCAGAGGATCCGGTTCTCGTTGGGGCTCATGACCATGAGCCGCAGCCCGGCCATCCACGCGCGCTGGATCCAGCGCCAGTAGGTGCCCTCGTAGGTCAGGTTGCTCGGCGTCCAGGACGCGAGGGTCGGCCAGCCGGTGGTGTCGTGCGGCGCGACCGGGTTGCCGTAGTTGAGGAAGTTCTGCATCGGCGCCGCGAGCCCCTGAGGTCCCTCGATCGAGGAGCAGTCGGGCAGGGCATAGGGGATGCCGTACGAGTCCCAGGGCTTGCCGCAGTGGAAGCGCCCGCCGAGGAACTGATAGGTCATCCAGTGCATGTGGCCCTCCAGCAGGCCGCCGACGCGGCCGTAGCTGGTGTCGCCCTTGGACGGCGTGCCGGTCGCGTCCAGCTCAGCCTCGGGGTAGTCGGCGCAGCCGGAGGTCGCGGTGAAGGCGACGTCGCGCAGCGTGGCGCCACCGGCGGCGGCCGTGAGGGTGAACCGGCCGTCGCTCGCGGCGTCGACGCGCCAGTCCGACGCCGGGCCTGGGGCGGTGTCGACGCCGACCGCACCGCCTGGGCGCGCGGCGACGAATCGGCGGTCGGGCGTGTAGAGCAGATAGCGGCCCAGCGCGGTCGCCTGCATGCGGACACGGCCGGCGTCCGGTAGCGAGCGGCCCTGCTGGGACACCGCGTAGCAGCCGTGGACGAGCGAATAGCGCGTCTGCGTGGCGGCGTGCGCGCCCGCCGGCCGTCGCGAGCACGACCGCCACGATCCCGACCGCGACGACCAGACGCCCTCCGAGCGTTGCTCTCATGAGAGCGCCAACGTGGCGCACGCCCGGGTCTTGCGGTGAGGATCAGCCGGCGTTCGAGTTCCGAGACGACAGAAGCCCGGCGTCGTTCAATCGCCGGCCCTACGCTCGCCGGCGGGGCCTCCGAATCGACGCGGGCCGCCAAGCGCCGCCCAGCGCGAGCCCCATTCCGGCCCCTGGTCCAGGGCCGACTGGGCCCATGCTCGCCTCCGGTCACAGCCCGGCCAGCCGCCGAGCGAGGAGCTGCCGCTCGGCGTCCGTGGTCGCCAGCCGCAGGGCGTGCGCGAACGCCGTCCGCGCTTCGTTTCGGCGTCCCAGGCGGCGCAGCAGCTCGGCGCGGGTGGAGGGCAGGTAGCGGTAGTCGCCGAGTTCGAGCGCGTCGACGATCTCAAGCGCCCGCCCGGGCATGCCCGCCTCGGCGATCGCGACCGCGCGGTTGAGCGTGACTACCGGTGAGCCGGTCAGGTGCTCGAGCCGCTCGTAGAGCAGGGCGACCTCGTGCCAGTCGATTTCCTCCTCGGCCTGGAGCGAGGCGATCGCCGCCTGCAGCACGTAGGGCCCGGCGGCCGGGCGCAGGGCGAGCGCTCGCTCGAGGGCGGCGCGACCCTGCTGCACCTGCGCTCGGTCGTGGCGTGAGCGGTCCTGCTCGGCCAGTGGGACCAGTTGACCGTCGACGACGCGCGCCTGCCGGCGCGAGTCGTGCAGCAGCATCAGGGCCAGCAGCCCGTACACCTCGGGCTCGTCGGCCATCAGGTCGGCGAGCAGCCGGCCGAGCCGGATCGCCTCGGAGGCGAGATCGCCCCGGTCCGGATAGCCCTGGTTGAAGATGAGGTAGACGACCGCGAGCACAGCGGCCAGGCGATCGGGCAGCCGATGGTCGGCGGGCACCGCGAACGGGATCGCGGTCGCCTTGATCTTCGCTTTGGCACGCGAGAGGCGGCGCTTCATCGTTTCCTCGGAGGCCAGAAACGCGCGCGCGATCTCCTCGGTGGTGAGTCCGCCGAGCGTGCGCAGCGTCAGTGCCACCTGCGCCTCGACGGCCAGCGCCGGATGGCAGCAGGTGAAGATCAGCTCCAGACGCTCGTCGGGGATCGTGCTGTCGTCGAGGTCGAACCCGTCCATCGTCGCGGTCGGTTGGTCGGCCCCCAGCAGCCGCGTCTTGTCCTGCAGCGTGCGCTCACGTCGGATGCGGTCGATGGCGCGGTTGCGCCCGGTGGTCACCAGCCAGGCCACCGGGTGCTCAGGTGACCCCTCGCGGGGCCACCGCTCGGCCGCGATCACAAACGCCTCCTGGGCGGCCTCCTCGGCGAGGTCGATGTCGCCGAGGAAGCCGACCAGGGACGCGAGGACCCGGCCCCACTCGCGCCGGAAGACCTGCTCGATCAGTGAGCCGCCTCCGTCGGGATCTCGACGAGCGGACGGACCTCGACCGCGCCGCCGAGCCGCACCGCCGGAATCCGCTGGGCGAACTCGAGCGCCGCGTCCAAATCGGACGCCTCGAGCACGTAGTAGCCCCCGAGCACCTCCTTGGCGTCGGCGTACGGCCCGTCGGTGATCAGATTCCCGGCGCCCCCATGGCGAACCGTGGTCGCCATGTCGCCCGGCTGCAGATGGGCGCCACCGACACAGCGCGAGTCATCGCGGAGCGCCAGGTACTCGGCGGTCAACGCGGTGGCCCCCTCTTCGCCCAGGCCCTCGTGGCTGCCCGGCTTGGGGTAGATCAGCATCGCGTACTTCAACTCCGCCTCCTTTGAGGGATTGTCGATCATCCTGGAGACGAACGGGCGACGCCAGAGGGGACACTGTGTCGACGCGCCCACACGTTGTGGTGCCGCCCCGCCGCGCCAGGGCTCCGATCAGGCGTCGCACTGGCCGGCGAACTCGGCGGCCTGCGGCTTCCCCTTGTGTCCGGCCTCCTTCATGATCGCCGGTACCTCGGGGTCGGACACGAAGCTCTGCCAGCCCTGCTCGTCCCAGTCGAAGAGCACCCACACCCGGTCCTCCTCGGAGGGATCGCGGTAGATCAGCGCCCCCTTCGACCCGTGGTGCTTGCGCTTGTCGGCGCCCTTCGTGGAGAAGATCTCCAGGAATCGATCGAAGTCCTCGACCTGCGTCGTCGCGAGTAGCATCTGCATCTCCTTCTCGGTGGTCGGTGTGCTGCTGGACCTTCGTCCTCAGCCGGCGATTGCCGGTGTGCCTACGAGGCTCTCCTGCGGATCGATCGCCCCGAGGCGCTCGACGATCTCGAACCGGCCGCTTCGCGCCTGCGCGATGTACATGTTCAGGCGCGCGTGGTGCTGGCCGGGCACCATGGCCGCCGCCCCTCCCGGGCCCTCGGCGATCTCGCCGTGATCGAGCGCGGCGATCACGTCTTCCTGGTGGAGCGAACCCGCCTCCGTCACGGCAGCGGCCCAGAGCCGCAGCCCGCGGTAGAGGCCGGAGCACCCGCTGCCACCGGTGAACTCCGCGTCACCGGGATACAGCGCGTCGTACTGCTCGAGCAGCTTCCGGCTGAACGGATCGTCGACGGCCTGGTAGTAGTCGAGGCAGCCGTACAGCCCCTCGACCTGGGCGGCCGGCACCATGTTCAGGAAGTTCTCGTCGAAGTACGTGCAGATGAGCTGTCCGCCGCGGCTCGTGAAGCCTGAGTCGTACAGCTCCCCGAAGAACGGCGTGACCCCGGGGGGCACGATCGTGTTGAACACCGCGTCGGCACCGCTCGCGGTGATCCGCTCCACGGTCTCGCGGTAGTCCATGTGGTCGAGCGGGAAGTACTCCTCGCCGACGATCGCCCCGCCATTCGCCGTGACGACCTCCCGGATGCGCGCGTTCATCACGTGCGGCCAGATGTAGTCGGCGGACGGTAGGTAGAACGTCTTCGCCCCGGTCTCGCGCATCAGCCACGGCAGGAACGGGTCGACCTGCTGCGCCGGCACGGGGCCGGTGCAGAAGATGAGCGGATCGGACTCCTGCCCCTCGTACTGCTCGGGGTAGATGTAGAGCGTCTTGCCCTCGACCACGGCCGGGCCCTTGATGGCCTGCCGCGTGGAGCTGTAGATGCCACCCAAGATGACGTCGACGCCGTGCTCGACGAGCTTGGCCGCCGCCGCGGCGGCGACGGCGTCGTCCGTGGCGCCGTCCTCGAGGTGCAGCTCCAGGTGACGTCCGAGCAGGCCGCCCCTGGCGTTGATGTCGCCGATGAGCATCCGGGCGACGTTCGCGTTCGCCGCCCCGACGAACGAGAGCGGGCCGGTCTGATCCGCGATGACTCCCACCCTGATGGGGTCGCCCCCTGGATCCAGGCTTGTCTGCGCCATGGTCTCCTCCTTAGAGTGCGCGTGCCCGGTCGCTCGGCGCGACCAGATGACAGCGCGTCGTGTGGGGCAGGATGCTCGCGCCGCTTCGCGCCCCATACATCGGGAGTACACCCCATCTTCGATCCTCCACTCCGCCTTTCCGAGTTCATCGCCACGCTGGCGCTCGCCCAGGACAACGCGTTCGGCCAGCCGCTCGAGTCGCAACTGCGCTCGTGCCTGCTCGCGTCGTGGCTCTGCGAGACGGCAGGATTCGACAGCGCGGTGCGCGAGGACGCCTATTGGGTGGCCCTGCTGCGGTACGTCGGCTGCACCGGTCATGCCCACGAGGTCGCCACCGTGTTCGGCGACGAGATCGCGATTCGCGCCCAGACGCTCATCCACGACGCGGCCAATCCAACCGAGGTCATGGGCGACGTGGTGACCTTCGCGACGGCCGGGCGCTCCGAGAACGAGCGCGACGAGATCATCCGCATGCTCCAGGAGACGGCCCACGAGTGGGCCGTGCACAATTTCACCTCCGGGTGCGAGGTCGCCGACATGCTCGTGCAACGGCTCGACTTCGCCCCCGGGGTACGGGAGGCGCTCGCGTACACGTTCGAGCGTTGGAACGGCAAGGGCTTCCCGGCCCACGCGGAGGGTGAGGCGATCCCGCTCGCCATGCGCGTCGTGCATCTCAGCCACGACATGGAGGCGCTCGGCCGGCTCTTCTCCGTCGACCGCGCCCTCGAGGCCGCTCGCGATCGCCGCGATCGCACCTATGACCCGGCTCTCGCGGATCTCTTCGTCGCACACGGACGCGGGTGGTTCGATCGACTGCGCGAGATCGAGCCGTGGGACGCCGTCCTCGCCCTCGAGCCCGAGCCCCGCCGGGTGCTCGACGGGGACGCTCTCGACCGGGCGCTCGTGGTCGCCGCCGACTTCATCGACCTCAAGTCGCCCTACATGGGCGGGCACAGTCGCCGCTGCGCACAGCTCGCCACCGACGCGGCCCAGGTGCTCGGACAGCCGGACGAGGCGATCGCGGCGCTCCGCCGGGCGGCGCTCGTGCACGACTTCGGCACCACCGCGGTCCCCAACTCGATCTGGGACAAGCCAGGCCCGCTCACCCGCACGGAGTTCGACCGCGTCGAGCTCCACACGATGCTCACCGAGCAGATGCTGCGCCGCTCGCCTGCGCTCACCGGCCTGAACCCGGTCGCATCCACCCACCACGAGAAATGCGACGGGTCCGGGTACCACAAGCGCGCACGGGCCGACACCGGCGATCCCGCGGCGTGTCTGCTGGCCGCCACCGAGGTCTACGTGGGGATGACCACCGAGCGAGCGGACCGCCCGCCGTTCTCGGACGCCGACGCCGCCGACGAGCTCCGCCGCCTCGAGGCCGAAGGGATGCTCGAGCCCCGCGCTACCCGTGCCGTGCTCGTCGCCGCCGGCCACGGCGAGCCGGCGGCGCGTACGCGCAAGCGACCGCAGAACCCGGGCGGGCTGTCCCGTCGCGAGGTCGACGTGCTGGGACTCGCGGCACGCGGGCTCACCACGCGCCAGATCGCGGATCGACTCGTCATCTCAGCGAAGACCGCCGACCACCACATCCAACACATCTACGGAAAGATCGGCGTCTCGACCCGCGCCGCCGCCGCCCTCTGGGCGATGCAGCACGACGTCGTCCGCTGAGCGGGCAGCTCTCGAAGATGCAGGGTTATCTCAGAGGATCGTGTCTTTGGCACGATCTCGCTCGCTGTCTCCCACCCCGCGAGCGCGGCCAGGGCGCGGCGACGACGAGTCTCAGCGGCAGCGCTGCGACGTGAGGGCCGAACGGCTCCAACAGGGCAGATCACCAGTCGGCACCCAGTCTGTGGTCCCGGTAGACGGCCGCAGTCGACGCGAGTAGCGTCCCTGGGAGCGTGGGGATGCTGGGCCGGCGCGCCGAGTGCGAGGCATTGGACCGACTGCTGGCCGACGTGCTGGTCGGGCAGAGCCGGGTTCTGGTGCTGCGCGGGGAGGCGGGCGTCGGCAAAACGGCGTTGCTGAGCGCCGTCGCCGAGCAGGCGGCGGGGTGTCGTGTCGCGCGGGCCGCAGGGGTGCAGTCCGAGATGGAGCTTCCGTTCGCCGGTCTGCACCAGCTCTGCGCGCCGATCTTCGACAGCCTCAACCGGATCCCCGACCCCCAGCGAGATGCCCTGCGCGTCGCGTTCGGCATTCAGGAGGGCGGATCCCCGAACCACTTCCTGGTCGCCCTTGCGGCGCTGAGCCTGCTTGCCGAGGCGGCCGAGGCGCGTCCGCTGGTGTGCCTCGTCGATGACGCGCAATGGCTCGACCGCGCGTCTGCGCAGGCACTGGCGTTCGTAGCGCGGCGCCTGTTCGCCGAGAGGATCGCGATGGTGTTCGCCGTTCGCGAGCCCGGCCACGCGGACGAGTTCGCAGGTCTCCCCGAGCTGCTCGTCGAAGGGCTCGCCGACGGCGATGCGCGCGCGCTGCTTGCCTCCGCGCTGCCGGGAGTGCTCGACGAGCGGATCCGGGACCGGATCGTCGCCGAGACGCGGGGCAATCCTCTGGCGCTGATGGAGCTGCCGCGAGGCTTGACGCCAGCCGAGCTGGCGGGCGGCTTCGGCGTTCCACGTGCGGGGCTTCTCTCCGGCCGCATCGAGCAGAGCTTCCTGCGGCGATTCGAGTCGCTGCCGCCCGACGCCCAGCAACTGGTCCTGACAGCAGCGGCCGAACCGGTGGGCGACGTGACGTTGCTGTGGCGCGCGGCCGAGCGACTCGGGATCGGCGCTGAAGCGGTCGCGCCAGCCCAGGCGGCGGACCTGATCGCGCTCGGCGCCCGGGTGCGCTTTCGCCACCCGCTGGTGCGCTCTGCGGTGTACCGGGCGGCGGCGGTCCATGAACGTCAGCAGGTGCATCGCGCCCTGGCGGAAGCGACGGATCCCGAGGAAGATCCGGATCGCCGCGCCTGGCATCGCGCCCACGCTGCAGCCGGTCTCGACGAGGCGGTGGCCGATGAGCTGGAACGGTCGGCCGACCGCGCGCGGCGCCGAGGCGGCGTAGCAGCTGCGGCCGCCTTTCTGGAACGAGCGGCCGAGCTGACCCCGGACCCGGCACGACGCGGTGCGCGCGCGCTCGCCGCCGCGCAGGCCAAGCTGGACGCGGGAAGCCGTGAGGCCGCCGAGACGCTGCTCGCGACGGCCGAGCTCGCTCCGATGGACGAGCTTCAGCGCGCGCTGCTGCAGCGACTGCGCGCGCAGATCGCGTTCGTCTTCACGCGCGGCAGCGATGGTCCACCGCTCCTGCTCGATGCCGCGAGACGGCTCGAAGCACTCGATCCCGCGTTGGCGCGCGAGACCTATCTCGAGGCGCTGGGAGCCGCGATGTACGCCGGACGCGTCGATGCCGACTCCGGCGTCCAGCAGGTTGCCGAGGCTGCCCGAGCCGCCCCCGTTGCACCCGCGCCTCCGCGATCGATCGATCTCGTTCTCGACGGCCTGGCGCGCCGCTGCACGGACGGGCCCGCCGCGGGCGTGCCGGCACTCAGGCTCGCACTCCAGGCCGTCATGGCCGAGGCGCTCGATGGCCACGGGGCGATCATGCGCTGGCTCCTGCTGTCTCCGATCGTCCAGTCGATGACCGTGTTCGAGCTGTGGGACGACGAGGCCTTCCACTCCCTCGCCACTCAGGCGGTGCAGCTCGCCCGGGACACGGGCGCGCTCGCCCTGCTTCCGGTCACGCTCGTCTACCGGTCGGGCGTGCACCTGTTCGGCGGGGAGTTCGCCACGGCCACGGCACTGGTCCAGGAGGCGGATGCGATCGCGCTCGCAACCGGCAACGCCGGCCTCATGTACGCCTGGCTGCTCATCGGCGCCTGGCGCGGCGTCGAGTCCGAAGCCACAAAGTTCATCAACGTCGGCCTCGACGACGCGAGCGCGCGAAGCGAGGGCAGGGTCCTGGCGCTGGCCGGCTACGCGTCGGCCGTTCTCAACAATGGCTTGGGCCACTACGAGGCGGCCATGGACGGCGCCAAACGCGCCAGCGACGACGGCGACCTCGGGTACTCCGGCGCGGCGCTGCCAGAGCTCGTCGAAGCGGCGACCCGTGCCGGCAAGCCGGAGATCGCTGCCGCCGCGCTGCCGCGGCTGGAGGAGCGGACGCGCGCCGCGGGCACGGATTGGGCCCTCGGCGTCCTGGCACGCTCACGGGCGCTGGTGAGCGAGGGTGAGGCCGCCGACGCCCTCCACCACGAGGCGATCGAGCGGCTTGAGCGCACCCGGGTTCGCATCGAGCTCGCCCGCGCTCGCCTGCTCTACGGCGAATGGCTCCGGCGCGAGGGCCGCGGTGTGGACGCGCGACGACAGCTGCGCACTGCGCACGAGTTGTTCAGGCTCGCCGGGGCCGAGGCGTTCGCCGAACGCGCCCGTCGCGAGCTGCTGGCCACCGGCGAGAACGTGCCCAGGAGGACCGCCGAGACGCGCGACTACCTCACCGCCCAGGAGGCGCAGATCGCGCGGCTGGCCGCCGACGGCAACACCAACCCCGAAATCGGTGCGCAGCTGTTCATCAGCCCCCGCACCGTCGAATACCACCTGCGCAAGGTCTTCACGAAGCTCGACGTCAGCTCTCGGCGTGAGCTGCGCGGCGCGCTGCCGGACAACCAGCCGGCGCTGGTCTCGTCCTAGCCAACACTGGGCGCCCGACTGGGGGCTCCGACGGATGCGCGGTGGCCCGCCTTGGGCGATCTTCGACGTCGTCAGCAAACGACAGGAGGAACGTCATGAAGATCGTGGTCATCGGTGGGAGCGGGCGCATCGGCAGCAACGTCCTTCGTCGGCTCGTCGCGCAGGGGCATGACCCGGTGCCGGCCTCGCCTGCTACGGGCGTCGACACGATCACCGGCGAGGGTCTCGCCGACGTGATGATCGGCGCCGACGTCGTCGTCGACGTCGCCAACGCGCCGGTCTGGGACGACGACGCGGTGCTGGACTTCTTCACCACCTCGACGCGCAACGTGCTGGCGGCCGAGCGCGACGCCGGCGTCGGCCACCACGTCGCGGTGTCGATCGTCGGCGCCGACCGCCTGCCCGACAGCGGCTATCTACGGGCCAAGGTCGCCCAGGAGGCCGAGATCGAGGCCGGGAGCATCCAGTACACGATCCTGCGCTCGACGCAGTTCTTCGACTTCCTGGCGCAGACCGTCGAGTCCGGTGGCGAGGGCGACAGCGTCCGGCTGTCGCCCGGGCTGATGCAGCTCGTCGCCGCCGACGACGTCGCAGCGACCGTCACCGATCTGGCGATCGGCGCGCCGGTCGACGGCCGGGTCGAGCTCGGCGGGCCTCGAGGCGCTGGGCATCGACGACTGGGCGCGGCGGCTGTTCGCGGCCACCGGTGACGAGCGCACGGTCGTCTCCGATCCGCACGCGCGGTACTTCGGCACCGAGCTCAGGGGCGGCGAGCTGACGCCCAGCGACGGCGCGCGCATCGGGACGATCGACTTCGACATGTGGTTCGCCACCCAGCCACAGGGAGTCGGACGATGACCGAGCCGGGGAGTGCCTGAGATGAACATGCAGACCGCGCCTAGGCCATCTCCGTCGCCAGTTCGCCGGCGGGCTGCCGTTGCGGCTCGATGCGGCGAGGGAGCACGAGGGCAGCGACGAGGAATCCGATCGCGAACAAGATCGCGGCGAAGTAGAACGCTGTCGTATAGCCGTGCACCACGGCGGACGCGGCCAGCCCCGGGCTGCGCGCGTGGCTGGAGGCGTAGCTGGACGCGGCGGTGGCGAAGATCGTCGAGAGCACCGCGGTGCCGACCGCGCCGCCTACCTGCTGGGAGGTGTTGACCATCGCCGACGCGACGCCGGCCTCGTAGCGGTCGACACCGAGCGTCGCGGTCCCAAACGACGGCGCGAAGATGCACGGCATCCCGATGCCCATGATGAGCAGGCCGGGAAGGACATGGGAGACGTAGGTCGAGGACGGCGTCAGCTGGGCGAAGAACGCGAGCATCGCGACCGCGCCGAGCGCCATCCCCGTCATGATGATCGGCCGCGCGCCCAGCCGTGGCAGCACCTGGGTTTGCACCGTCGGCGCCATGATGAAGATCAACACCGTGAGCGGCAGGAAGGCGACGCCGGTCTTCAGGGGCGAATAGCCGAGGTTCTGCTGCATGAAGAACGTGAGGAACAGGAAGATGGCGAAGACGCTCGCGCCGGCGATGGCGATCGAGGCGTAGGCGCCGCCGCGGGCGCGGTCCCAGACGATGTGCAGGGGCAGCAACGGCTGGTCGACCCGCTGCTCCGTGAACACGAACGCGATGAGCAGCGCGACGCCCGCCGCGAGCGAGACGATCGTCACGGGTGCCTGCCATGCATCGGTCGCGGCCTTGGAGAACCCGAAGACGATCGCGAACAGGCCGGTGCACGCGAGCGCGACGCCGACGAAGTCGATCCGTGGCCGCTGCGGGTGCCCCTCGTTGACGATGAGTCGCAGCGCGAAGAACACGGCCGGGATGGCGATGAGCAGGTTGACGTACAGGCACCAGCGCCAGGAGAGCACGTCGGTCAGCAGGCCGCCGAGCATCAGGCCGACCGACGCGCCGGCGGTCGCGACCGCGGAGAAGATGCCGAACGCCTTCGCCCGCTGCGGCGAGTCCGCGAACGTGACGGTGAGCAGCGACAGCGCCGACGGAGCGAGCAGCGCGCCGAACGCGCCCTGCAGCGCCCGAGCGATCACCAAGACCTCGAAGGAGGGCGCCAGCCCGCCCAGGAACGACGCGGCGGAGAAGCCGATCAAGCCGGAGATGAAGGTCCACTTGCGCCCGAAGAGGTCGCCGATCTTCCCGCCGACCAGCAGCAGGCTGCCGAACGCGAGCGCGTAGGCGGTGACGACCCACTGGCGATTCTCCGTCGAGAACCCAAGGTCGCTCTGCGCCGACGGCAACGCGATGTTGACGATGGTCGAGTCGAGAATGACCATGAGCTGCGCCACCCCGACGAGCGCGAGCACGGCCCAGCGGTTGGGCTCGGCGGCGGGCGGCGGCGGCGGCAGACATCGTTCGAGAGTACAAATCCGGACCCTCGGCCCGAGCGGGCGCCCGCTTCGGCTGCCGGTCGGGTGTCGCGCTCGTCAGCAGGCGCCGCCGTGATAGTTGGCGCGGTACTTCGCTCCGTCGCCTATGAACACCAGGGTCCCGCGGCTGAAGCCTGTCACCACGTCGCGGCCGATACGGTCGTCCGTCGATCGAGCGCGTCGTGCTCCAAAGCCTTGACCGTCGTCGCCGTACGTGCCCGGTGCGAAATGACCGTGTGCCATGAGTCCTGCTGCTGAGCGAGCATCCACCTCCCAGAAGCCTCTGGTGTTGACCTTCAGGCCGCGGCCGCCTGGGCACGTGGTACACGGACCGCGGCGACCATAGCTCCGTCGGTGCACTACCAGCGAGCCCGAAATGCCGTGAGTCCACGGCAATCCCCGACCAGCGCGGTGATTTCAGGCGCTCGGCGCCTGAATGGGCGCGATCACCGCCGAGTCGGGACGATCCCTGAACGACGAAAGCCTCGCACGTGCAGGGCCTTCGCGAGAGTGGAGCTACTTTCAGCCGCGATCCGGCCAAACACGGCGGTCCTTGGCCCGATGCTTGTACATCCCGAGCTCGCTGGTCTCCGGGTCAGCCCACGTCGATGTAGATGATCTCGACGGCGTTGTTCCCGTATCCGAGCCTGTTCCAGGGCGGGACCTCGGGTTGGGTGTGGCCGGCGGCGTCCGTCGCCCGGGCGCGGAGGGTGTGGCGGCCGACGTCGTCGGCCGCCCAGTCGAACGACCAGTCCTGCCAGTGGTACGGCCCAGAGGGCGGTTGGAGCCGGGCGGGGTGCCAGTCGCCTTCGCCGGTGAGGCTGACGTCGACCCGCGTTATGGGCCCGGTTCCCGACCAGGCCTTGCCGCGCACGGTGTGTGTGCCGCGACCGATGGTCGTCCCCGGAGCCGGGTCTGTGATCCGCGCGCGCACGCGCATGAGGCGGACGGCCTCGTGCGGTCGGTCGGGCCATTCGTACATGTAATGGCCGGTCTGAAACTCGCCGCTGTACGGCTCGGTCAGGACGTCGATTCGCTTCAGCCACTTCACGGACGCGACGGCGTACCAGTGAGGGACGATGAGTCGGAAGGGGGCTCCGTGGTCGAGACCGAGTGGCTCGCCGTTCATGGCATAGGCGATGAGGATCTCGGCCGCGGGATCGGCTGCGTCGGCGAGCGGCAGGGCGCGTACGAAGGTCAGGTCGTCCTTGTCGGTCTCCGCGAGTACCGGGTTGAGGTGGTACGCGCCGTGGTCGGCGCCCTGGAAGCGGACCTCGACGCCGTCGCTTGTCGGCTTCACCTGCTCCAGCACGTCGTGCAGGAGGGCGCCGGTCCAGCTCGCGGTGGAGACCGCGTAGTCGCCCCACGGCTCGCCGATGGGTAGCGGTCTCATTTCGAGGCGCCCGTTCCCCGCGCATTCGAGCGTCACCGCCCGCTCGTATGGAGGCATGGCGCGAAGGTCGTCGAGCGTCAGTTTCGTCGGGTTCTCCACCGCGCCGCCGACCTCGAGGGTGCCATCGTGGGTCGGGACGGCGAAGTTGCTGCGGACGTAATGCTGCTGGGTGGGGGTGATCTCGCCGGCCAGGGCCTCGGGCGGTGCCTCGGCGTTGAATGGCGCCGGGTTGATCATCTGAAGTCCGGCGCGCGCTGCTTGGAGATCGTCTGCGACGGCCATGTCTCAGCTTCCTAGTAGTCGGAGTCCTGGAAGGTCGGCTCGCGGCCGTCGTTGAAGGCGCCGATGCCCTCGATGCGGTCGGGATGGACGGCCGACCGCCAGTGCATGTCCATCATGATCGCGATCGCCTGCTCGGTCGGCTGCCCTTCGCCGAGCTGGACCGCCCGCTTGACGGCCTGCACCGCGGTGGGCGAGTTGCTCGCGATCTTCGTGGCGATCCGCCGCGCCGCGTCGAGCAGCTCGTCCTGGGGGTGGAGCTCGTTGACCATCCCGAGCCGGTGCGCCTCCTGCGCGGTGATCGGGTCGCCGGTCATGAGCATCTGCAGGGCCTTGCCCGGGGGCAGCAGGCGGGGCAGCAGGGCCGGTGAGCCGCCGCCGGCTGCGAGACCGAGCATCGCCTCCGGCTGCCCGAAGCTGGCGTTCTCCGAGGCGATGATGAAGTCGGTGCTCTGGGCGAGCTCGCAGCCGCCGCCGTAGGCGGTCCCGTTCACGGCGGCGAAGATCGGCTTGCGCAGCTGGCGCACCGTGTAGAGGGTGCGATCGAAGTCCTGGCGCTGGCGCAGCCAGTCTTCCTTGGTCATGTTCTTGCGCTGGCGCAGGTCGCTGCCGACCGAGAACGCCCGCTCCCCGGCGCCGGTGAGGATGACCGCCCGGACGGCGGGATGGACCGCGATCGTCTCCACGATCTCGGTCAGGCGGGTGCCCATCTCGGTGGTGATCGCGTTGTCGGCGTGGGGCCGGTTGAGGGTGATCAGCGCGACCTGGCCCTCGGAGAGGTAGTCGACGAGCACCGGCGAGTCCGGCTCCTCGAGGCCAGACGGCGGCGGGCCGAAGTCGAGGTTCTTCCACCGGTCGGTGCTGGTCGGGTTCGTGGCCACGCTGTCCTCCTCCTGTCGGTCCGGACCGGTCACGGCTGAAGCTCCGCCAGCCAGCGCATCGCGCGCAGGCCCGGGACGAAGCAGTACTCACCGCCGCGGGTGACGACGAACGGCGGCAGGTCCTGCAGCCGGCGGCGGATCGGCCGCTCGGGCACGGTGAAGGTCCCGGTGCCGTCGTTCGTACCGACAAGCGGGTCCTTCTCCTGCGGGGCGCCGATGAAGATGCCGTCGTTCAGCCATTGGGTCTTGACGAACTCGAACTGGCGCCCGAGGTGCGCGCCGGCGAACACGAAGATGATGCCGCGGTCGGCGCCATCGTCCTCGAGCACGCCCTCGGGCAGCATCGGCCCGTAGCTGGTGCCGCGCCGGATCATGCGGTGCAGGCGGACGTCGACGGCGCCGTCGCCGTCGAACGCGTCGCGTGGGTTGGCGCGTCGCGCGTGCGCACCGAGGGGGCACTTGAGGCCGCGCGGGTCGTCGCCGTAGAGGAAGTCGTTGTGGCGCTGCGGATCGGCGCCGAGCTCCGGGTCGTCGCGGTCGGGCGAGACCGCGAGCGGGGCGCCGCTCTGCCAGCGCCCCACCATCTTGGCGCCGAGGAGTGCCGCTTCCTCGCGGCTCGCGCTCTTGTCGCGCAGGTACTGCCGGTAGGCCGCCACCCGCGTGTGGAGCTTGCGCAAGACGACGTACGTGCCGTTGCGGCCGAGCACGTCCGGGGAGGGCATCGGCGGCAGCTCGCCCGACTCGTCGGGGTATCCGAGGATGATCTCGCCCGCTCTGAGAGGGCGCTCCTGCGGGTTCGAGGGGGGCCTGCCGCTGCCCTCCACCGCCGGCTGGCCGATCCCGTCCTTGAAGCCGAACGATGTCCGCCCCGTCGGAAGCTGGTAGCAGTCCTGCTGCCAGATCACCTCTACGCCGGCGAGCTCTTGGTGGGCGCGGCGCGCCTTCTCGACCACGGCCTGCAGTCGCGTCGCGTCGGGGGAGATGGCGGCTAGGGCGATGTGGACGTCGGGCGACCCGAGCGGCTTCTCCCAGTGCTCCGGGCTGCTCTCCCCAAGGTCCCCGAGCTCCGCGGCGCGGGCGGCCATGCCTTGCCGGAACTCGGGCGCGAAGCTGTCGAGCGAGGCCTGCGGCACCCCCAGCGCCTCGAGGCCCCGATACGTGAAGCCCGCGGTGATCCACGCGTCGCGGGCCGGATCGGTCGACGGTCGTCCCGCATCGACGAGGTCGTGCAGCCGCCGGACGAGCTCGCGGCCCGCGGCACGATCGTCGACGCGCAGCAGCAGGTAGGTGCCGACGTAGGGCGACGGGCGCTCGTGGAGCGCGCCGCTCTGGATGTCATCGAGCTCCAGGCTGATGCCCTCCGTCGCGGTCATGGGTGCGTGCCCGCCATCGCTCAGTGGTGCTCAGGCGGCTCTGGCGGGTCCGGGTTCGGGTTCGGCCAGGTACGGGAACGTGCGGGTGCCGGGTCGCGTCGACCGGTCGACGCCGTCGCGGATGACCGGCCCGTTGCCGGCGTTGATGAGCTGCGTGAAGATGGTGTCCATCACGTCGTCGTTGAGCGTCCGCCCGCCGCAGGTCCGGTGGGCGTCGCCCCGGAGTGCGGCGAGCTCGATCTCCAGGTACGACCCCTGCTCGACGTAGGGCTTGGTCACGTCAACGACGAGGTAGTCGGCGAGCACCAGCTCGGTCAGCGGATGGCTGCCGTCCTCGCGCGGCGTCCAGTCGGCGTTCCCGTCGAGGCCGTCCCAGAAGGCGAGATTGGCGTTCAGCCGGGCCCGGTAGGCGCCCAGGTAGCCGTCCGCCAAGCTGGAACGCGTCCTCGCTGTTGTAGAGGTCGCGGATCTCCAGGTCGCGGTTGACCGGGTCGAACTGCTTCGGGGCCAGCATCATGTTCTTGACCTCGGGGCGCCCGACGCGCTCGATCCGCACGTTGAACACGCCGCGCGTGAGCGTCTCGGCGACCACGGCCACCAGCTCCGCGCCGCCGAGCAGCGCGGTGTCGAGCTCCACGACGAGGCTGAGCACGTCCTTGCCGTCGAGGAAGATCGACGACGGGTCGGTGAACGCCAGCTTCCCCGTGGCGATGGTCTTCAACGCGGCCGGGGCGTCCATGATGAACGGGTCCCAGCGCGCGCCGGCGAAGACCCGGACACCGTGCCCCTCGCCGCCGGCCGGGTCGTTGACGCGGAAGGTGACGCGTCTCGCCGGCCGGCGTCGTGCACGTGCCCTCCTGCTCGAAGCGCCGAGGCCCGTTCGGGTGCACGTGCGGTGAGAACACGCAGTCGAGGACGACCTCGTCGTCGCCCGCCGTGAACGGCGCCGCGTCGCCGGGCGCGCCCGCGGTGAGCGGCCGCAGCCGGAAGCGGTAGATCAGCCCGTCGGAGAGCGCATCCGATGGCTTGGCGAACGGGAGCGTGTTCATGACGAGCACGAGGTGGCCCGGCCGCTCCGGACTCGGGAACGCGTACACGTCGGTGATATCCGCGATGGGATCGGACAGCGCGCGCGGCCCGGAGATGTGGTCGGACATGGACTAGTCGGCGGCCTCGTCGAGCAGCGGCTTCAGCGCCGGGTGCTCCAGCGCTTCAGCGGCGTCCGGGTGGTCGAGCACCTGCTGGAAGGCTGCGTTGACGCGCTGCGCCTTGCGGACCTCCTTCACCGTGCCGCCGTAGTTGCGGGCGTACGCGGCAGCGGTCTGCTGCGCACTGAGGACGAAGGCTTTGACCTCCGCCAGGTCCGGAAGGCCCTCGTAGCCCTCCGTGTGCCGGAAGATCGCGTCGAAGAGCGCGAGCGTCGGCCCGGAGGTGAAGAAGTCCTCCATGTAGGCGTCCCACGGGCCGTCGAAGCTCGTGACGAACGCCAACCGCGTGTCGTCGTCGAAGAGCACGAACCGCGCCTCGTGGATCGACGAGATCGCTATCCCGTAGTCCCCGGGCCGGTAGCCGGGGGTGTCCTGCAGGTCCCGGAGCGCCGCCCGCAACGACTCGCCGTCGCCAGGCTTGACCCGGAAGAACAGGCTGAACTCGCTCGTCGGTCCGACGGTGACGCCCGGACCGGATCCCCCTCCTGCGGTCGTCGCCATCGCTTTCCTCTCCGGGCGCCGAAAACGGCGGGCCTGCGGCCCGCCACGATCGCCCCGCCGTACTTGAGCAGCTGCACGCCTAGCCTCCTGCGGCCGGCAGGGCCGCGCATCATCCCAATGAGGTGATCGCGACCTTGCGATCGCGACGATGGCAGGCGGGCCGGCCGCGTCGCTCACGCCTGCCGTCGTGGCGCGCGCTGCTACGCGAGCGCCTTGGCCTTCAGCGCCTGGAACTCGTCCTGGGTGATCGCGCCGGAGTCGAGCAGCTCCTTGGCCTTGGCGATCTCGCCGGCAGAGCCGCCAGTGGTGTCGCGCACATACTCGCCGAACTCTCGGCGTTGGGCCTGCGCCTGCTTCAGGCTGCGCTCGCGCATCCCGTCGTGCTCGACGATCAAGTAGATCAGGACCCCCAGCCAGGGCAGGATCACCACAAAGATCACCCACGCGGCCTTGGCCAATCCACCGAGGTCATCACGACGGAAGATGTCGATGAGCACGGTGACGACGATCCAGATCCAGACGACCCAGAAGAAGAAGATGATCATGGACCAGAACACGTCCATGAACGGATAGTCAGCCGCTATCACCATTTGCGCGAGTCTCCTCTAGATCGGCCTGCGAGTCAGCGCGGATACTCGTCGGTCGATCGGATGGACAGCGCCACCGGCAGCGCGGCCTGCCGATACCCCTCATCGGCGAATCTCGCTACCTCCGGCAATCTCTCGAGCCTTTCGGCCACGAGGTCGGCGCCGTGGCCCGAGCCGGAGTACCGGCAGCGGGTGCGCTTCGCACTCATGCCGCTCCTCCTTGGGAGCACCGCCAGGACCGTCCGATCGCACAGTGGCGAGCTCGATCGACCATAGGGCCGCGCTCGCCGCCGGCCATCATCCGATCCGGGCGATGCGCCGACCGAGCGCGAGCGCGATGGTCGCCGGCATGACTCCTCGCCCGAACGTCCTGGTCATCCTGACCGACCAGCAGCACTACCCGCCGGCGTATGAATCCGACGCCCTCGCCCAGTACCGGCGGGAGCATCTGCCCGGCCTCGAGCGGCTGCGGCAGAACGGCGTGTCGTTCCGCCATCACTATCCGATGTCGGCCGCGTGCGCGCCGAGCCGCGCGTCGATGCTGACCGGCCAGTACCCCTCGCTGCACGGCGTCACTCAGACCCCGGGAATCGCCAAGCACGACGAGAGCGACGACATGTTCTGGCTGGCGCCGGACACCGTGCCGACGCTGGGCGACTGGTTCCGGGCCGGCGGCTATCGGACCTACTACAAGGGCAAGTGGCACGTCTCGCACGCGCACCTCGACGCCGACGACGGCGACGGGTACCTGCTCTCGATCGACGACGACGGGACGCCGATCGAGGACAACATCCAGAAGTACCTCGAGGCCGACCTGCTCGACGACTACGGCTTCTCGGAGTGGGTCGGCCCCGAGCCGCACGGGCTCGGCAAGCACAACACCGGCACGCTCAAGGACCCGTTCACCGCCGACGAGACGATCGCGCTGCTCAAGCGCCTCGACGCGGAAGAGGCCGACGCGCCGTGGCTGACCGTGTGCTCGTTCCTCAACCCGCACGACGACTCGATGTTCGGCGCCATCGCGCTCACGCAGGGGCTCCGCTACCACCCCTCACAGGTGCCGCACGTCGAGCAGCCACCGACTCGCAACGAAGACCTCTCCACGAAGCCCTCCTGCCAGCAGAGCTACGTCGACAACTGGAGCACGATCATCGCGCCGCAGCCGTGGAACGAGCTCCACCTGAAGTTCTACTACCAGATGCAGGCCGAGGTCGGCCACCACATCACGCGTGTCCTCGACGCGCTGCGCGACACCGACGCCTACGAGAACACGATCGTGATCTTCGCCTCCGATCACGGCGACATGCAGGGCGCCCACGGAGGGATGCACGAGAAGTGGCACGTCGCCTACGAGGAAGCGCTGCACGTGCCGTTCATCGTCTCCAGCCCATTGCTGCCCGGCGGCGCCCGCGAGCTCGGCATCCCGACCAACCACGCCGACCTCATCCCGACGCTGCTCGGCTTCGCCGGGATCGATCCCGATCAGGCGCTCGCGCGCTTGCAGGCCGACCACAGCGACGCCCACCCGCTCGTCGGACGTGACCTCGCGCCCGCGATCCGCGCCGCCGAGCCGGCGGCTCCCACGGAGCCGATCCTCTTCATGACCGACGACGAGATCAGCGAGGGCAGCGCGACGACCGCGAGCCCGTTCGGACGCGTCGCTCGGGCCCTGCACCGCTACTCGACCGTCAAGCAGCCCAACCACCTGCAAACCGTGATCGCCGAGGTCGACGTCGACGGCGAGCAGCACCTCGTCAAGTTCTCGCGCTACTACGACAACGCCCAGTTCTGGACCGTCCCCGGTGAGCGTGACGAGCGACTCCACGACCGGCACACCGACACTGTCACCGAGCCCGAACCCGACGAATACGAGCTCTATGACCTCACCGTCGACCCCTTCGAGGAGCGAAACCTCGCCCACCCCAGCCACGCCGACGACCGCTCGCGTGCCCTCCAAGACAGGATGCTCAAGCTCCTGATCGAGCAGCTCGACGCCAAGCGACTCACCCCTTCGGCCGGCGAGGTCCCCGGCTACCGGCCCCCCGCGATGCTCTGAGGGCGGCGCGCTTCGAGGGCGCCGTCGATGGTCGGCGCGAGGTTGTCCTCACCGAGTACGTCGACGGTCCCGTTGCGACGCAGCGCATCGCGCACGGTGCTCTTGGCGCGCGCGATGCTCAGCCGAACACCGCGCGCGGCAAGGGTGTCGTGGACCGACTGCAGTGCCTGTGCGCCGGTCACGTCGACTTGGCTGACCGCCTCGAAGTCGAGGACCACCGTGTCCGGCGGCGGCTCGGCCGCCCGAACTCGCGCGAGCAGGTCGTCCTGGAACAGGTCGGCGTTGGCGAAGATCAGCTCCGCTTCGAAGCGATAGATCAGCACGCCGGGAATCGGCGTCGCGCCCGGGTCGTCCTCGAGGTCGCTGAAGCGCGTGCCGTCGCTGCTGCGCCCGAGCGAGGCGATGTGCGGGTGGCCGATGGTGTGGATCAGCAGGATGAAGCTGAGGGCGACGCCGATCGCGACGCCGGGAAGGATGTCGATGAGGACGACGCCGAGCAGGGCGCCGAGCGCCGCCCAGAACTCGAGTGACTTCGCGCGCCAGTACTGCGTGACCCGCCCGATGTTGATCATCCCGGACACCGCCCAGATCACGACCGCGCCGAGCACAGGCTCCGGCAGGTCGGCGAACAACCCGGCGAGAAACAGGACCGTCAGCAACGCCATCAGCGCGCTCACGAGGAAGGCGGCGGGAGACTTCGCGCCGCTGCGCTCGGCCGCCCCGGACGCCGAGAGCCCGCCCGTGACGGTGTAGCCCTGCAGCGCCCCGGCGCCGAGGTTCGCGGCGCCGTAGCCGAGCATCTCGCGGTTGGCGTCGACCGCGTAGTGGTACTTCGCCGCGTAGCTCTTGGCGATGGCGAGCGCCTGCGCCAGCCCCACGATGACGATCGCGAGGGCGCCGGGGAGCATCTTCACCAGGTCGTGCGTCGAGACGCTCGACAGTGAGACGAAGTGGAACCCCGTCGGTACGTCGCCGACGATCGCGACGCCGTGGTGCTGCAGGTCGAGCGCGTCCGACGCGACGATCGCGAGGGCGACGACGATGATCACGCCCGGGAGCTTCGGCGCGAAGCGCGCGAACGCGAAGAGCGCGGCGAGCCCGGCGAGCCCGACGGCCACCGTGGTCCATTCCCATTTCCCGATGTGATCGATCGTCTTCACGAGCACGGCGAGCGTGTCGCCGGACGGCTTCGCGATTCCCACCACCTTGGGCACCTGGCCGATGGCGATGTAGAGGCCGAGCCCGACGATGAAGCCCTCGAGCACGGGCCGCGCGAAGAAGCGGGAGACGAACCCCATCCGCGCGAGCCCGCCGACGATGTAGATCACGCCGACCATCAGCGTCAGCGCAACGGTCAGGGCGATGTAGTCCGCCGAGCCCGTGCTCGCGGTCGCGACGAGGGCGACCGTGGAGGCGGACAGCGTCGCCACCGTCGCGCTGGGACCCACATAGAGGTGGCGCGAGCTGCCCAACACGAGATAGCCGACAACCGCGAGCGGCATCACATAGAGACCGTTCTGGACCGGCACTCCCGCGATCCCGGCGTAGGCCAGCGCCTGTGGGACCATGAGGGCCCAGACGGTCAGCCCGGCCATCACGTCGACGGGCAGCCAAGCTCTGTCGTAGCTGCGAAGCCACGCGGGGAGCAACCTCATGACCGGATGACCGTACCGTCGGCGCAGAGCGCGAATCTCACCCGGATCGGACGACGCCGGGATGCGCCTGGCGCGGGACCATCTCGGGGCCGCCACGAAGGTGTGCAGGTGCAGATAACCGTCGTGAGCGAGCGACCCCTCGGGCTGGAGGTGTAGGCATATGGCGAAGGCTGCGGTCAAGTCGAAGAAGCGCGCGAAGCCGGCCAAGGGCAAGAAGCACCACCGAGGTGTGCTGGACCTGCCGAAGGCGGTCGCGACGCGGATGGCCGAGGGTCGCGCCGAGCGCGAGTCGGTGCCGCTGGAGGCGCACGGCGAGTGGGCCGCCCCCGACGGGCGTCCGGACCCGGTCGGGATCCTGGAGGAGCAGAACACGACGCGCGTGCCCGATCTGGTGCCGATCCGCCACGGGCGCATGATCGTCTCGCCGTTCACGTTCTACCGCGGTGGCGCGGCGATCATGGCGTCGGATCTCTCGCAGACGCCGAGCACGAGCCTGCGCGTGCAGTGCTGCGGTGACGCGCACCTGTCGAACTTCGGCGTGTTCGCCGCGCCGGACCGACGCGTCGTGTTCGATCTCAACGACTTCGACGAGACGCTGCCCGCGCCGTTCGAGTGGGACGTCAAGCGCCTGGTCGCGAGCTTTGTCGTCGCGGCGCGCGACAACGGCTACCGCCGCAAGGAGCAGCGCGCAGCCGCGCGCGCCGCCGCCGAGGCGTACCGCACGACGATGGCGAGGGCCGCCGCCATGCGTTTCCTCGAAGTTTGGTACGCGCGAGTCGACGCGGACAACGCCTTGGCCGAGCTCTCCGGCCGCAACGACAAGGCCACCGTCAATGCCGTGCAGAAGGGCCTCGCGAAGGCGCGCAAGCGCACGAGCCTGGGCTCGCTGTCGAAGTTCGCGCAGCGGGTCGACGGTGGCTACCGGATCAGAGAACAGCCGCCGGTGATCGCCCGCCCGTCGGCGGCGATCTATGGCGACGTCGAGCAGATCGTCCGCCAGGGACTCGCCGATTATGCGCGCTCGCTGTCCCCGGAGCGGCGTCTCGTGCTCGACCATTACCACTACGTGGACTTGGCCCGGAAGGTCGTCGGCGTCGGCTCGGTGGGGACCGAGGCGTTCATGGTCCTGCTGATGGGCGACCGCGACGACGACCCGCTGTTCCTGCAGGTCAAGGAAGCGGACACGTCGGTGCTCGCCCCGTATGCGGGCGCCGGCGAGTACGAGCAGCAGGGCGAGCGGGTGGTGCAGGGTCAGCGCGTCATGCAGGCCGCCAGCGACCCGTTCCTCGGCTGGGCGACCGGGACCGGCGCGCGCGGGCGGGAGTTCTACGTCCGTCAGCTGCGCGACATGAAGGGCTCAGCGGTGATCGAGACGATGCCGCCCGCGCGCCTGGCGCGCTACGGCGAGCTCTGCGGCATCACGCTCGCGCGTGCCCATGCGCGCGGCGGCGACGCGGCGAAGATCGCCGGCTACCTCGGCGACGACGACACGTTCGACCGTGCGCTCGAGGACTTCGCCGTCGCCTACGCCGACCAGAACGACGCCGACTACGCCGAGTTCACGCACGCCGCGGACGAGCAGCGCATCGCCGTCGAAGCCGGCGTGTAGCGCCGCGGACCACCGTCCCCCACGCTTCGGAGCGTGTGCGCCGACGTATCGACTCGCTCGTCGCGATCGGCACGCGCCGCGCTGGACGACACGCGGTTGCTGGCGTCCACGGTGAGCTCGCGCCCGCGTCCACCACGAGCACGGATCCGTCCACCAGCACGTCCGCGAACGCTCCGCAGGGTCGAGATCCGCGACGTGATTTCGCGCACGGCACCATCAACGTCGCCGACGCCAAGACCGAAGCCGGCGTGCGGAAGGTCGACCTCAGCCCGATGCTGCGCGACGAGCTGCTGGCGTGTCGCGCGTCGCGCGACGCTCCGACGCCCGAGAGTCCCTTCCTTCCGACCCGATCTGGCGGCCGACGCGACAAGAAGAAGAAGTGGAGCTAGGGGGACTCGAACCCCCGACCTCCTGGGTGCGATCCAGGCGCTCTCCCAACTGAGCTATAGCCCCGGGCGGGAGCCAAGTGTAGCCAGCGTCCGGGTAGCGGGTGGTGGCGGTGGACCGGCCCGCCGAGTACGCGGCTATCGTCCGCCCACGAAGCCAATGAGCTTTCGCAACCGGCTTACGCTGTTCTTCGTCCTCATCGTCGTCGTCCCGATGGTGGCGGTGGCGTTCGTCCTCTTCCGGCTCATCGCCGACAACGAGAGCGGCAAGGCCGACGCGCGGCTGGCGGGCAGCTTCGGCACGGCGCTCAACCTCTACCGCGAGGACCGCGCCCGCGCCGAGGTCGCCGGGGCGAAGATCGGCGCCGACGTGGCGCTGGCACAGGCGCTGCGGGCGAACGACACCAAGGCCCTGGAGGCCCGCATGCGCGAGCTGCTGGTCCAGGAGCGCGTGCGTCGCATCGTCATCGCCCGCGGCAGCCGGTCGATCGCCGACGTGGGCAGCTCGACTGCCATCTTCCCGGCTTCGCGCACCCTGGTCGACCGGGGCAACCGGTCGATCGGCTCCCTGCAGGTCTCGGTGCAGGGGCCCGCGACCTACACCGGGCTTGTCGCGCGCGTCACCGGGGCCGGGGCGGTCGTGAAGAGGGTCGGCGGCCCGGTGCTGGCGGCGACGGTGACGGGCATCGACCCCGGCTCCATCCCCTCCGACCGCGGGGAGCTCGAGGCCGGAGACAAGCGCTTCGACGCCGCCTCGTTCGACGCGCCCGGCTTCCTGGGCGAGCGCGACCGCGTCGCGGTGCTCGCGCCCAGGGCGATGGAGTCCACCGCCGTGCGCAACGGCCGCCTGCTGGCGGGCGGCATCCTGGCCGGCTTCTTCGTGCTCGCGTTCACCTTCGCGGTCCTGGTCTCGCGCTCCCTGCAGCGGCAGATCGACTCGTTCCTGCAGGCCGCGCGGCGGCTGGGCTCGGGCGACTTCACGATCGAGGTCCCCACCTCGGGCCACGACGAGTTCGCGGCGCTGGGCGAGGAGTTCAACAAGATGTCGCGCCAGCTCGCCGAGCACATGGAGGAGCTCAACCAGGAGCGCGCCCGCCTGCAGGACGCGATGCGCCGCATCGGCGAGACCTTCGCCGCCAACCTCGATCGCAAGGGCCTGCTGGAGATCGTCGTCAAGACGGCGGTCGACGGCGTCGGCGCCGACGCCGGGCGGGCATCCGTGCGCCCCAACGCGGCGGCGCCGCTCGAGCAGGTGGCGCTGACCGGCACCGTCGACGGGCTCGAGGAGGCCGTGCGGGCGGCCGAAGCCAGGGTGCTCGAGACGGGCGAGCCGTGCGAGGCGACCGTCGACGACGTCGCCGCCCTGTCGCATCCGATGCGCCGCGGCGACGACGTCCATGCGCGCGTGTCGGGCGTGGTCTCGGTCGTGCGGCGCGACCGCGCGTTCACGCCGGCCGAGCGCGAGCTCTTCCACTACCTCGCCGAGCAGGCGGCGGTGTCGATCGAGAACGTCGGCCTGCACGAGACGGTCGAGCGACAGGCCGTGACCGACGAGCTCACCGGCCTGTTCAACCGCCGGCGCTTCCAAGAGGCGATGGCCACCGAGGTCGAGCGCTCCAAGCGCTTCGGGCAGCCGGTCGGCCTGGTGCTGCTCGACCTCGACGACTTCAAGAACGTCAACGACACCTACGGCCACCAGCAGGGCGACCTCGTCCTGCGCGAGGTCGCCCGCGTGCTGCGCGAGACCTCGCGCGAGATCGACGAGCCGGCGCGCTACGGCGGCGAGGAGCTGGCCGTCGTCCTGCCCGGCACGGACCTCGAGGGCGCCTACAACCTGGCCGAGCGCGTGCGGGCCGGGATCGAGGAGCTGGCGCTGCCGCTGCTCGACGGCGACGGCATCCTGAGGGTCACCGCGAGCTTTGGCGTCGCCACCCTGCCCGGGTCGGCCGACGACATGCGCGACCTCGTGGCGGCGGCCGACGAAGCGCTCTACCGGGCCAAGCGGGCAGGCAAGAACCGCACGGTGCGGGCTGAGGCCTCGCCCCAGCTGTAGAGAGCGGCTGCCGTCGCTAGGGTTTGGGGCGCCATGGGACTGCTCGACGAAGCAATCAAGGAACATCTCGAGCTCAAGCGGCGCCACGGCGCCGACCCCGGCGAGGTCGCCCGCCTCGAGCACGAGGCGCTCGGCCCCGCCCGTCGCGAGCCGGCGTCCGCCGCGTCGCTGGTCGACGAGCCCGTTGCCGCGGACGAGCCGGTCGCCGAGGGCCCCTACGTCGAGGAGGACGCCGAGGTCTACGACGAGGTGCCCGCCGAGGAGCGCCTCGAGGCGCCGATCCACCATGTCCCGGCGGTGGCCGAGCCCGAGCCGGAGGCGGAGCCCACCGCCGCCGCCGAGCCCGAGCCCGAGCCAGACCCCGAGCCCGTGGCCGAGGTCGATCAGCCCACGCGCGAGTTCTCCTCCGAAGAAGTGCAGGCCGCTTCACAGGCGCCGCCCGCACCCGACGAGGCCGAGCCGCCGCCGCCCGCGGAGGACGTCGTGCCGGCCGACGACGAGCCCGAGAGCGAGGACGTCCTCGAGGAGACGCCCGAGTTCCTCCAGGAGACGCCCGAGCACGACCGGCTCTGGTTCGAGCAGAAGCCCCCGCGGGACTTCGACTTCTAGTGGCGCGACGTCTGACGTGGCTCGACGTCTTCACGTCGCGCCCGCTGACCGGCAACGGCCTCGCCGTCGTCCACCACGCCGACGGCATCGACGACGCGACCATGCTCGCCTTCGCGCGTGAGACCAAGCTCTCGGAGACCACGTTCATCCAGACGGCGACCGAGCCGGGCGCCGACTACCGCAACCGCATCTGGACGATCGTCGCCGAGCTCCCCTTTGCGGGCCACCCCTCGCTGGGGACGGCGGTCGCCCACGCCCACGCGCGCGCCGAGCGCGAGGCGCACTACGTGCAGCAGACGGGGGCCGGCCTGCAGCCGGTCGACGTCGAGCTGGGGGTGAGCGGCGTCGCGCGCGCATCGATGCTCCAGGAGCCCGCGGTCTTCGGGGCCGAGGTCGATCCCGATTGGGTCCTCGGTGCGCTCGGGCTCGATCCCGCGGACGCGCATCCCGAGCTGCCACCCCAGGTCGTCTCGACCGGCGTGGCGCAGCTCATGGTTCCTGTGCGCGACGCGGCAGTCCTCGCCCGCGTGCGACCGGATGCTGCGCAGCTGGGGGACCTTCTGCGCGAGATGGGCGTCATCTGCGTCTACCTCTCCTCGCACGATCCTGTCCACGACGCGGCCCACGCACGCAGCTACTTCGCGGCCGACGGCATGATCGTCGAGGATCCCGCCACCGGCTCCGCTGCCGGGCCGCTGTGCGCCTATCTGCACGCGCGCACCGGCGCCGAGCGCGTCGACATCGTCCAGGGCGAGGCCATGGGTCGCCCGAGCCGCCTCATGTGCGAGGCGGGCGAACGCGTGCGCGTCGCCGGCGACGTGGTGCTGCTCGCCGAGGGCGAGATCGAGCTCTAGCTCGCAGGCGAGCAAGGCCTAGGCGGGCGCGCCGGGCGCCAGACTTGGTGGCGCCAGCGGCGCGCCCGCGGTGAGTTGGCCCTCCGTGGCAAGCGGAAGAGACTCGCGCGTCTCCCGTTCCCCAACACAAGACGCGCTGCCTATGCCGTTGGAGTGTCGGCCGCGCCCGCGGCCACCTTCAGGACAGGCGCCCGCGCTGGACAGAAGGTTGAACCGGTCGCCGCTAGACTCGAAGCCCCTCGGGGCCATAGCTCAGATGGGAGAGCGCCTGCTTTGCAAGCAGGAGGTCGCCGGTTCGATCCCGGCTGGCTCCATCCTCCGGAAGTCGCTGGGTCGCACCCGTGTGACTGCGCGCACAGTCGGCCCGTGATGCCTTCCGTATCGTTCGGGTACATGACTCAGCCCGCGCACATCAGTCGAGTCGCCCTCCTGGCGTCTCCCCTGCGCACGGCGCAGTCGTGGTGGGCCTGCCGCTAGCCGGCAGGCCCGCTTCAGACCCTCATCTGAGACCGGCCGCAGTTCCGGCCTGACCCCCAACGGGGCCGGCCACCGCGCGCCCACGGTGATCTCCGAAGGCCCCGTCGTCGACACGGGCGCCTACCCCAGGAGATGACCGTCATGAGCCTCACCACAGCACAGCCCGGACGATCGAGCGACCCGGCCACGGCCCGCCCGACCGTCATCCTGACCGGGGTCCAGCCGACCGGGGATCTGCACCTCGGCAACTACATCGGCGCGATCCGGCCGCTGGCGGATCTCGCGGCCGACCCGGCCCGGGACGTGTACGTGTTCCTTGCCGACCTGCACGCGCTCAACGGCCGCCCCGATCCGGCGGTGCTGCGCGAGCGCTCCCGGCGGCTCGTCGCCGCGCTGCTCGCCTGCGGTCTGGAGCGCCCGAACGTCCACGTGTACCGCCAGAGCCGGGTCCCCGCGGTCGCCGGCATGGCCGCCCTGCTCGACAACGTCACGGCCAAGGGGCTGCTGAACCGCGCCCACGCCTACAAGGCGGCGGTCGCGGCCAACGTCGCGGCCGGACGCGACCCCGACCACGGCGTGAACATGGGCCTCTACGGCTACCCGGTGCTCATGGCCGCCGACATCCTCACGCTCGACGCCGACGAGGTGCCGGTCGGCCAAGACCAGGCGCAGCACCTGGAGATCGCCGTGGACCTCGCCCAGCAGTTCTCGCGCAGCTACCGGCCCGGCGTGCTGCGCGAACCGCGCGCGCTCATCGCCCAGACGACCGCGACGCTCCCCGGCCTCGACGGCCGCAAGATGAGCAAGTCCTACGGCAACACCATCGCGCTCATGGCGGAGCCGGACGACATGCGCAAGCAGATCCGGCGGATCATCACCGACTCCACGCCACCGGAGCAGGCGAAGGATCCCGACGCCTGCACGCTCGTCGCGCTGCTGCGTGCATTCGCCGACCCTGGGACGGTCGCCGCCGTCGAGGAGCGCTATCGCGTCGGCGGGATCGGCTACGGCGAGGTCAAGGAGCGGCTCGCGGACGCCATCGAAGCGCACGTCGCGCCCATGCGCGACCGCTACCTGCGCCTGCTCACCGACCCGACCGAGCTCGACGCGCGGCTGGCCACGGGGGAGCAGCGCGCCCGCGAGCGCGCCGACCGGACGCTCGCCCGGACGATGGTCGCCATGGGCCTGGCGTGATCGACGGCGGCTAGGCTCTGCGCATGCCGCAGACGGTTCATCGCCAGTGCACGCTCTGCGAGGCGCACTGCGGCATCGACGTGGAGGTCGAGGGCGACCGCGTGCTGCGGATCACCGGCGACGCGCAGGACCCGATCTCGCGCGGCTACATCTGCCCGAAGGCGGCGGCGCTCGCGGACCTGTATGCCGATCCAGACCGACTGCGGCGGCCGGTGCGCCGGGTCGGCTCGGAGTGGGTGCAGATCGGCTGGGACGAGGCGCTGGACATGGCCGCGGACGGGCTGCGCGCGGTCCAGCGGCGCCACGGCGACGACGCGGTCGCCACCTACTTCGGCAACCCGAGCGCGCACACCATGGCGGTGCTGTCCGGGCTGTCGACGCGCCACGTGCTCAACACGCGCAACCACTACTCGGCGACATCGGCCGACCAGCTGCCGCAGCACCTGACGTCGGCCGAGATGTTCGGGAACCTCGCGCTGTTCCCGATCCCGGACATCGACCGCACCGACTACATGCTCGTGCTCGGCGCGAACCCGTCGGTGTCGAACGGGTCGCTCATGACGGCGCCGGGCGCCCGCCATCGGCTGCGCGCGATCATCGCGCGCGGTGGCAGCGTCGTGGTCGTGGACCCGCGCCGCACGGAGACCGCGGCGCATGCCTCCGAGCACGTCGCGATCGCCCCCGGCGGCGATCCCTACCTGCTGCTCGGGATGCTGCACGTGCTGTTCGCGGAGGGCCGCACACGGCTCGGCCACCTCGAGGGCCACGCCGACGGGATCGCCACGATCGAGGCGCTTGCCGCAGACTGGCCGGTCGCGCGCGCCGCGACGATCGCGGGCGTCGACGAGGCGACGGTGCAACGGCTGGCGCGGGGGTTCGCGGACGCCGAGCGGGCCGTCGCATATGGGCGCGTCGGCGTGTGCCACCAGCGGACCGGCTCGCTCACCCACTGGCTCATCAACGTGCTCAACGCCGTCACCGCCAACCTCGACGTCACCGGCGGCGCGATGTTCCCCGACCCGGCGTTCGACGTCGGCGCGGTACTCAAACGCGCCCGGCTGCTCGGCTTCGGCGACCATGGCCGCCACACGCAGCGCATCAGCGGGCTGCCGGAGATGAACGGCGAGCTGCCGGTCGCCGGCCTGGCGGACGAGATCACGACGCCAGGCGCGGGCCAGGTCCGCGGCATGCTGATCTTCGCCGGCAACCCGGTGCTCTCGACGCCCGGCGGCGCGCGTCTGGAAGAGGCGCTCGCGACGCTCGAGTGGTGCGTGGCCGTCGACATGTACGTCACCGAGACGACGCGCCACGCGGACGTGATCCTGCCGCCGGTCTCGACGCTCGAGCGCTCCGACATCGACGTCGTCATGCCGCTCGTCTCCGTGCGCAACCACATCCGCTACAGCCCGGCCGCGGTGCCGAAGCCGAAGGACGGGCGCGAGGACTGGCAGATCCTGACGGCGCTGACGAGCCGGCTCGGGCGCGGGGTCGGGCGTCGCGCCGAGGCGGCGGTCGCGAGCCTCCCGTCGGCGTTCACGACGCCCGAGCGGATCATCGACCTCGGCATCGCGCTCGGGCCGCACGGCATCCTGCGGCGCGGCCCGCTCAAGGGCCTGACCGTCGCGAAGATCAAGCGCGCCAAGCACGGCATCGACCTGGGCCCGCTGCAGCCGCGGCTGCCGGGCGCGCTCGACACCGCGGACAAGCGCGTGCAGCTCGCGCCGCCGGTGCTGGTCGAGGAGGCGGGGATGCTCGCCCAGTACGCGCACGAGCGCGAGGACGCGCTGTCCGACGGCTACGACCTGACGCTCATCGGCCGCCGCCAGCTGCGCAGCAACAACTCGTGGATGCACAACAGCGCGCGGTTGATGAAGGGCGCCGATCGCTGCACCGCGCTGCTGCATCCCGACGACGCCGGCGCCCGCGGGCTCGACGACGGCGACCAGGTGCGCGTCGTCTCGCGCGTCGGCGCGATCGAGCTGCCGCTCGAGGTCAGCGACGAGATCCGCCGCGGCGTGGTCTCGGTCCCGCACGGCTTCGGGCACGGCCGCCCGGGTGTCGGGTGGCGACTGGCCGCGGAGAAGGCCGGCGCGAGCGTCAACGACATCACCGACCCGTCGGTCGTCGACGCGATCACCGGCAACGCCGCGTTCAACGCGGTGCCGGTCAGGGTCGAGGCGGCCTGAGCGTCTACCGGGTCCGGCCCCTACCAGCCACGAAGCCGGGCAGGAATCACTGCGAGCGGGCCGAATACCGATCCCCCTGCTGCTCCCGCTCTCGGAGGCCCCGTACCCATGTCCACGAACGTTGGCGACGAGCTGCGCCCGATCACGAGCCTGTGGTGGCTGCCCGCGCTGTTCGGCGTCGTGACCTGTGGCGTCGGCGTGTTCTTCGTCGTCTCGCCCCACGAGACCCTCAGCACGTTCACCGTCATCGCCGGCATCTTCCTGCTGGTCGACGGCGTGCTCGCGCTCTTCGGCTCGATCTTCGGCGAGGGCGAGGGCCGCGGCCTGCTCGCGCTCATCGGCGTGCTCAGCGCGATCGCCGGCCTGGTCCTGATCAAGAAGCCATTCGACACCCTCGTGGTGTTCACCCTCATCATCGGCGTCTGGTTCGTGGTCGCCGGCATCGTGCGCTTCGTGGTCGCGGTGGCATCGCGCGAGGGCCGCGGCGGCAACATCGTCACGGCGATCCTCGACGTGATCGCGGGCATCGTCGTCCTGTCCTGGCCGGATCTCGGCCTCTCGACGCTCGCCGTGATCATCGGCATCGTCCTGATCGTGCGCGGAGCCCTCTTCATCGTCGCCGGCTGGCAGCTGCACAAGCTGAACGGCGATCTCCACGGCGCCCCGACCGCAGCCGCGCCGGCCTGAGACGGCAGGAATGGCAGGCCTGCCGTCGAACCGCGGCTACACACGGCGGGCCGACCCTTCGGGCCGCGTGGACCTAGGAGGTCGTGATGGCCCGCAATGAGGCCAGAGTCACCGGGTGGTGGGTCTTCGCTGCTGCGCTGCTGCTGCTCGCCGGCGTTCTCAACATCATCTGGGGCATCGCCGCGGTCGGCGACGCCAAGTTCTTCATCGCCGATCAGAAGTACATCATCAGCTCGCTGCACACCTGGGGCTGGATCACGCTGATCCTCGGCGTGCTCCAGATGCTCGCAGCCTTCTCGCTGGCCTCCGGCGGAGGCTTCGGCCGCTGGTTCGGCATGTTCGTCGCCGGGCTGAGCGCCATCTCGGCGCTGCTGTCGATTCCCGCCTACCCCTTCTGGTCGCTGTGCATCTTCGCGTTGGCGATCATCATCCTCTACGAGCTGGCCAAGGCCCCGGAGACGATGGCCTGAACCTTGCGGTGAACACGAGGGCTCCGCAGCCGCGGAGCCCTCGCCGTTCAGTCAGGCCCGCTGCGTCACCAGCGCGAACTTGCGCACCCGTCCCTCGTCGAGCCACTCGATCCACAGCCGGTGGGCGGCGAGCAGGTCGTCGAGCGCCCGGCGGCCGATCTGCGCGGCGATGTCCTCGGCGTCGGCGGCGAACGCGTCCGCCAGCGCCTGCGCCATCGCGCGGTGCGCGCGGCTGTGGTCCTCCTGCCACGTGACGACGAGCCCGGCCCGCTCCAGGGACGCGGTCATCTCGTCGAGCGGGGTGAGCCAGACCGTGTCGGCGTCGGGCATCGCCGCCCGCTCGGCCGCCGTCAGCGGCGCGCCCTCCTCGAGCGTGAAGGCGAACCGCCCGCCCGGCCCGAGCGCCGCGGCGATCTCGCGGACCAGCGCGTCCTTGTCCTCGAAGGCGAGCATCGTCTCGAGCAGGAGCACGACGTCGAAAGGACCGGCTGGGAGGGGCGGGATGTGCGCGATCGCGAAGCTGCAGGGCAGGTCGCCCGCGCGCTCGCGGGCGATGGCGACGGCGCTCGCGCTGGCGTCCACCCCCAGGTAGGCGCAGCCCAGCTCCCGCGTGAGGAACCGCCCGGGCCCGGCGATGCCGCAGCACAGGTCCAGCACCGTGACCGCGGGGCCGATGCCGGCCTGCGCGCCGAGGGCCCGGATCTCGCCGGCGGTCATGAAGCTCTCCTGCCCGACGAACTCGCCCGCGGCGTACGCCGACACGCGCGCGCGCTGCAGTGCCCGGTCGAGCGGCGCGCGGTCGTCCTGCCTCATGGCCGTGCTCGCCTCGGCGCCATCGGCCCCGGATCTTGCCGCAGCCGGGCGCCGGGAAGGTGCGACGGCGCGCGAGCGTCCGCATTAACGTGAGTCTTCAGACGCACTCACGACCTCGCGGGTACGGTGCGAGCCAGCCAGGCGGGGCCGGCGATCGGGCTCATCGCCCAGCTGCTGCTGCTCGCGGTCCTGGCGGGGACCGCCGGACTCGGCGCGGGCGGCTGGGTCGTCGGCGTCGCCTGCGCCGTGACCGTGGCGGCGGCGCTTGGCGCGCGGGCTCGCGCGCCGTGCCGGCGACCGGCTGGGGCCGGCGTCGTGGTTGACGCTCGCGCGGGCCACGCTCGCCGTCGGGGTCGCCGCGCTGGCCGCGGACTCGTTCGCGCACGACACGCCGGTCGCGCTGCTCGTGACGCTCGCCGCCGTCGCGCTCGCGCTCGACGCGGCCGACGGATGGATGGCGCGGCGCACCGGGACGGCGACCGGGCTGGGCGCGCGCTTCGACGGCGAGGTCGACGCGTTCCTGATCCTCGCGCTGAGCGTCTACGTCGCCCCCACGTACGGCGCGTGGGTGCTCGCGATCGGGGCGGCGCGCTACCTGTTCGGAGCCGGCGAGTGGCTGCTGCCGTGGATGCGCGCGCCACTGCCGCCGCGCCGCTGGCGCAGGATCGTCGCGGCGGCGCAGGGGATCGTGCTGACGGTCGCGGCCGCCGAGGTGCTGCCCCGGGCACTCACGCAGGCGCTCCTGGTCGTCGCGCTCGCCGCGCTGACGGCGTCGGTCGGCGAGTGCACGTGGTGGCTGTGGCGCCGTCGGGACGCCGTGCGCGATCAGGGGGCCGAGGGCGGCGTCGGGCAGGCCGGGCGCGGGCCGCTGCGCACGGGCATCGCCGTGGCGCTCACGGTCCTCGCCCTGCTGTTCGTCTGGGCCGCGCTCGTCGCGCCGAACCAGCCGGGCCGCCTCCACATCGGCGCGTTCGCGCGGCTGCCCCTCGAGCTCCTCGTCGTCGTCGCCCTGGCCGTGCTGCTACCCGCCACCCCGCGTCGCGTGCTGGCCGTGGTCGCCGGAGTGCTGCTGGCGGTGCTGGCGATCGTGAAGGTCCTCGACATCGGGTTCATCACCGCCTTCGACCGGCCGTTCGACCCCGTCTCCGACTCGAGCTACGTGGGGATCGGCATCGAGACGCTGCGCGACGCGATCGGCAGGTCGAGCGCGGACCTCGCCGTCGTCGCCATCGGCGTGCTCTTCGTCGGGCTGCTCGCCCTCCCGGTCCTGGCGCTGCTGCGCCTCACGCGCGTCGCGGCCGGCCACCGTGGCTGGGCGCTCCCGGCGGTCGCGGCGCTCGGCGTCGTCTGGGTGGCCCTCCGCGTCCTCGGCGCGCCGGTCGCCTCCACGAGCGCCGCCGCCCTCGCCGTCGACGAGGTCAAGGCGGTCCAGAGCGGCCTGCGGGCCCAGAAGATCCTCGCCCGCGAGATCCCCCGCGACCGCTTCCGCGCCACCCCCGGCGACCGGCTGCTGACCGGCCTGCGCGGCAAGGACGTCCTGCTCCTGTTCGTCGAGAGCTACGGGAGGGTCGCGGTGCAGGGCTCGTCCTTCGCGCCCGGGGTCGACGCCGTACTCGACAGGGGCACCGCGCAGCTGCGAGGCGGGGGGCTTCTCCGCGCGCAGCGCCTTCCTGTCCTCGTCGACCTTCGGCGGGCTCAGCTGGCTGGCGCACTCCACCCTGCAGTCGGGGATCCGGATCGGCACCCAGCGGGGCTACAACCAGCTCGTCAAGAGCGACCGGCTCACCCTGAGCGGGGCGTTCAAGCGCGCCGGGTGGCGCGCGGTCGTCGAGGACCCGGCGAACAAGCGGACGTGGCCCGAGGGCTCGGACTTCTACCACTACGACAAGATCTACGACCGGCGCAACGTCGGCTACCGCGGCCCGGGCTTCGGCCTGCCCCCGATGCCCGACCAGTACGTCCTTTCGGCCCTGCAACGGCTCGAGCTCGCCAAGCGCCCGCGGCCCCCGCTCTTCGCCGAGGTCGACCTCATCTCCAGCCACGCGCCGTGGACGCGCATCCCCCGGCTCATCCCCTGGGGCGACGTCGGCGACGGCTCGATCTTCCACCGCGTCGGAGTGGAGGAGTCCACGCGGGCTGCCCTCTTCGGCGACTCCAAGCGGGCCCGCGCCGCCTACGGCCACTCGATCGAGTACACGATGAGCACGATCGCCTCGTTCGTGCAGCACTACGGCAACGACAAGACCGTGGTCGTCCTCCTGGGCGACCATCAGCCCGCGACGACCGTCAGCGGCCAGGGCGCCAGCCACGACGTCCCGATCTCGGTCATCGCCCACGACCCGAAGGTGCTGGCCCGGATCGCCGGATGGCACTGGCAGGACGGCCTGCGGCCCAGCCCGCAGGCGCCCGTCTGGCCGATGGGGGCCTTCCGCGACCGCTTCCTCACCGCGTTCGGCCCGTCGCCGGCGAGCGGCTGACCCGGTGCCGCCGTCCAGCAAGGACGCGATCGACGCGGCCGAGGGGTTCACGCGCCAGGCGTTCCTGCAGCGTTCCGGCGCGGCGGGCGCCGCGCTGGTCGGTGGGTCGGTGTGGGCGACGGCGGCGGCACGCGCCCGCCGGAACGGGCGGCGCGGCGACCCCCCGATCCGCAACCTCGTGATCTCCTGCCAGGAGAACCGTTCCTTCGACAGCTACTTCGGCTTCGCGCCCGAGGTGCAGCGCCGCGGCTTCGGCCCGCCGCCCGGCTTCTCCCAGCCCGATGCGGCCGGCGGCGCACACCGAGTGTTCCACCGGACCGCGCTGCGGAGCGCCGACCCCCACCACTCGTGGGCGAGCGCCCACATCCAGTACGGCGGCGGGCGGATGGACGGCTTCTTCGAGAGCTCGGGCCAGGCCGCGCTCGGCTTCTACACCGCGGACGAGCTGCCGTTCTACTACTCGCTGTTCGACGCTCCCGACGCCGCGCTCTGCGCGAACTACTTCTCCTCGATGCTCGGCTCGAGCACCCCCAACCACCTCTACATGATGTCCGCCACGTCCGGCGGCATCACGAGCAACGGCATCTGCTGTCTGGGGATCCTCGACTCGGGGCGGTGGCCGATCATCCTCGACCTGCTCGACGAGGCCGGGGTCACCTGGAAGATCTACAACCTCGTCGGCATCGACGACATCCTCACGGCCGAGACCGACAACGCGGCGATGTTCTGGAGCCGCTGGGCGCACGACCCCCGCACGTTCGCCACGCAGCAGGACTACCTGCAGGACTGCGCGACCGGCACGCTGCCCGCCGTCTCGTGGGTCATCCCGAGCTCCAGGGACCAGCTCGACGAGCACCCGCCGACGGACGTGTCGATCGGGATGCGCCGCCAACAGCAGGTCATCGAGGCGCTGCGCGCGTCGCCGCTGTATCCCCGTTCCGCGTTCCTGCTCATCTACGACGAGCACGGCGGCTACTTCGACCACGTCGCGCCGCCGCAGGTCGACGCGTACGGCCTGGGCATCCGCGTGCCGCTCTGGGTGATCTCGCCGATGCTGCGCCGCCGGGGCGTCGTCGCCACGCGCCGGCCCGCCGAGCACGTCTCGACGCTCAGGCTGATCGAGCGCCTGCACGGCCTGCCCACGCTCGCCTCGCGCAACCACGCCTTCGACGACGCGACGCCGATTGGGCCTGGCCACGACGCGTACGGCGCGCCCGCCCCGCCGCGCGACGGGCTGGAGCGCGATCAGCGACCTGACGGACCTGTTCGCCTTCGACCGCCGCGCCGGGACGAGCGGCGGCGGAACGTGAGCTACCGGCTGCGACTGTGCCGGAACGGGGTCTCGAAGACGGACGCGAAGACCCGCGCGAACACGATCGTCAGCGGCAGCACCAGGGCGAGCGAGACCACAAACGCCGGGACACCCTGGCGGACCCGGCCGGCCACGATGGTCTCGTAGGCGACGACGACGATCGGCCCATGGGTCAGGTACAGGCTGTACGACGACGCGCCGAGGCCACGGATCGGCCGCGCCTCGAGCAGGCGCAGGAGACCGGCCGGACGACCGGTGGCCAGAGCGGCCAGAAGGCACGCGACGGCCGGGCCCAGCGCGAGGTCGACCCAGAACAGGTGGTCGAGCGTCCACACCGAGCCCCGCCACCCGATCACCGCAAGCACGGGCGTTGCGGCGGCGAGCGCGAGCCCGGCCCACGGCCACGACCGGCGAGCCGCGCTCGCGCCCACGATGCCGGCGCTCACGACGCCGACCGCGAACAGTGCGGCCAGGTCGGGCGGAGACTGGATCACGAACGCGTCCAGGCGGGAGACGTGCGGGGCGAGGATCCCGACCGTCGTCACCACGAGCGTCACCGCGGTGACCATGACGATGGTGCCCCACCGGCGCACCATCAGCAGCAACAGGGGGAAGGCGACGTACAGCTGGGCCTCGACGGCGATCGACCAGAACGATTGGTCGGGGGTTGGCGCACCGACGAGGTTCTGCACCAGCAGGCCGTTGACGACGACCGACTTCGCGTCGGGCGCCCCCTGCCCCGGCGGAGGGACGATCAGCCACGCCACCGCGAGGCTGCAGGCAAGGGCGGCGTAGTACGGCGGCGCGATGCGCAGGACCCGCCGGCGCGCGAACTGGGAGACCCCGTCGAGTCGCCAGCCGTGGCGGGCCGGTGATAGGGCCAGCGAGAAGCCGGACAGCACGATGAACACGACGACCGCGAACCGCCCGTAGATGAACCAGCCGGCCCAGAACGGCGCGTGGTCGACCGGGTAGCCGGGGAATGCGCGCAGGAAGACGTGGTTGATCACCACGAACAGCGCCGCCAGGCCCCGGATGCCGTCGAGGCCGGCCAGCCACTGTGGCGGAGGCCCGGCGTCTACCGGTACGCGGCCGTCGGTGGTGTGAGCCGAGTGCGCTGAGGCAGCGGTCGTCAGTCCTCCCGGAACCGCGGCGAGAGCGCGTAGCGCAGCAGGACCACGTCGCCGATCTGGCGCACCTCGGCGAGCGTCGCGCGCCGCCCCGCGTTCCACGGGAAGCGCCCGTCGGTCACGAAGCGCGGGGCGTTCGCGTCCCCGACGAAGAAGGGCGCCACGACGAGCTGCAGCTCGTCGACGAGGTCGTCGGCCAGGAACTGGGTGTGCACGACGCCGCCGCCCTCGACCATGAGCCGCTCCACACCGCGGTCGGCAAGGTCCTCGCTGAGCCGGCGCATCCGCACGCGCTGGCCGCCGTCCACGATCGTCGCCACCGGCCCGAGTCGCGCGAGGGCGTCGGCCACGCGCGGGCTCGGCGTGTAGACGAGCTTCTCGGCGTCGCCGGTGGTGAAGAAGTTCGAGCGCGCGTCGAGGTCGACCCGGTTGGTCACCGTGATCTTCATCGGAGTCGGTGCCAGCCCGCGGGCCAAGCGCCGGTCGCGGCGGGCCCGCGAGCGCACGAGCAGCCGCGGGTTGTCGGCCCGGACGGTGACCGCGCCGACCATGATGGCGTCGCAGGAGGCGCGCACCTCGTCGACCCGGTCGAAGTCGGCCTCGTTGGACAGCGCGAGGCGCGGTGTCTGGTCGCCGAGGTAGCCGTCGAGCGACACGCTGCAGCTCAGCAGGGTGTACGGGCGATCAGAGATGCGGCCCACCCTCCCCGGCCGGGCGTGGCAACTCGAGCCGCGGCGCCGACCGGATGCGGCGCACCCAGGCCCCCACGAGGACGGCGGCGCCCGGCAGGCTGGCGACGAACACCATCACGCCATAGACGACAGCGGTGGCGACCCCGCGTGACGCGCCCAGGCCGGCGGCGGCGAACGCCCACGCCGTCACGCCCTCGCGCGGCCCCCAGCCGCCGACGTTGGGCAGCGCCGCGGCCAGCAGCACGAGCAGCGCCAGCGGCAGCATCCGCGACAGCGGCGCGGTCGCCCCCGCGGTCCGCGCGGCGATCAGGAACGTGACCGCGTGGCCCGCGACGACCAGCGCCGACGCGAGCGCGACGGCCGGCCACGCCCGCCGGGCGAGCAGCCCGTCGCGCAGGTCGCGCGCCGCGGCGCGGCGCAGCCGCGCCCACCACGAGCCGATGGCGGGCCGCACGAGAGCGGCGAGCGCGACGGCGCCTGCCGCGGCGAGGAGGGCGAGCGCGACGAACGGCATGGCAGTCCGCACGGGGGACGCCATGACGAGGAGCACGGCGACGGTGAGGACGACCTGCACGACCTGTCCGGCCGAGCGCTCCCACGCCACTGCGCGCAGCCCGCGGCCGACGTCGCGCGTGTCGCGGCCGTGGCTGATCCCGCGATGGACGTCGCCCACCACCCCGCCGGGTAGCGTGACGTTGAGGAAGATCGAGCGGTAGTACGCGGCCACCGCGGTGCCCAGCGGCAGGTCGACGCCGAGGCCGCGGGCCACCACTCTCCAGCGCCAGGCGCAGCAGACGGTGGTCAGCACGCCGAGGGCGGTGGCGGCCGCCAGCGCTGCCCCGTCGACCGTGCGCAGGCCGTCGAGGAACGGGCCCGTACCCAGGCGCCACACGAGGAAGGCGAGCGTCGCGATGGCGGCGGCGGGGCGGGCCCACCGCCACGCGGTCCGGCGGCTCATGGTGCTGTGACCAGCGTGGACGGCGGTCGTCACGGCAGCACCAGCAGGTCGGCATGGTCGACGGTGACGGCGAGCTCCCCGGCGGTGGCCTGCGCCAGGCGCCGCGCCTGGTAGGAGCCGGCCTCGGCGGCGAGCACGGGCTCCTGCTCGCAGGCGGCGTCGACCCACCCGCCGAACCACTCGGCCGTGAGATCGGCGTGGGTCGCATCGCAGGCGCCAGGGGCTCGGCCGGACGAGGACCTCCGCGCCCGTCCCGCGGAGCACGTCGACGGCGGCGGCCACGGCGTCCGGGCCGAGCCGGCGGCCGCGCCGCTGGTGGGCGTTGAACGCTGCGCCCACATGCGCGTCCAGCGGATCCGTCGGCGTCAGGGTCACGCGACCGGTGACAGTGAGCGCGAGCAGCATCGGACGCCCGGTGCAGGCCTGGAGCATCCGGACGAGCTCGTCCGCGGTCAGCATGTCGAGCAGCGCCGAGGCGACGATGAGGCTCGCGCCGGCGAGATCGTCCGGCGTCAGCCAGGTGATGTCGGACCCCCTCGTCTCGAGGGTGACCGAGGCCGAACCCGGAGGGGCGGCCACCGCATGCTCGAGCAACTCGGCATCGCGATCGTGCACCACCCAGTGCTGGGGCCCGGGCAGTCGCGGCGCGAGCCAGCGGCCCATAGCGCCGCTGCCGCCGCCGAGGTCGTGGATCACGAGGCGGCCGGCCGCGGGGAGGTACTGCGCGAGGCGTTCGGCGAGCTCGGCCGAGCGCGCCGCCGCGTCGGCCGGCTCGCGCAGGACCAGCCACTGCGGACTGACCCGGACGGCCTGCGCGCTCATCGCGCCGCTCCCGCGAGCACGCCGGAGAGGACGGACGTGGTGGCCGGCCACCCGCGCAGCGAGGCGCGCCGCTCGCGGGCGGCCCGGCGCAGGCGCCCGCGCAGCTCGGCATCGCCGAGCCAGTTCCGCAGCGCCGCGCCGAGGGCCGCCGGGTCGCCCGGCGCGACCAGCAGCCCGGGCCGGGTACCGTCCTGCGCCTTTCCGAGGGCCTCGTTCACCCCGCCGACGTCGGCGGCGAGGACCGGCAGCCCGCGGGCCAGCGCCTCGGTGACGACCATCCCGTAGGTCTCGGCGTGCGAGGCGAGCACGAGCAGGTCGGCGGCGGCGTAGGTGCGGTCGAGCTCCGGGCCGGTGCGCGGTCCCGGGAAGCGCACCCGGTCGCCCAGGCCCTTCGTCCGGGTCGCGCGCCGCACGCCGTCGGCGAACGCCGGGTCGCGGTCCAGGCTGCCCACGCAGGCGCAGCGCCAGGACAGGTCCGTCGCCGTCGCCAGCGCGTCGACCAGCACGTCGTGCCCCTTGGCGGGCGTCACCGCCGCGACGCAGAGCAGCGCGTCACCGGCCGCGGTCCCCGGCGCGAGGCCGGCGGCATCGACGCCAGGCTCGGCCACGTGCACGCGGTCGGCCGGCAGCGCGTACAGCTCCCCCAGCCGGCGCCTGGTCCATGCGCTGGTCGCGACGACGGCGGCGGCCGCCGCGAGGACCTCGCGCTCGCGCCAGTCGCCGAGCGGCATGTGCATGAGCACGACCTGCCGCAGCCGAGGGGCGTGCGGCACCAGCGCCTCGGGCGCGGGGGAGGCGATCAGCCCGTCGAGCAACACCACGGCGCCATCGGGGATCCGCGCGAGGACGCGTGCGAGGGCGGCGGCGCTGCCGATCGGATGCTGGTGCACCGCCCAGCCGAGCACGGCGAGCCCGCGGCAGACCTGGCGGTCGTACGTGTTGCCACCGCTCGGCCGCGCCGGGTCGTCGATGCCCTCGGGGACGATGACGTGGACCTCTCTCACAGCGGCCGCTCGTAGCTCGCCCATGCCACGTGGGACTCTCGCAACGTCACGGTCATCCCATCGAGGCCCATGCCCCGCACGCGGTCAGCGAGCCGGTCCGCGACGAGCTTCGCCAGCGCCTCGGTCGTGGTGTTCACGCCCGCGAGCTCCGCCTCGTCGTCGAGGTTGCGGTAGCCGAGCTCGGCCATCACCTCCCGCAGCGCCCCGGCCGCGAGGCCGATGTCCACGACGATGCCGTCGGCGTCGAGGTCCGCCCGGCGGAAGGTCGCGTCGACGACATAGGTCGCGCCGTGCAGGCGCTGCGCGGGCCCGAACACCTCGCCGCGCAGGCTGTGGGCGATCATCATGTGGTCGCGGACGGTCACGCTGAACACGCGCTACTCACCGTCGTACGTGATGGTGTGACAGAGCGCCGGCAGGCTCCCCGCGGCCAGGCGCTCCATGACGCCGGGCAGCTCGTCGAAGCGCGACTCGCCGCTGACGAGCACATCGAAGGCGGGGTCGCGCAGCAGGTGCAGCGCGAGGGCCAGCCGGTCGGCCGTGGTGCGCCGCGCACTCCGGGCCGGGGACACCGTCCCGACCTGGCTGGCGCGCAGCCCAAGGCGGCCGGCATGGAAGGCGCCGCCCAGCGAGAGCCGCACCTCGGTGTCCCCGTACCAGCTGAGGTCGAGCACCGTGGCCTCGGGCGCGAGCAGGTCGAGCGAGCACTGCAGCCCGGCCGACGTCGCGCTCGTGTGCACGACCAGGTCGCACCCGCCGGCGGCGTCGTCCGGGGCCGCGAAGCGGGCGCCGAGCGCGGCCGCGACCTCGGCCCGCGACGCGTCGACGTCGACGAGCGTGACCTCGACCGCCGGGAACCGGGCGAGCAGCCGGGCGACGCAACAGCCGACCATCCCGGCGCCGACGACGGCGACGCGGTCGCCGACCAGCGCAGGCGCGTCCCACAGGGCGTTGACGGCGGTCTCGACGGTGCCCGCGAGCACGGCGCGCGCGGGCGGCACGTCGTCGGGCACGACGGTCACGGCGCCGGCCGGCACCACGTAGGCCGTCTGGTGCGGGTACAGGCAGAAGACCGTGCGGCCGCGCAGCTCCGGCGGCCCCTGCTCGACGGCGCCGACGTTGAGGTAGCCGTACTTGACCGGCCCCGGGAAGTCCCCTTCCTGGAAGGGCGCGCGCATCGCGGCGTACTGGCTCGGCGGCACGCCGCCCCGGAACACCAGCGTCTCGGTCCCGCGGCTGACGCCGGACCGCAGCGTGCGGACCACCACGTCGCCGCGGCCAGGCTCGGGCAGCGCGACCGGCCGAATCTCCCCGCGCCCGGGCGCGCGCAGCCAGAACGCCTGCGCATCGTTCAGCACGTCTTCGCCTCGGCTGCGTACGGCATCGGTCTGTGGGGGGTCCCAGGCCGGCTCGGGGGGATACCTAGGCAGACGTCGGGCCGGTGGCGATCCTTCCCGCGGGAGTCTACGGCCGCCCGCGGGCTGACAAGATGGCGCCGCATGGGAGACGACCCGGGCGACCGCGAGGGGTACTTCGGCGAACGCGTCGCCGCCGCCTATGACGAGCGTTCGGCGAACATGTTCGACCCGGCCGTGGTCGGGCCGGCCGTCGACCTGCTCGCGGAGCTTGCCGGCGACGGCGCAGCGCTCGAGTTCGCGATCGGCACGGGCCGGATCGCACTGCCGCTCGCGCAGCGCGGCGTGCGGGTCGCCGGCATCGACAACTCGGCGGCCATGGTCGCTCGCCTGCGCGACAAGCCCGGGGCCGAGCGCATCGACGCCGTGGTGGGCGACATGGCGGCGACGCGCGTCGATGGCGAGTTCTCGCTCGTCTACCTGGTCTTCAACACGATCTTCAACCTCGTCACGCAGGACGGCCAGGTGGCGTGCTTCGCGAACGCCGCCGCCCATCTTCCGAGCGGCGGGCGCTTCGTGATCGAGGCGCGCGTGCCGGAGCTTCAGCGCCTGCCCCTGGGACAGACCGTGCTGCCCTGGCGGGCCGAGCCCAGCGGGATCTCGGCCTACGTCTACGACGTCGTCACGCAGCGGCTGAGCGGCCAGCACTACCACTTCATCGACGGCGGGGTCGAGACGAGCCCGACGGAGATGCGCTACGCGTGGCCCGCCGAGCTCGACCTGATGGCGCGCCTGGCGGGGATGCGGCTCAGCGACCGGTGGGCGGGCTGGGGGCGCGAGCCGTTCACGGGGCTCAGCCCCGCGCACGTGTCGGTGTACGAGAAGTCCTGAAGCACTTCAGGCGTCACTGTCGATTTCGTCGCTGCCCGTTCGTCTTATGGGCCACCATCCCCAAAAGGAGGACGCGATGAAGTACATGCTGCTGATCCACCAGGGCACCACGCCGCTCCCGGGCTCGGACGCGTGGGAGGCCCTTCCGGACGACGAGAAGGGGGCGGTCTACGCCGCCTACAAGGCGATCAACGCGACGGCCGGCCTGACCCCCGGCGAGCAGATGCAGCCCCCCGAGACGGCCACGACGGTGCGGGTGCAGGACGGTAGGACGCTGACCACCGACGGCCCGTTCGTCGAGATCAAGGAGGCGATCGGCGGCTACGCCTTCTTCGAGGCCGACGACCTCGACGCCGCGATCGAGCTGGCCGCGCAGTTCCCGGCGGCCCGCATGGGCGGCGCGATCGAGGTGCGCCCGCTCGGGGCGTGGTAGCGATCCTGGAGCAGGCCTTCCGCGAGCAGCGCGGACGCGTGCTCGCTGCGCTGATCGGCTTCCTCGGCGACTTCGACCTCGCCGAGGAAGCCACGCAGGAGGCGTTCGCGATCGCCGCGGAGCGCTGGCCGCGCGACGGCGCGCCGTCCAACCCAGGCACCTGGCTGGTGACGACGGCGCGCAACCGGGCCATCGATCGCATCCGCCGCGACCGGACGCTGGCCATGAAGACCCGGCTGCTCGAGGTGCCCGAGGCGGTGGAGGACCCCATGGACGAGGCGACGACCTTCCCCGACGAGCGGCTCGAGCTCGTCTTCACCTGCTGCCATCCGGCGCTCGCCACCGACGCCCAGGTGGCGTTGACCCTGCGCACGCTCGGCGGCCTGACGACGCCGGAGATCGCCCGCGCCTTCCTGGTCGCCGAGCCGACGATGGCGCAGCGGCTGGTACGCGCCAAGCGCAAGATCAAGGCCGCGGGGATCCCGTTCCGGGTGCCGCCCGACCATCTGCTGCCCGACCGTCTCGCCGCGGTGCTCGCGGTCGTCTACCTGATCTTCAACGCGGGCTATTCGGCCCCGCCCACCCGCAACGAGCTCGCGTCCGAGGCGCTGCGCCTCGGGCGGGCGCTGGCGGAGCTGATGCCCGACGAGCCGGAGGTCCAGGGCCTGCTGGCGATGATGCTCCTGCACGACGCTCGCCGCGCGGCGCGCTTCGACGGCAGCGAGCTGGTCCTGCTCGCCGACCAGGATCGCTCGCTGTGGGACACCGCGCAGATCGCCGCCGGGCGGGCGGTGCTCGACCGCGCCCTGGCGCTGCACGGCCGCGGCCCGTACGTCGTGCAGGCGGCGATCGCCTCGCTGCACGTCGACGAGCCGCGCGACCTGCGTCACATCGCCGCCCTCTACGGCGAGCTGGCCCGTCTCACCGACTCGCCGGTCGTCGAGCTGAGCCGCGCCGTCGCGGTGGCCGAGGCCGATGGGCCCCAGGCCGGGCTCGACATCCTCGAGAGCCTCGCCCTCGACGACTATCACTACCTGCACGCGACGCGCGGCGAGCTCCTGCGCCGCCTCGGTCGCAACGCCGAGGCCGCCGACGCCTACCGCGGGGCGCTGGCGCGCGTGCACGACGACGCCGAGCGCCGGCTGCTCGAGCGCCGGCTCGCGGAGGTCGACGCGGCCGGGCCGGCCCGGTCGTGACGTACTGCGTCTTCACCGCGTCGCACCGCGGCGGCTCCGGCGCGCCGGTCGTCTGCCTGCACGGCTTCATGGACACGTGGCGCACGTGGGCGCTCGTGCTGCCCGCGCTCGAGCGCCGTCACGACGTGCTCGCCCTGACGCTCCCCGGCCACGCCGGCGGGCCGCCGCTGGACGGCGAGGTCGACGATGCCCTCATCGCCGACGCGGTCGAGCGCGCGATGGACGACGCGGGGTTCGAGGCCGCGCACCTGGTCGGCAACTCGCTCGGCGGCTACGTCGCGCTGCAGCTCGCGGCCCGCGGCCGGGCGCGGTCCGTGGTGGCCTTCGCGCCCGCCGGCGGCTGGGCGCGGACCGACGCGTCGCTGGCGGAGATCCTCGCCCTGCAGGCCACGATGCACGAGCAGGCGAAGCTCTCCGCGCCCCACGCCGCGGCGATCGTCGCGTCCGCCGAGGGCCGGCGCCGCGCGACGCGGCTCGTCGTCGAGAACTTCGAGCACATCCCGCCCGAGCTGATCGCCCACCAGATGCTCGGGGTCGCGAGCGCCACGGGCGCCCCCGCGCTGATCGAGTACGTGCTGCGCCACGGCTACGGCGTCCTCGACGCGCAGCGGATCGCCTGCCCGGTCCGGATCGTGTGGGGCACGGACGACAGGCTGCTGCCGTGGCCGTCTGCCGCCGCGCGCTTTCGCGACGACTGGCTGCCGCACGCCGACTGGGTCGAGCTCGACGGCGTCGGCCACTGCCCCCAGCTCGACGCGCCGCTCGAGGCCGCGCAGCTCATCCTCGGGTTCACGGCCGGCGCTCGGTAGAGACGGTCGCGCCACCCACGGTGCGGCGTGGCGAAAAAAAGCGGCGCTCTTAGCCGTTGATCGGTGTGACCTCCGTTACAGCCGGCGCCGATCGCTTGCTGAACGGCGGCCACTCACGCAGACGCGCGCGATACGCGTGGGCGGTGCTCGGCGTCCTGGCCGCCGTCACCCTGGCGGTGGTTGCCCTTCCGGCGCCGGCGGCCACGGGGGTCCAGCCGGCCTTCGTGCAGCAGGTCAGCAAGCGTGCGGTGACGGCGAACCTGACGCTGGTGCCGACCTCCAACGTCAGCACGGGCAATCGCCTGATCGTGCAGGCCGGCGTGTGGAGCGCCGGCAACGCGAGCGCGTCCAGCGTGACCGACTCGGCGGGCAACACGTACACCAAGCTGACGGCGTTCAAGGCGTCGGACAACACCGAGCTGAGTGTGTGGAGCGCGCCGATCACGGCGGGCGGTGCGACGAAGCCGACGATCAGCGTCAAGACCACGGGCAGCGCTGACATCGGCGCCGCGGTCCTCGAGTACTCCGGCCTGTCGACGGCCGCCGGCCTGGGCGCCGTCGACCAGCAGGTACACGCCACCGCGACCACGGGCGCCGCCGCCACGGTGAGCGCGGGCCCGACGGCGCCGACCGGCGCCGCCGGCGAGCTGGCCGTCGGCTTCTACGCCGACTCGGGCTTCGGCAACACCCTCGCGGGCGACCCGACCTATGTCGTGCGCACCAACGTCTCGCCCACCGGCGACATGGAGTTGGTCGCCCAGGACCAGCTGCTGTCGGGCGCCGGCGCGACGCCCAACCCGACCACGGCGACCGGGCCGAACACCCCGTGGCTCGCCGCCACCGTCGTCTTCAAGACCGCCGCGCCCGCTCCGCCGCCCACCGCTCCGGCGGTGCCGTCGGCCGCCGTCGGCGACCGCCGGAGACGGTCAGGCCACCGTGAGCTGGACCGCGCCGGACAACGGCGGCAGCACGATCACGAAGTACACGGTGACTCCGTACATCGGCTCGAACGCGCAGACGCCGAAGGACGTCACGGGCAACCCGGCCGCGACGAGCACCACGGTGACGGGCCTCACCAACGCCACCGCCTACACCTTCAAGGTCAGCGCGACCAACGCGGTCGGCACGAGCGCCGACTCGGCGGCCTCCAACTCTGTCACGCCGGTGACGGCGCCTCCGAGCACGCTGGCCTTCGTGCAGCAGGTCAGCAAGCGTGCGGTGACGGCGAACCTGACGCTGGTGCCGACTTCCAACGTCAGCACGGGCAATCGCCTGATCGTGCAGGCCGGCGTGTGGAGCGCCGGCAACGCGAGCGCGTCCAGCGTGACCGACTCGGCGGGCAACACGTACACCAAGCTGACGGCGTTCAAGGCGTCGGACAACACCGAGCTGAGTGTGTGGAGCGCGCCGATCACGGCGGGCGGTGCGACGAAGCCGACGATCAGCGTCAAGACCACGGGCAGCGCTGACATCGGCGCCGCGGTCCTCGAGTACTCCGGCCTGTCGACGGCCGCCGGGACGGGCGCCGTCGACCAGCTCAAGACGGCCACGGGCAAGACGGCGGCCGCCAGCGCCGTCTCCTCGGGCGCCACCGCGCCCAGCACCGCCGCCGGTGAGCTCGCGATCGGCTTCTACGCGGACTCTGGCTTCTCCAACAACCTGGCAGGCGACGCGGGCTACGCGGTGCGCACCAACGTGTCGCCCACCGGCGACATGGAGCTGCTGGCCCAGGATCGCATCCTCACCAACGCCGGGACCACCGCGAACGCCACGACCAGCACGGGCGCGAACACGCCGTGGCTGGCCGCCACCATCATCTTCAAGGCCTCCGCCCCCGCGGCGCCGAGCGCGCCGAACGCGCCGGGCGCCGTCGTCGCGACGCCGGGCAGCGGCCAGGCCACCGTGAGCTGGACCGCGCCGTACGACGGGGGCAGCGCCATCACCAAGTACACGGTCACCCCCTACATCGGCTCGAATGCGCAGACGCCGACCGTCGTCACCGGGAGCCCGCCGGCCACGACCGCGACGATCGACGGCCTGGTCAACAACACGACCTACACCTTCACGGTGACCGCGACCAACGCGAACGGCACGAGCCCGCCCTCGGTCGCCTCCAACGCCGTGACGCCGTCGTCGTCCCCGCAGGGGCAGTGGTCGGCGCTCATGAACTGGCCGCTCGTCGCCGTCCATTCGGTGCTGCTGAAGAGCGGCAACCTGCTCGTTTGGGACGGCTGGCAGGCGCCGCAGCCCACGTCGGTCTGGAACGCGACGTCGCAGACCTTCCCCACGACCATCAACGCCCCCGGCAGCATCTTCTGCTCGGGCAACGCCCACCTGCCCGACGGTCGCATCATCACCGTCGGCGGCTACGGGGTACCCACCACGGGCAACCTCGGCCTTGCCGACACCACGATCTTCGACCCCGCCACGTCGACGTGGAAGCGTGTCGCCGACATGAAGAGGCCGCGCTGGTACCCGTCGCTGACCGAGCTCGCCGACGGCCGCTACGTCGCCATCAGCGGCAACTCGACCAACGCGTCGACGTGGGCCGACACACCGGAGGTCTACGACCCGGCGGCCGACACGTGGACGCTGCTCAACGGCGTCTCGACGCCCCAGGTCCACGAGGAGGAGTACCCGTTCAGCTACCTCGCCCCCAACGGCAAGGTCTTCACGATCGGCCCGGAGGAGGACAACTCCTTCTTCCTCGACGTCGCCAACCAGACCTGGACGCCGGTCGGCGGCGCCAGCGGCGTGGTCAACGGCTCCTCGGTCATGTACCGCCCCGGGAAGGTCCTCTACAGCGGCGGGGCACCGAGCGTCCAGACCGCGACGTCCGCGAAGGCGACCTCCGCCGTCATCGACCTGACCGCCGGCTCGCCGGCGTGGCGGCAGACCCCCGCGATGCACAACGCCCGCATCTACCACACGCTGACCATGTTGCCCGACGGCACCGTGCTCGCGCTCGGCGGCGAGCAGTCCAGCGACCAGTCGATCGTCACCAGCGGCGTCCTCCCCGCCGAGATCTGGGACCCGGCGACGGAGACGTGGACCTCTGTGGCGCCGATGGCGGCGGCACGCAACTACCACTCCACCGCCGTGCTCATGCCCGACGGGCGCGTGCTGGTCGCCGGCGGCGGCCACTACCAGAACGGCACCGGCCCCGGGCAGTTCTCGGCGCAGTACTACTCGCCTTCGTACCTGTTCAAGGGGTCGCGCCCGACGATCACCAACGCCACCGCGGCGGCGACCTACGGCTCTGACATCACCGTGACGACGCCCGACGCGGCGTCGATCAGGTCGGTGAACCTCGTCTCGCTCGCGGCCGACACCCACCAGAGCGACATGGACCAGCACTTCGTGCCGCTCACCTTCACGGCGGGGTCGGGCTCGCTGACCGTGCAGGCGCCCGCGGCCGCCGCACTGGCACCACCGGGCACCTACATGCTCTTCATCGTGGACGACAAGGGCGTGCCCTCGGTGGCGAGCATGGTCGGCATGTCGCGCACGCTGTCGGCTCCCGCGGCGCCGAGCGCTCCGTCGGCGTCGGCCGGCGACGGGCAGGCGACGGTCAACTGGTCGGCTCCGGACGACGGGGGCAGCCCGATCACGAAGTACACCGTGACCCCGTACATCGGGTCCAGCGCACAGACGCCGAAGCTGGTGACGGGCAACCCGGCCGCGACGAGCACGACGGTGAGCGGGCTGACCAACGGCACCGCGTACACGTTCAAGGTCAGTGCCACGAACGCAATCGGCACCAGTGCGGAGTCGGCGGCGTCCAACTCCGTGACCCCTGCTGCGCCGGTCGTGGGAGCGCTGGCCTTCGTGCAGCAGGTCAACAAGCGCGTCGCCGCCAGCACGCTCGCTGTGCAGCCGACCGCGAACGTCACCAGCGGCGATCGCCTGATCGTGCAGGTCGGGATCTGGAGCGCCGGAAAGGCGACTGCGGCGGGCGTCACCGACTCGGCCGGCAACACGTACACCAAGCTGACGAGCATCAAGGCCTCCGAGGACACCGAGCTGAGCGTCTGGAGCGCGCCGATCACGGCCGGCGGTGGAACGCGGCCGACGGTGACGGTCCAGGCCACCGGCAGCGCCGACATCGGCGCGAGCGTCCTGGAGTACTCGGGGCTGTCCACGGCGGCCGGCGCCGGCGTCGTCGATCAGCTGAAGACCGCGACGGGCAAGACCACGACCGCGGCCAACGTCTCCTCCGGGGCGACCGCGGCCAGCACCGCCGCCGGTGAGCTGGCGATCGGCTTCTACGCCGACTCGGGCTTCTCCAATGCCCTCACCGGCGATCCGACCTACACGGTGCGCACCAACGTGTCGCCGACCGGCGACATGGAGCTGCTCGCCCAGGATCGCGTCCTCACGAACACGGCCACCACCGCCAACCCGACCACCCGCACCGGCGCCAATACCCCGTGGCTCGCCGCCACCCTGGTCCTCAAGACCGCCGCGCCGGCGGCGCCGGAGACGGCGCTCGCTGCACCGGCCACGGCCCAGGCGCGCTCGGCGGCGCGGAGCCCCACCCCGGTGAGCGCCGACACGACTGCGGTGGCGGCCGACAAGCTGGTCTACTCCTTCACCGCGGTCGCGCCGGCCACCTCGCCGCTCGACGTCACCAACCTGCTGTTCTGCCCGCTGAACTTCCTGACTCCCGGGCGCAGCTGAAGTCCCGCTAGGCTCGCTGTCCCATGGCCGGGGTGGCGCCCAAGGCGCTGGCCGCCGGCGGGCGCCTGGCTCCGCGCAGCGTGCTGCTGCCCGCCGCGCGCAAGGCGCTGACCCGGCGCTGAGCCGCTGTCCCGGCGTCAGGCCGCCGCGAACAGCTCCGCCGCCACGCGGTCGGTCGCGTCGCCCGCTCCGCCGAGCAGGCGCCGGCACAGCTGGGCGCGACGGAAGAAGAGCGGGGCGTCGTGCTCCCACGTCGCGCCGATGCCGCCGTGGGTGACGATGTTCTGCCGTGACGCGAAGTCGAGCGCCGAGCCGGCGGCCGAGCGCGCCGCGCTGGCCGCCAGGGCGAACTCCTCGGGACGGTCGTCGAAGGCCCAGCCCGCGTAGTACAGCAGCGAGCGGGCGTTCTCCTGGCGGCGCAGGACCTCGGTCAGGCCGTGCTTGATGGCCTGGTAGGAGCCGATGGCGCGACCGAAGGTGAAGCGCTCCTTGGCGTACTGCACGGCCATCTCGAGCGCGGTCTCCACCGCGCCGAGCGACTCGGCGGCCAGCACCGCCTGGGCCAGGTACCAGGCTCGGGCGAGCTGCTCCTCGCTGACCGCCAGGCGCCGGCCCGTGGCGCCGTCGAGCGTCACGTGCCCGAGCGCGCGGGTGGCGTCGTACCGGGTGACCGCCTCGATCTGCGCGGCGCTCGCCTCGACCGCTCCGGCGATCGGGGCGCCGCCCTCGTCGACGCCGACGACGACGAGCAGGTCCGCGCCGGGAGCGTCGGGGACCCACGCGACCTCGCCGCTGAAGCTCACGCGGTCGCCGTCGACCGTCGCGCGCGGTGCCGGCGCGCGGTGCTTGCCGCCGCGCGGGTCGACGGTCCAGCCCTCGACGAGGTCGCCGGGCGGGCGCGCGGGCAGCCACGCCGGGCGCACGTCACCCGCGGCCACGGCCTCCAGGGACTCATCGTCTGCCGCCTGCAGCAACCCGCTGGCGGGCAGCAGCCCGAGCAGCGGCGCAGCGGCCAGCACGCGGCCGCATTCCTGCGCCACGAGCATCGCGTCGAAGGCACCCAGGCCGGCGCCGCCGTGGTCCTCGTCGACCAGCAGCCCGGGCCAGCCGGCCTCGACCACGGTCGGCCACAGGTCGGGCAGCGCGCCGCCCTCCAGCGCCTCGCGGGCCGCCTCGATCGTCTTCACGCGCGACAGCGCGCCGCGCGCGGCCTCGCGCAGGAACTCCTGCTCGTCCGACAGAGCGAGATTCATACGGCTGCGGCCTCCTTCTCCTTCGCGCGCAGCTCGCTGAACGGCACGCCCTTGTCCAGTCGGGGCTCGGGCGGCAGGCCGAGCACCCGCTCGCCGATGGTGTTGCGCAGGATCTCCTCGGTCCCGCCGGCCGACTTCAGGCCGGGCAGGAAGGAGATCATGTAGGCCCACTGCTCGTCCTCGTCGAGGGCATCGGGGCCGAGCACGTCGGCGATGAGCTCGCCGGCGGCGATCGCGGCGTTGACCGTCGTGACCTTGGCCAGGCCGGCCTCCGGGCCCGGGATCTGGCCCTTGGCCAGCATGGTCAGCGTGCGATAGCCGGTGAACTTGATGGCCAGCAGCTCGACGGCGATCTCACCCAGGCGCTTGCGCACTTCGGGGTCGCGGCGGGCGTCGGGGTCGGCGGCGATGGCGCGCGCGAAGCGATCCTCCTTGTAGCCCATGCCCTCCGAGCCCAGGCCGATGGTCACGCGCTCGAACATGAGCGTGGTCAGCGCTGTGCGCCAGCCGTCGTTGACCTGGCCCACGACCGCGTCGGCGGGCAGGCGCACGTCGTCGAGGAAGACCTCGTTGAACTCGGCCTCGCCGGAGATCTGGCGCAGGCCGCGCACGGTCACGCCCTCGGCGTCCATCGGCAGCACGAACATCGTCAGGCCCTTGTGCTTGTGCTGCTCGGGGTCGGTTCGCGCCAGCAGCAGGCCGTAGGCGGCGAACTGGGCGTTGGTGGTCCACACCTTCTGGCCGTTGAGCACCCACGTGCCGTCGTCATCCTGGCGCGCGCGGGTCTGTACCGCCGCGAGGTCCGAGCCGGCGCCCGGCTCGGAGAAGAGCTGGCACCACACCTCGTCGCCGTGGAGCATCGGCCCCGGGTAGCGCGCCTTCTGCTCCTCGGTGCCGTGGGCGATGATGGTCGGGCCGAGCATGCCGACGCCGATGACGTCGAGGATGCCGGGCACGCCCGCGCGGGCGATCTCCTGGCTGACGATGACCTGCTCGATCGGCCCGAGCCCCTGGCCTCCGACGTCGACCGGCCAGGTGACACCGGCCAGGCCGCCCTCGGCGAGCTGGCCCTGCCAGCGCCGGCGGGCGTCGACGTACGCGTCTTCCTCGGCCCCGGCCCGCGTGCTGCGCGCCTCGGGGGCCTGCGCCTTGTGCTCCTGCAACCAGGCGCGCACCTTCTGGCGGTACTCGGCCTGCTGTGGCGTGTCGTTGAGGTCCACACGTGCTCCTTTGGCTGACTGGCCAGTCGGTCCCGGGGAATATACGTAGCCGCGCCTTCGTCCGGCGCGGTGCCCGGGATGCGCGCGCGCCCACTAGGTAATCTCGACACCATGGGGCACGGCACTCGCGAACGCACGTGGACCGAGATCGAGCGCCGGATCGTGCGCGGGGAGATGCCCGCCGGCGCGCGGCTGGACGAGGAGGAGCTGGCCGGCGAGCTCGAGGTCGACGCGCCCGTCGTGCGCGAGGCGCTGTGCCGTCTCGAGCGCGACGGCTTCGTCCGGCCCGAGGACGGCGGCGCCTTCGCCGTCGCGCCGCTGAGCGAGCTCGAGGTGCGCGAGGGCTACCCGGTGGTCATCCTGCTCGAGGGCCTGGCCGTCCGCACCACGCCGGAGTTCGCGCCCGCGGCGGTCGCGCGGCTGCGCGAGATCAACGCCGCCATGGCCGACGAGCGCACCGACGCGATGGCGGCCGCCACGCGCGACTACGAGTTCCACGAGGAGCTCGTGCGCCACTGCGGAAACGATCAGCTCCTCTCGACGCTGCGCCCGCTCAAGCGCCTCCTGCTGCGCTACGAGTACAACTACATGTCGGCCGCCGAGTTCGTCAGCCGCTCGGTGCACCAGCACGAGGAGATCATCCAGGCGCTGGAGCGCGGCGACCTCGAGGCGGCGTCATCGCTCGTCGAGGGGAACTTCCGCGACTCGCTGCCGGGGATCCTCCAGCAACTCTGAGCCTTTTGGGCTCCATTCGCGGCGCAACAAGCCGATAAGCGGAGCGTGGAGCCGGTTCTGCGTACCTGGCGGCGTGTCGCGTCACGCCGATCCGCGCCCTTCGCGGGGGCATTGCTGGCCGCTTTCATGGTCGCGCCGATCGGCACGCGGGTCGATGCGCCGACCTACGCCGCCGCCGCGGTTCTCGGCGCCGTCAGCGTCGGCGTGCTGGATCGCCGGCACGGCACCCTGGCGCCCTCGTTCATCTTCCTCGCCGCGGCCGCCCTGCTGCGCCATTCCGTCGGCGGCGCCACCGCCGGCATCACGGTCGTCACGCTGCTGCCGGTGATCGCGACGGCGCTGCACGGGACGCGCGCCCAGCTCGCGCCCGTCATCGCGGGGGTGGCGGCGTACTTCGTGCTCCCGGTCGCGCTCATCGGCGGTGAGCGCTATCCGGCGTCCGGGCTGCGCAGCGGGGCGCTCTATGTCGTCGTCGGCGCCATGATCGGCTACACCGTCCAGCGCTTGGTGGCCCAGGTCCGCGACCGCATGTTCGAGGCGACGCAGCGCGGCACGGCGCTCGAGGACCTCGCCTTCACCGACGCGCTGACCGGGCTGGGCAACCGCCGTGCCTGGGAGACGTGGCTCGACGCCGCGCTCGCCAGCGCCGCACACGGTGGCCCGCCGCTGTGCGTCGCCGTCTTCGACCTCGATCACTTCAAGGCCTACAACGACGGCAACGGGCATCCGGCCGGCGACGCCCTGCTGGCCGCCGCCGCGACGGCGTGGCGGCGCGAGCTGCGCCCGACCGACGTGCTGGCGCGCTACGGAGGCGAGGAGTTCGCCGCGGTCCTGCCCGCCTGTTCGGTGTCCGACGCCCATGTGGTGGTCGAGCGCATCCGCGCCGTGACGCCGCACGGGCAGACGGTGTCCGCCGGCATCGCCCAGTGGACCGGCACCGAGGACGCCCCGTCGCTCGTCGCACGGGCCGACGCCGCGCTCTACGCCGCCAAGGCCGCCGGGCGCGATCGAGCCCTGACGGCCGCCTAGCGTCCGGCATCGGGCACCCCCCGTTTCACGGCCCCGGCGCCGGGTAGCGCTACGGGGCATGGAGGAGAGGCGCCGTCCATCGCGGTGGTGGTACGCCTTGCTGGTCCTGCCGTTCGCGGGCCTGCTCTACCCGCCGCTGTACGCGCGCGAGAGCCCGGAGCTGTTCGGGTTCCCGTTCTTCTACTGGTATCAGCTGGCGTGGGTGCCGGTGGCCGCGCTGCTGACCTGGATCGTCTACTCGGCCCTGCGCCGCTAGCGCCCGACGATGCAGAAGCACGACACCGACACCGTCGCCCTCATCGTCTTCGGGCTGCTGTTCGGGTTGGTCACCGTGCTGGGCTTCCTCGCCGCACGCTGGCGGCGCGGCGACCTCGGCTCGCTCGACGAGTGGGGCCTGGGCGGACGGCGCTTCGGCACCGTCGTGACCTGGTTCCTGCTCGGCGGCGACCTCTACACCGCCTACACCTTCATCGCCGTGCCCGCGCTGGTGTTCGGCGCCGGCGCGCAGGGCTTCTTCGCGCTGCCCTACACGATCATCGTCTACCCGCTGGTGTTCATCGCCGTCCCGCGGCTCTGGATCGTCGCGCACCGGCGCGGCTACGTCACGCCGGCCGACTTCGTGCGCGGGCGCTTCGGCTCGCGGCCGCTGGCCACGGCCGTCGCGGCGACGGGGCTGCTGGCCACGATGCCCTACATCGCCCTGCAGCTCGTCGGCCTGCAGGTCATCTTGGGCGCGATGGGCATCAACGGCGACTGGCCGCTGGTGATCGCGTTCGCCATCCTCGCCGCCTACACCTACCAGAGCGGCCTGCGCGCGCCGGCGCTGATCGCGGTGGTCAAGGACGTGCTGATCTACATCACGGTCCTCGTCGCGATCATCTACATCCCCTCCAAGCTCGGCGGCTTCGGCGCGATCTTCGACGCCGCCGGCAAGGCCCTGCCGGAGAAGGATCCACCGGGGGCGCTCGTGCCCGGGACGCCCGACGCACAGACCGCCTATGCGACGCTGGCCCTCGGCTCGGCGATGGCGCTCTTCCTGTACCCGCACGCGTTGACGGGCGCGTTGAGCTCGAAGAGCGCCAACACCGTGCGCCGCAACGCCGCCCTGCTGCCGGCCTACTCGCTCGTCCTGGGCCTCATCGCGCTGCTGGGCTACATGGCCATCGCCGCCGGCATCCAGCCCGCCAACCCCAACGACGCCGTCCCCGACCTCTTCCTGAAGTTCTTCCCGTCCTGGTTCACGGGCGTCGCCTTCGCCGCCATCGCCATCGGCGCGCTGGTGCCCGCCGCGGTGATGTCGATCGCGGCGGCCAACCTCTTCACGCGCAACATCTACCGCGAGTTCCTGCGGCCCGACGCCACGCCTGCGCAGGAGTCCCGGGTGGCCAAGATCGCCTCGCTCTTCGTCAAGGTCGGCGCGCTGGTCTTCGTCATCGTGCTGCCGACCAAGTACGCGATCGATCTGCAGCTCCTCGGCGGCGTGTGGATCCTGCAGACCCTCCCGGCGGTGGCCATCGGCCTCTACACGCGCTGGCTCGACGCGCGCGCGATGCTCTGCGGCTGGCTGGCGGGCATGGCCGTGGGCACCTACATGGCCATCGACCTGGACTTCAAGGGCTCGGTCTACAAGCTCTTCGGCATCAACGCCTACGAAGCCCTGTGGGGCCTCGCGACCAACCTCGTCGTGGCCGTCGCGCTGACCGCCGTCCTGCGCGCGGTGGGCGCCGGCGACAGCGCGGACGAGACGGGCGGGGACGACTACGAGGAGCTCGACCCGGTCGCCGGCGTGCAGCCGCTCCCCGCCACCCCGGAGTACGAGCACGTCGCACGCCCATCGGGCGCCTGAGCGGCGCGATACCGTCCCGGGATGGGCCAGTTCCACTGGGACCCGGAGACCTACGTCAAGATCGTCCGCGACGAGGTGCCCGACTACGACCGCGTGCAGGAAGAGGTGGCGCGCGCGACCGAGGGGGTGGACGCGCGGAGGGTGCTCGAGCTGGGGACCGGGACCGGCGTCACCTCCAGGCGCGTGCTCGAGCGCCATCCGCACGCGCAGCTCACCGGCGTCGACTCGAGCGAGCACATGCTCGCCGTGGCCGGCCTGCCGGATGCCGACCTGCGCCTGCAGGACCTGCGCGAAGCGCTGCCCGAAGGTCCCTTCGACCTCGTCTTCTCCGCCCTCGCCGTCCACCACCTCGAGGGTCCCGAGAAGGCCGACCTCTTCGTGCGCGTCGCCGCCGCGCTCGCGCCCGGCGGGCGCTTCGTGCTCGCCGACGTCGTCGTCCCCGAGGACCCGGCCGACGTCGTCACGCCGCTGGACCCCGGCTTCGACCTGCCCGAGACCGTGCCCGACCTGCTGGCGTGGATGGGCGACGCGGGGCTGCGCGGGCGCGTGGGCTGGCAGGCGCGCGACCTCGCGGTGCTGGTCGCCGACCGCCCCGGCTAGTTGCGTGCCGCGAAGCCGCGGTTGAGCAGCTGCGTCGCCTGCTTGCCCGGGTCGGGGGAGTGCAGGAGGACGACGCCCAGGCGGCGCCCGTTGCGGCGCGCGGCGGCGACGAGGCAGCGCCCGGCGGCGTCGGTGTAGCCCGTCTTGATCCCGATCGTGCCCGGGTAGCCGGTGCGCAGCAGCGGGTTGTTGTTGAACAGGTACAGCCGGCCGCCCTTGATGGGGAAGGGCAGCACCGCACGCCGGCGCCGGACGATGCGGGCCAGGCGCGGCTTGTCGAGGAGCGCGCGCGCCATCTCGGCGAGGTCGATCGCGCACGAGTGGTTGCCGGCGTCCTCGAAGCCGTCGGGCGAGCTGAAGCGCGTGCACGCCAGCCCGAGGTCGCCGGCACGCTCGTTCATCCGCGCCACGAAGCCCGCGACCGTGCCGCTCGTGCGCTGGGCCAGCGCGATGGCGGCGTCGTTGCCCGAGGGCAGCAGCAGCCCGTTGAGCATCGTCTCGAGCTTGATGCGCTTGCCCTTGGGCAGCACGCCGACGGCCGAGCCCTTGTAGGCCAGCGCCTCCTTGGTGACGCGGACCTTGGCGTCGGGCCGCGCGCGGTCGACCACGATGAGCGCGGTCATCATCTTGGTCAGGCTGGCGATCGGCAGCACGCGATCGGGCAGCCGCCGCCACAGGACCTCGCCGGTGTCGAGGTCGAAGAGCAGGCCGCTGCGGGGGGGCCGCTTGAAGGCCACCCTCACCCGATCGGCCGTCGCGCTGAGCGCGAGCGCCAGCGGCCGGGCGCCGGGGTCGGCCGCCTGCGCCGGGCCGTTGGCCACCTGCAGGGGCGCCGCGACCACCTGCGCGCCCGCACCCTGCGTGGTGCGCGGACTCGAGCTGCCGCCGCCGCCGCAGCCGGCGAGCACGAGCAAAGCGATCAGGACTCCTGCACGCCTCATCGGTCGGGAGGATGCAGCAGGGCGCCGACGATGCCGAATGCGAAGAGGGCGAGCACGAGCCCCGAGAGCACCGTGAGGATGTCGATGCCACCCTCGATCGCCGCGTGGACCGTGAGCACGAGCAGGGCGCCGACCGAGAACAGCGCCACCGCGAGGATCACTCCCCGCATCAGTAGACGGGGTACTTCGGCTGGCCATAGGCCGCGCTCAGGCGCTTCGCGAACAGCTTTATGGCCAGCAGGCCAAACGCGAACCCGCCGATGTGGGCGAAGTACGCGACGCCTCCTCCGTTGCCGCTGGGGTTGGTGAGGCCGACGGCCCCGAAGATCGCCTGCTGCGCGAACCAGATGAACAGGAACAGGAAGGCCGGCAGCTCGATGAAGGTGAAGAAGATGATGAGGAAGATCAGCGTCAGGACCCGCGCGCGCGGATAGATCACGATGTAGCCGCCCAGGACGCCCGCGATGGCGCCGGAGGCGCCGAGCGTCGGCACCGTCGAGTCGGGGCCGATGGCGACCTGCAGAGCCAGCGCCGCGATCCCACCGAGCAGGTAGAAGACGACGAAGCGGACCGGCCCCATCGAGTCCTCGACGTTGTTGCCGAAGATCCACAGGAAGAGCATGTTGCCCCCGAGGTGCAGTAGGCCCGCGTGGGTGAACATGCCCGTGAAGACCGTTGTCCAGGTGGGGATCCCGCCATCTGGCAGTGCCTTGTCGCAGGCGACGGCCGTGCCCTGCTGCACGAGGTCGCAGTGCTGACCGGGATGGGTCAGCTCGTAGGGGATCGCGCCGTAGTGGAACAGCGCCCCCTGCTGGAGCGAGTTGCCGCTGAAGTCGATCCCCGACTTCGGCTGCAGGAAGAGGTAGACGAAGACGTTGATCGCGATCAACACGATCGTGACGATCGGCGTGCGATCGGTCGGGATGTTGTCCTTGAGCGGGAACAGAGCCCGGGAAGGCTACCCGCGCCGCCGTGGCCCTAGCGCACCACGAGGCTCATGCGCCGCTCGCGCATTCCGGCCGCGGACCCCGCCCGGACGACGAGCGCGTAGCGGCCCGCGCGCAGGCGGCGCATCGGGTGCAGCGCCACCCGGACGGTGTCCGGGGCGGCGCGCGTGCGCGCGCGCGCGAAGGTGCGCCCGCCGCGCATGAGGGCGATGCGCACGGTCGCGCCGCGCGCGCCGCGCACGCGACAGGCCACGCGGCGGCCGCGCTGCGCGCAGCTCACGCGGATCGGTGGTCGCGCCGCGACGGCGTGGCGGCGACGCTCGATCCGGTGCCGCCGACGGCACCGGCGGACGCCGTCGTGGCGGCCAGCTCCAGGGGCTCGGGGACGAAGCTGCCCGCGTCGGTCACCCGCCGAAGGTCTGCGACCAGTACAACGGCGCCCCCGCGGCGCCGACGCCGGTGGCGCTGAACTCGGGGCGCTCGATGTTCGCGCGGTGCTCGGGGGAGCTCAGCCAGCCGTCGACCACGGCCTGTGCCGTCGCGTAGCCGGTCGCGATGTCCTCGGCCCACTCCGCGTCGGGGTAGCCGCAGGCGGCGACGCGCTCGGCCGCCGTGCGCGCGGCGGGCGGCCCGGGGTCGTCGTGGTCCAGGTACCCGTACGCCGCCATGTTGCGCGCCTTCCACGTGGCGGCCGCGTCGAGCGCGGGGGAGACGACGAGCGCCTGTAGCCCGAGCTGCGCGCGGTGGGCGTTGACGAGCGCCACCACCTGGGCGGCGAGGTCGGTGCGGTCGGCGGGCCAGTTCGCGGCGGGCGTGCAGTCGCCCGCGCCGGCCGCCGCCGCGGGCGCGGCGGAGAGGGCGGCCGCGCTGATGAGCGCGGCGAGCATGGGGAGCGTGCGGCGGGCCAATCGAGTGTGCCAGGACCGGTGGGCGCGCGAACGTATCGGCGCCCTGATACCCCGGTTGAGCCCCTGCGATGTGCGGTGCAAAACCGCTCACGAGCGGGGGCCAGGGCACGACAGATGGATTGCACGCTCTCGCGCGCCCGCGTGCTACGCCGTGGCGGCGAGCGGGCCCACGCCGGGCCGGTCCTGCTCGATGTGCGTGTCGGCGTGGTAGCTGGAGCGCACGAGTGGCCCGGCCGCGATGTGGTCGAAGCCCAGCGCGTAGGCGGCCTGCTCGAGCGCCTTGAACTCGTCGGGATGCCAGTAGCGGACCACCGGCAGGTGCTGCTCGGTCGGGCGCAGGTACTGCCCAACGGTCAGGACCTGTACGTCGTGCTCGCGCAGCATCCCGAACGCCTCGACCATCTCGTCATGGGTCTCGCCGAGCCCGACCATGAGCCCCGACTTGGTGACGACCTCGTCGCCTCCCATCGCCTTGGCGTTGCGCAGGACGCGCAGCGAGCGCTCCCAGCGCGATCCGCGGCGCGCGACCGGATACAGGCGCGGCACGACCTCGACGTTGTGGTTGAAGACGTCGGGGCGCTCGGCGATGACCTTGGCCAGCGGCATCTCCTGGCCGCGGAAGTCCGGGGTCAGGACCTCGACCTTGCAGTTGGGCGCCTGGCGGCGGATCTGGCGGATGACGCCGACGAAGGCGCCGGCGCCGTAGTCGGGCAGGTCGTCGCGATCGACGCTCGTGATGACCGCGTGGCGCAGGCCCATGCGCGCGACGCTGCGCGCCACGCGCGCGGGCTCGAGCGGGTCGTGCCACGTGGGCTTGCCGGTCTTGACGTTGCAGAAGCCGCATCGCCGCGTGCAGGTGTCGCCCAGGATCATGAAGGTGGCCGTGCCCCGCTCCCAGCACTCGCCGATGTTGGGGCAGGCGGCCTCCTGGCAGACCGTGTGCAGGTTCTCGGCCTCGATGCGCGCGCGCAGCTCGCGGTAGCGCGCGCTGCCGGGCGCGGGGACCTTGAACCACGCCGGCTTGCGCTCGCGCAGCCCGCGCACGTCCCCGCCGAGGACCTTGAGGACGTCCATGCCGCCGGGGTTGGCGCGCGACCGCGTCTTGTGCTCGCGCTGGCTCACGGCCCCGGACGATACAACTCACCCGGATGCTCCCGGCCGCCGTCCCACCCCCGCCCGCCGTCGTGCGCCACTACATCCCCTACCCGGCGCGGCGCAAGCGCGAGATGCGCGCCTACGCGCGCCGGCACTACGGGATCGACGACTACCGGCTGCGCGCGCCCAAGGTGATCGTCGAGCACGTCGCCGTGGCGGGATCGACCAGCGCCGTGTTCGCGATCTTCGCCCCCGACGTCCCCGACGTCGAGCTCCACGAGCTGCCCAACGTGTGCTCGCACTACGTCGTCGGCGCCGACGGCAGCGTCGTGCAGATGGTCCCGCTGTCGCTCATGTGCCGGCACACCGTGGGACTGAACTACACGGCGATCGGCATCGAGCACGTCGGCTTCCGCGACGCCGACGTGCTGGGCAACGCGCGCGAGCTGCGGGCATCGCTCCGCCTCACGCGCTGGCTGCGCTGCCGCTTCGGGATCGCGCTGAAGGACGTCATCGGCCATAACGAGTCGCTCACCTCGCCCTATCACCGCGAGCGCGTGGCGAGGCTGCGCCGCCAGACCCACGGCGACTGGGTCCACGCGTCGATGGTCCGCTATCGCGCACGGCTGCGAGCCCTGCCGTGTCCGCCGTAGGATCGCGGTCATGGACGAGGGCATCGCACGCACCGCGCTGAACCCCGACGCCGGCGAGCGCTTCCTGTCGCTGCGCCGCGCGCTCGGGGTGACGAGCTTCGGGATCAACCAGATGGTGCTCGAGCCGCGCCAGCGCGGGCGCATCCATCGCCACGCGCGCCAGGAGGAGGTCTACCTCGTGCTCGAGGGCACCCTGACGCTGCTCGTCGAGGGCGAGGAGCAGGCGCTCGAACGCGGCGAGCTCGTGCGCGTCGCGCCCGCGGTGCGCCGCCAGCTGGTCAACCGCGGGCCCGAGCGGCTCGTGATGCTGGCGCTGGGCGGGACCGGCGAGCACGCCGGGCGCGACGGCGAGGCGTGGACGGACTGGGACAGCCCGCAGAGCGGGCCGCCGCAGGAGATCGCCCTGCCCGACGACCTGCCGGAGTAGGTCCGCCGTCAGCCGGCCGGCGGCTGGTGCAGCCCGAACGGCGAGCCCTGGTCGTCGCGGCAGAGCTTGAAGCGCCCGGTCTTCGCGATCGAGTCCTCGTCGCCCTCGACGTCCATCTCCTCGACGACGCCGCCGAGCTCGCGCACGCGCTCCATGGCCGCCTCGATGTCAGCCACGGAGAAGAAGACGTAGGGCGAGGCGCCGCTGTCGCCGCCGTGGATGCCGCCGCGACCGCCGGGCGTCTCGATCATGAAGCCCTCGCCCGACGGCCCCGGAGCGAAGCGCCAGCCGAAGAGTCCCTCGTAGAACGCGCGACCGCGCTCGGCGTCCTCCACGCCGAGCTCGAAGAACGTCAGATCGCCGGCCATCGGAACCTCCCTCGCTTTGGGTGCGCGCCGCAGGTTACGCGTCGCGCGGGCGTGGCCCGCGCCCGCAACTCGCCGGCTCGTCGGCCGTTTGCAGGTCATGGTCGCGGCGACCCCGGTCCGGCTGGGAATCGCGCTCGCGCTCGCGTGCGGTGCCCTGGCCGGCGGCGCGCACGCCGCGTCGGTCAGCCTCGTCCGCACCGGGGTGGTCGACCCAGACCTCGACCACTATGAGCTGTCCTTCCACGCCGCGCCGGGCGAGGCCAACCGGCTGGCGATGAGCCAGTCGGCCGATGGCCTCTCCTGGAGCTTCCACGACGCCGGCGCGGTCATGGTGCCCGGCGCCAATTGCGCCGCCGCGCCCGACGCCGGCGTCGTGTGCGCGCTGGCGCCCACGGTCTACTTCCGGGCGTCGGTGACGGGGCGCATCGACCTCGGCGACGGCGACGACACGGCCGAGATCGCGACGCAGACCAGAGAGGAGATCGACGCGGGGTCCGGCGACGACGCGCTGATCCTGCACGGCGGGTCGGGGTTCGCCTCGCTGGGCTCAGGGCGCGACACCGCGGTGGCCGACGCCGGCTCCTGGGGCGTGGACGGCGGCCCCGGCCCGGATGCGACCGGGGCGTCGGGCACGGCCGAGGTCGAGGCCAGCTACGGCAGCGCCCCGGGCCCGGTGTCGGTCAGCCTCGATGGGCAGGCCAACGACGGGACGGCGGGTGAGGGCGACGACGTCGGCGCGGGCGTCGCCCGGATCTTCGCCAGCGCCTACGACGACGTCCTGGACGAGAGCGCATCGCCGGGGCCGGTCGATGTGATCGCCTTCGACGGCGACGACGTCGTCCGCGGCGCGCCGGCCGGCGGGCTCCTCTACGGCGGCGCGGGCGACGACATGCTCTTCGGTGCCGGCGGACACGACATGCTGTCCGGCGCCGAGGGCGACGACGAGCTCTTCGGCGGCCCCGGGGACGACTATCTGAGCGGCGGCCCGGGACGCAACCTCCTCGACGGCGGCGCTGCCAGCGACTCCTACTATCTCAACGGCCGCGACACCATCCGCGCCCGCGACGCCACCGCCGACAGCGTGCAGTGCACGACGACGCCGCGCGGCCTCGAGGTCGATCCGACCGACGCGCTGAAGGGCTGCGCGCCGCGCGTCGTCGTGCCCCGGGAGGCGACCGCGCGGCTGAGGGCTCATCGGCTGCGCTTCACGCTGCGTTGCCCGAGCACCGCGCTCGAGCGCTGCCGCGGCACCGTCCGGGTGACCGATGGACGGCGCGCGCTCGGCTTCGCGCGCTTCTCGATCGCGCGGGACCACCGCGCCCGCGTGGCGGTGCGCCTGCGCGGGCGTCCCCGCGGACGCGACGTCACGGCGATCTTCGTCACCCACCGGGCGCATCCGCCCGCCAGCGCGCGCACCACCCTGTGGAGCGTGCGGTTGCGCTAGGCGGGCACCGCCGCCACGCCGACCGCGGCCTCGAGGCGCCCCGCCGACAGCAGGCGCTGGCGGCGCCCGAACGCCTCGGCGAAGCGGAAGGCCATGCGCTTGCGGAAGCAGGGCAGGTGGTCGCCGTGGCCGAGCTCACGCGTGATCGACGTCATGTGCACGTCGGGCAGGCCGCAGGGCACGACCCATTCGAAGGGCTGCAGGTCGTTGTCGACGTTGACCGCGAAGCCGTGCGTGGTCACCTCGCGCGAGCGGTGCACGCCGATCGAGGCGATCTTGCGCTCGGCCGTCCACACGCCGATGAAGTCGCGCCCGTCCTCCGAGCGCCCGCGTGCGCCGGCGACGCCCTCGTCGTCCAGTGCGGTGACGATCGCCTGCTCCATCGTGCGCACGTAGCCCATGAGGTCGGTCACGCGCATGATCGGGTAGCCGACGAGCTGACCCGGGCCGTGGTAGGTGAGCAGGCCGCCGCGGTCGACGTCGACGACGTCGATGCCCTGCAGCCGGTACCACTCCTCGCCCATCGCGAGCTCGCCCGGGGTCGAGCGCCGGCCGCGCGTGTAGACGGGCGGGTGCTCGAGCAGCAGCAGGGTGTCGGGGATCGCGTCGGCCTGGCGCGCGGCGCGCACGCGCTCCTGCAGCGCCCATGCCTCGCGGTACTCCACGACGCCGAGGTTGACCGTCCACAGCTCGCCTGCCATCGCCCCATGATGGCACCATCGTCGCCATGCCCAACACGCTGGTCATCACCAAGGTCGGCCCCGCCGCCGATCGCATCCTCGACGCCTTCCAGGAGCGTACGAAGCTCGCCGCCCGCGACGGCGAGACGGCGCGGATCTTCACCTTCGAGGGGGCGGGGCACGGCGTCGACGTGGGCGCCGAGCTCGACGCGATCGATGCGGACTGGTCGCAGCACGTCGAGGTGGCCACGCAGGTGTGATCGATCGCGTGACGTAGACGATCGCGCATGACGTTGAGCGATCGGGCCATGGACAGTCTCACGCCGGCGCTCTTGACTATCGGACATGAGCCGCCTCATCCAGTACGTGACCTTCGCGACGGCCCTCGGCTGCGGCCTGTCGGCGGGCGTCTTCTTCGCCTTCTCGTCCTTCGTCATGCCCGCCCTCGACCGCCTGGCGCCCGGGCAGAGCATCCGCGCCATGAACTCGATCAACAAGCTCGCGCTCACGCCCGTCTTCATGACCGCGCTCTTCGGCACCGCGCTGGCGTGCGCGGTCCTGGGAGTGTGGGCCGTCGTCTCGTGGGGCGAGCGCCCGGCCGCCCTGGTCCTCGCCGGCAGCGCGCTCTACCTGCTGGGCGCGATCGTCGTCACCAAGGCCGCCAACGTGCCGCTCAACGACGCGCTCATGGGCGTCGACCCCGACGGCGCCGATGCGGCGACGCGCTGGAGCAGCTACCTCGCCGACTGGACGGCGTGGAACCACGCGCGCGCGGTCAGCACCCTGGCCGCGTCGGGACTGCTGATCGCCGCGCTGCGCGTCAGTCCTTGACCGCGTAGCCGGCGAGGCCCGCGTCGACCAGGGCCAGCGCCTCCTCGGCGCGGGTGCGGATCTCGGTCGCCAGCTTCGGTTGCCGCGCGCCCTCGATGACCCGGCGCCGCGCGTGGTGCACGACCGCGCTGTGCACGCCCATCATCGCGTTGGCCGCGACCCACGGCCTGACGTCGGCGGCGTCCGCCCCCGTCTCCTCGGCGAGCAGGGCGGCCAGCGACGCGGTGTAGCTGGCGAAGATCTGCTGCTCGCGGGCCAGTAGGGCGGGACTCCTGCTGATCATCCGTGTGAGGGCGGCGAGCTCCTCGCGGGCCTGGGGGTCGTGCTTGGCCAGCAGGCCGCGCTCGGCGAGGATGAACCGGCCGAAGGCGGCGAGCGCCGGCTCGCCGGGCTCGCGCTCGCGGATCGTCCGGAGCAGCTCGTCCTCGAAGGACTGAAGCCGCCAGTAGACGAGGTCCTCCTTGGTGGGGAAGTAGTTGAAGACGGTCTGCTCGGAGACCTCGGCGGTGCGCGCGATCTCGGCCACGGTGACGGATTCGAACCCGCGCTCGCTGAAGAGGCGCCGCGCGGTTTCCGCGATCAGCTGGCGCGTCTGCTCCTTCTTGCGCTCGCGCAGCCCCAGCTGCGGGGACTCGGCCGTGGTCATGGCGAAAGTCTAGCAGCAACAAACATAGTTGCGCTCCAATCTTAGAGTTGCTATATCTTTCTGGCCGCACGACCCATCCAGTCCAAGGAGGCGTCATGAGCCAAGCCACACTCCAGCACCGCGACCACGCACCCACGAGCCCCGGCGAGCGATCGGGCGCCCCGGCCGTCGCCGTGCCCTTCGCGGCGATCGTCCTGGCGATGCTGCCCGCGGTCCTCGACCAGACGATCCTGGCCACTGCCCTGCCCGTGATCGCGGGCGACCTCGGGAGCCTGAGCGACGTCTCCTGGGTCGTCACCGCCTATGTCGTCGCCGCCGCGGCGACGACCCCCGTGTGGGGCAAGCTGGGCGACCGGCACGGGCGCAAGCTGCTGCTCGAGATCGCGCTGCTCGGTCTTCGTCCTGTCCTCGGCGCTGTGCGCCGCGGCGCAGGACATCACCCAGCTCATCGTCTTGCGCCTCGTCCAGGGCGCGGCCGCGGGCGGCCTGATGACGATGGCCATGGCCACGGTGGGCGACCTGGTCGCACCGCGCGAGCGCGGGCGCTACCAGGGCTACATCGCCGCCACCTTCGCCGTCGCCACCATCGTCGGTCCCCTGATCGGCGGCGTGCTCGTCGATCACGCGAGCTGGCGCTGGGTCTTCCTCGTCAACCTGCCGATCGGCGCCGCCGCGCTCGCCGGTCTGCACCTGCGCCTGCCGGCGGCGGAGGCCGCCGGCTCCGACCGGCCGCTCGACGTCTCGGGCGCCGCGCTCCTCGCGGGCGCCACGAGCGCGCTGATGCTCACCTGCATCTGGGGGGGATCGCGGTACGCCTGGGACTCCGGCGAGATCATCGCGTTGATCGCGGCGACGCTCGTCCTGTCCACGGCGCTGCTCGTGCGCGAGCGGCGTGCGGCCGATCCGATCGTCCCCTTCCACCTGCTGCGCACCGGCCCGGTGGCCATCGCCAGCGCCACGCTGTTCCTCGCGACCGCCGCCCTGTTCTCGGTCACCGTCTTCGTGCCGCTGTTCCTGGAGACGACGACGGGGGCCAGCCCGACGCAGGCCGGGCTGCTGCTCGTGCCGGCCATGCTCGGCATCGCCGTCTCGACGACGCTCTCGGGGCGCAGCATCGCCGCCACCGGGCGCTACAAGCGCTTCCCGATCGCCGGCCTGGGCCTGATGACCGTGGCCCTCGTGCTGCTCGCAGCCTCCGCCGGCGACCCCTCGCAGGTCGCCACCGGCATCGGCCTCGGGGTGTTCGGCCTGGGCTTCGGCATGGTCACGCAGGTCCTGATCGTGGCCGTGCAGAACAGCGTCGATCGTCGTGAGCTCGGCGTCGCGACGGCCACGACCGGCTTCTTCCGCGCGCTCGGCGGCGCGGTGGGCGCGGCTGTGCTCGGCGCCGTCTTCGCGGCGCAGGCCGGCTCGCACGCGTCGGAGGGGCCCACGCATGCGCTGCGTGCCGACGTCATCGACGGCGTCCAGGCCGTCTTCCTGGTCGCCGCTCCGCTCGCCGCGCTGGCGCTCGTCGTCGTGCTGTGGCTGCCCGAGCACCCGCTGCAGACCACCAATCGCAAGTCATAGGGAGGACCAGATGGCATCCGCATTCAGCACCGTCGTCGCGCTGCGCGGCGAGCAGACCGGGGACGCGATCTCCGTGGTCGAGAACACCCTGCCCGCCCGCTGGGGCGGCCCGCCGCTGCACCACCACGAGTTCGACGAGGCGTTCTACGTCGTCGACGGCGAGATCACCTTCCAGGTGCGCGACGAGCTGTTCACCGCCGGGCCCGGAGCACTGGTCTTCGCGCCCGGAGGCGTCGAGCACACGCTCGCGAACCTCGGCGACGCGCCTGCGCGCTACGTGCTGCTCTGCACGCCCGCGGGCTTCGAGGGCTACTTCGCCCGGCTCGCCGCCGAGGCGGCCGGCGAGGACCCGCCGTCGTGGGCGCTGGCGCCGACGCCGCCGGTCACCACCCTCGGCGGGCAGATCGGCGAGCGTGACGACCTTGCCTCGGCGACGCCGATCGCGCCCGCCGGCGACCACTTCAACGTCGTCGTGCGCGGCGAGCAGAACGATGGGCGGGTCGGGGTGATGCTCAACCGCATGCCCCCCGGCGCGACCGGGCCGCCGATGCACCACCACGCGTTCGACGAGATGTTCTACATCTTGGAGGGTGAGCTCGCCTTCCAGGTCGAGGACCAGCTCGTCACGAAGGGACCCGGCGAGCTCGTCTTCGTCCCGGGCGGCGTCGCGCACGCGTTCACCAGTCGCGGCGATGCGCCGGCGCGCTTCGTGATCGCCTGCACGCCCGCCGGCTTCGAGCGCCACTTCGCGCGCAGAGCCGCGGAGGCGCAGGGCGTCGCTCCGCCTGCCTGGGCCATGCTGCCCATACCGCCCGTCACGAAGGTCGGGCCGCCGATCGGCGGGTGACCGACGAGTTTCGCCGCGCCCCGCGGTCATAGGCCCACGCACACCACCGAGACAGGAGATGGAGATGGCCAAGATCGTCGTATCGCAGTTCGTGTCGCTGGACGGAGTCTTCGAGGACCCGGGCGGGTCCGAGGGATGGGACCGCGGCGGCTGGGCGTTCAAGTACGAGCGCGGCCCCGAGGGCGACCAGTTCAAGGTCGACGAGGTGATGGCGGCCGACGCGCTGCTGCTCGGCCGCGTCACCTACGAGGGCTTCGCCGAGGCGTGGCCGTCGCGCACGGGTGAGTTCGCCGACAAGTTCAACAGCATGCGCAAGTACGTCGTCTCGACGACGCTGGACGAAGCCGAGTGGAACAACTCGGTCGTCGTCAAGCCCGACGCGCTCGTCGACACGGTGACGAAGCTCCGGCAGGAGCCAGGCGGCGACGTCCTCGTCAACGGCAGCGCCCAGCTCGTCGGCGCCCTGCGCGCGAACGACCTCGTCGACGAGTACCGCCTGATGGTCTTCCCGACCGTGCTGGGCGCCGGCAAGCGCCTCTTCGTCGACGACGGGGCCGCGAGCGCCCTGCGGCTCATGGACGCCAAGCCGGCGGGTGAGACGCTGATCCTCGTCTACGAGCCCGCGAAGGACGCGAAGTGATCGAGCTCACGCCGATCGGGAGGGTCGAGTCCGAGCTGACCGACCCGGCGTCGGCGCCCAAGCAGGGTCGCGAAGGGGCGCCCGACGCCTGGCTGGTGTTCGAGCTCGCCGTGCTCGACGCCCTCGAGGGCATCCGGCCGGGCGCCGAGCTGATCGTCCTGACCTGGCTGGACCGCGCTCGTCGCGACCTGCTGCGCGTGCACCCGCGCGACGATCCCTCCAATCCGATGCAGGGCGTCTTCAACACGCGCTCGGCCGACCGTCCGAACCCGATCGGCCTTCACCCGGTGGAGGTCGTGTCGGTCGAGGGCGCGCGGGTACGCGTCCGCAACCTGGAGGCCATCGACGGGACGCCGATCGTGGACGTCAAGCCGATCCTGCACCGAGGCCTCGACACATGAGCGCCGACGTAGTGCAGGCCGTCCTCGCCGCCAACCGGTACATGACGCTCGGCACCGCCGACGAGCACGGGCACCCGTGGGTGACGCCGGTGTGGTTCGCGCGTGAGGGCTATCGCGAGTTCGTCTGGGTCTCCTCGCCGCAGGCGCGCCACTCGCGCAACCTCGCGGCACAACCGCAGATGAGCATCGTCGTCTTCGACTCGCAGGTCCCCGTCGGCTCTGCGCAGGCCCTCTATATGGTGGCGGTCGCGCAGGAGCTGACGGGGGCTGAGCGCGAGCGGGGCATGGAGGTGTTCAACCGCGAAGGCGAAGCCCAGGGGCTGCGCGCGTGGACGCTCGCCGACGTCAGCGCGCCGGCCAAGCACCGCCTGTACCGCGCCACCGTGACCGAGCACTGGGTGCTCGGCCCGCACGACGAACGGCTGCCGGTGACGGCCGCCTAGAGGCTCTCGATCCGGCGCTTGACCGCGGCGAGGAACTGCGCGGCCAGGGCGCCGTCGAGGGCGCGGTGGTCCCATGACAGGCCGAGGACCGTCATCGGGCGGATGGCGATCGAGTCGTTGCCGTCCTCGTCGGTCACCACGACGGGCCGCTTCACCACCGCCTCGAGGTCGAGGATCGCGACCTGGGGCTGGTTGATGACGGGCGTCGCCATCACCGATCCGAACTGGCCCGGGTTGGTGATGGTGAAGGTGGCGCCCTGGACGTCGTCGGGGCGCAGCGTGCGCGAGCGCGCCGCGCGGGCGAGCTCCTTGATGCGCTTGGACAGCCCCTCGGCGGAGAGGTCCTGGGCCGCGAGGATGACCGGGACGATCAGGCCGTCGTCGCCCAGCGACACGGCGATGCCGAGGTTGACGTCGGTGTGGATGGTCTGCTGGTCGCCCTCCAGCCAGGCGTTGAGCGCGGGGTACTCGCGCAGCGCGTCGATGGTCGCGCGGGCCACGAACGGCAGCGCCGTCAGCCCGACCTCGCGGCGCACCCGCTCGACGCGCGACATGTCGGCCTCGATCCACGTCGTGCACGTGGCCGCCGTGTCGAGCGAGCGCTTCATGTGGTCGCCGACGAGCTTGCGCATGCGCGACAGCGGGGCGGCCGCCGGCGGCTGGTAGGCGCCGGCCTGCGCCGGGGCCGCCGTCGGCGCGGGCGCGGGCGCCGGCGCCGCGGCGGGCGCCGCCTTCGGCGCGGCCGGCTCGGGCTTGTAGGGCGACTCGATGTGCAGCGGCGGGTCCTCCGCGGCGGCGGCGCCGGTGGGCGGGCCGGAATCCATGAAGGCCAGCACGTCCTGCTTGCGCACGCGCCCGTCGCGCCCGGTGCCCGGCACCTGGTCGAGGTCGACGTCGTGCTCGGCCGCGATGCGCTGCACGACGGGCGAGTAGCGCCGCGCGCCGCGCGCGGGCCGCTCGCGGGGAGCGTCGTCCGCGGTGGCGGTGCCCGGCTCCGGCGACGGGGTCACGGTCGCCTCGACCGGCGTCTCGCCGGTCGCCGCCGCGGCCTCGCTCGTGGGTGGCGCGCCGTTGCCCTCGGAGGCGTGCGGCTGGCCCGGCTTGGCGTCGGTGGCCAGGCGCGCGAGCACGGCGCCGACCTCGACGGTGGTCCCGACCTCGACGACGATCTCGGCCACCCGCCCGGCGGCCGGCGAGGGCAGCTCGGTGTCGATCTTGTCGGTCGAGATGTCGACGAGCGCCTCCTCGTACTCGACCCAGTCGCCGACCTGCTTGCGCCACCCGACGATCGTGCCCTCGGAGACCGAGACCCCCATCTGCGGCATGACGACGTCGATCAGGGTGGTGTCAGTACTCGAGGAGCTCACGAGCGGCCTCCTTCACGCGTTCGACGCTCGGCAGCAGCGCCTGCTCGAGCGGGGGCGAGAACGGGATCGGCACGTCGGGCGTCGCCACGCGGCGCACGGGTCCGTCGAGGTCCTCGAAGCCCTTCTCGGCGATGATCGCCGCCACCTGCGCGCCGGCGGCGCACGTCTCGTTGGCCTCGTCGACGATCAGCACCTTCGACGTCTTGGCCACGCTGGCGAGGATCGCCGCCTCGTCGAGCGGCACGAGCGAGCGCAGGTCGAGCACCTCGACCGAGGCGCCGTCGAGGTCCTCGGTCGCCTCCAGCGCCGTGTGGACCATGGCGCCGTAGGCGATGACCGTGAGGTCGGTGCCCTCGCGCGCGATGCGCGCGGTCAGCGGCGTCTCGTAGAGGCCGTCGGGCACCTCGCCCTTGACGCGCCGGTAGAGGTGCTTGTGCTCGAGGTAGACGACGGGGTTGTGGTCGCGGATGGCGGAGATGAGCAGGCCCTTGGCGTCCTCGGCGGTCGAGGGCGCCACCACCTTCATGCCGGGCGAGTGCATGAACCACGCCTCGGGGTTCTGGGAGTGGTAGGGCCCGCCGGAGAAGCCGCCGCCACTGGGCAGCCGCACGGTGATGTTCACCGGCAGCCCCTGGCGGTAGTACATCTTGGCCGCGACGTTGACGAGCTGGTCGAAGCCGCAGGAGATGAAGTCGGCGAACTGCATCTCGGCGATCGGCCGCAGCCCGACGACGGCGGCGCCGACCGCCGTCCCGACGATGCCCGACTCGGCCAGCGGCGTGTCCATCACGCGGTTGGGGCCGAACTCGTCGATGAAGCCGTCGGTCACCTTGAAGGCGCCCCCGAAGACCCCGATGTCCTCGCCCATCACGAGCACGCGCTCGTCGTGGCGCATCTCCTGGCGCATCGCGTCGGAGATCGCCTGCAGATAGGTCATGGTCGCCACTAGGACGCACCCCCCGCGAAGCCGCTCCACGGCGCGTTGCCGTCGCCGAGGAGGATCTCCTCCTCGTCGTCGTGGAAGAGGCGGTGGGTGGCGGTGTCGGGATCGGGCATCGGCATGGCGAGCGCCTCCTCGGTGCCCTCGTCGATCGCCGCCCTGATCTCCTCGCGCAGCGCCGTCGTGTCGACGCCGGCCTCGCGCACGCGCCCCTCCTGGCGGTCGATCGGGTCCTTCTGGCGCCACTCCTCGACCTGCTCCTTGGGCACGTACTTCATGTCGTCGTGGGCGGCGTGGCCGTGCATGCGCATGGTCACGGCCTCCAGGAGGGTGGGGCCCTCGCCGGCCAGCGCGCGCTCACGCGCCCGGCGCGTGGCTTCGAACATCGCCTCGACGTCGTTGCCGTCGACCGTCTCGCCCGGGAAGCCGTAGGCCGCGGCGCGCTCGACGGGGTCGACGGCGAACTGGCTGGCCGTCGGCGTCGAGTAGGCGTACTGGTTGTTCTCCAGCACGAAGATGACCGGGAGCCGTTGCACGCCGGCCCAGTTCATGGCCTCGTGGAAGTCGCCGCGCGAGGTCGAGCCGTCGCCGAACCAGGTGATGGCGCAGCGCTGCTCGCCGCGGAGCTTGAAGGCCATGGCCATGCCGGTGGCCACGAGCATCATGTCGGGCAGCATCGAGACCATCCCGACGCAGCCCAGCCGATGGTCGCCGAAGTGCACGTTGCCGTCGCGCCCGCCGGTGATGCCACCCTCGCGGCCCATGTACTGGCCGAGGATGCGCGCCGGCGTGACGCCGCGCACGAGGTGCCCGCCGAGGTCGCGGTGCAGGATGCACAGGCGGTCCTGCGCGCTCATCGCGAAGGTCGAGCCGACCGAGACGGCCTCCTGTCCGAAGCCGTCGTAGAAGGAGCCGGGCACCTTGCCCTGGCGGTACAGGTTCATCGCGCGCTCCTCGATGCCCCGCATGAGGAGCATGTAGCGCAGGAGCGCGACGCGGTCGTCGAGCGTCAGGTGCTCGGATACTTCGCCCGGCGCGTCGGTGCGCGCGGTCTTGGTTGCCATCAGGCCTGCTGTTTCCCTTCGTGGTCGGGGGCCCGCGCGGGATCGCCGCGCTCGGGGCCCGAGCCTCGCACCCGCGGCCGGGATCGCCGGACCGCGCGGGGGCGCCTCTCACTCCAGGATGAGGAGGGTAGCTGACCCCTACCCTTCGAGGATGGGCGAGGCCCTCTGGCAGACCCGCCTGCGCTGGCGGCTGCGCGCCGCGATGCTGTGGCCGGCCTTCGTGGTGGCCGTCGTCGTGCAGGCGCTCCTGCTCGATCTGTTGCCGGTGGCCGGCGACGGCGGACCGGGGCTGTTCGCCGCCGTCCTGCTGGCCGGCTTCCTGAACCTCGTCCTGGTGGCGGTGGCGGCGCCGCTGGCCGGGCGCTGGCTGCGCCACCGCCGGCCGGGGATGCCGGCGGTGATCGCCACCGACCGGGCGGGCACCGCGCTCCTGGCCGCGGCCTGCGCCGTCGTCGCCGCCCTGGGCCTGCTGCATCACTCCAGCGTGCGCGCCGCCCGTGAGGACCTCAACGCCCAGGCCTTCGCGGCCCGGCGCTTCTTCGTCAGCCAGGCTCCGCGCGACTTCCAGGCAAACGTCGACCATCTGAACACCGTCAAGCAGGGCGAGGACCTCTACCGCACGTGCGTCGCCGGCTCAGATCCCGATCGCGCGTTCTGCGTCTTCGTCAACACCGACCAGTCGCCGCCGGGCGTCACGCGCGATCCCGACCAGCGGCCGAACGCGGCGGTGGCGCGGTCGGGGCGGTAGGCGGCTGGTCGTCTTCCGCGTTGCGCTCGCGGCGCTGCTTGCGCTTACAGCATCACCGAGGGGAAGCGGACCCGAGGCGGCGCGCGACCGCGGGCGGTCGTCCTCGGCGGGGTGAGCTACCCGGACTGTCCTGACTTGCGTGGCTCCTGGCCACACAACCCAGGACAGCGCCGACGAAGTGACGCTGTCCTGCCTTTACCTGGCAGGGCCGGGTGAAGTCAGCACAGCGCCGGCGGAACGGCCCGGCCAGGCGCCGCGGGGGGCCTCCTTCCCTCGATGATGCTGTTCAGCGCCGAGCAGCGCCGCAACGCACCGCGGGAGACCAGAGCTACGCCGCGTAGTCGCCCGCGCCGAGGAAGTGCAACGACACGTAGGGCTCGTCGCCCACGACCCACGAGTCATGCCCAGGGGCGACGTGGAACAGCTCGCCCGGCTCCATCACGCGCTCCTCGCCGTCGTCCATGAGGACCGCCGCGCGGCCGGAGACGACGAGGCCGACGTGCTCGACCTGGCAGCGCGAGTCCGGGTCGCCGCCGACGTGCTGCGACCAGCGCCAGCCGGGCTCGTAGGTCGCGCGCCCGACGACCATCCCGCCGATGTGCACGAGCTCGAAGCGGCCGCGCTCGAACTCGCGCACCTCGTCGGGCGACTCGAACGCCCGCAGGTCCAGGCCCGCCACGACTACAGGGCCAGCGCGATCGGCTGCTCGAGCAGCGCCTTGATGCGGGCCAGGAACTCGGCAGCGTCGGCGCCGTAGAGGATCCGGTGATCGCAGACGAGCGTGATGGTCATGATGTTGCGCGCGGTGATCTCGCCGTCGCGGACCACCGCGCGCGGCTCCATCTTGCCAACCGCGAGGATCGCGGCCTGCGGAGGGTTGATGACCGCGCTGAACTCGGTCACGCCGAACATGCCGAGGTTGGACACCGTGAACGTCCCGCCCGAGAGCTCGGGCGGGGTCACCGCGTTGGCCCGCACGCGCTCGGCCAGCGCGCGGGTGTCGCGGGCGATCTCGCCCAGCGACTTCTTGTCGGCGTCGTACACCGTCGGGACCACGAGCGCGTCCTGGGCGGCGACCGCGACGCCGATGTTGACGCGCGAGTAGAGCTCGAAGCGGCCGTCCTTGTAGGAGCCGTTGGCGCGCGGGTATTCGCGCAGCGCCAGACCCGAGGCCTTGACGACCATGTCGTTGTAGGAGGGCACCGTTCCGTGCAGGGCCTCGGCCGCGTCCTTGAGCTGCTTGCGCAGTGCGACCGCGCCCTCCATGTCCACGTCGGTGGCGATCGTGAACTCGGGCACGGTGGCCTTGGACTCGGCCATCCGCCGCGCGATGACCTGCTGCGTGCGCGTCAGCTCCTGGACCTTCACGTCGCCCTTGGCGGTCCCGGTCTCAGAGACGCTCGCCGGCGCCGCGCGGGCGGTGCCGCCGCGGCGGCCGCCGGGACGGCCTGCGGCTCCGCGGCGGGCGCGGCCTGCGGCGCGGGAGCGGCCTGCGGGGCCGGAGCGCTGCCCGACGCGGCGGCCTCCACGTCGGCCTTCACGATCCGCCCGCCGGGGCCACTGCCCTGCAGGCGTGAGAGGTCGACGCCCTGCTCGCGGGCGATGCGCCGCGCGACGGGCGATGCCTTCGCGCGGCCGCCGTTGCCGTCCGAGGGAGGAGCCGCCGGTGCAGGCGCCGCCGCCGCGGGCTCGGGCTCCGGTGCCGCCGCGGGCGGCTCGGCCGTGGCGGCCGCCGTCGTCGCCGGCGCCGCCTCGCTCGGCGCGCCGTTGCCCGACGCCTCGGCCGTCTGTGTCGCCTCGGCCTGGGCGCTTTCGCCGGCGCTCGCCTCGCCGCCCGCGCCGATGCGCGCGATGACCTGGCCGATCGGGAGCGTCTCGCCCTCCTGGGCGACGATCGCGAGCGTGCCCGGGGAGTCGGCCTCGTAGGTCATCGTGGCCTTGTCGGTCTCGATCTCCACGAGCTCGTCGCCGCGGGCGACCTCGTCCCCCTCGGCCTTGAGCCACTTGAGGATCGTGCCCTCCTCCATCGAGTCGGACAGGCGCGGCATGACTACGTCGGGCATGCCGAGGATGCTACCCACGCGCCGCGGCGGGGCGCGCGACGAGCGTCAGTTCGACGCGGCGAGCAGGCGTGTCAGATCTTCGGCCGGCATCGGGCGCGCGAAGAGGAAGCCCTGTCCGACGTCGCAGCCCAGCGCCAACACGGCGCGGCGCTGCTCCTCGTCCTCGATGCCCTCGGCCACGGTGCGCAGGCCGAGCGCGTGCGCCAGCGAGACGATCGCGCCGGCGATCGAGGAGCCCTGTCCGTCGCCGAGCCCGGCGACGAAGGAGCGGTCGACCTTGATGACGTCGAGCGGGAAGCGGCGCAGGTGCGCCAGCGACGAGTACCCCGTCCCGAAGTCGTCCATGGCCAGGCGCACGCCGAGGTCCTTCAGGCCGCGCAGGATGGCCGCCGCTCCGGTCTCCATGATGGCGCTCTCGGTGATCTCGACGACGAGCGAGCTCGGCTCGAGCCCGTTCTTGTCAAGCGCGTCGCGGACCTGGCCGACGAAGTCGGGCTGCTGGAGCTGGCGCGGCGACACGTTGACCGACACCTGCAGGGTCGACATCCCGGTCTCGTCGATGATCCGCCGCAGCGTGGCGCATGCCTCGCCCAGCACCCAGGCGCCGATGGCGACGATGAGCCCCGTCTCCTCGGCCAGCGGGATGAACGAGCCGGGCGGCACGAGGCCGCGCTCGGGATGCTCCCAGCGCACGAGCGCCTCGAAGCCCTCGATGCGCGCGTCGGCAAGCGAGACCAGCGGCTGGCAGTGCAGGCGCAGCTCGCCGCGCCCGATGCCGCGGCGCAGGGCGGCCTCCAGCGCGAGCCGGTCATGGACGTCCTGGCGCATGGCCTCGTCGAAGAGCTCGACGCCCTGGCCGCGGTCCTTGGCGCGGTACATCGCGGCGTCGGCGTCGCGGATCAGGTCCTCGGGGGCCTCGAAGCCGTCGCGCGAGAGCGCGACGCCGAGGCTCGCCTGCAGGAACGCCTCGCCGTCCTGGACGAGGAAGGGCTCGGCGAAGGTGTCGAGCAGGCGCTGGGCGATGACGCGGGCGTCGTCGGCGTCGTCGATGTCCTCGCACAGCAGCGTCATCTCGTCGCCGCCGAAGCGCGCGAGCGTGTCCGACGGACGCAGGGCAGAGCTGAGCCGCATGGCCACGTCGACGAGCAGGCGGTCGCCGGCCTTGTGGCCCAGCGAGTCGTTGACGACCTTGAAGCGATCGAGGTCGAGGAAGACCACGGCCACGCCGCGGTCGCGCCGGCGCGAGCGCCGCAGCGCCTGCCCGAGGCGGTCGAGGAACAGCGTGCGGTTCGGCAGCCCGGTGAGGCCGTCGTGCAGCGCGCGGTGGGCGAGCTCGAGCTCGGCGCTCTTGCGCTCGGAGATGTCGCGCGAGACGCAGACCATCTCCAGGGCCTCGCCGTCGACCCCGCGCACGGCGCGCAGGGTCGTCTCCAGCCACACGATCGATCCGTCGCGACGGCGCGCGCGATAGGCGGCCGTGCGCGGACGATCCGCGCGCATCGCCTGGACCCAATGGCGATCGACGATCTCGCCGTCCTCGGGGTGGTCGAGGCCGAGCCCGCGCGGGGTCCGCCCGAGCATCGCGTCGGGCTCCCAGCCCAGTAGCGAGCGCGCCACCGGAGAGGCGTAGCGGAAGGTGCCGTCGAGCGCGTGGCGCGACAGGAAGTCGGTGGAGTGCTCGGCCAGCATGCGGTACTCGGCCTCGCGCGCGGTGAGCGCCATCCGTGCGGTGACCTCGACGGTGACGTCCTCGACCGTGCCGACCAGGCCCGTCGTCTGCCCCGCGGCATCGTTGACCGGCGCCATGTGGATGCGCGCCCAGCGATCGATGTCGGCCTCGACGCGCACGTCGAGCGAGGCGCGCGCGCCCAGGGCGCGTGCGCGCCGGAACTCCGCGATCACACGCTCGCGATCGTCGGCCGCCACGCGCTCGAGCCACGGGGTGCCGTCGAGGATCTCGCCGGGCAGCCCGAAGATGCCGCGCAGGCGCTCGTTGGCGTAGGCCAGGCGGCCGTCGTCGCCGATGGCGAAGATGCCGACGGGCGACGCGACGGCCAGCGTCCGGAAGCGCTCCTCGCTCTCGGCCAGCGCCCGCTCGGCGGCGCGGCGCTCGCCGATGTCGGCCATCTGGGAGAGGAAGTACAGGGGCGCGCCGTCCGCATTGCGCACGACGGTCACGTCGAGCGCGACCCACGCCTCGCCGCCGTCGACGCGCAGATAGCGCTTCTCGGTGCTGTAGGTCGTCAGCTCGCCCGCCGCGAGCGCGCGCATCGCCTCGTGGTCGCTCTCGTGATGGGCGGCGTGGGTGACGTCGCGCACGCTGACCCCGGCGAGCTGTCGCGGCTCGTAGCCCAGCATCGCCGCCAACGAGCGGTTGACGCGCACGAAGCGCCCGTCGGTGCCGGTGATCGCCATCCCGATGCCGGCGTCCTCGAAGGCGCGCTGGAAGCGCTCCTCGGCGTCGCGCAGCGCCGTGGTCTCCTGGTAGGTACCGATGCTCACGCCGGTCTCACGATCGATGCCGGCGCTCCCCAGGCACCAGCGCCAGCCGGTCTCGGGAGAGCCGAAGCGCAGCGCGAACTCGGCCCCGTCGGTCTCGCCGGCCACGAGCTCATGCCAGGCGGGAGCGGCGCTGGCGAGGTCCTCGGGGTGGACCACATCGCTCGTCGGGCGCCCGATGAGGTGCTCGATGGGGACGCCGACCCGCCGCTCGAGCGCGCGGTTGCCGTAAAGGATGATCCCGTCGAGATCCGTGACGATCGCGATGTCCGGCGTCAGCTCGAGGACCCGCGCGGCGCTGAGGCGCTGCAGCAGGGCAGGGTCGGTGCTCTGTGGGCCGGGCACATAGAGGTCATCGGCCTTCCCCGCCAGGCATTGAGCGCGGGGCCGCGGCGGTGGACGCGCCTGCGTGGCTACGCTGCGACGATGGATCCAGCGCAGGCGGCCCACCGCGAGGTCACGCGGCGCGAGTTCGCTCGCCAGGCGGCGTCCTTCGAGCGGGCGGGATCGCTGTTCCGCGCCGTCGACATCCTCGAGTGGATCGGCGCGCACGTGCCGGTGACAGCGGCCGACGTCGTGCTCGACGTCGCCGGCGGCACCGGGCAGCTCGCGCGTCACCTGGCCCGGTCGGCCGGCTTCGCCGTCGTCGTCGACCTGACCGCCGAGATGCTCCAGACGGGCGCGCGGACGGCCCACGACGCGGGAGATCGCAACGTGGTCTTCGTCGAGGGCGACGCGACGCGCCTGCCGTTCGCCTCAGAGCAGTTCGACGTCGTCGTCTGCCGCTTCGCGCTGCATCACGTCGACGACGTCGCGGCCGCCGGGCGCGAGATGGCGCGCGTGTGCCGGCCCGGTGGCACGGTGGCGGTCATCGACCTGGTGGCACAGGGCGGCGCGGCCGGCGCCCGGCACAACGAGCTCGAGCGCCTGCGCGATCCCAGCCACGCGCGCGCCCTCGAGGAGCCCGAGCTCGTCGCGGTCCTCGCCGACGCCGGCGTGGGCGCCGGCGTGGTGGCCGAGCGCCGGCAGGAGATGCCGGTGGCCCCGTGGCTCGATCAGTCGGCGCCCGGCGAGGCCGAGCGCGAGCACACGCTCGCCGCCCTCGAGGCCGAGGCCGAGGGCGGCCCACCGACCGGCCTGCGCGCGCGGCGCAACGAGGCCGGGCTCGTCATCGAGCAGCGCTGGCTGATCGTCGGCGGGATCCGGAGCTAAAGGTCGCGGAAGGTGGCGAGCACGGCCTGCACCACCTGCGGCTCGTGCGGGAAGGCGATCTGCTCGAGGTTCTTGGCGTAGGGCATCGGCACGTCGGCGCCCGTGACGCGCCCGACCGGGGCGTCGAGGTCGTCGAAGGCCTGCTCCTGCACGAGCGCGGCGAGGTTGGCGCCGACGCCGCCGTGCGGCCAGCCCTCCTCGACGATCACGCAGCGGTTGGTCTTGCGCACCGAGGCGAGGATCGTGTCGAGGTCGAGCGGGCGCAGGGTGCGCGGGTCGATGACCTCGGCCTCGATGCCGTGCTCCTCGGACAGCAGCTTGGCGGCCTTCTGGGCCGTAGTGGCCATGCGCGAGATGCCGACGATGGTCACGTCTGAGCCCTCGCGACGGATGGCGGCCTCGCCGAAGTTGACGAGGTGATCGTCGTCCTCGGGAACCTCGCCGCGCTGGCCGTAGAGGTACTCGTGCTCGATGAAGACGACCGGGTTGTCGTCGCGGATGGCCGCCTTGAGCAGGCCCTTGGCGTCGGCCGGCGTCGAGGGCACGGCGACCAGCAGGCCGGGCACGTGCAGGAAGAGGGCCTCGAAGCAGTGCGAGTGGGTGGGCCCGAGCTGGTGGCCGGCGCCCTGGGGCATGCGCACGACGAGCGGGACGCTGACCTGGCCGCCGAACATGTAGCGGATGTGGGCGGCGTGGTTGACGATCTGGTCGAACGCGAGCAGCGAGAAGTTGATCGTCATGAGCTCGACCACGGGCCGCAGCCCGGTCATGGCCGCCCCGACGCCCATCCCGACGATCGTGTTCTCGGAGATCGGGGTGTCGCGCACGCGCTTCTCGCCGAACTCCTCGAGCAGCCCGGCCGTGACCTTGAAGGCGCCGTTGAAGACGCCGATGTCCTCGCCCATGAGCATGACGCGCTCGTCGCGCAGCATCTCCTCGCGCAGCGCCTCGTTGAGCGCCTCGCGGTAGCGCAGCACACGGGTGCCGGTCGACTGCTGGGGCTGTGCGGTGGCCGCCATGCTCAGGTGTCCTCTCCGGCCTCGACGGCCGCCGTCATCTGCTGCGGGACGTTGCCCGTCTCGCTCGTCGCGCCGTCGTTGTTGGAGGTGCCGTGCTGCTCGGCGAGCTCGCGCTCGTCCTCGCCCTTGTGCACGCCGGCCGAGCGCTCGTCGACCGAGTACCAGCCGTGGACCTGGCCGCCGAGGACGTAGACGTCGTCGTAGAGCGACTCGGGGGCGGGCATCTCGGACTCGTCGGCGAAGGCCACCGCCTCGTCGACGTGCGCGATCGCGTCCTGGTCGAACTGCTCGCGCTCGTCGGCGGTCACGATGTTCTCGGCCTCCAGACGATCGCCCCACTGCAGGATCGGGTCGCGCTTGCGCCACTCCGCGACCTGCTCCTTGGTGCGGTACTCCTCGGGGTCGGCCATCGAGTGCCCGCGGAAGCGGTAGGTGATCGCCTCGATGATCACCGGCCGGCGCTCCTCGCGCGCGATGCGCAGCGCCTCCTGGGTGACCATGTAGGTGTCGAGCACGTCCATGCCGTCGCACTCCATGCCGGGCACGCCGAAGCCCTCGCCCTTGCGCTGCAGGTCGGTGACCGCCGAGTGGCGCTCGAGCGAGGTGCCCATGCCGAACTGGTTGTTGGTGACCATGAAGACCACCGGCAGCTTCCACAGCGCGGCGAGGTTCATCGTCTCGCCGAAGGTGCCCTGGTTCGAGGCGCCGTCGCCGAAGGTGCACAGCGTCGCGTCCTCGGTGCCCAGGTAGTCGGAGGCCAGGCCGAAGCCGGCGGCGATCGGCAGGTTGCCGCCGACGATGCCGTAGCCGCCCATGAAGCGCTTCTCGAGGTCGAACATGTGCATCGAGCCGCCGCGGCCGTTGGACACGCCGTCGACGCGGCCGAAGAGCTCGGCCATGACGCCGTTGGGGCTCGTCCCGCGGACCAGCGCGTGACCGTGCGAGCGGTAGGTCGAGATCAGGTAGTCGTCGTCGCGCATGGCGCGCGCCGAGCCGACGATCGTCGCCTCCTCGCCGATCGCGAGGTGCAGGAAGCCGCCGACCTTGGCCTTGGCGTACATCTCGCCCGCGCGCTCCTCGAAGCGCCGGATGAGCATCATCGTCTGCAGCCACTCACGGGCGACGTCGGGCTCGGGAAGGGGGTGTTCGGCCATCAGGTGCAGGACGTTAGCGCAGGGTCGCTGCAGGTCCCGCGCGGTTCGACGCTGGCCGACGCGGGTGACGAGGCCGGCGCGGCGGCCTCGGTGACATCAGCGCCGTGGTGGGCGGTGGCGAGGCCCAGTCACCGACGGCGGTGCTTGGGAGCCACCGTCCTGCTCAGGGGTCGCTATGCGACCACAGGACCAGGACAGCGGCGGCGATCACGCCTAGCGCAGGTCCGCGTCGCCCTCGAACGAGGCCCAGCGCTCGAAGAACTCGCGCGCCTCCATCGTCTCGAGGTCGGCGCGCAGCATCGTCACGACGCGCTTGGCGTCGCGCGGCAGCAGGTCCCAGTAGAGGACGGTCTCGCCCTCGTCGATGTCGATGATCTCGACGTGGTCGACGCGCTCGGGCGCCGCCAGGACGACGGGGGCGAGGCCGCCGCGGCGCACGACGAGGCGATAGCGCCCCTTGGCCCGCATCACGCGCCGACCACGCGCTCGCCGTCCCACACGGCCGGCACGTCGCGCACGCCGAGGGCGATCGCGCGCGCGGTCGCCGCGTCGAGCGCGTGGCGCACGCCGCGCAGCTCGGCGGCCTTCAGCACCGCGGCCGGGTGCATCTCGCACGCGGCGGCGGCGATCACCACGTTGTCGGGCTCGGCGAGCGAGCGCCCGCCCGCGAACGCCTGCCGGTAGGCCGCCAGCGCGAACGCCACCGTGCGCCCGATCTGCTTGGCGTAGGTGGCGACGCGCATCGCGAAGAGGCTGTCGAACGGAAACGGATCGGGCCAGCGCAGCGGCTGCAGTCCCTGCTCGGCGGCCGTGCGCTCGATCTGCGTCAGCGCGATGTCGCGCTCCTCGGCGCACCGGAACGACTCCCAGCTCTCGGCGCCGGGCAAGGCCTGGGCGAGCACCGGGACCCACTCGACGCCCGGATGGCTCTGCAGCGCGCGCTCGGCCGCGACGTACGCCGCCGGCGAGCCGAGGTCGAAGAAGAAGGCGGCGGGGCTAGCCGTGGATGACCCAGCCATCCGCCGCACGGGCCGCTTCCATGACCGCCTCGCTCAGCGTCGGGTGGCCGTGGATGATGCGCGCGACCTCGGGGTAGCCGCCCTCCAGCAGCTTGGCGTTGACGAGCTCCTGGATGAGCTCGGTCGACTTCGAGCCGATGATGTGGCCGCCCAGCAGCTCGCCGTAGCGCTTGTCGCCCACGATCTTGACCAGGCCGCCGCGATCGCCGTAGACGGTGCCGGCGCCGACCGCGCCGTACTGCAGCTTGCCGATGGTGACGTCGTGGCCCGCCTCGCGCGCCTGCTCCTCGGTGAGCCCGAACGAGGCGACGTTGGGGCTGCAGAACGTCGCGCGCGGGAACGTCGACGTACTCGATCGCATGGGTCTCCATGCCGGCTGCGTCCTCGACGGCGATGATGCCCTCGTCGGAGGCCTTGTGGGCCAGCGCCGGGCCGGGGACGACGTCGCCGATCGCCCAGACGCCCTTCACGCTCGTGCGCAGCGCGCCGTCGACGGCGATCAGCCCGTTCTCGCCGACCTTCACGCCGGCCTCGTCGAGGCCGAGGCCCTCGACGTCGGCCCCGCGCCCGGCGGCGATGACCAGCCAGTCGGCCTCGCCGGCCTCGCCGCCGAAGCTGAAGGTGCAGCTCGTGTCGGTCGTCTCGACGTTCTCGACCAGCGTGCCGGTGTGGACCTCGATGCCCTGCTTCTTGAAGCCGCGCTCGGCGAGCTTGGAGATGTCGGCGTCCTCGGTGGGCAGCACGCGGTCGAGCGCCTCGAAGAGCTTGACCTGCACGCCGAGGCGCGCGTAGGCCGACGCGATCTCGGTGCCCGACGCGCCCGCGCCGACGACGACCATCGTCCTGGGCAGCTCGGGCAGCGCCCACGCCTCCTCGGTGCCGATCACGCGCTTGCCGAACCTGGTGCCGGGAATCGGCTTCTTGACCGAGCCGGTGGCCAGCACGATGCACTTGGAGACGTCGATCTCGTCGCCGTCCTTGCTCGAGCCGACGCGCACGCTGCCCGCGCCGGTCAGCGCGCCGTGGCCCTCGAGGTAGTCGATCTTGTTCTTCTTGAACAGCCCGCTGACGCCGCCGGTCAGCGTCTTGACCACCTTCTGGCGGCGCGCCGTCACCGCCGCGAAGTCGACCTCGGGCTCGGCCGACCTTGATGCCGAACTCGTCGGCGTCGCGCACCTCGTCCAGGACGTCGGCCACGCGCAGCACCGCCTTGGCCGGGATGCAGGCGTAGTTCAGGCAGCGCCCGCCGATCACGTCCTTCTCGATGACGGCGGTCTTCATGCCGAGCTGGGCGGCGCGGATGGCGGCGACGTAGCCACCGGGGCCCGAGCCGATGACGACGCAGTCGTACTGGGAGTCAGCCATAGAACGCCTGAATCTAACGAACGCGCTGGGGAGCCTGGAGCCTGCCCATCACGCGGATGAGCTTCCAGAACAGCCAGCCGGCGCCGCAGATGATCGGCACGCAGACCACGACGGCGAGCACGTTGGAGGCGCGCAGGAGGAAGAGCGAGAAGAAGACGACGATGATCCCGAGCAGCGCCTCGAAGCCGAGCACGGCCCAGTAGCGCGCGAGCCACAGGCCGCCGGCGGCGACGAACATGACCGCGCAGAAGACGAGCACGCCGATCGCGCTGGGCTCCTCTCCTCGCACGTCGAGGCCCGCCAGCAGGGCCACCAGGTTGGCCAGTCCGAGCAGGGCGGCGACGATGGCGGCCGCCACGAGCGCGGGCGGGCGCTCGCCCGGGGCCAGCGGCTTGAGCCCGGCGCGCACCTCGGCGTTGCGCTGCTCGGAGCGCGCGTAGCCGCGGCGCATGGTCTCGCCGCCCGGCTCCGGGCGGCGCTTGCGGCTACGCCTTCCCACGACGGCTCCCGTTGACCGCGGCGCGCAGCGCGCGCGCCGTCGCCTCGGGATCCTGCGCCTCGGCGATGGCGCGCACCACGACGATCCGCCGCGCGCCCGCCTTCACCACCGCGCCCACGGTGTCCGGGTCGATGCCGCCGATGGCGAACCACGGGACGTCGACGTGTGAGGCGGCGTAGCTCAGCGGCCCGACGCCGATCGCCGGGCGCCCCGCCTTCGTCGGCGTGGCGTGCACCGGCCCGACGGCGATGTAGTCGGCGCCGCTGCGCCCGCCCGCCTGGGCCTGCTGCATCGAGTGCGTCGAGAGCCCGACGATCGCATCGTCGCCGACGAGCTTGCGGGCGCGGGGCACGGGCACGTCGTCCTGGCCGACGTGCACGCCGTCGGCGCCGCAGGCGGCCGCCAGGTCGGGGCGGTCGTTGAGCACGAAGAGCGCTCCGGCGGCATGGCAGCGCTCGCGCGCGCTCTCGGCCGCCGCCAGCAGCTCGTCGTCGGAGGCGTCCTTGTCGCGCAGCTGGAAGAGGTCGGCGCCGCCGGCCAGCGCGCCCTCCAGGGCGCGCGCCATCCCGCCGCGGTCGGCGACGAAGTACAGGCGGGCGTCGCGCAGGCGCGCTCGGCGGTCCACGGCCACAGTCTCGCAAGCCGTGCGCGCTACCATCGGTGGTCAACGGGAGCCCGTTTCGTTTGGGCTGAGAGGGCGGCACCACGGCCGCCGACCGTCAGGAGCTGATCCGGGTCATGCCGGCGAAGCGAGAGGACACGACATCCCCCCAGCGACAGACAGCTACGACGTAGCCATCGTCGGCGGCGGCATCGTCGGCCTCGCCGTCGCCTGGCGTGCGCGCGGGCGCGGGCTGTCGGTGGTCGTGCTCGACCGCGGCGACCTGGGCGCGGGGACCTCGCACGTGGCGGCCGGGATGCTCGCGCCGGTGGCCGAGACCGACGCGGGCGAGCGGCCGTTGCTCGAGCTCGGGCTGCAGAGCGCGCAGCGCTGGCCCGCCTTCGCCGCGCAGCTGGGGGAGGTCAGCGGCGTCGACATCGGCTATCGGACGTGCGGCACGCTCATGCTCGCCCGCGATCGCGACGAGGCCGAGGCGCTCGAGCGCGAGCGCGCGCTGCGCGAGCGCTTCGGGCTGCGCGTCGAGCCACTGCTGCCCAGCGCCGCGCGCCGCCTGGAGCCCGCGCTCGCGCCGACGCTGCGCAGCGCGCTGCACCTCCCCGACGACCACGCCGTCGACCCGCGCCGCGTATGCGAGGCGCTCGCGCGCGCCGCGCAGGCCGCCGGTGCCGTGCTGCGGGCCGGCGTCGAGGTCGACGACCTCGCCGCGCTGCCGGCCGAGCAGGTCGTCGTCGCCGCCGGGCCGTGGTCGGGCGCCTTCGGCGACGAGGGGCGCGTGCGTCCGGTCAAGGGCCAGTCGCTGCGTCTGCGCGACCCGTCCGGTCCCGGGCTCCTGGAACGCGTCGTGCGCTGGGGCCAGCCCAGCCCCGGCTACCTCGTGCCGCGCGGCGACGGGCGCTACGTGCTCGGCGCGACCTCCGAGGAGCGCGGCTTCGACACCGCGGTGACCGCCGGCGGCCTGCACGAGCTGCTGCGCGACGCCAACGAGCTCGTGCCCGGCGTGCTCGAGCTCGAGATCGAGGAGCACCTCGCGGGCCTGCGTCCGGGCACGCCCGACAACGCCCCGATCATCGGGCGCTCGCTCGCCGACCCGCGCGTCGTGTGGGCGACCGGGCACTACCGCAACGGCGTCCTGCTGGCACCGGTCACCGCCGAGCTCGTGGTGGCCGAGCTGACCGGCGAGACCGTCGAGCACGCCTTCGGTCCTGACCGGTTCCTGGGGGCGATCGCGTGATCGTCCTCAACGGCGAGCCGCGCGAGCGCGACGGCGCGACGATCGTCGAGCTGCTGGCCGACCTCGGCGTCGAGGACCGTGCCCGCGGTGTCGCGGTCGCCGTCAACGGGGAGATCGTCCCCAGAGCACATTGGCCGTCGCACCGCGTCGGTGCGGGCGACCGCGTCGAGGCGCTGTCCGCCATGCAGGGAGGCTGACCTTGAGCACCGAGCAGATACCGATCACCGACACCCCCTTCGAGATCGCCGGGCGCACGCTGCGCTCGCGCCTGATCCTCGGCACCGGCGGCTTCCCCCGCCTGGAGACGCTGGCCGACGCCATCCGCGCCACGCGCGCCGAGCTCGTGACCATCGCGCTGCGGCGCATCGATCCCTCGGCGCGCGGCTCGCTCGTCGACGTGCTCGACGAGTGCGGCGTCGAGCTGCTGCCCAACACCGCCGGGTGCTTCACGGCGCGCGACGCCGTCGTCACCGCGCGGCTGGCGCGCGAGGCGTTCGCGACCGACTGGGTCAAGCTCGAGGTCATCGGCGACGAGCGCACGCTGCTGCCCGACGCGCCCGAGCTGCTGGTGGCCGCCGAGGAGCTCGTCGCCGACGGCTTCGTGGTGCTGCCCTACACCAACGACGACCCGATCCTCGCCCGCCGCCTGGAGGACGTCGGCTGCGCGGCCGTGATGCCGCTCGGCTCGCCGATCGGCTCGGGCATGGGCATCCGCAACCCCTACAACATCGCGCTCATCGTCGAGCGCGCCGGCGTGCCGGTCATCCTCGACGCCGGCGTCGGCACCGCGAGCGACGCGGCGCTGGCCATGGAGCTCGGCTGCGACGGCGTGCTGTGCGCCAGCGCGATCGCCCGCGCCCAGGACCCGATCGCGATGGCCCATGCGATCCGCGCCGCGGTCGAGGCCGGGCGCCTGGCCCGCGGCGCCGGGCGCATCCCCCGGCGCCTGCACGCGGAGGCCTCCTCGCCGCAGGACGGCATGGCCGACCTCACCCCGCCGGTCGCGTGATCGACGCGCTGATCGACCGCTGGCAGGCCGCCTGGGTGGGTCGCGACCGCGCGGCGTTCGCGCCGCTGTGCGCGCCCGACCTGCACTACGAGGACCCGCTGTGCGGGGAGCCGCTCGAGGGTGCCGACGAGGTCGCCGACCACGCGGCGCGGCTGTGGGCGGCCTTCCCCGACGCGCGCATCGAGCGCACCGGCGAGCGCCTGACCGACGGGCGCTTCGTCGCCGCGCCGTGCAAGCTCCTGGGCACCCATCGCGGCGAGCTCGAGGGACTGGCGCCCACCGGGCGCTTCGTCGTCGTGCACCTCGTCTCCTATTGCGAGCTCGATCCCGACCGCGAGCGGCTGTGGCACGTGCGCGCGTTCTTCGACGCCTACGACGCCGCGGTCCAGCTCGGCGTGCTCCCCGCGCGCGGCACGATGGGCGAGCGCGCGCTCTTCATGCTGCGCGGCTTCGGGCTGCGCGCGCGGGGCTGACGACTACTGGACGGTGATGGTGGCCTTCATCCCCGGGTGCAACGTGCACTCGTAGGCGATCGTGCCCGCCTTGTCGGGGGTGAAGTCGAAGGTGGCGCCCTTGCCGAAGTCCTTGGACTTGAAGTCGGCGCCGGAGTCGGCGGTCACGTTGTGGTCGGTCGAGTCGTCGTTGGTCCAGGTGATCTTCTGTCCGACCTTGACGGTGACGGCCTTGGGGTCGAAGGCGATGTTTGCCATCTTGATGGCGACGCCTCCACCGCTCGAGGACGACGACGCAGCGGGCGTGGAGCTGGAGCTGCTGTTGTCGTCGCTTCCGCCGCAGCCCGCGGCCGCCAGGGCCACGACCGCGCAGAGCAGGAGCAGGATTCGTCTCATGTCGGTAACGACGCCTCCTCGCGTCGATCCTTCCTAGGCAACGTGCGCCAGCACCGGCGCGTGGTCTGAGAGCTGACCGCGCTGCAGCGTACGCCCCGGCTCGCCGGCGCGCAGCCGCCGGGCGAGGACGTGGTCGACGCTGTGGCCGGCGACGGGCTCGAAGCCCGGCGCCAGCGGCCGGCGCGTGTTGAGGTCGCCGCCGAGGACGACGGGCGCTGTCCCGGCCCATGCGATCGCGGTGGCCGCCGCGCGGCGCCACATCGGCCTGCGCGCGCGCCTCGGAGTGCGCCTGCGCGTGCAGGTTGCAGACCCACCACCCGCGCTCCAGGCGCACGCCGTGCACCACGCGCCGCTCCGGCCACGCGCGCAGGGTCCGCAGGCGATGCTCGACCACGCCCTCGCCGCGCACGAGGATCGCGTTGGCGCCCCCGCCCCACGACTTGACGAGGTCGGGCCGGCGCTGCGCGGCCCAGCGGCTGACGGGCGCCAGCCAGTTGCGCGACGTCAGGGCGGTGCGCGCGCTGGCCCCGCACGCGCGCCCGAGCGCCGGCGGCCACCACGGCGGCACCTCCTGCAGCAGCGCGACGTCCCACTCCCACGCGGCGAGCTGACCGGCGAAGTCGGCCAGCAGCGAGCGCGGCGCGTCGGGGACCGAACGGCCATGCAGGAGGTTCCAGGTCAGCACGAGCATCGCGACGTATCCTCCCCGGCTTGCCGCGCCACTTCCTCACCGGCTCCGAGTTGAGCGCCGACGAGCTGCGGGCGCTGCTGGACCGCGCCGCCGAGCTCAAGGCCGCGCCGCGCTCGTCGGACGCGCTGCGCGACCGCATCGTCGCGCTCGTCTTCCAGAAGGCGTCGACGCGCACGCGCGTCTCCTTCGAGGCGGGGATCGTCGAGCTCGGCGGGCACCCGATGATCCTGCGCCCCGACGAGATGCAGCTCTCGCGCGGCGAGTCGGTCAGGGACACGGCGCTCGTGCTCTCGCGCCACGTCGACGCCGTCGGCGTGCGCACGGGCCCGGACGCGCTGCTCGAGGAGCTGGCGGCCGAGGGCACCATCCCGGTCTTCAACATGCTCACCGCCGGCCATCACCCGTGCCAGGCGCTGGCCGACCTGCTCACGCTGCGCGAGGCCTTCGGGCGCCTGGAGGGGCTCAAGCTGGCCTACGTGGGCGACGGCAACAACGTCGCGCGCTCGCTCGTCGTGCTCGGCGGGATCGCCGGCGTCGAGGTCGTCGTCTCATCGCCGGCCGGCTACGAGCTCGACGGCGTCGAGACCGTGACCGATCCGGCGCAGGCGGTGCGCGGCGCCCACGCCGTCTACGCCGACGTGTGGGTCTCCATGGGCGACGAGGCGACGGCCGACGCGCGCCGCGCCGCGCTGACGCCTTACCGGATCGACGACGCCCTCCTCGACCGCGCCGCCCCCGACGCCATCGCCCTGCACTGCCTGCCGGCCCACCCCGGCGAGGAGATCTCGGCGGAGGTCCTCTACGGCGCCCGCCAGCGCATCTGGGACCAGGCCGAGAACCGTCGCCACGCACAGAAGGCGCTGCTCGAGTGGCTGCTCGCTACGACGACATAGGGCGGACGTACACCGCGACGCGCGCCACCGACCCGCGCATCGCCGCGCGGATCTGGGCGGCGCTCGGCGACGCGCGCACGGTCCTCAACGTGGGCGCGGGGACCGGTAGCTACGAGCCGCCCGACCGCGACGTCACCGCGGTCGAGCCGTCGGCGGTGATGATCGCCCAGCGCCCGCCCGACGCCGCTCCCGCCGTGCAGGCGAGCGCCGAGGCGCTGCCCTTCGCCGACGCGAGCTTCGACGCGGCGATGGCGATCATCACGCTGCACCACTGGAGCGACTGGCGCGCGGGCTGCGCGGAGCTGCGCCGCGTCGCGCGCGACCGCGTCGTCGTCTTCTCGTGGGACCCGAGCTGCGTCGCGCGCATGTGGATCGGCCCCGAGTACTTCCCGGAGTGCATGCAGCAGGACGTGGACGGCTTTCCGACGCTGGCCGACCAGGCGGCCGCCCTGGAGGCCGAGGTCGAGGTCGTGCCCGTCCCGTGGGACTGCCGCGACGGCTTCTTCGGCGCCTTCTGGCGCCGCCCCGAGGCCTACCTCGATCCGGCGGTGCGGGCCGGCATCTCGACGCTCGCCAAGCGCAGCGAGGCCGAGCTGGCCGAAGGGCTCGCGCGCCTGCGCGCCGACCTCGACAGCGGCGCCTGGGCGCGCCGCCACGCCGACCTGCTGCAGCGCGACGAGCTCGACCTCGGCTACCGCCTGCTCGTCGGCCCCGGCAGGCGGTAGGCGCGCTCGCGCGCCGGGTACTAGGGTCCGCCGCGATCTGACCGTGCCCGAGGGAGGCCCCATGCCGCAGCCGAAGTCGTCTCGCTCGTCGTCGTCCCGTGCGTCGTCGAGTGCTGCCCGCAAGCCGGCCGCCAAGCGCGCCGCAGCCAAGCCCGCCGCGAAGCCGGCGGCGAAGCGCGCCGCCGCCAAGCCGGCGGCCAAGCGCGCCGCCACCCGCAAGCCGGCGGCCAAGCGCGCCGCCGCGCCGAAGGCGCCGCCGTCGGGCGAGGAGGCCGTGCGCGCGAACCTCACCGCGCTGCGCGACACGCTGCGCAAGGGCGTCGTGCTCACCGCCGACGGCGTCAAGGCCACCCTCGACGACGCCGTCAAGCGCGGGCGCATCACGCGCAAGGACGCCACCGAGCTGAGCCAGAACCTGCTCTCGTCGGGGCGCTCGCAGGCCGACGGCTTCCGCTCGGACCTCGAGCAGCTGCTGGGCCGCGGCCGCTCGCAGGCGCTGCAGTCCAGCGACCGCGTGCTGCGCGAGGTCGATCGCGCGCGCCGGCGCGTCGGGGTCGGGTCCTCGTTCCCGATCACGCTCTACGACGAGCTGACCGCTGCGCAGATCCAGACCCGCCTCAAGGACCTCACGCCCGCGCAGCTGCGCAAGGTGCGCGACTACGAGACGCGCAACGACGCCCGCAAGTCCGTCCTGGGCGCGATCGAGAAGAAGCTCGCCTGAACTACGCTGGGGGCAATGGACGCCCCCATCAAGACACGCGTCGAGCGCGGGCAGGAGCTCGAGCTGACCGTCGACAGCCTCGCCTTTGGCGGCGCCGGCGTGGCGCGCCGCGACGGCTACGTCGTCTTCGTGCGCGACGCCGTGCCCGGCGACCGCGTGCGCGCGGTGGTGACCAAGCGCAAGAAGGCCTACGCGGAGGCGCGCACCGTCGCGCTGCTCGAGGCCGGCCCGGAGCGCATCGAGGCGGTCGCGTCGCATCCGGGCGCGCCATGGCAGGTGCTGCCCTACGAGCGCCAGATCGCGATCAAGGCCGAGCAGGTCGACGACGCCCTGCGGCGTATCGGCCGGCTCGACGGGTACGAGCTCGAGCCGCTGGTCCCGGCGGTCGAGCAGTGGCGCTATCGCAACAAGCTCGAGTACTCGTTCGGCACGTCCGACGACGGCGAGCTGGTCTGCGGCTTCCATGCGCCCGGGTCATGGGAGCGCATCGAGCACGTCGAGGACTGCCTGCTGGCCTCCGAGGCCGGCAACGAGGCCCGGCGCGCGGCGCTGCGGTGGTGCCGCGAGCGCGGCCTGGGCGCCTACGACCGCCGAGCGCAGATCGGCCTGCTGCGCAACCTCGTCGTGCGCGAGGGCCGGCGCACGGGCGACCTGCAGGTCCGCCTGGTCACCTCCGACGCGGCGGTCGAGCTCGACGGCTTCGCCGAGGCGGTCGGCGCGGGCAGCGTCCTGTGGACGCGCGCGCTCGACGTGGGCGAGACGACCGCGGGCGGCGCGACCGAGGTCCTGCATGGAACGGAGGCCATCGAGGAGGAGCTCGGCGGGCTGCGCTTCCGCGTCAGCGCCGACGCCTTCTTTCAGACCAACACCGAGATGGCCGAGCGCCTGTACGCGATCGCGACCGAGTACGCCGGCCTGCAGGGCTGGGAGCGCGTCTACGACCTCTTCTGCGGGATCGGCACCATCGGCCTGTCGCTGGCGCCGCGGGCCGGCGAGGTCTGGGGCCTCGAGCTCGTCGAGGAGGCGATCGCCGACGCCATCGCCAATGCGCATCGCAACGAGATCGAGAACGTGCGCTTCTTCGCCGGCGACGTGCGCCTTGCCCTGCGCCAGCTCGTCGAGACCGCCGGGCGCCCCGACGTCCTGGTCGTCGATCCCCCGCGGGCCGGCCTTTCGGCCAAGGTGGTGCGGCGCGTCATCGAGGCGAGCCCCACCCGCATCGTCTACGTGTCCTGCAATCCGACCACGCTCGCGCCCAACGCCGCGCAGCTGGTCGAGGCGGGCTACGCGCTGCGCCGCGTGCGGCCGGTGGACATGTTTCCGCAGACGCCGCACATCGAGTGCGTGGCGCTGCTCGAGCGCACGTAGCGGCGCGTTTCACGCAATCCTGGTCCAACGGGCGGTGTTCGACGTCGAACAACCGGATGGAATGCCGCCATGCACGTACGGACACGTCCAATTCTGGCTGCCGCCCTTTCGGCTGCAGCCCTCGCCGTCCTCCCCGCCACGGCAGGCGCGGACGGTTTTCCGCTCGTCGGCTGGTGGCCGATGAACGAAGGCTCGGGCCAGGTCGTCCGCGACTGGTCGGGGCATGGCAACAACGGCACGCTGGGCAACTCGGCGGGCGTCGACGATCAGGACCCGGCCTGGATCCGGGGCGTCTTCGCCGGGTCGGCGCTGAGCTTCGGCGGCAACGACCTCGTGCGGATCCCCGACTCGACGGCTCTCGAGCCGGCCAACGTGACGGTCGCGGCGTGGATCCGCGGCTCGAGCTCGCCCGGTCAGTTCAAGTACGTGGTGGGCAAGGGCGCCAACGGCTGCAACAGCGGCTCCTACGGCCTCTACAGCTCCGAGAACGGCGGCCTGGCCTTCTACATCGGCGACGGCTCGCAGACGTTCGTCCGCTCGCCGGAGGCGCCGACCACGATCTGGGACGGGAAGTGGCATCACGCCGCGGGGACGTTCGACGGCTCGACGGTGCGCCTCTTCGTCGACGGCGTCGAGGTCGGCCACGGCACGCCCTCTAGCACTCCCATCACCTACAACCCACCCGATGGCGGTGGCGTCATCGGCGACTACGGCGGGACCTGCGACCTGTTCTTCGTCGGCGACGTCGACGGCGTGCAGATCTGGTCGCGCGCGCTTCCGGTGGCTGACATCTGGCGCGTCCTGAAGGTTCTGTTCTCCACGAGCCGCTGACCGGCCAGGAGCGTCGGCGACCCCGTCGCCGACGCTCCGCCGCGGTCAGCCTTCGCCGTGCGCGTCGCCCAGGCGGGCGTCGGACTGCGGCTGCTCGACGCGCTCGAGCACGCCCAGCAGCTCGGTCACGCGGCAGACGAGCAGGCGCTCCTCGTCGACCTCGACCCACGCGCCGGCCGACGCGGGGAAGACGACGTGGTCGCCGGGGCGGACGGGCATCTGCACGCCCGCGGCCTCCCACCAGTCGACGCCCTGGCCCACGGCCAGCACGATGCCGTGCTGCGGGGGCGGCTCGTGCGAGCCGGCCGGCACGACCAGCCCCGACTGGCGCATGCGATCGGGCTCGAGCTCCTTGATCACGACACGGTCGAAGAGGGGGCGCAGTTGGTTACGGGCCATCCTCGCGGAGCCTACGCGCTCGGGCCCCGGTACCCGGCCGGACCGCCGCTGCGTCACCCTCCGTGTGCGGGGGTACCTCTTCGCGTCGTGGCCAGCGCTCCGGAACGCCCGGGCCCGCGTGCGCCGCGGATTCGCGACGTCGCCGAACGCGCCGGCGTGGGCGTCGGCACGGTTTCGCGTGTGCTCAACGATTCGCCCGGGGTGGCTCATGCCACCCGCGTGCGCGTCCGCGCGGTCATGCAGGAGCTCGGCTATCGCCCGAGCCCGACCGCGCGCAACCTGTCGCTCGGGCGCACCCAGACGCTCGGCGTCATCGCCCCCTTCTTCACCAGCCCGTCCGTGGTCGAGCGCCTGCGCGGGATCGACGACGTCGTCGGGGGCAGCGCCTACGACCTGACGCTCTTCAACATCGAGACCCGCGACCAGCGCCGGGCCGCCCTGCGCCGCTTCGCCCGCCGCGACCGGGTCGACGGGATCATCGTCATCTCCTTGCCGCTGATGGCGGCCGAGGTCCGCGCGCTGCACCGCGACCAGCTGCCCACGGTGCTGGTCGACGTCGCCGACGCGCTCCTGCCGAACGTGGCCATCGACGACGTCGCCGGCGGCGCCATGGCCGCACACCACCTGCTCGAGTCCGGCCATCGGCGCGTCGCCTTCGTCGGCGACGTCGAGGACAGCCCGTTCGCCTTCGCCTCGAGCCAGCGGCGCCTGGAGGGCTTTCGCCGGGCGCTGGGCGACGCCGGCGTGGCGCTGCCGGCGAGCTACGTCAGGCGCGGCCCGTTCGGCCGCGAGACCGCGGTGCTGCTCACGCGCCAGCTTCTGGCGCTGCGCCGCCCGCCCACCGCCATCTTCGCGGCCTCCGACGTGCAGGCCTTCGGCGTGCTCGACGCGGCTGCGCGCGCCGGCCTCGCCGTGCCCGGCGACCTCTCGGTCGTCGGCTTCGACGACATCGAGCTCGCCGCGGCCATCGGGCTGACCACCGTGCGCCAGCCCCTGCGGGAGTCCGGGCGCGTCGGTGCGCGGCTGCTGCTGAGCGCCCTGGCCGGCGATGAGGCCTCCGCACCCGGCCCGTCGCATGAGCTCCCGGCCCTTGAGGTGGTGGCGCGGCGCACGGTTTCGTCACCGCTGATCTCGGTTTCGCCGCCGCTCGCGTAATTCGACGCACCGCGCCTTGACACGCGCTCTGGGCCCGCTAGGTTGGAACCGGTTCCACGTTGTGTCGAGCCACCCCGCGAGAGCGATCGCGGACGGCTTCTGAGGTCCGGGTCATACGAACCACCGCCACCCCCATCCGCTCCGGCGTGGGCAGGGTCGAAGACGACCTACTGCGCCGGTACGTCCTCGCCGGCGACCTGGCCGCCCGCGAGGAGCTGGTCGCCCGGATGCGCCCGATCATCCGGCGCCTGGCGCGCCGCTACCGCCATTCCGGCTATGTCGAGGACCTCGAGCAGGCCGCCGCACTGGGCCTGACCAAGGCGCTCGAGCGCTTCGATCCCGGCTTCGGCACCGACTTCGTCCGCTACGCCGTGCCCACCATGATCGGCGAGATGCGGCGCTGGCTGCGCGATCACACGTGGGCGGTGCGCCCGCCGCGCGAAGCGGCCGAGACGTGGCTCGAACTGCTCTCGGCCACCGAGCGCCTCAGCGCGACCCTCGGCCACGCGCCGACCACCTCGGACCTCGCCGAGCACCTGGACCTCTCGGTCGATCGCGTCACGGCCGCCATGGAGGCGCGGCGCGGGCGCTGGGCCCTGTCGCTCGACGCGCCGGTCCACGCCGACACCGATGACCGGACGGTCGCCGATCAGCTCGGGATGGAGGACGAGGGACTGCGCCGCGTCTTCGATCGCGCGTGGCTCGACGAGCTCTCGACCATGCTCGAGCCGCTCGAGCGCGACGTCATGCGCCTGTACTTCGCGGGCGACCTGTCCCAGCGCGAGATCGCGCGGCGCATGGGCATGTCGCAGATGAAGGTCTGCCGCGTGCTGCGTCGCGGCGTCGAGCGGCTGCGCGCCGCCGACCAGGCTGCCGCCGCATAGCGCGGCGGGTCGCCGTCAGGCCGCCAGCTCGCTCGGCGGCTCGCCGTGCAACAGCCATGTCCCGTCGGCGCCGCGGCTCAGCGCGCCGCGGGCCGCGAGCTGGTTGACCGCGCGGGTGACCGACGGGCGCTGCGCGCGCACGAGCCGGCCGAGGGTCTCGTGCGTGACGCGCACGGGGACCTGGACCCCGTCGGGGCCGACGCGTCCCCAGCGGTCGGCCAGGTGCCACAGGAAGAGCAGCGTGCGCAGCTCGACGCTCGGGTTCTCGAGGATGGCGAGGTGGGAGTCCAGCCAGCTGCTGTGGCGCAGCGCGCGGCCGATCAGCGCGGCGGTGATCTCGGGCCACGCCGTCACGCGCTCGGCGAAGCCGCGGTCCAGGACCGCCACCCGGGCCGGCTCGTGGACCGCCCAGCTGACGGTCCGTGGCACGGAGCCGCTCGACCCGTCGTCGTCCCATGGGCGCACGAGGTCCTCGGCTCCGAGCAGCTGCATCGACGTGCGCCCGAGCAGGCCGATGGTGCGCGTGAGCAGGCCGTCGAGCACGAGCAGCCCGAGGTGCCCGCCGGCGCCGGCGCGCGCCGGTGGTCGCCACGCCCCGCGCGGGAGCGCGACGACCGTGGCGATCGCGGCCGCCCGCGCGGCCGCGAGCTGGTCGGCGCCGAGCTCCTGGCCGAGCTCGGGGTCGACGTCGAGGACGGCGACGCGGGGGCGGATTTCCACGGCCACGCTGCGTGAGCGTCGCCGGGGGCGCGATCCTTACGTGCGCGGCGGGTGGGTCGGGCCGTCTACTCGTCGTCCTTGCCGCCGCGCTGGCGCGACAGCCAGTCGCCCAGCTGCTGACCGACCTCGTTGACGGAGGACCCCGCTTGCTGGAAGGCATCGGTCACGCGCTTGGCGTAGTGCTCCTGGGCGGCGTCGGCCTCGTCGCGCAGCGGTGGCTCGTGGCCGCGGCGGATGTAGTCGCCGTCGACGATGCGGTCGTACTCGCCCTCGCGCACCCACTCCAGCAGCAAGCGCACCCGGCGCACGGGCATCGGGTGCGTCAGGCCCATGTCGGCCATCAGCCGGGTGAGCTTCTCGAGGCCCTTGCCGCCCTCGCTGTAGTCCATGGCCTGGGCGATGAAGGCGTCGAGGTTGAGGTCTGCGGAGGCCTCGCCGGCCGAGATGACCATCAGCGCGCGGCACACGGCCGTCGGGTCGCGGGTGACGAGCGCGGCGGCGCGGTCGCAGCTCAGCTCGGCGCCGCGGAACCACTCCAGCAGCGCGAGCTGGATGCCCAGCAGCGGCAGCCCGGCGAGCAGCGGCAGGCGCACGCCCGATGCGATCCGCAGCAGGATGATCATCGCGGTCTGGTACAGGACGTGGCCGGAGTGCACGTGCGCGGCCTCGTGCGCGAGCACGGCGCGGCGCGCGTCGTCGTCGAGGATGCGCACGAGCTCGGAGTTGATGATCACGACCGGGCGGTCGATCCCGATCGTCGCCGCATTGGCCATCGGGAACTGCGTCATGTACAGGTCGGGCACGTCCTCGAGGTCCAGGGCGTTGAAGCTCTGGCGGTGCAGGACCCAGATGTGGGGCAGCTGCTCCTGGCCCAGGCGCACCGATGAGCCCAGCGCCGCGGCGCGCAGCGCGCGCTCGTAGCCCAGGGCGATGAGCCTGCGCACCACCTCGTCGAGGTAGGGAACCTTCTGCAGCGCCGCCGTGGCGGCGCGGTCGGCGGGGTGCTGGTAGGCCCGCGGCGAGATGCCCTCGAGCTTCCATGCGTCGACGGGAAGTGCCATTGACGCAGGGTACCCCCGCGCGACGCCGCGCCTAGACTCCGCGTCCATGCGCGCGGCCACCATCCGCGACGGCGAGGTCGTCGTCGCCGAGCACCCCGACCCGCGGCCCGGCGCCGGCGAGGTGCTCGTCAAGGTGCACGCCGCCGGGCTCAACGGCGCCGACATCCATCAGCGCGCGGGCCACTACCCCGCGCCGCCGGGCTCCCCGCCTGACATCCCCGGGCTCGAGCTCGCCGGCGAGGTGGTGGCGCGCGGCCCCGGCGCAGAGCGCTTTGCCGAGGGCGACCGCGTGATGGCCATCGTCGGCGGCGGCGGACAGGCCGAGCTGGCCACCGTGCACGAGCGCCAGCTCATGCCGATCCCCACCGACCTGGCCTGGCTGCAGGCCGGGGGGCTGCCCGAGGTCTTCACCACCGCCCACGACGCGCTCTTCACCCAGGCCGCCCTGCGCGCCGGCGAGCGCCTGCTCGTGCACGGCGCGGCCGGCGGCGTGGGGACCGCCGGCGTGCAGCTCGGCGTCGCAGCCGGCGCCCAGGTCACGGCCACGGTGCGCAACGAGAGCCTGCGCGACGACGTGGCCGGGCTCGGTGCCCACGCGGTCATCGATCCCGAGGGCTTCGCGGAGCACGGCCCCTTCGATGTCGTCCTCGAGCTGGTCGGCGCTCCCAACCTCGCAGACGACCTCCAGGCGCTGGCCACCAACGGACGGATCGTCGTCATCGGCATCGGAGGCGGCGCGAAGGCCGACCTCAACCTGGGCGCCATGATGGGCAAGCGCGCGACCGTGCGCGCCTCCACGCTGCGTCCGCGCCCGCTGGAGGAGAAGGCCCTGACGGCGCGCGCCATGGAGCGCCACGTGCTGCCGCTGTTCGAGCGCGGCGCGCTGCGCGTGCCGGTCGCCGCCACCTACCCGCTCGACGGCGTCGGCGAGGCCTACGAGCGCTTCACCTCCGGCGGCAAGCTCGGCAAGATCGTCCTGGAGCTGTCATGAACGCCGCCGAACGTCTGTGGCGCGGCCTGGCCCGGCGCGACTGGGAGGCGGTGCGGGCCCAGTTCCACCCGTCGGCCGTCGTCGAGCGCGCCGGTAGCGATACGCGCCAGGACGTCGACGAGTACGTCGCCGCGCACCGCGTCGAGGCCGCGCGCAGCGACGACGAGATCGAGGTGCTGCGCTCCGTGGTCGACGGCAGGGCCCAGGTCATCGAAGCGCGCGTGGGCCAGCGGCGCGTCGCAGGCATCTACGACCTGCACGAGGGCAGGATCGCGCGCGCCATCGAATACTGGGCCTAGACCTCTTCCTCCAGCGCGTCCTCGTCGGAGACGGCGACCTGCTCCTGCGCGTGCACCGTGCACAGCGCCGGCCCGCCGGCCTCCAGCACCTGCTCGAGCTCGCGCTCGGTCAGCTTGGCCCCGCACTCCTCGCAGCGATCGCCCACCTGCTCAAGGGTCTTCTCCTCGAGGTCCATGCGACCCACGTTACTCGTCGGGCGGGCGCGCGAAAAGGGCACCGACGCGGTCGACATTCGGCGCCAGGTAGCCGACCGCCATCAGCGCGATCGTCGGCAGCTCGGAGTCGAGCAGCACCTCCGAGGCGACCGCGGCGAGCAGCCCGACGAACATCCCCACCTCGGCGGCGCGCTCGCGCAGGTTCAGGCGCCGGGCGTAGGCCGCGAACGCGCCCAGGAAGACCACGTCGGGAGCGCCCAGGCGGGCGGCCGCGAGCCCGGTGCCCCAGTCGGGCAGCTCCAGCGTGAGCGCGTCGCCGGGCTTCGACGTCGACAGCGTGAAGAGCCCGGCCGACCCGCCGTTGCGCGCCTGGGCGATGTCGATGACCGCGAGGAAGAGCGGCAGCGCGACGGCCAGCTGGGGCGTGTCGAAGACCACCGCGAAGGCGATCCCCAGGGAGCAGAAGAGGATGACCTCGAAGGGCGTCGCCGCGGCGCCGACGTCGTTGGCGTCGAGCGCGGCCACGAGCAGCGCCGATCCCGCCACCGCCGGGAACAGGGCGATTGGCGAGTCGGCCATCGCCGCCAGCCCTGCCACGATGGCCACGACGAAGGTCAGCCCGACGGTGCACGCCACGAGCGCCGACAGCTCGGGCGGATGCAGTTGCGGAAGCTCGGGAGCGACGAGGAAGTAGGCGAGGGCGGCGCCGACGACCCCTAATAGGGCGGCAGGTCCGCGTACCACTCGCCCAGCACCCTGAAGGCCGACCAGAACTCGCGCTTGGCCGCCTCCTCGTCGAGGGCCTCGTCGATGTTCGGCACGACGAGCGCGTCGCACGCCGGCGTGAACGGCTGCACGGTCCCGAGCTCGGGATCCAGCGGCCGCGCCAGGGGCACGTCGAGGTCATTGAGCGCCGTCAGGGCGTCGTCGCCCATGACCACCACGATCTTGGGCGCCACGATGGCCAGCTCCTCGAGCACGCGCGCGACGCACGCCGGGTCGGCGAGCGACCCGTCGCCCACCGGGCACTTCACGCACAGCGTCCCGTAGACGGCGAGCGGGTCGATGCTCAGCCGCTTCAGCGACTTCATCAGCGCCGTGCCGCTGCGCCCGTAGAAGGCGACGCCTTCCTCGATCTCGCTCGCCGCGGGCGCGAACTTGAGCAGGAAGACGTCGGCCTGGGGGTGGCCCGAGCCGAGGACCGGCATCAGGTTGCCGCGGGGGCAGTCCCGGCAGGACTGCAGCTCGCGGGTCAGGGTGTTGAGCTCGCGGATGGCGCGCTCGAGGTATTTCTCGCGGATCTCGTCGTCGGTCGCGGGCATGGGTCCTGCGGGCTTCGACGGGTCCGCAGGTCGTCCTTGCGCCTGCATCACGGCTTGCGGATCGCGCGGCGCACCCGGCGCTCGCGCCGGCGCTCGCGAGCGCCCGACGGCGTCGCCTTCGTCTCGAGGAACTTCAGGGCCTGCACGTAGAGCAGGCTCGAGGGCTTGGTGATGATCTCGGCCGCGCGCAACGCCTCGAGGAACTCCACCGGACCGTCGAAGTCGGGCATGCGCACGCGCACCGAGCCCAGCCCCTGGGCGACGTGGGCATCCGAGCCGGCGCCGGCCGGGATGCGGTACTTGGCCGCGAAGCGCGCCGCCTCCTCGTTGAACGAGCCGATCGCGACGCGCGGGTTGTAGACCTCGATCGCGTCGACGTCCTCGACGACGTCGAGCAGGTGCTCGTAGTCGGGTACCGCGTGCATGCGGTCGAAGGGATGGGGCACGTAGACGACGCCGCCCTGGCGGCGGATCTCGGCCACCGTCTCGGCCAGCGACAGGCCGCGCGGGATCTTCTCCTGCAGGAAGAGGCCGATGACCTCGCCCTGGTGACCGGTCTTGACCTCCTCGCCGACGATGACCTTCACGCCGTAGTCGGCCGCCTTCGCCGCCGCCTCCAGCGCGCCGGAGACCTCGTTGTGGTCGGTCACGGCGATCGCGCCCAGCCCCTGGTCGCGGGCCGTGGCCAGCAGCACCTCGACCGGGGTGGCGCAGTCGTGGCTGTGGTCGGTGTGCATGTGCAGATCGACATCGATGGTGCGCCGGCCCCTGAGCACCCGCGCGGCGTCGGCGTTGCCGCGCATGTCGTGGCGGCGCGCCGCGAGCGTGCGGTAGAGGGCCTCGAGCTCGTCGGCCACCGCGCTCCACGGGCGCGGGTGCGCGGCCGCGCGCAGGCGCTCACGCAGGGCGCCGTCGGCGACCAGCCGTCCGAGCTGCGCGGTGAGCGTCTCGAGATCGTTGGGCTCGAAGAGCAGCCCGGCCTCGCCGTCGGCCAGCAGCTCCTCGTACACGGCCAGGCGCGAGGCAACCGGCACGGCGCCGGCGGCCTGGGCGCGGGGGATCAGCCCCGGCGCGGGCGCGACGCCGTCCGAGGCCGCGACGAGCACGTCGGCGCCGGCCAGCGCCTCCTGCGCGTCGGCGACGAAGCGCACGCGATCGAGCAGGTCGGCGCGCAGCGGGGTCGAGGACGACGGGCCGCGCTCGGAGTGCACGACCGCGTCCCAGGGGAGGGCCGGATCGAGACGACGCAGCGAGCGCAGGAACAGCCGCAGCGCCCCGCGCTCCTCCTGTTCGAGGAACGCGATGCGCACGCGCCCGTCGTCCGCGGCGGCGGGGCGCGGGGTCGCGTCGGCGCCGGGCGTGACGATCGTGTAATCGCCGGGGAAGAAGCGCTGCAGGAGGTCGGCCGTCGCCCCGTACGCGGCCGTGCGCGCGTCGAGGCGCCCGAACACGAGCTGGACGACCTTGCGCGCGACCTGCGTGGCCACCACGCGTTCCGTCGGGGCGTGGAAGGTGCCGACGTTCAGCGCGCGCGAATGGCGCAGCGCGGTGCTGGCCACGCTGGGGGCGAACGGCTCGTGCACGTGGCAGAGGTCGAGCGCGGCGCGCTCGAAGAGGTCGGAGATCGTGCGCGCGACGTCGATCGGCAATGCCGCGCGGCGCCGGCCGGGAAGCGGGGGCAGCGCCTCGCCGACGGCCAGGACGCGCGCCTCGCCGGGCGCCGGGTCGAGCGCGCCGCTGCGCACGGCCTTGCGCGAGTCGCGCACGAGCGCGCGTGAGGACGACGGGGCCACGACGAGCACCCGGTGCCCGCGCGCTGCGAGCTCGTCGGAGACCCGGGCCACGAACGTGTTGACGTCGTGGCGGTCCTCCCACGGGTAGGGCGTGACCTGGGCGATGGACAGCAGCTCGGGCACCGCGGGCAGAATAGTCCTGTGTCACGGCCCGCCTCTGGTCTCGTGCCCGCCGGCGAGCGCCGGCTCGTCGGTCGCGAGCATGAGCTGGCGACCATCGAGGCGGCTCTCACCGGTGCTCTGCGCGGCGAGCCGGCGGCGCTGCTGCTGCACGGCGAGCCGGGCGTCGGCAAGACCGCGCTGCTGCGCGCGGCCACCGCCCGCGCCGGCGACCTGCGCGTGCTCAGCGCCACCGGCATCGAGGCCGAGTCCGAGCTGGCCTTCGCCGGGCTGACCGAGCTGCTGGGGCCGATCGCCGAGCACCGTGCCACCCTGCCGCAGGCGCAGGCGGCCGCGCTGGAAGGCGCGCTCGGCCTCAGCGACGCCACGGTCGGCGACCCGCTCACCGTCTTCGCGGCGGCGCTCGCGCTGATCGGCCTGGCCGCCGCCGACACGCCCGTGCTCATCGTCGTCGACGACGCCCAGTGGCTGGACGGCTCGACGCTCGACGCGCTGCGCTTCGTGGCCAAGCGGCTGGGGGCCTGCCGGGCGACGCTGCTGCTGGCCACCCGCGAGGAGCTCGATCCGGCCGGCTGGCCACGCGCCGACATCCTCGTCGTGCGCGGGCTGGAGCGCGACCCCGCGCTCGCGCTGCTGGGCGAGGAGGGCATGACGGCCGCGGTACGTGAGCGGCTCGTCACCGCGACGGCGGGCAACCCGCTCGCGCTCTGGGAGATGCCCGCACAGCTCACCGACGCCCAGCGCAGCGGCCGCGAGCCGCTCGCCGATCCCCTGCCGGCGGGCGCCAGCCTGGAGCGCGTCTACCGCGGGCGCGTGGGCGCGCTGCCGGATGGCACACGCGAGGCGCTGCTCATGGTCGCCGCGACGCACGCCGACGCGCTGGCGCCGGTGGCCGCCGCGCTGCGGGCGCGCGGGATCGACGTCGACACCCTGGCCGCGGCCGAGGCGGCGGGCCTGGTCGAGCGCCGCGACGACCGCGTCGTCTTCAGCCACCCGCTCGTGCGCTCGGCCGTGTACTGGGGCGCGCCGCTGCCGGCCCGGCGGGCGGCGCACGCGGCGCTCGCCGAGCACGCCGAGGCCGAGTCGCGCGCCTGGCACCTGGCCGCCGCGGCCACCGCCGCCGACGAACAGGTCGCAGCCGCCCTCGAGGACGCCGCGCGCGCGGCGGAGCGCCGCGGCGCGCTGGCGGCGGCGACCGAGGCGTTCGAGCGCGCGGGCCGCCTGTCGCCCGCGGGCGCGCGCGTCCGCCGGCGCTCGGAGGGCGCGCGCACCGCGGTACTGGCCGGCCGGCTCGACGTGGCGCGCCACACGCTCGACGACCTCCTGACCGAGCCGCACGACGCGACCGTCCACGCCGACCTCGAGCTCATGCGGGCCACGGTCATGCTGCTCGGCGGCGAGCCGCTCGCCGCCTACGAGCTGCTCATCGGCGAGGCCGGGCGCATCGAGCCCCACGACCGCCCGCGCGCCGCCGCGCTGCTCAGCGCCGCGGGCATCGCGCTGCTCGTCGGCGGCCACGTCCGCGACCTTCACGCCGTGGCCGAGCGCGCCCGCGAGCTCGCCGGCCCCGACGCCGACCTCGTGCCGACCGTCCTGCTGGCCGAGGCGCTCGCGGCGGCCGGCGACGTCGAGCCGGCACGCGAGCTGCTGCTCGGCCGCGAGGAGGAGCTGCTGGCCTTCGGTGCGCACCCCGGGCCCGTGCAGGAGCTCGTGGTCATCGCCGCCTTCGCGCTGGCGATCCTCGAGGAGTGGCCGCGCGCCGAGCGCCTGCTCGACGGCCTCATCGCCGGGGCCCGCCGCGCCGGCGCGGTCCGCGCGCTGGCCTTCCCGCTCGCCGTGTCGGCCGGGCTCGACGTGCGCCGCGGCCACTGGAGCCGCGCCCGGCGCAAGGGCCGCGAGGCGCTGCCGATCGCCGAGGAGACGAGCCCGGGCTTCGCGCTGACCTACGCGATCGCGACGCTGGCCTTCCTCGACGCCGCCCAGGGCCGCGAGCGCTCGTGCCGCGAGCTGGCCGCCCGCCTGGAGCGCGTCGCGGCCGAGTTCGAGCTGCCCGCCGCGTGGGCCTTCAGCGCCACCACCTCCGGCCTGCTCGACCTGGGGCTCGGGCGCATCGACGCGGCCGTCGCCCATCTCGAGCAGGCCGTGGCCCATCTCGCGGCCTGGGGCCTCGAGCACCCGGGCTTCCTTCCCGCGGAGGCGTACCTGATCGAGGCGCTCACGCGGGCGCGGCGCGTCCCCGAGGCGCGCGCACGGCAGGCCGCGCTGGAGGAGCGCGCGCAGCGGTCCGGGGGCTGGTGGCCGCGCGGCAGCGTGGCGCTCGGGCGCGGCCTGCTGGCGCAGGAGGACTTCGACGGGCACTTCGACGAGGCGCGCGAGTGCTACGGCGAGCTGCCCAGCCCGTTCGACGTCGCGCGCACCGAGCTCGCCTGGGGCGAGCGCCTGCGCCGCGAGCGCCGGCGCACCGAGGCCCGCGCGCAGCTCACCGCCGCGCTCGCGGGCTTCGACCGTCTCGGCGCGCGGCCATGGGCGGCGCGCGCACGGGCCGAGCTGGCCGCCGCCGAGGGCGGCCGCTCCCGCTCGGCCGCGGCGGACGAGGCCCCGCTCACCCACAAGGAGGGCGAGGTCGCCGACCTGGTCGCCGCGGGCGCGACCAACCGCGAGGCGGCCGCGGCGCTGTTCCTCTCCCCGCGCACCGTCGAGCACCACCTGCGCCAGGTCTATCGCAAGCTCGGGGTGCGCTCGCGCACCGAGCTGGCCGCCGCCTACGGCGCGCGCGAGGTCACGCCACGACCGCCCGCCGACCGCAACCGGTAGGGGGGCTGGCTACCAGCGCGGCCGGCGTCGCAGCAAGCGGTCACATTCGAGGCGATTGTGGGCCGTCGTCGACCGCCGCGCATCGGTGAAACCACGGGGGTCGCGCACTTGCGGGGCGCGAACAGCATCACCGAGGGGAAGGAGCCACGGCGGCCGGGGCGCTCGCGGTCGTCCGTGCGCGAACCGCGTGGGATTACCCCCGGAAACCGACAGCAATCCCACGCAGTTCGGGAGCCAGCGCCGACGCCGAGCCGCTCGGCGCCCCGGCCGCCGCTCACTCCCTCTCCCTCGGTGATGCCGTTTGCGCTACCGCCGCCGCTGCGCGAACGCCGCAAGCGCCGCCGGCGCATCCGGCCCGTCGAACAGCTCGATGCACGCGCGCTCCTCGCGCTCCATGGCGGCGTCGAGCAGGTCGCCGAAGCGGTCGTTGAGCATCGCCTTCGTGCGCGCCACCGCGGCGCGCGAGACGTCGTCGAAGCCCGCCGCCCAGGCGGCGATGCGCTCCTCGAACGCGGCGGCCGGGACGACCTCGTTGACGAAGCGGTGGCTCTGCGCCCAGGCGACGTCGCGCAGCGCGCCGGTGAGCAGCAGCTCGCGCGCGGCGGTCTCGCCCATCGTCGAGGGCAGGAAGTGCGAGCCGGCGTTGGTGTAGGTCAGCCCGATGCCGACCTCCGGAGTGCCGAAGCGCGCGCGATCGGTGGCCAGGCGCAGGTCGCAGCTGGCCGCGAACTCCAGCGCGCCGCCGATGCACACGCCGTCGATGGCGGCCAGCACGGGGATCGGCGCGGCCAGCGTCACGAGCGTCACGCGCTGGAAGGCGCGCACCGTCGCCGCCCACGACTCCGGCGTGGCGTCGATCGCGGCGAAGAGGTCGTCGCCGGCGGAGAAGTGCTCGCCGGCCCCCCGGGCGACGACGCAGCGCACCTCCTCGTCGGCCCCGGCGGCCTCGATGCCGTCGGCGATCGCCTCGATCGTGTCGCGCGTCCAGGCGTTGCGATTGGCCTGGCGGTCCCACGTCACCACCCGCGCCGAACCCAGCTCCGTCACCGTCACGCTCACCTCAGCACCAGCTCCTCTCCCCGCGCCGTGCGGTACACGACGCGCGTCTTCTGCTCGCCCACCGGCAGCGCACCGGGCGCCACCGCCTGTACCTCGAAGCGCGCGCCGAGCTCCGAGCGCAACGCCGCGTCGACGCCCTCGACCGCGTTGGCCGTCTCGACGAAGACCCGCAGCGGCGGGACGATCGGATCGCCCTCGGCCACCACCGCGTAGCGGCCCAGCCCGGCGAAGCGCCCGAGCACCGCACCGATCGCGCCGGGGTGCACGTTGACCGCCTGGACGCGCAGCATGTCGTCGAGGCGGCCCTCGATGCGCACCCGCACGCCGCCGCGCCCGCACTCGCACGGCGACGTCCACACGCGGGCGAGATCGCCCGAGCGGTAGCGCAGCAGCGGCGAGGCCTCGCGGCGCAGATGGGTCCACACGAGCTCGCCGAAGGCGCCGTCCTCGATCGCCAGCGGGGTGTCGCCGCCGGGCTCCAGGAGCTCCAGCACGGCCCACCCCTCGGTGGTCAGGTGCAGCCCCTGGCGCGCCTCGCACTCGCCGGCCATGGTCGACCACACGTCGCTCATGCCGAAGCTGTCGGCCACCGAGGCGCCCCAGGTCGCCTCGATCTGCTCGCGCACCGCGCTCAGCCCGGCGCCCGGCTCGCCGGCCGTGACGATGTGGCGCAGCCCCAGGTCGGCCGGGTCGATCCCGGCCTCGCGCGCGCGCCCGGCGAGGTGGGCCGGGAAGGAGAGCGTGCCGTAGATCGCGGTGAGCCCGAGGCGCGGGACGAGGTCGAGCAGGCGCTGCGACTGGCCCACGCCCACGGGCACGACGGTCGCGCCAGAGGCCTCGAGCGCCATGTGGTCGGCGATCCCGCCCGCGTAGAGCGCGTAGTTCAGGCAATGGGCGATGACGTCGCTGCTGCGCACGCCGGCGATGGCGAAGGCCGCGCCGCCGATGGCGGAGTTGGCCTCGTGGTCGGAGCGCGTGAGGCCGATGACCACCGGATCGCCGGTCGTCCCCGAGGTGACGTGCAGGCGCACCAGCGCCTCGGGCGGCGCGCACAGGTGCTCGCCGAAGGGCGGCCGTGCCGCCTGCGAGGCGCGCAGGTCGGCCTTGGTCAGCAGCGGGACGTCCTCGAGCGCCCGCGCGCCGGCCAGGCGCTCGCGATAGAAGGGCGAGGTGCGCTCCAGATAGGCGAGCTGCGCTCGCAGCACCGCGGCGTCGGCCACGCGCGCACGCTAGCCGACCGGCAACGCGACGGGCCGCCCGGTGGGCGGCCCGTTGTCGCGATGCATCTGGAGGAGAGTGCCGCGTCCGCTGGAGGAGGGTGCGGAGCCTGCGCGGTTCCTGTGTCTATGTGTGACGCAAGTTACGCAAGCTTCTTCCCGCCGTCGTCGGCCGCGCGGCCCATCTTCACGTCCGCCCCGCGGATGAGGCGGTTAACCGAACCAGATGGCCGCGGAACCAACCATCAGGCCTTGACCGCGGCCTTCCGGGCCGGGGCCTTTCGGCCCTTGGCGCTCGTGCCCGCCTTGCCCTTGTAGCGGTCGATGAACTTCTCGGTCGCGTCACGCGCCTCGTCGTCGGGGCGCTGGCTCATGGGCGACTTCATGAGGTAGGAGCTCGGCCCGTCGAGCTGGCCGCTGACCCCGTGGTTGAGCGCCAGCTTCAGGCAGCGCACGGCGTCGATGACGATGCCCGCCGAGTTCGGCGAGTCCCAGACCTCGAGCTTGAGCTCGGCGTTGAGCGGCACGCCGCCGAAGGCCTCGCCCTCCAGGCGGATGTGGGCCCACTTGCGGTCGGTCAGCCACGGCACGTAGTCCGAGGGGCCGACGTGCACGTTGTCGGCCTCCATCTCCAGGCCGGCCACCGAGGTCACCGCGTTGGTCTTGGAGATCTTCTTGGACTCCAGGCGCTCGCGCTCGAGCATGTTGAAGAAGTCCATGTTCCCGCCGACGTTCAGCTGCGACGTGCGCAGGAGCTTGACGCCGCGCTCGTGGAAGAGCCGGGCCAGGACGCGGTGGGTGATGGTGGCGCCGACCTGGGACTTGATGTCGTCGCCGATGATCGGCAGGCCGGCCTTCTTGAAGCGCTTGTTCCAGTAGTCCTCGCGGGCGATGAAGACCGGGATGCAGTTCACGAACCCGCAGCCCGCCTCGAGGATCTGCTCCACGTACCACTTGGTGGCCTGCTCGGAGCCGACCGGCAGGTAGGAGACCACGACATCGGTGTGGGTCTCCTTGAGGATCGAGACGATGTCGGCCGTCTCGCCGGTCGCCTTGGTGATCTTCTCCGCGGCGTACTTGCCGATGCCGTCGTGGGTCATCCCGCGATAGACGGGCACGCCGAGCTTCTTGGGCGCCTTGGTGAACTTGATCGTGTTGTTGGGGTCCGCCCAGATGGCCTCGCCGAGGTCCTTGCCGACCTTCGTGCGGTTGACGTCGAAGGCGCACGTGAACTCGATGTCGCTCACGTGGTAGCCGCCGAGATCGACGTGCATGAGGCCGGGTACTCGGGCCTTGGGGTCGGCGTCGCGGTAGTGGTGGACGCCCTGCACGAAGGAGTTCGCGCAGTTCCCGACCCCGATGATGGCCACGCGGACCTTGTCGCGCTGGTAGCGGGCCTTGCCGTTCGTCGCGGCGCCGTCGGTCGCGGCGACGCCGTTGCCGTTGGTGCTCAAGTCAAAGTTCCCTTCGATGTTTTCCGACGGATCGAACCCCGTCGTTGACCGCCGGTTACAGCTCGGAGGCCGGTTGCGCGAGCCGGTTGAGCTCCTTGCGCACGTGCAGGATCCGCTGCAGGACGGTGATGGTGCCCAGTCCCGCCAGCACGTACACGGCAGGCGCCAGCAGGTCCAGGTCGGCGAACACGATACCGACGGAGAGGATCACCACGCGCACCGCGCGACTGGCGATGCCGACCTTGCACTCGACGCCCAGGGCCTCGGCGCGCGCTCGTGTGTAGCTCACCATGAGCGACGCCAGCACCGCCACGACGACCGCCGCCGCGGCGAAGTCCTGGCCGCGCTTGGCGAAGACGAAGGCCACCGCGGTCAGCACGACGCCCTCCTCGATGCGGTCCAGCGTCGAGTCGAGGAAGGCGCCGAACTGCGTGCCCTTGCCCGACATGCGCGAGTAGCGCCCGTCGAGCGTGTCGCACACCGAGCCGACGATGAAGGCGATCCCGCCCCAGACGAAGAGCTCCTGCCAGACCAGCACGGCCGCCACCACGTTGAGCACGAACCCGGTGAGCGAGATCGCGTTGGGCGTCAGGCGCGACTCGATCAGCCGATCGCGCACGGCGTCGCGGCGCACGCCGGGCTCCCGGCGCCGTGGCCGGGGGCTCTGCGCGGGCGAGGCCATCACGCCTTGGCGGTGCGGAAGGCCCAGGCGGTCGGGCGGGCGCGGGCCAGCCAGCTGGCGGCCCAGGCCGACAGGCCGGCCGTCACGGCGCCGAGGATGGCGTCCGAGAGGAAGTGGTTGCCGGTGGCCACGATCACGAAGGTCACGAGCAGCGGGTACAGAGCCCAGGCGATGCGCGTGACGCGGTGCTTGGACAGGCGGGCCAGCGTGATGCCGATCAGCAGCGCGAAGCACACGTGCATCGACGGGACCGCCGCATAGGGGTTGAAGAGCGCGTTGACGGCCACCGAGTCATGGCTGACGCCGGTGAAGTCCGAGACGGAGTCCAGGAAGCCCCACTCCGGGAAGAAGCGCGGCGGAGCGGTCGGCATCAGGGTGTAGCCGACCAGCGCGATGCCCATGGCGACCATGAACATGTTGCGCACGAAGTAGAAGCTCTTGTTGTGGAAGAGGTAGAGGAAGACGAGCGCCCCGAGGGTCACCGAGGTCTGGCAGTTCAGGTAGACCCAGCTGGCGAAGTCGATGATCGCCGGCTTCGTCGAGGCCCACGCCTGCACGCTGGGCTCCACGAAGAACCCCAGCGTCTGCTCGAGATGGATCAGGTGGCGTGCGTTGTCGAAGGCCACCGTCGCGCCCTGCGGGTCGTCGATCCATCCGCGCACCAGACGGTAGGCGTAATACGCGGCAGCGAAGAGCAGCACCTGGCGCACCACGTCGAGGACACCGTGGGGCAGGAGCCGCGCCTGGAGGGAACGGGCGCGGTCTAGGAGCATCGTTACAAACATCGTAATGACCGCTCCGGTTGCCCGGTAGGTCGGCTAACCACACCTAACAGGAACCAACGATCCGCTTAAGCGGGCCTCGGACGGCCCTCAGGGCGTGCAGCGCGGCGACGTCGCACGGACCCGCCCGAGGGCGAACGAGGTCTCGAGCACCACGGGTCCGGGGCGCTCGACGCGCAGCCGCGTCCAGCCGCCAGGGCCCTGGGAGACGCAGCCGCGCCCGGCGGCGATCCGCCAGTACGGCGTGAAGCGCACGCGCAGGTCCACCACGCCGGCATGGTCGGCCGACAGCCGCACCCGCTGGGGCTCGAGCGCGGTCGCGCGGGCGGCGCCGCGCGCCAGCGGCCGCGCGCCGGCGACCTCGAACACGCGCCAGTGCGCGTCGTGCCACACCTCGCGCGCGTACGGCAGGCCGTCACGAACGAGCTGGGCCTCGCGCGCCGCCGAGTAGTCGATCGGCGCGTCGGCGAGGGCCACGAAGCGCACCGCGTTGTCATCCAGCCAGCGGCGGTAGCGCGCCGCCGTCAGCGGACGTCCGTCATAGAAGAGCGCATTGCGCTCGCGGTCGAGCTGACGCTCCCACCCGCGCGCCAGCGGCACGTGCGGCGCTACCCAGCGCGACTCCCAGTGGTTGTCGGTGAACGGGATCTCCACCCGGAAGGGCCCGCCGCCGCGTGAGCCCAGGAAGCCGAGCATCCCGTCGTAGTAGCGCTCGTGCACCGACGCGTCGTTGTCGGCGCGGGCCCAGTCGTCGACCGGCGCGACCCACTGCCAGTACAAGAGCGGCAGCGCCAGCAGGGCGAGCGCGCGGCGGTTGGTGCGCCACACGAGCGCCGCGAGCACCGGTCCGGCGAAGAGCGCGCCGAGGCGTACGACGTTGCCGCCCATCGGCGTCGCCAGTGCGAAGCACGCGACCATGGCCACGGCGTAGAGCGCGACGCCGATGCGGACCACCCGCGCGTCGCGCGGCACGACGAGCCCGACCGCGATCGCCGCGGCCAGGCCGGGCCAGAAGCTCGATCCGACGAACGGGAAGCTGCCGCCCTCCGGGAAGGCGACGGCCAGCGCCAGCGCCGGTCCCAGTGCGCAGGCGGCGAGCGCGACCGGCCACCAGCGCCGGCGGTCCAGCCACCACGCCGCCGCCGCCAGCGCCACGAAAACCCCCGCCACCGGGCTGGCGAGGCTCGAGAGCACCGCCAGGACGCACGCCCAGCCCGTTCGGCCGCGCGCGGCGGCGAGCACCGCCCCCAGCCCGATCGCCACGCCCAGCGCGAAGGTCAGCCGCCCCGTGACGAGGCTCGTGGCCGTCGCCACGGCGAACCACAGCGCCGCGACACGCGCGCCGTCGCAGTCGCGCACCAGGCGCGCGAACAGCCACGCGGCCGCGATCGCGCTGAGCGCCCCGACGAGGCGCGGGCCGAGCACGGCGGCCAGCGGCGGGAAGAGCACGCTGTAGCCGGGCATGTGATGGCCGGCGTACCAGCCGTTGTCCCACAGCACGAGGCCGAGGTCGGCGCGGTAGTACTGCGCCGCCAGGTCCGCGCTCGGCGGCGCCAGCACGAGGTAGGCCGCCGCGACGACGGCGGCCAGCGCCCACGCGCGGGATCGCCCTAGGCGTCCAGGAACGCGGCGATGCGATCGACGGCATCCGGCCGGTCGAGCCAGGGCCAGTGCCCGGCCTCATGGAGGTGCAGGACCTCGGCGTCGCCGCCGAGCGCCCCCGCGTAGGCGTCGGCGAAGGTCGAGGGGAGGTAGGAGTCGTGATCGCCCCATACCACCAGCGCAGGGCAGTCGATGCGCCCGAGGTCCAGGCCTGCGCGCGCGAGCGCGTCCTCCGGGCTCGCGCGGTAGAGCTGCAGGATCGCGCGCTGGGTGCCCTGGTCGAAGTGCGGCCAGGACTCCTCGGCCACCGAGGGCGGGAGCAGCCGCCGCCAGGCCCAGCGGGTCGACAGCCCGATGACGACCTCGCCGAGCGCCCGCCGACGCCACATCCGGGCCAGGGGATGCCAGCGAAAGCCGGGCAGCAGCGGGACGGCGTTGATCACGACCAGGCGCTCGACGCGCTCGGGGAAGCGCTGCGCCCACAGCAGGCCGACCGCGCCCCAGTCGTGGACGACCAGCCGCACGCGATCGACTTCCGCATGGTCGAGGAAGTCCTCGACGAAGCGGTCGTAGCCGGGCATCGTGAAGTCGCCGTCGCCGCGCTTGCCGGTGCGGCCGAAGCCGGGCAGGTCGGGGGCCAGCCCGCCGGTGCGCGGCAGGAAGGCCAGCCAGTCGTCAGAGCTGGTCGGCACGCCGTGCAGGTAGAGCACGGGCGGCTCGCCGCCCTCGGCGCTGCGCCAGAACAGGGGCTGATCGCCAAGGGTGTCGTGGTGCTCGGTGACCGGGGCCATCGGCGCGCGGACGATACTTCGCCGCGTGTCCATCCCCTGGCACCGGCCCCGAGCCAGCCGCGTGCGCGCCGTGCGCGAACGCCTGCGCGCGCTCTACGGGATACCCGTCATGGAGCCGCACGGCGACCCGGTCGGCGAGCTGGTGCTGACCGTCCTCTCGCAGTCCACCAACGACCGCAACCGCGACGTCGCCTTCCTGCGCCTGCGCGAGCGCTTCGAGGCGTGGGAAGCCGTCCGCGACGCCCCGGTGGAGGAGATCGAGGAGGCGATCAGGCCCGGTGGGATCTCCAAGGTCAAGTCGGTCCGGATCAAGGCGATGCTCGAGGCGATCGGCGAGCCCGACCTCTCCTGGATGCGCGACGCCCCGGTACCCGAGTCGCAGGCCTACCTCTGCGCGCTGCCCGGCGTCGGGCGCAAGACCGCCGCCTGCGTGCTGCTCTTCTCCTACGGCCTGCGCGACGTGCCCGTCGACACCCACGTCTCGCGGGTGGGCATGCGCCTGCACGTGCTCGAGCCCGGCGCCCCCTTCGACCGCCTGCACGACCAGATGCTGGCCATCACCCCGCCCGGCGCCGAGCTCGAGCTGCACGTCAACCTCCTGCGCCACGGCCGGCGGACGTGTCACGCCCAGCGCCCGGCCTGCGGCGAGTGTGCGCTCAGGCGGATGTGCCCGTCGCGGCGCGAATAGCGCCGGCGACGTCGTCGGGCGCCTGGAGCGGGACGAAGTGCCCGACGCCGTCGAGCACGCGCAGCTGCGCGCGGGCGAGGAACGCGTCGATGCGGTCCGACCACGCGACCGGGAAGAGCGGATCCTCGGTCGGCCACAGCACCGTCGTCGGGACGGCCAGGCGGTCCTCGGTGCGGGGGCCCGCTCGGCCAGCGCCGTGGCGAGCGTCCCGGCGCCGGCGCGGTACCACCCGATGCTCGCGGCGAAGGCGCCCGGCCGCGCGTTACGTCGCGGCGCGAGCCCGGCCAGCCGTGCAGAGGATCACCGGCGGCCCGCTGCCCTGGCGGTCGTAGGCGAGCCGGAAGCCGTCGACGGGAGCCCCACGCGTCACGGCGGGCAAGATACCCAGGGTGACCGAGCCCGTCGTGCGCACCTACCTCGAGCTCGACGACCCCGGTGCCTTGCGGCCGGCGGGCCCGCCGCGCCTGGAGGGCGTCGAGGTCGCGCCGGTGCGCCCGCCCGACGGAGCGCTGAGCCGCTGGTTCTACGTCGAGGTGGGGCGCCACCACACGTGGACCGACCATCTCGGGCGCTCGCAGGCGCAGTGGCAGGCCTGGGCCGACGGGGTCGAGACGTGGGTGGCGACGGTCGCCGGCGAACGCGCCGGCTACTACGAGCTGCGCGCCGAGGCGGACGGCATCGAGGTGGCCTACTTCGGCCTGTTGCCCGACTACCAGGGGAAGGGCCTCGGCGGCTTCCTGCTCACGCACGCGCTGCGTCGTGCCTTCGAGCTCGCCCCGCGCGTGTGGCTGCACACCTGCACGCTCGACGGCGCCGCCGCGCTGCCCAACTACCGCGCGCGGGGCCTGCGCCCGTTCAGGACGCAGACGCTTTGAGGGGCGGGGCCGCGGACGGCCCCGCCCCTCGCGGTTGGCTTGCTACACGCTCGGCTGCGTGTTGCGGCGCGTGCGCGCGGTGAGCGCGCCGGCGGCGCCGAGCGCCACGACGGCGATGAGGCCGGCCTCGACGAGAGCGGCGATCTGCCAGCCGTCGTCGGACCCGTCGCCCGCGACGGCGGGCTTCGTGCGACCGGCCGATGCCACCACGACGTGCGTGCTGGGCGCGGGCGCGATGGCTCGGGGCAGGTGACCCTTGGTGTCGCCGGCGATGGCCTGCTCGTAGGCGTTGACGTGCAGGTCGTTCTTGGTGTCGCCGGTCGCTACGACCGCGACGCTGTGGTGGGTGTGGCCGACGAACTCCGCAGGCGCGGGCTTCGCGGCCGCCACGGTGGGGATGGCGAGGCACAGCGCACAGGCGCTGGCGGCGATGCGGCGGGTGAGCATGGTGTGCGTTCTCCTGGCTTTGGGATGAGATGGATCGGGTGAGCGCGACGCGCCTCTAGCTGCTGAGGCGCCGCGACCGCGTGCGGCCGCTGATGAGGAAGGCGGAACCCAGCGCGATGGCGGCGAGGACGGCTGCCTCGGCCCACGTGGCGATCTGCCAGCCGTTGGTGTTGTCGTCGTGCGACGCGAACGACGGCGCTGCCGGCGTCGCGGGCTTGGTGGTGCCGTAGGCGGCGGTGAGCTGCTCGGCCGAGAGCGAGCCGACCCGGTCGACATGGGTCTGCACGTTCGTCGCCGGCTTCAGGTCGCTCTTGGTGTCCCCGACGGGGGCCGAGAGCTCCTGCTGGTTCTGCAGGTCGTACTTGGTGTCGCCGTAGACGACCGTCGGCTGCCCGGTGGCGGGCGGGTCGGTGGCGGGCACCGCGGAGGCGGCGGCCGGGATGACAAGGGCCAGCGCACAGGCACTGGCGGCGATGCGGCGGATGAACATGTGACCTCCTCAGGTCTCGAGAGAGAGCCGCGCTGATGGGGTTCAAGCTAGGCGCGGCGAGCGCCGCTCACCGCGTCTTTTGACCCGTTCGGGGTGTGCGCTCGCGCACACGGCGGCACGGGCGCCGTCGCGGGGCGCCCCGTCCATGATCTGCTAGCCTCGGACTGAGATTTCCAACGTAGAGAACGAGCAGGCAAGGAGTCCTCACCACATGGGCAAGACCATCGGGATCGACCTCGGCACGACGAACTCGTGCATGGCCGTCCTCGAAGGCGGCGAGCCGACCGTCATCGAGAACGTGGAGGGTGGACGCACCACCCCGTCCGTCGTCGCCTTCACCCAGGACGGCAACCGCCTCGTCGGGACCGTCGCCAAGCGCCAGGCCGTCACCAACCCGCAGAACACCGTCTTCTCGATCAAGCGCTTCATGGGCCGCAAGGAGGCCGAGGTGCGCGAGGAGGAGTCGATCGTCCCTTACAAGGTCGTCAGCGGCCCCAACGGCGACGCGCGCGTGGACGCCGGCGGCAAGCAGTACAGCCCGCCGGAGATCAGCGCGATGATCCTGCAGAAGCTCAAGGCCGACGCCGAGGCCTATCTCGGCGACACGGTCGACAGCGCGGTCATCACCGTCCCGGCGTACTTCAACGACGACCAGCGCCAGGCGACCAAGGACGCCGGCAAGGTCGCGGGCCTCGACGTCAAGCGCATCATCAACGAGCCCACCGCCGCGTCCCTGGCCTACGGCCTGGACAAGGAGACCGACCAGACGATCCTCGTCTTCGACCTCGGCGGCGGCACCTTCGACGTGTCCGTCCTGGAGATCGGCGACGGCGTCTTCGAGGTCAAGGCCACCGCGGGCGACAACCACCTCGGCGGCGACAACTTCGACAAGGCGATCGTCGACTGGCTGGCGGCGGAGTTCAAGCGCGACCAGGCCATCGACCTCAAGCAGGACCCCATGGCCCTGCAGCGCCTGTACGAGGCGGCCGAGAAGGCCAAGATCGAGCTGTCCTCCGCACAGGAGACGCAGATCAACCTGCCCTTCATCACCGCCGACCAGTCGGGCCCCAAGCACCTCGACATGCGCCTGACCCGGGCCAAGCTCAACGAGCTGACGTCCGACCTCATCGACCGCGTCGTCGCCCCCGTGCGCCAGGCGCTGGATGACGCGAAGGACAAGGGCGCCGCGAAGATCGACCACGTCGTCCTCGTCGGCGGCATGACGCGCATGCCCGCGGTGCAGGAGAAGGTCAAGGAGCTCACGGGCAAGGAGCCCCACCGCGGGGTCAACCCCGACGAGGTCGTCGCCGTGGGCGCCGCCATCCAGGCCGGCGTGCTGGCCGGCGACGTCAAGGACGTCCTCCTGCTCGACGTCACCCCGCTGACCCTCGGCATCGAGACCAAGGGCGGCGTGATGACCAAGCTCATCGAGCGCAACACCACGATCCCGACGCGCAAGTCGGAGATCTTCTCCACCGCCGAGGACAACCAGCCCTCGGTCGAGATCCACGTGCTGCAGGGCGAGCGCGAGATGGCGACCTACAACAAGTCGCTGGGCAAGTTCCAGCTCACCGGCATCCCGCCGGCCCCGCGCGGCGTGCCCCAGGTCGAGGTCGGCTTCGACATCGACGCCAACGGCATCCTCAACGTGTCGGCCAAGGACCTCGGGACGGGCAAGGAGCAGAAGATCGAGATCAAGGCGGGCTCGGGCCTCAGCGAGGACGAGATCCGCAACATGGTCACCGACGCCGAGACCCACGCCGACGAGGACCGCAAGGCCCGCGAGCTGGCCGAGGCCCGCAACACGGGCGAGAACGCGGCCTACCAGGCCGAGCGCCAGCTCAAGGATCTCGGCGAGCAGGTCGACGCCTCCTCGCGCGAGGAGATCGAGGCCGCCATCAAGACGGTGCGCGAGTCGCTGACCTCCGAGGACCCCGAGGACATCAACGCGAAGACCGAGGCCCTGCAGACCTCGTTCCACAAGGTCTCCGAGGCCATGTACGAGCGCGCTCAGCAGCAGGCCACCGCGGCCCAGGGCAACGGCGCCGCCGCCGACGGCGAGGGCGCGTCCGAGCAGGCCGAGGCCGAGGAGGACGTGGTCGACGCCGAGGTCGTGGACGAGGGCAAGTCGTGACCTCCGAGCAGGACACGACCCGGGCCCAGGCACCCGCCGCCGAGGAGGCGGCGGGTGAGCCCGTCGAGCCCGAGCACGCCGACGTCGCGGTCGACGCCGAGCCCGAGCCCGAGCCCGAGGCCGAGGCCGAGCAGCCCGTCGCCGAGGAGCCGGATTACAAGGACAAGTGGCTGCGCGCAGCGGCCGACCTCGACAACGTCCGCAAGCGCGCGCGGCGCGACGTCGGCGCCGCCGAGGCGCGCGGCATCGCCAAGCTCGCGCGCGAGCTGCTGCCGGCGCTCGACAACTTCGAGCGCGCGCTGGCCTCGGCCGAGGCCCAGCCCGAGAACCGCGACCATCACCTGACCGACGGCATCCGCCTCGTGCAGAACGAGCTGCTCGCCGCGCTCGCGCGCGTGGGGATCGAGCCCGACTCGCCCAACGGCGAGCGCTTCGATCCGCACCGTCACGAGGCGCTGGCGCAGCGGCCCGTCGAGGGCGCCGAGGCCGGCACCATCGTCGAGGTCTACAACGCCGGCTACAGCTACGGCGACGAGGTGCTGCGTCCGGCCAAGGTCGTCGTGGCGGCCTAGGAGGCGACGTGGCTCAGCGCGACCTCTACAGCGTCCTCGGCGTCGACAAGAAGGCCTCGCCCGAGGAGATCAAGAAGGCCTACCGCAAGCTCGCGCGCCGTCATCACCCCGACCGCAACCCCGACGACAAGCAGGCCGAGGAGCGCTTCAAGGAGATCTCCGCGGCCTACGACGTCCTCGGTGACCCCGACAAGCGCAAGCAGTACGACCGCGGCGGGATGTTCCCCGGGACCGGCGGCGGCGGGACCAGCGGCTTCGACGGCGGGTCGTTCTCCGACATCCTCTCCAACCTCTTCGGCAGCGCCGGCGGCGGCGCGCGCACGGGCACGCGCGGCCCCCGCGCCGAGCGCGGGCGCGACCTCGAGGCCGAGGTCTCGATCGGCTTCGAGCAGTCCGTCGAGGGCGCGCAGGTCCCGCTCACCGTGCCGACCTCGCAGCGCTGCGGGACCTGCCACGGCACCGGGGCCAAGCCGGGCACCTCGCCCAAGGTCTGCCCGCGCTGTCAGGGCCGCGGGATCGAGTCCCAGGGCCAGGGGCTGTTCTCGATCTCCCAGCCGTGCTCGCGCTGCGGCGGCACCGGGGCGATCATCGAGGACCCCTGCCCCACCTGCGAGGGCGCGGGCTCGGTGCGCACGGTCAAGAAGTACCGCGTCAACATCCCCGCCGGCGTCCGCGACGGCTCGCGCGTGCGGCTGGCCGGCAAGGGCGAGCCCGGGCGCAACGGCGGCCCCGCCGGCGACCTCTACGTGATCACGCGCGTGGCCGAGAGCCCGGTGTTCAAGCGCAAGGGCGACCACGTCGAGGTCGAGGTCCCGCTCACCATCCCCGAGGCGATCCGCGGGGCCGAGGTCGAGGTCCCCACGCTGAGCGGGCGCAAGAAGCTGCGCGTCCCGCCCGGGACCAAGCACGGCACCGTCCAGCGCCTGCGCGGCGAGGGCCCGCTGCGCCTGGGCGGCAAGGGCCGCGGCGACATCCACTACCGCTTCGTCATCGACGTCCCGGCCAGCCTCAGCGACGAGCAGTCCGAGGCGGTCGAGAAGCTGTCGCAGGTCATGAACGGCAACCCGCGCGCGAGGCTGTTCTCATGAGCGTCCGGCGGCGCACCACCACGCGCGTGATCGTCGAGCAGCAGCGCGGCGTGTTCATGATCTCCGTCGCGGCCGAGCTGGCCGAGATGCACCCGCAGACGCTGCGCATGTACGAGGCCCGCGGCCTCATCGAGCCCAAGCGCTCCCCCAAGGGCACGCGCCTGTACTCCCAGGCCGACGTCGAGCGCCTGCGCCGCATCCAGGAGATGACGACCGAGCTCGGGCTCAACCTGGCCGGCGTCGAGCGCGTGCTGGACCTCGAGGAGCAGCTCGAGCGCGCCAGCCGGCGCCTGGAGGCGCTCGAGCGCCGCTCGGCCGAGATGCGCGCCGAGATGCAGGCCGAGATCGAGCGCGTGCGCAAGTCGTTCAAGGCCGAGCTCGTCCCCTACAAGGGCGCGACAACCGACCTCATCCGCGCCGACGACGTCCGCCCGCGGCGGCGGTCGATCCGGGTCGAGCGCGACACGTAGCGTCGTCCGCGCTGCGTTTGCGGCGCTGCTTGCGCTTACAGCATCACCGAGGGGAAGCGAGGTTGTGGCGGCGCAGCCGTTCGCGGTCGTCCTCGGCGGGGTGAGCTACCCGGGACTGTCCTGACTTGTGTGGCTCCTGGCCACACAACCCAGGACAGCGGTGACTAAGCGTCGTCCTCCGAGCACGCTGTGCTGCCTTTACCTGGCAGGGCCGGGTGAAGTCAGCACAGCGCCAGCGGAGCGGCCCGGCCGGGCGCCGCGGGGGACTCCCTCCCCTCGGTGATGCGGTTAGGCGCCGCGTGACGCCGCCCGCCATCGAGGGACCGACGCTCAGGTGTTGCCCGGAGTAGTCCCGCCCTCGCCACCCGCGAGCTCCTCGGCCGCCTGACGGCCCGGGTGGTCCTTGGGGAGGTCGTGGGGCGAGACCTCGTCGTGGGCTTCGGGCGTGTCGCCGAGGTCGGTCTCCTCGTCGGGGGTCATCGGGCCCAGCGGCTCGTCGGCCTCGTCGTCGTGGGGCGAGGTACGGCCTTCGCGTTCGGTGGTCATGTCCTCGGGGCTACCCTGCCGGTAGGCGCGCGCAAGCGCTGGTCTCGGAGGCGCTATAATCTACGTCTACCCGACTGAGATTTCTTCATGCAAGCTGATCGATTCACCATCAAGGCCCAGGAGGCCATCGCCGCGGCCGGCCAGCTCGCCGAGCGCCGCCGCAACCCGCAGGTGACGCCCGAGCATCTGCTCAGCGTGCTGCTCGAGCAGGACGGGGGCGTCGTCGTTCCCGTGCTGGCCAAGCTCGGCGCCGACACCAACGCGCTACGCAGCGAGGTCAACGCCCTCCTCGACGCGATGCCGACGCTGACCGCCGGCGGCGAGGCCGCCGGCCCGTCGAGCGAGCTGGTGCGCGTCCTGCGCGAGGGCGAGGAGGAGATGCGTCGTCTCAAGGACGAGTACGTCTCCACCGAGCATCTGCTGCTGGCGCTCTCCGCCCACCCGTCACGGGCGGGCGATGCGCTGCGCGCCGCGGGCGCCAGCAAGGTCCAGCTGGCCAAGGCGATCGGCGAGGTCCGCGGGCCCCACCGCGTGACCGACCAGTCGGCCGAGGACAAGTACCAGGCGCTGGAGAAGTTCGGGCGCGACCTGACCGCGGAGGCCGAGCAGGGCAAGCTCGACCCGGTCATCGGGCGCGACGACGAGATCCGCCGGGTCATCCAGGTCCTCAGCCGGCGCACCAAGAACAACCCCGTGCTCATCGGCGAGCCCGGCGTGGGCAAGACGGCCATCGTCGAGGGCCTGGCCCAGCGCATCGAGTCCGGCGACGTGCCCGAGTCGCTGCGCGACCGGCGCGTCATCGCGCTGGACATCGGCGCCCTGCTCGCCGGCTCGAAGTACCGCGGCGAGTTCGAGGAGCGCCTGAAGGCGGTTCTCAACGAGATCAAGGAGGCGGCCGGCGCGGTCATCCTCTTCATCGACGAGCTGCACACCATCGTCGGCGCCGGAGCCGCCGAGGGCGCCGTCGACGCCGCCAACCTGCTCAAGCCGATGCTCGCCCGCGGCGAGCTGCGCGCCGTCGGCGCCACCACGCTCGACGAGTACCGCAAGCACATCGAGAAGGACGCCGCCCTGGAGCGCCGCTTCCAGCCCGTCCTCGTCGGCGAGCCGTCCGTCGAGGACGCGATCGCCATCCTGCGCGGCCTCAAGGAGCGCTACGAGGTCCACCACGGCGTCCGCATCCAGGACTCCGCGCTGATCGCCGCGGCGACGCTGAGCGACCGCTACATCGCCGACCGCTTCCTGCCCGACAAGGCCATCGACCTCATCGACGAGGCCGCCTCCAAGCTGCGCATCGAGATCGACTCGCTGCCGACCGAGATCGACGAGGTCGACCGCCGGGTGCTGCAGCTCGAGATCGAGCTCACCTCGCTCGCCAACGAGACCGACGACGCCAGCGTCGAGCGCCGCGAGGCGATCGAGCGCGAGCTCGGCGATCTGCGCGAGCAGAGCTCGGCGATGAAGGCCGAGTGGCAGGCCGAGAAGGACGAGATCCACAAGGTCTCGGCCGTCAAGGAGCGCCTCGAGCAGGCCCACCGCGAGCTCGAGCGCGCCGAGCGCGAGGCCGATCTCGAGCGCGCGGCCCAGCTGCGCCACGGCGAGATCCCCGAGCTGCAGCGCGCGCTGCGCGAGGCCGAGGAGGTCGAGCCGCGTGAGGCGCGCTTCCTCAAGGAGGAGGTCGACGCCGAGGACGTCGCCGAGGTCGTCGGGCGCTGGACGGGGATCCCGGTCAGCCGCCTGCTCGAGGGCGAGGTCTCAAAGCTCGTGCACATGGAGGAGCGCCTGCACCTGCGCGTCATCGGCCAGGACGAGGCCGTCGCCTCGGTCTCCAACGCGCTGCGGCGCTCGCGCGCCGGGCTCAGCGACCCCGACCGCCCCATCGGCAACTTCCTCTTCCTCGGCCCGACCGGCGTGGGCAAGACCGAGCTGGCGCGCGCGCTGGCCGAGTTCATGTTCGACTCCCAGGACGCGATGGTGCGCATCGACATGTCGGAGTACATGGAGAAGCACTCCGTCAGCCGCCTGGTCGGCGCCCCGCCCGGCTACGTCGGCTACGACGAGGGCGGCCAGCTCACCGAGGCCGTGCGCCGGCGCCCCTACTCGGTGCTCCTGCTCGACGAGATCGAGAAGGCCCACCCCGACGTCTTCAACGTGCTGCTGCAGGTGATGGACGACGGGCGCCTGACCGACGGCCAGGGCCGGACGGTCGACTTCCGTCACGTCGTGCTGATCATGACCTCCAACCTCCCGGGTGGCCGGGTCGGGGCGGAGGCCCAGTTCAAGCCCGAGTTCATCAACCGCCTGGACGACATCGTCGAGTTCCACAGCCTCGACCGCGAGCAGATCGCCAAGATCGTCGACCTGCAGGTGCAGCGCGTCACGCAGCGGGTGCGCGAGCGCGGGATCGAGGTCGAGCTCAGCGACCGCGCCCTCGAGCTCCTGGGCAACCTGGGCTACGACCCCACCTACGGCGCGCGTCCGCTGAAGCGCGTGATCGCCAAGCACCTCGTCGATCCGCTGGCCCTGGCGATCCTCGAAGGCGACTTCCGCGAGGGCGACACCGTCCGCGTGGACGCCGGAGACGGCGAGCTGGTGCTGTCGGTGGCCGAGAAGGCCGCGCCGGCGGCGGCGGCCTAGAAGCGGCGCGTCCGCTGACGGCTGAGGACGAAGCCGTGGCCCGCCTTGTTCGTGCACGTCAGCCCCGCGAAGGCTGACGTGCAGTGCATGGCGCCGTTGCCCCAGGTGACCGTCCTGCCGTAGCGCAGGACCCGGGCCTGGTTCTCGAAGACGAGGACTCCCGGATCGCCCGAGCACGTCTGCTCGTGTGAGCGCCCGGTGGCGCCCAGTCCGATGAAGCGGTCCGTGGGGTCGCCCTCGGTGCAGTGCACGCGCGGCGGTGGCGGCTTCAGGCCGCTCTTGATCGCGCACGCCACCAGAGGTCCCTGCTCCTGCTGCCCGACGAGTACCCGCAGACGATGTTGGCCGACGGCGTCTTGAAGTAGTGGACCGTCACGCTGGCCGCAGCGGGCACCCCACCGAGCGCCGCCGTACTCGGCAGCGCCATCGTGGCAGCGCACCCCCGAGGATGAGGCCCGTCGCAATCGCATGGCAGCCGTCCTTCTACCAGCGCGGTGCCTCGCCACCGCTGGACCGACGGCTAGGACCCGCGCGTCCCTAGACTGCCGCCGTGCCGCCCGCCCGGGCCCTCCGCTTCCTGCTCGGCCCGGTCCTCGCGCTCGCCGTGGCGGGAGCGCCGGCCGGCGCGTACGCGGCGTGGAAGCCCGACGTCAAGGCGGCGCTGGCCTACGCGCACACGCGCAAGGGCGAGGTCAGCTTCGCGGTGCGCACCGAGGCGCACCTGTGGGGCTACCGGCGCACCGCCGGGGTGCACTCGGCCAGCGTCGTCAAGGCGCTGTTCCTCGTCGCCTACCTCGACGACCCGCGGGTGCGCGGCCGGCGTCTGCGCGCCGCCGACCATCGGCTCATCGACCCGATGATCCGCCGCTCGGACAATGCCGCAGCGTCGCGCGTGCTCGCCTACGTCGGTCCCGCGCGCGTCGCGGCGACGGCACGCCGCGTGGGCATGCGCCGCTTTCGCCTCGATCGCGTCGTGTGGGGGCACAGCCGCATCGACGCCTCCGAGCAGACGCGGTTCTTCCTGCACTACGAGGCGCACGTCGTCGCGCGCCACCGGGCCACGGCCCTGCACCTGCTGCGCACCGTCGTCCCCAGCCAGCGCTGGGGCGTCGCCCGCGTGCGCCCCGACGGCTGGCGGCTGTACTTCAAGGGCGGCTGGGGCTCGGGCAGCGGCCTCGTCGATCATCAGGTCGCGCTGCTGCGTGCGGGCGCCGACCGTGTCGCGGTCGCGGTGCTGACCACCGCGAACCCCGACCACGAGTACGCCAAGCAGACGCTGCGCGCCATGTTCGCTCGCCTGCTGCGCGGGCTCGGCGCCCGGCTCGTCCTCACGCCGACGTAGCGCCACGCGCCCCGACGCCCAATGGGATACAACGCCCCCATGCCCACCTACATCATGCTTTCGACGCTCACGCCGGAGGGCGTCCAGACGATCAAGAACAACCCGCAGCGCATCCGCGAGGTCAACAAGGAGATCGAGCAGCTCGGCGCGACGGTCAAGGCGCAGTGGGCCACGCTCGGGCGCTTCGACTTCGTCAACGTCGTCGAGGCGCCGGACGAGCAGACGATGGCGCGCGTGTCGCTCGAGCTCGGCTCGCGCGGGACGGTCCGCTACGAGACCCTCTCGGCGATCCCCGTCGACGACTTCATCGCGAGCCTCTGATGGCCAACGCGTGAAGGTCCTCGTCGTCGGCTCGGGCGGGCGCGAGCACGCGATCGTCCGCGCGCTCGGGCGCTCGCCCCAGGACCCCGAGCTGCTCTGCGCTCCGGGCAACCCCGGCATCGCCCGCCACGCCCGCCTGCTCGACGTCGGCGTCGGCGACGTGGCCGCCATGGCCGCGGCCGCCGAGCGCGAGGCCGTCGACCTCGTCGTCGTCGGCCCCGAGGCGCCCCTGGTCGACGGCCTGGTCGACCTGCTCGGTGCCCGCGGCATCACGGCCTTCGGACCCACGGGCGAGGTCGCCCAGCTCGAGGGCTCCAAGGCGTTCGCCAAGGAGATCATGGAGGCCGCGGGCGTCGCCACCGCGACGTGGCGCGCGGTCACCACGGTCCAGGACGGGATGGGGGCGATCGAGCGCTACCCGGTGGTGCTCAAGTTCGACGGCCTGGCCGCGGGCAAGGGCGTGGTCATCGCGCAGGACGAGCGCGAGGCGCGCGCGACGCTCGAGGCGTTCCTCGTGCAGGAGCGCTTCGGCGCCGGGCGCGTGGTGGTCGAGGAGGCGCTGGAGGGCGAGGAGCTCTCGCTGCTCGCGCTGTGCGACGGCGAGACCGCCGTGCCGATGGCGCCCGCGCAGGACTACAAGCGCATCTTCGACGGCGATCGCGGGCCGAACACCGGCGGCATGGGCTCGTACTCGCCGGTGCCCGGCATCGATCGCGCGCGCCTGGAGGAGATGGTGCGCACCGTCCACCAGCCGGTGGTCGACGAGCTGCGCCACCGCGGCATGCCCTTCCACGGATGCCTGTACGCCGGGCTGATGCTCACCGCCGACGGGCCGCGGGTGCTCGAGTTCAACGTCCGCTTCGGCGACCCCGAGACCCAGGCCGTGCTGCCGCGCCTGCGCTCGGACCTGCTCGACCTGCTGCAGCGCTCGACGGTCCCCGGCGGCCTGGCCGGAGACGACCCCGAGTGGGACGAGCGCTGGGCGGTGAGCGTCGTGCTCGCCTCCGGCGGCTATCCCGAGTCGGTCTCCAAGGGCGACGTCATCAGCGGCCTCGACGCCCTGCCCGCCGACGTCGAGGTCACCCACGCCGGCACCGGCACGGGGCCGGGCGGGGAGATCGTCACCGCGGGCGGGCGCGTCCTCAACGTCACCGCCCTGGGCGACGGCCCCGGTGCCGCCCGCGACGCCGCTTATGCTGCGGCCGACCTGATCACCTTCGAGGGTCGGCAGCTGCGACGCGACATCGCGCTGCGGGCCGTGGAGCGCACATGAGCGAAGCCGCGCCGCAGACCGGCGCCGTCGTCCAGACCGAGCCGGAGACGGAGTTCGCCGACCTCGACGTCGACACCCCGCTGGTCGGGATCATCATGGGCTCGAAGTCCGACATGCCCGAGATGGAGAAGGCGGGCGAGATCCTCACCGAGAAGGGCATCCACTTCGAGGTCCGCGTGATGTCTGCGCACCGCGACCCCGACACGGTGGCCGACTACTGCCGTAACGCCCGCATGCGCGGCCTGCGCGTGATCATCGCCGGCGCCGGGCTGTCCGCTGCGCTGCCCGGTGTGGCCGCCGCCCACAGCGACCTGCCGGTCATCGGCGTCCCGCTCTCCAGCCGCCTGAGTGCCATGGGCGGCCTCGACGCCATCCTCTCGATCGTGCAGATGCCGCCAGGGGTGCCGGTCGCCTGCGTGGGCCTCGACAACGCCCGCAACGCGGGCCACCTGGCGGCGCGGATCCTCAGCGGCTGAGCCGTGAGGCTCGACCTCGACCAGCCGCGGGCGCTTGGTGAGCTCGTCGCGGTCACCTTCGACCTGTTCGGACGTCATCTCGCGGTCTTCCTCAGCCTCACGCTCGCGGTGGTCGCCCCGATCGTCCTCATCGTCGACGGGGTGTGGGGCCGGTACCTGGCCGAAGGCGGCGGCGTCGACCCGCCCACCGCTGCCGCCGTCGTGTCGGTGGCGCTCGGCGTGCTCGTCATCCCGCCGCTCGTCACCGCGCTGCACGTGGTCGTGGTCCAGGCCCTGGCCCGCGGGGAGGAGCCGACGGTCGGCGGCGCGCTGCGCAGCGCCTCCACGCGGCTGTTCCCGGCGGTCGCCGCGGTCGTGGTCTACTCGCTCGCCGTCGCCGCCGGCCTGCTCCTGCTGATCGTGCCCGGCATATGGCTCGCGGTCCGCTGGTACTTCTGCGCGCAGGCGGCGGTGGTCGACGGTCTGCGCCCGGTGGACGCGCTGCGACGCAGCGCGGAGGTGGTCCAGACGCGCTGGTGGCGGACGTTCGGAGTCCTGCTCGCGTTCGGTGTGGTGGTCGGCGCGCTCGGCGCACTCGGCGGAGCGCTCGCGCACGAGATCGACAACGGCGCACTGTTCACCACGGCCTGGATCCTCGTCCAGACGCTGACGCTGTCGCTGAGCGCCATCTTCGGCACGTTGCTGTTCTTCGATCTACGGGCGCGGACCGCGCTGCCGTGGCAGGGCACGCTGCCCGTCTAGGGTTCGAGGCGTGATCGCGCGCTACACCCGCCCCGCGCTCGGGGCGATCTGGACCGACGAGGCCCGCATGGAGGCGTGGCGGCGCGTGGAGGTGGCGGCCTGCGAGGAGATGGAGGGGCCCAGCGGCGCGGACCTCGAAGCGATCCGCCACGCGACGTTCACGGTCGAGGCCGTGCAGGAGCGCGAGCGCGTGACCGACCACGACGTCGCGGCCTTCGTCGATGTGCTGCAGGAGAGCGCCGGCCCGGGCGGGCGCTGGATTCACTTCGGGCTCACGTCCTCCGACGTCCTGGACACGGCGCTCGCCCTCCAGCTGCAGGCGGCCGGCGAGATCGTGGTGGCGGGGGCGCGCGACCTCGTGGGCGCCCTGGCCGCGCGGGCGCGCGAGCACGCCGACACCGTCTGCGTCGGTCGTACCCACGGCGTCCACGCCGAGCCGACGACCTTCGGCCTCAAGCTCGCGGGCTTCGCCTTCGAGGCGCACCGCAACGCCGAGCGCCTGCAGCGGGCCTTTGCGCAGGCGAGCGTGGGGGCGATCAGCGGCGCGGTCGGCACCTACTCCGCGACGAGCCCGGAGTTCGAGGAGCGCGTGCTGGCCCGCGTGGGGCTCGAGCGCGAGTCGGTGTCCACGCAGGTCGTCCCGCGCGACCGCCACGCCGAGCTGCTGCAGGCCATCGCGCTGGCGGGGGCCGGCCTGGAGCGCCTGGCCACCGAGGTCCGCCATCTGCAGCGCACCGAGGTGCGCGAGGCCGAGGAGCCGTTCCGCGCCGGCCAGAAGGGCTCGAGCGCGATGCCCCACAAGCGCAACCCGATCACCAGCGAGCGGATCACCGGGCTGGCGCGCGTGCTGCGCGGCAACGCCTCGGCCGGCGTCGAGAACGTCGCCCTCTGGCACGAGCGCGACATCTCGCACTCGGGCGCCGAGCGGGTGATCCTGCCCGACTCGACGATCCTGCTCGACTACCTGCAGCACCTGGCGCTGCGCGTCGTCAACGGCCTGGTCGTGCATGCCGATCGCATGCAGGAGAACCTCGGGCTCACCCACGGCGCGCTGTTCTCCCAGCGCGTCCTGCTCGCGCTCGTGGAGCGCGGGATGCAGCGCGACGACGCCTACCGCATCGTCCAGGAGGACGCCCAGCGCGCGTGGGACACGGGGACGCCGCTGCGCGAGCTGCTGGCCGCGCGCGAGCTCGGCCTCGACCTCGACGAGCTCTTCGACCTCGGGTACTACACCCGCCACGCGCACGAGGTCATCGGCCGCCTGGACGCCATCGCGCCCGCGGGCGTCGCCGTGGCCGGTTGACACAGCGTCGAGAGGGCGAGAGTGTGCTCGCCATGTACGACTACGTGATCGTCGGCGCGGGCTCGGCGGGCTGTGTGCTCGCCAACAGGCTGAGCGAGGACCCCGATGTGCAGGTCCTGCTGCTCGAGGCCGGGCCGCCGGACACGGCGGACTTCATCCACATCCCGGCGGCCTTCTCGGCGCTCTTCCGCTCGCAGAACGACTGGGACCTGGGGACCGGCTACGAGCCCGGGCTGGAGGATCGCCGCGTCTACCTGCCGCGCGGCAAGACGCTGGGCGGCTCCTCCTCGCTCAACGCGATGATCTACATCCGCGGCAACCGGATCGACTACGACGAGTGGTCCGACCTCGGCTGGGGCTGGGACGACGTGCTGCCCTACTTCCTGCGCGCCGAGGACAACACGCGCGGCGCCTCCGAGCACCACGGCGCCGGCGGCCCGCTGCGCGTCTCGGACTCGCTGGCGCGCACCGGCCTCTCACAGGCCTTCCTCGACGCCGCCGCAGCGCGCGGCCTGCCGGCCAGCGAGGACTTCAACGGGCCGCGCCAGGACGGCATCGGCTGGTACCAGCTCACCACGCGCGACGGCAGGCGCGGGAGCACGGCGGTCTCCTACCTGCACCCGGTCATGGACCGCCCGAACCTCACCGTGGAGACCCACGTCCACGCCCACCGCGTGCTCTTCGACGGCACCCGTGCGGTCGGCGTGGCCGGCTCGCGGCTCAGCGAGCTGCTCGAGTTCCGCGCCGAGCGCGAGGTCATCGTCTCGGCGGGCGCCTACCTGTCGCCGCAGATCCTGTGGCTGTCGGGCATCGGGCGCCCCGACGAGCTCGCGCTGCTGCAGGTGCCCACGGTGGCCGAGGTGCCGGGCGTCGGGCTCGGCCTGCAGGACCATCCGACCGCCGGGATGACGTGGATGTTCGAGGAGCCGGTGAGCCTCAAGGACGCGCTCACCGAGGAGAACCTCACGCTGTGGGCGACCGAGGGCGCCGGCCCGCTGTCCTCCAACGCGGCCGAGTGCGGCGGCTTCCTGCGCACGCGCGACGACCTCGATGCGCCCGACGTGCAGTTCCACATGGTCTCGGCCATGTACGTCCAGGAGGGGCTGGTGCCCGCGCCCGCCCATGGCTTCACGCTGTCGGCCTGCGTGCTCAAGCCCCAGAGCCGCGGCCAGGTGGCGGTCGTCTCGCCCGATCCGACGACCAAGCCGTTCATCGTCCACAACTACTTCGCCGAGCCCGAGGACATGCGCTCGGCGGTCGCCGGCCTGCGCGAGGTGATGGAGATCGCCGGCACCGCCCCGCTGGCGCAGTACTCCCACACGCCGTTCAACCAGCCGGCGTCGGACAGCGACGCGGACCTCGAGGCCCACATCCGCCACACGGGGCAGACGATCTACCACCCCACGAGCACGTGCCGGATGGGCGTCGACGACCTCGCCGTCGTCGATGCCGAGCTGCGCGTGCGCGGCGTAGAGGGCCTGCGCGTGGTCGACGCGTCGATCTTCCCGTCGGTCCCGCGCGGCAACACCAACGCGCCGACGATCGCCGTCGCGGAAAAGGCGGCCGACCTCATCCGCGGGCGCGTGGCACCGACGGCCGCGCAGACGCAGACGCAGGCGCACGCCACGGCGTAGCCGCGGCAGCCGCGATCAGGCCGCGGCGGCCAGGACGCTGCCGCGGCCCGGAAGCCACGTCGCGAGCGCGGCGAAGCAGTCCGCGTCGAGGCGCTCGCCGGCGTCGCGGCCGATGATCGACAGGACCTCGGCGATGGGCAGCGCCCCGCGGTAGGGGCGCTCCGCGCTCAGGGCCTCGGCCACGTCGGCCACCTGCAGGATGCGGGCGGGCAGGTCGAGCTCGCCGGCGGTGAGGCCGTCGGGATAGCCGCTGCCGTCGAGGCGCTCATGGTGCGTCGCCGCCAGGTACGCGACGTCGGCCAGCGCCGGGACGGACTGCAGGATGACCCGCGAGAGCTCGGGGTGGCGGCGCATCGCGTCCCACTCCTCGGCGTCGAGCTTGCCCGGCTTGTCGAGGATCCGATTGGAGACGCCGAGCTTGCCGACGTCGTGCAGCAGGCCGGCGCGGCGCAGCAGGCGCCGCGTGGCCGCGTCGAGCCCCATCGTGACGGCGAGCGCCTCGGCGATCTCCGCGACGCCCGCGGAGTGGCTGGCGGTGTAGGGCGACTTGGCGTCGACGATGCGCGCGAACGCCTCGGCGACGCGATCAAGGCGGGCGTCGTCGGCGCGCTCCACGCGGTCGGTGGGCTCCAGCGCGATCACGTCGGGCTCGTGCAGCGAGGCCCAGAACGCGGCGTCGTGCTCGAAGCCGGCGACGCCGTCGACCAGCGCGGGGTCGAACCACGTGCCGCGGCGTTCGCGCGCCACCGCGCAGGCGGCGGCCGGGCCGCCCTGCGACCAGAAGACCTCCATCGTCTGAGCCAGGCAGATCACCCGCGCGAGCGGGGAGATGAGCTCGCCGGCCAGGCCGCCCGGGTAGCCGTGGCCGTCCCAGTGCTCGTCGAGCTGGTGGATGGCCCCGGCGGCGTGCTCGTCGAGGTCGATCGCGCGCGCGATGTCGGCGCCGCGCTCGCAGCGCATCTGCCCGAGCTCGCGCGCGCCGTCGACGCCCATGACGACGAAGGCCCGTAGATGGCGGGCGCGCTGCAGCAGCGGCGCGCCGGGGGCGATGGTGCGGTTCAGGGCGCGCAGCGACTGCACCGGCTTCTTGGGATCGATGAGCCGGCCCTCGCGCTTGACGAGCAGGTCGTCGGCGCCGAAGACCTCGGCGAACCCCGCCGCCGTGGTCGAGCAGCCGGCGTCCTTGAGCAGCAGCGCGTAGAACAGCGAGGAGCGCCGCGCGGGCTCGAGCCCCACGGCGTCGGCCAGGCGCAGGCCGATGACGCAGGTGCGCTCTGCGTGGCCCATCGGCTGGCCCTCGGTGACGTCGAGGGCGTGGGACAGCGCGGCGACGATCTCCGACAGGCGGATGTCCATCAGGCGGCTGCGGCCAGGGCCCGGACGTGCCCGGGGAGCCACGCCTCGAGTGCGGCGAACGCCTGCTTGTCGAACCGCGTGCCCGCGTCGGCACGCATGATGGCCAGGACCTCGTCGACGGGCAGCGCCGGGCGATATGGGCGTTCGGCGGTCAGCGCCTCGGCGACGTCGGCCACCTGCAGGATGCGGGCGGGCAGGTCGAGCTCGGAGGCGGTCATGCCATAGGGGTAGCCGCTGCCGTCCAGGCGTTCGTGGTGCATGACCGCAAGGCGCGCGACGTCGGCGAGGGCGGGCACCCCGCGCAGGATCACCAGGGACAGCCTGGGGTGGCGGCGCACCGACCCCCACTCGCCGCGGGTCAGCGAGCCGGGCTTGTCGAGGATGAGGTTGGAGACGCCGAGCTTGCCGATGTCGTGCAGCAGCGCCGCGCGGCGCAGAAGTCCGCGGGTGGCGTCGTCGAGCCCGAGCGTCGCGGCGATGCCGTCGGCGATCTCCGCGACGCCGGCGCTGTGGCGCGCGGTGAAGGGCGACTTGGCGTCGACGATGCTCGCGAAGGCCTCGGCGACGCGATCCATCCGGTCGGCGTCCGCGCGCTCGACCCGGTCCGTGGGCTCCACGACCTGCACGTCCGGGGCGGCCAGGCTGGCCCAGAAGGCGCCGTCGCGCTCGAGCACGCCGACAGCGTCGACCAGCATGGGGTCGAACCAGGTGCCGCGCCGAGCGCGCGCGATGTCCACCGCGGCCGCGGGTCCGCCCTGCTGCCAGAAGACCTCCATCGTCTGCGCCAGGCACGAGATGCGGGCCAGCAGCGAGATGTTCTCGCCGGCCCGGTCGCCCGGATGGCCCTGCCCGTCCCAATGCTCGAACAGCTGGCCGATCGCGGCGGCCGCCTCCTCGTCGAGGCCGATCCCGCGAGCGATGTCGGCGCCGCGCTCGCAGCGCATCCGCTGAAGCTCCGAGACGCCGCCGTTGCTCATCGCGATGACGGCGCGCAGGTGGCGGGCACGCTGGCGCAGGGGCGCGCCGGGCGCCACGTTGCGTTTCAGGTACCCGAGCGACAGCGCGGGGCGGTTGAGGTCGATCAACCGGCTCTCGCGCTTGACCTTCAGGTCATCGGAGCCGAACGCCTCGGCGGTCGCGGCAGCGGTCGTGGAGCATCCGGCGTCCTTGAGCAGCAGCGCGTAGAAGAGGGACGAGCGGCGCGCGGGGTCGAGGCCGATGGCGTCGGCCAGGCGCAGGCCGATCAGGCACGTCCGCTCGGCGTGGCCCATCGGCTGGCCGCCGGTGACGTCCAGCGCATGCGAAAGGGCCGAGACGAGCTCGGAAAGCCGTATGTCCACCTTTCGGGTATCGGCCGTGGACCGCCGAACCTTCAGTGCCTACAGCTGCTCTAGGCGATCCTCGGCCTCGGCGGCGCGCTCGTCGTGGCGGGTCGCGGCCTGGCGGGCGCGCTCGCCGCGGGCCTCGAGCTCCTCGGCGGCGGTCTTCTCCTCGTCCGCCAGGCGCGCGTGGTCGGCGGCCTGGCGCTCGAGGCGCTCGGCCTCCGAGCGGTGCTCGTCCGCGCGCTCGAAGCGCTGCTCGGCAGCCTGCGTGTGGTCGCGGGCGCGCGCGGCATTGGCCTCGAGCTGCTGGCGGTGGCCGCTGGCCTCGGTGCTCAGGCGCACGCGGGCGCGCTCGCGCTCGACGCGCCGCCGGACCGAGGCCCGGTAGGCGAGCCACGCCACGAGGGCGACGACGACGACGATGACGACGATCACGATGGGAGTCACGCGCCAGGCCGTACCCGCGCGCGAGGCCGCCCGAACGCGTTGCTAGCCTGCGGACCGTGCCGCCTGTAACCGACCTTCCGCTCATCGCCAGCGGGAAGGTCCGAGAGATGTATGACCTCGGCGACCGGATTCTGATGGTCGCCAGCGACAGGATCTCGACGTACGACGTCGTGCATCCGACGCCGATCCCGGACAAGGGGGCGGTGCTCACCGGGCTGTCCGCCTTCTGGTTCGGGCGCACCGGCCACATCGTCAAGAACCACTACGTGTCGGCCACCGAGGACGTGCCCGAGGACGTCCGCGGGCGCGCCATGACCGTGTGCAAGCTGCGGATGCTGCCCGTCGAGTGCGTGGTGCGCGGCTACATCACCGGCTCGGGCTGGAAGGACTACCAGGCGACGGGGAGCGTCTCGGGCATCGAGCTGCCCCCCGGCCTGCGCGAGTCCGAGCGCCTGCCGACGCCGGTCTTCACCCCGTCGACCAAGGCCGACGAGGGCCACGACGAGGCGATCGACTTCGACCGTGCCGCGCAGCTCGTCGGCGACCGCGACCTCATGGCCCGCGTGCGCGACGTGTCGATCGAGCTGTATCGCTTCGCCGCCGAGCACGCGCGCGAGCGTGGCGTGATCCTGGCCGACACGAAGTTCGAGTTCGGCCTCGACGACGACGGCGAGCTCGTGGTCGGCGACGAGGTGCTCACGCCCGACTCGTCGCGCTATTGGCCCGCCGACGGCTACCAGGCGGGCCAGGGGCAGCCGAGCTTCGACAAGCAGTACGTGCGCGACTGGGCCGCTGGCAGCGGCTGGGACAAGACGCCGCCGGCGCCGGCGCTCCCCGACGACGTGGTGCAGGGCACCCGCGGGCGCTACGTCGAGGCGTACGAGCTCATCACGGGCGAGCCGTTCGCCGCGTGGACGAGCAGGACCGCCGCGTGAGAGCGCGCGTCCTCATCCGCCCCAAGGCGGGGATCCTCGACCCGCAGGGCATCGCCGTCGAGCGCGCGCTGCCCGCGCTGGGCTTCTCGGGCGTCTCCAACGTGCACGTCGGGCGGCTGGTCGAGCTCGACGTCGAGGACGCCGCGCAGCTCGACGACATGTGCCGGCGGCTGCTGGCCAACCCGCTGATCGAGGACTACGAGATCGTCGCGGGCGCGGGCGAGGCGTGAAGTTCGGCGTCATCCGCTTCCCCGGGTCGTGTGACGACGTCGACGCGCAGCTTGCCGCCTCGCGGGTCGGCGAGGCCGTGCTGTTGTGGCATGCGGATCGCGACCTGCAGGGCGTCGACGCCGTCATCGTCCCCGGCGGCTTCTCCTACGGCGACTACCTGCGCGCGGGCGCCATCGCGCGCTTCGCGCCGGTGATGGAGGACGTCATCGCCTTCGCCCGCGACGGCGGTCCCGTGCTCGGGATCTGCAACGGCTTCCAGGTCCTCTGCGAAGCCGGCCTGCTCCCGGGCGCCCTGCTGCCCAACGTGCACCTGCGCTTCCGCTTTCGCCAGGTGACCGTCGAGGTGCTCAACGCCGACACGGCCTTCACGCGCGCCTGCGCGCCCGGCGAGCGGCTGTCGATCCCGTGCAAGCACATGACCGGGCGCTACTGGGCGCCCGACGACGAGCTCGACCGCCTCCAGGCCAGCGGGCAGATCGTCCTGCGCTACACGGCGGGCGAGAACCCCAACGGCTCGGCGCGCGACGTCGCCGGGGTGTGCAACGAGGCCGGCAACGTGCTGGGCCTCATGCCCCATCCCGAGCACGCCGTCGACGAGCTGTGCGGTGGGAGCGCCGACGGGCTGAAGCTCTTCGCCTCCGCGGCGGTGGCCCATGCCTGAGACGACGGCGGTGCTGCCCACGATCGAGGACGCCGTCGTCCTCGGGCTCACGCGCGACGAGTACGCGCTGATCCTCGACAAGCTCGGGCGCGCGCCCAACCAGGTCGAGCTCGCGATGTTCTCGCTGCTGTGGAGCGAGCACTGCGCCTACAAGCACTCCAAGCTGCTGCTCAAGACGCTGCCCACCGAGGGCCGCCACGTCGTGATGGGCCCGGGCGAGAACGCGGGCGCGGTATCGGTGGGCGGCGGCCTGGCCGTCGCCTTCAAGGTCGAGTCGCACAACCACCCCAGCGCGGTCGAGCCCTTCCAGGGCGCCGCCACCGGCGTCGGCGGCATCCTGCGCGACATCTTCGCGCTCGGCGCGCGGCCCATCGCCGTGCTCGACTCGCTGCGCTTCGGCGAGCCCGACACGTCGGAGCGCTCGCGCTATCTGCTCGACCGCGCCGTGGCCGGCATCGGCCACTACGGCAACTCGATCGGCGTGCCGACGATCGGCGGCGAGGTCTACTTCGAGGCCCCGTACGAGCAGAACTGCCTGATCAACGCGATGGCCCTGGGCCTGGCCGAGACGCGGCGCATGATCCGCTCGGCGGCGGCCGGCGTGGGCAACGTCGTCGTCCTCTTCGGCGCCTCGACCGGCCGCGACGGCATCGGCGGCGCCTCGGTGCTGGCCAGCGCCGAGTTCGGCGAGGCCGACGGCGACAAGCGCCCGTCGGTCCAGGTCGGCGACCCGTTCGCCGAGAAGAAGCTCATGGAGTGCTCGCTGGAGCTGCTCGACCGCGGGCTGCTCGTCGCGCTGCAGGACCTCGGCGCCGCGGGCCTGACGTCGTCGTCGGCGGAGATGGCGTCCAAGGGCGGCGTGGGCATCGACCTCGACGTCGGCCGGATGCCGCTGCGCGAGGCCGACATGGAGCCCTTCGAGATCATGGTCTCCGAGTCCCAGGAGCGCATGCTGTGCGTGTGCGAGCCCGCGCGGCTGGAGGACGTGCTCGCGGTGTGCGCACGCTGGGAGGTGCACGGCACCGCGATCGGCGAGGTCACCGACACCGGCGCGATGCGCATCTTCAGCGGCGACGAGCTGGTCGGCGACATCCCCGTCGCGGCGCTCGTCGACGACTGCCCCGTCTACGCGCTCGCGCCGCAGCGTCCCGCCGCGCCGCTCTACGACCCGCCGGTGGCGACCCTGGCCAAGGGCGGATCGGTCCACGAGGCGCTCCTGGCCCTCCTGGCCTCGCCCAACCTCGCCTCGCGCCGGCCGCTGTTCGAGCAGTACGACTCGATCGTGCAGTCGCGCACCGTGCGCCGCCCGGAGGAGGCTGACGCCGCGGTGCTCGCCCTGCCCGACGGCGGCGCCCTCGGGGTGGCCATCGACGGCAACGGCCGCCGCGTCGCGGCCGACCCCTACCACGGCACGATCGCGGCGATGCTCGAGTGCGCGGCCAACCTCGCGTGCGTCGGCGCCGAGCCGCTGGGCGTGACCAACAACCTGAACTTCGGCAATCCCGAGAAGCCGCACATCGCCTGGCAGCTGACCGAGGCCGTCCGCGGCCTGGGCGAGGCCTGCCGGGCCCTCGACGTGCCGGTCACGGGCGGCAACGTCTCGCTCTACAACGAGTCGGCGCCGCCCGGCGGACCGATCTACCCCACGCCGGTGATCGGCATGGTCGGCCGCCTGCCCGACGCACGGCGCGCCGGGCGCCTGGGGTTCGCGCGGGCGGGCGACGCGATCGCCCTCGCGGGGTGGGACGCCGCGCCGTCGCTGGCGGCCGGCGAGCTGGCCAAGCTGTGGGGCGAGCCGCTGCCCGACGGCCTGCCCGCCGTCGACCTCGCGCAGGCGCGCGCCGTGCTCGAAGCGATCCGCGACGCGGTGCGCAGCGGCACGCTGAGCTCCTGCCACGACGTCGCCGAGGGCGGCTTCCTGGTCGCGGTGGCTGAGTGCTGCCTGGCCGGCGACCTCGGCGCGACGCTGGACCTCGGGCCCAGCGAGGACCCGTGGTGCCAGCTCTTCGGCGAGCGGCCCGCCGGGTTCGTGCTCTCGGGCCCGCGCGACGTCCTCGAGGCGCTCGCCAGCGTCGTGGCGCTCGACGTGTTCGGAGCGGTGGGCGGCGACGGCCTCGAGCTCACCGTCGCCGGCGCGACCTCGCGCTGGGCCCTGGCCGAGCTGCGCGAGTCCCATGCGTCGCTGGCGCGCCTGTTCCCGTAGTCAGGCCTCCTGGAACACCAGGTCCTCGGGCGCGGTGGTCAGGCGCACCGCCTGGCCCGTGACCTTCACGACGTAGTCGAAGCCCGTGTAGTGCCCGGTGGACAGGATGAACAAGGGATCGCCACGCTGGGCAAGGTAGGCCGAGAACCCGTCCAGGGCGGGGTCACCGCCGTTGAGCTGGAGGTAGTCGACGAGGCGGCGAAAGAGCTTGGGCAGGACGACGACCTCGTCGGTCAGCGTGGCCAGGTCGGCCACCGTGAAGCCCTTCTCGGTCCGGTCGCCGTCCCACAGGCCGGTGGCGGGGCGCGCCTTCTGCGCCTGTTTGGTGAGCTCGGCGCGGAGGTCGGGGTAGAGGTTGAGGTAATAGGTGGGATACGCCAGGCCGGTGCTGATCAGACGGTGGTTTGCGGTCCGCCGCAGGAGCGCCACGTTGACGCGGACCATGCCGCCGCTCGGGCCCGGCGCGTCACCGCGGCCGACGAGCGCTACGCAGCGCCCGTAGAGGTCCGCGCCGCGCGTGAGCAGGAAGCCGGCCAGCGCGTCGGGTGTGGCGGCGGTCACCTCTTCGCCGTCGCGCTGCACCCCGCGGAAGCCGAGCCAGCGCAGTAGTTCGTCGGCGGCCTTGTGCGCGAACTCGAGCGGTTGATGAAGCGGCATGCCGCCCTGGGGGCTGTAGTGCGTCTCGAGCGCGTCGATCGCGTCCAGCCGCAGCTGCGCCCCTCCGCCGGCGTTGGTCCGCACCGCGTGGCTGCCCGGAACGAGCGTCCACTGCCCCGGATCGTCAGGGTAGAAGCGGATCGAGTCACCGTCGGGCTCGGTCCCGGCGATCCGATACGTCCCGGTCAGGCAGAGCATGGGCATGGGCCGACGATCTACCATGTCGCCACCGTCGCGGTGACGATGCTGCTGGTCGCCTGTCAGGCGCGCTGGGCCCAAAACGCATAAGGTTGGCCGCGGTCACCGTCTTGTGTGGGCACGGCGGTGGCGCGTCCAGCATGCGCCGTCGAACCCTCATCACACTCCTCGCGGGCCTGATGGTCCTTTCGGCCGCTGAGCAGGCGGCCGCACTTCCGCCCGGGTTCCACGCCACGCCGGTGCTCACCGGCCTCAGTCAGCCGACGTCGGTGCGCTTCGCGCCGGCCGGCGGCCCGGTGTTCGTGGCCGAGAAGCGCGGGGTGGTCAAGGCCTTCGACAGCCTCGCCGACCCGACGGCGACGACCGTCATCGACCTGCGCACCGACACCATGAACGTCTCGGACCGCGGTCTGCTGGGGCTGGCCGTCGATCCCGGCTGGCCGGGCCGGCCCTACATCTACGTCCTCTACACACGTGACGCCGACATCGGGGGTCCCTCCCCCAAGTTCGGGACTCCGGGCGCCGACGCTGACACCTGCTTGACTCCGTCCACGGGCTGCGTCGTCAGCGGCCGGCTGTTGCAGGTGCGGCTGGACCCGGCGACCGACCAGGCAGTAGGGGAGGGCTGGCGGATCGACGGCTGGTGCCAGCAGTTCTCGAGCCACTCGATCGGCGACCTGCGCTTTGGTGCCGACGGGCTGCTCTACGTGAGCGCGGGCGAGGGAGCGAGCTTCAACAACACCGACTGGGGGCAGACCCCCGACCCCCCCAACCCCAGCGCCTGCGGCGATCCCGTCGACGAGGGCGGAGCTCTGCGCGCGCAGGACATCCGCACCACCGGCGATCCGCTTGGCTACAGCGGCACCATCACCCGCGTCAGCCCCAATGGCAGCACCCCCGCGATCGTCGCCTACGGACTGCGCAACCCCTTCCGCTTCGCCGTGCGCCCCGGCACGAATGAGCTGTGGGTGGGGGAGGTGGGCTGGAGGACATGGGAGGAGCTCGATCGGATCACCGCGCCCAGCACCGCGTCTCCGGTGAACTTCGGGTGGCCCTGCTACGAGGGCGACGGGGTCCAGAGCGAGTACCAGGCCATCAACAAGCCACTGTGCGCGACCCTGTACACGCAGGGAGACGCGGCGTGGGCGCGCCCGTATTGGGCGTACAACCACAGCGGCAGCGTCGGCCAGTGCGCTGCACCGAACTCTGCCGTCTCGGGCGTCGCCTTCGCCTCTACGGCGGGCAACTACCCTGCCGCCTACCAGGGCGGCCTCTTCGTCTCGGACTACTCGCGCGACTGCATCTGGTACATGCCGCGCGGCGCCAGCGGGCTGCCGGACCCGGCGCACGTCAGCACGTTCCACCACGGGGGGGTGCACCCGGTCGAGCTCGAGCCAGCGCCCGACGGCAATCTGCTCTACGCCGACATCAACGACGGGCACATCGCGTGCGTCACCTACGGCCTGCCAACCGCCGCGGCGACCGCCGCTCCGACCTCGGGCGTCGCGCCGCTCGCGGTCGAGCTCGACGGCACGACCTCGACCGGGAGCGGGGTCGCCTACGCCTGGGACCTCGACGGCGACGGCCAGTTCGACGACGGTACGGGGGCGCACCTTGCGCACAGCTTCGCGGCCGGGACCTACGCGGTGCGTCTGCGGGTGACCGACGACTGCGGGGTCAGCGCCGTCTCGGAGCCGCTGACCATCAGCGCGAGCGAGACGCCGGCCGCGCAGGGAGCTGAGTCGCGCGCGGTGCTCACCGGAGCCCACGTCAATGCGCGGCTCATCCACCGGCGCCGGCCGATCGTCGAGCGTCCCGACGGGACCGTGGCGCTGCGCGTCCACTGCCCCAGCCCCACCACCTGCGCGGGGACGGTGGCCATCAGGGCCCTGACCGGCGGGCCGATATTGGGCCGCGCGCGCTTCAGAGTGGCCGCTCGGCACACGGTGACCGTTCGCGTGCGCCTCACGGCGTCGGCGCGTCGGCGCCTCACCCGCCATCGACGGCTGCGCGCGATATCCATCCTGTCGCTGGTGCCCGCACGCGGGACCAGCTGGCGCATCGACACGGTCTTCACGCTGCGTGCCCCGGCACGGCGGCACTGAGGCGGGCCACCGTCGCCGAGGCACCCTGGCGGGTCGACGATCACTCGTCGACCCGCCCGGTACCGGCCGAGCCTGGCTCAGCCCTTCACTCGCAGCGTGACCGGCCGGGTGAGGCCGAGCACGTCGCCCTTCTTGCCCAGGGCGCGCAGCGTGACGTGGTAGCGCCCGGGGGCCAGCGGCTTGCCGTTGACCTTCAGGTCCCACGCCAGGTGCAGCGTGCTGCGGGGGTGGGTCCCCAGCGGCACACGCCCGACGCGCTTGGCGCCGTGCTTGCCGACCTTGTCCACGACGATCCCCACGAAGTAGCGGTGACGCAGCTTCGCGATGATCTTCGCCCTGTGGTGGTGGACATGGATCTCCAGCCGGCACTGGTAGAACAGCACGCAGTTCGGGCCGCCGGTCAGGGCCTGTGAGTACAGGCGCTGCGGGCTGCCCGCCGTGGTGAACGTGTCGAACGCGGCGTTGACCGCGGCCGGCGCGCACGTCGTGCCGTCGGCGGTGAACGGGTCCGCGGTGCAGTTCGAGGAGAGCGCCACGCGGGCGTCGATCAGCGAGGCGGGGCCTCCGGAGAAGCCACCCTTCGCGTTGACCAGGCGGATGCCGCCGGGCGTGTCCGAGACGAACTGCCCATAGGCGTCGAAGTGCCCGACGAAGCCGCGCTTGTCCGTCGCGCTGCCCGAGGTCCACGAGACGTACGGCGTGTTCCCGAAGAACGTGATGTCCGGCGTGCCGGCATCCTCATCGGCGCCCGAGACCGGGTTGCCGCCGTTGAACAGCTCGAAGTGGTTGCCGTCCACCAGGCGCGACACGAAGATCGCGTGGTGGCCGCCGACGTCCTCCGACCAGGTCACCCAGGGGACGGTGACGCCACCCGGGGTCAGGGTGCCGGTGGCGACGCGCGGATCCTCGGCGTCGTTACCCGCCAGCTTGTTCAGCGAGCATGCATCCTCGGCGTCGGTCGACTCGGCGCACGCGCCGAAGCCCTTGCCCGACGTGTCAAGGACGTTGACCTGGTCCTTGGTCCCGTTGCCCACGGCCTGCCAGTGGAAGCCGCCGTCGGCGTTCGGGTCCTTGACGATCTTGGCCGCGAAGACCTGCTCGTTGTTGCGCAGGCCGATGTTGCTCGGGTCCTTCTCGTACCAGACGGTCCACCCGACGGTGTCGCTGGGGCCCGTGAACGTGATGTCGGGCTCGACGCCGTTGCGGCTGGGATCGATGTTCAGGGTCGGGTCGCCCGTCGGCGACGAGCCGCCGTCCTTGGCCAGACGGTCAAGGCCGACCTGCTGCCAGCAGAAGTTCGAGACGCTGGCGTTGGCCGACGGCTTGAAGCCGGCACACGGCGCGTTGGGGGCGGCCTGCTTGACGCCCTTGGAGACGAAGATCTGATCGTGGTTGCCGGAGCCGTTGACGTTGCCGTCCTCCTCTTCCCACGCGACCCACGGCACCGGATCGGCGCCCGCCACGGCGGCCCCGCCGGCGACCGACGGGTTCTCGGCCTCCTTGTCGGTGTTGATGTTCAGCGACGGGACACCCGATCCACGGTCCTGTCCCTCGGGCTGCCAGATGTTGTTGGCGGCCACGAAGCGGCTGGCGAAGATCTGATTCTCGCCGCCCAGCGCCGCGTTGGGCTCGTACCACGCGTCCCACGGCACGGTGCGCCCTGCGCCGGCGAAATCGATCGAGGGCGCCTCGGCCTCGACGTTCTGATCGATGTTCAGCGACGGGCCCTGGGTGACCCACTGCCCGTTCTTGAACGCCCGCACGAAGATGCGCTGGGCGTCGCCGGCCTTCTGCTCGAAGGTGGCCCACGGCACGCGCGGACCACCGGCGACGAGCGAGCCGCCGACGACGTCGGAGACCCCGGCGTTCTGGTTGGGGTCGATGCCGGCCGCCGGGTCGTTGTTGACCTGCGAGCCGTCGGAGGGCAGGCCGATCACTGCGCCCGCCGTTCCTGCCGCGACGAGCGCGGCCGCCGCGCCGGCAAGCGCGGCACGTCTGAGAAGTGAAGCAGTCACTGACAACTCCCTCGTTGAGATCCCTTACGGGATGAGGGACGCGCGCGGGGCCGACCCCTTCCCGGGTGTGCGCCATGTCACGCGCCGGGGCCGCCCGCGCCCGCTGCTACGCTGGCCGCACCGTGGCAGGCCAGCCACTCCTCGACGAGCGCGACGGACCGCGGGACGAGTGCGGGGTGTTCGGGATCTACGGTCCTGAACACGACGTCTCGCGTCTCGCCTACTTCGCGCTGTACGCGCTCCAGCACCGGGGACAGGAGTCCGCGGGGATCGCCGCCGCCGATCACGGCGGCTACATCATCACCCAGCGTGCGCTCGGGCTCGTCTCCCAGGTGTTCAAGGAGCACGACCTGCGGGCGCTGGGCGGCGACCTCGCGATCGGCCACGTCCGCTACTCGACGACGGGCTCCAACGAGTGGGAGAACTCCCAGCCCGTCCATCGCAGCGACGGCGCCGGCGGCAACCGCCGCGAGCTCGCGCTGGCCCACAACGGCAACCTCATCAACGCCGTCGAGCTGCACGCCGAGCTGCGCGAGCGCCAGGTCACCTTCAGCTCGACGTCGGACTCCGAGATCATCGCCGCGCTGCTGGCCACGCACCCGGCCGACGACATCGAGGACGCGATCGTGGACGTCATGCCGCGCATGCACGGCGCCTTCTCGACGGTGGTCATGACCAAGAAGCGCATCTACGCGTTCCGCGATCCCGCGGGCGTACGCCCGCTCGTGCTGGGGATGATCGGCGACCGCTACTGCGTGGCCTCGGAGACGTGCGCCTTCGACATCATCGGCGCGCAGCGACTGCGCGACGTCGCCCCCGGCGAGCTCGTCTCGATCGGCGAGGACGGCATCCGCACGCGCCAGGTCGTCGACGGCGCGCGCGAGGCGTTCTGCATCTTCGAGTACATCTACTTCGCGCGCCCCGACTCGCGCATGGGCGGCGACGTCCTGCAGGCCGCCCGCGGGCGGATGGGGGAGATCCTGGCCCGCGAGGCCCCGGCGCCGACCGCCGACCTCGTCATCGCCGTGCCCGACTCGGGCAACCCCGCCGCGCGCGGCTTCGCCCGCGCCGCGGGCCTGCCGCAGGACGACGGGATCATCAAGAACCGCTACGTGGGGCGGACCTTCATCCAGCCCGGCAACGAGCTGCGCAAGCACGGCCTGCGCCTGAAGTTCAACCCGCTGCCGGAGATCGTGGGCGGGCGGCGGCTGGTCGTGGTCGACGACTCGATCGTGCGCGGCAACACGACGCGCCAGATCGTGCAGATGCTGCGCGACGCGGGAGCCGCCGAGGTCCACATGCGGATCTCGGCGCCGGCGATCCGCCATCCGTGCCACTACGGCATCGACATGTCCACGCGCGAGGAGATGATCGCCCACGAGCGCACGGTGGCCGAGGTCGCCGCCGAGCTGGGCGCCGACTCGCTGGCCTACCTGTCGCTGCCCGGCGTCTACGAGGCGGTGCGCGCCGATCGCGAGCACCACTGCGACGCGTGCTTCTCCGGCGACTACCCGCTGGCGGGCAGCGACGAGGCGGGCGGGAAGTTCTCGCTCGAGCTGCCGCTCGTGCGCGCGTAAACGCAGCGTCAGCGCCCTGTCACAGCGTGGTGAACGGGATGTTGCCTTCGACCGAGGGCTTTCAGATACGATCGCGCACTCTCCGGCGGCTCCGAAACCGCCCTGGCATTGGAGCTTTTCGCAACTATGACGAGCGTTCTGGCGTACTTGGATCCGGGCAGCGGGAGCATGATCCTGCAGGTCCTCGCGGGCGGCGTCGCCGCCGTGGGTGTCGCCGCGAAGATGTACTGGCGTCGCATCACCCGCTTCCTGCACCTGCGCAAGGACGAGCCCGACGCCGACGCGGCCTCGAAGCCCGAGGTGCCCTAGGCCGGGGGCCACGGGGCCGCCGGGCGCAGGCCCCGCATCGATGTCGACTCTCGACGCCCAGCCCTCGACCCTCGAGCCCGGGTCCTTCCGCGACCCCGACAGCCGGGTCTTCTACGCCGGCGACGCCGTCTACCGTGCGCTGTCGAGCGACGGCCTGGACGACTTCCGGGCGCTGGAGCAGGCCGGACTGCTCGAGGACCCGCGCATCGTCGCCACCGAGCTCGTGGACGACGGCCCCGAGCTTCCGGCGACGCTGGTCAAGGAGACCGCAGGGGTGCTCAGGCACGAGCGGATCCCGTTCGTGTCCTATCCGTACGAGTGGACGTTCTCGATGCTCAAGGACGCCGCGCTGCTGCAGCTCGACCTGCTGCTCGCCGCGCTCGAGCGCGACCTCGTGCTCAAGGACTCCACGCCGTACAACGTCCAGTTCAGGGGCGCGCGGGCGCTGTTCGTCGACGTCGGCTCCTACGAGCGGCTGCGCCCGGGCGAGCCGTGGGCGGGCTACCGCCAGTTCTGCATGCTCTACCTGTACCCGCTGCTGCTGCAGGCGCTGAAGGGCGTGCGCTTCCAGCCGTGGCTGCGCGGCTCGCTCGAGGGCATCACCGCGTCCGAGATGCGCGGCCTGATGTCGGCCCGCGATCGCTTCCGCCGGGGCCTGCTGACCCACGTCTTCCTGCACGCGCGGCTCGAGCGCGGGCGCTACGCCGATCGCGGCGGAGAGGTCCGGCAGGAGCTGCGCCGGGCGGGCTTTCGCAAGGAGCTGATCGTCGCCAACGCGCGCAAGCTGCGCGGCCTCGTGCAGCGGCTGCGGTGGGACCCACCCGCGGGCGTGTGGACGGCATACGGCGAGCGCAACAGCTACAGCGACGAGGACGCCGCGCGCAAGGAGGACTTCGTCCGCGACGCGGTCAAGGTGTGCTCGCCGGGGCTGGTGTGGGACATCGGCGCCAACAACGGACGCTACTCGCGCATCGCCGCCGAGCAGGCCCGCACGGTGCTGGCGATCGACGCCGACCCGGCGCCGCTCGAGCTGCTCTACCGCGAGCTGCGCGACGAGGGCGACGAGCGCATCCTGCCGCTGGCGATCGATCTCGCCGACCCGTCCCCCGGCCTCGGCTGGCGCGGCCTGGAGCGCAGCGCCCTGGCCGGCCGCGGCCGGCCGGACCTGGTCTTGGCGCTGGCGCTCGTCCATCACCTGGCGATCTCGGCCAACGTGCCGGTCCGGGAGGTCGTCGACTGGCTCGGCGGGTTGGGCGCGGCGCTCGTGATCGAGTTCCCCACCCGCGAGGACCCGATGGTGCAGAAGCTGCTGGCCCCCAAGCGCGACGGCCTGCATCCGGACTACGAGCTCGGCTTCTTCGAGCGCTGCCTGGCCGAGGCGTTCACGATCGAGCGCTCCGAGCGGCTGGGGTCTGGCACGCGCGTCCTCTTCTTCGCCCGGCCCAAGCGGGCATGAGCGCCACCGCGCCGGCCGCTCGCCCGGTGGCGGCCCGGCGCAACGCCGCGCTGCGCGCCGCGCTGTGGGACTACGCCCACCTGGCCGCCCTGTCGAGCTTCGCCGTGGCGCAGCCGCTGTTCGCCCTGCTGCACAAGAGCCCGGAGTTCCTCGCGGCTCGCGGCGCGCTCGGGTTCGACATCGTCAGCTTCGCGATCATCCTCGTGGTGCTCCCGCCCGCGCTGCTGCTCGCCGTCGAGCTGATCGCGGGGCTCGTCGATCGCCGGGCGCGCCGCGCGCTGCACCTGGCCTTCGTGGCCGCGCTCGCGGCGCTGGTCGCCGCCGGCGCCATCAACCGATCGGGCGGCGTCCCCGGCGGCGTGCTGATCGTGTTGTCAGCGGCGATCGGGATCGCCGCGGCCGCCGCCTACGCGCGTATCGCTGCCGTGCGGTCGTTCATGAACATCCTCTCGGCCGCCCCGATCCTGTTCCTGGCCCTGTTCCTCTTCACGGCACCCGTGTCGGGACTCGCCTTCCCGAGCCAGCCGGGCGCGCGGTCGATCGCGGGCACGGTGCGCGCCCCGATCGTGGTGGTGCTCTTCGACGAGCTCCCGCTGAGCTCGCTCATGGACGATCGCGGGCACGTGGACGCGGTCCGCTACCCGGCCTTCGCCGAGCTCGAGCGGACCTCCACCTGGTTTCGCAACGCCTACGCGGTGTACGACTCGACCGAGCACGCGCAGCCGTCGATCATGGACGGCGACTACCCCGCCGCGGGCGAGCTGCCGATCGCCTCCGACCATCCCGCCAGCCTGTTCACGCTGTTCGGCAAGACACACCGGATGAACGTCTCCGAGGAGGCCACCGCGCTGTGCCCGCGCGGGCTGTGCGAGGACCCGCGTCTCGCGGAGCCGTACACCGAGCGCATGCACTCGATGGCCTCGGACCTCGGCCTCGTCTGGCTGCACATGGTCTCGCCGGCGGGGCTCGAGGCGAAGCTGCCGTCGGTGTCCGACAACTGGGGCAACTTCGCCGGAGGAGCCGGCGTCCCGAACAGCGCGAACGTGCAGGCCAACCTCACTGCCGCCCGCGAGGGGCGCTTCGACGACTGGGTCCGGGCGATAACGCCGGGCGTCCGGCCGCAGCTGAGCCTCAAGCACACCCTCCTGCCGCATGCGCCGTGGCAGTTCCTGCCCGACGCGAAGCTGTACAAGGGGGGCGGCGATCCGATCGCGGGCCTGTCGAACGAGTCCTACAACGACGCCACACAGGTCGAGTCGCTGTACCAGCGCCACCTGCTGCAGCTCGGCTTCGCCGACCGCGAGCTCGGCGAGCTCCTGCGCCATCTCAAGCGCGAGGGGCTGTTCGACAAGTCGCTCATCGTGGTCACCGCCGATCACGGCGTCGCCTTCAACACGGGCGAGCGCGACCGCCGGACGATCACCCGCGAGAACGCCGAGCAGATCGCTTCGATCCCGCTGTTCGTCAAGGCGCCAGGGCAACGGGAGGCCACGGTCAACCGCGCCTACGCCGAGACGGTCGACATCGTCCCCACGATCTTCGACGTGCTCAACGTTCGCCCGCTCGTGCGGATGGACGGGAGGTCCGCCTTCTCCCCGGAGGTCCAGGGCCGGCGCAGCATCCGGATCCTCCAGCGCCGCACGTTCAGGCCCCTGCGCTTCACGGCGGCCGAGTGGGAGCGCGGCAAGGCCGCGGCGCTCGAACGCAAGCTGCGGCTCTTCGGCGTGGGCAGGGACGGGCCGCTGCGGCTGTTTCGCGTCGGGCCGCATCCCGAGCTGCTCTCGCGGCCGGTGCGGGGCTTCGCCGTCGAGCAGTCAGAGGGCGCGCACTTCGTGGACGCCAAGGCATACCGCCGGGTGGACCCGCGCTCGCCGACGGTTCCGTCATGGGTGACGGGCTACCTGGAGGGCGTGCCCGCCGGGCGTGACCTGGCCGTCGCGGTGAACGGCCGCATCGCCGCGACCACCAAGAGCTTCCAGCTCGCGACCGGCAAGCAGACCCTCTTCGCGGCCATGGTGCCGGAGTCGAGCTTCGCCGCCGGCCGCAACGTCGTCGAGCTCTTCGAGCTGGGCGGCGCCGGCGGCAAGGTGACGCTCACGCGCCTGGGCAGCGCGTAGTCGAGTTCGCGCCCCTGCCCCCGCACCCGCGCTGATCGTCACACACCGCGCACATCACCGCCACGGACGCCGCGCGCGGCCGCCGGTCCCGGCCGGGGGCGCCGCTATGGTCGGACGCCCGCCCATGGACCCCGCCCGCACCGCACTGCGCTCCGTCTTCGGCTTCGAGGCCTTCCGCCCCGGGCAGGCCGAGGCCGTGGAGGCGGTGACCGGTCCCGGCCCGCCACGCGACGTCCTGGTCGTCATGCCGACGGGCGCCGGAAAGTCGCTGTGCTACCAACTCCCGGCGCTCATCCGCGACGACCTCACCGTTGTGGTCTCGCCGCTCGTGTCGCTCATGCAGGACCAGGTCGAGGCGCTCGAGCGCGTCGCCCCGGGCCGCGCGGCATTGATCAACGCCCAGCAGGACGCCGGGGTCAACCGCGCCGCCATGGCGCGCGCCGCCGCGGGCGAGGTGCGCCTGCTCTACATCGCGCCCGAGCGCTTCTCGTCGCCGGGCTTCGCCGAGGCGCTGCGCGCGGCCAAGGTCGGGCTGTTCGTCGTCGACGAGGCGCACTGCGTCTCGCAATGGGGCCACGACTTCCGCCCCGACTACTTCCGCCTGGCCGACGCGGCGCGCTGGCTGGGCGCGCAGGCGCTCATCGCCTCGACGGCGACCGCGACGCCGCAGGTCGCCGCCGACATCGTCGCGCGCCTGGGGCTGCGCGATCCGGTGCGCGTCACCACCGGCTTCGACCGCCCGAACCTGTCCTTCGCGGTGGTGCCCTGCCGCGGAGCGGCCGACAAGCGCGCGCGGCTGGCCGGCGCGCTGGCGCAGGACAGCGCGCGGCCGGCGATCGTCTACGCCGGCACGCGCGCGGAGACCGAGGACCTGGCCGGCGCGCTGGAGGGCGCGCTCGGCATAGAGGTCCTCGCGTACCACGCGGGCCTCGGGCGCCAGGAGCGCGCCGAGGCGCAGCGGCGCTTCATGGGCGGCGAGGTCGAGGTGGTGGTGGCCACCAACGCGTTCGGCATGGGGGTCGACAAGGCCGACGTGCGGACGGTCGCCCACGCCAGCGTGCCGGGCTCCGTCGAGGCCTACTACCAGGAGGCCGGTCGCGCCGGCCGCGACGGCCTGCCGTCGCGCGCGCTGCTCTTCGCCGAGAGCCGCGACAAGGGCCTGCACGTGTTCTTCATCCAGCGCGCGGAGGTCGACGACGCGGCGCTCGAGGCGGTGGCCGGCACGCTGCTGCGGGCGGCCGTCGACGGACGCTACGACCTTCCGGTGGGCGCCGCGGGCGACCCCGAGCCAGAGCGCGTGCGCGCCATCGTCGGCCACCTCGCACGGGCGGGCGTGGTGCGCCCCGCGCCCGGGCCGATCGATCGGCTGCGCGGGCGCGTGCTCGGCGCCTTCGACGGGCGCGCGCGGGCGACGTGCCGGACCTCGGCCGGCGATGCGCAGCGAGCGCGCTGGCGTCAGTACCGCGCGGTGTGGGCCTTCGTCGAGGGCTCGGAGTGCCGGCGGGCGGCGATCCTGCGCCATTTCGGCGATCGCGCGCAGCCGCAGGCCGACGTGCCGTGCTGCGACGTCTGCGCACCGGAGCTCGTCCCCGCGGCGCCGGTGGCGCGAGCCGTGGCCGGAGGGCCGGCACCTGGCGACCTCGACGCGGCGATCGTCGACGTCGTCACCGGCGCCGAGCCGTCGGTCGGACGCACGCGGACGGTCGAGATCCTGCGCGGCGGGCGCTCGCAGGTGGTGCGCAAGAACGCCTACGACGGGCTGCCCGCCTACGGCACGTTCTCGCACCTGCGCGCCGAGGAGGTCCTCGCGCGCGTCGACGAGCTGCTCGACGAGGGCCGCCTGGTCTCCACCGGCGGCGCCTACCCGAAGCTGCGCCTCGGGGCGGCCGCGTGAGGAGGGTCGGCGTCCTCGCCTCGGGCGAGGGCACGAACCTCCAGGCGCTGCTGGACACCGTCCATGGGCAGGAGGTCGACGTGGTGGCGGTCGCCACCGACCAGCCCTCGGCGCGGGCCCTCGAGCGCGCGGCGGCGGCCGGGGTGCCGGCGCGCGTGTTCCTGCGCTCGGAGTACGGCGCGCGCGCGGAGCGCGACGCCGCCATCGCCGACTGGCTGCTCGCCGAGGGCGTCGAGCTCGTCGTGCTCGCCGGCTACATGGCGCTCCTCGACGCGAGCTTCGTGGCGCGCTTCCCCGACCGCATCCTGAACGTCCACCCTTCGCTGCTGCCCGCCTTTCCCGGGGTGCGGGCCATCGAGCAGGCGGTCGAGCACGGGGTCCAGGTCTTCGGCGTGACGGTCCACCTCGTCGACGAGGGGGTCGACACGGGACCGATCGTGCTGCAGCGCGCGGTGGAGCTGCCGGGCGCGACCGACCCTGCTGCGGTCCATGCGAGCCTGCGTCCGATCGAGCACGAGCTGCTGCCGCGGGCGGTCGCGCTGATGGCCGCGGGGCGGCTGCGCCGCGATCCCGGGCACCCGCGGAGGGTGCTGGTCGAGGAGGAGCCGGGCTCCTAGTCCTCGTCCTCGGGGTCGTCGGCCTCCGGGTCGTCGAAGCCGGCGGGGTCCTCGCCGCCGTTCTCGTCGTCGTCGTCCGTATCGCCCGCGGCGTCCTCGAACGGATCGGACTCCTCGCGACGCGCCTGCGCCTCCTGCTTGGCCTCGCCGATGTGGTCGTCGAGCTGCTCGACGCGCTCCTCGAGCTCGTCGCCCGTGCGCTCGAGCTCACGTTCAGGCTCGGTCGTCGTACCCTGTTCCATGCCCTCACCTCCGGTCCGGACTTGGCGGCATAGCGCCTGGTGTTCCCGTGGGAAGGCGCTCTGACACACGCGCCTCCCTTATGCTCCGGGGCATCACCGAGCACTCCACCACCGGGGCGCGGGAGCCACTCACGGAGCCGGGGGCCGTTCGGATCCGCCGTGCTCTGCTGTCGGTTTCCGACAAGCGCGGGATCGTCGACTTCGCGACGGGCCTCACCGAGATGGGCGTCGAGGTCGTCTCCACGGGCGGCACCGCGCAGGAGCTCGAGGGCGCCGGCGTGGCGGTCCGCACCATCGACGACCTCACCGGCTTCCCCGAGATCATGGACGGCCGCGTCAAGACGTTGCACCCCAAGCTCTACGCCGGACTGCTCGCGGCGCGCGACAACGCCGACCACGTCCAGGCGGCCGCCGACCACGAGATCGAGTACGTCGACCTGGTCGTCGTCAACCTCTATCCCTTCGAGCGCACCGCCGCGCGCATGGGGACCGACGAGGCCGAGGTCATCGAGAACATCGACATCGGCGGCCCGACGATGATCCGCGCGGCGGCCAAGAACCACGCGTTCAGCGCCGTCGTGGTGCACCCCGAGAGCTACGACGCCGTGCTCGACGAGCTGCGCGAGGCCGAGGGCCTGCTGAGCATGGCCACGCGCGAGGCCCTCGCCTCGGAGGCGTTCGCCTACACGGCGCGCTACGACATCGCCATCAGCCGCTGGTTCGCGGAGAAGGGCGAGGACTTCCCGCCGCTGCACGTGCGGGCGTTCGAGAAGGTCGTCGACCTGCCCTACGGCGAGAACCCCCATCAGCGCGCGGCGTTCTACGCGCAGATCGGCGCGCGCGCCAACGTGCTCAGCCAGGTCCAGCAGCACCACGGCAAGCAGGTCGGGTTCAACAACATCCTCGACCTCGACGCGGCCCGCGCCGTCGTGCGCGACTTCGAGGCGCCGACCTGCGCGATCGTCAAGCACAACAACCCGTGCGGCGTCGCCAACGGCTCCGGGGCGCTGGACGCCTACCGGCGGGCCTTCGCGTGCGACCCGCTCAGCGCCTACGGCGGCGTCATCGTCCTCAACCGCCGCGTCGACCGCGAGACGGCCGACGCCATCGCCGAGCAGTTCGTCGAGGTGCTCTTCGCTCCCGGCTTCGACGACGGCGCGCTGCAGGTGCTGAGCGAGAAGCCCAACCTGCGCATCCTCGAGGACCGTGAGCGGCGCCTGCCGCTGCTGGGCGAGAAGGACGTGCGCCAGGTCAGCGGGGGGCTGCTCGTGCAGGACCGCGATCAGGGCGGCGCCGAGCGTTCCGGCATGGAGGTCGTCACCGGGCGCCCGCCGACCGAGGAGGAGTGGCGCGACCTGCTCTTCGCCTGGCAGGTGTCCCGCCACGTGAAGTCCAACGCCATCGTCCTCGCCCGCGACGGCGCCACGGTCGGCATCGGCGCGGGCCAGATGAGTCGCGTCGATGCGGTGCGCCTCGCCGTCGAGAAGTCGCGGCTGGAGGACCTCAGCGGCACCGCGATGGCCTCCGATGCCTTCTTCCCCTTCGCCGACGGCCCGGCCCTCGCCATCGAGGCCGGCGTCACGGCGATCGTGCAGCCCGGCGGCTCCAAGCGCGACGACGAGGTCATCGCGGCGGCCGACGCGGCCGGCGTGACCATGGTCGTCACCGGCCAGCGCCACTTCCGCCATTGACCGTCGAGCGCCACGGCTCGGGCGTCGAGTGGGAGCCGATCGTCGGCTACAGCCGCGTGGTGCGCGCGGGCTCGCACGTCTGGGTGGCCGGCTGCACGGCGACGACCGAGGACGGGGCCATCGCCGGCCCGGGCGACGCCTACGTCCAGGCCAGGCAGGCGCTGAGCAACGTCGAGGCCGCGCTCGCGCAGGTTGGCGCGCAGGTGGCCGACGTGGTGCGCACGCGCATGTTCGTCACCGACATCTCGCAGTGGGAGGCCGTCGGCCGCGCCCACGGCGAGGTCTTCGCCGACATCCGCCCCGTCACCGCCATGCTCGAGGTCAGCGCGCTGCTGGACCCGCGCATGCTGGTGGAGATCGAAGCCGACGCGTTCATAGGAGGCTGAGTTGCCCGAGAAGCTGCACATCCTGTTCTACGACTACGTGGACGACCTGCTGGAGCGGCGCGCGCCGCACCGCGAGGGCCACCTCGGGCTCATCAAGCGCTGGCACGACGAGGGCCGCATCGTCATGGCCGGTGGCGTGGGCGATCCGCCGCACGCGGGGATCATCGTCCTGCGCGAAGAGGATCCCGAGGCGGCACGCGCGGCGGCCGAGAGCTTCGTCGCCGAGGACCCCTACCACCCGGCGGGCCTCGTGACGAGCTGGCGCGTCGAGCCTTTCCTGAACGTCACCGCCTGACGGTCCGTCCGGCGCGGCTTGCACCATGCCGCGTCCGTGCCCCGGTCCAGCCGCCAGCCCGCAACGTCCCTGCGGGCATGGCAGGAGCGCGCGCTCGTGGCAATGCGCTCATGGTCCGACGGCCCGTTCCTGGTCGCCGCGGCGCCCGGCGCGGGCAAGACGCGGCCCGCGCTGGAGCACGCGCGTGAGCTGCTCAAGACGGGCGCCGTACGCCGCGTCGCGGTCGTCTGCCCGACCACCCCGCTGACGCGCCAGTGGGCGCGCGCCGCGGCGCGGCTGGGGGTGCACCTCGTCCCCGACGCGGGCGAGCTGCGCCCGCCGCGCGACTTCGACGGCGTCGCGGTCACCTACGCCCGGGTGGCGAGCGTGGCCGAGCGCTGGGCCGGCCAGTGCGGCGGTGCGACGCTCGTCATCGCCGACGAGGCCCATCACCTCGGCGAGGAGCTCGCGTGGGGCGAGGGCTTCGCCCGCGCCTTCGGCGCGACGACGCGCTGGCTGCTGCTCTCGGGCACGCCCTTCCGGTCCGACCAGTGCCCGATCCCGGGGGTGCGCTATGACGACGGCGTCGCCGCGCCCGACGTCTCCTACAGCTACGCCGATGCCGTCCGCGACGGCATCTGCCGTCCGGTCACCTTCGTCCCTTACGACGGCGTGCTGCAGTGGCGCAGCGGCGAGGAGCTCGTCGAGTCGTCCTTCGCCGACGCCATCACGGCGCGCGAGGCGGGCCGGCGCTATCGCACGGCGATCTCCCTCGAGCTGGCCGACGGGCTGCCGCGCATCCTCGCCGCCGCCCACGAGCGCCTGGAGCAGGTGCGCGCCGACGGCCACCGCGACGCGGGCGGCCTCGTCGTCGCCGCCGACGGCGAGCACGCCCGCGCGGTGGCCAAGGCGCTGCGGGCCATCACCGGGCGCGCGCCGACCGTCGTCCTGCACACCGAGGCGCGCGCGGCGGAGAAGCTGCAGGCCTTCACGCGCTCGTCCGAGCGCTGGCTGGTGGCGGTGAACATGGTCAGCGAGGGCGTCGACATCCCGCGCCTGCGCGTGGGCGTCTACGCGACCGCGGCCAAGACACCGCTCGTCTTCCGCCAGATCGTGGGGCGCTTCGTGCGCACGATCCCGGGCCGCGCGCTCGAGCACAGCTGGCTCTTCCTGCCCGCCGACCCGGTCCTGCGCATGCACGCCGCCGAGATCGAGCGCGAGCTGCGCCATGTCCTGCGGCCACCGGGCGACGACGATGGCCTTGCGCTCGACGAGATCGACGAGCGGCGCGAGACCGAGCGTGGCGAGGCCGAGCCGTGGGTCCCGGTGGCGGCCGACGTGGCGCCCCAGATGGCCCTGTTCGGCGGCGGCCCGCCGCCGCCGCCCGTCCCGGCGTTCCCGTCGGCCCTCGACGAGCCCGACGAGGCGACGATGCCCGCCTTCGAGCGCCGCGCGTTGCTGCGCGACAAGCGCCACCGGCTGGTATCCGACCTGCGCCGCAGCCAGGGCGGGACCCATGCCGAGATCAATCGCTGGCTGAACCGCTCTTCCGGCGTGCGCCGCGTCGAGGAGGCGTCCATAGACCAGCTCGAGCGCTCGATCGACCTGCTCCTGCGCCGTCTCTCTGCTCGACGGTGAATCGAGCGGACAACGGGGTAGGCCGGGGTCCATGCCAACGAAAGAGATGACCAAGCGCGACGCCAAGCTCGTGCAGTACCTCAACGACGCGTACGCGACCGAGCGGCGGCTGGAGATCGCCCTCGAGGCGCACATCGCGATGACCCCGCGCGCCGACTACAAGAAGCGCCTGCGCGAGCACCTCAAGGAGACCAAGGCCCACGCGCGGCTCGTGGCGCGCCGCATCAAGGCGCTCGGCGGGGAGGCGGAGACCGTGTCGGTCCCGGGTCCCGAGTCGGTGGCGAAGGGCGCCAAGGGCGCGAAGGCCGCCGTGCAGCGCGTCGCCGCCGCGGCCCAGGCTCCGCTGCACGCGGTGCGCGGCACCGGCCAGCAGGAGCGGATGCTCAAGAACGCCCGTACCGAGTACCAGGACGAGGCCGAGGAGATCGCCACCTACCGCGCGATCGAGGCGCTGGCCAAGGCGGTCGGCGACAAGGAGACGGCCAAGCTCGCGCGCGAGATCGGGCGCGAGGAGAAGCGGATGGCGGACTTCCTCGTCGCCATCATCGACCAGCTGGCGCTCGACGTCGTCCACGACGAGGTCCCCGTGTCGGAGATCAGCGCGCCCGCCGCGCGGCGCACCGCCGTCAGCCGTCCCGCCGCCAGGCCCCGCGCGAAGGCCACGACGACGCGCGCCAAGGCCAAGCCCGCCACGCGGGCGAAGGCCAAGCCCGCCACGCGAGCGAAGGCCGCCTCCGGCGCCAAGCGCAGCTAGCCCGACGCCGGGTCCGTCGCCGGCGGCCTCCCGGGCCGCCGGCGACAGACACCAGGCGACTAGACCGGGCGCAGGCTCAGGCCGCCGCGAGCGCGCCCGGGCCGGGCTCGGGGGCGACGTCGCGCGGGCCCAGCTCGGCGCCGCACGCCGAGCAGGTCAGGTGGGGGGTGATCTCGCCGCCGCAGTCGCGATGGCGGATGACGACCGGCGGCCCGGCCTCTGCCGGGTAGTGGCGATCGCCCCACTGCAGCAGGGACATCATCACCGGCCACAGGTCGATGCCCTTCTCGGTGAGCCGGTACTCGAAGCGCGCCGGGCGGTCCTGGTAGAGCACGCGCTGCAGGATGCCCTCCTCGACCAGCCGCCCGAGGCGATCGGTCAGCACGTTGCGCGCGACGCCGAGATTGCGCTGGAAGTCCTCGAAGCGGCGCACGCGCATGAACGCATCGCGCATGACGAGGATCGTCCAGCGGTCGCCGAGCACCTCCAGGGACCGGGCGATCGAGCAGTTCTGTTCTTCGTAGGTACGGGGCAGCATGGTGTGGCTCACTCTCCTCCGGGACGGTCCCTCAACCGGCCGCGAATCCCAGTGTAGCTCGAATCAGTTGCGTCACGCAACGCATGACGCTAGGGTCCGTTGCATGAAGCAACGGTGGAAGGTGCTGCTCGTCACGTCGGTGGCGGTCTTCATGGGCTTCCTCGACGTCACCATCGTCAACATCGCCTTCCCGGACATCGTGGCGTCGTTCCCCGGCACGCCGCTGTCGAGCCTGTCCTGGATCCTCAACGCCTACAACATCGTCTTCGCCGCGCTCTTGGTGCCGGCGGGCCGGCTGGCGGATCGTCTGGGCCGGCGGCGGATGTTCTTCATCGGCGTCTCGACCTTCCTCGCCGCTTCGGTCGTCTGCGGGCTGGCGCCCTCGGTCGAGGTGCTGGTCGCCGCCCGCGTCGTGCAGGCCGCCGGTGCGGCGATCCTCGTCCCGACCTCCCTGGCCCTGCTGCTGCCCGAGTTCCCGCTCGAGCAGCGCGCGACCGCGACCGCCCTCTGGGGCGCCACCGGCGCCATCGCAGCGGCGACCGGACCCGCGCTCGGCGGCGTGCTCGTCGAGGCGACGAGCTGGCGCTGGGTCTTCTTCGTGAACCTCTTCATCGGGCTGCCCGCCCTGATCCCGGCGCGGCGCCTGCTGCACGAGAGCCGCGAGGAGCATCCCGGGCCGCTCTCGGACATCCTCGGCATCGTCCTGCTCGTCGCCGGCGTCGGCCTGCTGTCGCTGGGCATCGTCAAGGGCCAGCAGTGGGGCTGGGGCAGCGCTCGCGTGGTCGGGTCGTTCCTCGCCGCGGCGCTGGTGCTCACCGCCTTCCTCGTGCGCTCGGCGCGCCACCCGGCACCGGTCATCGAGCTCAAGCTGCTGCGCGTGCGCTCGTTCGCCGTCGCCAACGCCGGCGTGTTCCTCTTCGCCTTGGGCTTCTATGCGGTGCTGCTGGCCAACATCCTCTTCCTCACCGGCGTGTGGAACTGGTCGGTCTTGAAGGCGGGCGTGGCCGTCACGCCCGGGCCTCTCATGGCCACGCTGGCCGCGGCAGCGGGCGGGCGCCTCGCCGACCGCTACGGCCAGCGCGTCGTGGCGCTGCCCGGCGGGCTGCTGTTCGCCGCCGGCTGCCTCGTCTTCGCTGCCCGCACCGGTGCCACGCCCCACTACGTCACCGAGTTCCTGCCCGCGACCCTCATGACCGGCGCGGGCGTCGGCCTGAGCTTCGCGGCGTGGGGCAGCGCCGCGGTGGCCGAGCTGCCGCCCTCGCGCTTCGCCACCGGCAGCGCCATCTCGGCGACCTCACGCCAGATCGGCGCGGTCCTCGGCATCGCGGTCCTCGTCGCCGTGGTCGGCACCCCGAGCGCCGAGGACGCCGTCTCCACCTTCCACACGGCCTGGGAGCTGATGGCGATCCCGACGGCCGCCGCCGGCCTCACCGCACTCGCCCTCGGCCGCGTCCGCGCGCGCAATCCCGAGGCGGTGGTGGCGCTTGCGGGGGCCGAAGCGTGAGTGCCCCCGGAGAGATTCGAACTCTCGGCCTTGCGATTAAAAGTCGCCTGCTCTGACCAACTGAGCTACGGGGGCCCGTCAGATCCTAAGACCCGAAAGCGGTAGTGACCGCCGCGCTTGGCCGTCACGCGACGGTGGCAGTTCGCGCAGCGGATCTCGCACTCCGCGATCTCGGCGTCGATGGTGGCGACGCTGCAGCCGTACCACGCCAAGCGCGTGACGGCGTCACGCTTGACGCCGACGTGGTCGAACTCGAGTACCAGCGGATCCCCCTCGCCGCAGTCGAGGCAGGCGCTACCTCGCAGGACGTCGTAGACGTGAAGGAGGTTGCGCTCGACGGTCCGAGTCAGGTACGGCCGGGACGCGGGCTCCGACGCCAATGCGCGGCGCCACCCGGCCCGTGTGGCCGTCCGCCGCCGGTGGCAGTTGGCACACACAACCTCGCAAAGCGCAATCTCGGCCTCGACCGCCTTGCGGGGGGCCGTGAGGGAGACTAGGCGCGAGATGCTCGCGGTCTTCGCAACGATGTGATCGAACTCGAGGACGACAGGATCGGCTTCCCCGCACTCCACGCACGGGTGGCCCAGTAGATGATCGAGCACCTGCGCTCGCAGAGCTCGTCGCCGTGCCAGCTTGGCGGTCTTCGACTGCTGCCGGTGTGTGTCACCGCGCTCGCGGAAGTACTCGGCGAAGCAAACGCGGCACCACCACTGCAGACCGTCGCCGAGCCGATTGAAGCATTCGGCCGGGAGGTGCATGCCCGCACCGCCCGCAGCGGCGGACCACACCCGGACCTCCACACGCGTAGGCGCACTGTCGGCATGGCGTCGAGCGGTCGCGGTGGCCGGCTTGCTGCACGTGGTGGCTCCAATCCACGGACCCACACGCTCACCGAGGACTTCGCCACGCCAAGTTCCCGCGCAATGCGGGCGAGTGACCACCCCAGCTCGCTGCGTAGGCGCTTCGCTTCGCGCTGGGCCTCGTCCTTCCGTCGCACGAACGTATGTTCGCAGCGGAAACGGACGGAACCGGGCATCTAGACTGCCCTTGGACCAGCCCCCATGGTGTAGTGGTTAGCACACCAGCCTTTCACGCTGGCAGCGGGAGTTCGACTCTCCCTGGGGGTACTTCGCCGCCTGCTGCGGGCCCTCAGAACACCGACCGCAGCAGCCCGCCGTCGACCGCCACGGTCTCGCCGGTGACGTAGCTCGCGCGCGCCGAGCAGAGCAGGACTGCGATAGCCGCGAACTCCTCGACCGTCCCTAGGCGCCCGGCGGGGACCTCCTGCTCGGCGGCGGCGACGGCCGCCTCGCGGCTGCCGAGCAGCTCGGCCAGGCGGTCGGTGTCGATGCGGCCCGGGAGGACGGTGTTCAGGGTCACGCCGTCGGCCGCGACCTGGCGGGCGAGCGTCTTGAAGGTGTTGATCATCGAGATCCGGTGGGCGTTGGAGAGCACCAGGTTCGGGATCGGCTCGCGCACGCCGGTCGATGCCACGTTGAGCACCCGCCCGAAGCCGCGCTCGCGCATGCCGGGGACGACGGCCTCGACGAGTGCCATGGGGCCCAGGACGAGCGAGGCGTAGGCGGCCTGCCACTGCTCGCGCGTGAAGCCCAGGGCGTCGGGACCACCAGGCGGCCCGCCGGTGTTGCAGACCAGGATGTCGATCGGCCCGAGCGCCTCCGCGACCTCGGCCACCAGGACCGCCGCGTGGTCGTGGTCGCGGGTGTCGTGAACGTAGGCCGTCGCGCCGAGCTCGGCCGCGGCCGCCTCCACGCGCTCGAGCGATGACGAGGAGATCGCCACGCGCGCCCCCTCGGCGATCAGCTCGGCGGCGATGCCGCGCCCGATCCCCTTCGACGCGCCCGTGACGAGCGCGACCTTGCCCTCAAGCCCGAGATCCATGGCGCAGATCCTAGATGGCTGATTCCACGACCCCCGCACTCGCCTGCACGCGGTCCGCGGCGCCGGATCGCCACCCGCCGAAGGGGGCAGGGCAACCAGCCCGGCACCCCTTCGGCGTGCGGCGCCCGGCATCCACGGCCCGCGCGCATGCGAGCACGGTGGCCGCGGAACCAACCATCAAGTGGCGCGCGCCGCGAGGCCGCGGTCGCGGGCCAGGCGCGCGCACCACAGCGCGAAGAGCGCGATCGCGAGCACGGCGCCGAGCCAGTGCACGCCGAGGATCACGGCGACGAGGCTCGGCAGGCCGGCGAGCGCCGCGCCGATCAGCGTCGCGGCGACGGGCAGGCCCACGACGCGCGCGGTCACCACGGCGCACACGGCCCATGCGCCCGGGCCCGCCAGCCAGCCCCAGTCCTCGAAGAACGAATGCGGCAGCGCGAGCGCGAGGGCGATCGAGAGCACGGCCACCGCGACGGCCTGGACGAGCGCGGCGCGCCAGAGGACGGAACGATCCACGGTGGGCATTGTTGCTGGCCTATACCCCTAGGGGGTCTATAGTGAATGCCATGGCCACACAGACTCACGGTTACACCGCCACCAAGGACCAGCTCCTCAACCGCCTGCGGCGCATCGAGGGCCAGGTCCGCGGCGTCCAGGGCATGGTCGAGGACGACCGCTATTGCATCGACGTGCTCACACAGATCAGCGCGGTCCAGGCAGCGCTCGACAAGGTCGCGCTCGGCCTGCTCGATGACCACACCCGCCATTGCGTGATGGGCGCCGAGGGCGAGCAGCGCGTCGATCGCACCGACGAGATGATGGCTGCCGTCGGGCGGCTCATGCGCCGGGGCTGAGCGCCACATGGCCGACGTGATCGCCAAGGTCGGCGACGGCCTGTGGAACGCGGTGCTCATGGCCTGGGCGGTCTGGTGGGCGCTCGTCCTGGGCTTCGCGATCTCCGCCATCGTGCAGGCGTGGGTTCCGCGCGAGCGCGTCGAGCGCGCGCTGGCCGGCGACGGCCTCGGTCCCGTGGCCCGCGCCACGGGTCTGGGCGCCGCGTCCTCGTCGTGCTCGTACGCGGCGATCGCGATCGCCAAGAGCCTGTTCCAGAAGGGCGCTTCGGTCGGCTCGGCGCTGGCCTTCCAGTTCGCCTCGACGAACCTCGTCTGGGAGCTGGGGCTCGTGCTCTGGGTGCTCATCGGCTGGCAGTTCACCCTCGCCCAGTACCTCGGCGGCATCGTGATGATCGCCCTCATGTGGGCGCTGCTGCGGGTCTTCGTCTCGCGCCGTGACGAGGAGGCCGGGCGCGAGCACGCGCTCGGCGCCGACGCCGGCCACCAGCACCACGCGACGAGCACGAGCCTGCCCTGGCGCGCGCGGCTGACCTCGGCCGACGCCTGGTCCGACGTGGCGCACAACTTCCGCGGCGACTGGCAGATGCTGTGGAAGGAGATCCTCTCGGGCTTCCTCTTGGCCGGGTTCATCGCGCTGCTGGGCGACGACTTCTTCAACGGGCTCTTCCTCGACGACGCGCCGGCGGCCGTCCAGACGCTCTGGGGCGCGTTCATCGGCCCGATCATCGCGGTGCTGAGCTTCGTGTGCTCAGTGGGCAACGTCCCCCTCGCCGCGGTGCTGTGGTCCGGCGGCCTGAGCTTCGCCGGCGTGATGGCCTTCATCTTCGCCGACCTCATCGTCCTGCCGATCGTGCTCGCCTACCGCAAGTACTACGGGACGGGCTTCGCGCTGCGAATCACCGCGCTCATGTTCGTGACGATGTTCCTCGCGGCGCTCATCGTCGACCTCGTCTTCAGTGCGGCGGGCCTCATCCCCGACTCGCGCCCGACGACCGACGACGTCTTCGGCTCGATCACCCTCAACTACAAGCTGGTGCTCAACGTCATCGCGACGCTCGTCTTCATCGCGCTCATCGGCCTCACCGTGCGGCGTGGGGCGACCGATCCGGTCTGTGGCATGACCGTCGACAAGGGCACCGCGCTGCGTCTCGAGCACGACGGCCACATGCACTTCTTCTGCTCCGAGCATTGCCGCGCGACGTTCGCGGCCGGTGGCTCAGGTCGCGAGCAGGCGCACGATCGCGGTCACGCCGACCACCACGATCACGCCGCGCAGCACGGCCGGGTGTAGCCGGCGCCCGTAGTGCGCGCCGAGCTGGCCGCCGACGATCGAGGCGCCGGCGATGATCGCGGCCGGCGCCCATGCCACGTGGGCCGCGAAGACGAAGTAGACCCCGGCGACGCCGTTGACGATCGCCGTCAGGACGTTCTTGAGCGCGTTCGTGCGCTGCAGATCCTGCGGGAGCGCGACGCCCAGGAAGCCCATCAGGAGGATCCCCTGGGCCGCGCCGAAGTAGCCGCCGTAGACGCCTGCGGCATAGACCCCGACCGGCGTCCACAGCCCGCCCTCGTTCTCGCGGCTGATCTCGCGCTCGGCGAGCATCCGGTTCAGGCGCGGCTGCAGGACGACGAGCACGAGCGCGATGGCGATGAAGACCGGCACGATTGCCTTGAACGCCGAGGCGGGCAGGACCAGCAGCAGCACCGCACCCGTGGTGCCGCCCAGGAGCGAGGCGGTGCCCAGACGCAGGATCCGCGGTCTCTGGCCCTCGAGCTCGCGCCGGTAGCCGACCGCGCCGGACACCGAGCCGGGCACCAGGCCGATCGTGTTGGAGACATTGGCCGTCACCGGCGAGTAGCCGAAGGCCAGCAACACCGGGAAGGTGATGAGGGTCCCGCTGCCGACCACCGTGTTGATCGCGCCCGCCGCCAGTCCGGCGAGTGCGATGGCGACCACCTCGCCGACGTCCATCGCGGCATCCTAGGTGCGCGCGGCCGGTCTCGAACCGGCGATACCGCCGGGGTAGCAGTGCGCGCGGCCGGGCTCGAACCGGTCAGGACGACGTCGCCGGTCACGGGCATGGACGCCTTCACCCCCGGCGAATGCGCGCGGCCGGGCTCGAACCGGTCAGGACGACGTCGCCGGTCACGGGCATGGACGCCTTCACCCCCGGCGAATGCGCGCGGCCGGGCTCGAACCGGTCAGGACGACGTCGCCGGTCACGGGCATGGACGCCTTCACCCCCGGCGAATGCGCGCGGCCGGGCTCGAACCGGCGACCCTCGCCTTGTAAGGGCGATGCTCTACCGCTGAGCTACGCGCGCGTTGCAACGTTAGCGGCAAAGCGCGCCGGCCCCGCCGCAGGCGATGATGGCGCCATGGAGCTGTCAGACAGGGTCGTGGTGGTCACGGGCGGGGCGTCGGGCATCGGGCGAGCGCTCGCCTGGCGGCTGGCCGAGGAGGGGGCGCGCGGAGTCGTGGTCGCCGACCTGGATGCGCCGGGGGCACAGGCCGTGGCGACCGACATCGGCGAGCGTGCGCTCGCCGTCGGCTGCGACGTCGCCGACGAGGCGCAGGTGATCGGGCTCGTCGCGAGCGCCGAGGAGGCCTTCGGGCCGGTGGACCTGTTCTGTGCCAACGCCGGGGTCGCGGTCGGCACCGACCTCGAGACCCCGGAGGAGGTCTGGGAGCTCGCGCTCGGGGTCAACGTCCGCGCCCACCTCTACGCGGCCAAGGCTCTGCTCCCGGGCTGGCTCGAGCGCGGCGAGGGCTACTTCCTGACGACGGCCTCAGCGGCCGGCCTGCTCACGCAGATCGGCTCCGCGCCCTACGCGGTGACCAAGCACGCCGCGCTCGCGTTCGCGGAATGGCTGTCGGTCACCTACGGCGATCGCGGCGTGCGCGTGAGCTGCCTGTGCCCGATGGGCGTGCGCACGGGCATGACCCAGGTCCCCGACGACGCCCCGGAGGACCTGCGCCTGGCCGCCGGCGTCGTGGCCGCGGCGGGGGCGATGCTCGAGCCCGAGCAGGTGGCCGACGTCGTCGTCGAGGGCCTGCGGGCCGAGCGTTTCCTCATCCTCCCGCACCCCGAGGTGCTCACCTTCTTCCAGCGCAAGGCCGACGACTACGACCGCTGGCTGGCCGGCATGCGCCGCCTGCAGGCGCGCCTGGCCGCGCCGCGCTGAGGCCGCGGCCGCCGACAACGTACGTCGTAACTTCGGTCGCGGGTGGGCGTTGACAACCCCATGCGGTCCATCTCCGGAGGAGGACGTCCCATGAAGCGGTTGCGTTTGATCGGTGCGCTGGCCTGTGCGGCCGCGCTGCTCGCAGTGGTCCCGGCACTCGCGCCGGCCAGCGTGCAGGTCGGCTCGTCGGGCTGGCAGTGGGGCAACCCGCTGCCGCAGGGCAACACCCTGCGCTCGATCTCGTTCGCCGGCGCCGACGGGTACGCGGCGGGCGACTTCGGCACGCTGCTGCACACGACCGACGGGGGCACGACCTGGAGCGGGCTGCTGAGCGGCACCTTCACCAACCTGACCGAGGTCCAGGCCATCGACGCCCAGGCCGTCTTCGCCGCCGGCGGCTGCGTGGCGCGGCGCTCCGACGACGGCGGCGCGACGTTCACGCGTGTGCCCTTCACCCCGGTCGAGGCCAGCTGCAAGGAGTCCTTCGCGGCCGGCTGGTTCGTCAACCGCCAGACCGGCTTCCTCGTCCTCACCGATGGCACGGTCTTCCGCACCGACAACAACGGCGGCACCTTCGCGCAGAAGAACCCGCTGCCCGGCACACGGGCCCCCGGCGGCACGGCGACCCCCGTCGACGTGCGCTTCATCACCGACCAGATCGGCGTGGGCGCGACCTCCGACGGCAAGATCTACCGCACCACCGACGGTGCCAACTCGTGGAGCCTGATCAGCGACACCGCGCGCGCCGTGCACTCCTTCTTCTTCCTCGACGCGAACAACGGCTTTGCGGTGGGCGACGGCTCGCTCTTCCTCGTCACCAAGGACGGCGGCGCGACCTGGACGCCCAAGGACATCGGCATCCCGCCGACGAACCTGCGCTCGATCCAGTGCGCATCGCTGACCCTCTGCGTCATGACGACCGAGCCCGGTACGGCGCTCGTGCGCACCGACGACGGCGGCACGACGGCGCGACTGGTCACGCCCTCCCAGGATCCGATCTTCGCGGCGGGCTTCGCCTCGGCGACACGGATCGCGGCGACCGGCGCGACCGGCGCGACGGCGGTCTCCGACGACGCGGGGCTGAACTTCACCCCGATCGGCGGGCGCCTGAGCGGGACCTACTCCCGGGTGCGCGCCGGCGGCCAGGCCGGGACGGCCTTCGCGCCGGGCGACAACGGCTCGCTGGCCAAGACGACCGATGGCGGCAAGACGTGGACGCGCGGCAATGTCGCGACGTCCGAGGACGTCATCGACGTCGCCTTCCCGACGGCGCAGGTGGGCTACGCGCTGGACTCCTCCGGCGGGCTGTTCCGCACCAACGACGGCGGCGCCACCTGGAAGACACTCGACACCGGCACCACGGCGCGCCCGATCCAGCTCGCGGCGCCGAGCACGTCGACGGTCATCCTCACCGGCCCCACCGGCCTGCGCCGGTCCACCGACAGCGGTGACTCCTTCTCCACGGTCACCGACCGCGACGTCGTCAAGGCCAAGCTCGACGCGATCGACCGCGCGGGCAGCGCGCTGTTCGCCTCAGGTCGGCGCGATCTGCTGCGCTCGACCGACCGCGGCAAGACATGGACGGCCCTGCACAAGCCGACCGTGAACCACAAGCCCGCCCGCGCTCGGCAGGTCGACTTCCTCGACGCCAAGACCGGCTACTTCCTGGCCGACAACGGCGCCCTGTGGCGGACGGCCAACGCCGGCAAGACGTGGACCGCGCTGCCGGGCGTCGGGACCGAGACGGCCTACGGCATGGCCTTCTCCTCGAAGACGAAGGGCTACCTGGTCATCGATCGCTTCGGCGCCACGAGCCGGTCGGGCTTCCTGCTGCACACGACCGACCGCGGCGGCACGTGGCACCCCGAGTTCGTGGTGTCCACGCCAATCCAGGGCGCCGGCATCGCCGCGACCTCCGGCGGCACCGACTACCTGCTCGGCGGCCAGTCGAGCTTCCTGTTCACGACGAGCAGCGGCGAGGCCGGCAAGGCGAGCACGCTGACCGCCACCACCAAGCGCAAGAAGCTCAGCAAGCCGGCGGGCATCACCGTCACCGGCAAGCTCTCGCCCGCCGCGGGCAACGAGCAGGTGACGGTCAGCTACCTGCCGCCGGGGTCCACCCGCTGGCAGCACCAGACGGTGAAGACCGCGGCCAACGGGTCCTACACGACGAGCTGGCGCGTGCGGAAGGGCAGCAACCGCTTCGTGGCTCAGTGGGTGGGCGACTTCCGCTCCAAGGGCGACGGCTCGGGCGTTCTGACCGTGAAGGTCGGTAAGTAGCGAGAGCTACGCGGCCAGGGCGGGCTCTGCCACGGGCCCGCCCTTGGCCGCACGCGGCACCATCGGCATCCCGTGCTTGGGCCCGATGGTCGGCGACTGGCGGGTCACCAGGCGATAGCCCGGGGCGAGCTCGAGGCGGAAGCGCTCGAGGATCGCGGCGGCGATGACGCCCACCTCGGCCAGGCCGAAGCGCATCCCGATGCACATCCGCGAGCCGCCGCCGAAGGGCACGTAGGCGCCCTTCGGGATGCGCTCGCGGTTCCCCGGGGCGAAGCGCTCGGGACGGAAGGCGTCGGGCTCGGGCCACACGTCGGGCAGGCGATGGCTGGCCCACGAGCAGTAGTTGACCGGGACGCCGCCGGGCAGTCGCATGCCCTCGAAGGTGAACGGCTCGATCGACCGGCGCGGCCCGATCCACGCCGGCGGGTACAGCCGCAGCGTCTCGTCGATGGCCAGCCCGAGGTCGAACGACGGGTCCTCGACGAGCGTGGGGTTGTGCGCCAGCTCGTAGAAGAGGAAGGCGACGGTCGAGGTCGTCGTGTCGTGGCCGGCGAACATCAGCGTCATCACCTCGTCGCGGATGTGGCGCTTGGAGAGCGTCGCGCCCTCCTCGTCGGTGGCCTCGAGCAGCAGGCTCAGGATGTCCTCACCGCGCTCGTCGCCGGCGCGACGACGATCGATCTCGCCGAAGATGAGCGCGTCCAGGTGGGTGCGCGCGCGGACCATCCGCCGCCACGGCGTCCCGGGCCCGCGCAGGATCTGGCGCGGGTAATCGCGCGCCCAGAAGCCGAGCGCCTCCTCGAACTCGTGCGCGGCGTTCAGCCCGCCCGCGCGCGCCCGATCGGGATCGAGTCCGAACAGCGCGCGCATGGCGATCCGCAGCGCCAGTTCGCGCGTGAAGCGATAGAGGTCGAACGGCGTGCCGGCGCTGATGCGATCGAGCGCCTGTTGCGTCTCGACGGCCATCACGGCGTGGGCCGCTTCGATGCGCTCGCGGTGGAAGGCCGGAAGCATGATCTTGCGGCTCTGGCGGTGGAAGTCGCCGTCGATGGTGAGCAGCCCGTCGCCCAGCAGCGGGATGAGGTCGCCCATGAAGCCCCGCCGCCACGAGAAGTTGCCGGCGTCCGAGACGGTGATGAAGTGGTTGGCCTCGGGCCCCAGCATGAAGATCACGTTGGAGTGAAAGACGCGGATCGTGAACACGGGCCCGAAACGCTCGTAGCAATCGAGCAGGAGCGGCAGCGGCGTACTCGCGAAGCGGCCGGCCCGCCGCAGGTCGACGTTGGTCAGCCCCGGCGGGAAGGACACGGTGGCCGCCCGCTCGAGGCGCAGGTCCTCGTACATCCGAGCGATCGGGTTGGTGACGACCGGCGGCGGCGGCGTGAGCGGCACGGGCCCCTGACTCTAACGTGACGCAGGCGTCAGGAAAAGGCTGTCACGACGCCGCCGCGCGGCTCTGCGGGGGTCGGCGGACGACGGCTACACTTGCCGTCCCGATTCGCTCGGGGGCGTAGCTCAGTTGGTTAGAGCGCCGGCCTGTCACGCCGGAGGTCGCGGGTTCGAGTCCCGTCGCTCCCGTCCCTGGAAACCCCGCTCCGGCGGGGTTCTTCTATGCAGGTTTGCCGGCGTCGTTCCAGCGGCGGAAGACGGCGACACGCTCGGCAGGCCATGCTCCGTCGCACGGCATCGTGCCGGCGTCGAGACGTTGCAGGATGGCGTCGGCGTGCGTCGAGACGTCCTCGAGGGACCAGAGATCGAAGCTGAAACGCATCGAGTCGCGGTCGCGCTCGCGGAACAGTGGCTTGATGTGCTGCTCGAAGCCGATTGGCTCGTCTGATCCGGGCATACTCGGGGAGCTTGCCCTAGGGCCGCTCGTAAATCGACTGACGGCGCCCCAGTCGCTGAAGTGCGCAGCAAGCGAGTCGGCCACGGCGGTCAGCGCGCCCTGAGCCGGTCCGAGCGCGGTCGCGACGTGCTCCGGCGAGTTCTTCATGACGGCACCGCAGAAGGTCGAGGCATCGCGCACGCGCTCCTCGAGCAGCGTCCAGGCGGATTCCCGATGGGGCAGGAGGTCGTCGTCCTCGTAGAAGAGCTCGAAGCTCGGCCCGGCGTTGCGTCCCGGGTGCTCCGGTCCGACCGGCAGCGTCGTGATCAGGTCGCCGAGCGGCCCGAGCACGCCGCCCATCAGCGTCACGGCGGCGTTCGCCAGCGTCCCAAGCTGCGCGTCGGTCTCCTCCGTGTGCGCGAAGTACCGCTCCAGGATCTGCAGGAGGATCTCGTAGCTGACGTTGAAGAGATCCGTGCAGCGCGACGTCACGCGATCGCCGATGAGGGGGATCGAGTCGTCGCGCTCACCACGACGCACCTTCGCGAACATGACGGGCCGGACTGGGTCGAACGCCGCGTTGGCCGAGAGCATCCGGCGGTACTCGTCGAGGATCTCGACGAACTGGCCGAAGTGGGCCGCCTCCCAATGCCCGCGCGCCCCCTCGCCCTGCTCGAGGATCGTGTCGAGCGCCCGCTGGGCCGACGCCAGGTCGGTCACCGCCACGAGCTCGGGCCAGCGGAAGTGGGTGCTCGTCGCCTGTGCCCGCGGCGGCCCGACGAACAGGTGGCGCTCGCCGAACTTCTCAGCCAGGCGCGCCAGACCTTGCTCGATCGAGCGATAGAGGTGGCCGATGGTGGCGAAGTCCTGCAGCTGCGGAACGATGTCGCCGTCGGCCATCAGCGGCACGGCCTCGTGCACGGGGGCGTCGATGCCTTCGCCCCCTTCGAGCGCCATCCCCTCCGGGCGCTCGAGGAACATGAAGTGCTGGAGGGCCGGCTCGCCGAAGGGCACCAGCGTCAGGTTCACGCCCGCGGGATAGTGGCGCGCGGGTGCGGGCAGGTTCGGCCGGGTCAGGTGCGGCGCCGCACCGATCGCGGAGAGCACGTTCTGCACGAGCGCGAGGTGCAGCATCTCCTCGGTGGCGACGTGGGCGATCGTGCGTCGCCAGCGGGTGACGGCGTCGAGCTCCCCGGGCGTGAGCCCTTCGTCGGCGCGCTGCTTGAGCGAGAACGCGGCGAACAGGTACTGGCACATGATCGCGTGCTCGACCTCGGCGGCCTGACACAGCATGTAGATCAGCGCCTCGCGATGCTCGATGACGAAGGGCGCCTCGGGCTCCGCCCGTCCGCCGCGCGTCGCCAGAACCTCCGCGAGGCGACCGCGCCCGGCGCTGCCGGTCGGATCACTCATGCACGGCACTTTACGGCCCGCTGCTGTGGGTGAGGCGGACGCGTCTCACCGCGTGCTCGGCAGCGCCGCGTGCTCGAGCGCCCAGTCGAGCGCGTAGTCGGCGACCTTCTCCCAGCCCGGCGACGCGGGCAGCAGATGCGGCCCCTCGAACTCCTTGACCTCGGTGATGACGTTGTCGTTCCAGTGCTTGGCGTTCGAGCGCTGGATCGACGGCGGCATCAGGTGGTCGGCGCTGCCGGAGATGAACAGCAGCGGCGCGCGCTCCTCGTTGTCGTAGTTCACCCAGGTCTCGTCCTTGCCAGGGTGGATGTTCGCGAGCGCGCTGCCCCAGAAGACCTCTCCGGACGCGGGGATGTGGTAGCGCTCGTACAGCCGCCGCGCCTCGTCCTCGGGCAAGCCGTTGGTGAACGTGTAGCTCCACTGCTCGAAGGTGAGGCCGACGGCCTTGTGGCGGTTCGCCGGGTTCTTGAGCACCGGGAAGCTGGCGCGCACCTGCGACAGCGGGATGCGCTTGACACCCTCGGTCGGCGCCGAGTTGATCGCCACGCCGGCGGCGCCGAAGCCGTGGTCGAGCAGGATCTGGGTGAACACGCCGCCGGCGGAGTGGCCGATGATGATCGGAGGCGATTCGAGCTCGCCGACGATCGCCTCGAGGCGCTCGATGATCGCCGGGACCGTCACGCGCTCGATCGGCGTGGGGTCGGCGTTCAGCGCCTCGACCTCGACCTCGAACCCGGGGTAGGCGGGGGCGATCACGCGCAGCCCCTTGCTCTCGTAGCGCTCGATCCAGTGCTCCCAACTGCGGGGTGTGACCCAGAAGCCGTGGACCAGGACGATCGTGTCAGGCGTGGACGTGGCAGGACTCATCGGCCGCCCCTTTCGTTCGTGGGGTTCTGGCTCGGCGCCGAGCTGCTCCTTCGGGGTGTCGGTAAGGCAGTGCGGCGCGCCGGGCTGGACCTTCACGAGCAGGACCGGATAGCGGCTCGGTCTGTGACATGACATCGCTTGCTTGCTGGGCCCCGAAGTAACCTCCTGGCCCTCTTGGCGCGCCTGCGCGAAAGCCTTGACGTACTGCACAGGCGCGAGTTCCGGCTGCTCTTCTGCGGGCAGGCGGTGTCCGTCCTCGGCGATCGGATGGTCGCCGTAGCGCTCGCGTTCGCGGTGCTCGAGATCGGCGGCTCCACCTCGGACGTCGGGCTCGTGCTGGCCGCTGGGGTGTTCCCCTTGGTGGGCAGTGTGCTCATTGGCGGCGTGGTCGCCGACAGGGCGTCGCGCCGCGCCGTGATGGTGGTCGCGGACCTGGTGCGGGTCGCGAGCCAGGGCACGATGGCGGCTCTGCTCATAGCGGGAGTGCCAGAGGTGTGGATGCTCGCGCTGCTGGCCGGCGTGACGGGCACGGCCACGGGTTTCTTCAGCCCCGCGTCGACCGGTCTGCTGCCGGAGGTCGTCCCCGCGGAGCAGCTGCAGCCGGCGAACGCGCTGCGCTCGAGCGCGGTCTCGACCGGCGAGATCCTCGGCCCGCTGGCCGCCGGCGTGCTGGTCGCCGCCGCCGGAGCAGGTTGGGCGATCGCGGCCGACGCCGCGACGTTCGCGGTGAGCGCAGCGTGCCTGGTGATGCTGCGGCTCCCGACGCGTGTCGCGGCGCGAGCGAGCTCCTTCGTCGCCGACCTGCGTGAGGGCTGGGTCGCCTTTCGGTCGCGCAGGTGGGTTTGGACCGTTGTCGGCTACTTCGCGATCGGGAACCTGCTCTGGGGCGCGTGGAGCGCGCTGGGGCCCGTCGTCGCCCACCGCGACCTCGGCGGCGCGGCCGCGTGGGGCACTGTTCTCGCGGCGATGGGAGTGGGAGCGCTGATCGGCAGCCTGTTCGCGACACAGGCGCGACCGCGCAGGCCGCTGGTGTTCGTCGCCCTCACCGACGGGCTCTTCGCGCTGCCCTTGGCCTTCCTGGCGGCGGCCCCACCGGTGGCGCTGCTGGCCTGCGGTGCGCTGCTGTCGGGCGCCGGGATGATGCTCGGGATCTCCGTCTGGGAGTCGACGCTCCAGCGCCACATCCCGGGCGAATCGCTCTCCCGTATCAGCTCCTATGACTGGTTCGGCTCGCTGGCCTTCTCTCCGCTCGGGCTCGTGATCTGGGCTCCGGTCGGGGCGGCCATCGGGATCAGCCTCTCGCTGTGGCTGGCCTTCGGGCTCTCCGTCGCCACGACCCTTGCGCTGCTCGCCGTCCCCGACATCCGCCATCTGCCTGCTACCCCGGCGCCGCTGACGAGTCCGGCCGGAAGTCTGATCTGAGGCCGCGCAAAAAGATTGCACAGGACTTCTGAGCAGGCGTATGGTCTCCTCACAACGAGGAGGTCCACCATGCTGACCAAGCGGCAACGACTTCGCTGGTGGTTCGTCGAATCGCGACTTCCGAAAGAGCGCCGCAAGGCCGCTCGCGCGGAGCGCTGGAACGAGATGGCCGAACACATCGACGACCGCGACGAGCGGATCGCGGATCGCGGCATGACCGAGGGTGAGCGACACCACTCGCTTGGGGCGGACTTCCACCGCAACTGATCGCTCGACTGGCGAGATCCAGCGCGGCGCCGGCGGCGCTCAGCTGTACAGCGCGGACATGGTCAGGAACTCCGAGGCCCAGAAGAGCACGAGCAGCGCCGTCACGAGGCCGGCCGCGACCGCCGGCGCGCGGCGGCGACCCGCGCCAAACGTCGCGGCCGCCGCCAGGGCGGCGAACGCGGCGGCGGCCGGGAACAGGTAGCGGCCGAACTCCGGCACGACGGGATCGCCCCGGCGTGAAGTTGGCGAGCTCGGTGCCGAAGAACACGCCGAGCACGACGAGGACGAGCACGGCGAGCTCCCACCCCCGGCGCGCGACAGCGGCGCGGTGAGCGCTCCAGGCGAAGAACGCCAGCACCACCAGCCCGAGCATGGCCAGGGCGATGACGGCGTACACCCACGTCGGGAACTTGATCGAGACGAAGCCGAAGGCGGCCCAGCCGCGCTCCAGGTAGGCATGGAAGGCGGGGAAGCGCCCGCCGGCCGGACGCAGGTCGGCCATCCCGGGCGCGGGAGGGAGGAAGACCTGCCAGACGTACTCGGCGAAGCGGATCGGATGGTGCAGTGCGCCCGACGGCTTGACCGTCGGCCCCTGGGAGGGTCGGGTAGGCGTTGCCGGTCGCGGCGTACCAGCCGGGCCGCGTCGGGTTCGCGCTGTGATCGAGCGCGGCCGAGAAGGCGATCGCCGCGACGGCGGTGACGGCCAGCGCGGCGCCGAGGGCGGCGAGCGGCCGCCCTATCGCGGCCCCGCGACGCCGGGTGCGCAGCGCCGCGCCCGCCACGCCGATCGCCAGCGCGGGGAGCAGGAACAGGCCGCTGCCCTTGAGCAGTGGCAGGACGACCAGCGTGGCGCCGATCGCCACGGCCAGGCCGACCGTGAGGCCCCGGCGCAGCGCCCGGACGACGAGCAGGAGGGCGAGCGCGCCGGCCGCGCTCACCGCCGCGTCGTTGTTCACGGCCCCGGAGATGAACGCGAACATGGGCTGGAACGCGACGAACAGCCCGGCCGCGACCGCCGGCCAGTGCGGCCGCGGGAACAGCTCGCGCACGAGCAGCACCACGCACGCGGCGGTGAGGCCGCCGAAGAGCGCGGTCATCAGCCGCATCGCCGTCAGGCGCGACCAGATCGAGCCGCCGGCGGCGAGGTAGGCCGGCGCGAGCGACGCGTAGTACAGCGGCGTGTAGTCAGCGACGGTGATCCAGCCGCCGCCGTCGTCCGGCCGCGGCCGCTCGCGCGCCTGGCGGAGCGCCCAGCGGCGCTCGTCGCGCGCCGTCCACGGCGGGCGCCCCAGCCGCTGGCCGTAGTAGCCGCTGATGCGCGCGCCCTCGTAGGCGACCTGCACCTCGCTGGAATACGGCGCGCCGGCGCGACGGCCCCGCATCGGGTGCCCGGCCGCTCTCGGCGACCGCCTGCGCGTAGGCCATGTGCTCGACCTCGTCGGGCGCGTCGAACACCGGAACGATCAGCGACCACGACGCCGCGGCGAGGAAGCCGATCACCCCGACCGCGAGCGCGGTGCGGCGCACCGGCCGGTCCAGGACAGCACGCACGAAGCAGCAGGAGCGCGGCGGCGAAGAGCGCCGGCGCGAGGACGAACAGGACGAAGCCGTAGGTCCAGGGACCGACGAGGCCCGGGCGGAAGCGCGCGGCGCGGTCGAACATGTCGGGCATCTGCGCGAGCAGGCTCTTGCGTTCGCCGGCCGGCGGAAGGTACGACACCGCGACCCTGGCATCGATCGGTTGGCCGTCGAGCCGCGGCGCGACCTGTCCGGTCTCCAGCCCGCGGCGCCCAGCCAGATCGATCGGGGCCGACGGGCTGACGCAGAGCGCGGTCGCGCCGCGCGCCCCCGCCGCGCGGGCACGTCGAGCGCCATCGGCACCCCGGGCGACGGGCATCGGCTGCTGCCCACGCTCGACGCGGCCGCCGCTCGTCACCTCCGTGGTGACGGTCGTCGCGGCGGGGGCGACGACCAGCAGCCGGAGCCGTCCGGTTCCCTCGGGAACCGCGAGGTCGTTGAGACACAGCCGCTGGCCCGGGCTCGACGTGGGCGATCGGGCCGTCGGACCCGGCGTTGTTGGTACCCGTCAGGAAGTCGCGCGGGCGCGCGAGCTCCACGAGGAGGACCGCGCACAGCACCACGGCGACCGCGATCACGACCGCCCACACGCGGCGCAGCTCCGGAGGTCCGGCAGGGCGCCGGCGCGTCAGCGCAGCGCCCACGCCACCGCCTCGCACACGCGCTCGACGTCGGCGTCGCTCATCCCCATCCACAGCGGCAGCCGGATCAGGCGTCCCGCCACGGCGTCGGTGATGGGCAGCTCGCCGTGCGTGCGCCCGAACCGCAGTCCGGCCGGGGAGCTGTGCAGGGGCACGTAGTGGAAGTGCGCCTGGATGCCCACGGACCGCAGCGCGCGGATGAGCTCGTCGCGCTGCGCGCGGTCGGAGAGCAGGAGGTAGTAGATGTGGCCGTTGTGCTCCGAGCCCGCCGTGAAGCGCGGCCGCTGCACGCGCCCGTCGCGCTCGAGCGCCTCGAACGCCGCGTGGTAGGAGCTCCACAGTGCGCGGCGCGCGGCGGTGATCTCGGCCACCCGCTCGAGCTGGGCGAGCAGCAGCGCGGCCGTGACGTCGCTCATGAGGTAGGAGGAGCCGAGGTCGATCCACGTGTACTGGCCGACCTCCCCGCGCGCGAAGCCCGCGCGGTTGGTGCCCTTCTCCTGCAGCACCTCCGCCGCGCTCGGCGAAGCGCTCGTCGTTGATCAGCAGCGCGCCACCCTCGCCGCACGACACGTTCTTGGTCTCGTGGAAGCTCAGGGCGCCCAGCGCGCCCAGGGCCCCGAGTGCGCGCCCCTGCCACGTCGCCCCGACGCCCTGCGCCGCGTCCTCGACGACGATGAGCTCGTGACGCTCCGCGATGGCCGTGATCTCGTCCATGGCGCAGGCGCCGCCCGCGTAGTGCACCGGGACGACCACTCGCGTGGCCGGGGTGACGGCGTCCGCGACGGCGTCGGCGTCCATCGTCAGCGTGTCGGGCGCGATCTCCACGAACACCGGCGTCGCTCCCCGCAGGACGAAGGCGTTGGCCGTCGAGACGAAGGTGAAGGAGGGCACGATGACCTCGTCGCCCGGGCCGACGTCCGCGAGCACGCGCGGCCATCTCCAGCGCCCCCGTGCACGAGGGGGTCAGCAGCGCGGCCCGAGCGCCGGTCTGCTCGACCAGGAGTCGCTCGCAGCGACCGCTGAAGGGCCCGTTGCCACCGGTCCAGCCCCCGTTCAGCGCCTCGAGCACCAATTCGGGCTCCGCGCCCGTGCGATAGGGGCGGTTGAAGGGAAGCTCGGGCCGGGTCACGCTCAGAGATCGGCGTCCGCGGTACCGCGAAGCACGTAGATCTTGTCGCGGCCACCAGGGATGAGTCGGCTCTCACACACGTCGTCACCATATCCGGCCATGAGCGCGTCAAGGCTTGCTTCGGTGAAGCGGTCTGAGTGGTGGCGGTCGCCCGGCGACACGCTCGCCCCGGCCAGCCGGGCGACCAGCGGGCGCCGGCTCGTGGCCAGGTTGCGGACCGGCTCGCTGACGATCACCGTCTGCCGCGCGGCGGCGCGCATGCGGTCGATCAGCGGGCGCGCGTCGGGGAGGAAGTGGTAGAGGCTGGCCTGGATGAGGACGATGTCCGCGGGCGGGAGCGGCTCGGCGGCGCCCACGTCGGCCACCGCGGCGTCGACGCCGAGCCGGCGCAGCCGCGCGACGAACACCGGGTTGAGATCGAGGCCGCGGTAGCGCACGCCCTTGGCCCTCAGGTAGCCCAGGTACAGCGTGCCGGGGCCGCAGCAGAGCTCGAGGACGCTCGCGCCGGGCGCCACCAGCGCGGCGACGGAACGGCTCCGGGCCCTGTAGTACCGTCCGTAGAGCACCGCCATCGCGAGGCCATAGACCAGCGGGCTGCGGTAGATGAGACTCGGGGTTGCAGGGCGCGAGCTCATCGGCGGACGCAGGATCGCCAGCATAGCCACCACCGATGAACGAGACGCCTGAGCTGACCGTCGTGATCCCCGTCTACGGCTGCGCGGGCTGCCTGCGACGGCTGCACGAACGGCTCGTCGGAGCGCTGGAGCCGCTCTCATCCGCGTTCGAGATCGTGCTGGTCGACGATCGCAGCCCGGACGGCGCGTGGGACGTGATGCAGGAGCTCGCGCGGGCGGACCCGCGGGTGCGGATCATGCGGCTCAGCCGCAACTTCGGCCAGCACGCGGCGATCACCGCCGGCCTGAGCCGCAGCCGCGGGCGCTGGACGGTGGTCATGGACTGCGATCTGGAGGAGCCGCCCGAGGAGATCCCGCGCCTGTACGCCAAGGCCCAGGAGGGCTACGAGATCGTCCGGGCGGCGCGGCTCGGTCGCCGGCACACCGGCTTTCGCCGCGCCGCGGGCCGGGTCTATCGCTACCTGTTCCTGGAGACGTCGCGCACCACCGAATACGGGACGCTGAGCATCCTCTCGCGCAAGGTGGTCGACGCCTTCCTCAGCCTGAGCGAGCGCGACCGCGAGTACCAGCTCATGCTCGATTGGCTCGGCTTCACGCAGGCGACGGTGCCGTTCGAGCACGGCGAGCGCGGGGAGGGGGGCAGCGCCTACGACCTGCGCCGCCTGGTGAAGGTGGCCTTCGACGGCATGTACTTCCGCACCACGGTGCTCCTGCGCCTGATCGTGCTGATGGGGTTCGTCATCGCGGTGGCCGGTGGCGGCCTCGCCGCCTACGCGGTCTACGCGCGACTGACGCGAGGACTCGCCGCCCGGCTACACCAGCGTCGTCGTGCTGCTGCTGGTCCTCAGCGGCTTCATCATCATCAGCCTCGGCGTCGTCGGGCTGTACGTGGGGCGCATCTTCGATCAGGTCAAGGGCCGCCCGCTCTTCATCGTCGAGGAGGATCGCGCCGGAGCGCGTGACGAGGAGCCGATCACGCCGCAGTGGCACTGAGCGCACGTGGACCTCGAGCTCGAGCAGGAGACCCACGACCTCGAGGAGAGCCACTGGTGGTACCGGGAGCGCCGGCGCATGATCGAAGGCGTCCTCGAGCGCATGCGCCTCCCGGCGCAGAGCCGGATCCTCGACGCCGGGTGTGGCAGCGGGCGCAACATGGAGTTGCTCGCGCGGTTCGGTGCGCCCACGGGGGTGGAGCCGGCCGAGCAGAGCGCGGAGGTCGCGCGCGCCCGCGGCGTGGGGCCCGTCGTGCAGGGCTCGCTCGACGCGCGGCTGGCGTTCGAGTCCGCGTCGTTCGACCTCGTGGTCTGCCTCGACGTGCTCGAGCACATCGCCGACGACCGCGCCGCGCTGCGTGAGCTGCGGCGCGTGAGCGCCGCGGACGGCCGCCTGCTCGTGACGGTGCCCGCCCACCGCTGGCTGTGGGGGGCGCACGACGACCTGTCCGGTCATCAGCGCCGGTACACGCGCGCCTCGCTGCTGTCCGTCGCCGCCGACGCCGGCTGGCGGCCGCTCTGGGTCAGCGGCTTCAACGCCGCGCTGCTCGGGCCGATCGCCGTGGCGCGCGCGGCCGACCGTGCGCTCGGCGGGCTGCGGCCTGCGCGCTCGGACCTGGGGCGCACGCCGCCCGCGCTCGATCGCGTGCTGGGGACGATCCTCGGCGTCGAGGCGCGGATCATCGGATCGGGCCGCTCGCTGCCGTTCGGCGTGTCGATCGTCGCGCTCCTGGCCGCGGGCTGAAGAGCGCCCGCGGGAGGGTCGCGCCGCGGCGTGAGTAGCCTCGGCACGCTCGACGACCTGGCGCAGGAGCACGGTGATGCGCTGGCGACCTGGCGCGAGTGGCAGCCGGTCGCCGAGATCGCGCAGGGCAGCAACTAGGACGTGCAGCTAGGGTGCCGTGCCATGCGACGGCGCCTGCAGCGGTCGCGACCGGCGGCGGCTGTGCTCCTGGTGGCGATCGCGTCGCTCACGCTCGCGGGCAACGCGAGCGCCAGGCCGACGGACGCCGCCGCGAGCGCCGGCTGCGTGCGGACCAAGCACAAGGCCAAGGTCCCGGCGCCGCGCTTCGTGCGCCGGATCGCGACCGGCGAGACCGGGTGGTTCGCGTCGCCGGGGCTCGCCGACCTCGACGGCGACGGGAGGCTCGAGATCGTCGCGGCGTCGTACTCCACCTTCGTCTTCGACGCGAAGGGGCACGCGCTCGGCAAGGCGACGGCGACGAAGGGACGGGTCTACGCGCCGGGCGTCGTCGCCGACCTCGACGGCGACAAGCTGCCCGAGATCGTCGTGGGCGGCAACGAGGGGACCGTGGCGGCGTACAACCTGGTCGGCGGCGGTCTGGTGCTCAAGCCCGGATGGCCGGCCTCGACCTGCAGCGGCGGGCAATGCCCCGAGGCGCGTGGCATGGCGGCCGGCGACCTCGACGGCGACGGCCGGCTCGAGGTCGTGGTGACCACGACGAACACGTCGCCGACCGGATCGCAGGTCTTCGTCTTCGACGCGTCGGGCGCGTCGTACCGGCCGGCGGGGGCGGCGGCGACGGCGTGGCCGCGGTTCAACACGCTCCCGGGCGCGGGCAACGACGCCGACTTCAACGGCGTGGGCAACCACGGCTACGGCGCCTACGGCGAGAACGTCGGCATCGGCAACCTCGACGACGACCCGCAGCTGGAGATCGTCGTCACGTTCGACAACCACCAGATCAACGTCTTCAACCACGACGGCAGCTCGGTGCTCGCCTCGCCGTGGTTCACCAACCGCGACAACGCGCACCTCGGCGCGCGACTGGGCTGGGGGCAGTTCATCCGCTGGCTCAGCCCGACCGTCGAGGCCAACCAGTACCACCGCCACGTCGGCCCGTGGCCGGACGTGCGCAAGACGCGGTGGCTGCAGTGGACGGCCTCGCCGCCGTCGGTCGCCGACCTCGACGGCGACGGGCACAACGAGGTGATCGGGCTGCCGAACGCCGAGATGAAGGAGCCCTACGAGACCCAGAACTACGCGTTCATGGTGCTCGACGGCGCGCAGAACGGCGGCGTGCGCTCCGCCCGTCGCCACCGCGGGTTCACCAACCCGCCGCTCAGTCGAAAGCCGGCCGTCCGGACCGGCAACGACTACTACCCGCCGAGCGGCATTCCCGCCCCGACGGTCGTCGACATCGTGGGCGACCGCCGGCCAGAGATCGTTTCCTCGGTTCCCGACGGTGCCGTCTACGCGGTGGGCCCGACCGGCAAGCGACTGTGGCGCTACGACTACGCCCACGGCGCGGCGAAGACCTTCGCCTCCGAGGTCGTCGCCGCCGACCTCAACCGCGACGGCACACCCGAGCTCGTCTTCGGCACCTACGCGCTCAAGCCCCGCTCAGGGCGCCTGGTCGTGCTCTCCGCCGCGGGCAAGAAGCTCTACGACATCCGCCTGCGCCACCAGGGCAGCGACGGCAACGGGATCGGCGTCCCGGCCGCCCCCTCGATCGCCGACCTCGACGGCGACGGACGCCTGGAGATCGTTCTCTCGACCTTCGACCATGGCCTCGACGTCTACCGCGTCCCCGGCTCGGGCGCGAACTGCCTGGCGTGGCCGACCGGGCGCGGCAACCTGCTGCGCAACGGCGCGGGCCCGGCCACCGCCTGACGAGCGCTACTCGACGACGTCGACGCGATCGGCGTGGGCGATCAGGTCCTCGATCGCCACCGCCTCGAGCGCCCGCGCGTGCGTGGCGGCGAGCACGACCGCCGGTGCGCAGCCTGCGTCGCGGGCCTCCTGCCAGCGCGCCGCGCACACGCACCAGCGGTCGCCGGGCGAGAGGCCGGGGAAGCCCCAGTCGGGGCGCGGCGTGGAGAGGTCGTTGCCCGCCATCGCGCTGAACGCCAGGAACTCCGCGGTCATCACCGCGCACACCGTGTGGCTGCCCACGTCCTCGGGCCCCGTGGCGCAGCAGCCGTCGCGGTAGAACCCGGTCACCGGATCCGACGAGCAGGGCAGCAGCGCGCCGCCGACGACGTTGGTGTCCGGCTCGCGACTCATGCGTGCATTGTGCCGTGCGCGGTCACGGTCACCGCCGGCCCGCCCTGAGCGCCGAGGCGGCGATGCTGCCGATGGCCACCAGGAGGATGCCCAGGGCCGTGAGGACGGCAACGAGCCCATCCGGCGCGCCGGTCTGCGCCACGAGCAGGGCGCCGGCGCCGAGGACCACGACCACGCCCGCGGCGATGCGCCAATCGTCGCCGACGACGAAGTCCCACCAGAAGCGCAGGAAACCGGTCGCGAAGCGCACTACGCGGCCTCGGGCCCGTGCGGGGACAGGAGCCTGACCGTCGCCAGCGCCACGGCGCACCACAGGGCGAGCAGGACGAGCAGGGCGAGATCGCCGCCCGGCCAGTGCAGGCTCGCGTCGTCGGGGGCGAACCATCCCAGGCCCTCGATGGCCCAGAAGGTGCCGAAGGTGCTGAGCAGCAGGCCGACGACGAACTTGATCGTGTTCTCGGGGACCCGGGCGAGCGGCTTGTGCAGCGCGAAGCCGGCGGCGAGCACGATCGCCCCGCCGATCGCGGCGCCGAGCACGGCAAGCCCGATCGAGTCGGCGTTGAGTCCGAAGGTGATGACGATGAAGACGATCTCCAGGCCCTCGAGGAAGACGCCCTTGAAGCTGACCACGAAGGCGAACCAGTCGAGCCCCAGGCGGCGCTCGTCGCCGGCGCGACGCGCCGCTTGCACCTCCGCGCGGAAGGCGTCGTCCTCGTCGTGCAGGGCCTTCAGCCCGGCGGCGCGCAGGATCGCCTTGCGCAGCCACTGCAGCCCGAAGATGAGCAGCAGCGTGCCGACGACGAGTTGCAGCAGCGCTTCGGGCAGCCACGACTGAATGGCATAGCCGGCCAGCGCGGTGACGAGGGCGAGGGCCACCAGCGCGGCGCCGACGCCGGCCCATGTCGAGCGCCAGCCGCGCGTCGTTCCCATCGCGAGGACGATCGTCAGGGCCTCGACGAACTCGACGCCGGAGGCCAGCATCGTCGCCGCCACCACGCCCACCGCATTGCCTGTCACGAGGGCAGAGTAGGCGAGCGTCCAACTGGCGCGCGCCTAGGCCGCACTTGACAAGGTGCCCACACCTGTGGTTACACTGCGCCACGAAGTTCCAAAAACGTTTTCGATGACCGACCAAAGAGTGACAATCCGGCAGCTTGCACGCCTCAGCGGTGTGTCGATCGGCACCGTCTCGCGGGCGCTGAACGGCTACTCGGACGTCAACCCGGACACCCGCGAGCGGATCGTCCGCCTGGCCCAGGAGCTCGACTACACGCCGGCCGCGGCGGCGCGCAGCCTGGTCACCCAGCGCTCGCACCTGATCGGCGTCTTCCTCGAGACCGGCGAGGGCCACCCCGACCCCTTCAGCAACCCGTTCTTCTACGAGGTGCTGGTGGGGCTCAAGGAGGCCATCGGCGCCGGCGGCTACGACCTGCTGCTCTTCGCCAGCGAGCGGCCCGGCAACGGCTACGGCGATCACTCCTTCCTCAAGCGCGCCCGCCACCACAACGTGGCCGGCGTGGTGCTCATGGACGTCGATCCCGAGGACGCCGAGGTCCGCCGGCTGGTGCGCTCCGAGCTGCCCTGCGTCGGCGTCGACGTCGAGCTCACGGGGCCGGCGACGGAGTTCGTGATCTCCGACAACAAGTCTGGGATCGCCCTGGCCATGCGGCATCTGCACGAGCTGGGGCACCGCCGGATCGCGACGATCACCGGCCTGCTCGACACGGCGCCGGGCGCCGAGCGCCTGCGCGCCTACCGCTCCGAGGTCCAGGCCCTCGGCCTCGCCTACCGCGACGAGTACGTCGCCTACGGAGACTTCTACGTCGACAGCGGGCACCGCGCGATGGCCGGCCTGCTCGCATTGGCCGAGCCGCCGACGGCCGTCGTCGCGGCCTCCGACCTCATGGCCCTGGGCGCGATCCGCGCCGCCGCCGAGGCCGGGCGCAGCGTGCCGCAGGACGTCTCCGTCGTCGGCTTCGACGACATCCAGCTTGCCGGCCACGTCCATCCGCCGCTCACCACGCTGCGGCAGGACAAGGGCGGCTTGGGGGCCGAGGCCGGACGCGCGCTCATGGCGCTGATCGACGGCGAGGGCGATGTGCCCGACGCCGTCACCCTGCCTGTCGAGCTGGTCGTCCGCGGGTCAACGACATCGCCCCCGTCAGGGGCCTAGCAAGGGGGTGGCTGACGGCACGGCGGAGCACGACGGGAGCGATCGACCTAGCAAAATCGTTTTCGCGCAGGAGGAGAGCAATATGCGCAGGAAGCTCGCGACGGCCTCATGGCTGGTCGCAGTTGTACTCGCCCTGGTCGTTTCGGCCTGTGGCGGCAGCAGTAGTGACGACAGCAAGACGACTGCCAGCAAGCCGGCGGCCAACGCCCTGAAGAAGGGCACGACCGTCAACTTCTGGATCATGCCCAACGGCCCGCAGCCTCAGGCCGACATGGAGAAGACGGTCAAGCCGTTCGAGGACCAGACCGGGGTCAAGGTCAACGTCGAGGTCGTCGGCTGGGACGTCCAGCTCGACCGCATCAAGAACGCCGCCGTCTCGGGGCAGGGCCCCGACGTGACGCAGGCCGGCACCACCCAGGTGCCGTTCTTCGCCGCGCTGGGCGGCTTCTCGAACCTCAACGATCGCGTCGCCGACATCGGCGGCAAGGGCGCGTACGCGCCGGGCGTGTGGCAGACGACCCAGCTTCAGGGCACCGACGGCACCTTCGCCGTGCCGTGGTTCACCGAGGCCCGGGCCATCTACTACCGCAAGGACGTCCTGAAGAAGGCCGGGATCGATCCCGCCACCGCGTTCACCGACGTCAACGCCCTGCAGCAGACGCTGCAGACGATCAAGGACAAGGTGCCGGAGATCGGCGGCAAGCCGATCGCTCCGTTCGGCATGCCGGGCAAGAAGGCGTTCGACCTCGTCCACCACGTGATGCCGTTCGTGTGGGACAACGGCGGCGCCGAGCTGTCCGACGACGCCAGCAAGTCGACCATCAACAGCACCGAGGCCGAGGGAGGCGTCGACTTCGTCGCCCAGCTGGTCAAGAAGGGCCTGTTCGACAAGAGCATGCTCGAGCGTGACGGCACCGGCGTCGAGAACCAGTTCAAGGGCGGTCGCCTTGCCGTGTGGATCGGCGGCCCGTGGGTGCTGTCGACGATCACACGCACCGACGACAAGAACTGGGTCCCTGCCGCGCGCGAGAACGTCGGCGTGGCCGCGATGCCCACCGGTCCGGCCGGCAAGGCGTTCACGTTCGTCGGCGGCTCGAACCTGATGGTGTTCAAGGCCTCCAAGAACCAGAACGAGGCCTGGGCGCTCATCAAGTACCTGTCCAGCGACGCGGTGCAGAAGAACTACGCCGACCTGTTGAGCTTCTTCCCGGCGCGCCTGGCGCCGCAGGAGCAGGTCGGCAAGAGCGACGCGAACCACGAGGCGTTCTACTCGGCCATCAAGCAGGGCCGGACGTACGCTCCGATCGCCCAGTGGGGCCAGATCGAGAACGCGTACAAGGGACGGTTCGGGAACATCCTCGACTCCGCTGCAGGGCAGGGCAAGAAGCCCTTCAGCGAGGGCGAAGTGAAGTCCGAGCTCGATGCGGCGGCCAAGGAGGCCGACGCCCTCCTCGCGCAGGGCGGCTAGTCCACGATCCACGTCTCCTCCCGCAAGGGGGGCGCGGGCCATCGTCCCGCGCCCCCCTCGGGGAGCACACGTCCCATGAGCACCCCTACCCTCCAGCCCGAGGTGCGCGCCGACGTCACCACGACGACCGAGCCCGCGCGCTCGCCGGGCCCCAAGAGCCGCTCACGGCCCAACCGGCTGCCGTACTGGCTGATCGCGCCGGCGCTGGTCGTGATGGTCCTGGTGCACGTGCTGCCGGCCATCGGCGGCCTGGCCATCTCCTTCAAGAAGTTCAACCTCTTCACGTTCCACGAGCTCTTCGGGGCACCGTGGAACGGCCTGGAGAACTACCGCTCGATCCTGCTGGACACCGACAACCCGCTGCACTCGGGCTTCTGGGGCGCGGTGTCGAACACGGCGGTCTACACGTTCTGGACGGTCTCGGGCACCCTGGTCGGCGGGCTCGCCATCGCGCTGCTGCTGCACCGAAAGATGCCCGGCCAGCGCGTCGCGCGCACGCTGATGCTCGTGCCGTGGATCGTGCCGAGCTACGTGGTCGCGGTGCTCTGGGCGTTCATGTGGCAGAGCGACGTCGGAATCATCAACAAGATCCTCGTCGACTACACCCACCTGCTGGGCCACCGGCCGATCTGGCTGCTGGGGCCCAACACGATGTGGGCGATCGTGATCCCCAGCATCTGGCGCGGGCTGCCGCTCGCGATCCTCATCTTCATCGCCGGCCTGCAGGCGCAGCCCGCGGAGCTGCACGAGGCGGCGGCCATCGATGGCGCGGGCCCGCTGCGGCGCCTGCGCTTCATCACGCTGCCGCTGCTGCGCCCGCTCATCGGCGTGCAGCTGCTCTTCGGCGTCATCTACTCGGCCTACCAGTTCGCCATCCCGACCGTGATGTTCGGGAGCAACCCCGGGCCCGACGCCGACCTGATGATGACCTTCATCGTCCGCCAGTCGTTCTCCAACCAGCTCTACGGCCTGGGGGCGGCCGCCTCGACCCTGCTCATGTTCGTGATGCTCGCGTGGGTGGCGGTCTGGTATCGCGCCTTCCGGCGCGACCTGGAGGTGTCATGACGGCCATCACGCTGTCGCCGCGTGCGCGCAAGCGCCTGATCAATCGCGGGCTCGACGCGCTGACCTGGTTCGTGGTCGCGCTGATGCTGGCCCCGATCTTCTGGCTCGTGGCGTCTTCGCTGCAGAACGACGGCCAGCTCGCACGCGGCAGCTACGACCTGCTGCACCCGACGCTGCAGGCCTTCAGGGACATGTGGAAGACGATCGACTTCGAGCGCTACTTCATCAACAGCGCGATCATCTGCACGGTCGCCGCGCTGCTCGCCACGGCGTTCGCCAGCACCGCCGGCTACGCGCTTGCGCGCTTCCCGTTCCGCGGTGCGAAGCCCTTCGGGCTGGCGGTCATCGGCACCCAGCTGATCCCGGGCTCGATGTTCCTGCTGCCGGTGTTCATCGGCTTCCTGTGGATCAAGCGTCACCTGGGCATCCAGCTCTTCGACACGCGCATGGGCATGATCCTGGTCTACACCGCGTTCTTCACGCCGGTGGCGATCTACTTCATGCGGTCGTTCTTCCAGGCCATCCCGCGCGACCTGGAGGAGGCCGCGCAGGTCGACGGCTGCACCCCGTTCACGGCGTTTGTGCGCGTCATCCTGCCGAGCGCCGCGCCGGGGTTGGTGGCCACCTTCGTCTACGCCTTCCTCTTCGCCTGGGACGAGCTGCTGTTCGTCGCCTCGCTGACCGAGCACAACGCGGAGACGCTGCCGATCGGGATCCGCCTGTTCATCGGCAACTACGGCCAGTACTACGGGCAGCTCATGGCGGCCGGCGTGGTCGCGACGATCCCGGTCGTCATCGCCTTCTTCGCCGCGCAGCGCTGGCTGGTCCGTGGCATCACCGCGGGGGCGGTCAAGGGATGACGACGATCGAGCCACAGGTCGCCGACCTCGGCGGGGAGCCCGACGCGGGCGCCTTCCCGCCGACGGTGCGGCTGGGAGCGGCGACGGCGTCGTTTCAGATCGAGGGCGCGGTCGACGTCGACGGGCGCGGGGAGTCGATCTGGGATCGCTTCTGCGCAACCCCGGGCGCGGTGGCCAACGGCGACACCGGCGAGCCGGCGTGCGACCACTACCGCCGCTGGGAGTCCGATCTGGACCTGATGGCCGAGCTCGGGCTGGAGAGCTATCGCTTCTCGGTCGCGTGGCCCCGGGTGCAGCCGTCGGGACGCGGGCCCGCCAACGAGCCCGGGCTCGACTTCTACCGCCGGCTGGCCGAGGGGCTGCTCGAGCGGGGCATCGAGCCGATCGCGACGCTCTATCACTGGGACCTGCCGCAGGCGCTGCAGGACTCGGGTGGGTGGGGAGAGCGCGACACGGCCGAGCGCTTCGCCGAGTACGCCGCGCTGGTCGCCGCGGAGCTGGGCGACGCCGTCTCGCAGTGGATCACCCACAACGAGCCGTGGGTCGTCGCCTTCCTCGGCCACGCCTACGGGACCAAGGCGCCCGGGATGCGCCACTGGCCGACCGCGCTGCGCGCGTCGCATCATCTGCTGTTGTCGCACGGCCTGGCGCTGCGGGCGTTGCGCGCGCAGCTCGGCGATCTCGCGCAGATCGGGATTGCGCTGAACCAGTACCCGTTTCACCCGGCCACCTCCAGCGAGGCCGACCGTGACGCCGCCCGGCGCATGGACGGCCATCTGAACCGCTGGTTCCTGGATCCGGTGCTGCGCGGCAGCTACCCGGCCGACATGCTCGCCCTCTACGAAGGGCTCTACGGCCCGGCCGAATCGGTCCGCGACGGCGACCTCGAGGTGATCCGCGCGCCGATCGACTTCCTCGGCGTCAACTATTACAACCCCCAGCGCATTGCCGCCGCGCCCGGCGACCTGCCCCTGCAGGCCCGGCAGGTGGAGCCAGAGCCGCCGACCACCGCGATGGGCTGGGAGGTCCGCCCCGACGGCCTGCACCAGGTGCTCACGCGCCTGCGCCGCGACTACGGGCCGCTGCCGGTCTACATCACCGAGAACGGCGCTTCCTTCGACGACCCACCCGCCGTGAATGGTCACGTCGAGGATCCCGAGCGCACCGCCTACCTGCAGGGTCACCTCGCCGCGGTCGCCCGCGCCGTGGCCGACGGCGTCGACGTGCGCCGCTACTGCGTCTGGTCGCTCATGGACAACTTCGAGTGGGAAGAGGGCTACGACAAGCGCTTCGGCATCGTCCACGTCGACTTCGCCACCCAGGCTCGCGTGCCCAAGCAGAGCGCCCTCTGGTACCGCGACTTCATCGCCCGCGTCCGAACGGCAGGAGCAAGCTGATGGCACAACTCGCCTTCGAAGGGGTCACCAAGGTCTTCCCCGACGGCACCGAGGCGGTGAGCGACTTCGACCTCGACGTCGGCGACGGCGAGCTGATGGTCCTCGTCGGCCCGTCGGGCTCGGGCAAGTCGACTGCGCTGCGGATGCTCGCGGGGCTCGAGGAGGCCACCGCGGGCACCATCCGCATCGGGACGCGCGTCGTCAACGACGTCGCCCCCAAGGACCGCGACATCGCCATGGTCTTCCAGAGCTACGCGCTCTATCCGCACATGGACGTGGCGCACAACCTGGGCTTCGCGCTGCGCATGCAGCGCATGCAGCGCGCGTCGATCGGCGAGCGCGTGGGCGCGGCCGCCCGGCGCCTGGGCCTCTCCGAGCTGGTCGAGAAGCGCCCGAAGAACCTCTCGGGCGGGCAGCGCCAGCGCGTGGCCGTCGGGCGGGCGATCGTGCGCGAGCCGCAGGCCTTCCTGATGGACGAGCCGCTGTCGAACCTCGACGCGAAGCTGCGCGTGGAGATGCGCGCCTACCTCTCGCGGCTGCGCCACGAGCTCGGCACGACGACGGTGTACGTCACCCACGACCAGATCGAGGCGATGACGATGGGCGACCGCGTCGCCGTGATGCGCGACGGCCGCCTCGTGCAGTGCGACGAGCCGCAGACGCTCTACGACCGCCCGGCCGACCTCTTCGTGGCGGGTTTCATGGGCTCGCCGGCGATGAACCTCGCGCGCGCTCGCCTCGAGCGCAGCGACGGGGAGCTCTACCTGGTCCTCGGATCCCAGCGCATGCACGTTCCGGGGCGGCTCCCCGATGCGGTGCTCGCCCGCGGCGACGCGCCGGTCGTGGTGGGGATCCGGCCCGAGGCGATGTCCCACGCACCCCCCGGCCACGACGACGACCAGGTGCTCACGGCCACCGTCGAGCTCGTCGAGTCGCTGGGCTCCGACCTGCTGGTCCATGCGGCCGTCGACGCTCCGGCGGTGCTCACCGAGGACCAGCTCGAAGTCGCGCGCGAGGTTGGCGGAGACCCGGCCGCCGACCTCGTGCGCGCTCGCTTCACCGCGCGCATGCCGCCCGACGTCCCGGTCGACGTCGGCGCTGTCCTGCGCCTGCACGTGGACCTGGAGCACCTGCATTTCTTCGACCCAGACACGACGCTCGCCATCCGGTGAGCCTCTCCGTCCTCGAAGCGGCGGCGCAGCCGCGGCGTCGCGCGATGGGTAGACCCGGCCCATCGCGCACCGTCCGCGGTCGCCGCTGAGGGGGGCTTGCCCTCCTGCGGCCAACGGCCGCCGTCGGCTCCGGTTCAGGGAAATCGCTCCCACCCACCCGAGCCGTCGGCGGCCAGGCCCCGCGATAGGTTGCCGCGCGTGCCCAGCTTCCCGCCCGGATTCCGCTTCGGCGCCGCGACCGCGGCCTACCAGATCGAGGGCGCCGCGCACGAGGACGGGCGCGGCGACTCGATCTGGGACACCTTCTGCCGGCTCCCGGGCGTGATCGCGAACGGCGACACGGGCGATGTCGCCTGCGACCACTACCACCGCTGGCGCGAGGACCTCGACCTGATGGCCGAGCTCGGCCTGGAGACCTACCGGTTCTCGATCTCGTGGCCCAGGGTGCAGCCCGGCGGCGCGGGGGCGCTCAACCCGGCGGGCGTGCGCTTCTACCGCGAGCTCGTCGAGGGCCTGCTCGAGCGCGGGATCGAGCCGGCGGCCACGCTCTACCACTGGGACCTCCCGCAGCCGCTGCAGGACGCCGGTGGGTGGGCCAACCGCGATACCGCGCAGCGCTTCGCCGAGTACGCGCAGCACATGGCGCGCGAGCTCGGCGACCTGGTGACGACGTGGATCACCCACAACGAGCCGTGGGTGGTGACCTTCCCCGGCCACGCGCAGGGGCGCTTCGCCCCCGGCGTGCGCGACTGGCCGACCGCGCTGGCCGTCAGCCATCACCTGCTGCTGTCGCACGGCCTGGCGGTGCAGGCGCTGCCCGGGAGCGTCGGGATCACCCTGAACCTGACGCAGGTGTATCCGGCCGCGCCCGGGGAGGAGGAGGCCGCGCGGCTCTACGACGGCCACCTCAACCGCTGGTTCCTGGACCCGGTGCTGCGCGGCGCCTACCCCCAGGACCTGCTGGAGCACTACGCGCGGCGCGTGGGGCCGATCGACGCCATCCGCGACGGCGACCTCGAGGTCATCGCTCGCCCGATCGCCTTTCTCGGGGTCAACTACTACTTCCCCACGCGCGTGCGCGCGGACGGCGGAGACGAGCCGCTGGGGATCGCGCTCGAACCCGGCCCGCCGCCGCTGACGGCGATGGGCTGGGAGGTGGAGCCCGATGGCCTCTACGACCTGCTCGTGCGCCTGGACCGCGACTATGGCGTGCCGATCGCCATCACCGAGAACGGCGCGGCCTTCGACGACCCGCCGGCGCGCAACGGCACCGTCGAGGATCCGCAGCGCGTGGCCTATCTCGACGGCCATCTCGACGCCGTCGCCCGTGCGATCGCCGACGGCGTCGACGTCCGCAGCTACTTCGCGTGGTCGCTGATGGACAACTTCGAATGGAGTCGCGGCTACTCCAAGCGCTTCGGGATCGTCCACGTGGACTACGCGACCCAGCGGCGCACGGTCAAGCGCAGCGGGGCGTGGTACCGCGATCTCATCGCGCGCACGCGCGAGGCGCGCCAGGCGCCCGGGTAGAACCCTTCGAAACCCGTGAGGTGCGCGAAAGGCTGGCTATAGGTCGCGCAAAGGTTCGGCCGTAGCCTGGCCCGAAGGTCCACTTCCTGCGTATCCAATCGCGGGAAAGCGGGTACTTATCGATGTAGGTCCACCAGGAGTGCTCGGTGAGGCCACCGCATCTTTAGACCTCGCGGTGGCGTTTAGGGTGGGTGACCCCCAAGGAGGTTGCACAAGCAACCAATCTTGGGTACAATACCTACTGTAGTAATCGGAATTCACAGATGGAGGATCTTGCTCGACACGAAGAACCCCCTCCGAGACGAGGCTCTCGTTCATGCCGACGCTCTCGATCAGCTTCTGCAGCGCGCCAACGAGTTCAGGCTCCTGCGCCCCGCGGAAGAGCTCGAGTTGGCGCAGCGCATCGAGCGTGGCGATCTCGTCGCCAAGGAGCGGCTCATCAACTGCAATCTGCGACTGGTGGTTTCGATCGCCCGTCGCTACCAGGGCCACGGCCTGACCCTCAACGACCTCGTACAGGAGGGAATGCTGGGCCTCATTCGCGCCGCCGAGAAGTTCGACTGGCGCAAGGGGTTCCGGTTCTCGACCTACGCGACGCTGTGGATCAGGCAGGCCATCCAGCGCGGCCTGGACAACACGGGCCGCACGATTCGGCTGCCCGCCCACGTCGCCACCAAGGCCCGCAAGGTCGGGCGCGCCCGCAACGAGCTGGCGGTGAAGCTCGAGCGTGAGCCCGAGCCCCACGAGATCGCTGCGGTCGTCGAGATGCCCGTGGAGGAGGTCGAGGCCATCGTGGCCGTCGACCGCACCCCCTCGAGCCTCGACATGCGCCTCGGTGACGACGACGACTCGGCGACCCTCGGCGACCTACAGGCCGGCGAGACCCCTCCCCCCGAGGAGGAGGTCCACGAGACGATCGTGACCGAGCGCGTCACGGAGGCGCTTCAGCGCCTGCCCGACGCGGAGCGCAAGGTCATCGAGCTGCGCTTCGGGACCACCGGCGAGCCCCGCACGCGTGCCCAGGTGCAGCGCGAGCTGCGCATCGGCGCCCGCGAGGCCGAGCGCCTGGAGTCCTCGGCCCTGAACCGGCTGGCCGACATGGACGACCTGGCCGCCCTGCGCGAGGCGGCCTGACCCACTGAAGCTGCCCCCGGCGCGCTGGACGCGCGCCGGGGCGCAGTGCTTTAAAGGCCCGGCGGATGACGGACGGTGAAGCCCGCCACCGTTCGCGCCTGCGCCTGCCAGCGCGAGCCGCTCGCGTCGCGTCCCGACGTGTCGAAGCGCAGGCCCGCGACGGTCATGAAGGCGTGGCCGGCGTTGGCGTAGATCGTCACCCAGCGCCCGGGTCCGGCCTTGCCGTAGCGCGCGAGCGTGGAGGAGTCCATCGGGCTGTCGACCAGGCCGGCGGCGGCCAGGGCGAAGGAGACCGAGCCCGAGCAGTCGTAGGCGCTGTCGACGAACGTCTCGTCGGCCAGACGCCCGTGGCCCCCGCCGTAGACGTAGGGCTTGTGGGCCACCGAGTTGGCGGCGTTGATGATGGCCGCCACGCGCGACGGCGCGGCGGGCGGAATCGTGGCCAGGCCGCTCGCGCTCAGTCCGGCGGCATCGATCGCGCGCCCGGCACGCGATCCGAAGGCCTCGTCGAGCTCGCGCTGGACCTCGGCGTCGGAGGGCGCTCCGCGGCCCGTGTCGGGGGCCTGCTTGGACGCCGCGGTGACGTGTTTGGGCGCGGTTGCGCGGGCTGGCTCGGGCGGCGGGATGTACGGCGGGCCGGAGTTCCACGCCGAAATCTGGTGCACTTCGGTGGAACCGCAGCCGGCGGCCACCAGGCAGGCGATCCAGAGGGCGAGGGGCGCGCGGCGGCGCACCCGTTGCAGTATGGCGGTGAATCCCGTGAGCGTGCGATGACGCACATCCGTCCCAGCAGGGGTTAGGGCCATGACGCACGGGGCACCTTTGACCCAGATGGCAATGGTTACCGACACCCGCGAGATGCTTCTCGCCCTCGAGCCGCGGCCGGAGTCGGCCCGGCTCGCCCGCCGCGCGCTCCACGCGCACGGCCTCAACGAGGACATCGAGCACACGGTGACCCTGCTGGCCACCGAGATCGTCAGCAACGCCGTCCGCCACGCCGGGCTGCGCACCGACCAGCGGATCGTCTTCTTCGCCCGCCTCAACGACGACTTCGCCCGCGTCGAGGTGGCCGATCCCGGGATGGGCTTCGACCCAGACCGCGTCGAGACCGACGGCTACGGCCTGAAGCTGCTGGACAAGCTCGCCGGCCGCTGGGGCGTCGACAGCACCAAGGGCTGTCGCGTCTGGTTCGAGGTCGATCGCCGCTCGCGCCGCATCGGGCGCTTCGATCGCTGAGTCTCACCGCAAGTTCTTGGCGCGTTCGCCGTTATGAGCGGGCGCATGACATGCGCAGGTTCACCCCCCGTCCTGCGCTGATAGGGGTAGCCGCCGCCTCCATTTCCCCCCAGGAGGCGGCGGCCCACCCTGACCTGACGTCCCGCTGACCGGGCGTGCGCCACCATGGTGGTCAGCCATGAGCACCGATCCCCGGCCCACCAAGCAGGAGCGCCGCGACGCCGCGCGTGCGGCGCGCATCGAGACCGAGCAGGCCGAAGCGGCCGCCGGGCTGCGCCGCAGACGCCTGCGGATGCTGCTCGCCGCGCTCGGCGCCGCCGCCGTGCTCGTGGTGGCGGCCATCGTCGTCAGCGGTGGCAGCAGCGACAAGGCCAAGAGCCGGCCCGGGGCGGCGCAGAAGGCCACCGGCGCCATTCCCGGCGAGAAGGAGTCGGCCGCGATGCTGGCCGGCATCCCCCAGACGGGCATCTTCCTCGGCAACCCGGCCGCGCCCGTGCGGGTCGTCGAGTTCGCCGACCTGCAATGCCCGTTCTGCCGTGACTACTCCCTGCAGGTCCTGCCCCAGCTCGTGCAGGACTACGTGCGCAGCGGCAAGGTCCGGATGGAGTTCCGCAGCCTGTCCTTCATCGGCAAGGACTCGGTCACGGCCGCCCGCGCCGCGGCGGGCGCCGCGCAGCAGAACCGGCTCTGGAACTTCGTCGACGTCTTCTACTTCAACCAGGGCGAGGAGAACTCGGGCTACGTGACGCCGGGCTTCGTGCAGCGCATCCACAAGGCCGCGGGGGTCGACGCGGCCAAGGCCGACGCGTTCGCCGCGTCGTCGGCGTCCCTGAAGCCGCTGAGCGCGGCCAACGCGCTCGCCGACCAGTACAGCGTGCAGTCGACGCCCACGATCCTCGTCGGCAAGCGCGGCGGGAAGCTGACTGCGGTGCAGGCCGACCCCACCGACACGAGCGCCTTCAAGTCGGCCATCGACGGCGCGCTGGGGCAGGCGTGAACGATCGGCGCCTGCGTCTCATCGCCATCGTCCTGGCGCTCATCGGCCTCGGCGTGGCGGCCTATCTGACCTACGTGCACTACGACGGCATCCAGCCCGTGTGCGGCTTGGGTGGGGACTGCGAGAAGGTGCAGACCTCCGAGTGGGCCGACCTCGCGGGCGTGCCGGTGGCGCTGCTGGGCCTGATCGGCTACGCCGCGATCCTCGCCACGCTCTTCGTGGACCGCGAGGAGGCGCTCGTCGCCGGCGCGCTGATCGCGCTCGCGGGCTTCGGCTTCAGCGCCTACCTCACCTACCGCGAGCTCTTCAGCATCGACGCCATCTGCCCGTGGTGCGTGTGCAGCGCGGTGATCATGACCCTGCTGGCCATCATCACGACGGCCCGGCTGCTGCGGGCTCCCACCGACCATCGAGGTGCGATACCCTACGTAGGGTGAAGAAGACGAGCATCTACCTGGACCCCGATCTGGACGATGCTCTCGCGCGCCGCGCGGCCGACGAGGGCCTGACCAAGGCGGAGTTCATCCGCCGCACGCTGGCCGGGGCGGTCCAGAAGCCGCGCCGGGTCAAGCCGTCCGTCGGCGTCTTTCGCAGCACCGACGGCCTGAGCGTGCGCCGCGACTGGGACAAGATGATGGAGGGGTTCGGCGAGGATTGACCGTCGTCCTCGACACGAATGTCGTCGTCGCCCTGTACGACGCGGCCGACCCCGATCACCAGCTCGTCGCCGACTGGATCGCGACCGTTGACGAGGATCTCGTGGCCACGCCGCTCGCGGTGGCCGAGATGGACTACCTCGTCGCCCATCGTGGCGGCGCTCCGGCCCGCGAGGCGCTGTGGACCGATCTCGACGCCGGCGCCTACCTCGTTCGCTGGTGGGCGGACGCGCTCAACGAGACCCTGCTGATCGCCCGCCGTCATCCCTTCGCCGGGCTGACCGATGCCTCCCTCGTCGCTCTCGCCGGTCTGCTGCGCACGCAGCGCATCGCGACCGTCGACCAACACTTCCGTTCGATGACCACGCCCGCCGGGGAACCGTTCGTGTTGCTCCCCGACGACGCCTGAAAGGACCTGACCATGCCCGAGCACCCGAACTCGTTCGACGCCCGTGACACATTGAAGGTCGGCGATCGCGAGCACACGATCTTCCGCCTCGATGCCCTGCAGTCGAAATACGACGTCGCGCGGCTGCCCTTCAGCCTCAAGGTGCTGCTCGAGAACCTGCTCCGCACCGAGGGCAACGGCTCGGTGACCGCGGACGACGTCGAGAAGCTCGCTCGCTGGGACGCGAAGGCCGAGCCGGCCGAGGAGATCGCCTTCACGCCCGCGCGCGTGATCCTGCAGGACTTCACCGGCGTGCCGGCGGTGGTGGACCTCGCGGCGATGCGCGACGCGATGGCCGACCTCGGCGGCGACGCGGCGAGGATCAACCCGCTCGTGCCCGCCGAGCTGGTCATCGACCACTCGGTCCAGGTCGACGTCTTCGGCACCCACGACGCCTTCCGCTTCAACGCGGAGCGCGAGTTCGAGCGCAACCACGAGCGCTACTCGTTCCTGCGCTGGGGCCAGGACGCCCTCGACGGCTTCTCGGTCGTGCCGCCCGACACCGGGATCGTGCACCAGGTCAACCTCGAGTACCTCGCGCGGGTGGTCTTCGTCGATGACGACGGCAACGCCTACCCCGACACGCTCGTGGGCACCGACTCGCACACGACGATGATCAACGGCCTCGGGGTGCTCGGCTGGGGCGTCGGCGGCATCGAGGCGGAGGCGGCCATGCTCGGCCAGCCGATGTCGATGCTCATCCCGCAGGTCCTCGGCTTCAAGCTCCACGGCGAGCTGCCCGAGGGCACCACGGCGACCGACCTCGTGCTCACGGTCACCGAGCTGCTGCGCAAGAAGGGGGTCGTCGGGAAGTTCGTCGAGTTCTACGGGCCTGGCGTCGGACGGCTGCCGCTCGCCGACCGGGCGACCATCGGCAACATGAGCCCCGAGTTCGGCTCGACGTGCGCGATCTTCCCGATCGACGCCGAGACGCTGCGCTACATGGCCTTCACCGGGCGCCCGAAGGAGCTCATCGACCTCGTCGAGGCCTACGCCAAGGAGCAGGGCCTCTGGCACGACGAGAACGCCGAGGAGCCGACGTACTCCGACACCGTCGAGCTCGACCTCGGCGACGTCGTGCCCTCGCTGGCCGGTCCCAAGCGCCCGCAGGATCGCGTGGCGCTGCACGGCGCCAAGGACTCCTTCCGCGCGGCGCTGGCCGACCTCGTCGGCCGCGACGCCGAGGAGGAGGTGGCCAACTCCCACGACGAGGCGGTGGCCGAGACCTTCCCGGCCTCCGACCCGCCCGCCGACAACGCGCCGGGCCACGATCCGCCGGCCGCCCCGGCCTCGGCGACCGCCGTGGCAGCCGGGACGGTGATCGCCGAGCACTCCGATACGGCGGCCGAGGTGACGATGGACGGCGCCACGTTCAAGGTCGACCACGGGCACGTGGTCATCGCCGCCATCACGTCGTGCACCAACACCTCCAACCCCTCCGTCATGCTCGGCGCCGGGCTGCTGGCGCGCAACGCGGTGGCGCGCGGGCTGACGAGCCAACCGTGGGTCAAGACGTCGCTGGCGCCGGGCTCGATGGTGGTGACCGAGTACCTGGACCGCGCCGGGCTCACCGAGCCGCTCGAGCAGCTGGGCTTCAACCTCGTGGGCTACGGCTGCACGACGTGCATTGGGAACTCCGGGCCGCTGCCCGACGAGATCAGCGCCGCGGTCAACGAGGCGGACCTCGCGGTCTGCTCGGTGCTCAGCGGCAACCGCAACTTCGAGGGGCGCATCAACCCCGACGTGAAGATGAACTACCTCGCCTCGCCGCCGCTCGTGGTGGCCTACGCGATCGCCGGCACGATGGACCTCGACCTCGTCGACGACCCGCTCGGAGTCGACGCCGACGGCGAGGAGGTCTACCTCAAGGACCTCTGGCCGTCCGCCCGGGAGGTGGCGCAGACCGTCGAGGAGGCGGTGCAGTCGGACATGTTCCGCAAGAGCTACGGCAAGGTCTTCGACGGCGACGAGCGCTGGAACGGGCTCGACGTGCCGACCGGCGACCGCTTCGCGTGGGACGAGCAGTCCACCTACGTGCGCCAGCCGCCCTACTTCGAGGGCCTGTCGCCCGAGCCGACGCCCATCGAGGACGTGGAGGGCGCGCGGGTGCTGGCCAGGCTCGGCGACTCGGTGACGACCGACCACATCTCACCCGCCGGGTCGATCAAGGAGGACAGCCCCGCCGGGCGCTACCTCAAGGAGCACGGCGTCGAGCGGCGCGACTTCAACTCCTACGGCTCGCGGCGCGGCAACCACGAGGTGATGATGCGCGGCACCTTCGCCAACATCCGCCTGCGCAACGAGCTGGCGCCGGGCACGGAGGGCGGCGTCACCCGCTATCTGCCCTCCGATCAGGAGATGTCGATCTACGACGCGGCGATGAAGTACGCCGAAGACGGCACGCCGCTGGTGGTGCTCGGCGGCAAGGAGTACGGCTCGGGCTCGTCGCGCGACTGGGCGGCCAAGGGGACGAACCTGCTCGGCGTCAGGGCGGTCATCGCGGAGTCCTTCGAGCGCATCCACCGCTCCAACCTCGTCGGCATGGGGGTGATCCCGCTGCAGTACGCCGACGGCGAGTCGGCCGCCTCGCTCGGCCTCTCGGGCGAGGAGGAGTTCTCGATCACCGGGCTGGCCGGCCCGCTGAACGCCGGCGAGCTGCCGCGCACGGTCACGGTGCGCGCCGGCGACAAGGAGTTCGAGGCGCGCGTGCGCATCGACACGCCCAAGGAGGCCGACTACTTCCGCCACGGCGGGATCCTCCAGTACGTGCTGCGCGCGCTGCTGAGGAGCGACGCCTGATGCCCGCGCTGCTGATCTGCGGCGACACGCTGCGCTCGCCCGAGCTGCGTCACGAGGTGCCGCTCGGCATCCTCGACCCGTTCCTCTACCTCGAGACCGATGGCCGCCGGGCGGTCCTCACCAACGTGCTCGAGGCCGACCGCATCGCCCGCCACGCGCCGGAGCTCGAGCGCCTGCTCGGCGAGCAGCTCGGCCGCGACGACCTGATCGAGGAAGGGCTGTCGTGGGAGGCGATCGATCGCGAGCTGTACGTCCGCGCGGTGCGCGAGCTCGGGATCGCGGCGGCCGTGGTGCCGCTCGACTTCCCGCTCGCGGTGGCCGATCGCCTGCGCGCCGAGGGCGTCGAGCTGACCGCCGACGGCGAGATCTTCGTCGAGCGCCGGCGCCGCAAGACCGACGCCGAGCTGGCGGGCATCCGCCGCGCCGCGCACGCCGCGGTGGCGGGCCTGGAGGAGTGCGCCCGCGTCCTGCGCGAGTCCGAGATCGACGGCGAGGACCTGCGCTACGACGGCGAGGTGCTGACCTCCGAGACGCTGCGCGCGCGTGTCCGCGAGGTGTGCGCGCGCCTCGGCGCGCCGGCGCCCGAGCACATCATCGTCGCCCCCATGCGTCCCGGGGACGCCGTCGGCCACGAGACCGGCAGCGGGCCGCTGCCCGCGCACGCCCCGATCTGCCTGGACCTGTGGCCGCAGGACGAAGCCTCGGGCTGCTGGGCCGACATGACGCGCACGTGGGTGCGCGGCGACATCTCCGACGCCGTGGCCGACCTGCACCGGCTCGTGCTGGAGGCCCACGAGCACGCGCTCGCGGCGACGCGACCCGGCGTGCCCGGCGTGGACGTCTACGGCGCGGCGTGCGACGTCTTCGAGGCGGCCGGATACCCGACCCAGCGGACCAAGAAGCCCGGCGAGTCGCTCCAGCACGGCTTCTTCTTCAGCCTCGGCCACGGCGTCGGGCTCGAGGTGCACGAGGCGCCCGCGCTGGGGCGCACAGGCCGCGAGCCGCTCGTCGCCGGTGACGTCGTGGCCGTCGAGCCGGGCGTCGTCGACCCCGAGCACGGCGGAATGCGCGTCGAGGACCTGGTGCTCGTCACCGCCGACGGATACGAGCTGCTCACCGAACGGTCGTACGATCTCGTCCCCTAGATGGCTGATTCCACGACCTCCGTACCCGCCTGCACGCGCTCCGCGGCGCCGGATCGCCACGGCCCGAAGGGGCCCGGGCAACCAGCACTGTTCCCCTTCGGGCCGCGGCGCCCGGCATCCACGGCCCGCGCACATGCGGGCACGGTGGCCGCGGAATCAACCATCTAGTGATCGAACCCGAGCCCTGGGGCGAGGACACGAAGCTCGACGCGTTGCTCGGCCGTCAGGGCGCCGAGGGGTTTCGCGCGCTGCTCGACGGCTTTCCGGAGGCGGTTGGCATCCTGTGGGCCATCCGCGACGGCGCCGGGCGGGTCGTCGACTTCGCCTTCGGCTACGGCAACCCGTCGATCATGCGCAGCTTCCGGCTCGTGGCCAGCATGCCCGACCGCTTCACGCTCCTCGAGGCGCTGCCGCAGATGCGCGACAGCCACGCGTTCGACGCCTATGTACGGGTCTGCGATGCGGGCGAGCCGTGGGTCCAGGAGATCACGTACGACACTCCGTTCGGGGACGGGTACATGCTGGGGACGTTCGTGCAGCGCACGGCCAGGCTCGGTGACGGCGTCATCGTCTTCCTCACCGATGTGACCGACCAGCGGCGCATGGAGACCGAGCTGCGCGGCTACGCCGACATGGTCGCCCATGACCTGCGCGAGCCGGTCACCGGGATCGCGCACCTCGTCACGCTGCTCGAGCGCCGGGCCGACGAGCCGCCCTCGCCGGAGGTCCTGCGGCTGCTGCGCGACAGCACCGAGCGCGCACGCGAGCTCATCGATGGCGTGCTGGCCTACGCGCGCGCGGGCGAGCTCCGGCGCGAGCGCGTCGCCCTCGACCGCGTGATGAGCGACGTGGTCGCCGACCTGCGTCCCCGGCTGGACGAGAGCGACGCGACGCTGGAGGTCGGCGAGCTGCCCGAGGTCGACGGCGACGCGCGCCAGCTGCGCCGCGTGATGCAGAACCTCGTCGGCAACGCGGTCAAGTTCCGCGGCAAGAGCTCGCCGCACGTCGCGGTGTCCGCCCTGCGCCGCAGCGACGATTGGGTGGTGACCGTGCGCGACAACGGCGTCGGCATCGATCCCGAGCAGACGCGCCGGATCTTCGCGATGTTCTCCCGGGCCAGCGGCACCACGGACGGCACCGGCATCGGTCTCGCCGTCTGCCGGCGCGTGGTCGAGGCCCACGGCGGGCGCATCTGGGTCGAGCCCGCGGAGGGCGGCGGCAGCGCCTTCCGCTTCACGCTGCCGGCCGCCCCGTGACCGCTGCGCAGGTCGTGGCGCGCTGCCGCGAGCTCGCGGCGGTGAGCGAGGAGCCCGGGCGCCTGACCCGCCCGTTCGCCACGCCGGCCATGGCCCGCGCCAACGAGCTGGTCGGCGGCTGGATGGCGGACGCGGGCCTCGAGGTGCGCGTCGACGAGGCGGGCAACCTCGTCGGACACCTCGCAGGCACGGACCCGGAGGCGGGCACGCTGCTGCTCGGCTCGCACCTGGACAGCGTCCGCGACGCCGGGGCGTTCGACGGGCCGCTCGGTGTGATCGGCGCCGTGGCCTGCGTGGAGCGGCTGCGGGCGGAGGGAACCCGGCTGCCCTTCGCCGTCGACGTCCTGGGCTTCAGCGACGAGGAGGGCCTGCGCTACGGCACCGCGTATCTCGGCAGCCGCGCCGTGGCCGGGAGCTTCGACTCCGCGCTGCTGGAGCTCGTCGACGACGGCGGCGTCGCGCTGGGCGACGCGCTGCGCGCGTTCGGCGGGGCGCCGCAGGACGTCGCGCGCGCCTCGCGCCAGGGCGAGCGCCTGCTCGGCTACTGCGAGGTCCACATCGAGCAGGGCCCCGTGCTCGAGGGCCGCGACGCCCCTGTCGGGGTGGTGACCGCGATCGCCGGGGCCACGCGGGCCGAGCTCGAGCTCACCGGCCGCGCCGGACACGCGGGCACCGTGCCGATGGACGCCCGCCACGACGCGGCCTGCGCGGCGGCGGAGTGGGTCCTCGCGGTCGAGACGCGGGCGCGCCGCGAGCCCGGCCTGGTGGCCACCGTAGGCCGCCTGCAGGCGCACCCCGGGGCGCCGAACGTCGTGCCGGGCGCCGCGGTCGCCTCGCTCGACGTGCGCCATGCCGACGACGCCGTGCGCGAGGCGGCGGTGGCGGCCCTGCGCGCCGAGGCGCGGCGGATCGGCGCCGCGCGTGGCGTCGAGGTCGCGTGGCGCGAGGTCATGAGCGCGCCGGCGGTGGCGATGGACACCGCGCTCGGCGAGCTGCTGGCCGAGACGGTCGCCGACCGTGGGCTCCCGGTCGTCCGTCTCGCCAGCGGCGCGGGCCACGACGCGGTGGCGTTGAGCGCGCTCACCGCCGTGGCGATGCTCTTCGTGCGCTGCGCCGGCGGCGTCAGCCACCATCCCGACGAGTCGGTCGAGGAGGCCGACGTGGCGGTCGCCCTCGACGTGCTGCACGGCTTCGTCTGCCGGCTGGCGCGGTGAGCGAGCTCGACCTCATCATCCGCGGCGACGAGGCCGACGTCGCTGTGGCCGACGGGCGGGTCGTCGCAATCGGTCCCGAGCTCGCCGGGTCGGCACGCGAGGAGATCGACGCGCGCGGGCTGCTGGTGGCGCCCGGGGTGGTCGATGCCCACGTCCATCTCAACGACCCCGGGCGCGCCGACTGGGAGGGGTTCGCCACCGGCACCGCCGCGCTGGCGGCCGGCGGGACGACGTGTGCGATCGACATGCCGCTCAACGCGGTGCCGCCGACCGTCGACGCGGCGGCCTTCGACGCCAAGGTCGCGGCGGCGGCGGGCGTCGCGCGCGTCGACATCGCGCTGTGGGGCGGGCTGGTCCCCGGCGACCGCGATCGCCTCGACGAGCTCGCCGCGCGCGGCGTCGTGGGCTTCAAGGCCTTCATGTCGGCCAGCGGCGTGGAGGAGTTCGAGGCCGCCGACGACCTGACGCTCCTGGAGGGCATGGCCCGCGCCGCGCGCCTTGGGCTGCCCGTCGCCGTGCACGCCGAGAGCGAGGAGCTCACGAGCCGGCTGGCGCGCCGCGCCGTGGCGCAGGGGCGCGTCGGCATGCGCGACTACCTGGCCTCGCGGCCCGTCGTCGCCGAGCTCGAGGCGATCGGGCGGGCCATCGCGTTCGCGGCGGAGACCGGCTGTGCGCTGCACGTCGTCCACGTCTCGAGCGGTCGTGGCGCGACGCTCGTGGCGCAGGCTCGCGCCCGCGGGGTGGACGTGACGTGCGAGACGTGCCCGCACTACCTCGTGCTCGACGAGGAGGACGCCGAGCGCCTGGGCGCGCTGGCCAAGTGCGCGCCGCCGCTGCGCGGCGCCGGCGAGCGCGAGGCGCTGTGGGCGGCCCTGCTCGCCGGAGACGTCGACCTCGTGGCCACCGACCACTCGCCGTCGCCCGCGGCGCTCAAGGAGGGCGACGACCTCTTCGCGGTGTGGGGCGGGATCGCGGGGGCCCAGACGCTGCTGGCGCTGCTCTACGACGAGGGCGTCATGGCCCGCGGTCTCACGCCGGCGACGCTGGCCGACCTGCTGGCCGCCGCCCCGGCGCGGCGCTTCGGCCTGGCCCCGGCCAAGGGCGCGCTCGCCGTGGGCGCGGACGCCGACGTGGCGCTGATCGATCCGGCGGGCACCTGGACGGTGTCGCGCGAGGACCTGCTCGACCGCCACCGGCTCAGCCCGTTCGTGGGGCGGACGCTGCGCGGTCGCGTGGTGCGCACGATCCTGCGCGGGCAGACGGTCGCGCGCGACGGGCGCATCAGCGGGCCGCCCTGCGGGCGCGTGGTGCGCCGCGCCGCCTAGGCTTGGGCGCCGTGACCGCCCTGCACGAGGCCATCGCCGAGCTGGCGCAGTTCAACGACGATCCCGCGGCGGGCGGGATCACGCGCGAGGTCTACACGCCCACCTACGCCACCGCACTGGAGTGGGTCGCCGAGCGGATGCGCGCCGCGGGCCTGCAGACGCGGCTGGACGCCGTGGGCAACCTCTTCGGGCGCTGGACGGGTGCCGACGCCGGCGCCGCGATCGTGCTCACGGGCTCGCACGTCGACACGACGCTCAACGCGGGGCGCTACGACGGCGTCCTGGGGGTGCTCGGAGCGATCGAGGCGGTCCACGCGCTGCGCGCGGCCGGCGCGCGTCCGCGGCGCTCGATCGAGCTCGTGGCCTGGGCGGGCGAGGAGCCGCGCTTCGGGACCGGGTGCGTGGGCAGCCGCGCGGCCGCGGGCGAGCTGCAGCGCGCGGACCTCGACCGACTGCGCGACCGTGACGGGACGAGCATGGCCGACGCGCTGCGTGGAGCCGGCCTTGACCCCGACCGCCTGGCCGACGCGCGCATCGACCCCGCCACCGTGCACGCGCTCGTCGAGCTGCACATCGAGCAGGGCATCGTCCTGGAGACCCACGGCGAGCAGGTCGGCGTGGTCACCGCGATCGCGGCGCCCCACGACTTCCGCCTGACCTTCCGCGGCGCCGCGACCCACGCGGGCGCGACGCCGATGGGCCTGCGCCGCGACGCGCTGGCCGGCGCCGCCGAGGCCATGGTCGCGCTGGAGCGCGCTGCGCGCGAGTCGCCCAGCGGCACCACGGTCGGCACGGTCGGCGTGCTGCGCGCGCGTCCCGGGGCCATCAACGTGGTGCCCGGCGAGGTGGAGCTCGACGTCGACGTGCGCGACAGCGACCTCGCGGCGCGCGAGCAGGTGGTCGACGCGATCGTCGCCGCCGCGCGCGAGATCGGCGGGCGCCGTGATCTCGAGGTCGAGGTCACCCCGATCGTCGAGGACGTGCCCGTCGCGTGCGACCCGAAGGTCGTCGAGGCCACCGAGGCGGCATGCCGCGAGCTCGGGCTCTCGCATCGTCCGATGACCAGCGGCGCCTACCACGACGCGATGATCATGGGCCGGCGCGTGCCGGTGGGCATGGTCTTCGTCCCCAGCGTGGGCGGCGTCAGCCACCACCCGGACGAGTACACCGCGCCCGCCGACCTCGATCGCGGCGTGCAGGTGCTGGCGGGAACGCTCGCGCGGCTCGCGGGCTAGCGCGGCGGCTTGGGCTTGGCGCTGAGCGTCTGCGCCTTGGCCGCCTCGTGGGTCACGGTTGCCTTCACCGTGTAGGCCAGCCGCGACGTGGCGCGGTCGAGCTTGGTGACCCGGTACAGCGTGACCTCGGCGACCGCGGTCCGCGCGGGCAGCCCGGCGATGCGCAGGCCGCCGCGGCGCATGGTCACGGTCGGCGCTCCCTTGGCGGCGAGCATCATCGCCCGCGTGCCGCGGCCCGGCAGGGCCAGCGGGAAGCGCACCGGCTTGGCTACTGCCCGCGACGTAGAGGCGGATGAAGCCGACGACGCGGCGCTTGCCGCTCTGCTGGGCAGCAGCGCGGAGGGCACGCCGAAGGACAGACCGGCGCAGCGCGGTGCGCGAGTCGATGCGCAGGCGCAGCCCGGCGCCCGCCGTCGTGCCGCCAGCGCTGGGCGGTGAAGAGGGTCTGGCAGGGGACGGTGCGCAGCTTCAGCGAGACGGTCCGCGTCGCCGGCGCGGCCGCGGACGGCGGTGCGTCAGCGTGTGCACGCCGACCCGCCCGAGCTGGCTCGGGGTGAGCGTCGCCGGATGGCGCGCGCCGCGGGCGACGGCGACGGCGCGGCCGTCGAAGCGGTAGCGCACGCTCTTGGCGCGGCCGCCGGTGATCTCGGTCGTCAGGCGCAGCGGAGAGGAGCGCAGCGCGGGACCGCTCGTGTAGGCGCGCACCCGGACGGTCCCGATGCCGGCGAGTGCCACGCGGCGGTACTTGGCGCCGCCGACGAGCTGCTGGCAGCTCGTCTCGCCGAGCAGGCGTGCCCGGGACACCGCTGAGGTCGTTGGGATCCGAGGCCGCCATGACGGGCGCGCTCGGCGGGGTCGTCGTCGTGGCTCGAAGCCCGCGTCGTTGGTCGCGATGACCACTGCGCGCAGGGTGTGGCCGACGTCGTCGGCGCTCGGGACGTAGGTGGCGTCGGTGGCACCCGGGATGTCGACGCAGTTGCGCTGCCGTGGGCGTCGCAGCGCTGCCAGGCGTAGCTGTAGCGAGGGCCGGTGCCCTCCCAGATGCCGGGATCGCGGTGAGCGGCTGGCCCTGCGCGACCGGGCCCGCCGAGCGCCGGCGGCGCGATGCTCACCGGCGGCACGAGCGCGGCGACGGTGACCGGCGCGGACGTCCGAAACGGACGAGCCGACGGAGTTCGTGGCGGTGACCACCACGCGGACGGTGCCGCCGACATCCGCGGCGGTCGGGGTGTACGCTGCTGACCGGTGGCGCCGGCGACGTCCTGGCAGTTGGCGCCGTTGGCGTCGCAGCGCTCCCACTGGTAGGTGTGCGTGACCGGCCCGGTTCCGCTCCAGTTGCCGGGGTCCGCGCTGAGCGCGCTGGCCCTGCGTCGCCGGTCCGGGGAGCGACGGGCGGCGCGGTGTTGACCGGCGCCGTGCGGCACGGCGATCGCCGTCGGCGCGGAGAGGTCGCCGACGTGGAGCCGGCGGCGTTGGTGGCGGTGACGACGACGCGGACGGTGCCCCCGACGTCGGCGGCGGTCGGCGTGTAGGTGCTGCTGGTGGCGCCGGGGATGTCGTGCGCAGCTGTTGCCGGCGGCATCGCAGCGCTGCCACTGATAGGTGTAGGTCGAGCGGCCCGGTGCCGTTCCAGTCGCCGGGGTCGGCGCTGAGCGTCTGGCCGTCGTGCGCGGTACCGCCCACGCTGGGGGCCGCTCGCCGGAGCTGATCGTCGCCGGCCCCTCGTCGGAGACGAGGAAGAAGGCCGACGGCATGAAGTACTCGCTGGTCGAGGTGAAGTCGAGCGACGCCGAGGTCTGGTCGTTGGCCAGCGCACCCGGGTTGGCGAACACGTCGAGGTCCATCCCGAGCTGGTTGGCGTAGTTCGGGCTCTTCGTCGTGACGTCGGCGCCGCCGGACTCGATCGTCGAGTTCATCGCGTTGTTCGTGCCGGGTTGAGCGCATCGGTCAGCGCGTCGTCGTTGAACGTCGCGGTCTCGTTGGCGAGGCCGGCGTCGCCCTCGAAGGTGAGCAGCCCGACCTTGGTCGTGAGCGGCGCCGGTGGCCGGCGTGTGGAACGGCGCGATCGTCGTCTGGAAGGTGTGCGTTGCCGTCGACCGTGCCGAGCCCGTCGTACACGTGCAGGCCGCGGACCGCCTGCCGCGTGTCGCGGTAGGCGACGAACAGCGCCCAGCCGGCGAAGCGGTCGGTGCCCGTGCCGGCCTGGACGTTCGCCACCGTGTAGCGTGCCGCTGCCGGCCGCGGCCACCAGCGCGGTCACGTCGCGGAACGCCGCGGTAGCGGATGGACTGCGTGCTGGAGGTGAGGACGTCGGCCGGCGCGGCCGTGACGCGTCTGGTAGGCGCCGCCCGGGACCTTGAGGCGCACCGTGCCGCGGCTCGCGGGCGTCGGGCGGCGCTCCGCTGGTGCCCGCGGTCGTGTCGCCGGCCCAGTAGAGGCCGGCCCAGACGACGGTCGGCGCCGGCCGGGCGAGCGACGACGGTGGCCGACGAGGAGTCGAAGTGTGGTCGCGTCGGCGTCGACGTCGACGTAGCCCATCGTGAAGTCGTTGTTGTTGGCGCTGCGCCGCCGCCCTGTGCGGTGGTGCAGGCGGCGCTCGGCCGGGCAGGTCATCAGCGTGTTGCCCGACCGCGGCGATGTCGCCGCGCAGCGTCTGCGCGAAGCGCGGCGCGAACGGCGCATCGGCGTAGGCGGGCGCGGCCAGCAGCACCAGCGCCAGGGTGGTGGCGCAGAGCAGGCGAGAGGCGCGTGAGAGGGTTGCGTTCATGGCTGGGTTGCACGACGAACTGGTCGGCAGACCGGCGGCTGAGCCATCTCCTCGTGGGAGACCTCTGGCTTTGCGTCCCCGTCTCACGGCGGGTTTGCCTTTTGCGCTCTGTGCAGGCGATATCGACCGGCGCAATAGGCGGGGTGAGCGGTCTGGACGAAGGGATGAGCGGCGCCATCGTCAGAAACCGTCGCGCCAGACGTCCTTGTAGAGCAGGTACTCGGAGGGCTCGTCGCCCGCGACGAAGGACTGCGGGCAATACGGCGCCATGTAGATGAAGTCGCCGGCCCGCACCTCGACCTCTCGCTCCTCCAGCAGATAGGTGCCGCCGCCCGCGGTCATGTAGAGCCCGTGCTCCTCGTCGTGGATCTCGACCTTGTCGAGGCCCACGCCCGCGTCGAACGCGAGCAGGCTCATGTTGAAGTCGAAGGCCGGGTCGGCGGTGGGCAGCAGCTCGCGGCGGCGGAAGCCGGGGACGTCGGTGTCGGCGAAGGGCTCGTCGTCGCGGTGGCCCCACAGGGCCCGGGGCGCCTCGACCCCCGGGAACGGCTCGTAGCGGCGCTTGACGACCAGCAGCCGCGCCGGCTGGTCGCCGGGCGCGATGTCGTAGTACTGGTCGGCGGGCAGGTAGGCGAAGCCGCCGACGTGCAGGGGCAGCGCCTGGCCGCCGGCGAGCACGGCGGCCTGGCCCTGCAGCGCGTAGAGGAAGGTCTCGAAGCCCGGCTCGACCAGCTCCCCGGTGCCGTCGCCGGCCGGCAGGGAGACGAGGTACTGGCCGATGCGCGACGGTGCCATCCGCGGCGTGACGAGCTTGACGACGGGCGCGTCGCCGAACGGCGGCAGGCGGCTCGGGTAGTGGTTGGCCGGGGTGACCACGGTGTACGACAGCCCCCGGACTCCACGTGAGGTCTGCATCCGTGCATCATGCTCGAACCGGTGGAGATCCTTGCGCCCGACACCTGGAGGGAAGCGCTGGCCATGAAGGCCGCGCAGCCCGACGCGGTCCCGATCGCCGGCGGCACCGACCTCATGGTGGCGCTGAACTTCGACCGGGCCCGCCCCGCGGCGATCCTCGACCTCACGCGCGTGCCCGAGCTGCGCGACTGGAGCGCGGACGACGGGCGCCTGCGCGTCGGCGCCGGCGTCACCTACGCACGGCTGATCGACGAGCTCGGCGACCGGCTTCCGGGCCTGGCCATCGCGTCGCGCACGGTCGGCTCGCCGCAGATCCGCAACCGCGGGACGGTGGGCGGCAACCTCGGCACCGCTTCGCCGGCGGGCGACGGGCTGCCGCCGCTCTACGTCTCCGACGCCGACGTCGAGCTCGCGAGCACGACGGGCACGCGCCGCATGGCGGTGACCGACTTCATCACCGGCCCCAAGCGCAACGCGGCGCGCGACGACGAGCTGATCGCCGCGTTCCACCTGCCCGCCGCGGCCGGGGCGCAGCAGTTCGCCAAGATCGGCACGCGCAACGCGATGGTCATCGCGGTGTGCTCGCTCTCGCTGGCCATCTGGCCCGAGCGCCGCGCGGTGTGCGCGTGCATCGGGTCGGCCGGCCCGACGCCGATCCGCGCCCGCGAGGCCGAGGCGTTCGCCGCCGGCGTCCTCGAGGAGGAGGGCCTGTGGGAGGCGCGCGGACCGCTCGCCGACGCGGCGCTCGAGCGCTTCGGCGCGCTGGTGGCAGCGGCCGCCGCGCCGATCGACGACGTCCGCGGCAGCGCCGCCTACCGCCGCCACGCGCTGGGCGTGCTGGGCCGGCGGACGCTCTCGTGGGCCTGGGAGGAGCAGCGGTGCGCCTGACGCTGACCGTCAACGGCGAGCTCCGCGAGGCCGACGGCGTCTGGGAGGGCGAGAGCCTGCTCATGGCGCTGCGCGACCACCTCGACCTCCCGGGCTCCAAGAACGCCTGCGAGCAGGGGGAGTGCGGCTCGTGCTCGGTCTATCTCGACGGCGAGCTCGTCTGCTCGTGCCTCGTCCTCGCCGGCCAGGCCGAGGGCCGCGAGGTCGTCACGGTGGAGGGCCTGGCGGAGGGCGAGGAGCTGCACGCCGTCCAGCAAGCCTATGTCGAGGCGGGTGCGGTGCAGTGCGGCTTCTGCACGCCGGGGCTGATCGTGGCCAGCCACGACCTGCTGTCGCGCAACGCGTATCCGACCGATGCCGAGATCCGCGAGGCGCTGGCCGGCAACCTGTGTCGCTGCACGGGCTACGAGAAGATCCTCGACGCCGTCAGGTTGGCCTCCGAGCGCCTATGAGGACCGTCATCGAAGGCTGCGCGATCGCCGCCGTCGACGCGGTCGGCACCGAGCACCGCGACGGCCATCTGGTCATCGAAGGCGACCGCATCGTCGCGGTCGGCGAGGGCCGTGCGCCGGAGATGGGATCCCCACCCGCCCGGCGCATCGACGGCCGCGGCTGCCTGGCGACCCCGGGGCTCGTCAACTGCCACCACCACCTCTATCAGTGGGCCACCCGCGGGCTGGCCCAGCAGGCGACGCTCTTCGAGTGGCTCGTCGAGCTCTATCCGATCTGGGCGCACGTCGACGCCGAGGTCGAGTCCGCAGCGGCCCGCGCGGGGCTGGCCGCGCTCGCGCGCTCGGGCTGCTCGACCTCCACCGACCACCACTACGTCTTCCCGGCGGGCGCGGGCGACCTGCTCGAGGTCGAGGTCGAGGCGGCGCGCTCTCTCGGTGTGCGCTTTCACCCGTGCCGCGGGTCGATGGACCTCGGGCGCTCCGACGGCGGCCTGCCGCCCGACGAGGTCGTCGAGGACCGCGACACGATCCTCGCCGCCAGCGAGGCGGCCATCGACCGCTTCCACGACCCCGCCCCCGGGTCGATGCTGCGCGTGGCGCTGGCGCCGTGCTCGCCGTTCTCCGTGACCCCCGAGCTCATGGCCGAGACCGCGCAGCTCGCCCGCCGCCGCGGCGTGCGCCTGCACACCCACCTCGCCGAGACGCTCGACGAGGAGGTCTTCTGCCAGGAGCGCTTCGGCGTACGACCCGTGCAGTACCTCGAGGACCTCGGGTGGCTGGGCGACGACGTGTGGCTGGCGCACTGCGTGCACCTCAGCGCGCAGGAGATCGCGCGCTTCGGCGCCACGGGCACCGGCGTGGCGCACTGCCCGAGCTCCAACGCGCGTCTGGGCGCGGGGATCGCGCCGGTGGTCGACCTGACGAGCGCGGGCGCTCCCGTCGGCCTCGGCGTCGACGGCGCCGCGTCCAACGAGGCCGGCGCGCTGTCGGTCGAGCTGCGCCAGGCGCTGCTCGGCGCGCGATTGGCCGGCGGCCCCGCCGCGCTGACCGCGCGCGGCGCGCTGGCCCTGGCGACCATCGAGGGCGCGCGCTGCCTGGGGCGCGACGACGAGCTGGGCTCGCTGGAGGTCGGCAAGCTGGCCGACGTCGCGCTCTGGCGCCTGGACGGCCTCGACCACGCGGGCATCGAGGACCCGATCGCGGCGCTCGTGCTCGGCGCGCCGCGCCCGGTCGACCTCCTGCTCGTCGGTGGCCGGGCGATCGTGGAAAGCGCCGAGCTGCGCACCGGCGACGTCGACGAGATCGCCGCCGGCATCGCGCGCCAGAGCCGTCGCCTGCTCGATCGCGTGGAGGCGGCGGCGTGACGGTCATCCCGGATACCCCGGTCCGCGAGCGCCGCGACATCCACCGTCCCAACGAGGTCGGCGTCACGACCACCCGCGCCGACGGCATCCCGAAGGTCAAGGGCGAGTTCGAGTACGCGTCGGACATGCGCATGGACGGGATGCTGCACGGCGCCACCCTGCGCAGCCCGCACCCGCGCGCGGACATCTGGAGCATCGACATCGGCCCCGCGCTGGCCATCCCCGGCGTCCACGCCGTGCTCACCCACGACGACGTCCCCGGGCGCAAGGTCTACGGCATGGAGGTCCCCGACCAGCCGGTGCTCGCGATCAACCACGTGCGCTACCAGGGCGAGCCGGTGGCCATCGTCGCCGCCGACCACCCCGAGACCGCGCGCCGCGCGGCCGACGCGATCGTCGTCGAGTACGACGTGCTCGAGCCGCTGACCGACGCCGAGCGCGCGATGGTCCCCGGCGCGCCCGAGCTGCATCCCGAGACGCCCGACACGCCGCGCCTGCACGGGGAAGGCAACGTCCTGCGCCACGTGCGCATCCGCCGCGGCGACCACGAGGCGACGGCCGACGTCGTCGTCACCGGCGAGTACGAGGTCGGCATGCAGGACCAGGCCTTCCTGGGGCCCGAGTCGGGCCTCGCGGTCCCCGACGGCGAGGGCGGCGTCGACCTCTACATCGCCACCCAGTGGCTGCACGTCGACCAGGACCAGGTGGCCGCGAGCCTCGGCCTGCCGCCCGAGAAGGTGCGCCTCACCCTGGGCGGCGTCGGCGGCGCGTTCGGCGGGCGCGAGGACCTCTCGATGCAGATCCACGCCTGCATGCTCGCCCTGCACACCGCGCGCCCGGTGCGCATCGCCTACAACCGCGAGGAGTCCTTCTACGGCCACGTCCACCGCCATCCGTGCACGATGCGCTACGAGCACGGCGCCACGCGCGACGGGCGCTTGGTCTTCGTGCGGGCGCGGATCGTCCTCGACGGCGGGGCGTACGCGTCGAGCTCGACCGCCGTGTGCGCCAACGCCGCGTGCTTCGCGTGCGGGCCCTACGAGCTCGACAACGCGAGCATCGACTCCTACGTCGTCTACACCAACAACCCGCCGTGCGGCGCGATGCGCGGCTTCGGCGCCGTCCAGGTCGCCTTCGCCCACGAGGCGCAGATGGACAAGCTGGCCGCGGCGCTCGACATGGACCCCGTCGACCTGCGGATCCTCAACGCCATGGGGCCCGACAGCCGCATGCCGACCGGCCAGCGGGTCGGCGAGCCGGCGCCCGTGGCCGAGCTGCTCGAGCGCGTCCGGGCGATGCCGATGCCGCCGGTCGAAGAAGCGGACCCGCCCGCCCTGCCCGGTGGCGTCGCGAACGTCACCCACGGCGAGGGCGTGCGGCGCGGGGTCGGCTACGGCGCGGGGATCAAGAACATCGGCTTCTCGGAGGGCTTCGACGACTACTCGACCGCGCGCGTGCGGTTGTCGATGGAGGGCGGCGAGCCGCTCGTCGAGGTCCACACCGCCGCGGCCGAGGTCGGCCAGGGCCTCGTCACCGTCCAGGCCCAGATCGCGCGCACCGAGCTCGGCGTCGAGCGCGTGGCGGTGCTCGACGCGGACACCAGGGTCGGCTCGGCGGGATCGAGCTCGGCGTCGCGCCAGACCTACGTCACCGGGGGCGCGGTCAAGGCCGCGTGCGCAGCGGTGCGCGAGCGCCTGGATGAGCTGGCGGCCGAGCGCGGCGTCACATCGGATCCGGCCGCCGTGCTCGAGGAGGGCGAGGCGATCGAGGAGACGATCGAGTGGCGCCACCGCCCGACGCACCCGCTCGACGAGGACGGCCAGGGCGACGCGCACGTGCAGTACGCCTTCTCGGTGCACCGCGCGGTGGTCGACGTCGACACCGAGCTGGGGCTCGTACGCGTCGTCGAGCTGGCCACCGCCCAGGAGGTCGGCAAGGCCATGAACCCGCAGGCGCTCGAGGGTCAGATCGAAGGCGGCAGCGCGCAGGGGCTCGGGCTCGCACTGCTCGAGGAGATCCAGATCGTCGACGGCAAGGTCCTCAACGCGTCCTTCACCGACTACCTGCTGCCGACGATCCTCGACATGCCGCCGATGCGCATCGAGGTGCTCGAGCACGCCGACCCCGAGGCCCCCTACGGCCTGAAGGGCGTGGGCGAGCCGCCGAACATCTCCACGCCGCCCGCCATCGCCGCGGCGCTGCGCGACGCCAGCGGTCGCGCGCTGTCGCGCATCCCGGTGCGGCCCGAGCACCTCGTCGGGATCGATCCCGAGGAGGCCTTCGTCGCCCGCTACGGCGCGCTCTTCGAGCACTCGCCGTGGGTCGCCCGCGCCGCATGGGCGCGCGGCCCGTTCACCGGCCTCGACGACCTCCACGCCGCGCTCGTGGCCGTCGTGCGCGAGGCGCCGCGCGAGCGCCAGCTCGCGCTCATCCGCGCCCATCCCGAGCTCGCCGGGCGCGAGGCCCAGGCCGGCGAGCTGACGCAGGCATCCGCCGGCGAGCAGGCGTCGGCCGGCCTGGACCAGCTGACCGCGACGGAGCTCGAGCGCTGGCGCGCGCTGAACCGCGCCTATCGCGAGCGCTTCGACTTCCCGCTCGTCGTCTGCGTGCGCGAGCACACGAAGGCCTCGATCATGGGCTGGGGCGAGGAGCGCCTGGGCCACACGGTCGAGGAGGAGGTCGGGATCGCCCTCGGCGAGATCGCCAAGATCGCCCGGCTGCGTCTCGAGGAGCTCGACAGGTGATCACCACGCACGTCCTGGACACCGCGCGCGGGCTGCCGGCCGCAGGGGTGCCGATCGTCCTGGAGCACGCGAGCGACGACGGGTGGGAGCTCGTCGGTAGCGCCGCCACGGACGCCGACGGTCGCGCCCGCGACCTCGTGGCCGAGGGCACCGCGCTGTCCCACGGCCGCTACCGGCTGACCTTCGACACCGGCGCCTACTTCCGCGGCCGCGGCGAGGCGGCCTTCTACCCCGAGGTGGCCGTCGTCTTCACCGTCGCCGGTGACGAGCACCACCACGTCCCGCTGCTGCTGAGTCCCTTCGGCTACAGCACCTACCGAGGGAGCTGACGCATGACCTTCGTCCTCAGCCAGAGCAACTACGGCAAGTCCGAGGTCCGCCTGGTCAAGGTCGTGCGCACCGAGGGACGTCACGAGCTGTCCGACGTGACCGTCGACGTCATGCTCGAAGGCGACTTCGACGCGGCGCACAGCGACGGCGACAACCGCGCCCTGCTGGCCACCGACACGATGCGCAACGCGGTCTACGTGCTCGCCGCCAAGCACGACGTCTCGCAGCTCGAGGCCTTCGGGCGCGCGCTCGTCGAGCACTTCGTCGCCGCCGGGCCGACGGTCGAGCGCGCGCGCATCCAGCTCGTCGAGCACCCGTGGTCGCGGCTGGGCGAGCACGAGCACGCCTTCCAGCGTGGCAGCGGCGGCGATCGGGTCGCGATCGTGACCGGCGACGGCCACAGCGCGCGGATCGAGGCGGGCATCGAGGGCCTCGAGCTGCTGCGCACGACGGGCTCGGGCTGGAGCGGCTTCGTGCGCGACGAGCTGACCACGCTGCCCGAGACCGACGACCGGATCCTCGCCACCGCGCTGAGCGCGCGCTGGTCCTACGCCGAGGGCGGGATCGACTACGGCGCCGCGTGGCACGACGCCCGCGACGCGATCCTCGAGGCCTTCGGCGATCACTTCAGCCCGTCGGCCCAGTACACGCTGCGGCGCATGGGCCGCGCGGTGCTCAAGGCGGTCGAGGCGGTCGACCGCGTCCGTCTCTCGCTGCCCAACCGCCACCACCTGCTCTACGACCTGTCGCGCTTCGGCCTGGAGAACCCCAACGAGGTGTTCCACGCGACGACCGAGCCCTACGGGCTCATCGAGGGCACGGTCGAGCGCGAGCAGTAGGCAGGGCGCGCCTGAGTTCCTGCGCTACCGCGGGCGCTGTGCGGTCAAGGTCCCGCGCACTTCGAAGACGAGCACGTCGTCGGTGACGCCGATGCGCAGCGCGACGTCGGCGCACGCCGGGCAGCGCAGCACGACGCCGGCGCCGTGGTAGGCGCGATGCGCCGCGAGCGGGCTCTCGGCGCCGCAGGAGTGGCAGCGGCGCTGCATCGACGTCGCCTCCACGGCGAGGATCTCGCCCAGCAGGCCCGCCACGCCGTTGCCGTCGGTGTGCACGTCGGTCATCTCATCCTCCGGTCGGGCCGAAGCGTTCGGCATGGATGGTGCGCGGGTCGTAGCCGGCGTCCACCAGCAGGTCGGCCACGGCTTCGACGAAGGGCGTCGGGCCGCAGACGAAGATCAACGGCCGGTCGCCTGGCGCCGGCGCGACCTCGGCGAGCATCGCGGCATCGATGCGCCGCGCGTAGCCGCCCCAGCCCGCCGGCGGGGTGCGCGTGAAGGTCCAGGCGACGCTCAGCCCGGCGCGCGGCCCGATGCTCTCCAGTTCGTCGCGGTAGAGGGCGTCCTCCGCGCTGCGCGCCGAGACGAGAACGTGTGCCTCGACGTCACTGGTGCGCGCGCCGCGGTGGCGCAGCATCGACATCAACGGCACGAGCCCGGAGCCACCGGCGACCAGCAGCAGGGGGCCGCCGTCGCGCACCGTCCACGAGAAGTGCCCGCCGATCGGCCCCCGCACCTCGAAGACGTCGCCGGCGCGGATCTCCTCCACGAAGTAGGGCGAGACCTCGCCGTCGTCGACGAGCTCGACGGTGAGCTCGAGCGCGTCGAGCTCGGGCGCCGACGCGATCGAGTAGGAGCGCTGGGCCTGGTAGCCATCCTCGGCGGTCAGGCGCACGTCGACGTGCTGGCCGGCGCGGTGGCCCGGCCACTCGGGCACGTCGAGCACGAGCGTGCGCGCGCGGGGCCCCTCGACGAGCACCTCGCGCACGGTCGCGACCCGCCAGGTGATCCGGTGCGGGGTCAGTCGCCCCAATATCGCTGCTCGCGCCATGGGTCCCCGTAGTTGTTGTAGCCGACGGACTCCCAGAAGCCCGGCTCGTCGTCGGCGGTGAGCGCGAGTCCCCGCACCCACTTCGCGCTCTTCCAGAAGTACAGGTGGGGTACGAGCAGCCGCGCCGGGCCGCCGTGCTCGGGGTCGAGCGGCTCGCCGCCGTACTCGTGGACCACCCATGCCTTGCCATCGCTGACGTCCTCGAGCGGCAGGTTGGTCGTGTAGTCGCCGTCCGACCACGCGGTGAGGAACTCGGCCTCGGTCGTCACGTCCTCGAGCAGCGTGTCGACCGAGACGCCGGTCCACGTGGTGTCGAGCTTGGACCACTTCGTCACGCAGTGGATGTCGACGGTGAACGTCTCGGTGGGCAGCGCGCGGAACTCCTCCCAGGACCACGAGACCGGCTCGTCGACGGCGCCGTGGATGGTCAGGCTCCACTCGTCCAGCGGCGTGTGAGGCGTGGGGCCGGCCGACAGGACCGGGAAGTCGGGCGTCAGGTACTGGCCGGGCGGGATGCGATCGCGCTGGGCGTCGTCTCGCCGACGTCCGTGGAACCCGCGGGAGATGGGGGGCATCGCTCAAGCTTCGCCGATCCGAGCAGGCTGCGCACGCGATCGGCGAGTTGCTGGACCGGCGCCCCGGCACCGTCCTGGTCGGGCACGGGTCCGGTGAGCTTCGCGATCTCGGAGAGGAAGACGTCGACGACCTGCGGGTCGAACTGGGTGCCCGCCGTGTCGCGCAGCTCCTGGCAGGCGGCCTCGTGACCGATGGCCGGGCGGTAGGCGCGGTCGGAGGTCATCGCCTCGTAGGCGTCGCACACGGCGACGATCCGGGCGGCGGCGGGGATGTCGGCTCCGAGCAGCCCGTCGGGGTAGCCGGTTCCGTCCCAGCGCTCGTGCGTGGAGCGCACGATCCGCGCGACCGGGCGCAGCGCCGGCGCCGCGTTGAGGATGCGCTCGCCGAGGATCGTGTGCTGGTGCATGAGGTCCCACTCGGTGGCGTCGAGGGCCGCGGGCTTGTCGAGGACCGCGTCCGGGATGCCGACCTTGCCGACGTCGTGCAGCTCGGCGGCGCGGGCGATCTCGTCGATGTCCTCGCCCGCCATGCCGAGCCGGCGTGCCACGGCCACCGCGAGCTGGGCCACCTGGCTCGAGTGCTCGCGCAGGTTGGGCTGCTTGGCCTGCATGGTGCGCATGAGCACGTCGCGCGCCTGCTCGCGGGCGCCCGAGCGCCCATGCTTGTGGGAGTACATGCGCTCGTCGGCGAGCTGCAGCGCCTGCTCCAGGGTCTCGGCCTCGTGAGGCAGTAGCACGACGCCGTAGGAGGTCGTGATGGTGAACTCCTCGCCGACCTCGGTCAGTGCGTGCGCGGCGCCGGCGATGACGTCCTCCAGGCGCTCGGGCTCGATGGCCAGCACGGCGCAGAACTCGTCGCCGCCCAGCCGGTAGGCCTCGCCGTAGGGCGCGACGAAGGTGACCAGCTTGGCTCCGAGGTGGGTGAGCAGGGCGTCGCCGGCGGGATGGCCGAAGGTGTCGTTGTAGGTCTTGAAGCCGTCGAGGTCGAAGAGCATCAGCAGGCGCGGAGTCCGCTCGCCCGCGGTCGCGAACCATGTCCCCAGGCTCTCGGCCATCTTGCGGCGGTTGCCCAGTCCGGTCAGGGGGTCACTGATCGCCTGCTCGCGCAGGGCGTGGTGGCCGAGGATGTCGGCCGCGGCGCTGCGGCCCTTGCCGACGAGCTCGGTCAGCAACGCGATCTCGTCGTCCTGGAAGGGTCGCGCGCGGCGCGCGAAGGAGACGGCGCCGCTGAGGCCGTCGGGCGCCGCCACACCGAAGGGCAGCGCGAGCGCCCAGCCGGCATCGTGGTGGGTCTGCTCGGGCGCGCCGCTGGCGATACCCGCGCCGGCGGTGGCCTCGAGCGCGGCGCGCAGGTCCTCGGGCGCGTCCTCGGGCAGGCAGCGCGGCTCGGAGCCGCTCAGGGACAGGTAGCCGGCGTCGGCGTCGACGGCCTCGATCGAGCCGCGCAGCATGATGTCGACCAGTGCGTCGAGGTCGAGCTTGGCGGCGAAGGCGTCGCCCATGCGGCGCACGGCCGACTGCAGCCGGCTGCGCTCGCGGATCGCGAGCTGCAGGCGGCTCTGGGCCTGCTCGATGCGGGCGTGGCGATCGCGGGCCAGCAGCATGAGCAGCGCGGCCAGCGGGAGGACGAGCAGCACCGCGGCCGGGTGGCGGCTGGCGGCGAGGCCCGCGAGGAAGCCGATCGGCGCCAGGCAGGCGTCGACCATCACGACGTGCGCGAGCACCTGGAGCTGCAGCTGCGGTGCGATACCGCGGGCCGCCGCTTCGCGCAGGGTGGCGGACCCGGCGTCGAAGACGCAGCCGCACAGCAGCGCCGCGCCCAGCAGGGGGAGGTTCGAGAGGTCGAGCTGCGGCGCGCCGGCGAGGACGAGCACGATCGCCGGCCCGAGCGCGTGCCATGCGTCGGGGACCGCGAACAGCAGTCGCAGCCCGGAGCCGCGGCGGCGCACGAGGTCCGAGGCCCGCGCGAGGACGAGGCCGATGGCCACGAGCAGCGGGACGGTGGCCGGCGGCAGCAGCACCAGCATGGGGACCAGGACGAGCTGGGAGGGCACCACGTAGCCGGCGCCGACCGGGAACTCGACGCGCGAGACGAGCGTGTACAGAACGACGAGCGTGATCGCCACGCCGACGTCGAAGCCGACCCGTGCGCCCGGCACGAGGAGCAGCGCGACGGCGCAGAGCACGAACAGCGCACCGGCCGCGACCTCCGTCAGGAGCTCGCGGCGGTCGACCCCACGCGAGCGCGTCTCCCACGAGTCCTCGAGGAGGCGCTCGGCGGCGTCGTCGCTGCGGATGTCTTCGGCTGTTGGCTGTGTCATGCGGGTGATCGGTCACATCTCTAAAGACGGCCGACGGCCCGAGCTCGCGCCCGGGCCGTCCGGCTTGAGGTCATCCTCGGGCGTATGGATCGACGTAGACGTCGTCGATGGCCCAGGACCCTCCGTAGTTCTCGGGGTCGAAGACGAACTGGACGCTGACGTCCTGGTCGGCGTTCCACAGCCCCAACATGCTCGCGATGTTCACCGCGGGCGACGGGCCCCACGCGGTGCCGAAGTTGCTGTCGAGGGCGGCGATCGTCGTCTCGTTCGTGCGCCCCGACGAGTCCTGCCAGCGCACGCGCAGGTTGAGCACGCCCCAGCTACCGCTCGTGCGCTTCGCGAAGAAGCGGTAGGTCGGACGGCTGAGGTCGACGCACACCGTCGGCGAGACGGCCACGCCGGTCGCGCTGATGGCGAGCGACTTCGTGTCGCCGGCCCGGCGGACCGACCACGGCTCGTTGCCGGCGGTCACCGCTGCACCCGACAGCGACCATCCGCTGGTGCCGGTCTCGAAGCCGCCGTTCGGCACGAGGCTGTAGTCGTTGCTGTCGCCGAAGGCCTGGAAGGCCTTGGTCGTCTGCGTCGTCGGGCATGCGGCCTGCGCGGCGGCGGGCACCACCAGGATCGCCACGGCGCTGAGCACCGCGGTGAGTCCGGGTCGCAACCCTCTGGGTCGAAGTACATATGGCAAGTCAAGGACTCCCTTGTCCGGTCAACCCGCGCAAGCGCGGGTATGGCTTGGTGGTCGGCAGCTGGGCTGTGTCCTGGAGAGGCCCGGTGACGACAAGAGACGCTTCGGCGCCCTGACACCCGACCGATAGCCGGCAGGCGCTGCGCTGGACGCTCGTTCGACGGCGGATTTCCGCCGTTCAGCGGCGGATCAGGCCATTCGGCGCGTTTACGCCGCTTGGCGGCCGCCGCGCGCGGCCAGGCGCAGGGCGTCGAAGAGCACGTCGATGTCGGCGCTCTTCTCGATCACGGCGTATGCGCCGGCGGCGGTGGCCTGGCCCTCGAGGCCGGGGTCGGCCGTGGCGGTGTAGAGCACCACCTCCGGCGGCGCCGTCTCGGCACGCAGCGTGCGGCACAGCGCGACGCCGTCCTCGTCGCCCAGGCGCCAGTCGAGCAGCACCACGTCGGGGCGCGTGTGGCGCAGGGCGGCGAGCAGCTCGTGGCCGTCGCCGGCAGTGCCGACGCACACGAAACCCGGCTCCGTTCGCAGCACCGCCTCCAGCCCCGCGCGCAGGACGGGGTGGTCGTCAACCACGAGGACCCGAATCATGTGCGCATGATGGTGGCATGAGGCACGTAATGTCGCGGTACGGGTAGCCCCCGACCCCCCTGTGCCGGGGGGTCGGGGGCACCGTGGGGGGCAGGTCTACGCGGCGATTCCGGACACCGTGGCGGCGCCGACGACCAGGCCCTCGGTGAACGCCGTCGTCGCGAACGCCTGGTTGAGGGCATCGGCGGCGCCCTTGGTCAGCTTCGCGGCCACGGGACCGACGGTCACCGAGCGCCCGGAGATCGCCGTCCTGGCCGCCCCGAGGTCGAGCGATGCGAGGTCGAAGCGGCTGGTGCCCAGCAGTGCCGTGAGCTTCGGCTCCGGCGCCGTCGCGATGGTGAAGTCGGTCACCGTGACGGCGGTCGCGCCCTTGGTCAACGTCAGCCCGCCACTATGGGTGATGCTGCCGGCCAGCGTCTTGGCGTTCACCTTGCCGCCGGTGATCGGGAAGGCCAGGCTGCCATCCGGGTTGGCGGTCGCCGGCGCGGATGGGGCGGCCGTAATCCCCAGCGAGGTCAGCGCCTGAGCGGTGCCGGGGTCGAGCGCGAGCGAGGTGGCTCCGCCGGTGAACGCGACCTGCGCAGGCGCCGCCTTGACCGTGGCGGTGCCGACGCGCAGGCCGCGCTTGAAGGCCTTCACGCCGAACGCCGCGTTGAGCGCTGCCGCGCCCTTGGCGCTCAGCTTGACGGCCACGCCGGAGACCTTCGTGCCCAGCCCGGCGCGGCTGACCTTGGCGCCTCCCAGCGAGAGCGAGAAGGCGTGCAGCCGCGCCCTGCCGGCCTTGACCGAGATGGTCGGCGTGCGGTCGACGCCGATGGTGAAGCTCGTGAGCCGCACCCTGGTGGCGCCGGCGCGCAGCTGCAGGCCGCCGCTGTGCGTGATCGTGCCCGCCGCGGTGGCCGGATCGATGCTGCCGCCGGTGATCGGGAAGGACAGGCCCTTCGTTCCGGCCTTGGCCGGCGCGATGGGCGAGACCGAGACGCCGAGGCCTGTGAGGGCCTTGGCCGTCGCGGGGTCGAGCTTCAGGGTGGTCGAGCCGCCGGAGAGCTTGACGGTGGCGGCGCCGGCCGGCGCGGCGACGGCGAGCGCCACCAGGGCGCCGACGGCCGCGGCGCGGAGCGTGCGGTTGAGAGTGGACATGCCCTGTCCTCCGAGCGCCGGCCCGCTCCCGGTTGAGCTGATTTGCGCCACAACCGATCGTCGTCCGTAGCCGTAGGTGATGGAGGAGATGCCGGTCGACACCCTGACGCTGCGCACGCCCGCTTCCGCCCCGGCCGCAGGCGGCGAGGGCACGCGCCACCGCCGCGCCGATCGCTCCGAGCGCCGGCTGGCAGCGCGGCTGCGCACCGGTGACCCCGACGCACTCGCCGAGGCCTACCGGACCTACGGCGCCGCGACTTTCGGCCTCCTGGCGAGGCTGCTCGGCGACCGAGCCGCAGCCGAGGACGTCCAGCAGCAGGTCTTCACCGAGGTCTGGCGGCGCGCGGGCGACTACGATCCGCGGCGCGCGGGGCTGCTCACCTGGGTGCTGACGATCGCGCGCAGTCGCGGAATCGACCACCTCCGCCGGCGTGTCCCCGAGCCGCGCGACCCGCAGCTGCCAGACCCGCGCGCGGTGCCCGCCGACGCCGACGAGTTGCTCGAGCGATGGCGTGTCGCGCACCTGCTCGGCCGGCTGCCCGAGAACGAGCGCGCGCTGCTGCGCCTGCGCTTCTACGACGAGCTCAGCCAGAGCGAGATCAGCGCCGCGACAGGCATCCCGATCGGGACGGTCAAGGCGCGCATGGTGCGCGGGCTCACGCGTCTGCGCGAGATGATCGAGGTCGAGGGCCGATGACCGAGCGCGATGACATCCCTGAGCTCCGCGACGTCGCCGCCCGGCTGCAGGCGCTCGGCCGCGAGGAGTGGGAGCTCGCCGAGCCGCCGCCGCTGCGCGTCGCCGTGCCCGCGCGCGAGCGTCGTCGCCGGCGCTGGGGCGCACCGCTCACGGTCCGCCCCGCCATCGCGGCCGCCATGGCCGTCGCGCTCGTCGTCCTCGGCGCCGCAGGCGGCGCGCTTCTGGCCGGTGGGCGCGAGGGCGCGGGCCCCGGGCGCGAGGTCGCGCTCGCGCCCGTAGGCGACGGACCGCGCGGCGCCCACGCCGATGCGCGGCTGGCGAGCGCCACGATGCACCTGACCGTGAGCGGCCTGCCGCGCGTCGGCGGCGGCGGCTTCTACGAGGTCTGGATGCTGCGCGACCCCGCACATCTGGTGGCGCTGGGGAGCTTCCAGGTCGGCAGCGACGGGCGCGCGCGCATCGACCTCCCGGTCACGGCGAGCGCCCGGCGCTTCCCCGTGCTGGACATCTCGCGCGAGCCGGCGGACGGCGATCCGGCGCACTCGGGGCATTCCGTGCTGCGCTCCGGTCCTCTTCATAGCTAGGGTCCGGGCCGATGTCGATCCCTCCCGTTCTGCGCGCGCTGCTCACCGCCCATGGCCCTTCGGGGTACGAGACCGCTCCGGCGGCCGTGTTCCGCGAGGCCGCCTCGGCCTATGCCGAGGTCACGACCGACGTGATGGGCTCGGTCTGGGCCCGTGTGCCCGGGACGGCCGGCGGCCCCACGCTGGCCGTCGTCGGTCACATCGACGAGATCGGCCTGATCGTCACGCACATCGACGACGAGGGCTTCCTGCGCTTCATCGGCGTCGGCGGGTGGGATCCCCAGGTGCTCGTCGGCCAGCGGATCAGCGTGGCCACGCGCGAGGGAGCCGTGGTCGGCGTCGTGGGCCGCAAGCCGATCCACCTGCTCAAGGACGACGATCGCAAGAAGGTGGCGCGCCTGGACGAGCTGCACATCGACATCGGGGCCAAGGACGGCGACGAGGCGCGCGGGCTCGTGCGCGTCGGCGACGTCGGGGTCATCGACGGGGAGCCTGTCGAGCTGCCCAACGACCGCGCCGTCGCGCGCTCGATGGACAACCGCCTCGGGTGCTACGTCGCCTTTGAGGTCGCACGGCTCGTCCACGCCGCCGGCGGGGCGCCGGGCGACGTCGTCGCCGTCGCCGCCGTGCAGGAGGAGACGAGCTTCGGCGGCTCCAGCACGACCGCCTACGCGCTGCGCCCGGATCTGGCCATCGTGGTCGACGTCACCCACGCCACGGACGCTCCCGGCGTCGAGGTCAACGAGCTGGGAGCGCATCCGTTCGGCTCGGGGCCGGTGATCGAGCGCGGCTCGAACCTCAACCCGCGCGTCGTCGAGCTGCTCTACGAGACCGCCGAGTCCGAGGCGATCCCGTTCACCGTCCAGGCCTCGGCGCGGAGCACGGGCACCGACGTGGATGCCATGCACCTCTCGCGGGCCGGCATCCCGTGCGGCGGCGTCGGACTGCCGCTGCGCTACATGCACTCGCCCGTGGAGATGGTCGACCTCGACGACGTCGCGAACGCGGCGAAGCTCATCGCCGCGGCCGCACAGCGCCTGACCGCGGAGATGAGCTTCGCGCGGTGAGGGCTCGGGCCGCCGCGCTCGCCGCCGTCGCCCTGGCGCTCGTCGCCTGCGGCGCCAACGGCGAGCCCGGCGGTCAGGCGACCGAGCGCGGCGCAGGCGGGCGCGCGCAGGCGGCGGGGAGCCCCGCGGCGCGTCCGGCCACCCTGACCGACGCCCAGCTCGCGGGTCAGCACGTCATCTTCCCCTTCGCGGGGCGCACCGCGCCGCGGGCGCTGATCGCGCGCATCCGCCGTGGCGAGGCCGCCGGCGTCATCTTCCTGGGCGCCAACCTCGGCACGCCGGCGCAGGTCCGCGCGCTCACGCGGACGCTGCGGCGCGTCCCGCGACCGCCCGCCCTGCGGGCGCCGCTGCTGCTCATGGTCGATCAGGAGGGCGGCAGCGTGCAGCGCCTGCCCGGGGCGCCCTCGCGCAGCGCGCCCGACATGGCGGCCACCGGTCGCACCGCCGTGGCGCGCGCCGAGGGGCGCGCCACGGCCGCCACCCTGCGGGCGGCCGGCATGAACGTCGACCTCGCCCCGGTCGTCGACGTCGTGCGCCCCGAGAGCGCCCTGCACGAAGAGGGGCGGGGCTTCGGCTTCACGGCCTCGAGCGCCGCGCGCTTCGGCGCCGCCTTCACGCGCGGCCTGCGCGCCGGGGGCGTGGCCGCCACGGCCAAGCACTTCCCCGGCTTCGGCGCCGCGCCGCGCAACACCGACGTGGGCGGCGTGCACATCGGGGTCGGGCTGCGCGAGCTGCGCGGCGTCGACCGCGTGCCGTTCGCGGCCGCGGTCCGCGCCGGCGCCGACCTGGTCATGCTCTCCAGCGCGACCTACCCGGCGCTGTCGCGCGCCCCGGCGGTGCTCTCCCCGCGCGTGGTGCAGCGCGAGCTGCGCGACGGGCTGGGCTTCGGCGGCGTGACGATCTCCGACGACCTCGAGGCGCCCGCCTTCGCGGCGCACGGGCGGCGCCGGCGGCGCGGCGCTGCGCGCGACGCGCGCGGGCGTCGACCTGCTGCTCTTCGCGCGCACCTACGACGGCGCCGACCGCGCGGCGCGGGGGCTGGCCCGCGCGCTGCGGGCGGGGCGCGTGGACCGCGGCGCGCTCGAGGCGTCGCTGGCGCGCGTGCTCGCGCTGCGCTCCGCGTTGCGCTAGCGGTCGCACCTGCGAGCCGCTCGCAGTTGCACAGCGCTCGCAGAAGGCGCTCGTTTGCAGGGAAATTTATGTGATCCGTCGTCCTCCACGGTGCGTCAAAGGGTGTGTGATGACCCACGACCTCCCAAGGAGGAGCAGCTTCATGCGAAAGCTCGCGATCCTGACGGTGGCGCTGCTCGCGGCGCTTTCCGCAGGCGTACTCGCGGTGACGGCCGGTTCCGGCTCGAGCCACCGCGAAGCACCACTGTCGGCCCTCGACCCCACCGGCGACGACACCGACGTCTATGCGTTCGTGGCCCCCGACGCTCCAGGGTCGCTGACCCTGATCGGCAACTGGATCCCCTTCGAGGATCCGGCCGGCGGCCCGAACTTCTACCGCTTCGACGATCGGGCGTCGTACTACCTCAACGTCGACAACACCGGCGACGGCAAGTACGACATCCGCTACCGGTTCAAGTTCAAGACCAAGGCCCGCAACCCCAACTCGTTCCTGTACGCGTTGCCGGGCGTGAGCTCGGTCAACGATCCGAAGCTCAACCTCGTGCAGACGTACTCGGTCTGGCGCGAGCGCTACGAGCGCGGCCACCTGGTGAGCAACAAGCTGGTGGCCAAGGGCCTGCCCACGGCGCCGAACAACGTCGGGCCCAAGACGTTCCCCAACTACGACGCGGTCGCCAACCAGGCCATCAAGGGCCTGCCGGGCGGTGGCAAGGTCTTCGCCGGCCAGGTCGACGACCCGTTCTTCGTCGACCTCGGCTCGACCTTCGACGCCATCAACATCGACATGCCGGGCCGCATGGGCATCGGCACGGGCAACCAGGGCGGCGGCAAGGACGATCTCGCCGGCTACAACGTCCACACGATCGCCCTGCAGGTGCCGAAGTCCGACGTCACCCGCGACCACAAGACGCCGGCTGATGCCAAGGCCTCGAACGCCGTCGTCGGCGTGTGGGCCTCGACGTATCGCCCGGTGTTGCAGGTCACCCGCCAGAGCCCGGTGGCCAGCGGGCCCGGCTCCAAGGCGTCCGAGCGCGGGCAGCGGGTCTCAGACGACCACGGCGAGGGCCAGGTCAGCCGCCTCGGCAACCCCCTCGTCAACGAGGTGGTCATCCCGCTGGGTCAGAAGGACAAGTTCAACGCGACCCAGCCGTCCGACGACCTGAAGAACTTCGGCAAGTACGTGCTCTCGCCGGAGCTCGCCAAGGTCATCAACATCCTGTTCCCGGGCCTCAACGTGCCCGAGAACAACCGCACGGACATCGTGCAGGCGCTGCTCACGGGCATTCCGGGCCTGACCCAGATCGCCCCCGGGGCGCCCCCGACCGACACGCTGAAGATCAACCTCGGCGTGGCCCCGAACGCCAAGCCCAGCCGTTTCGGCGTCCTCGCCGGTGACACGCAGGGCTTCCCGAACGGGCGCCGCCTGACCGACGACGTGGTCGACATCTCCGAGCGCGTCGTGGGCGGCTTCCTCAAGGGCAACAAGCTGCCCCTGGGCGATGGCGTGGACCAGAACGACAAGCCGTTCCGGACCTCGTTCCCGTACGTCGCCTCGCCGTTCGGCGGGTTCGACTCGCAGCTCAAGCGGACCGAGCCGGCGCACGCGCCGGTCCCGGGCGACCCCGCGGGGTCCCGCTAGGAGGAGGCACTGGGCGGGCGGGGCAGCTGCCCCGCCCGCTCCGCGCTCTGCCAGCCAGCACCACTCCACCCGAGGCCACCCACCCATGCGCCGCATCCTCATCAGCTTCGTCGCGACCTTCGCCGTCGCGCTTCCCGTCTTCGTCCTCGCCGCGCGCGACGGCTCGCCGCCCGCCGCGTCGGAGGCCGAGGCCGCGCTGCCACCTGCGCCGGCGCCCAACGCGTCGACCGACAAGCGCATCAGCGGCCTGCAGGCCACCGTCCGCGCTGCGCCCAAGCGCGCCGACGGCTGGACGCTGCTGGCCGGCGCGTACCTGCAGAAGGTGCGCGAGACCGGCGACGCCGGCTTCTACGTGCGCGCCCAGGGCGCCGTCGACCGCGCGCTCTCGCTGCGCCCCGCCGACCCCGGCGCGCTGACGCAGCGCAGCGCGCTCGAGCTCTCGCGCCATGACTTCAAGGCCGGACTGCGCGATGCGCTGCGCGCCCGCGCACTGGCCCCGACCGTGATCCAGCCATTCGGCGCCGTCGTCGACGCTCTTGTCGAGCTGGGGCGCTACCCGCAGGCCGGGAGAGCGCTGCAGGAGATGGTCGACCGCAAGCCCAACCTCGCCGCCTACGCGCGCGTGTCCTACTTCCGCGAGCTCCACGGTGACCTGCGCGGCGCCCTGAGCGCCATGCGCGCGGCCGTGTCGGCCGGCGGGGCGGTGCCCGAGCAGGACGCCTACGTGCGCTCGCTGCTCGGCGGCCTCGAGCTCCAGCACGGCCGGATCGACGCGGCCGTCCGCGAGTACCGCGGCGCCCTCGAGGCCGTGCCGGGGTACCCGGCCGCCGAAGCCGGCCTGGCCCAGGCCGACGTGGCGCGCGGTCGCCTGGCCCCGGCGATCGCGCGCCTGCAGCGCGTCGTCGACCGGCTGCCGCTGCCCGCCTACGTGATCGCGCTGGGCGAGGCGCAGGCGGCCGCCGGGCGGCGCGCTGCCGCGGCGCAGACCTTCGCGCTCGTGCGCGTGGAGACGATGCTCCAGCAGCGCGCCGGCGTCAACGCCGACGTCGAGCTGGCCCTCTTCGAGGCCGATCACGGCAGCCCCCGTCGTGCCGTGACGCTCGGCCGCCAAGCCTGGGCGGCGGCGCCGAGCGTGCGCTCGGCCGACGCCCTGGGGTGGGCCCTGCACAGCGCAGGGCACTCGCGCGCCGCGCTCGGGTGGGCGCGGCGCGCGCTGGCCCTCGGCTCGCGCGACCCGGCCTTCCTGACCCACGCAGGGCTCATCGCGCGCAGCGCCGGCGAGCGCGCCGAGGCGGCGCGCTGGCTGGCGCGGGCACGCGACGGTCGCCCCGCGCTGGGCGCCGGCCTCCGCGAGGCGCTGCGATGAGGCGCCTGCTGCTCGCCGCCGCGCTCGCGCTGCTGGCGCTGGCCGCGCCCGCCGGCGCCCACCCCTTGGGCAACTTCTCCATCAACCACCTCGCCGTGGTGCGCGTCTCCAGCGATCGCGTCGACGTGCGCTACGTGCTCGACCAGGCCGAGATCCCGACCTTCCAGGAGCGCGGGCTGCCCGCCGCGCGGGTGCTGGCGCGCAAGCGCACGGACATCGCCCGCGGCGTGACCCTGACGGTCGGCGGGCGGCCCGTGCCCCTGACCCTGCGCCCGGGCGGACGCATCGAGTTCCCCCGTGGCGCGGGGGGCCTGCACACGACGCGCGTGGAGGTGCTGCTGAGTGCGCGGGTCGCGCCCCGGGGATCGGTCGTCGTGCGCGACGCCACATTCGCCGGCCGCGTGGGCTGGCGCGCCGTGCTCGCCGAGCCGGGGCGCGGGACCGCCGTGCGCAGCGACGTGACGAGCGCCGACCCGACCCACCGCCTGCGCGTCTACCCGACGGCGCTGCTCACGAGCCCGGCCAACCGCACCGTCGCGCACCTGCGGGTGCGCACCGGCGCCGGCACGGTCACCGCGCCGCGCGGCGACGGCAGCCAGGCGACGACGACCGACCGCGGGGCGGGCGACGGCCTCGGCTCGGTCTTCGAGCGCGCGGCCGACGGTCAGGGCGTGTTGCTGGTGCTCCTGCTCGCCGCCTTCGGATGGGGCGCCGTGCACGCGCTCTCGCCGGGACACGGCAAGGCGATGGTGGCCGCCTACCTCGTCGGCACCCGCGGGACCGCGCGCCACGCGGTGGCCCTGGGCCTCACCGTGACGGTCACCCACACGATCGGGGTCTTCGCCCTCGGCGCGGTGGCGCTCGCGCTCTCGGCCTACGTGCTGCCCGAGCAGCTCTACCCGTGGCTGAACCTGGTCTCCGGACTGCTCGTGCTCGGCGTGGGGGCCTCGGTGGTGCGCTCGCGCGTGCGTCGCGCGCGCGGGCCCGCGCATGATCACCACGACCACGACCACGACCACGGGCATGACCACGCCCACGACCACGGGCATGACCACGGTCACGGGCACCACCACCACGATCACGCCGACCTGCGTCCGCGCGCGCTGCTGGCGATGGGCGCGTCGGCCGGGCTCATCCCGTGCCCGTCGGCGCTCGTGGTGCTCCTCGGCGCGGTCGCCCAGCACCAGATCGGCCTGGGCATGGTGCTCATCGTCGCCTTCTCGGCCGGCCTGGCCGCCACGCTCACCGGCCTGGGGCTGCTGGTCGTGGCGGCGGGGCGCCTCTCCACGCGCCTCAGCGGCGCCCGCGCGAGCCGCGTGCTCACCGTGCTTCCCGCCCTCAGCGCGGTCGCCATCGTCGCCGTCGGCCTCGCCCTCACCGCTCAGGCGGTGCCGAAGGTGCTCTGAATTACCTCCAACTGCGACCTCGTTGCAGTTGCGAGGACCCCGCGCTACGGTCGCCGCCAGGCAAGCATCGTGACCGTTTCACGCCTGACTCCGGCCGTCCTGGCGGACACGCCCGCCGCCGCCGCAGCCGCCCTGCGGGCACGCGGCCTGCGCGTCTCGAGCGCGCGCCGCGAGCTGCTGGAGGCGCTCTTCGCCGCCGACCGTCCGCTGAGCGCGGAGGAGCTTGCCGGCGACGGCGACGTCGCCTCGGCCTACCGCAACCTCGAGGTGCTCGAGGACGTCGGCCTCGTGCGCCACGTCCACCTCGGCCACGGCCCGGGCCTCTACCACCCGGCCGGCCTGGAGCGCGAATTCGTCGTCTGCGAGTCCTGCGGCGCGGTGCGCGCAGTCGCGCCCAGCGAGCTCGACGACGTGCGCGCGGCGGTGCTCGACGCGGTCGGCTATCGCGCCCGCTTCACACACTTCCCGCTCGCCGGCGTCTGTCCGGCGTGCGCCTCGGAGGACGGCGGATAGGCCCGCACGCCCTCCCACGAGCGCGCGCGAGGCGCCAATTCGGTCCTCCGGTGATCCGCTCCTACAGGTCGTGCGCAATAGCACCCAGAACGCGCCACGCGGGTGGGGCGCTCGACCAGAGGAGAACTCTCGTGACCGTCCCACACCTCATCCCTGCGATGGAGGCGTCGACCGCCCCTGCGGCCTTCGCCGCCGTGCGCGCCCACGGGCTGCGCCTGTCGTCCGCGCGCCGGCTGCTGCTGCAGGCGCTGTTCGCCGCCGACCGGCCGCTGAGCGCCGAGGAGCTCGCCGGCGACGGCGACGTGGCGTCGGCCTATCGCAACCTGGAGGTCCTCGAGGGCCTCGGCCTCGTGCGCCACGTGCACCTCGGCCACGGCCCGCGCCTCTACCAGCCGGCGGACCGTCCGCGGGACTTCGTCATCTGCGAGGGATGCGGCGACGTGTCGGCACTGGCGCCGGCCGCGGTCGACGCGGTGCGCGTGGCCGTGCTCGACGCGGTCGGCTACCGCGCCCGCTTCGCCCACTTCCCCCTCGCCGGGCTCTGCCCCACGTGCTCGACGGAGGACGACGCATGCTGACGCGCATCCGCGCCTCCCTCACCCCGGCCGAGTGGGCGCGCGCCGGCGGCCTCGCGGCGGCCGTCATCGGCCTGCACATCGTCGGCTTCGGGCTGCTCTTCGGCTTCGTCGTCCCGCACCACTTCAGCCTCGGGGCCGGTGGCGCGTTCACGGCGGGGGTCGGGCTCACGGCCTACACGCTCGGGCTGCGCCACGCCTTCGACGCCGACCACATCGCGGCGATCGACAACACGACGCGCAAGTTCATGGGCGAGGGCCAGCGGCCGCTGAGCGTCGGGTTCTTCTTCTCGCTGGGCCACTCGACCGTCGTCTTCGTCCTCGCCCTGCTCTTCTCCGTCGGGGTCAAGGCGCTGGCCGGGCCCGTCGAGGACGGCGGCTCGAGCCTGCACTCGGTCACCGGCCTCATCGGCACCAGCGTCTCGGGCACCTTCCTGTACCTGATCGCGGCGCTGAACCTGGTCGTGCTCGTCGGGATCGTGCGCGTCTTCCGCGACATGCGCCGCGGCATCTACTCCGAGGATCAGCTCGAGGACCTGCTGCAGTCGCGCGGGCTCATGAACCGCTTCCTGGGGCGCTTCACCAAGGCGGTCCGCAAGCCCTGGCAGATGTATCCGCTGGGCATCCTCTTCGGCCTGGGCTTCGACACCGCGACCGAGGTCGCGCTGCTCTTCCTGGCCGCCGGCGCGGCCGGCGCGGGGCTGCCGTGGTACGCGATCCTCTGCCTGCCCGTGCTCTTCGCGGCGGGCATGTCGCTGCTGGACACGATCGACGGATCGTTCATGAACTTCGCCTACGGGTGGGCGTTCTCCAAGCCGGTGCGCAAGGTCTATTACAACATCACCATCACGGCGCTCTCCGTGGCCGTGGCCCTCATCATCGGGACGATCGAGCTGCTCTCGATCGCGGCCGAGAAGCTCAGCCTCGACGGCGGCTTCTGGCAGTGGGTGGCGGGGATCGACCTCAACGCCGTGGGCTACATCGTGGTCGGCCTGTTCGTGGCGACGTGGGCGGTGGCCCTCGCGGTCTGGCGCTTCGGGCGCCTGGAGGAGCGCTGGGCGCTGCCGGGATCGGCGCCCGAGAGCGTGTAGGGAGACGACCCCTGAAGATGTCAACGCCGGTCGCAATATGGCCACTCACGCGGTGGAATAAAGGTTCACTTGGACGTTTATCTGAAAATTTCAGGGAGTGCTGGACCGCTGGCGCGATCGCTCGCGGTGGCCGATCACCATTCACGACGGCGGGGCTCGGGCAGGCGTCGGTGCTTCTGACGAGCCCGAGGCTCCAGGGGGCTATGGGCACGACGGTGCCCGCCCCTGCCGCCTCCGTCGCGATACACGGTCCGATAAGCTCTCGGCGATGAGGGACGTGCTCGGACGGTTCAGGCGGCATGCGATCGACCGGCTCCGCGGCAAGCCCAACATCGAGCGGATGGTCGCGCAGGGACTCCAGCTTGGCGAGGGGACCCACATCTCACACGAGATCTACTTCGATGGCCTCCACCCGTGGCTGATCACGATCGGCGACTACGCGACTCTCGGGCCGTACGTGGCCGTCATCACCCACGACGCGAGTCTCGTTCACCACACTGGTCAGACGAGGCTCGGGCGCGTGGTCGTCGGAAAGCGCGTGTACGTTGGCGTCGGCGCGGTCCTCTTGCCGGGCACCAACATCGGAGAGGACTCAGTGGTCGGCGCGGGCGCGGTCGTCCACGGCGAGATTCCTCCCGGCTCGCTGGTCCTCGGCAATCCGGCCAAGGTCTCCCCCATCAAGGCCGTGGTTGCATGGCAGCGGGCCAGCGCTGCGCGTGCCCCGAGCTGGCCGGATGAGGGGTGGACGATCCCCTCGGGAATAACCGAGGAGCGCAAACGCACGCAGCGGGAAGCGCTCGCCGACGGAGCCGCGGGCTACGTCCCGGGCTGCCCGGCGCCAGGGAGCCCGTACGCGCTCGCCGACCAGCGCCCGTAGGCTCCTCTCGGCCATTCACCAGGCGGTATCCAACCGTTCGGCATCACGAAGGTACCGCTCGTGCGCAGCGGCCACGAGCTCGTCGCGCTCTCCAGCTTCCTGGGCGAGGGGCCACGCCGTGAAAGGGCCGAGGAAGCCCCTGCTTCTCGTTAGACTGGGGCCGTGTCCAGCCAGGAAGTGCGACAGGCGTTCGCCGAGGCGCTAGACCTGCCGGCCGACACCGACATCGAGGCGCTCGAGATCGGCAAGAACCCGCAGTGGGATTCGATGGGTCACATGGCGCTCGTGGCAGAGCTCGAGGCTCGTTTCGGAATCATGCTCGAGACGGATGACATCATCGCGATGAGGAGCTACGCGGAGTCGATCGAGGTCCTCCGACGCTACGGAGTCGATGTCTGATGCGGGCCTAGCAGCCGCTGGGGCCACGGTGATCGCCCACGCGACGGCTCGAGACCACGCCGACGCGGTGGTGGCCGAGTTGATACATGGTGAATCACCGGTGCGTGCGGGCTCGTCACCGGCGATATGACCTCGCCGTTCGCGTTCCTGGATCGCCCGACAGACGCGCCGGTGCTGGTCGACGCGGCAGCCAGGCGCGTTTGGACCCAGGACGAGTTGGCGGACGTGGTCAACTCTTCTGCCGAGGACCTCGTGACGGGTAAACGCGAGCTGGTCTTCTGCCTCTGCGGCGGAGATGTCGCCTCGGTCGTCGGCTACCTCAGTGCCGTGCGGGCCGGACACGCCGTGGCGCTGCTCGACGCCGCGGCGGGCGCTGATCTAACAGAAGCGCTGATCCACCTCTATCGGCCAGCGTTCGTCGTGCACTCGAACGAGGGGCAGACACTTGGGATCCGACAAGGGTCCCACGCAACCGGGTCTGGGCTCGCGGATGAGCTGGCGGTCCTGTTATCTACATCGGGGACGACCGGCAGCCCGAAACTCGTGCGGCTCGCCTACCGCAATATCGAGGCAAACGCCAACTCCATCGCAGAGTACCTCGGGATCGACGAACACGAACGCGCCATCCAAAGTCTGCCGATCCACTACTCATACGGTCTCTCGGTGCTCCACAGCCACCTGGCTGCCGGAGCCAGCGTGATCCTCACGCCGCACTCCATCATGCGGCCGGAGTTCTGGGCCGACGCCGCGCGTTGGCAGGCCACCTCGTTCGCCGGTGTGCCGTACTCCTATGCCATCCTCGGACGCACGGGCCTTCTGCGCAAAGCCATGCCGGACACGATGCGCACCCTGACCCAGGCCGGGGGCCGCCTTGCACCGGAGTCCATCGTCCAGCTGCACGAGTTCATGAGCGACCGACGTGGGCGCCTGTGGGTGATGTACGGCCAGACGGAGGCCACCGCACGCATCTCCTATGTCCCGCCCGAGGCGCTGCCGGAGAAGGCTCACACCATAGGCATACCGATCCCCGGCGGGCGTCTGAGCATTCGCTCCGGCACCCAGGAGATAGCGGAGCCGGATGTGGAGGGTGAACTGATCTACCACGGCCCGAACGTGATGCTGGGTTATGCCGAGCGTCACGAGGACCTGGTGCTGGGTGATGCGATGCATGGCGAACTGCACACCGGTGATCTGGGGTCGTTCGACAAGGACGGCTTTTTTCGGCTTACCGGGCGTACCAAGCGGATCGCCAAGATCTACGGGCTTCGCGTCAACCTCGACGAGATCGAGGCCGCCGCATGTGCTCACGGGCCCGTTGCCGTGGTGGACGGGGGAGAGCAGATCCTCCTGTGGCGCGTGGCCGGCGCGGAGATAGCGGCCGATGATCTGCGACGTGAGATTGCGCGACGCTTTGGCCTGAATTCCCGCGCGTTCGCGGTGAGGGACATCGAAAGCCTCCCGCTCAAGGCCTCAGGCAAGATCGACTACGACACGCTGGCGAAGCTTCGTGCAGGTTGACCACCTTCTGGACCCTGCCCAGTATTCGGTTCGGCAGGGGGAAAAGCAGGTAATACTCACCGAGCGCCTGCGTGAGCTGACTCTTCTGCACCGTGAGCGCTGTGAGGCATACGGGCGAATTCTCTCCGCGCTAGAGCTCGAGCCCGACGAGATCAGCTCGCTTGACGAGGTGCCGATGCTTCCCGTCGGCCTGTTCAAGCGCCATGTGTTGCGCAGCATCCCCGAGGACCAAGTGTTCAAAGTGGTCACCTCGTCCGGAACGTCAGGCGCCGCGGTGAGCCGCGTCTACCTCGATGCTGCTGCGACACAGCTCCAGACCCGGACTCTGGTCGGCATCATGACCCACTGGCTGGGTTCCTCGCGGTTGCCCATGATCGTGGTCGACGCGCGATCGACGCTTCGCGATCGACGAACTTTCACAGCTCGCGCGGCTGGAATCATCGGCATGGCGACGTTTGGACGTGATCACTTCTACGCGCTGGACGACGACATGCGCCTCGACCGCGACGGGCTCGCGACGTGGTTGAACAAGCACGCGGGCTCGCCGGTCCTGATCTTCGGCTTCACGTTCATGGTCTGGGAGCATCTGCTGAAGGCCCTCAGTCCCGGCGAGTTGGAGTTGGGGCAGGGCATATTGATCCACTCCGGAGGCTGGAAGAAGCTGGCGGACAGGGCCGTCGGCAACCACGAGTACAAGGCTGAGCTCGAGCGCGTCACCGGTTTGCGCAGGGTGCACAACTTCTACGGTATGGCTGAGCAGATCGGCACGGTGTTCGTTGAGTGCGAGCGAGGGTTCCTGCACGCCCCGAACGCTTCCGACATCGTCGTCCGCGACCCTGCAACGTGGGAGGTTGTCGCAGACGGTGAGATCGGCGTTGCCCAGATGCTCAGCGCGCTCCCCGAGAGCTATCCGGGCCACTCCATCCTCACCGAGGACTTCGCACGCGTCGAGGCCGTCGACAGCTGTCCTTGCGGACGGTACGGCAAGGCCGTGTCCATCCTGGGGCGCGTCCCTGAGGCCGAGATCCGCGGCTGCAGCGATACTCACGCGCAGAACGGCGCGGCAGCCGCGTGACCGTGGAGCGGCTCGTTCCCCGCGTTGGGGCCGTTGAGGTCGGCGAGATGCTGCGTGGTCTGCGCAGGGCACCGCGACGCCACGGAGACCCGTTCCATCCGGCACGGATCGACTTCAGCGACGCGGTGTCGCGCGCGATCTTCCACGATCCACGCTCGAGAGCCTTTCCGGAGATGCTCGCCGTGGCGTTCTGGCTTCGCCGTGCAGCGGTCGCGCGGTTGGCTGACCGCTTTGCCGCCTTGGAGACCGCAGGCTCGCTACGCGCTCCGCGGGGGCTCGCGTTCCACCTCCCGCCGACGAACGTCGAAACGCTGTTCGTCTACTCGTTGATGGCCTCGTTCCTGGTCGGCAACCTCAACGTGGTGCGCGTCTCGCGCAACCGCGCCAACGAGCAGGTAACCCTGCTCTGCGAGGTGCTTCGGGCAGTGCTCGCCGAGGAGCGATTCGCCGAGTTCAGCGACGAGCTGGCCGTTGTCTCATATGCCCACGAAGCGGAGCCCACGGCCGCGGTCTCGAAGGAAGCCGACGTCCGTCTGCTTTGGGGAGGCGATGAGACGATCGACCGCCTGCGCCCCGTCCCGATCAGCGCCGGCGCTCACGATCTGACGTTCGGCGACCGCTTCTCGTTCGCGGTGCTTCGTCCGGACGCGGTGCTGGAAGCCGACCACGAGTCCCGATACACGCTCGCCGAACGGCTGTTCAACGACGCCTATTGGTTCGACCAGCTGGCCTGCTCCTCGCCGCGTCTGCTCGTCTGGGTTGGTAGGGACGCGGAGGTCGACACTGCGCGCGAGGTCCTCTTCACTGAGCTCGCGCGGATTGTCGCGGCCAAGGGCTACACACTGGAGCCTGGCGCCGCCATCGCGAAGCTGACTTTCGTGTACGGGGCGCTGATCGACCGCCCGATCGAAAGCGTGTATCAGGTCGGGAACGAGCTTTTCGTGCTCAGCTTGAAGGACCTCGCTGCGTTCGATCGCACTCATCCAGGCACAGGTCTGTTCTTCGAGGCGCGCGTCGACGCGCTGTCGGATCTGGTCACCTTCGTGAGGCGCAAGGACCAAACCGTTACTGCGTACGGGTTCTCCACCGAGGAACTGACTACATTCGCGCAGTCGCTGCATGGCCGTGGCATCGATCGCATCGTTCCGTTCGGGGAGGCCCTGAGCTTCGGCACCTTCTGGGACGGCTATGACCTGCTGGCAGAGCTGACACGCACGATCACCGTGACGGGGCCAGCGTGATGGCGGCAGGCTGGACCGCCATCCGGTGTAGGGGGCGCGCCGGGCACCCGCCAGGCAGAATCCCGGCGTGCTCCTGCTCTTCGACATCGACGGCACACTGCTGCTGAAGGCCACGCGAGCGCACGCCCAGGCGGTGGTCGAGGCAGTGCGCGCGGTCTACCGCCCCGAGGAACGGCCCGACGTCAAGATCGAGGCGGCGGGTCGCACCGACCTCGAAATCGCCAGGCAACTCGCCCTGGTGGGTGGCGTCGGCCCGGATCGCTTCGACGCCGGCCGCGACGATTTCCGGGCGGCGGCGGTGGAGGCCTACGCCGAGCTGTGCGAAGACGACCTCAGCGCCCATGTGGCGCCCGGCGTGATCGACGTGCTCGAGACCTTGGCCGCCCGCGACGGCGTCCGGCTCGCGGTGCTTACGGGCAACCTCGAGCCCATCGCCCGCCTGAAGCTGGCTCGGGCGGGGCTGGGGGGCTTTTTCGAGCGTGGGCAGGGCGGGTTCGGCTCCGACCATGAAAGCCGTCTCGAGCTGCCGGCCATCGCTCGCGCCCGCGCCGGCGACTATCCGCGCGAGCAGACGGTGATCATCGGCGACACGCCGCGCGACATCGCCTGCGCGCGCGCCGACGGGCTGCGCTGCATCGCGGTGGCCACCGGCCCGTTCACGGTCGCACAGCTGGCCGACGCCGACGTCGTCCTCGAGAGCGCGCACGAACTGCTCGGGGTGCTCTGACCTCGGTCACGTCGCGCAGGGTGAGGGCTACGAAGGCGGAGTTCGTGACCAGATAGCGCCGGAACAGCCGCCGCGGCTCCTGAGCAAGCCGGAAAGCCCACTCGAGCCCCAAGCGCTGCAGCAGCAGCGGCGCCCGTTTGGTCGCCCCCGCGACGACATCGAGGGCGCCACCCACGCCCATGGAGAACGGGACGTCGAGCTCGGCGCCCCAGCGCCCCAGGAAGTACTCCTTGCGGGGCGTGGACATCGCGACGAACAGCAGATCGGGGCGCGCGGCGCGGATCTCGGCCGCCACCGACGGCTCCTCGGCCTCGGAGAAGTAGCCGTCGCGAAAGCCGGCGACCACGAGCCGCGGGTGCCGCGCGCGCAGGCGTGCAATCGCACGCTCGACGACGTCGGCCCGAGCGCCGAGGAAGTACACGCGATAGCCGCGCCGCTCCGCGACCGCGACGAGCTCGAGCATCAGGTCGATGCCGGCGACCCGCGTCGGCAGCGGATCCCCGAGCAGCCGGGAGGCCCACACCACCGCCTGGCCGTCGGCGGTGACGAGCTCGCAGCCCTCGACCAGCCGCCGCAGGGCCTCGTCACGGCGCATGGCCACGAGCTTCGCGGCGTTGACCGCCATGTGCTGCGCGCCCGCCCGCGTGCTCACGTAGGCGTCGCAGCGCCGCGCCGCCTCGCTCATGTCGACACGGTCGATGGCGCAGCCGAGGACCTCGACACGGTCGGCGACGGCGCTCATGCGGCGGCCTCCATGGGCTCGCCGCGCAGGGTCGCGGCGAGCACGTCGGCCACCCGCTGGCCGGCGTGGCCGTCCCATCCCTCGATGATCGCCGGGCGGCGCTCCAGGGCGGCGGGACGGATGCGAGCGATGGCGGCGGGGTCGTCGCCGAGCAGGACGTTGGTGCCGTGGGTGATCGTCACCGGGCGCTCGGTGTTGCGGCGCAGCGTGAAGCACGGGACGCCCAGCACCGCGGCCTCCTCCTGCACGCCGCCGGAATCCGTCACGATCGCCGCGGCGCCGATCTCGAGGCCGAGGAAGTCGAGGTAGCCCAACGGGTCCAGGCAGCGCACGCCCGCGGCCTCGAGGCGGGACATGAGCCCCTCAACCCGCAGGCGCTGCACCGTGCGCGGATGGACGGGGAAGACGACGGGCACGGTGGCGGCCAGCGCCGCGAGTGCCGCGACGACGCGCCGCAGCTGGCCCGCCTCGTCGACGTTGGATGGGCGGTGCAGGGTGACGAGCACGTACTCGCCGCGTTGCACGTCGACCTGCCGCCACGGGCAGCGGGCGGCGGCACGCCCCTCGAAGCGCCGCAGCGAGTCGATCATCGTGTTCCCGACGAACCGGACCCGCTCTCCGTCGATCCCCTCGGCGGCCAGGTTCGTCGCGGCCTCCGGACTGTGCGTGAACAGCAGATCGGCCATCCGGTCGGTCAGGACCCGATTGATCTCCTCGGGCATCGTCCAGTCGAACGAGCGCAGTCCGGCCTCGACGTGGGCGACCTGGATGCCGAGCTTGGAGGCGGCCAGCGTGACGGCGAGCGTCGAGTTGACGTCGCCACCGACGCACACGAGGTCGGGGCGCTCGTCGAGCAGGACGCGCTCGAACGCCTCGAGCACGCGCGCCGTCTGCGCCCCATGGGGCCCCGAACCGACGCCCAGGAAGACGTCGGGCTCGGGGAACCCGAGGTCCGACAGCATCTCGGCCGACAGGCGCTCGTCGTAATGCTGCCCGGTGTGGACCACCCGTTGGGTGATCTCCGGCCGGTCCTCCAACGCCGCGATGACAGGGGCCATCTTGACGAAATTCGGGCGCGCACCGACGACTTGGACCACGCATCCAGGCGTCATCGGCCGCGAGCCAAGCAGATCGTTTTGCGATCCGGAAGGCCAGGACGTGAACAGTTTCGATCCTCCCCAATTACCGAAACATGGCGCATCGCGTCGTGTCGCGACCGCTCCACCACGGGTGTCAGCCATCGAACGAATCCTGCCCGCCGTGCAACGCAGAACCCGACCTATCATGGCCGCGCCCATGGCCCTTCCTGCTGCCGAGCACGACGCCCTCGCGGAGCGCTGCCTCGACACGGCGCTCGCCCTCAGCGAGTCGGCCGCGCGCGCCGGCTTTCGTGGCCCCGACCCCTTCGACGGGCTGTGGTGGAGCTGGCCGCGGGCGCTCGTCGGCGGCCGCCGCCGCCGGCAGGCAATCGCGCAGCTGCACGCGCGCTCGCCGTTCGACGTGCGGCGGCTCTACCGCCGTCGCCACCCGCGCACCGCCAAGGCACTAGGGGTCTTCGCATCGGTCGAGGCACGCGCACAGCGTCTCGGGCACACCGCTGCGCCCCGCGACGCCGGACTGCGCGCCGTAGAGCTCCTCGACGCCGACCGCGACGCCGGACCCGACGGCTGGGGCTACCCCTGGGACGTGCAGACGCGCTGGAGCTTCTATCCGGCAGGCAGCCCGAACGTCGTCGTCACCGCGTTCGCGGCGAGCGGACTGCTCGAGGTGGCCGCGGGCACGGGGCGCGCCGATCTGGTCGAGCGCGTGCGCGCGGCCGCGCGCTGGGCCTGCGACGAGCTCTGGGTCGAGCCCGAGGGCTACTTCGCCTACCACGGGGGACGGCCCGTGAACATCCACAACGCCAGCCTCCTCGGCGCCTGGCTGGTCGACGTGGCGGGCGGCACGGAGGGCGCAGCGCGAGAGCGCGTCGCGCGCGCCGTCGGCCGAACGCTGGACGCGCAGCGCCCCGACGGATCGTGGCCGTACGGCGAGGGACGCAACCTCTCCTGGGCGGACTCCTTCCACTCGGGCTACGTGCTGTTGTGCCTGGACCGGCTGCGGGCTGTCGATCCCCGCGTCGGCGCGGCGGTCGAGCGCGGCGCCGCCCACTACCGCGGGTTCTTCGACGCGGCGGGGCGCGCCCGCCTTTGGGCGGATAAGCCGTTCCCCGAGGATGCCCACTCGGCGGGCACGGGGCTGAGCACGCTGGGCGCCCTCGTGCGACAGGGCCTCGTCGAGCGCGAGCTGCTCGAGCGGGTGGCGCTACGCGTGCTCGAGCATGGGCTACGCGGCGGGCGCGCGGTGCACCGGCGCTACCGCTGGGGCGCGACGACCGTGCGCTATCTGCGCTGGTGCGACGCGCACGTCGCGCTCGGGCTCATCGATGCCGCCGCGGCTCTGCGGGGTGCGGACGATCTCGCGCCGCGCGCGTCACACGCCACGCCCGGTCGACGCGCCTGAGCCGTTCGCGCTTCGCCGACGCTTACGTCGAGAAGCAGGAGGGCGCGCCCGCTGCCCCGCAGCCCGAGCCGGTCGGGTCGCCCTGGGGAACGTCGCTGAAGCCACCGCCGACCACAGCCGTCAACTCGACCAGATCGCCGTAGTCACGGACGGACGGCCGAACGTACGGCTTGCGCGCTGCTGGGATCACATCAGCCATGCTCTATCACTCCTGCTCGGAGCTGGACGTTCTGGACCCTACGACTCATGCGCCACCGGCCGCAAGTCCCGACGTTCGACGGTCGAATTCACGCGTTGCCGCGTAGCCACAGCTCGGCCGTCACGACGTTCCAGACGTGGACCGCCCACGGGCGCCACCCCGGGTCGCCGACGGCCGGCGGTCGGTCGAGATGCTCGCGGTGCAGGCGCCGTAGGTCGACATAGGCGCCGACGGCGGCGCTCCGTTCGTCGAGGAGCCGCCGGATCCGTTCGAGGTTGGGTCCGCTCGACAGCAGTCGGTGATGCAGGCCGGAGAAGTCGCGCTTGTCGCGACGCGCGAGGACGTCGGCGGGAAGCGCGCCGGCCAGCGCCTCGCGCACGAGCGGGCGCGACGTGACTGGGTCGAAGTTCGTCTCTGGCGGCATGCGCAACGCGAGCTCGACCAGCCCGAGGTGCAGCAGGGGCGAGCGCGCCTGGACCGATCCCATGGCGCCACGCCGTCGCACGTAGTCGGCGAGGTCGGCGGTCTCGCGCCCCCGCGTCAGCGTGTCGGCCAACGCGGCCCACCAGCGCGGCCCGTCGAGCCGCTTCCACCGCCACGGGTCCTGGCTCTCGGCGTAGAGCCGCGCGGGGCCGGGGCGCAGCCAGGCCGGCGTGTAGCGCGCCGCGGGCCGACGCCGGCGCGCGCGCTCGTGGAGGCCGGGCGGGAGCGCGCCGCGGACGCCGACGCTCGTGAAGACGCGGCGGACGTGACGCAGCGGCGGGTCGTCGCCCAGCCACGGGTGTCGTCGGGAAAGGCGCCACGCCGACAGCGGTCGCAGGCGCCGCACGCGGTCGGCGATGAGGAAGTGCGCTGCGCCGAAGAGCTCGTCGCCGCCCTGGCCGTCGAGCACGACGCCGGCTCCGAGCCTCGCGGCCGCCGCGACAAGCGGCGCCTCGACGAGGATCCCGGGCGTCGGCAGGGGCAGCTCCCAGGCGCGCAGGTAGGCCTCGGCGGCGTCCAGCGGCTCGCGCTGCTCGATGGGGACGGTGGTGAGGGCGACGCCCGTGCCGTCGGCGACCCTCCGCGCCCACGAGGTCTCGTCGAGCTCGGGCTCGGGGAAGGCGGCCGCGATCGCCTGCAGGTCGGGGGCCCGCGGGGCTGCGAGCGCCGCGACGACGGACGAGTCCAACCCGCCGCTGAGCAGCAGGGCGCTGGCGTCTTGGGCCGGCAGCGCATCCTGCACGGCCGCTTCCAGTCCGGTGCGCAGCCGCGCGGCGAGCTCGGCCCGCGGCAACCGCAGCGGCGGCCGGTAGCGAGGCGTCCAGTAGCGGCGCTCGGCACGGCCGGTGCCCGACAGCTCGAGCAGGCAGCCGCCACCCAGCCGGCGGACGCCGTGGAAGAGCATGCGCCCGTCGGGAACGCTGTGATCGACGAGGTGGTGGGCGAGGGCGAGCTCGTCGGGATCGGGGCGGCGGCGCAGCAGCCCGAGCAGCACGCTGATCTCGGTGGCGAAGCACAGGCGCGGCCCGTCGAAGAAGGTGAAGAGCGAGCGCCCGCCGAGCGGATCCTGCGCCAGCAGGCCGCGCTCGCCGTCCCAGACGACGAGCGCGAAGGGCCCGTCGATGCGCTCGAGCAGCCGCTCGCCCCAGCGCGCGTACCCGGCCGCCACCGCCTCGGCCACCGCGGTGTCCGGGCGCAGGCCGAGCTGCTCGCGCAGGGCGTCGGGCCGGTGCACGCGCCCCGCCATGCCCGCCAGCACGCCTTCCGCGCGGGCGGGCCCGGCGCAGGCCATGGTCAGCGCGCCCGCCTCGACGACGGTGGCGCCCGGCAGCGCGCGTCGCAGCCGGTCGCCTTCGCCGCCCGTCCCGCGGGGGTCGTGGACGCCGGCGAGCTCCCCTTGGAGATGCTCCGCCATCACGGTGCGCGCTCGCCCAGCGCGACCTCGGCGTGGCGCAGCACGGCGTCGGCGACGTTCGCGGAGGTCGCCCCGGCGCCGGCACGGACTTGGTAGAGCGGGGTGCTGCGCGCGATCGCGGCGCACGATTCGAGCTGGCGGCGCAGGCGCTCGGGGGCGGTGAAGTAGGACAGGAAGGCGCTGCCGAGCAGCAGCGCCGGGTCGTAGGGGCGCACGGGGACGATCCGGACGCCGCGCCCGTCGGCGGGGCGGACCAGGTGGTAGGTGAGGGCGAGCGGAAGCCGCGCCGCGGCGAGCGCGGGGGCGAGGTGCCACTTCTCGCCGCGCACCCGCACCGCCCCGAGGGTGTGGCGCTCGGAGGGCGTCAGCGCCCGCAGCTCGCGGGGATCGATGCGCGCCACCGTCCCGCCGCGATGGGCCCGGATCGTCGTGGCGGTCGCCTCGATCGCGAGCACGTCGTCGGTCACGAGCCGCGCTCCCCGCGCCACGATGCGGCTGGCCAGCGTGGTCTTGCCCGCGCCCGAGCCGCCGAGGAAGGCGATCGCCCGGCCGGCGAGCGCCACGGCGCTGGCATGGAAGACGTCCATGCCTCGCAGCACCGCGGCCAGCGGCAGGACCTGGGCGAGCACGAGGCGCTCCCAGCGCCACGCCGGCCCGGCCGGCGGTGCGCCGAGGACGCGGCGGCCGTCGGGCGCGACGAGGTAGCAGCCGTGGCGCGGCGCCCACACGCGAAAGCCGACGTCGTCGTCGGCCTGCACCGACAGCCCGACCCGGCCGTCGACGAGCCGGCGCTCGAGCAGGGTGCGCGGGCGGGCTCGGCGCCACTCGCGGTCGACGGCGGCACGCGGGGCGCGCTCGAGCCACGTGTCCGCTCGCGTCGGGGCCTGCGTGGCCGCGACGACGCTCTCGAGGGCGAGCGTGCCCGCCAGGGTCAGCCCGAAGGCCTGCGCCGCCCACGGATCGCTGAGCGGCGGGTGAGGCGCGTTCGGCGGCGAAGGTCCGGCGACGTGGCCGCTACGCACCGCGCGAAGATAGCGCCAGGTGCAAGTGTCGCGGTTGCCGCCGCCGCTCGTGTGCGACGCTACGGCGGCCCAGCGATGGGCGCCCGCATGCCGTTGACTGACGACGAACGCTTCCGCGTGGCTCATCCGGCTCATGCTCGACCGGCGCCGGGTCAGGACGCCAAACCGCTGCTCGTGGTGGACGGCCTGTGCAAGCACTGGCGCGGGCGGCCGGCGCCCACGCTCGACGACCTCGAGCTCGAGATGCGCCCGGGCGACGTCGTGTCCGTCTCAGGGCGCAACGGCGCAGGAAAGACCACGCTGCTGCGGATCATCGGCGGACTCGTCGCACCCGATCGCGGCCTCGTGCGGCTGGCTGGGATGGCGCTCGGTACGCGCCGCCGCGCCTATCAGCGCCAGATCGGCCTGCTGACCCCGGGCGACCGCGGGCTCTACGCACGGGTGACCGTCGCGCGCCACCTCGACCTCTGGGCCCGGCTGGCGCTGCTCGACCCGGACGCACGGGCGGCGGCGATCGGCTCGGCCCACGCGCGCTTCGATCTCGCCGAGATCGGCGACCTGCGCGTCGACCAGCTCTCGATGGGACAACGCCAGCGCGTGCGCCTGGCCCTCGTCTTCCTGCATGCGCCGCGGCTCGTGCTCCTTGACGAGCCGGCCACGTCGCTGGACACCGTCGCCCTCGGGCTCGTGCGCCGCGCGGTCGACGGGCTCGCGCGGCGCGGGGGCATGTGCCTGGTCGTCGTGCCCGAGGGGGTCGACACGGGGCTCGACGTCGGACGGGCCCTGGTCCTGCGCGACGGGCGGTTGGAGCGCGCGTGAGCGCTTGGCGCCCTCACCTCGCGGCCGCCGCGGGCCTCTTCCGGCGCGACCTGACCGTCTACCTCAGCTACCGCTGGCGCCTGGGCACCCAGTACGTCGGCGTGCTCTTCAGCCTCGCCGTCTTCTATTACATCTCGCGCCTGGTACGCGTCGAGGCGTTCACGTCGCCCGAGGCCTACTTCTCCTACGCGGCGGTGGGGGTGATCATCCTCCAGGTCCTGCAGTCGACGCTGGACATCCCGGTCGCGGTGCGCCAGGAGCTGGTGGCCGGCACCTTCGAGCGCATCGCCGTCTCCCCGTTCGGCCCGGTGGCGAGCATCCTGTCGCTGTTCCTGTTCCCGATCGCGTCGGCGATCGTCACGATGCTGGTCACGCTGACGCTCACCGCCGTGGTCTTCGGCGTCGACCCGAGCTGGTCGCGGGTTCCGATCGCGATACCGGTGGCGGCGGTGGGCGCCCTCGCCCTGGGCGCGATCGCGCTGCTCTTCGTGGCGATGATCGTCCGCTTCAAGCAGGCCCCGGGCGCCGCCTACGTCCTGGCGGCGATCTCCCTCGTCGCGGGCTTCTACTTCCCGGTCGAGCTGCTGCCGTGGTGGCTGGGCTGGGCCTCCGACGTGCAGCCGTTCACCCCTGCGGTCGACCTCCTGCGCCACCTGCTCGTGGGGCTCCCCCTGCGGGCGTCGGCGTGGAGCGACGTCGCGAAGCTCGTCGGCTTCTCGGCCGTCCTGCTGCCGGTGGGCGTGGGCGGGCTGTCGTTCGCGATCGACCGCAGCCGGCGGCTGGGGACCCTCACGGAGTACTAGATGAGCCCATCGAGCCCAGCGGTCGCGCCCACCCCGAACGGCTCGCCGTGCGGGTGCCCGACCACGTCGTCTACCGCGACTTCGCTGAGCAGACCGTCGCCCTGAACCTGCACACCGGTCGCTACCACGGTCTGAACGAGACCTCGGCCGAGATGCTCGATGCCCTGCGCGAGGCCCCGACCGTCGCGGCCGCTGCCGAGCAGCTCGCGCCGTCGTGGGACGTCGATCCCGGCGTGCTGCTCGCCGACCTGCTCGAGCTGTGCGAGGGCCTCGAGAGCCGGGGCCTGATCGAGACCCATGTCGCGGAGTGACATCGCGCTGGTGGCCGAGGTGCTGCTCACCTACCCGCTGGTGCGGTGGTCGGTCCGGCGCCATGACCTGCCCTCGGCCGTCGCGGCGCTGCGCGCGCCGCCGGCGGCGGCGCACGCCCCGCGGGCCGCTGGACGTCGACGAGCGCCGCCTGGCCGCCGCCGCCGTGCGCGTCCTCCAGCGGCTCCCGGGCGACTCGCGCTGCCTCACGCGGTCGCTCGTCGTCCTGGCGATGCTCGCTCGCCGCGGCATCGAGGTGCGGCTCGTGCTCGCCGCCCGGCCGACGCCGACCTTCGCGGCTCATGCGTGGGTCGAGCGCGGCGGGCGCCCCCTGCTGCCGACACGCGACTTCGAGGACGCGCGCCTCGCCGAGCTGTGACGCCGCGCGCGCTGCGCCCGCACGAGGAGCTCGTCCTGCTGGCGGCGGGCACGACGGCGCGGCGCCGCGCGAACGCAGGGCGCGTGGAAGCGCTGCAGGGGCAGGTCGCCTGGGGCGCGCTGCTGGCAGAGCTCGCCACCCAGCGCCTGGTGGCGCTGCTGGGTGGCCGGCTCCTCGAGATGGTGGGTACGCGCGCGCCGACCGCGTTCGCCGATGCCGTCCGGGCCGAGACGGAGGCGTTGCGGCAGGCCGCAGCGCTGATGGAGCTCGCGACGCTGCGCGTCGCAACCACACTCGAGGCGGCCGGGATCGCGAACGTCCCGCTGAAGGGCCCGCTGCTCGCCCGCACCCTGCACGGCGATCCGGGCATGCGCTTCTCGTGCGACATCGACGTGCTCGTGACCCACGACAACCTCCGGCGCGCGGTCGCCGCACTCGAGCCGCTCGGATGGCGCTTGCAGGACGGCGCCGCCGATCCCGTGCTGCACCTCGCCCTCACCCACGGCGCCGGTCTCCCCAAGGTGGAGCTGCATTGGCGCGTGCACTGGTACGAGACCGAGTTCGGCGCGCGCGCCCTGGCGCGCGCTCGTCCAGGTCCCGACGGCGTCCGGCGCCTGCACGCCACCGACGAGCTGGCCGCGCTGCTGCTGTATCACGCTCGCGACGGCTTCGCCGGCCTGCGCCACCCGACCGACGCCGCCGCCTGGTGGGACGCGCACGCCGCTTCGCCGGGGGCCGCCGTCCTGGCGCCCGTCGCGGTCGAGCACCCCGGGCTCACGCGCGCGCTCTCGGCGAGCGCGGCCGTGCTCGACGTGCTCGTGGGCGTGCCCGCGGCTCGTCTCGTCGAGGCGGATCCCGCGTGGGGAGCGCGGCGGGCCGCGGGGCTCGCCAATCCCCTGATGCACGGCACGCCCCAGCAGATCACGGCCGAGATCTCGCTCGTCGACGGTCTTCTCACGCCTGCGGGCCAGCGGGCCGCGTCCCTGCGCCGGCGCGTGCTCGTGACTAAACTCCCTCCTCCTCCGCTCCCCAGCATGTACTGCATTCTTGCCCACTCCGCTCGCCTCGTGCTCGCGCGCGCTTCTCCGCCTTATCTCCAGCGCAGCATCCACGCGTTCATCGCGCCTCCCTTCACATCTGATACCCGAGCACACAGCACCAACGCCTGCATCCCCGTCGCTCGTGTAGCGTCAGACACTCTTCCTACCCATAATATTCCTCTTGTCTACTGCACGCCGCAGCAGCGCTTCCTCAACTGTATCACCTTCTCGTACGCCTGTACTTACCGCTTCCGAGAACCTGATCACCTCCGCTCAGCTGAATCAGCCTCAGTATGTTCCCACCATTGCGCCCCCAGATTTCTTCTTCGTGCAGATCGCGCGTTCACTCGCAGCACTCATCACACTTCTCACACTTACCTCAGATTCTCATCCGCAGAAACCTACTTCTCGCGCTCATTCAACTACCCAACCATCCAACTCATTTTTCAACTCCCATCGCAGCGCGTGAAATAATTCCTCTACAATATCAAAAGTGTGTTCCCTTCTGCTGCACCACCGCTCATTCACCTTGCACCGTTCTTTCCACCGGCGCTCATCCTTTATATCTGATCAACCATATTCAGTGCATCACCCTATATATTGTTCCAATCCCAGCATTCACCTGCTGCAAATCACGTTATTTTACCACAAATCATCAGATGCTCATTTAGCGCGTTCCCCGAGCATCATCCTTCAGCACAAACACCTGCGTCCACACTACATGCAGCGTGCGCACTCTCAGCACCTACATACCCAAACCGACGTACTCCTATCTTTACAATTGTGCTCCCATCTCGCATCTTCCCACACAGCAATATATGTGTACCCACACCAGATTACTGCTATAACATCACCAGCCTCGCACCAGCTCAGCTTCATGCGTTCCTCGTATAACCTTGCCCAGTCCCACAGAAATATTACCGCCTCACGCGCCCATACTTCTAATCACCACTTCCAGACTCATTGCTCCTAGTTATCAGTCGTCCGCATCGCGCGCCCCTCTCACCTTCTCTACTTGCCATCCACCAAAACACTCTCTTCACACTCCGTTGCCATTCGTAACGTTCTCGTACCCTCCAGCACCGCGCATCCAAATCCAACTCGCGCGCCGTTCAAGTAGTACACCCCGTTAATCACCACCCAAGCAATCGTGCCACCCCGCATGTCCAACAAATCTCCTCAAGTCTTCCCCACTTCACGCACTCTCAAAAGCTCCACAGAATCCATTCGCGTACACAGCGCTCCATCATAACAGCGTCTGCGCAACCAATATTCACGCCAGAGCTTCTATAGTCAACGCTTCACCAGCAACTGCTGATCTAATCCTCATCCCATCCGTGTTTCACACCGCACCCAACTCACAGTCATAACTCAGCTCACTGCATCACTACGCTTCCCATACCAGTTAAATACCACACTGCCCCAGCCTACCGTTCACTTCTACACTCTCCACTCAGCAGCAATTCTCTACCTCACAAAGCTCAACTTTACACTAGCCATCTCTTACCTTCCAGCACCACAAACATCCTCACACTATCCTCCGCCAGCGCGAGTGTGCTCGACGAGCTCGTCGGGGTGCCCGCCGGACACCTCGTTCCTGGCACTCCCCGTTCCCCGTCGGGGGTTCGGCGGGCCACCGCCCTCGCCAATCCTCTGATGCGCGGCAAGCCCCAGCAGATCACGGCCGAGATCGCGCTGGTCGACGGCCTGCTCACGCCCGTGGATCAGCGGATGTCATTCGTCGACGGCGCGTGCTCGTCGACCCCCGCCAGCTGCCGACCCGCACGCCGCGCCGGCCCATCGCCCTGGCTCGCGTCGAGCACGCACTGCGTCTCGCCAGACGAATGTTGTACGCCGCCGTCGCGGCCGCGTGCCCGGCTGCAGCCGCCGCCTGAGCGCGGCAGCGACCGCTGAGCGGGCACGGCGCCGCAGCCAGGCGGGGCGACGCCGGCCTCCTCAGAGGCGCGCTCTCGCGCCGATCAACGGGGCGTGTCCACCACTCGCCCAATGAACGCGACCGCCGTCCTGACCGCCGTCGCCCTACTCGCACTGCCCGCTGCCGCGCAGGCCGGACGCATCGATTCGCGCCCGCCACGGACGTGACGGTCAGCTTCGCTTTCGAAGGAAGGAAGCCCCGGAACGCTCGTGCGCTTCACGCGCAACGGGCTCACGCTCACACGGAGCAGCGCCGGCAAGCTCACGCTGCGGGCGAGCCGCCGGCGCGCGCCGCACGTCGCGCTGACCGGCCACGGCTCGGCCCGTGCGCATCGAGCTCTCCGCCGGCAAGAACGGCAGCGCCCGCCTGACGGTCGGCCGCAAGACGGCCCGTCTCGCAGGTCGCTTCGTCGCCGAGGACGCGCTCTCGTGCGGGGAGCCGCCTGCGTCGGCCTGCGGATCCGGACCGCCGGGCCGGCCACGGCCGCCGTGGCACTCGACGCCCCAGCGCCGCTGTCCACCGCCGCAGCGCGGCCGACCGCGGCCGCGGCGTCGACGACGGTCGCACCGGTGCCGCCTCAGATCTTCGCCCCGACCAGCGTCTGGAACGCCCCGCTGGCCGCCACCGCCCCGCTCGACCCAGCCAGCAGCGTGCTCGTCAAGACGTTGCGCGACACGGTCGCACAGAACATCTCCGCCGGTTGGGGGCCGTGGATCTCGACGCGCGAGACCTCGCCGCTGTACACCGTCCCCGCCGGTCAGCCCAACGTTCGGGTGACGTTGTCCCCCGGCTCGTGGAAGCTGGGCCTGCAGAAGACCTTCGAAGCGGTCCCCATCCCGCCGACGGCCGTGCCCGCCTCCGGCCCCGACGCGCACATGACGGTCTGGCAGCCCTCGACGAACCACCTGTGGGAGTTCTTCCACGCGAGCAAGCTGGCCGACGGATGGCACGCGGACTTCGGCGGCTCGATGTCCAACACGTCGAGCTCCCCGGGTTACTACGACACCGCCTCGTGGCCCGGGCTCTCGCAGTCCTGGTGGGGAGTCGACGGCCACGAGCCTGCCGGTGATCGCCGGCACGATGATGATCAGCGAGCTGAAGGCCGGCGTGATCCCCCACGCGCTCGCCATGAACATCCCCTGGGCGAAGCCCAAGACGTACTCGTGGCCCGCGCAGCGCAGCGACGGCCGCAGCACCGACCCCAACGCGATCCCCGAGGGCGCGCGCTTCCGCCTCGATCCGACCCTCAACATCGACGCGCTGAACCTGCCGCCGATGACGAAGATGATCGCCAAGGCCGCCCAGACCTACGGCATGGTCGTACGCGACCAGACCGGCCACGCGATCTCGCTCTTCGCCGAGAACTACACCCAGTACGGGACGACCAATCCCTACACGGCCCCGGGCGGGTTCTTCGGCGGCCTGTATCCCAACCCTGTCATGAAGGCGTTCCCGTGGGACCGCCTGCAGCTCTTGAAGATGGACCTCCACACGGTGGCCTAAGCGGTCCGGGGGACAGACACACGATAATAATTTTTAAATAAATTTATATTTTTATTTAAAATTTTTATAATTTATTATAAAAATATAAATAATAAAATATAATAAATACCACGGCCCGTCTGCAGCACGCATGCCGTTCGTCGCCCGCGCCGATTCTTTAACCTACTCTTCCTTTTAACATATATATATTTATATTTTTACTTTAATTAAATTAAAATATTTAAGCCCGGCGCCGACCCGCGCCGGGCTGACTGTTATATACTACATTTCTTCTACTTCTTATTTAATAAAAATATTAACCCCCCCGCCGGGCTGACTGTACGGTAGCCGGCGTGTGCGGCATCGCGGGCATCCTCGCCTTCAACGACGGTCTTGCGCTCGACGAGCCGATCGTCGCGCGCATGACCGACACGCTGCGCCACCGCGGCCCGGACGATCGCGGGACGTGCGTCCGTCCTGAGGAGCGCGTCGCGCTCGGACATCGGCGTCTCTCGATCATCGACCTCTCGTCCGCCGGTCATCAGCCGATGGCCAACGAGGACGGGACGGTCTGGATCACCTACAACGGCGAGGTCTACAACCACCGCGAGCTGCGCGCCGGGCTCGAGGCGCGCGGGCACCGCTTCCGGTCCGCGACCGACACCGAGGCGATCGTCCACCTCTACGAGGAGGAGGGCCCGGCGTGCGTCGAGCAGCTTGCACGGGATGTTCGCCTTCGCGATCTGGGACGCGCGCCGGCGCGAGCTCTTCCTCGCCCGCGATCGGGTCGGCGTGAAGCCGCTGTATTACGCGCTGCTGCCGCAGGGCCTGCTCTTCGGCTCCGAGGCCAAGGCGATCCTGGAGCATCCGGCGGCGCCGCGCGACCTCGACGACGAGGCGCTGGCCTCCTACCTGACCTTCGGGTTCACGCCCCCGCCGCGCACGATGTTCCGCGGGATCTCGAAGCTCGGCGCCGGCGAGTGGATGACGGTGACCGCGGAGGGCCAGACGCAGCGGCGCACGTGGTGGGACCCGATGCCGCCGGCCGCCGTCTCGGACGAGGTGGCCGCCATGAGCGAGCCCGAGATGGTCGCGGAGGTGCGCCACCGGCTGCGCGAGTCGGTCCGCAAGCGCATGATGTCCGACGTGCCCTTCGGGGTCTTCCTCTCCGGCGGCCTGGACTCCTCCACCAACGTCGCGCTGATGGCCGAGCTCACCGACATGCCGGTGCGCACGTACTCGACGGCCCCGCGCGGGTACGCGCGCTACGACGAACTGGACCATGCGCGCACCGTGGCGCGCCACTTCGGCACCGACCACCACGAGGTCCTGGTCGACGAGCCGGCGATGCGCGCGTTCGTACCTGAGCTCGTGTACCACCAGGACGAGCCGCTGTCGGACTGGACGGCGGTGCCGCAGCACTTCGTGACGCGACTGGCGCGCGAGACGGGGACGATCGTGGTGCAGGTCGGCGAGGGCGCCGACGAGCTCTTCCACGGCTACCAGGGCTATGTCGACCATCGGCGCGTCGTGGTCCCGTTCCAGCGCTGGGTGCCGCGGGCGATCCGCCGGCCGATGGGCGCCGTCGCCGTTCACGCGACCTCGCGAGCGGGGCGCGCGGTCCGCCACGGCGAGGCGCTCTACGACGCCGGCCACAGCCGCGTCCCGTACTGGGGTGGCGCGCTGTGCTTCCGGGGCCCGCTGAAGGAGCGCCTGCTGCGTCACGGCCACCAAGACGCACTGCGGACCGTGGAGCGGATCTGGGACGAGGGTGGCGCCCGTCGCGGCGACGCCGATCTCTTCCAGCGCATGAGCTACCTCGAGCTGCGCCAGCGCCTGCCCGAGCTCCTGCTCGCGCGCATGGACCGCATCGCGATGGCGAGCTCGGTCGAAGGCCGCGAGCCGTTCCTCGATCACGAGCTTGTCGAGCTCGCGATGGCGCTCCCGCCGCGGATGAAGTACCGCGACGGGCAGGGCAAGCACGTCCTGCGCGAGGCGATGCGCGACGCGCTGCCTCCCGTGGTCCTTGCGCGCCCCAAGCAGGGCTTCGGCAGTCCGATGGAGGAGTGGCTGCGAGGCGCCTTTGGCCAGGACGCGCAGGCGGCGGTGCGCGGCTCGGCGCTGGCCGAGCGCGACCTGCTCGACTACGACGTGGTCGACCGTCTGTTCGCCGCCCATCGCCGCGGCCGCGGCGACTGGAGCAAGCACCTGTGGAACCTCTACTGCGTCAGCCGGTGGTACGACCGGTGGGTGGCCTAGCGGAGACCGCGTGCTCGACCGCGGCCTCGAAGGCGTCCGCCATCGCGCGGTGGCTGAAGCGCTCCACGTCGCGCCGGGCCTGATCGCCAAGCCGGGCGGCCAGCGCGGCGTCCGTGGCGAGCCGTCGGATCGCCGCGGCCAGCGCCGGGGGATTGCGCTCGGGCACGATCAGCCCGTTGCTGTCGTGGCGGACGAGGCCGCCGGCCGCCGCGCCGACCGCGTCGGTGGCGATGACCGGGACGCCGGCGTGCATCGCCTCGTTGACGACGAGCCCCCACGGCTCGCGGTCCAGCGCGGTGGTGATCGAGGGCAGCACGAGGCAACGGGCTCGCGCCAGGGCCTCGGGAAGGCGCTCCTGGGGCAGATATCCGACGACCTCCATGCGCGGGTCGCGCGCCGCGCTCCGGGCCACCTCGGGCTCCAGCGAGCCGTTGCCCACCAGCCGCAGCCGCGCCTGGACGTCGCCCAGTTCGGCGAAGGCCGCCAGCAGGTCGGCGACACCCTTGCGCTCCTCGAACTGGCCGATGAACAGCACCTCGGCCTCGCCGTTGCGCGCCGGGCGCACGGCGGCGAAGCGCTCGGGCTCGACCGCCTGTCCGGCTACGAAGACCTTGCTCGCCTCGACGTCGGCCGCCTCGACGAGGTAGCGCTCGACGTGCTCGCCGTAGGCCACGATCGCCTCGGCACCGCGATAGACGTGCCGCGTGAGCGGCCGCGTGACGCGGTGAAAGCCGGTGCGAGGGTGGTGCCACATACCGGTCCACAACACGAACGGCAGCCCGCGCGCGCGGCTGGCCCCATAGACGAGCGGCAGCATGAGCTTGCCGTTGAGCGACTTGACGACCGCGTCGTAGCGGCGCGGATGGAGCGCCAGCGCCAGGCCGGGCATGACCGCCTCGCCGGCGACGCGGTAGCGCCGCAGCTCGACCCGCCGGAAGTCGCCCTCCCGAACGAGCGGAATCTTGCGATTCCAGTAGCGCTCGCGCTCATCGGCGAAGAAGTAGAAGTCCACCTCCATCCGGCGGGCGAGCTCCTCGTACAACCGCTTGCGGTAGTGCGTCGCGAAGTAGTCGATGAAGGCGATGCGGCGTCGCACGGGCGCGCAGCATGCCACAGCGCTTTGCCTAGACTGCGGCCGGGAGGGCCCGTGTGCGGGATCGTCGGACAAGCCAACAATGACGGCAGGCGCGCCGACCCGGCGACTCTGCAGCGCATGTGCGCCGCGCTCGAGCACCGCGGCCCGGACTCGCGCGGATTGCATGTCGATGCCGGGGTGGGTCTCGGGATCCAGCGCCTGCGCGTGATCGACCTCGCAACCGGCGACCAGCCGATCTTCAACGAGGACCGCTCGGTCGCGGTCGTCCTCAACGGCGAGATCTACAACTATCGCGAGCTGCGCGAGCGCCTGCAGCGCTCGGGCCACAGCTTCGCCACGCAGGGCGATACCGAGGTCATCGCGCACCTCTACGAGGAGGAGGGCCCGCGGCTGGTAGAGCGCCTGCACGGGATGTTCGGGCTCGCCGTGTGGGATGCCAAACAGCGCCGGCTCTTGCTGGCGCGCGATCGCGTGGGCAAGAAGCCGCTCTACTACGCCGAGCGCGGCGGCACGCTCGCCTTCGCCTCCGAGCTGGCCGCCCTTCTGGAGGACGACGAGATTCCGCGCGACGTCGACCACCGCGCGCTCGACGCCTTCCTCGCCTACCGCTGGGTGCCCGCGCCCATGACGGCGTTTCGCGCGGTGCGCAAGCTGCCACCGGGGAGCACCCTGGTCTTCCAGGACGGACGCGCGACGATCTCGCGCTACTGGCAGCTCGACTTCTCGCGCAAGCGCCCGGTCGGCGATCTCCGCGAGGTCCACGAGGAGCTGCGCGAGAAGATCCGCGCCGCCACCGCCCGACGGCTGATCTCCGACGTGCCGCTCGGCGCCTTCCTCTCCGGCGGCGTCGACTCCGCGGCGGTGGTGGCCGCCATGGCTGAGGCGTCAGCGCGGCCGGTGAAGACGTTCTCGATCGGCTTCACCCACGAGAAGTTCAATGAGCTCCCGCTCGCACGGCTCGTCGCGCAGCGGTTCGCAACCGAGCATCACGAGCTCGTCGTCGAGCCTCGCGCGATGGAGTTGATCCCGAGGATCGTGCGCCACTACGGAGAGCCGTTCGCCGACGACTCGGCGATCCCCTCGTTCTACCTCGCCGAGATGGCCCGGCGCCACGTGACTGTCGCCCTCAACGGCGACGGTGGAGACGAGAGCTTCGGCGGCTATACGCGCTATGTCGCCAACGCGGCCTCGGCGCGGCTGCAACGCATCCCGCTCGCGCTGCGTCGGGCGCTCGCGGCCGCCGGCCTGCTCGTCCCCGAGAGCGGCACCATCGATTCGTGGCCCAGCCGCGTGCGCCGCATGGCGGAGACGCTCGCGCTCGACGGTTCCCAGCGCTACGTGGCTTACATGACCCACCTCAACGGCCTGCGGCGCGAGCGGCTCTACACCGACGACTACCGCGCGCTGGTCGGGTCCTCGGGTGCCGCTGACGTCATGGAGCGCCCGTGGCGCGAGTCGGGCGCCGCCTCGGTGGTCGACGTGATGCTCGACGTCGACGTGCAGACCTACCTGCCCGACGATCTCCTGGTCAAGATGGACATCGCGACCATGGCCTCGTCGCTGGAAGCGCGCTCGCCGCTGCTCGACCACGAGCTGATGGAGTTCGCGGCGGCGCTTCCGGCCGAGCTCAAGGTGCGCGGGCAGCAGAAGAAGGTCGTGCTGCGCGGGGCGCTGCGCGGCTGGGTCCCCGACGAGATCCTCGATGCGCCCAAACGCGGCTTCCGCCTTCCCCTCGGCGACTGGCTGCGCGGCGAGCTGCGCGACTACGCGCGCGACGTGCTGCTCGACCGGCGCGCCGTCGAGCGTGGCTGCTTCCGCCAGGACTACGTCCGTGACCTGCTCGACCGCCACGCCGCCGGCGTGCAGGACCACTCGCAGGGCATCTGGACGCTGCTGATGTTCGAGCTCTGGCACCGGGAGTTCGTCGACGCCGCCCCGCGCCACGCCGACGTGACGCAGGCCGCCACCCGGGCCCGCTGAGGCGCGGCGCACACGTCAGGGCCGGGCGTCGAAGCGCAGGCGCAGCTCATCCTCGAGCACGGCCCGCATCCGCTGGGCCGAGCGCGCGACGTCGTAGCGCTCGCGGACCTTCTCGCGTGCCGCCCGGCCGATGCGGCGACGGTCCTCGGGTGAGCGCACGAGGCGCTCGAGCGCGTCGGTGAGGGCGTCGGCCCGGCCGGGCGCGACGAGCAGGCCGTCCTTGCCGTCGTCCACCAGTTCGGGGATGCCCATGATGCGGGTCGTGACCACCGGGAGCTCCATCGCCATCGCCTCCATGGCCACGACGGGGATGCCCTCGGCGAAGCTCGGCAGGCAGAAGACGTCCGCGCGCTGGTAGTGACGGCGGATGTCGTCCTGGCCGACGGCGCCGACGAAATCGACGAGCTCGGAGAGCCCGAGGCGGTGCGCGACGGCCTCGCACTCCTCGCGCGCCGGCCCGTCGCCGACGATCGTGGCTCGTACGTCGAGCCCGCGCCGGCGCAGCTCGGCGATCGCCTCGAAGAGCAGGGGCAGCCCCTTGCCGTGCAGCAGGCGCCCGACGAAGAGGACCTCCGCGGCGCGGTCGCCGCCCGCGCGCTCGGCGGGAGGGATGTAGACGTCCGGGTCGACCCCGCACGGCACCACGTGGATATGCGCCCAGCGCTCGCCGGCGGTCAGCCGCATGAGCTGGCTGCGCCCGAAGTCGCTGATCGCGACCGCAAAGCGCGCGTGCTCGAGCTTGGCCGCCAGCGCGTACTGGGCGACGTTGTAGAACTCGACCGAGCCGTGCACGGCGAGGCTCCATGAGCATTCCGCGCCGTCGACGCTGCGGCCGCGGCGGTAGTGCGTGACGAGCATGGCGACGTCGGTGGCGCTGTCGGCGAACTGGGCGTGAAGGTGCGCGATCCGGGCGCGGCGGCAATGGCGCAGCAGGATCATCGCCTCGGCGAAGTAGAAGAGATGCCAGAGGCGCTCGCGCGCTCCCGGCGCCCCGGTGCGCAAGGCCAGGGCCAGCGTCGACAGATAGCGGCGCGGGGAGCGCACGAGCGCGTCGAGGTGCGCGGCGGCCAAGCGCCCGACGCTGGTCGGGAGCACGCCGAAGGTGGTCGCGGCCGCGCGCCGGTCGGCCTCCGACAGCAGGTCCGGCGGTCGCGCCCGGTGGATGGACAGCGTCTGGAGGTCCACACCGGCCGCGCGCACGTGCTCGACCTCGCGCAACACGAACGCGTGCGAGATCGCCGGGTAGTGGCTCATGAGGTACGCGACGCGCGCCATGGGCAGCAGATGCGGCGTCGTGCCTGCGCGCCGTGAGCGATCGGGCGCGAGCTGGGCGAGGCGATGTAGCGGCCGCTGTAGACGACGCCGGCGAAGAGCCAGATCGAGCGGTTCAGCCATGCCGTCGGCGGCACCGAGTTCAACACCACGAGGTAGGCCATCGCGATCGCCAGCGAGTCCGACGCGCCAGCGGGCCAGATCCGGCGGCCCGCGAGTGGTGAGCGCGGCGCCGATGCCGCAGCACCACGCCGACCAGCCAGAGCGTCATCCCGACGAGTCCCAGGTCGACCGCGTAGTTCAGCGGCGTGTTGTGCACGCCGGCCTCGGTGGCCGTCAGCGGGTAGTCGAAGGCCTGCTGGAAGTAGTCCCGGCTCTCGCTCGTGAAGCGGCTCCACCCGAAGCCGAACAGCGGCTTGGCCTCGACCATGTTGACGGCCGCCCGCGCGAGGTTCTTGCGGTCCCAGACGGTCGACTTGTTGTTGGCGCGCTGCGTGACGCTGGTCGACAGCCCGGGGATCGAGGGCCAGCGACACGGCGATCGCGGCGGCGACGGCGGCCGCCACGGGCACGAGGTAGCGGCGCAGGCCGCGCGTGGCGAGCATCGCGACGACGGTTCCGAGCACGACGCCGATCCAGACCGAGCGCTCGAGGCTGAGGAAGCTGCCGACGAGGCACAGGAGGCCGACCGTCGCCGCGAGCGCGCGCAGCCACGCGCGGCGCCAGGAGGCGAACGCGATGGCGCACGCGACCGCGCACGTGTAGAGCGCGAGCCCGTTGGCCACGGCGTCGACGAACGGACCGCGCCCGCGGCTGGCGTGGATGCCGTAGTTGGGGTCGAGGATGTACTTCGGAAAGACGAGCGCATCGAGCTTCGCCGTCTCGAAGAGCACCGTCAGTGCCAGGTAGGCCGCCGAGCGCGACGAGCGTGACGAGCAGGACATGGCGCTGGCGCGGCGTCCGGAAGGCCAGCGGAGCGACGAGGAAGAGCAGGAACGGCATGATGCCGAACGCGTCGACCAGCTTGAAGAACGGGTCGCGCTGCGAAGAGCGTGCCGGCGACGAAGGCGGATGCGAGCCCATAGATCGCGGCGAGCGCGAGCACCCAGTGCGCGCCGCGTGATCTGCAGGCGTGGCCGGTCGGCGACCGGCGGAGCCCGCAGCAGCACCGCGGCGATGGCGCCCGCGAGCAGGAGCCGGTCCGGCGACAGCGGTCCTGGCACCCCGAGTTGCGGCCAGTTGCCCGCGAAGGGGGTGAGGAAGATCGCCGCGCTCAGCGTGTACGCGGGCTCGATGCGCCACACGACGACCGCCATCGACACCACCGCGACGGCGGCCACCGCCGGCACGAAGTGCGTCGTGGCTCGGTCGGCCTGCCCGGCGGGCATGGCGGCGAGCGCCGCGATGGCGAGCGCCATCGCGGCGGCCCCGACGACCGCCGCCCACGACGGCGCTCGTGCACCCATCACGGGCCGCGGCGGCGCAGGTCGCGAGAAGCGCGCAGCAGCGCGAGCGCGAGCCCCGGCCGCGATCCCTCCGAGCAGGCCGACGAAGACGAGAGATCTGCAGCATCCGCGAGCGGTCGCTCGTCGGTGTCGACGCCGGCGAGAAGACGTCAACCCCCACGCTCGAGGTGCCGCCCTGGACGGCGGTCTGATAGCTGGCGCTCAGCGCGTCACGGCGCAGTTGTGCGGTGTCGGTGGCGGCAGCGGCGCGCTCGCGCGCGGCCTTGTTGGCGCGCGTCGGGTCGTTCGTGTATCGGCGCGCGAGCCGCCTGCTGCGTGGCGAGGCTCCGCCGGTAGGTCACCGCGGCCTCGCGATAGCGCGCGGCGATCGTCGTCGAGGCGTTGTTGTCGCGCACCTGGCGGTTGACGTAGGCCGCGAGCGCCGCCGCCCCGGCATTGGCCAGGGCGATTGCCCCGGGCTCGGGATCGCGACTCGGCCGAGACCTTGATCAGCGGGCTCTGAGGGATCGGCGTGGCCGAGAGGCCGCCGGAGACCGGCGAGGCGTGCTCGCGCCGCAGTCGGCGCCGCGTGTCCTGGACGACCGCGGTGGAGCTGATCGCCCGGCTGTACACGGACGCCAGCGACTTGCGTCGCCTCGATGATGGTGGGGATGCCGGCGGGTTGCTCACGTAGACGTGTCCGACCGAGAGGTTCGCCGTCGTGGTGTAGGTCACCGGCCGCTTGAGCCCGAGCACGACCGCGACCGCGACGAGCAGGACCACCGGCACGAGCGCCACGAGCCAGTGGCGGCGCACGGCCGCGAGCACGTCGATCCGGGGTGCGGCGGTGGTGTGCTGGACGTTGGTGGCCAAGCCGAAGCTCTGGGTGGGACGACGCTGGGCGGGCGTCAGACGAGCGGCCCGTGGTCGCAGCTGAGACGCGCCGCAGCGTAGCGAACGTCCCCGCACCGCACGGAGGTCAGCGGCAAGCGCGCGATCGGTGACGCGGCTCACGCCGCACAGCCGCGTTCCGCTGCCGGTCACCTCGTCCACACCACCGCCCGCCGCTCCGCGCTAGTCGGTCGGCGTGGAGGGCCACGGCGGCTGACCAGTAGCATCTCGATTGCGCCGAGGGATGTCGTCCTCCGGCATCCGCCGGACGCGGATGCACGCCTGGCGTCCTTGTTACCTCGACATGCAACACGTCCAGTCCGTGCGCCCTCGGGTCCTCGTCGTGTCGTACTACGCCGCCGATCCCCTCACGCCCCGCGGCGCGCGCACCCAGGCCGTCGTCGCGGCTCTCTCCTCCCGTGCGGACGTTCGCGTGATCGGTGGGCCGGCGTCGGCCGCGCGCCGCACGCTGTGGCATCGGGTTCGCGACCGAGCGCTTGTTCGAGATCGGTACGCGATGGCTCATCGACCCGTTCGAGCCGTGGTCGTGGCGGGCCCTGGGGCGCCGACGTCCCGACGCCGATGTCGGCCCTGCTCATCGGCTACCCGTTCTCGCCGCTTGTCGTCGCCGCGGACGTTCTCCGGCGCCACGGTGTCCCCTACGTGCTCGACATATCGGACCCCTGGGCGCTCACGCGCGCGCGACGGCACCGCGCCGACGCTGCGCGACCGGCGCAGTGCTGCCGCCGAGCGCCGGCTGTGGAGCGGTGCGAGCGCCGGGATCGTCACAACCGCCGGGCAGGCGCGCGGTCTCCTCGGGGTCGTGCCCGGCCTCGACGTCCTCGTGCGACCGAACGGCTACGCCGACGTCGGGGCGATGCCGGCGTTGTCGCGCCGCCGCGAGACGAACGACGAGCTGCGGATCGGCCACTTCGGCGCGTTGTACGCGCCGCGCGTCGACGTGACGGGTTTCCTGCGGCGTCTGGCGCAGTCGAACCGATGGCGGCGGGTGGTGCTCCACCAATATGGGCGCGATCAGCGCCACGTGCTGCGCGAGCTGTCGGACCTCGTCGCGGTGGAGCGCCACGATCCTGTCCCCTGGCAGCAGGTGGTGCAGCTCGCCGCCGCGGAGCTCGATATAGCGCTCGTCGTCGGTAACACGGACACCCGACAGCTCCCCAGCAAGGCCATCGAGTACCTCACGCTCCCGGTCCCGCGCCTCGCGCTGACCGGCGGCGGCGCCGAGGACGCGCTCGCGGAGTACGTGCACGGCAAGCCGGGGTGGTTGACGCTGAGCGTCGAAGATCCAGATCCGGCGTCGCGGATCGCCGAGCATCTCCGGCGCCGCTGGACGCCGGAGGAGCTGGCGCCGCCCGTCGAGGAGTCCTGGGGCCGCGTCGCCGACGAACTTGCGACCTTCGTGCTCCGGCACGGCCCACGTGGCGGCTAGACCGTCCGCCCGCATGTCGGCGAGCGCGGCCGACGGAGGCTCGCGCCGGCTGCGGATCCTCATGCTCGGGCCGATCGGGGGCTTCCACGTCGAGCCCATGGCGCGCGCCGTGTACGACCACGGATACGAGGTCATCGTCGGTGGGCCGGTCTGGGCGGGCGTCCGTGACTCGCACATTCGGCATCACCCCATTCCGGTCAGCGTCCGTACGTGGCCGACGGCGCGCTGGATGCGCCGGCTGCTGCGCGAGACCCGACCCGACGTGGTGCACGCGCACTGGATGCCGACGGCTGGACTCGCCCTGCTCTACGGTGCCAGCCCGCTCGTCGTATCCGCCTGGGGTTCGGATGTGTTTCGGGCGAGCCCGCTTCAGCGGATCGCCTGGCGGTTCGTCGTACGCCACGCCGACATGCTGATGGGCTCCTCGGCTGCTCTCGTACGGGGGCTCGAGGATCTCGGCGCGCCGGCCGATCGCACCGTGCTGCTCAACTGGGGCGTCGACCTCGCGGCGTTCTGTCCGCCCACCGGCGGCCGGGACGCGGCCCGCCGAGCGCTCGGCCTGCCGGCGGGGCCGATGATCCTCAGCCCGCGATCGGACGGCGATGTCTACAACGCCGAGATCATCGTCCGTGCCTTCGATCGGGTCGCCGACGAGCGCAGCGATGTCACGCTCGTGCTCCTGCGGACGGTCGCGGGCGGAGACGGCCTCGGTGCCCTGCGCCATCCCGAGCGCGTGCGCACCGTCGGCCGCGTGCCGCACGAGCAGATGGCCGACTACTACCGCGCGGCGGACGTCTGCGTGTCGATCGCCAGCTCCGATTCCTCACCGCGCTCGGTCTGGGAGGCGATGGCCTGCGGGGCGCCGTGCGTGCTGTCGGACATTCCTTGGGTGCACGAACTGATCAAGGACGAGGAACACGCGCTCGTCGTTCCGATCGACGAGGAGGCCGTGGCCGAGGCGATGCGGCGATTGCTCGACGACCGCCCGCTCGCGGGCCGGATCCGCGTCGATGCTCGACGGCTCGTCGAGGAGCACCGAGACCGCGACCGCGAGACGGAGCGGCTGTGCGCGATCTACGAGCAGGTCGCACGAGAGGGCGGGCGCCGCTCCCGTCTACCCCGGGCGCTGGGTCCCGCGGCGGGCGCGGCCGGCACTGCCCAGGCGGTCGTCAGGCGCGCGTTGGCGTGGCGCGGAGATCGTGATCGATGCCCGGGCTCCGTCTGACCCCGACGGATGCCGTCGTGCTGGCGATCGTGGACGTGCCCGCCGACCGTCACGACGTCGCCAGCGATTGGCCGCAGCGTCTCGCCGGTGCCTGGCGGTCGGAGTCCGCCTCGAGCGTTGCTACGGCCGTTCTTCGCTCGGTTGGGCCCAGCGTCGCGATCGCGAGGCGCATCGTGCGCCGTGGGGATCCGGCCGGCGGAGCAGTCGCGTAACTCTACGCTCGTTGGACGGCAGGGGGTCTCACGTGCGGGCAGCGCGCCATCGGACGATGCGATGCTCCACACACGAGCATCCCTCCCCGGGGACAGCTGCCGCTTCGAGCCGTGACGGCGGCGCCTGGGCGATCGCCGCAGTCATCGTGACGCACACGATCGGCAGGCGCGTCTTGTGCCGGAGCGTCGTGACCCACAGTCGGGATGCGGTCGTCGCCGGCGTACCCGCGCGTGCCATCTCCTCGGTCGACGGGCGATGGGCCGTTCCAGCGGGCGGAACCGGGACGCCCGTCACGTGACGCTCCGGCGGGGATGCCCGCCCTCCCACGGCATTGTGTCGAGCCAGCGACGCGCGACCGGGGCGACGCACGAGCAGGCGCGCGAGCCTGACCCGACAGGCGGGCGCGCTCGCATCCGGGTCGCTGGCGACGCAGGCGTCGGCGCTCCTGCTGCTCATGGCTCTCACGCGGCTTGTGCCCAAGGCCGAGCTGGGCAGCTATCAGCAGCTCGGGCTGATCTACGGAATCGTCTCGCCGCTCCTGGTCGCGGGGATCCCGGCGGCGCTGCTCTACTTCGTCCCGCGCGCGGAGGATCCCGGCGCGGAGCCGCTCATGGGTGGGCGAGGCATACGTCCTACTCGGGGGCATGGGTCTGGCGGCCTCCCTCGCCGTCGTGGCTGGGCGCGATTTCATCGCGCAGGCGCTCGGCAATCCTGCGCTCAGCGACGCCCTCTTGCCGTACGCCCCGTATCCCTTCCTCGCTTTCATCACTGCGGTGATGCCGACGGCGCTGGTGGCGGTCGGCCGCGCCGGACTAGCCGCCGCGCTGAACGCAATCGCCGGCGCGCTCGTCACCGTCGCCGTGCTCGCCGCGGTGGCGATCGAGCCGGATGCGGCGCACATGGCCGCCGGGCTCGTCGCCGCCCAGCTGTGTGCCGCCCTGGCCTCGACGTACGTGGTCCATCGCACCGTCGGCATCTCGCTGCGGCACGGGGAAGTAGCTCGCGGCATGCGTGTGCTGCTGGCCTACGGTCTCCCCCTGGCGCTGACGGGCCTGGCCGGGAAGTTCGCCTTCCAGTTCGATCGTCTCGTCGTCAGCCGCGACTTCACGACCGCGCTGTTCGCGGTGTACGTCGTCGGTGCGGTGGAGCTCCCACTCACGGCAGTCGTCCAGCAGTCGGTGAACTCCGTGCTGGTACCGGCGCTCGCGCGACACTACGCGGCGGGCGACCTCGCGGGCATGTCGGCTCTTTGGCGCCGCGCCATCCGCCGCACGAGTCTGGTCCTCCTCCCGCTCTTCGTGTTCTTCATGCTCACGGCGGACGCGACGATTCGTCTGCTGTTCGGTGCCAGCTACGCGCAGAGCGCCGACGTCTTTCGCATCTACCTGCTGCTGGTGCCGCTTCGAGTAGCGACATACGGTCTGATCACGCAGGCGATCGGGCGCACGCGGATCAACCTGACCGCGTCGTTCGTCCTGTTGGCGCTGAACGCGGCCCTCGTGCTCGCGCTCGTCGGCCCGCTCGGCTTGATCGGTCCGGCGCTCGGCACCGTGCTGGCCACCTTCGGGATGGCCTTCTACTACCTGGTCCGACTCCGGGCGGTGCTCGGGCTGACCATCCGCGCGCTCTTCCCCTGGTCGATGCTCGCCGTCAACCTCGCCCTCAGCGCGCTGGCGGCGATCCCGGCCGCCGTGCTCGTGCTCGCCGGCCTGGACGGAGTGCTCCAGCTCGTGGTCGCGGCGCTCCTCTTCGGGCCGTGCTACCTGGCGGTGATGCTGTTCGCGCGGCGACTTGACCCTCAGGAGATCGAGTGGGCGCGGCGCGCGGTCGGCATGGTGCTCGCGATCCCGCAGCGCTGGCCGCGAGCACGTCGCACGGACAGCTCCGAATAGAGTCCGCGCGCGACCGTGCCCGTTGCCGACCCTCCCCGCCGCAAGCGCGTCCTCGTCATCCACTACTTCTTCCCTCCGCTGGGAGGAGCGGGCGTGCCACGAATCCTCAAGTTCGTGAAGTACCTTCCCGAGCTCGGCTGGGAGGTCGCGGTGGTCACGAGCTCCACCCGTGTCCGATGGTATGGACCGCACGACGAGGGGCGGCTAGCCGAGATTCCTCCGGCGGTTCGAGTCATCCGGGCCGGCGAGTTGCCGATCGCGCCCATCCGGCGCAAGCTCCTCGGAACCCTCCAGCGCCTCCGGATCGCGCAGCTGGGGTCCTACATCGCCTGGCCCGACGAGACGGTGGGGTGGCTTCCGTTCGCGATGGCAGCGGCGCACCGGGTGGCGCGCAGCTGGCGACCCGACGTCGTCCTGAGCAGCTCCTATCCGTACACGTCCCATCTCGTTGCGCTGGCGGTGAGCCGTTCGATGGGGGTGCCGTGGATCGCCGACTTCCGCGATCCGTGGACGCTGAACCCACAGGGGGATCCACCTCCGTGGCCGCTGCCGAAGCTCAACGCCGGGCCGAGCGCGCGCTCGTGCGCCGAGCGACCGCGTGGTCGTCGTGGACGAGCGCTTGGAGCTCGTCGGCGTGCGGACCGACGATCCGCGGCGCGTGATCATCCCCAACGGCGTCGACGAGGCCGACTTCGAGCTGAGGGCGGCCGACGGTGCACATCCGCCGACCGACCGGTTTCGCCTGACCTATGTCGGCAGTCTCTATGGGACTCGCGACGCCGAGCCGGTGTTCCAAGCCATTCGGCGGCTGGTACGCGCCGGCGTCATCGACGCCCAGCGGTTCGAGGTCTCGCTCGTCGGCAACGTGTGGCTCGGCGACCAGACCGTTGAACTGGGTCCCGTCCACGTCACCGAGACCGGTTACGTCGACCACTCACGGGCGGTGCGAGAGATGCGCAGTGCCACGGCGCTCCTGTTCTACGCGCCCGCGAGCACGTGGGCGCCCTCGGGCAAGATCTTCGAGTACCTCCTCTCCGGCCGCCCGGTTCTTTCGATCGCGCGCCGCGACAACCTTGCCTTCGAGCTCGTCGACGAGCTCGACGCCGGAGTGGCGGCCGAGCCCGATGACCCGGCGGGCATCGATCGGGCCATCACCGAGCTGTATCGGCGCTGGTCGGCCGGAACGCTCGAGATCGGGCCCGAGGTGCGGGAGCGCACGCTGGCCCGCTTCTCGCGGCGCCAATTGACCGCAGACCTCGCCCGTGTCCTCGAGGCCACGGTCGCCGACCGCCGGGCGACGACGTCGGCTGCCCTCACCGCGGCCCCGCTCGAGCTCGCCCGCTGACCTCTGGATCCTGCTCGAGCGGTCCGCGAGGGTGGTCGAGCGACGGCGCCACGCCACCCTCCGACCGTATGCACGAGATGAAGCTCCGACAGCGCGCCATCGTTATTGGCGTGCTGCGAGCGCTTCGACGAGCCAGAAAACTTGCGCGTCGCGTCCAGGCGATCGCGCTGCACGACTCGGGTCTGCCGCACAACGTCAGGCGAGCATCGGGCTCGTGAGCGGCCCGGTCCCTCCCGTCGGTGCGTCGGCTTCGCGTGACGGGGCAACGCCGGCGCGTTCCACCTACCGCCCACCAGTGCGCTCGACGGGACGCCGCTGGCCATTTCCGCTCGAATGGGACCAGCAGGCGTTGCCTTGCTCGTCGCGTCAGGCATCGCCCACGTGCACTCGGTCGTGCTCGTCCGTGGCGGCCCGGTCGTCGCACCCATGCCGTCGGCGGCTGGAGCGTGCGCTGCAGCCCAGCCAGGACCCATTGCGTTCACCTGCGTGGGTGTCGAGGACCACCGGCTGCGTCGGCGCGCCTGCACACTGTATGGCGCACGAGTCTGCGCTGGCGAATGTCCTCGACCGCGCTCGCAGCGTGACCGTCCGCGGACCGCGCAGCGCCGAACTTCGCACGACTTCGGAATCGATGAGCCGGTCGGCTCGGACACCGCCTGCTCGGCCCGGACAGATGGACGCACAGCGTGTGCGACCCAGCTGCTGGCATCAATCGCGACCTCGATGACCAGTACCTCTCGACCGGATCGCGCGTGCTCACGAGTGCGTCGCGGCTCTCGCAATCGGCAGGCGTCCGGTTGAGCAGGGCCGGCTGCTGCCCTTCGATCGTAAGGACCTCGTCGTGGCCAGCGCGCTCGCCGCGCACTCGACGCAACCGAGATCATGCCCGCTTCTCGGACTCGACGCGCTCCGGCATTCGACGCCGAGTGCGATGAGCTCGTCGGCCAGCGTCTTCACAGCGTGGACTTGCCGCAGCCGTCGCCGTCCCCGCCGTGGCGGTCGACTACCGCCGAATGCCGCGACATCGAGCTCCGATCCCGCCAGGCTGGCCGTTTCGACGCTCGATTCACGACCTCCGGGATGCTCGACCGGGTCTGGCGCTCCACGAGCAGCGCGCCCACCCCCGCCGAGCGGATTGAGGTGAGGACGACCCGGCCAGTGGTCGATCCTCCGAGCCGACCGAAGAAGAGCTCCGTCGGCTGTTCAGATCCGTGCCCTCGTGCCGCTCCGAGCTACGCGCCTCTGGCAAACCGCTAACCGGGCGCGGCTCGACTCTGCCATCATTCGGCTTGCTCCGATGGCTGAGCGAACCGTTCGCCCGATCGTGCCCGCGGCCAAGGGCCTGCTCCTGGTAGGCGCGCTCCCGGTTCTGCCAAGCGCCGGCGTAGCGCGTCAGCAAACGCCCATTGCATCTTGGTGCCACCACGTAGACCGGATCGCCCTCGAGACACTTCGCCGAGCAGATGGTCTCCAGCGAGAGATCCATGGCCTCCACCCGAGAGGCCGCGGAGTCGGCCGGGCTCATATCCAGCATCGTCCTGGCCCGGCTCGTGTCGCCTGCCGAGTTCGGCCGCACTGCGGCCGCCGCGTTCGTGGCCGGGCTCGCCCTCGCCATCCCACAGCAGGCGTCGCCTCGTTCCTCGTCGCGACGGCGAGGCGCCGACTCGGAGAGACTTTCAAGCCGCTGCCTTTACGCCGTTGGCAGCTGGAGCGGTGGGTACGGTGCTCACGCTGCTGTTCGCACTCACGCTAGCGCCGCGAATCTTCGGGGATCGGATCGCATTCTTCGCGGTTCTCGCGTCGCCGACGAGGCTGCTCCGAGCGTACCGCGGTCCGGCACGCCCAGCTTCTGCGCCAGCTCGCTTCGCCCGGCCCGTGACGATCCAGGCGAGCGCAGCGTATTCGGCCCGGCCGTGACGATCGTCCTCGATATCGACCTGGCTGGACGACGAGGCGTCGTCATCGGCGCAGTCGTCGCCGTGCTGTGACGCGCGGTCCTCGGGTGCGCGTCGCTCGCCCGCCGGCCCGCGTAGCGTCGGCTCCGGGCGCTGGAGATCGTCACTCGGGCCCCCACGCTCGGCGTCGTCGATCCTCTCCGCCGCGATCCGCACTCGACCGCCCGGTCTCGCAGGCCGTCGGCTGGCCTTCGGTCGGCCTGCGCATGCAGCGCCGCTCACGTCGAGGCAGCGAGCTCCAGTCGCGGTTCGCCGCGCCGGGTGCAGCGACGCCTCCCGAGTGCTCTCCGGCGCGAGGACCGCGTCAGCTGCGACGGGTCCTGGGCCCGCATGAGACGAGTGCCCACGACGCGTGCGCTGCCCCCGGTGATCGGGCTCATCGCCGTCGCGCCGCAGTTCGTGCCTCGCATGCACGGCGATCGCTGGCCGGCGCCGCTACCCCCACGCAGATCCTCGCGGTGGGTGCGCAAGGTCTCCGCGGTCGGACCGGTACCGGCGCCCTGCTCTTGGCCGCCGGCCGTCCAGGGGCCCTGCTCGGTTACAACGGCGTTGCGTTCGTCGCCTATGTCATCGCGGTGCTCGGCGCCGTGCCGTTCGGCGTGACGGCGGTCTGCGTCGCGGTCGTCGGCGCCAGGCTGGTCACGTTCGTCGTCCTCCAGTGGTTCGTGGTTGAGCGCACGGTCGGCATCCCGACCGCTCGAGACCGTTCGCGACGACGTGATCCCGGCGCCGACCGGCGGGCTTCCGCAGCTCGCCGTGACGGTGATCGGGATGCGGCTGTGCCTACGCATCGCTGCCAGTGATCGTCTCCATGCGGTGCCGGGCGCGCTCGGCCTCGCCGTGTATGCCGCCATCGTGCGTGTGCGCTTCCCGGCGACGTGGGCGGACATGCGCATGCTCGCAGCGAGACTCGCGATCTGGACGTCGGCCCAGGCGCTGCTCAGGCGAGTCACCCGTCGCTGCGCGGACGACGGGCGGCGGAGCCGGCCCATGCGGAGCAAGAGCGCCGAAGCGGCTCCGCGTCCGTGAGCGTCGACGCGCCGCTGCGGCGCATCAGCCACCCCTGGCTGCGTTGCGTAGCAGGTCAGCGAGCGCCGCTGAGAACCTCGGCGGTCGTCTGTAGCTTGAAGCCCGCTGCATCAGCCGTTCCCGGGCTCGTCGCACCGTCGGTCTCGGACCGTCCGCTGGCACCCGGCGTCACGCGACGACCGGCTCGGCGCGCCCGAGGCCCTGCTTGAATGAAGCTCGTAGAGACCGTGCTTCGCGCCGACTTGGCAGTCACCTGTCGTCCGCGTGATTCGCCTCGACCTGCCGAGCTTCAGCCTCGGCATCCCTCTCGCGCGAGCTCCGTGATCCAGGGCCACGAACAGGGTGCGTCCAGTCCGCTACCTCACATTCAGCGTCGAGCGTCGCGTCTCTCCCGGCTGCCGCTCACGGAGGTAATGCGACATTCTACCGTGCAGGTCTACATGCCCTTGAGCGTCGTCCAGTCTCGCAGGCGCGGCTCGTAGTCGAGCACGTTGGCGCTAGGCGCGACGCCGCGTAGATCGAACAGTCGCCGATGTAGCCGCCGACGTCAACGACCAACGGGTTCGCGAGGTAGGTCGCGGATCCCTTGGCGTACGCGCCTCTCGACGAAGATCTCCCGTGGTGATCCGCGCGTCCCACACGTTCTCACGCACGTATAGACTTCTCGCCGTTGCGCATCTCGAGCACTCGGCGCTCGGCACCGCGTGCCCGCAGAGCCTGAAGTACGTCCACCAGTTCTTGAACAGCGCGATGGCCGCAGGTTCCAGACCGCGGACAGCATGAGACGCGCAGTCGGCCTTGATCCGCTTCAAGACGTCGTCGGACCTCCGAGAGCGAAGACACGGATGGCGAGCGTACGCCTGGTCGCCTGGCGCCGCGCGCGTGGCGCTCGCGCAGCGGACCGCGATCGCGCCGGGCACGCGCTTGCGATTCCCGGAGCTAGGACGATCGCTTGCGGCGGCGCGGCGCGACGACGACGTGCTGCGTTCGATCGCCAGCTCGTAGGCGCCGATCGTCTTCTCGGCGACCTCATCCCGCCCGGTGGTCCAGCGACGCCGCGGCCCGGCCGGCGCGCCGAAGACAGCGCTACGGTCAGGAAGTCGTTCACCGAGCCGCGCACCGGCTTTACCCACTCCTCGCCGACCTGCTCGCGAAGCTCGCGCACCGTCGGCCCATCCGGCATGAGCACGGGCCGATCAAGCGATAGCGCCAGCAGCGCGGCGCCGAGCCCAGCTGGACGCAGTGTCGTAGGCGAGTACGACGACGTCGCGACGGCGTCCAGCTCGACACGTCCTCGGGCGAGACTGCCGAAAGGTGCAGGTGGACTCGCTCGTCGCCCGGCGCGCGGCCTCGATCTCGCGCCGCAGCCCCTCGAGGAGACGCCGCCGACGATCGCCAGCTCGCGTCCGCCGCCTGCTGGTCCACGAAGGCCGGACGAGTGCGCGGCTTTCTTGTCCGGGCGGATCGCGCCGAGTGTGAGAGAGCGTCCGCCGCGATGGCTCGAGTCCGCGGCGGCCGACGGCTCCCTCCTGGTCGGTGCGGTTCGGTACACGTCGCGGTAGTGACCGTGCGGAACAACGACGCACGGCGTTCGCCTCAGTCCTCGATAGCTCGCGATCAGCGGTGCCCGAGAGCTGGCGGTCAGTGGGACAACGACGTCGACCAATACGGCGAACAGCGCGAGAAACGCTCCCATCGGCGTGGATGCTCGCGCTCGTGCGGCTGCAGGTTGTCGCGGTCCAGATCAACGCTGGCCTCTGCGCCGCGCGACCGCGATGAGGACGAGATGCGTGGCCGCGTCGGCGAGCAGGTTTCTCGCGCGGCGGGTACGCACAAGCTGCTCCGGCCAGTGGACATGCACGATGTCGGGGCGTGAGAGCAGAGCGCGCCGTGAGAATCGCTCGACGACGATTCCCCTCGCCTGCAACTCGCTGTTCAGCAGCGCGACGAACGGGTTCGTATTGGGCGTGGTCGATGCAGACGAGACCAGAACGCGCATCCACGCGAGCGTAGCGGCCGACAACACAGGCTCGGAGCGGCGCCCTGCCCCAGGGAGCCGTGCAAGCACACCGCCTGATACGCGCGACCTGAATCAGGGCTCGGGGCACGGCGCCGTCGTGCACAGGTGCATCTGCAGCACCTGCAGACGGTCCCAGGGGAAGCCGGTCCAGCAGCTGGCCGGGCGTCTTGCCCCCGAAGTAGCCGCGATACGCCGCGCCCCGACGGCCTGCGTCGGGACCTCTCCGAAGAGCGAAATCCCGTGGTGCGTCTGGTCGCGCACGACGAGCCCGTAGCGCTGCGCCGCCAAAGCGATCATCCGCGTGAGCTTCGGGAGGTGGAGGCTGCTGACGTCGAGGGTCGGATCGAGGCGCAGGCGCGCTCCTTCGGGGAGCGCCGTCGGGGGGCCGGTGCCGTCCGTGCGCTGGGCCGGCCAGGCGAAGACGTGCGCGCGCGGAGCCGGGAGGTTGATCGCCAGCGCGTGATCGATGCGGCCGGTCTTCAGCTCGTCGAGCAACATCGTGCCGCCGATCACGGGCAGGCTGCTCGCCGTCGCCCCCCAATTGCGCGCGGCGCCCGGCCACGCTGCGCCGGTGTAGTAGCCCGGGCTCTTGCGACACGCGACGGATCGCGCCACCCCATCGCGCGTGCCATCCATCCGCGTCGTGGCGGGCACCGAAGAACTCCCAGAGCCTGTCGGTCGAGGGCTGCCAGACCGTCAGGTGGCGGTCGGTCCCCGGGGCCGGCCTGGCGTCGGGCGGGAGTGGCACGGACGCGAACGCGCGCTGCAGGGTCCTGCGGCCGTGGAGACCGCCGTCCGCGAGGTTGACCCGCACCCGCCGCTGAGTCGCAGGAACCAGATAGACCGGGGTGCTGCCGGAGCCGGTGCCGATCCACGGTCCGATTGCGGCCGCGCGCTCGCGCTGAACCTCCCCGACGAGGGCCGCGACCAGTGCGGCGGAGTTCGGGTCAAGCGCGGTGGTGGCCTCGAGCCGCTGGTTCCAGAAGCTGGTGGGCGCGAAGAGCTGTCCTCGCGGGACCGCCTTCGACAACGCCGTCGTAGAGCGATGCGCCGCTTCCTGGCGGCCCGCGGAGGCGGTCGCGGCGCGCGGGGACGCCACGACGGTGCCGCTCGTAGCGCTGCCCTTCAGTCCGAGCGCGAGCAGCACCGCGACGGCGACGAGCGCCAAGGCGCCGAACCCGCATGCGGCGAGGAGGGTCCGTGTCCGGGCCTCCTCCGACTCAGACGGTGTCATGGCTACAGCCTGCCTGATGACGGGCTATGAGGACGCCACCGCCCTCACCCAGCGGAACGCCCTCATCCCTGACCTCGGTAACTGGGCGCGTTCGCGTCGGCGCTGGCCTGCAGGCTGCCGAGCGCCGCCGCGCCAACATGTGGGACTCGGCATGCCGCAAAATCGGCACTTACTGCCGCTCACCGCCGTACATTGGCCGTCCGCTGCATTTCAGCTGGCATGCCTGGAGTTCCTCGCGGAGATCTGGATAGCCTAGACGGAGGTTGGGATTGGCCTTGGCGCCAGGACGGCGTTTCCAAGGGTTGGGTTCGACGCCCGGACCGGCACGCCGGAGCTCTGGATCGTGCTCTGGCGACAGGCTGCACGAAATCCATGACCGCGTGTTCAGCGTCAGCGTAGATCGCCACCGTGCCCAGCGCAGTAAGCGTCTGCGACGGCGCGCTGCCGCGGTTGCGGTTGCGGCACCCGGCGTGCCGCTGCTGGTCGAGAGTCGCTCGCACGAGGTCGTGCGCCACCGCGAGCGTGTCTTCCGCGGCGCGTTGGTGGCCGCCGACGTGCTCGCGGGCCTGCTTGTGGTCGCGCTGGCGGATCGGATCTTCGGCGACACCGGACCCGGCGCGACGGCGTTCGCCCTCCTGCCGCTGATCGTCGTGATCAACACGACGTCTGGGTTGTACCGGCGTGACGAGCTGCTCCTGCGCAAGAGCACCCTCGACGAGGCGCCCGCCGTCTTCCACGCCGCGACGCTCACGACGGTGGTCGCTTTCCTGCTGGAGAGCGCTCTGCTGCGCACCCCTATGACAGCGCACCTCGTGGTGGTCACCTGGCTCGGGCTGTCCGTCCTGGAGATCGCCTGCCGCGTGGCCGCCCGCGCCATCGCGCGCGACGCCACCCCGCCCGAGCGTTGCCTGCTCGTCGGTGACGCCGCCGTCGCCGACCGACTCCAGGCCAAGCTGCTGGCCAGCCCGAACGTGAAGGCGACGTTTGTCGGATGGATTCCCTTCGACGCGCCGCGGGCGGCGACGACCGCCCCGGTGCTGGGCACGCCGGACGAGCTCGGGCGCGTCGTCTCCGAGCATGACGTCCATCGCGTGATCGTCGCGGGCGACGCGACGGCGCACCAGCGGGTGCTCGACGTCATCCAGGGCGCGAAGGCGATGGGCGTGCGGGTCAGCGTGCTGCCGCGGATGTTCGAGGTGGTCGGATCGTCGGGGGCCTTCGACTATCTGGACGGCCTGACGATCCTCGGCGTGCGCCGCTTCGGGCTGTCGCCGGCGTCGCGCCGCGTCAAGCGCGCCTTCGACGTCGTCGGCTCGGCGCTGGCCCTCGTGCTGCTCGCTCCGCTGATGGCGGGGATCGCGCTGGTGGTCAGACTCAGCTCGCCGGGACCGGTGCTGTTCCGCCAGACGCGCGTCGGGCGCGACGGCCACACGTTCGAGATGCTCAAGTACCGCTCGATGGACGACGGCGCCGATGCCCGCAAGGCCGAGCTGCTCGAGCGCAACGAAGCCGACGGGCTGTTCAAGATCGCCGACGATCCGCGGATCACGCGCGTCGGGCGCTTTCTGCGCAAGACGTCGCTGGACGAGCTTCCGCAGCTCGTCAACGTCCTGCGCGGCCAGATGAGCCTCGTCGGCCCGCGCCCCCTCGTCGTCGAGGACGACCGCCGCGTCGAGGGCTGGTACCGGCGCCGTCTGCACCTGACGCCGGGCATCACAGGCGAATGGCAGGTGTTCGGCGCCGCGCGCATCCCACTGCGCGAGATGGTCACCATCGACTATCTCTACGTCTCGAACTGGTCGCTGTGGGCGGACATCAAGATCCTGCTGCGCACCATTCCGTGCGTCGTGGGCAGGCGCGGCCAGTGACCCGCGCGAGCGGGCGGCTGGAGCGCAACCGTCCGGCGCGCGCCTAGCCGTCGACGGTCGCCGCGAGGTATCCGGAAATCCCGTCGGCCAGCGCCTCACGTTGCGCGCGCTTGCGCGCATCGGTGATGCCACGCCCAACGGTCCACCCCTCGTGTGGCCAGACGGGACCATGCGTAGCGGCGCTGCCGGTGCCATTCGGCCACCGACGCCACGTCTGACACGACCTTGGCGGGGTTGCCTACGACCAGTGAGCCCGGGGGGACGTCGCCACGCACGACCGCGCCCGCCCCTACGATCGAGTCGTCTCCGATCCTCGAGCCGGGGAGGATGATCGCTCCCGCGCCGACGAAGACACGATCGCCGATCACGACGCGAGCGATGCGGGTGTAGCCGGCGAGGCGCTTCATGCTGGCGTCGTGGACCATGACGATCACCCCCGGGGAGAGCCCCGAATCGCCGCCGATCGTGATCAGCCAGGGATGGCCGGGATCGAGGTAGACGTTGCGGGCGACGAAGGTCCCGCGGCCGACCTCGAGACCCTGCGCTACCAGGCGGTCGACGTTCAGCTCGCCGCGCAGTCGCTGCAGCGCCCGCAGCGTCACGCGCTCGAGCGTCTCGCGCGCCGCCAGCCACCGGGGTCTTCCGTCGCGGGGAAGCACCGCCGAGTGAGCGTACCCGCGAGCGCGGATCGCGTGCACTCTCCCGCGACCCGGCGTCAGGTTCGGTCGCCAGGGGGTGCGGTAACGTGCGCCCGGTCCAGATGGCGTTCTCGTCGACCGCGGAACAGGACCGGCTCTACGAACAGGCGCGGGAGTTCGCGGCGCAGCGGGTCAACCCGGCTGTGGACGGACGTGACGGGGCGACGTATTTCGGCGAGCAGGAGTGGCGCCTGTGCGGCGAGCTCGGGCTCCTCGGAGCCTGCATCCCCGAGCGCTATGGGGGCGCAGGCCACGACGCGCTCACGGTCGCGTACGTCGTCGAGGGCTTCGCGCGCGGTTGCAGCGATGCGGGACTCGTGTTCTCCGCTTGTGCACACCTCTTCGCGTGCGCTATGCCGGTCGCCGAGCACGCCAGCGAAGAGCTCAAGCAGCGCGTGCTCCCTCGCCTCGCCAGCGGCGAGTGGGTCGGCGCCAACGCGATCACGGAGGCCGACGCGGGTTCCGACGTCTTCTCGCTGACGACCCGGGCGGTGCGCGACGGCGCCCGATACCTGCTGACGGGCACCAAGACCTTCGTCACCAACGGTCCCGTTGCAGACTGCTTCCTCGTCTATGCGTCGACCGAGCCCGCCCACGGTTACCTCGGCATCAGCGCCTTCGTGGTCGATGGGAGCCTGCCGGGGCTGACCCGCGGCGAGCACTTCGACAAGGTCGGGCTGACCGGCGCACCCGTCTGCGAGGTGCGCCTCGAGGACTGCCCGGTGGACGAGTCCAACCGCGTCGGCGCGGACGGCGGCGGCGCCGCGATCTTCCGCAGCTCGATGGCCTGGGAGCGCGCGTGCCTGTTTGCGCAATACCTCGGTGTCATGGAGCGCCAGCTCGAAGAGGTCGTGGCCTTCGCCAAGGACCGGCGGCAGTTCGGCAAGGCGCTCGGCCGTCATCAGGCGATCGCGCACCGCGCCGCGGACATGAAGCTGCGACTGGACGCCGGGCGGCTGCTCCTGCATCGCGCCTGCTGGATGAAGTCGGAGGGCCTCGAATGCGGACTCGAGGTCTCCCTCGCCAAGCTTGCGATCAGCGAGGCGGCCGTCCGCTCCGGCCTGGACACGATCCAGATCTTCGGCGCGCTCGGGATCAAGACCGAGACGGGCGTCGCCTCCGCTCTGTGCGACGCGATCCCCAGCACCATCTTCTCGGGCACGTCGGAGATTCAGCGCGACCTCATCGCTCGCGGGCTGGGTCTGTGAGGCTCGAGCGCCTCGTCGCCGATTCCGCCGAGCGCCACCCGGACCGCCCGGCGATCAAGGACGAGGGTGGGGAGCTCAGCTACCGCGAGCTCGACGCTCTCGCCGGCCGGACGGCACGCGCGCTCACCGAGCTGGGCGTCCGCCGCGGCGACCGGGTCGCCATCTGGATGAACAAGTCGACGCAGGCCGTCGCGGTGATGCAGGGAGCCATTCGCATCGGCGCCGCCTACGTGCCCGTCGACCCGATGAGCCCGGCCATCCGCGCTGCCACGATCATGCGCGACTGCCGAATCCGGGCGCTGGTCGCACCCGCTGACCGGGCGCGCTCCGTACTGCACGGCGACCTCGGGCGCGTGGCGCTTCTGGCCAGCGATTCCGGAGCCGGCGACATGGCGTGGTCTGAGCCTCGATCACCTCGACGGGGCTACGCACTCGAACCCCGGGACCGAGGACGACTTGGCCTACATCCTCTACACATCGGGTTCCACGGGCGTCCCGAAGGGGGTGTGCATCAGCCATCGCAACGCCCTCGCGTTCGTCGATTGGGCCGCGCGCGAGGTCGGTGCGCAGCCCGCGGATCGCTTTTCGAACCACGCCCCGTTTCACTTCGACCTGTCGGTCTTCGACCTGTATGCCGCCTTCCTCTCCGCCGGCCGAGTGGCGATCGTGCCCGAGAGCCACGCGTACGTCCCGCGGGCGCTCGTGGAGTTCGTCGTCGGCGAGGCCATCACGGTGTGGTACGCGGTGCCTTCCGCGCTCATCCTGATGGTCGACCGCGGAGGCCTGCTCGAGCAATCAGGGCTCGCGCTCAAAGCGGTGGTCTTCGCCGGCGAGCCCTACCCGATCAAGCAGCTTCGTCGGCTGCGAGAAGGCCTGGCCGGCGTTCGCCTCTTCAACTGGTACGGACCGACCGAGACGAACGTCTGCACGGGCTACGAGGTGCGCGAGATCGCGCCCGACCGTAGCGTGCCCGTTCCGATCGGGCGCGCCGCGTCGGGGGACGAGGTCTGGGCGGTCAGGGACGACGGGTCGCTCGCCGGCATCGGCGAGGAGGGGGAGCTCCTCGTCTCGGGACCAACGGTGTCGCTCGGCTATTGGGGGGGCGCGTCGCAGGGCGACGAGCCCTACCGAACCGGTGACATCGTGCGCCTGCAGGCCGATGGGGAGTACGTCTACCTTGGCAGGCGCGATCACATGGTCAAGATCAGGGGTCACCGCGTGGAGCTCGGCGAGGTCGAGGCGGCGCTGCTCACGCACCCGGACATCGAGGAGGCCGCGGTCGCCGCACTCGGATCCGGGATCGAGGCGCGCCTCGTTGCCTTTCTCGTCGCGCGTCGCGAACTGGCGTTGCTCGAGCTCAAGCGGCACTGCGCCGAGCGGCTGCCGCGTCACATGATCGTCGACACGGCGAACTTCCTCGAGGAGCTGCCACGCACGAGGAACGGCAAGGTCGATCGACTGGCCCTGCAACGGATGACGACTGAGGAGGTGGCGAGGTGACGCGAGACGAGATGCTCGGCGAGCTCAAGCAGTTCGTCGTGCGCGAGCTCTTGGACGGCCGTGACACCGGACTCGACGAGCACACGCCCTTGCTCGCATGGGGCGTGCTCGACTCGCTGTCGGTCAACGTGCTCGTCAGCTACACGAGCGAGCGCTTCGGGATCGACGTCCCGCAGGGCGAGGTGACGCCCGAGAACCTGAAGGACCTCGACGCCTACGTCGCGATGCTGATGCGACTGACTTAGGCATCACGATGGCGAGCGACGAGTCAGCCGCACTGACCTATGCGTCCTATCTGGCGCTCGACGACGTGCTCGGCGCCCAGCGGCCGCGCTCGGCCGAGCACGACGAGATGCTGTTCATCGTCATCCATCAGGTCTACGAGCTGTGGTTCAAGCAGCTCCTGCACGAGCTCGCCTACCTGCAGCGCCGCCTGGAGATGGGCGACAGCTCGCGCGCGCTCGGCACGCTCAAGCGCGTGCTGACGATCCTCAAGACCGTCGTCGCGCAGATCGACGTGCTCGAGACGATGACGCCGCGCCAGTTCACGACCTTTCGCGCGCGCCTCGACGCGGCCAGCGGGTTTCAGTCCGCGCAGTTCCGCGAGCTGGAGGCCGTCCTCGGCGCGCGCGATGCCGGCGCCGTCGATCGCTACCCGCCCGGATCGCCGGCACGCCAGCGGGTCGCGGACGCGATGGCGCGCCCGAGCCTGCTCGACTCCTTCCTGCGCTACCTGGCGGCGCAGGGCTTCGGCGTCCCGCGAGAGGCGCTCGAACGCGACGTCAGGCAGCCGGCGGCCCCGTCCGCGGCGGTGCAGGACGTCCTCGTCCAGGTCTACCGGGTGGATGGCCCCGAGGTCCAGGTGTGCGAGCGCCTGGTCGACGTCGACGAGGGCCTGCAGGAGTGGCGCTACCGCCACGTCAAGATGGTGGAGCGCACGATCGGCGACAAGGCGGGCACCGGCGGCTCGTCGGGCGCGGCGTACCTGCGCACGACGCTGTTCGACGCCGCCTTCCCTGATCTGTGGGCCGTGCGCGGCCGGCTGTGAACCAGCTCGCGCAGCACTACTCGCGCTTCCGCGTCGCCGAGCGGCTGCTGCTGACCGGGCACTCCCACCAGGCGTGGCCGGACGTCGCGCTCGACGGTCAGGTCGAGGCCTTCGACGACGCCGCGCGCCACGTGGACGAGAAGTGGGGGCGAGCGTTCGCCAAGGCCGAGGAGGTGCGCGCCGGCTTTCGGGCGCTGCTGGGCGACCCGAACGGCGAGATCGTGCTGGGCGTGAACACCCACGAGCTCGTCATCCGCCTGCTCTCGGCGCTCGACCTGCGCGCCCGCCCGCGGCTCGTGAGCACCGACGGCGAGTTCCACACGCTGCGCCGCCAGCTCGCCCGGCTGAGCGAGGCGGGGCTCGAGGTCGTCCGCCTGCCCGCGCAGCCGGCGGACACCCTCGCCGCGCGCCTGGCCGACGCGGTCGACGAGCGCACCAGCGCCGTGCTCGTGTCCGCAGTGCTCTTCGAGACCGCGCACATCGTTCCCGGGCTCGGCGATCTCGCCCGCGCGTGCGAGGACGTAGGGGCCGAGCTGGTGGCGGACGCCTACCACGCGCTCGGCAGCGTTCCGTTCGCCCTGCACGACCTCGGACTGGGCTCGGCCTGGGTGGTCGGCGGCGGCTACAAGTACCTGCAGCTCGGCGAGGGCAACTGCTTCCTGCGCGTGCCCGGGCACGCCGGTGACCTGCGTCCGGTGGTCACCGGCTGGTACGCGGAGTTCGGCGCGCTCGCCGACGAGCACGATCCGTCGCGCGTTCCCTACGGCCGCGGCGCGGAGCGCTTCGCCGGCTCGACGTACGATCCGACGAGCCACTACCGCGCGGCGCGGGTGTTCGCGTTCTTCGCGGAGCAGGGGCTGACGCCCGAGCGCCTGCGCGCGTCCTATCGCCGTCAGGTCGACCTGCTGGCGGCCGGCTTCGACGCGATCGGCGCCCCGGACGCGGTCATCACGCGCGATCGCGACGTTCCGCTGGAGCGCCTCGGCGGCTTCCTGGCGCTGCGCTCGGCGCACGCCGGCGAGCTCCAGCGCGCGCTCGCCGCCCGCGGCGTGCTCGCCGACAGCCGCGGGATGTGGCTGCGGCTCGGGCCGGCGCCATATCTGGCCGACGCGCAGCTCGAGGCGGCCATCGACCACCTCGGCGCTGCGATCGCCGGCGTTTAGGTCGCGATTGACCCGCGGCCGCGCCGGGGAGCACGAGGACATGGCCAAAAGCAAGCGAAACGACGATCTCTTCGACCACCTCCGCGCCCGCGGAGTGCGCAAGAAGGTGGCCAAGGCCCTGGCCTCCGCCACCAACGGGGCGCAGGGGAGCAAGCGCGCCGAGGCGCTCGCCCAGACCGCGCTCGCCGACCTGCGTTCGGCGAGCGACGCGATCAGGGACCGAGTCGTCGACCGCGACGCGGCCAAGAAGCGCAGCGAGGCCGCGAAGAAGGCCGCGCGCACGCGCAAGCGCAAGGCTGCCCAGCGCCGGGCCGCGGCCAAGAAGGGCGCGGCTACGCGCGCTCGCGCCTCGCGCTAGGTGCGCGTGAGCTTCTTGTAGGTGATGCGGTGCGGGCGGTCGGCCTCGTCGCCGAGCAGCTCGCGGCGGTGCTCCTCGTAGGCCTCGAAGTTGCCCTCGAACCACGTCACCTGCGAGTCGCCCTCGAAGGCGAGCACGTGCGTCGCGATGCGATCCAGGAACCAGCGATCGTGGGAGATGACCACGGCGCAGCCGGCGAAGCTCAGCAGGGCCTCCTCGAGCGCGCGCAGCGTGTCGATGTCGAGGTCGTTGGTCGGCTCGTCGAGGAGCAGCAGGTTGCCGCCCGAGCGCAGCAGCTTGGCCAGGTGCAGCCGGTTGCGCTCGCCGCCGGAGAGCTTGCCGACCTTCTGCTGCTGGTCTGAGCCCTTGAAGTTGAAGCCCGCCGTGTAGGCGCGCGAGTTCATCCAGCGGTCGCCGACCTTGATCTGCTCCATGCCGGCGGAGATCTCCTCCCACACGGTCTTGTCGGCGTCCAGCGCGTCGCGCGACTGATCGACGTAGGACATCTGCACCGTGTCGCCGATGCGCAGGGTGCCCGCGTCGGGCTGCTCCTGGCCGGTGATCATGCGAAACAGCGTCGTCTTGCCCGCGCCGTTGGGGCCGATGACCCCGACGATCCCGCCCGGGGGCAGCGTGAAGCTGAGGTCCTCGATGAGGAGGTTGTCGCCGTAGCCCTTGCGCAGGTTCTCGGCCTCGACGACGACGTTGCCCAGGTGCGTCGAGGTCGGGATGTGGATCTGGACCTCGTCGAGCTTGACGTTGCGCTCCTGGGCGACCAGCGCCTCGAAGTTCTGCAGGCGCGCCTTCTGCTTGGTCTGGCGGCCCTTGGGGTTCTGGCGCACCCAGTCGAGCTCCGCGGCGATCGTGCGCTGGCGGGCCTTCTCGGTCTTCTCCTCCAGCGCCATGCGCTTCTGCTTCTGCTCGAGCCAGCTGGAGTAGTTGCCCTCGTAGGGGATCCCGCGTGAGCGGTCGAGCTCGAGGATCCAGCCGGCCACGTTGTCGAGGAAGTAGCGATCGTGGGTCACGGCCACGACGGTGCCCTTGTAGTCGGCCAGGTGGCGCTCGAGCCAGGCCACCGACTCCGCGTCGAGGTGGTTGGTGGGCTCGTCGAGGAGCAGGAGGTCAGGGGCGCCCAGCAGCAGGCGGCAGAGCGCGACGCGGCGGCGCTCGCCGCCGGAGAGGGTGGTGACGTCGGCGTCGGCCGGCGGCAGGCGCAGCGCGTCCATCGCGTACTCGACGTTGGTGTCGAGGTTCCACGCGTCGGCGGCGTCGATGCGCGCCTGGGCGGCGGCGAACTCGTCGGCCGTCTCGTCGGAGTAGTTGGCGGCCAGCTCGTTGAAGCGGTCGAGCAGCGCGCGCGTCTCGGCCACGCCGTCCTCGACGTTGGCGCGCACGTCCTTGCTCTCGTCGAGGTGGGGCTCCTGCTCGAGCAGGCCGACGGTCGCGCCGGCCGCGAGCTGGGCGTCGCCGCGGTACTCGGTGTCGACGCCGGCCATGATGCGCAGGACCGTCGACTTGCCCGCGCCGTTGTAGCCGAGCACGCCGATCTTGGCCCCCGGCAGGAAGGCGAGCGTGATGTCGCTGAGCACCGTCTTGTCGGGCGGATAGACCTTCGACAGGCGATACATCTGGAAGACGTACTGGTGGGCCATTGCTGTCTGAGGGTAGCCGGCTGGAAACTCTTTCCCGCGACGGGCCCGTGGCGGCGATAATTGCGCCATGCGCGAACGTTCCCGCAAGACCTGGCCCCCGTTCGCGGCCGTCGCCGTCCTCGCCGTGCTCGGACTGTTCGTCCTCAACGGAGTCGCAGCGGGCGTCGTCCTGTTCGTCGCCCTGATCGGGACGATCCTGGCGGCGATCAACGCCCTGCGCGGTGAGCAGCCGAACGACGGTGTCGGTGGCATCGGGGGTCCGATGGGCCACATGTGAGGCCCGCCGCATCGTCATGGCGAGCCATTAGCCGCTGAGGGATAGCCGCACCTCGCGCGCGGGCGATGCTCGCTACGGTCAGGCCCGTGTCTCAGGGCCTCGCCATTCGCCTGCGCGGCGTCGTCAAGCGCTACGGGCAGATCACCGCCGTCGCCGGTCTCGACCTCGACGTACCCGAGGGGACATGCGTCGGGCTGCTCGGCCCCAACGGCGCGGGCAAGACGACGACGATGAAGATGCTCACCGCGCAGGCGATCGCCGACGAGGGCGAGCTCGAGGTCCTCGGCCACGCGCTGCCCGGCGACTCCAAGGCGGCGCGCGCGCAGTGCGGCGTCGTCCCGCAGCTCGACAACCTCGACGTGACGCTGACCACCGAGCAGAACCTGCTCGTCTTCGCCCACCTCTACCGCATCGGCCGCGCCGATCGCCGTGCGGCCATCGACTGGGCGCTGGACCTCGCCAACCTGCGCGACCGGCGCGACACGCGCGTGGACAGGCTCTCGGGCGGGATGCGCCGCCGGCTGCTGATCGCCCGCGCGCTCGTGCACCGTCCGCGGCTGCTGCTCCTCGACGAGCCGACCGTCGGCCTGGATCCGCAGGTGCGCCAGGAGCTGTGGGCGCTGATCGACGGCCTGCGCACCGAGGGCACCTCGATCCTCATGTCGACGCACTACATCGAGGAGGCCCAGCGCCTCGCCGACACCGTGACGATCATGTCCCACGGCAGCGCGGTCGCGGTCGGGCCGCCCGCCGAGCTGGTGGCCGAGCACGCCGGCGCGGAGGCGGTCGAGGTCTACGGTCCGCCGGCGCGCCTCGTCGAGGTCGAGGGCGTCGCGCGCGCGCAGGGTCTGCGCACGCGGCGTACGGGCACCAGCATCGCGGTGCTCGGCAACGGCCACGGCCTCGACGGCGAGCGCCGGCCGGCCAACCTCGAGGACGTCTTCGTGCTGCTCACCGGGGAGGAGATCTCGTGAACGGTCGCCTGGAGCGCTCGGCGCTGAGCGGCGTGCTCGTGCGCGAAGTCGTGAACTTCTCGTCCTTTTGGAAATCCACGACCTTCTCCTCGACCGTCCAGCCGACGATCTACCTGATCGCCTTCGGCTTCGGCTTCGGCTCGCTGGTCACGACGGTCGACGGCTACGACTACGTCCAGTTCGTGGCCACCGGCACGGTGGCCACCGGCGTGCTCTTCGCGAGCGTCTTCCCCGCCATGTTCGGGACCTTCGTCAAGTTCCAGTTCCAGCGCACCTACGACGCGATCCTCGCGGCGCCGGTCGACACCGAGGAGCTTGTCACGGCCGAGGCGCTGTGGATCGCGGCGCGCGCGGGCGTCTTCGGCAGCGTGCCGCTGCTGGTGGGCATCGTCTTCGGCCTGGACCCCACGTGGGGCATGCTGACCGTGCCCTTCATCGGCTTCCTGGCCGGCTTCGGATGGGGCTCGTGCGGGATCATGATCGCCGGGATCGTGAAGTCGATCGACGGCTTCAGCTACGTGAGCGCAGCGCTGCTCACGCCGCTCTTCCTCGTCGCCGGGACGTTCTTCCCGCTCACCTCGCTGCCCCAATGGGCGCAGGTGCTGGGCAACTTCAACCCGCTCTTTCACTGCGTGCAGCTCGTGCGCCACGCATCCTTCGGCTGGCAGGGCTGGGCCGACGTCGGCCACCTCGCGGTGATCGTCGGCTTCGGGCTGGTCATGTGGCGGCTGGCGATCGTCTTCCTGCAGCGTCGGCTGATCGACTGACGCGCGCCGATGACTTACCGCGCGGCGCGCGGTCTGGACCTTCATGGAGCCCAAGCTCATCCACGCCAACGGCGCCGACCTCTGCGTCCAGACCTTCGGCGACCGGGCCGCCCCGGCGATCCTGCTCGTCATGGGAGCGGCCGGGTCCATGGACTACTGGGAGGACGACTTCTGCGCCCGCCTCGCGTCCGGGCCGCGGTACGTCGTGCGCTATGACCACCGCGACACGGGACAGTCGACCAGCTACCCGCCCGGTGCGCCCGGGTACACCGGCGACGACCTCGTCGGCGACCCCGTCGCCCTGCTCGACGCCCTCGGCCTCGGTGCCGCACACGTCGTCGGCCTGTCGATGGGCGGCGCCATCGCCCAGGTGATGGCGCTCGACCACCGCGAGCGCGTGGCCTCCCTGACGCTGATCGCGACGAGTCCCGCCGGTCCCGGTGAACCCGACCTGCCGCCCATGACCGATGCCGACCGCGCCGCCTTCGGTGCGCTCGCCGAGCCCGACTGGTCGGACCGGGCGGCGGTGATCGACTACATGACGGAGCTCTCGCGGGTGTGCGCCAGCCGCTCACAGCCGTTCGACGAGCAGGGCACGCGCGCGCTCTGCGCCCGCGTCCTCGATCGCACGACGAACATCGAGTCGAGCATGCGCAACCACTACGCCGCCGAGGGCGGCGACCGCTGGCGCGAGCGCCTGGGAGAGATCGAAGTGCCCACGCTCGTCGTCCACGGCACCGAGGACCCCGCCTTCCCCCACGGTCACGGGGCGGCGCTGGCGCGCGAGATCCCCGGCGCCGAGCTGCTCACGCTGCAGGGAACGGGCCACGAGCTGCCGCGCCGCGACTGGGACGTCGTCGTGCCGGCGATCCTGCGCCTCACGCGGGGATCGTGAACGCCCGCGGCTGCGAGCCGTCGACGTCGGTGAACCCGTAGATGCGCGCGAGGTCGCCGGCGGTCAGCAGCTCGCCCGAGCGGGCGAGGCGGTCGGGGTCGGCGGCGAGGTGGGCCACGGCGCGGCCCAGGTACTCCGGTGACTCGGTGACCGAGAGGTCGAAGGGGTGTGCCGCGTGGGCCGCCAGCACCCGCTCGGTCCGCATGAAGCCGGGCGCGACGGCGACCGCGGTCACCCGCCGCTCGCGCAGGTCCTGGGCCATCGCGAAGGCGAAGCGCGCGATGCACGCCTTGGCCGTGTCGTAGAACGCGCTGCCGGTGTAGGCGCCCTGGGCCCAGGCGATCGTGCAGGCCACCAGGGCGCCCTCGGCCAGCAGCGGCGCCGCGCGGTGGCTGGTCAGCAGCGTGGGCCACACGCCGGCGCCGAACATCGCGTCCCAGCGCTGCTGCAGCGGCTGCTCCCAGAACGGGGCCGTGAAGGCCGCGCCGTCGTACTGCTCGTAGCCTCCCCACGCGTTGTTGACGAGCACGTCGAGGCGGCCGTGGTCGGCGCCGATGCGGGCCACCAGGGCGTCGACCTGCGCCGCGTCGGTGTGGTCGCAGACGACGGCGATGCCGGTGCCGCCGCGGGCGCTCACCTGCGCGGCGGAGTCCTCGACCGTGCCCGGCATGTCCTCGGTGCGCGTGCCCGCGCGCGACGAGCGCCCGGTGACGTAGACGGTGGCGCCGGCCTCGCCCAGGACCGCGGCGATGGCAGCGCCGGCCCCGCGGCTGGCACCGGTGACGAGGGCGATGCGGTCGGAGAGGTCGGGCATGGCTGTAATACTAAACGAAGATTCACAAATGGCAGGCCGCCCGCGCACCCATTCCGACGACGCCCTGCTGGACGCCACCTTCCGGGCGGTCGGGGCCGTCGGGCCGGCGCGGCTGACGCTGGCCGACGTCGCCCGCGAGGCGGGCGTCGCCCCCGCGACGCTCGTGCAGCGCTTCGGCTCCAAGCGGTCGCTGCTGGTGGCCGCGGCGGCGCGAGCCGCGGCGCGGGCCGGCACGGCGCTGCCGGCGCCCGGCGAGGCGCCGCTGGCCGCGCTGACCGACGGCCTCGTCGCCCTCACCGGGCCCGTCCGCGACCCCGCGGCCTTCGCCAACCACCTCGCGCTGCTGCAGCTCGATCTCGCCGACCCGCAGCTGCGCGCGCTCGCCGTCGCCCACGCCCGCGGACTGCGCCGCGCGATCCGCGCGCTGCTCGATGCCGCCGTCGCCGCGGGCGAGCTCGAGCCCTGCGACACGCGTGCTCTGGCCGACGCCGTGCACGCCGTTTTCCACGGCGCCCAGCTCGATTGGGCGGTCGATCGCCGCGGCACGCTCGCCGGTCGTGTGCGCCGCGCGCTGGACGCAGTGCTCCGGCCAGGGCTCCTCGCCTGAGCTTCGCGGCGCTATCGTCGGGTGTTCATGCCCGCAGTGTTCGAGATCGAGCAGGCGCTCCTCCTGTTGGAGATCGAGCCGCCGTTCGACCAACGCGACGTCCAGCTCGCACGGCGCCGGCTGGCCAAGGTCTGGCATCCCGACCTTGCCCCGCCCGGGCGCCAGTTCGAGCACGAGCGCCATCTGAAGGCGATCAACGACGCGGCCGACCAGCTCATCTCGCTGGCCGAGGGCTCGCGCGGCGGGCGCGTGTCGCGCAACGCGGTCAAGGTCAGCGCCGCCGCCTCGCGCAAGGCGCGCGCCGAGGAGGGTCGCCGCGCCTACGAGGCCGAGCAGCGCGCCCGCGCCGCGGCCGCCGATCAGGCCAAGCACGACCCGTTCGGCTCGCGCATGCCCGACCACTCGGTCGTGCACCGCTACGCGCGCTGCCTGAGCTACCCGGAGTGGGGCGTCGGCTCGGTGACGGGCATCTACTTCACCGGCGCCGGTGACGACGTGCAGCAGTGGGCGCGCGTCAAGTTCGCGCCGGGCGTGCGGACCGTCCCCGCCGGCTCGCTGCAGTTCGTCGACTTCTCCAAGCCCGATCCGGGCGCCGAGCGCGTGCAGCGCTTCATGACCGCCGCCCAGCACGCGATGGCCGAGGGCGACTACCCGCTGGCCGCCAAGCGCCTGATCTTCGCGCGCGACGCCGAGCCGACCAACGCCGCCGTCCTGCGCCTGATGACGCTCGCCTTCTGGCAGGCCGGCGAGCTCACCGCAGCGGGCCGCGCCGTGCGCGACTGGGCGCGCGTCGAGGGCGATCGCCCCGCGCCCCATCGCTTCGCCGCACGCATCTACGAGGACATGGGCGCGATCGACCTCGCCGCCGAGGCGGCCGACCGCGCCGCGGCGCGCGGCCCGCAGGACGCCGACGCGTGGGAGCGCGTCGGGCGCCTGCGCCTGCGGCTCATGGACCGCGAGGCGGCCATCAGCGCGCTCGAGATGGCGCGCCGTCTGGGCCCCAGCGTGGAGGGCCTGCTCGACCTCGCGCTCGCCCATCATCTGGCCGGCGACCTCGGCGCCGAGGTCACCGCCACCGAGCAGGCCACGCTGCTGGAGCCCTCCTCGGCTCCCGCGTGGGCGCGCTACGCACACGCGCTCGCGCGCACCGACCGCATCTCCGACGCGATCGCGGCCGCCGAGCGCGCCCTGGACCTCAACCGCAACGACGGCGAGGTCGCCGACCTCCTCGATCGCCTGCGCGCGGCGCTGCCGCGCGTGCTGCCCGCGGCGTGATCGCCTGGGTCTTCGACCGCGCGGCGCTGGGCCCGGCGCCGGAGGGCGTCGAGCTGGCCGAGGAGCTGGGGCCCGACGTGGAGTTCGCCGTGGTGCATTGGGAGGACCTGCGCGCCCTCGAGGGACTGTCGGGCCTGCGCGTGCTGCAGACCGTCTCCGCGGGCGTGGACTGGATCGTCGACCGCGTGCCCGAAGGGGTGACGTTGTGCAGCGCCCGCGGCGCGCGCGACCGCGCGATGGCCGAATGGATCATGGCGGCGATCCTGGCCGACGCCAAGCGCGCGCGTGAGTGCGCCGAGCAGCAGGGCCGCCGCCACTGGGAGCTCGTCAAGCTCGGCGACGCGTCGGGCCTGCGGGTGCTCGTGCTCGGCTTCGGCTCCATCGGGCGCGCGCTGGAGGCGATGCTCGTCCCCTTCGACTGCGAGGTCGTCGGCGTCGCCCGGCGCGCGCGCGACGGCGTCCACGGCACCGACGAGCTGCCCGCCCTGCTGCCCGGCGCCGATGTCGTGGTCAACCTGCTGCCGCTCACCGAGGCCACCCGTGGCGCGTTCGGCGCTCGCGACTTCGAGGCCATGCGCCAGGACGCGCTCTACGTCAACGCCGGGCGCGGCGCGACGACCGACACCGAGGCGCTGGTCGCCGCGCTGCAGTCCGGGCGCATCCGCGCGGTGCTCGACGTCGTCGAGCCCGAGCCGCTGCCCTCCGAGCATCCGCTGTGGACGGCGCCCGGCGTGATGATCAGTCCGCACAGCGCGGGCGACACCCCGGGCGCCGAGCGGGAGGCGTGGAGCCTCGCCGCGGCGCAGCTGCGCCGCTACGCGGCCGGCGAGCCGCTGGAGAATGTGGTCAGCGACGGTTACTGAGAGCGCTCGACTGGAATAGGCTCGGCGGGTGGTGACCCACTCGCTGGTCACACTGGCGCAGGCGCTCGGTCCGGTGCAGCAGGATCACCTGCTCCAGGCCCGCCAGATGCAGGCGCTGTCGTTCGCCGTGCACATCCCGCTGGTGTGCTTCGGCATCGCCTTCCCGCTGATGGTGCTCGTGATGGAGTGGATGGGCCACCGCACCGGCGACCCGCTCTACCTCGCGATCGCCCGGCGCTGGAGCAGGATCATGGTGGCGCTGTTCGCCGTGGGCGTGATCACGGGCACCATCCTGAGCTTCGAGATGGGCCTGCTGTGGCCCAACTTCACGGCCACCTTCGGCGGGGTCTTCGGCCTGGGCTTCGCGATCGAGGGCTTCTCGTTCTTCCTGGAGGCCATCTTCATCGGGATCTACATCTACGGCTGGGATCGCCTGTCGCCGCGGGCGCACATGCTCAGCGCGGTCCCCATCGTCCTCACCGGCTTCACGGGCTCGCTGATGGTCATCGCCGTCAACGCGTGGATGAACCACCCGGGCGGGTTTCGCCTCGTGCGCGGCGAGGCGGTCGACATCCATCCCGTCGATGCGCTGTTCGGCAACACCTACCTGTGGCACGAGCTCGTCCACATGTATCTCGCCGGCTACATCGTCACGGGCTTCGTCGTGGCCGGGGCCTATGCGGTCGCGCGCCTGCGCGGGCGCTGGGGCCGCTACGAGCGCACGGCGCTCGTGGTGCCGCTGACGATCGCGGCGCTGGCCTCGCCGGTCCAGTTGCTGGTCGGCGACTGGGCCGCCCGCGACGTCGCCGAGTCGCAGCCGGCGAAGCTCGCGGCGCTCGAGGGGCTGGGCCGGACCGAGAAGGGCGCGCCGATCCACATCCTGGGCTGGTATCACGACGGCGAGGTGAAGTTCGGCATCGGCATCCCGAAGATGCTCTCTGTGCTCTCCTTCCACGACCCCAACGCGCGGGTCGAGGGCCTCGACGCGGTCGCGCCCGACGAGCGCCCGCCGGTGAACATCGTGCGCATCTGCTTCCAGGCGATGGTCGGCATCGGGACGCTGCTGGCGCTGCTGGGCGCGATCGTCCTCTACCTGCGCGTGCGGCGACGAGCGCTGCCTGAATGGCGCCTCTTCTACTACGGCCTTGCCGCCGCAGGCCCGCTCTCGGTCGTGGCCCTCATCTGCGGCTGGATCGTGACCGAGGTCGGGCGCCAGCCGTGGGTCGTCTATCGCGTGATGCCGACCTCGCAGGCGGTCACCGCCGCCGGCGGCATCCCGGTCGGCTACGCGACGCTGTGGATCGTCTACCTCGCGGTCGGGGCGGGCGTCGTGTGGATCCTGCGGCGCCTGGCGCGCGCGCCACTGACCGTGGCGGGAGACTGACGCGTGTCGCTGCAGGAGCTCCCGATGGTCTTCGTCCTGCTGGGGCTCGTGTTCTACGTCGTGCTCGGCGGCGCGGACTTCGGGGCCGCCATGTGGCAGTTCGCCGTCGGCCGGGGCGAGCGTGGCGAGCGCATCCGCGAGCACGCCCACGAGGCGGTCGGCCCCGTGTGGGAGGCCAACCACGTCTGGCTCATCTTCGTCCTCACGGTGACGTGGACCGCCTACCCGGCCGCGTTCGGCTCGCTGGCCTCGACGCTCTGTGTGGCGTTGTTCGTCGCCGGGCTGGGGATCATCGTCCGCGGCGCGGCCTACGCGCTACGCAGCGGCACCTCGGATCCGCGCGAGATCGGCCGCATCGACGCGGCGTCGGCGGTCTCCTCGGTCCTCACGCCGTTCGCGCTCGGCGCCGCGGTCGGCGGGCTGGCCACGGGCCGCGTGCCCTTCGGCAACGCCAAGGGCGATCTCATCACGAGCTGGCTGAACCCGACCTCGATCTTCATCGGGGCGCTCGCGGTGGCCTTCTGCGCCTACCTGGCCGCCGTCTACCTGGCCGCCGACGCGGCTCGCCGCGGCGACGCCGACCTCGCCGCGGCCTTCCGGGCGCGGGCGCTGGGGGCGGGGGCCCTCAGCGGAGTCCTCTCGATTGCCGGGCTCGTCGTGCTCCATCACGACGCCTACCGGCTCTACCACGAGCTCGTCGCCGGAGACGGCCTGCCCGCGGTCATCGTCTCGGTCATCGCCGGCCTCGCCACCTTCGCGCTCGTCGTGCGCACGCGCTTCGAGCCCGCGCGCTACAGCGCGGCGGTGGCGGTCGCGGCGATCGTCGCCGGCTGGGCGCTGGCCCAGTCGCCGATCTTCCTGCCCGGCCTCACGGTCAAGCAGGCCGCGGCGCCCCACGACGTGCTGGTGACGATCACCGTGGCGGTGCTCGGCGGCGCCATCATCCTCTTCCCCTCGCTCGTCCTGCTCTTCCGGCTCACGCTCGGCGGCCGGCTCGGCCATGCCCACGAGGAGCACGCCGCGGCGCCCGGTCCGGCACGCGACCTCGTCCTCGCCGCCGCGCCCGGCCTGCTCGGCCGCGTCGCCGGCGCGTGCCTGGTGGTCGGCTTCGGGCTGCTGACCGTCGCCGAGGCGGGCTGGGCGCACGCCATCGGCGTCGTCGCCCTCTTCGGCTTCATCGTCGTCGGGTTTGCCGGAGCCGTTCCGGCGCTGCTCGAGGGCGAGCCCGGCTCCTAGGCCGTTCGCCGCACCGCGAAGGCGACGCGCACCGCGACGAGGGCATCCTCGAGGCTGGCGCCGGTCTTCGACGCCTCGCCCGCGTAGCTGCGCGCGGCCGCGAGCAGATCCGCCGCCGGCGGTGGCTCGTGCGGCGGGCCGGCGATGACGGTCCCGTGACGGCCGTGGGTCGTCACGACGCCGTCGGACTCGAGCTCGCGGTAGGCGCGGGCGACCGTCCCGCCGGCCAGGCCGAGGTCGTTGGCGAGCTGGCGGATGGCGGGGAGGCGGTCACCGGTGGCCAGCGCCCCGCCGAGGACCAGCGCGGTCACCTGCTGGCGCAGCTGCTCGTAGGGCGGCACCGCCGAGCGGGGATCGATCTCGAGGATCACGCCGGGGCCGCTCCCGCGCGGCGATCGACGCGCCGGCGCACGTGCCAGGGCTGCTGGCCGATGTCGCGGCAGGCGAGGATCGAGAGCACGAAGGCGGCGAGGGCCGGTAGCCACATGGTCCAGCTGAGCACGTCGAGGTCGGACACGGTGAGCACGGCGAAGACGCCGCTCAGGGCGACGAGCAGGAGGGCCAGGCCGCTGCCGGCCAAGGCGTGCACGGACTGCGCGCGGATGGCGTCGTCGGCGGCGACCAGCGAGGAGCTGGTGAACGGCTGGGGCCGGCGCACGATCCAGCGCTCGAGGGCCTCCAGCCCGGCGGCGAAGGCGCCGAAGAACGCGGCGCCCGGCACGAGCGCGGACCAGTCGGGCTCCGACGCGGGCGACGGGTAGGGCACGAGCCCGGTGACGATGACGCCGAGGACCACCGCGACGCCGAGCGCCCGCTGCGCGAGCAGCAGGCGGCGGGGCAGGTAGGCCTCGAGCTCGCGGGGGACGAGGCTCGCGGAGCGGCGCGCGGGATCGCGCGGACGGGCCAGCGACACCTCGGCGCACAGGGCACCCAGGAGATACCCGATGTACACCTCGAACGGACCCGCGTACGGCGCCCCGGAGCCGTCGCTGTGAAAGCCGAGGATCACGAGCTCGCCGTGCCAGAGCAGCTGGACGAGCGTGGGGAGCAGGACACCGGCGAGGGCGCCGCACACCGGCAGCAGGCGCGCCCGGCGCAGATAGCGCGCGACGACCGGACGGTTCTCAGGCGTCAGCTCGAAGCCGCGCGCCTGGGCCCAGTGGACGAGCTGGCCCTCTGACATGGTCGCTCATTGTAACAATACCTCGATACATTGCAACAATGGCAGCGGACGCTACTCGTCGAGGCGGTAGTCCACGTCGCCCTCGATGTCGGCGACGTCCATCTGCGCCTTCTGCAGCTTGCCGGCGTAGTCCCAGTTGAGCGACTGCCAGCGCGTGAACTGGTCGATGACCCACATGCCCGACTGCCGCGAGCCGTTGCCCGACTTGCCGTTGCCCCCGAAGGGCAGGTGGGCCTCGGCGCCGCTGGTCGAGTTGTTGACGCTGACCATGCCGGCGCTGATGCGCTCGCGATAGCGGAAGGCGTTCTGCGGGTCCGTCGTGTAGATCGACGCGCTCAGCCCGTAGCCGTGGCCGTTGGCCAGCGCGATGGCCTCCTCCCAGTCGCCGAAGGAGGCGACGCCGACGAGCGGGCCGAAGGTCTCGGTGTTGGCGAGGTCGTCGTCGGCGCGCACGCCGTCGACGAGCGTGGGGTGCACGAAGAGCCCGGATTCGGGATCGTCTCCCACAAAGCCCTCGCGCGGGTGGGCGGCGGTGATGCGCCCGGTGGCCGTCGAGCCGTGGACGCTGTGGTGGTCGCGGATGAGCCCGAGCCACTCGCTCTCGAAACGCTCCAGGAAGCGCTCGTGGATCATGGGACCGTAGAGGACGTCCTGCGATGGGTCGCCGATCGCGGCGCCCTCGACGGCGGCCTTCAGGCGCGCGAAGAAGTCGTCGTGGACGCGCTCGTCGACGATCACGGTCCCCAGCGAGGTGCAGCGCTGGCCCGCGGTCCCGAAGCCGCTGAACAGCGAGCCCTCGACGGCCAGGTCGAGGTCGGCGTCGGCCATGACCACGAGCGGGTTCTTGCCGCCGAGCTCCAGGCACGGCGACTGCAGGTGGCGCCCGCAGAGCGCGCCGATCTCGGCGCCCACCGCGCTCGAGCCGGTGAAGCCGACCTTGTCGACCAGGCCGCGGTCGAGCGCCTGCTCGAGGCCGGCGAAGGTCTGCGGGCCGTTGGCCAGCACGAGGTTCAGCACGCCGTCGGGCAGGCCGGCGTGCAGGAAGAGCTGGGCCAGCGCCTCGGCCGTCGCGGGCGCGTACTCGGCCGGCTTCCACACGGCCGCGTTGCCGCACAGCAGCGCCGGGACGAGGTACCAGGAGGGCACCGCGACCGGGAAGTTGCCGGCGGTGATGATCGCGGCCACGCCGACCGGGTTGCGGAAGGTGAACAGCTGCTTGTCGGACATCTCCGACGGCACGGTCTGGCCGTAGAGCCGCCGGCCCTCGCCGACGAAGAAGTTGCAGGTGTCGACGATCTCCTGGACCTCGCCGAGGGACTCGGCGTAGGGCTTGCCGATCTCGCGCGTGACCAGGCGCGAGAGGGCCTCCTTGTTGTCCTCCACCAGCCGCCCGAGCTGCTGGATCGCGCGCCCGCGCACGGGCGCCGGGACCGCAGCCCACTCGCGCTGCGCCGCGCGCGCCGCCTCGCAGGCGGCGACGAAGGTGCCGGCGTCGCCCAGGCGGACGTCGGCGACGGTCTCGGAGGTGTCGGCGGGATTGGTGGAGGTGTCATGGCCGCCGGGCGCGTCGGTGGCGGGGCGGCCGGCGATGATCGAACTGACGGTGCGGGACATGGCGCTCAACCTAGCGCGCGTCTGTTCGATCCCCCCGGGGCGCGGCTAAAGCTGGGTCCGAGAGCGGCCGACCAACCAGGAGGTGCGACGCCTCCTTCTCCTGCCCCTCCTGCTCGCCGGCCTTGTGCTCTCGCCCGCGGCCGCCCACGCCGCCACGCCCGGCGTGAACATCGCCGACATCCCCAGCGCGGCCGACCTCGACCAGGCGCGCGACCTCGGCGCGAAGTACGTGCGCGTCTTCGCGCCGAACGACCAGGCCTCGCACTACGCCCTGTGGAAGGCCGTGGTCTCCGGCGCGGGCGCCCGCGGCATGAAGGTCGTCTTCGTGCTCACCGGCAACGTCGACGGCACCAACACGCCGCCCGACCCCACCGCCTTCGCCAACACCGCTGCGGCCTTCGCCGCCCAGATGCAGCAGGCCGGCGGCGCCGCCGCCTACGAGATCTGGAACGAGGAGGACGAGACCCAGTTCTGGGGTGCCGCGGTCGACGCCGGGCGCTACGCGGCCATCCTCAAGGCCGCCTACCCGCGCATCAAGCAGGCCGACCCGAGCGCCAAGGTCCTGCTCGGGCCGCTGACGGGCAACAACTACAACTTCCTGGGCCAGGTCTACGCGGCGGGCGCCGGCAGCTCCTTCGACGCGGCCTCGGTCCACACCGACACGGCCTGCCTCGTCGACCCGCCGAGCTCGTTCTACCGCGAGGACGGCAACGTCGCGCGCTTCACCTTCCTGGGCTTTCGCACCGTGCACGACGTGATGGTGGCCAACGGCGACGGCGCCAAGCCGATCTGGATGACCGAGATGGGCTGGACGACCACGGCGACGACGTGCTCGCGCGGGATGTGGGCCGGCCAGAAGGCCTCGGGCGTCAGCGAGGCCGCGCAGGCCGCCAACCTCAAGGAGGCCTATCACTGCCTCGCCGCCTATCCCTACCTCGAGACCGGCCTCTGGTACACGCTCAAGGACACGACGCACAACGGTGACGAGCTCGACCACTACGGCCTGCAGCGCACCGACGCTTCGCACAAGCCCTCCTGGGACGCCTTCCGCTCGGTCGCCACGCAGGGCGACCAGCTCACCGGGCCGTGCGGCGACTTCGATGCGCCGTCGCTGACGATCAGCACGCCGGCCACCAGCGAGCGCTACGTGCAGGTCCTGACCATCAGCGCCGTCGCCAGCGACGCCAGCAGCGTCGCGCGCATGACCTTCCAGGCCGACGGCAACGAGATCCGCAACTTCACGGGCACCGACGTGGCCTCCGGCAAGGCCGTCAAGCTCGAGTGGCAGGGCGCGAAGAAGCTGTCCCTCGGCCCGCACACCATCACGGTCGTCGCGCTGGACCCGCAGGGCAACACCGTCACCAAGAGCGTCCAGGTCACGCGCGTCAAGACGCTGCCGGCGACGCTCAAGACGAAGATCAAGCTCGCCAAGGTCAAGCTCGGCAACGGCCGCAAGGCGTCGATCTCCGGGCGCGTCACGAAGAGCGCGAGCGCCGGCCTGTCGGGGAAGGTCCGCGTCAGCTGGCAGCAGAAGCGCGGCAAGAAGTGGAAGACCATCCACAGCGGCCTCAAGCCGGCCAACAAGCCGTTCACCTTCCGCCAGAAGCTCAAGCGCGCGGGAACGTGGCGCGTGCAGATCAAGTACGTCAACGTCGCGCCCTACAAGGCCTCGACCGCGACCTCCAAGAGCCTGCGCGTCAAGCACTGACCGCTAGCCTCCGGGCGGTGAGCAATTCGCCCTCGCTCGTGGTGGTCGGCGCCGGCGTCTTCGGCGCGTCGCTGGCCCGCCATTGCGCGCTGGCCGGCTGGGACGTCGTGCTCGTCGAGCGCGCGGCCCCCGGGCACGTGCGCGCCGGCTCGGGCGACGAGTCGCGCATCATCCGCTGCTGCCACGGGGGCGAGGCATGGCACACGCGCTCGGCGCGGCGCGCCTGGGCGCTGTGGCACGAGATCGACCCGAGCCTCGTCGTGCCCTGCGGCGTCGCCTGGCTCGCCCGCCGCGACGACGGCTGGGAGGCGGCGGGCGAGGCCGTCCTGCGCGCCGAGGGGATCCCGTGCGAGCGCGTCGACGCGGCCGCGCTGTTCCCGAGCATCGCCCTCGACGACGTGCGCTTCACCCTCTTCGAGCCCGAGGCGGGCATCCTGCGTGCCCGCGACGCCGTCAAGACCCTCGCCGCCCAGGCGGTGGCCGCCGGCGCCGAGCTGGCCCTCGCCGAGGCGCGCCCCGACGGCGCCGCCGTGCTCCTCGACGACGGCCGGCGGCTGGAGGCCGACCGCGTCGTCTGGGCGTGCGGGGCGTGGCTGCCGGCGCTCTTCCCCGGCGTGCTCGACCTGCGCATCACCCACCAGGACGTCTTCTACTTCGGCGCTCCAGGCGCCTGGCGCACGCCCGGCGTCCCGGGCTGGGTCGACTACGACGGCGCGGCCTACGGCCTCGGCGACCTCGACGGTCGCGGCGTGAAGGTCTCCCCGGACGTCGACGGCCCGCCGTGCGATCCCGAGACGTTCGAGCGCGTCGCCGTCCCCGAGCACGAGCGTCTGGCGCGCGCGTACGTCGCCCATCGCTTCCCGGCGCTGGCCGACGCGCCGCTCGTCGGCCATCGCGCGTGCCAGTACGAGATCACCCAGGACATGCACTTCGTGATGGCGCCGCACCCCGAGCACGACGGTCGCGTCTGGCTGCTGGGCGGGGGCTCGGGCCACGGCTTCAAGCACGGCCCGGCGTTGGCCGAGCGCTTCGAGCCGTGGCTGAGAGGCGCCGCCGAGCCCGAGCTGGGCTTCGGCCTGGGCGCGCGCACGGGCGACATGAGCCTGCGCACTGCCGGCGTCCGGACCCATTTGTAGCGCCAACGCGCCAGCTTTGCGAAAGCGCTAAAGGTTGGCGGCCCTGGGGCCGACAAAGAGCATGCAGGCCCCGCACGGATGTCGGGGCCTTCTTTATGCCCGCAGGAGGATCGCTCCGAGCGTCTCGGTGAGCCAGTGGGCGTACTGGTCCGTGGACAGCCCGGCGCCGTCGGTCATGCGCAGATAGGTGCTCTCGCTGGCGATCGCGTACAGGCTGTCGGCCGATTCCTGCGCGCCGGCGCGCAGCAGGCCGGCATCGTCCAGGCGGTCGGCGATCACACGGAACGCGGCGCGCAGGTGGCGGTGCGCGCGCTCGCGCAGTGGCCGCAGCTCGGCGTCCATGAAGCTCGCGCTCTCGCCGAGCGCGATGAGCCGCCCGGCGCGGGCCATGAGCACGGCGTTGGAGGACGCGAGGCGCGGCAGGATCTCCTCGGCCGGCGCCGCGGCGATGGCATCGAGACCCTCTGACGGGTTGTCGCGCGTGGCGCGCACGATCACGGCGTCGAGCAGGGCAGCCTTGTCCGGGAACGTGAGGTAGATCGTCGCTTCGGCCACGGCGGCCGCCTTCGCGACGGCGCGGATGCTGGTGCGGGCGTAGCCGTCGCCGACGAACAGCTTCTCGGCGGCGGCGCAGATCCGGTCTCGCGTCGCCGCTGCCGCCGCGCGCCGCGACGTGACGTCGTACCTCCGCTTGACTTGACCATCAGACATTCTCTAGAGTGACACTCTAGTGAATATTACGGCGGAACCGTTGGGACTGGAGCAGCACCTCGACCTCACCGAGGACTGGAGTCTGTGGCGCGACTTCGCCGTGCGCAGCGCGGGATTCCCGGTGGAGGGGCTCGAGGCGTTCGGTGCCGACGAGGGCGCGCGGCTCGCGCAGGTGGCGCGCGATCCGGCCTTCCGCGAAGCGGTGGCGTGGCAGAGCCGCGCGTCACTGCGGCGCGCCGTGGACAAGCTTGCTGCCGGCGCGCCGGGCGGCCCCTCGCGCCAGCGCCGCTGGGCGGACGTCGTCGGGAGCTACTGGCAGCGCTACTGCTCCAAGAACGACACGATCGGGTTCTTCGGGCCGCTGGCCTGGGGCTCGTTCGCGCAGGAGGGCGCTCCCCTCGCCGTGCGCTCGGGCGCCCTGGAGAGCGAGCGCGTCGTGCACCTCGAGACGTGGGCGGTCGAGGCCGTGGCGGCGGCGGCCGGCGTCAGCACGCCGCTGCCGATGGGGCCGTTCCCCGAGCGCGCCCTGCGCCCGCTGCTTGCCGACACGTCCGGGCTCGACCGCCTGGAGGTCGCGCGTGACGCGGTCACAACGGCGCGGCGCGAGGAGGTCCCGGCCGCGCTCGACCATCTCGACCGCGTGTTCGAGGAGGTCACCGGGCGGCCGCCGGCGCGGGCCGAGGGCGACAGCGGCGGGGGGCGCACGATCGCCTACCTCGACTGCATGCGCGACCTCGACGTGACGCTCGGCCCAGCGGTGCTCGACGAGCTCCGTTGCTCGCTGCCGGTGGTGCTCCACGCATCGCGCTGGTGGTGCGGTCGCGTGTTCGACCGCGGCGCCGAGCTGCTGGACCGCATCGCTCACGGGCGTTCAGGACCGCTCGCGCCGCTGCTGGGCGAGCTCATGGGCGCGGGCTTTGGTCTGTGGGACCAGATGGGCGAGGAGCAGCGCGTTCTGCGCCGGCGCTGGGCATCGGTCGTCGCCGGCGAGGCCAACGCGGTCGACGCCTTCGCCGATTGGACGCCGGCGTGGCACGGCTCGAACTATCACTCCGCCGACCTGCAGATCGCCGCGGCGAGCACCGACGCGGTGGCGCGCGGCGACTTCCTCGTCGTGCTCGGCGACTTCCACGGCGGCGGCAACCCACTCGCCCAAGGCCTTTTCGGGCTGCGACACCCCGACCCCGCCGCCATGATGCGACGCGTCGCCGCGGACGCCGGGCCGGGCGTCCACCTGTCGCCGCCGCGCCGCGGGGTTGTCGACATGACCGCGCGGAGCTGGCCGATGTACCCAGAGGGCGACATCGTGGTGATGAGCGGCGACGAGCCGGCGCCCGCGGGAACCAGCCGCGTCGCGCTCGCTGACGTCGTCGTCGACGACGGGCACGTGTCAGACCGCGCGGGCACGTTCCGGGTGCGGCTCGCGCAGTTCCTCTACCTCCCGATCTTCGTCGCATCGCTGCGCAGCTTCGACCCCATCGGCGAGCATGACGGGCGCGCGCAGATCGGCCGGCTGGTGGTGCGCCGTGCGAGCTGGTCGGCACGCGCCGCCGAGCTTCCGGCCAGCCCCGACGACCTCGCGGCCTGGGCCCGCGACCGCGGCCTCCCGCGCCGCGTCTTCGCCCGTTCGCCGCTCGAGCGCAAGCCGAGGTATGTCGACTTCGAGAGCCCCTCCCTGCGCCGGACGCTCGTCCGCTTCGTCGCGCCCGCCCGCGAGCAGGCGCCGGGCGCACCCGTCGAGTTCACCGAGATGCTTCCCGGCCCGGAAGATTGCTGGCTGCAGACCGACGCCGGACGCCACACGAGCGAGCTGCGGGTCGTCGCGCTCGACCGAGTACCAAGGGACGGATCACCGGTCATCGTGTGACCGCCTCGCGGGACGGGTCGTTTCCTCCGGGCGGCTCCGTACGATGGCGCCGTGCGCCTCATCGTCGCCCGCTGCGAGGTCCGGTACTCGGGCCGTCTCTCCGCCGTCCTCCCCGAGGCGCTGCGCCTCATCATGGTCAAGAGCGACGGGTCGGTGATGGTCCACGCCGACCACGGCGGCTTCAAGCCGAGCAACTGGATGACGCCGCCGACGGTGATCGAGGAGGAGCCCGACCGCATCGTCGTGCGCAAGCGCGCGGGCGCCAGCGAGGACCGGCTGGAGATCCAGATCGCCGAGGTGCTCTCGGACGTCAGTCACGACATGGGCGAGGCGGCCGCGCTGGAGAAGGACGGCGTCGAGGCCGACCTCCAGGAGGCGCTGGCCGCGGCGCCCACGTTCTGCGGCGAGGGCTTTCGCCTCGTGCGCCGCGAGTGGCCGACCGACATCGGGCCCGTCGACCTCATGTGCCGCGACGGCGAGGACGAGTGGATCGCGGTGGAGATCAAGCGCATCGGCACCATCGACGCCGTCGAGCAGCTGACGCGCTACCTCGAGCGCATCCGCCGCGATCCGGCGATGGCGGACTGCCGCGGCGTGCTTGCCGCCCAGACGGTCAAGCCGCAGGCCCGCGTGCTGGCCGAGGCCCGCGCGATCGCGTGGGTCGAGGTCGATCTCGCGGTCCTGCGCGGCGAGCGCGAGCCCGAGCTGACGCTCTTCGGCGCCTAGAGCGCCACGGTCGCGAAGCCGTCGACGACCTCCAGCCAGCGCGCCGGGTCGTCGCGGTGCAGGCAGTGGCCGCCCTCGAGGACCACGAAGCGCTCGGGCGCCAGCGCCGCCCGCACCGCCTCGCGGTCGGCGCCGCGCAGCGCGGAGCCGGGGTCCAGCGGGAAGCTGCCGGGCCCGTCGTGGGCGGCGAGCACGAGAGTCGGGACGTCCACCCCGGCGAGCAGGGCGGTGAGGTCCCAGCGCAGCGGGCCGTCGAGGGCGGCGATGATCGCGTCGCTGTCGGCCTCCTCGATGCCGCGTACCGAGCGCTCGACGTCGCCCGGGTCCCAGCGCGGATTGGCCTCGCGCTCGCGGGCCACCAGCGGGCCGCGGTCGCGCCGCACCGCCGCCGCGTCGTGCGCGATGACCTCCGCGAGCGCGCCCAGGTCGATGGCGCCGGGCCCGGGCGGCTCCTCGAGCACGACCGCGCGCGCCGCGGCACCGTCGCGCGCGAGCAGCCCGAGCGCGACGATCGCGCCGAGGCTGTGGCCGACCATCAGGTCGACCGGGCCGTCCAGACGGGCGGCGACGCCCTCGGCGAGCGCATCGAGGTCCAGCGCTCCGTCGCGGCGCGCGTCGCCTCCGTGCCCCGGAAGGTCGATCGCCGCCACGCGCCAGCCCCGCGTCGCGAGCCCCGGCCCGATGCGCCACCAGGTGTCGGCCAGCGCCATCACGCCGTGCAGCAGCGCGACCTCGCCACGGGCGGGGCCGTCGGGCTCCCAGCGCAGCGTCAATCCAGCACCTGCACCGGATCGCCGACGCGCAGCTCACCGCCGCGCAGGATGTCGGCGCGCAGCCCGCCGCGATGGACGAGCGCGCGCAGGACCCCAGGACGCGTGAGGCGCTCGAGATGCGCGCACGGCTCGCAGCGGCGCTGGCCCAGGCACTCCACCTCACCCACGCGGAAGCGGCGCCCGCGCAGGGCGTCGAGGTCGATCCCGCGCACGACCAGATTGCGGCGAGCCTGCGACGCGGTCAGCCCGACGTCCTCCAGCGCCTCGGCCGTCACGAGCGTGAGATCGTGCCCGCGACCGCCCGCGACCGAGAAGGTGCCCTCGCCGGCTGCGTAGCGGTCGCCCTCCAGCCCGCGCCCGGCGATCGCGCGAGCGCTGGCGACACCGCTGAGCGCCGCCTCGGCCGTTGCGGCCAGCACGATCGCCTCCACCGTGCCGGTTGTCGTCGTCCCCGCCACCTGGGCCGGGACGAGCAGCTCGTGGCCGGCGATCACGTAGGCGGCCTGCGCCGGCCCGTCGAGCGTCCCGAACACCGGCCCCGGCGGCGCGCCGAAGAGCACGGCCCAATCGCGCTCGCCGCGCGCCAGGAACGGCCCCGGCCACGAGAAGGCCGCCGGGTCGGCAACCGGCACGAGGCCGAGGCCCCGCTGGGCCAGCCACGCGCGCAGCGCCGGCTGCTCGGACGGCAGGCCCGCCGCGTCGGCACCGAGCATGTGCGCAACGCACTCGCGCAGTGAGCTCATGCTTCGAACGCCTCGGTGAACGCCTTGAGCGCCGCGGGGTCGCGCAGCGGCGGCCCGTGGCCGAAGAGGGCGAGCTCGGGCTCGAGGGCCGCGAGGCGCCGGGCGCTGTCGCGGTTGCGCTGCGGGTCGCGCGTGAAGATCCGCGGGGGCTCGTGGAGGCCCGGGACGGTGGTGACCAGATGCATGTTGAGGAAGACGTCGCCGAGCACGAGCGTGCGATCGCTCTCGCGCCAGAAGGCGACGTGCCCATCGGAGTGCCCCGGCGTGTCGAGCACGGTGAAGCCGTGGCCGATGTCGTCGCCCTCGTGCAGCGAGCGGGCGACGTGCACCGGGTCGTGGCGCAGGCGCGCCATCATCGGCTTGGCCCATGTCTCGGGCGCCGCGGGGCGCCCGGACTCCATGTCGGCGCGGTCGCGCTCGCCGACCCAGACTCCGACGTCGAAGGCGTCGACCAGCCGTTTGGAGCCGCCGGCGTGGTCGACGTGCGCGTGGGTCAGGGCGTGGGCCCCGACGGTGTGTCCGTGCAGCGCCTTGATCAGGCGCTTGGCCGAGCTCTTGGTGCCGGCGTCGACGACGACGTCGCCGAGCAGGTAGGCGTTGACGCCGTGGCGCGGCGCCAGCGGGATCTGGAAGACGTCCTCGGCGACCCTGCGGATCGGCATCGGCCGGACCCTATGTCAGTTGACGATCACGCTGCGGATGACCTCGCCGCGCTCGATCGCCGCCAGCCCGTCGTTGACGTCGTCGAGCGCGATGCGCCGCGACACCATCGCCGCGACGTCGAGCCGGCCGGTCGCGGCCAGCTCGATCAGGCGGGGGAAGTCGCGGCGGACCTCGGCCGATCCGTACCAGCATCCGAGCACCCGCTTCTCGTTGCGGACCGCATCGAACGGCGTCCAGGAGAAGGCCGCGGTCGGCTGGATGGCGACCATGACCATCGTGCCTCCGCGCCGCGTCATCTCGTACGCCGCGGTCAGCGTCGTCTCCACGCCCGCGACCTCGAAGGCGTAGTCGACGCCGCGCCCGCCGGTGAGGGCGCGCACCGTCTCGACCGGGTCGGTCACGCGCGGATCGACCGCGTCGGTGGCGCCGAGCGCCAGGGCGGTCTCGCGCTTGAGCGCGGCGGTGTCGACGGCGACGATCCGCGTCGCGCCGGCGATCCGGGCGCCCTGGACCACCGACTGGCCCACGCCCCCGCACCCGAGTACCGCCACGGTCGAGCCCGGACGCACGGCGGCGGTGTTGAGCACGGCGCCCACCCCGGTGGTCACGCCGCAGCCGATGAGGGCGAGCTGCTCGTCGGGCAGGTCGGTCTGCACCTTGACGAGCGCGCGCTCGTCGACGAGGGCGTGATCGGCGAACGACCCGACGCCGAGCATTCCGACGGCGGCGCTCCCGTCGCCGCGCGTGAGCCTGCGCTCGGCGCGCTGGCCGGCGAGCTCCTCGCACAGCCGCGACTCGCCGCGCACACAGAACCAGCACACGCCACAGGCGCTCATCCATGTGCAGACGACGCGATCGCCGGGCGCCACCGTGCGGACCTCCGGGCCGACCTCCTCGACGACTCCGGCGCCCTCGTGGCCGAGGACGATCGGCGGCTCGACGGGGGAGTAGCCCTGCCAGAAGAGCAGGTCGCTGTGGCACAGCCCGCTGGCGGCGACCCGCACCAGGGCCTGCCGCGGCCCGACCGGGGCCGGCGTGACCTCCTCGACGCTCAGCGGCGCATTGAACTCCGTCATGACGGCCGCGCGCACCGGGCGACTTATATCGTCCGCCCATGCCCGAAGAGCCTGTCCTCACCGAGCGCCGCGGCGGCGTGCTGCTCATCACGCTCAACCGCCCGCAGGCGCGCAACGCGGTCAACCTCGCGCTGGCCGAGGGGGTCGCGGCCGCGCTCGACGAGCTCGACGCCGACGGCGACGTCGCCGTCGGCGTCATGACCGGCGCCGGCGCGGGCTTCTGCGCGGGGATGGACCTCAAGGCGTTCGTGACGGGCGAGCGCCCGTGGGTCGGCGATCGCGGCTTCGCGGGCATCGTCCAGCGGGCCTCGCGCAAGCCGCTCATCGCCGCCATCGAGGGCTTCGCGGTCGCCGGTGGGCTCGAGGTCGCGCTGGCCTGCGATCTCATCGTCGCCGCGCGCGGCGCCAAGCTCGGCATCCCCGAGGTCAAGCGCTCGCTCGTCGCCGCCGGGGGCGCGCTGATGCGCCTGCCGCGCCGCGTCCCGTACGGCGTCGCCATGGAGCTGGCGCTCACCGGCGACGCCATCACGGCCGAGCGCGGCTACGAGCTCGGCCTCGTCAACCGCCTGGCCGAGAGCGGCGGGGCCGTCGACGCGGCCTTGGAGCTCGCGCGGGCCATCGCCGGCAACGGGCCGCTGGCGCTCGACGCCACGAAGGCGATCCTCCAGCAGCAGTTCGACTGGAGCGAGGAGGAGTTCTGGCAGCACCAGGGCGAGCTGTCGGGGCCGGTCTTCACCTCCGAGGACGCGCGCGAGGGCGCGGTCGCCTTCTCCGAGAAGCGCGATCCCGTGTGGCAGGGTCGCTGATCTACTCAAGGCCCCATGTCGACAGCCGCCGCTGCGCTCCCGGCCCCGGCGACGCTCACGCGCCGCGAGGTCAGGGTCGTCTTCGTGGCGCTCATGCTCGCGGTCCTGCTCGCGGCCCTCGACGGGACGATCGTCGCGACGGCGCTGCCCACCATCACGGCCGAGCTCGGGGGCCTGAACCAGCTCTCGTGGGTCGTGACCGGCTACCTGCTGGCGTCCACGATCTCCACGCCGCTCTACGGCAAGCTGGGCGACCTCTACGGGCGCAAGCGCGTCTTCCAGGGCGCGATCGTCATCTTCCTCATCGGGTCGGCGCTGTGCGGGCAGGCGCAGGGCATGGGCGAGCTCATCGCCTTCCGCACGCTTCAGGGCCTCGGCGGCGGCGGGCTCATCGTGCTCGCCCAGGCGATCATCGGCGACATCGTCTCGCCACGCGATCGCGGCCGCTATCAGGGCGTGATCGGCGCGGTGTTCGGGGTGAGCAGCGTCGCCGGGCCACTGCTCGGCGGCTTCCTCGTCGACAACGCGTCGTGGCGCTGGATCTTCTACGTGAACATCCCGATCGGGATCGTGGCGCTGGCGGTCATCGCGGTCGCGCTGCGCGCGCCCGAGCAACGCCGGCACGCGCGCATCGACGTGCTCGGGACGATCCTGTTGAGCCTCGCCGCGGGCTGCTTCGTGCTGGCCACGAGCCTCGGCGGCGCGACCTACGGCTGGGGCTCGTGGCAGATCATCGGCCTCGGCGTGGTCACCGTCGTCTCGACCGCGGTGCTCATCCCCGTCGAGAAGCGGGCCGCCGAGCCGGTGCTGCCGATGAGCCTGTTCTCGAGCCGCGTCTTCACGGTGGCGGGAGCGATCGGCTTCATCGTCGGCTTCGCCCTCTTCGGCGCGACCACCTACCTGCCGCTCTTCCTGCAGATCGTCACCGGCGCCTCGCCGACCGGCTCGGGGCTTCAATTGCTGCCGTTGATCCTCGGGCTGCTTGTCACCTCGATCGGCAGCGGCCAGATCATCGCGCGCTGGGGGCGCTACAAGCCGTTCCCGATCGCGGGCACGGCGATCATGGTCGTCGGCTTCTGGCGGCTGTCGACGATGGAGCCCACGACGAGCGGTGTCGAGCGCTCGCTCGACATGGTCATCCTCGGCCTCGGGATCGGCCTCGTCATGCAGGTGCTGGTGCTCGCCGTCCAGAACGACGTCGACTACCGCGACCTCGGCGTGGCGACCTCGGGCGCGACGTTCTTCCGCTCGATCGGCGGCTGCTTCGGCGTCGCCATCTGCGGCGCGATCTTCTCCAACCGCCTCGCCGACGAGCTCTCGAAGCTCCCGGGGCTCCCGCCCTCGGTCGGGGAGGGCCGCGTCACGCGCGAGATGGTCGCCCAGCTGCCGCCCGCGGCGAGGGCGGCGTTCGTCGGCGCCTATTCCGACGCGCTGACCACGATCTTCGCCGTCTGCGCTCCGATCGCGGCGCTCGCCTTCCTCCTGTCCTGGCTGTTGCCCGAGAAGCCGCTGCGGCGCACGGTCGAGGCGACCGGCGTCGGCGAGGCGTTCGCGGCGCCCAAGCACCACGACCCGCTGCCCGAGATCGAGCGCGCGCTCTCGACGCTCGCGCGCCGCGACACCCGCCTGCGGATCCTCGAGCGCCTCTGCCGGCAGGCCGGCGTCGACCTGAACGCGCGGCAATGCTGGGTGCTCGCGCGCGTGGGCGAGAGCGAGCCGACCGATCCGGTCGCGCTGGCCGAGGCCCATGCGGTCGACCCGGCGCGCGTGGCGGACCGCATCGGCGAGCTGCGCGAGCTCGGATTCATCGAAGGCCCCGGCGAGGCCGTCGTCCTCACCGCGGCGGGCCGCGACGCGCTGGACCGCCTGGTGGCGGCCCGTCGCCAGAGCCTGGCCGAACTGCTCGACGGCTGGTCGCCCGAGCGCGAGGCCGAGCTCGCCGAGCTGCTCACGCGCATGGCGGGCGAGACCGTGGCCGACCATCCCGACGGTGCTCCGCGGGGCGCCGAAGCGCCCGCCACGGCGTAGGACCGCCCGTCGATTCGGCTTAGACCACTGGGCGGAGGCCGCGCCGACGGGCGCTGCCTACCCTCCACGCATGGAGGAGCGACCGTCCCAGATCGTGGCCTTCGGCGGAGGCGGGTTCTCGATGGATGCGGGCAACCCGTTGCTGGACGACTACGTCCTGCGCCTGACCGGGGTCGAGCGCCCGCGCGTGTGCTTCGTGCCCACGGCGTCGGGCGACGCCGACCACTACATCGTGCGCTTCTACCGCACGTTCGCCGCCTTCGGCTGCGAGCCGAGCCACCTGTCGCTCTTTCGCCGCGATCGCACCGCGGCCACCGGCGACCCCGGCGAGCACCTGCTCGCGCAGGACCTGATCTACGTCGGGGGCGGCTCGGTCATCAGCCTGCTGGGCGCCTGGCGCGCGCACGGGATCGACCTCGCGCTGAGCGAGGCCTGGCGGCGCGGCATCGTGCTGTGCGGGCTGAGCGCAGGATCGCTGTGCTGGTTCTCGGAGGCGGTGACGGCCTTCCACGGCGCGCCGCAGGCGGTGCAGGGCCTCGGGCTGCTGCCGCATTCCAACTGCGTGCACTACGACGGCGAGCCGTGCCGGCGCCAGGAGTACCGGCGCTTCATCCGCGACGGCATGTGCGCCGGCTACGCGGCCGACGACGGCGCCGCGCTGCACTTCGTGGGGACCGACCTGCACCGCGTCGTGGCGTCGCGGCCCGGCAAGCGCGGCTGGCGGGTCGCGCTGCGCGGCGACCGCGTGGTCGAGCGCAAGCTGCCGACCGTCGACCTCGGCGCACCGCTGGCGCTCGTCGCATGAGGACCATCCTCGCGCTGGGCGGCGGCGGGTTCACCGCCCCGCCGGGCGATCCCGTGCTCGACGAGCTCGTGCTGCAGCTCGCGGGCAGCCCGGTGCCGCGGATCCTCTTCCTGCCCACCGCCAGCGGCGATCCGCGCGACCAGATCGGGCGCTTCCACGCGGCCTTCGGCGACCGCCCATGCGAGCCCGAGGTGCTGTCGCTGTTTCGCATGGGCGACCTGCGACGGCCGCTGCGCGACGTCGTGCTCTCCCAGGACGTCATCTACGTGGGCGGCGGCTCGATGCGCAACCTGCTGGCGATCTGGCAGGTCCACGGCCTGGGCCGCATGCTGCGCGACGCCTGGGAGCGCGGGGTCGTCCTCGCCGGCCTCAGCGCCGGGGCGATGTGCTGGCTGCAGGGCGGGGTGACCACCTCGTCGGGCGCGCCCGAACCCACGCCCGGCCTCGGCCTGCTGCCTGGCTCGCTCTCCGTGCACGCCGACACCGAGCCGGGGCGCCGGCCGGTCTACCTGGGCGCGGTGGCCGACGGAACGCTCCCGCCGGGGTGGATCGCCGACGACGGCGTCGGCCTGCTCTTCCGCGACATGGAGCTCGAGCGCGTCGTCTCGGCGCGCCCGCGGGCACGGGCCACGCGCGTCGACCTCGTCGACGGCGCCGTCGTCGAGACGCCGATCGAGCCCGACCTCATCGCCCCGGCGCCGCGCGGCGTCCCGGCCGACGTGCGCGAGTTGCGTGAGCTGCGTGACCTGCGCGCGACGCGCTACGGCTCCAGGCGCGACTGACCGTTGAGCGTCGCGACGAGCGAGCGCGCCCCGCCGCGGTCGCGGTGCTCGCACAGGTAGATCCCCTGCCACGTCCCGAGGGCCAGGCGCCCCTGCGCGACCGGCAGCGAGAGCGACGGTCCCATCAACGAGGCCTTGACGTGGGCCGGCATGTCGTCGGGGCCCTCGAGCGTGTGCGTCCATCCGCCGAAGTCCTCCGGGACGGCCGCGTCGAACCACGTCTCGAAGTCGCGGCGGACGTCGGGGGAGGCGTTCTCGTTGATGGTCAGCGACGCGGAGGTGTGGCGGATGAAGAGATGGCAGAGGCCGACCTCGAGCTCTGCGAGCTCGGGCAGCGCGCGCTGCACCTCGCCCGTGACGAGGTGAAAGCCGCGCGGGCGCGGCTCGAGCGTGATCTCGCGTTGCAGCCACATCGCCCCTGACGCTACCGGCAGACTCTGGGCATGAGCCTGCTCCTCATCTCCGGCAGCCTGCGCGACGGATCGACCAACACGGCCCTGCTGCGCACCGCGCAGGCCATCGACGCCGACACCGAGCTCTACGAGGGCATGCGCGCGCTGCCGCACTTCAGCCCCGACGACGACCACGACGACCTCCCGGCCGCCGTCCGCGAGCTGCGGGCGGCCACGGGCCGGGCCGAGGCGATCCTCGTCTGCACGCCGGAGTACGCGGGCGCGCTTCCGGGTGCGTTCAAGAACCTCCTGGAATGGCTCGTCGGGGGCGGGGAGGCCTACCGCAAGCCGATCGCGTGGATCAACGTCTCGGGCCCCGCGGCGCCCTCCGGGGCCGCCGACGCGCACGACTCGCTGCGCAAGGTCGTCGGCTACCTGAGCATGGAGATCGTCGAGGCGGCGTGCGTGCGCATCCCGGTGGCCCGCGACGCGATCGGCGCGGACGGCCTGATCGCCGACCCGGCGATCCGCGCGCCGCTCGTCGCGGCGCTCGCCGCGCTGCGGGCAGGGGCGGCGCGGGTGGAGAGCTTCTAGCGCTGGCGGCGCTGCGCGGCGCGAACGGCATCATCGAGGGAACGGGAGTGCGGCGCTTGAGCGTCCGCAGCTCCGCCTTCGTCGCCGCCGCGCAGAGGGGTGGGCTACTCTTGGGAGTCATAGTGACCTCCGATGGAGCCCACCCCCTCGCCCGGGCGCCACGGACTGCCTTCCCTCGGTGATGCCGTTCGGCGCCGCCACTCGCCGCACAGCCGCCTCTACTCCGGCAGCCGCGCCACCGTCATGTCCACCCGCGCCCCGCGGAAGGGCACGCCCTCGGCCTCGAGCAGCGCGCGCTGGCGCTCGCCCTTGGCGAGCGAGCCGTCGGCGCGCACGACGCGATGCCACGGGACGTCGGGGTCCTCGCAGGCATACAGGACCGCGCCGGCGTGGCGCGGCGCGCCCGGCGAGACGTCGCCGTAGGCGCGCACGAAGCCGGGCGGGATCGCTCGCACGCGCTCGAGGATTCGCTCGGGAGTGGCCACGGTCGCGACGATAGGCTCTTGGCGATGGTGAGGCGGGGCACGTACTCGATCGTCGCCCGCGATCCGCAGACCGGAGAGCTCGGGGTGGCCGTGCAGTCGCACTGGTTCGCGGTCGGGCCGATCGTCCCGTGGGTGCGGGCGGGCGTCGGGGCGGTGGCCACGCAGTCGATCGCCGAGCCGGCCTACGGCCCGCGCGCGCTCGACGGCCTGGCGACGGGCGCCCGCGCCCGCGCCGCGCTCGACGAGCTGGTGGGCGACGACGACCTGGCGCGCTTTCGGCAGGTCGCCGTCGTCGACGCGCACGGCAACGTGGCCGCTCACACGGGCGAGGGCTGCATCGCCCATGCCGGCCACCAAGAGGGCCACGCGTTCAGCGCCCAGGCCAACATGATGGCCTCGCCGGAGGTCTGGCCGGCGATGGCCCACGCCTTCGAGGCCGCCGCTGGCCCGCTGTCGCGGCGTCTGCTCGCCGCGCTGCATGCCGCCGAGGCGCACGGCGGGGACGCGCGCGGGCGCCAGTCGTGCGCGCTGGTCGTCGCGCCCGCGCACGGGGAGCCGTGGCAGCACACCGTCGACCTGCGCGTCGACGACCATCCCGACCCGCTGGCCGAGCTCGACCGCCTGCTCGACCTCTCAGACGCCTACGCGCTGGCCACCGAGGGCGACGACCTCGTCGGCCAGGGCCGCCACGAGGAGGCGGGGGAGCGCTACCGCAGCGCCAGCGCGCTGGCGCCCGGCAACCACGAGCTGCTCTTCTGGGCCGGCCTCGCCGCGGCGCAGGCCGGTGACATGCCGACGGCCCTGCAGCGGGTGCGCGAGGCGATTCGCCTGCAGCCCGGCTGGCGCGAGCTGCTGGAACGCCTGGACGCCGAGATCGCCCCCGGCGCCTCCGTCGTGCTCGAGGCTCTGGAGGACGCCGGCGAGGTGTAACGAGTCGGTATGGCCAGCGGACTGTTGTGTACGCAACTATTCTGCTACGTTGTTGCGCAGTCAAGAGCAGTTCCCAGTCTGAGGAGGCTGAACCCCCATATGAGCGCAACCGCTCCTTCCACGCTCGAGGGCACGTGGGCCCTCGACAAGCTGCACTCCACCGCGTCCTTCGCGGTCAAGCACATGGTCGTCTCGACCTTCCGCACGAGCTTCAAGGACATCGACGCGACCTTCGTCGCCGACGGTGATGACATCGCCCTCACCGGGACCGTTCCGGCTGAGTCGATCGACATCGACCAGCCCGACTTTCGCGGCCACCTGATGTCTGCGGAGTTCTTCGACGTCGCCAACACGCCGAACATCGAGTTCCGCTCGACGTCCGTGAAGCGCGGCGCCGACGACGCCGTCGAGGTCGAGGGTGAGCTGACGGTCAAGGGCATCACCCAGCCCGTCACCGCCACCGGGACCCTGACCGGGCCGGTCGCCGACGTCCAGGGCACCGACCGTGTCGGCGTCGAGCTCGAGGCCGATGTCGACCGCTCGATCTACGACCTCAACTGGAACGCGCCGCTGCCCAAGGGCGGCGAGGCGCTCGGCAAGAAGGTCACGCTCGCCGTCCACCTCGAGTTCGTCCGCCAGGAGGCGTAGGCGGGATGCGGATCCTCGGCATCTCGGGAAGTCTGCGCAAGGATTCGCACAACACGGCGCTCCTTCGGGCGGCAGCAGAGCTGCTGCCGCCCGGAGTCGAGCTCGAGCTGTTCGACGGCCTGAAGGCGATCCCGCCCTACAACGCCGACGAGGACACGCCCGAGCTCCAGGGCCCCGCGGTCCAGGCGCTCAAGGACGCCATCGAGCGCGCGGACGCGGTCCTCATCTCGACCCCGGAGTACAACCACTCGATTCCGGGCGTGCTCAAGAACGCCCTCGACTGGGCCTCGCGCCCGGTGGCCGACACCGTCCTGCGTGGCAAGCCCGCGGCCGTCATCGGCGCCAGCACCGGCCTGTTCGGTGCGGTGTGGGCGCAGGCGGAGGTCCGCAAGGTGCTCGGCGCCATCGGCGCCGAGGTCGTCGATCGCGAGCTGCCGGTCATGCAGGCCCACGCGCAGTTCGACGAGTACGGCAACCTGCACGAGGAGGACCTGCGCAGCCAGCTGGCCGAGCACGTCGCCGCCCTCGTCGAGGCGACGAGCAACAAGAAGGTCGCCGCCTAGAACACGACGGTCCGGTTCTCGTGGACGAGAACGCGGTCCTCCAGATGTAGCGCCACCGCGCGGGCGAGCACGTTGCGCTCGACGTCGCGTCCTATGCGAGCGAGCGCCGCGGTGCCCTCACGGTGGGTCACGCGCACCACGTCCTGCTCGATGATCGGCCCGGCGTCGAGCTCCTCGGTGACGTAGTGCGCCGTGGCGCCGATGACCTTCACCCCGCGCTCCATCGCGCGCCGGTAGGGATCGGCGCCGGCGAAGGCCGGCAGGAACGAGTGGTGGATGTTGATCACCGGGCAGCCGACGCCTGCGAGGAACTCGCCGCTGAGGATCTGCATGTAGCGCGCGAGCACGACGAGGTCGAACTCGCCGCCCGCGAGCAGCTCGAGCATCCTCGCCTCGGCCGCCGGCTTCTCGCCCTTGGCCACCGGCACGTGCTCGTAACGCGCGCCGAAGCCCTCGACGTCGGTGGCGTGGTCGGGATGGTTGGAGATCACGAGCGGGATCTCGCAGTGCAGCTCGCCGCGCCGCCGGCGCCAGAGGAGGTCGAGCAGGCAGTGGTCCTCGCGCGAGACGAGGACCGCGACGCGCTTGGCGCGCCCGGCGTCGTCCAGGCGCCACGCCATCGAGAAGCGCTCGGCCACCTCGCTCGCGAAGGCCCGCGCGAAGTCCTCGCCGAGCGCCTCGATGGTGAAGGCCATGCGCATGAAGAAGGCGCCGCCCTCCGGATCGGTCGAGTACTGGTCCGAGGTGACGATGTTGGCGTCGCGCGCGGCCAGGAAGCCCGAGACCGCCGCGACGATGCCGTGGCGGTCCGGGCAGGCGATGAGCAGGCGCGCCTCCATGGGCGCGGAAGGCTATGTCACGGGATGCGCTTCGGGCCGGCCGCCAGGATCCTGACCGTGCCCGAGCTCTCGGGCTGCGCGCTGCCGGGCGCGTAGTCGAAGACCACGCCGGTCTTGAAGTTCATGACGAACGCGTCGACGATCGCGTGCGTGGCCGGGTCGAGCCAGGCCACGTACAGCGTCTTGTGCGCCACCGGAAGGGCGACGTAGTCCTCGGGCGGGAAGGTCTGCCCGACGAACGGACCCTCGACCGGCACGCCCTGCACGCTCGATGCGCCGTAGGTCTGCTCGAAGGTGTTGCCGGTGTTGCGCCCCAGCGTGTAGCGGGTCTGGATCTTGTAGCCGGACAGGTCGAAGCGCTGCACGCTGGGCGGGAAGCCGTTGCCGTGGTGCCCGCGGTGGCCATGGTGCGAGCCGTGCTTCTCGCCCCCCGGGGCACTCGGCCCGTGGTTGCCGTGCGTCCCCGCGTAGACCGCCGCCGCGCTCAGACCCAGCACCGCCACCGCGATCGCCACGACCGTGAACGTCCGCTTGCGCAAACCAGACATGTTGCCCTCCTCGAGATCGACACAGGGGTCACAAGGCGGCGCGATGCTATGAGCGGGCGGCGGTCGGGGTCAACCGTCAGTGCGGCCGGCAGAGGAAGCTGACCTGCTGTGACGGCGTGCGGTAGGTGTGGCGCATGAACGCGCTGAGCGAGGCGGTCTGCTCGGCGTAGAGCGCCCTGGCCTGCGTGGCGCTCATCGCGCCGAGGCGCACCGCGCGCTGACCGCGAGCCTTCAGCAGCGCCGCGAGGCGCGCCTGGGCGCCGGCGCGGGTGCGCCCGCCGCGCTGGGCGATGACCGCCGGCGACAGCCCGCTGTCGCGCAGATGGCGGAAGGTCGCCGGGCGCAGGCCGAAGACGCTCTTGGCGTGGTCGGCGATCGCCGGCGTGTGGAAGACGTGGAAGATCATGTGGTTGGAGAGGTGGCCCTGCGTCAGCGTCTCCAGCGCGCGGCGCTCGAGCACTGCGCGCATCGCCGGGCGCACGGACTTCAGCCGCGGCGCGACGAGCGCGTGGGCCAGCTTGCGCTGCGAGGTCCAGCCGCGCTTGCGCGCGAGCTGGCCCAGCGTGCGGTGGTCGTCGAGCCATGTGTCGACCTCGGCGCGGTCGCTGTGGATCAGCGCGTACAGGCGCGCCTCGTCATAGGGCAGCCACGAGCTCATGACCCACTCGTCGCGGGGCAGCCAGTCAAGGCGCGCGCCGTGGGGCGCGTGGGAGTCGGCGGCCTGCGCGGCGGCGGGCACGATCAGCAGGGCGGTGAGGGCGAGGAGGAGCAGGCGGTGTCGCATGCCCCTGGAACGCGGCGGTCGTGCCCGCCGCGCGCCACCCTAGGTGGCGGCCTGCACCACCCGTGCGCAGCCGGCGGGCTCGACGACCGTGGCGTCCTGCGGCGGCGTGGCGTCCGGCCCGAAGAGCGCGAGCACCGAGCCTCCGAAGCCGCCGCCCATGATCCGCGCGCCCACCGCGCCCGCGTCCTTGAGCCGCGTCACCGTGCGCTCGACGGCGTCGACCGAGACCTCGTAGTCGTCGCGCAGGCTCGCGTGGGAGGCGTCGAGCAGGGCGCCCAGCGCGTCCAGGTCGCCGTCGCCCAGGGCGGCCACGGAAGCCTCGACGCGCGCGTTCTCGCTCAGCACGTGGCGCACGCGCCGATCCAGCGGCGCCGGTAGCCGCTCCGGCGCGTCGGCCGGCGCGTCGCGCAGCGAGGCGATCCCCAGCGCCTCGCACGCGGCTCGGCATTCTGCGCGGCGCTCGTTGTAGCCCGAGCCCGCGTGGGTGTGCTCGTGGCCCGACGGCGCCACGGCGAGCGTCCAGCCGCGCAGGTCCAGCGCGATCGGCTCGATCGACAGGTCGCGGCAGTCCAGGCGCAGCGCCTGGCCCTCGCGGCCGAACAGCGCCGCGAGCTGGTCGAGCAGTCCCGTCTCGGCGCCGACCCAGTCGTTCTCCACGCGCGAGCACAGCTTCGCGAGCTCGCGCCGGTCGTCTTCTTCCTCGCCCGCGAGCGCCAGCAGCGCCAGGGCGAGCGCCGTGGACAGCGCCGCCGAGGACGACAGGCCGCTGCCGCGCGGCAGGTCGCCCGCGATCCGCAGGCGCGCCCCGCCGACCGCGTGGCCGGCCGCGCCGAGCTCGCCCACCGTCCCGCGGACGAAGGCGCGCCACCCCTCGCTGTCGCGCCCGGGATCGGCGGCCGCGAAGTCGTCGTCCTCGCCGAGGTCAGCGGCGCGCGCCTCGACGCGCCCGCCCTCGATCGCCTCCGCGTGCACCGTCACCCCGCGGGCGATGGCGAAGGGCAGGCAGAGGCCGTCGTTGTAGTCGGTGTGCTCGCCGATCAGGTTGACCCGGCCGGGCCCGAACGCGGCGACCGCCGTCACGCCAGTGCCGCGAGCGCGGCGGGTACCTCGCCCAGCCGCGCGACCTTCATGGCACCCGGGGGCGGCTCGCGCTCGTCCTCGTCGCCCGCCACCCACACCGCGCCGCGCATCCCGGCGGCGAGCGCGCCGCGCACGTCCCAGTCGAGGTGATCGCCGACCATGACGGTCTCCTCGGGCGCGCTGGCCAGCAGCTCCAGGGTGGCCGCGAAGGCCGCCGGGTCGGGCTTCGCCGCGCCCAGCTCCTCCGAGATGCCGATGATGTCGAGCTCTGCCTCGAGGCCCAGCAGCTCGACCTTGCGCCGCTGCATCCACGAGGGGCCGTTGGTCAGCAGCCCCGTCCGGACGCCGGCGCCGCGCAGATGGCGCAGCAGCTCGATGGCGTGCTCGACGAAGCGCGCGCGGCCGAGCTGCTCGTCGCGCAGGCGCGTGGCGGTCGCCTGCAGCGCCTCCGACGGCTCGCCCCACGGCTCGCAGACGGCGATCAGGTGCAGGCGCCGGTAGCTGGGGATGTCGAGCTCGCCGGAGAGCACGCGCTCATAGAGGTCGTCGCGGCCGTCGCGAAAGCGCGCGCGCAGGTGGTCGAACTCGACGCCCGGCAGCTCCTCGTTGACCGCGGCGCACAGCCCGACGAGCATCTCGGCTTCGAGCCCCGTCGTGTCGAGCAGCGTGTCGTCGAGGTCGAAGACGACCGCGCGCGGCAGGTCCACGCTCAGCGCTCGCCCGGCAGCTTGGCGGGGTACAGGGTGACGGGCAGCCCCAGGTCCAGCGCGGTGCGCAGGATGCGGTTCTGCTCGCCGGTGTGGGCGGCGGGATAGCCCTCGCCCGGCGACGCGCGCTCGGGCCGGCCGATGTAGCCGAACTTCAGCGGCTGCGGCAGGATCTGCATGAGCCGCGGCGACATGTGGGCGCGCGCGCCCATGTTGCGCGGCTCCTCCTGGACCCACACGACCTCGCGCAGGTTCGGATAGCTCTCGACCAGCTCGAGGATCTGCGCCTCGGGGAACGGATAGAGCAGCTCGACGCGGCCGATGGCGACGGCCTCGTTGTCCTGGCGGCTGGGGTGCCCGACGAGGTCGTAGTAGATCTTGCCGGTGCACAGCACGAGGCGGGTGACCTTCTCGGCCGCCACGCGCGGCTCGCCCAGGACCGGGAAGAAGCGCGTCTCGGAGAGGTGCTCGAGGCGGTTGGTCGCCTGCGGCAGGCGCAGCAGCGACTTGGGGGTCATGATGATCAGCGGGCGCTGCTTGGCGATCCGCGCCTGACGGCGCAGGAGGTGGAAGTACTGCGCCGGCGTGGTCAGGTTGGCGACGCGGATGTTGCCCTCGGCGGCCAGCTGCAGGAAGCGCTCCAGGCGCGCGGAGGAGTGCTCGGGGCCCGAGCCCTCGTAGCCGTGGGGCAGCAGCATCGTCAGGCGCGTGGTCTGGCCCCACTTCGCCAGGCCGCTGACGATGAACTGGTCGATGATGACCTGCGCGGAGTTGCCGAAGTCGCCGAACTGGGCCTCCCACAGCACGAGCGTCTCGGGCGCCTCGGCGGAGTAGCCGTACTCGAAGCCCAGGCACGCGATCTCGCTCAGCGGCGTGTTGTGCAGCTCGAAGGGCGCCAGCGCGCCGGGCAGCGACTGGATCGGGCACAGCGACTGCCCGGTCTTGGCGTCGTGCAGGACCATGTGGCGCTGGGAGAAGGTGCCGCGCTCGACGTCCTGGCCGGTCAGGCGGATCGGCACGCCCTCGGTCAGCAGGGTGGCGAAGGCGAGCACCTCGGCGTGCGCCCAGTCGATCCCGCCGTCGGCGCCCACGGCCTGGCGGCGGCGCTCGAGCTGCTTGACCAGCTTGGGGTGCACGGTGAAGCCGTCGGGGATCCGCAGCAGCTCGTCGTTGAGGCTGCGCAGGCGATCGGGCGAGACCGCGGTCTGCACCTCGGGCGAGGGCGAGCGGTCGAGCTGGTACTCGCCGGTGGCCTGCTCGACGGTGCCGGCGTCCTCGGCCGCCTTGATCTGGGCCTTGAGGTCCTGGTGCAGGCGCGTGAGCTCGTCCCACACGTCCTGGCGCTGCTGCTCGACCTCCTCCTGGGTGAGGACGCCGTCCTCGACGAGCCTCTCGGCCCACAGCTCGCTGACGCGCTTCTTGGCCTTGATCTTGGCGTACATCTCGGGCTGGGTGTACGCGGGCTCGTCGGCCTCGTTGTGGCCGAAGCGCCGGTAGCCGATGAGGTCGATGACGACGTCGTGGCCGAACTCCTGGCGGAAGGCGAAGGCCAGGCGCACGGCGGAGACGCAGGCCGCCACGTCGTCGGCGTTGACGTGGATGATCGGCGTGTCGTAGCCCTTGGCGATGTCCGAGGCCCAGCGCGTGGAGCGCGCGTCCTCGGGATCGGTGGTGAAGCCGACCTGGTTGTTCTGGACCAGGTGGATCGTGCCGCCCACCTTGTAGCCGTCCAGCGCCTGCAGGTTCAGCGACTCGGCGACCACGCCCTGGCCGGGCATCGCGGCGTCGCCGTGCAGGACGATCGGCACGGCGGCGTTGGTATCGCGGTGGGCGTGCGGGCCCTGACGGCCGGTCTGCGCCGCGCGCGTCGCGCCGACCACGACCGGGTGCACGAACTCCAGGTGCGACGGGTTGGACTCGAGGTTGACGAGGATCGCGTCGCCGTTGGGCAGCTGGTAGGTCCCCTGCGCGCCGTGGTGGTACTTGACGTCGCCGGTGCCGCCCTGCGGGATCGAGGTCACCGCCTCGAGCGTCGAAGCGCCCTCGAACTCGGCGAAGATCGTCTCGTACGGGCGCCCGAGGTTGTGGGCCAGCACGTTGAGGCGGCCGCGGTGAGCCATGCCGACCACGACCTCGCGCGCACCGTGAGCGGCGGCGAGCTGGATCGTCTCGTCGATCATCGGGACCGTCATGTCCAGGCCCTCGATCGAGAACTGCTTCTGGCCCAGGTAGGCCTTGTGCATGAAGCGCTCGAGGGCGTCGACCTCGACCAGGCGCTGCAGCAGGGCGTGCTGCTCGTCGTTGGTCAGCGGCTTGCGGAACTCCGAGCCCTCGATCTTCTCGCGCAGCCACATGCGCTGGCGGTGGCTGGCGATGTGCTCGATCTCGTAGGCGATCGTCCCGCAGTAGGTCTCGCGCAGGTGCGGCAGCGCATCGGCCAGGGTCGCCCCCGGCACGTACATGCGCAGGATCTTGGCCGGGATCTTGGCCATGACCTCCGGCGAGAGGCCGACGGTCGACGGCTCGAGCGCGGGGTCGCCCTCGGGCTCGGTGCCCAGCGGGTCCAGGCGGGCGGCGAGGTGGCCGTGGGTGCGGTGGGCCTTCAGCAGCGAGGTGGCCGCCTGCACGGCCTGCAGCATCTGCTCGTCGATCACCGCGCCGTCGCGCGGCGCGGCCGGCGCGACGTCGCGCGCCGCGGCCGCCGCGGCGGCGGGCGCGGGTGGTGCCGGTGGCGGCCCGAGCTCGGCGCCCAGCGAGGCGAAGACGCCGTCGTAGAAGCCGTGGTCGCCCTGCAGGTAGGCCTCGACGAACTGCAGGAAGCGCCCCGACTCCGCGCCCTGGATGACGCGGTGGTCGTAGGTCGAGGTCATGGTCATGACCTTCTCGGCGCCGATCATGTCGCCGATGTTCTGCAGGCCCGGCGGGTAGGCGATCGAGCCCGTGGCCACGATCGTCCCCTGGCCGACCATCAGGCGCGGGACCGAGGCGATGGTGCCGATCCCGCCCGGGTTGGTGAGCGAGATGTTGGCGCCGGTGAGGTCGTCGGCGGTCAGCGTGTTCGTGCGCGCCTTCTCGATCAGCTCGTCGAAGGCGGCCTTGAAGGTCGCGAAGTTCTTGCGGCCCGCGTCGCGGATGACGGGGACCATCAGCGTGCGCGTGCCGTCCTTCTTCTCCACGTCGACCGCGATGCCCAGGTTGACCTGACCGTCGTCGACGCGATGGGGCTTGCCATCGCTGTTGTCGAAGTGGTGGGTCATGACCGGCATGTCGTGCGTCGCCGCCTGGGAGATGGCGTAGGCGATGAGGTGGGTGAAGGAGACCTTCTGGCCGCCGTCCTTGAGCTGCTTGCGGCGCGTGTCCATCGCCGTGACGGTGATGGTGCGGAACGAGGTCGCCGTCGGGATCGAGCGGCTCTCGTCCATGTAGCGAGCGAGCATCGCCGCGCCGCCCTTGAGCAGCGTGTCCGAGCCGCGGCCGTCGGTCGCGGGGGCCTGGCCGTCGGCGACCGCCGGCGCTGCGGCGTCGCCGTTCTTGGCGTCCAGCACGTCGGCCTTGGTGATGCGACCACCGGGGCCGGTGCCCGCGATGGCGGAGAGGTCGATGCCCTCGGCGGCGGCGACGCGCGCGGCGACCGGTGAGATCTTGGCGTCGTCAGGGACGGTGGGGGCGACGGCCGGTGCCGCGGCGCCGTTGCCCGACGTCTCGGCCGGCTGGGGGCGCGCGGCCCCGGCGCCGACCTGCATCCGGGCGATCACCTGGCCCACCGTGACGGTCTCGCCCTCCTCGGCGAGGATCTCGGTGATGGTGCCGGCCGTGGGCGCCGGAAGCTCCATGTCGACCTTGTCGGTCGAGATCTCGACGACGGCCTGGCCGTCCTCGACGGCGTCGCCGACCTTGACCGACCACTCGAGGATCGTGCCCTCGGTGACCGACTCGCCGCCCGCCGGGGTGACGATGTCCACGATCGCGCCGTCGCCGTCGACTGCGGGCTCGTCCTCGTCCTCGTCTCGGCCTCGGCCGCCGGCGCCTCGGGCTCGGTCGCGGCCGCGGGCGCCGCGCCGTTGTCGGTGGCGATGTCGGCGAGCACGGCTCCGACGCTGACGGTGTCGCCCTCGGCGACATGGATCTTGACCACGGTCCCGCTGGCGGGCGAAGGGACGTCCGCGTCGACCTTGTCCGTGGAGATCTCGACGAGGGGCTCGTCGGCCTCGACTGAGTCCCCCTCCTGCTTGTGCCACTCCAGGACGGTGCCCTCGGTCACCGACTCGCCCATCTGGGGCAGGGTGACCTGCACTGTGGTGTTGACCGCCATTGCTCTGAATTCAGACTGTAGCGCCCTTCCCGGGCGCAAGACGCTGGACTAATACGCCCTAATGGACGCTTCCCCTCTGCCGGTTCGTCCATGCTCCTTCAGGCCGTCGCACGCCTGCGCCGCTCCTCGCGGACGAACTCGTAGGAGCCCACGAACGGGCCGACCGCGCCGATGACGGCCACCGCGATGCCGAGGCGCAGCGGGATGACCCGCGCGCGCACCGCCGCCAGGGTCAGGATGCACATCGCGATCCAGCCCAGGCCGTGGGCCATGCCGAACACGAACTCGAGCGCGTGCAACCCCGGCACGAGCCACACCACGAGCAGCGTGAGGTAGATCGCCGAGTGCGTGAAGGACAGGTGCTTGAGGGTCTGAAACGGCAGACTCACGCCAGCAGGCCGGCCATTCGCCGCAGCGGCTCGTCGGCCTCCGGCGGCCAATCGTCGATCGACGCCGGCCACCAGGCGTGGGCGTCGTGCTCGTGGTCGGGCGTGACCTCGGCGCCGGTGGCCAGCCAGGCCTGGCCGACGAGCATCACGAGGCGGTGCGGGAGCCGCACGAGCGCCTCGACCTGGACGCGCTCGGGGGCGACCGACCACTCCTCGCGCAGCTCGCGCGTCAGCGTGTCGACCGGGCTCTCGCCGACGTCCACCGCGCCGCCGGCGCCCAGCGCCCAGCGCCCCGGCCACGACGACAGCCACGATGCGCGGCGCCCGGCCAGCCAGCGGCCGTCGGCCGACCGCGTGACGCACAGCGCCGCGACCGAGAGCGAGGCATCGCCCTCGACCAGGCGCAGGGCCCAGCGCAGCGGCTGCAGGTGCAGCGTGAGCCGGCCGTCGTGCTCCTCGTGGGCCACGAGGCGGGCGGAGAGGCCATCGTGGCTGGGCGAGCCGCGGTCGCGCAGCGCGGCGATCGCGGCATCGGCCGCCTCCACGCGGGCCGGCGGCGGGTCGTAGTGGTCGTCGCTCCAGTGGACCTCGATCTCGTCGGGGCGCCACGGGCCGCGGGCGAGAAGGGCGGGCTCGTCGGGCATGGCCGGCAACCAAATCTAGTGAGAACGTCCGGCCTTCGGCCGGGGGGACCCACCTCAGGCGGCTGTTACTCCTTCGTTTCGCCGCGGTGCCCGGCCGCCTTCGGCACCCCTAGGATCGCCCGGGTATGGCGCGCGCACGCAACCGCTGGGGCTGGGGCTTTCAGGACGCCGTGATCGGCGCCGCGGAGGCGCACGCGGCGGCGCCCGGCGTCGTCGAGCTGCTCGGCTTCGGCTCGACCGAGGTCGAGGAGCCGTTGCCGACGCCCGCGCTCCCCGCGCCGCGCGTCGCCGGGCCGGGCACGCTGGCCGCGATCTGCTCGGCGGAGGACCGCGATCGCGCCTGCCACAGCCTCGGCAAGTCCTACGTCGACACGATCCGCGGCTTCCGCGGGCAGTACGAGCACGTCGTCGACCTCGTCATCCGCCCGCGCGACGAGCCCGAGGTGCAGGCGGCGCTCGAGTGGGCCGCGGGCGCGAACGTCGCCGTGATCCCCTACGGCGGCGGCACGAGCGTCGTCGGCGGCGTCGAGCCGCGGATCCCGGGCTCCTTCGACGGCGTCGTGTCGCTCGACCTCGGGGCGCTGGACAGCGTCCTGGAGGTCGACCCCGTCTCGCGCGCGGCGCGCATCGGCGCCGGCGCGTCGGGCCCGCGCCTGGAGGAGCAGCTCGGCGCCCACGGCCTGACCATGCGCTTCTACCCGCAGTCCTTCGAGCTCTCGACCCTCGGCGGATGGATCGCCACGCGCGCGGCCGGGCACTTCGCGACTGCCGCGACGCACGTCGACGACCTCGTCGAGGCCGTCCGCGCCATCACCCCGAGCGGGACGTGGGCGTCGCGGCGGCTGCCGGGCTCGGGCGCCGGACCGTCGCCCGACCGGCTGCTGCTGGGCTCGGAGGGCATCCTCGGCGTCATCACCGAGGCGTGGGTGCGCGTGCAGCCGCGTCCGGGCCACCGCGCCGGGCGCACCGTGCGCTTCGCGTCCTTCCTGGCGGGGGCCGATGCGGTGCGCGCCGTCGTGCAGGCCGGCCTGCGGCCCGCCAACTGCCGGCTCATCGACGCGGTCGAGGCGGCGCAGACCGGCGCCGGCGACGGCGAGCGCGCGGTGCTCGTGCTCGGCTTCGAGTCCACCGACCATCCCGTCGAGCACGACCTCGCGCGCGCGCTCGAGCTCTGTCGCGCGCATGGTGGCGAGCCCGACGAGCCCGGCGCGGGCGCGGGCGCCGGCGCGTGGCGCGAGGCCTTCCTGCGCATGCCCTACCTGCGCGACATGCTCGTGCGCCTCGGCGTCCTCTCGGACACCTTCGAGAGCGCGATCACGTGGGAGCGCCTGCCCGCCTTCCACGAGGCGGTCGTGGGCGCGACGACCGCCGCCCTCGGCGAGCCCTGCCGGGTGACGTGCCGCCTCACCCACGTCTATCCCGACGGGCCCGCGCCCTACTTCACCGTGCTGGCCCCGGCCCGCCGCGGCGACGAGCTCGAGCAGTGGCTGGAGATGAAGAGCGCCGCCTCCGACGCGATCCTCGCCGCGGGCGGCACCATCACCCACCATCACGCCGTCGGCCGCGACCACCGCCCGTGGTACGACGCCCAGCGCCCCGAGCTGTTCGCCGCCGCCCTGCGCGCGGCCAAGGGCGCGGTCGATCCCGGCGGCCTGCTCAATCCGGGGGTGCTGGTCGATCCGGGATCGCTACCGTCTGACCCATGAGCGCCGAGGCCAAGAACTTCGAGGCGATCACCAAGGCGAAGGCCGACCACAACGCCAGGTGCCCCTTCCCGCCGCACACCGTGCGCATGAATCCGTTCGAGATCGAGCGGATGAACTGGGAGGAGGGCGACACGATCGCCGGCCTCGTGCTCGAGGGCGATCCGAAGGTCGGTACCGGCGCCTTCCGTCTGATCTGCGACGGCATGGAGCCGCCCGAGCTCGAGATCGAAGAGGTCGAGGCGATCAGCGCACCGGTGGAGCCGCTGGAGGTCCCGGTCGGGCCCGGGCGCCCCGGCGAGCCGACCGCCTGAGGGTGACGGTCGGCTCGAGGGGATCGGGATCTCAGCACCCAACGGGGGTGCCGCCCCGAACTTGCGGTGAACAGCGTCAGACCGTCAGGCGCCGGTCGAAGGCGCGCGCGAAGAGCTCGACCTCGCGCCCCGCGGCCCAGCGCGGAACGCGGTCGTCGCCGTCGGACTCGAGCTCGAGGTGCACCGTCCCGTCGTCGACGGCGACGTGGGCCGCGCGCACGAGCTGGTCGCGCGAGCGCTCGAGGTCCTCGGCCAGCCGCAGGCAGGTCGACATCCGGTTCAGGCGCTCTTCGTCGCCCTTGACCGCCAGCGGGGCGAAGGGACCGAGCGACGGCGTGCCCTTGCGGTGGTAGCGCACCGCCTGGCCGATGAGCGCGAGCTCGCGCTGCTCGAAGCCGGGCAGGCCGGCGTTGAGGACCAGGTAGCGCGAGTGCTTGTGATGGTCGTCGTAGTCGACGGTCATGCCGATGTCGTGCAGCAGCGCCGCGGCCCACAGCAGCTCGCGTTCGACCGGGTCCCCGTCGTGCACGCCGGCCGCCGCCAGCTCGTCGAAGAGCCCGAGCGCGAGGTGCGCGACGTGGGCGACGTGCGGGTTGCGCTCTGGGTCCATCTCGTACTGGGCCGCGAGGTTGACGACGCTTGCCCGTCGCACGTCGTCGAACAGCGGCGGATCGCCGCCGAGGTGGTGCTCGAAGAACACGCCCTCGCGCAGACCCGCCTCGGTGACCTCGAGGCCGTCGAACCCGCCGACCTCCATGACCGTCTGCACGACGATCGCGCCGCCGAGGATGATGTCGCCGCGCGAGGGCTTGATGCCGGGGAACTTGGCGCGCTCGGCCGGGCTGCGCGTGGCGAGCTCCTCCACCAGGCGGTCGAGCTCCTCGCGCGTGATGACATAGCCCTGCACGCCCGCCTCGGGCACCTCGAGGTCGCGTTGGGCGGCCGCCGCCAGGTTGCGGATCGTCCCGCCGATGCCGACCAGCCGCGTGCCGCAGCGCTCCAGCCACGGCGCGCGCTCGAGCTTGGCCTTGACGTAGCCCACGAGCTCGCGGACCTGCTTGGGCTTGGCGGGGCCGTCGCCGGGCAGGAAGCGCTCGCTCGTGCGCACCGCGCCCAGGCGCCAGGAGTCGAGCTCGTGCGAATGGCGGCCCACGACGTGGACGAGCTGCATCGAGCCGCCGCCGATGTCGAGCATGACGCCGTCGGCCAGCGTCGTCGAGTTGACCGCGGCCAGGTAGCCGTAGCGCGCCTCCTCCTCGCCGCTGAGCACGCGGACGCGCAGGCCGCTGGCCGCCTGGGCGCGCTCCAGGAAGGCCGCGGAGTTCGTCGCGTCGCGGATGGCGGACGTCGCCACGGCGAGGACGTCCCCGGGCTCGATGCCGCTGGCCGAGCAGAAGTGGGCGAAGACCTCCATGGTCGCCTGCGCGCGCGCCATCCCGGCCTCACCCAGCTCGTGGGTCGCCGCCAGGCCCTCGCCGATGCGCACCGCTTCGTAGATCTCGTCGGTGCGCTTCCACCAGCCGTCGCCGGCCGTGAAGACGACCAGGCGAAACGAGTTGGACCCGAGATCGGCGACGGCGATGCGCTCGGCCATGACGGGCAGAGTAGTGTCGCGCGATGCGGCTGCGGGCTGCGGCTCTCGGAGCGCTCGCCGCGGCGGTCCTGGCCGGGCCCGCGCGGGGGTGCCCGCTACCCGTCGCCTACCCCGGCGACGACGCCCCGAAGGACGCGATCGCTCAGTGGATGGCACGGGGGGCGTCGGACGCCGGACTGCCGCGCGAGCTGCCGGTGATGGGGGCGCTCGTCGCGTCGGGGCTGCAGAACCTCGCCCAGGGCGGCAGCGACTCGGCCGGGTACTTCCAGATGCGCGTCGCGGTGTGGAACGCCGGTCAGTACGCCGGCTACCCCGACCACCCCGAGCTGCAGCTCAAGTGGTTCATCGACTACGCGACGAAGGTGCGCCAGATGCATCTCGCGCAGGGAGAGCCCGATCCGCTCCCCGACGAGAACGCCTGGGGCTCCTGGGTCGCCGACGTGCTGCTCCCGCCCGAGCAATACCGCGGCGCGTATCAGTTGCGCCTGGCGGAGGCGCGCGAGCTCATCGGGCCGGCCTGCCCGGGCGACCCGGGCCCGGCCAGCTCCCGTGGCGCCGGCGCCCGTCGCGGTGCCCGATACGACCGCGCCCGTCGCCCGCCTCAGCGGCAGCCGCGACCAGCGCCCGCTGCGCCGCGGGGCGATTCTCGTCGCCGTCACCTGCCCGGCCGAGGCGTGCGCGGCGGGAGCGACCGGCACGCTGCGCCTGCCGGGCCGCGCGCACGCGCTGCGCCTGCGCGCGCGGCGTGTGCCCGTCGGGCAGGGTCAGACCCTGACGCTGCGCCTTGCGTTGAGCAGGGCCGCCCGGGCCGCCGTGCGGCGTGCGCTGCGGACCCATCGCGCGCTGCACGCCCGGCTGCGCGTCACCGTCACCGACACCGCCGGCAATGCGGCGACCGCCACGCGCACGGTGCGGCTGGTGCCCTGAGTCTCAGTCGCGTTCGATGATCTCGACCCTGTAGTTGTCAGGGTCCCTGACGAAGCAGATGCGCGAGCCGCCGTCGCGCACCGTGTACGGCGGCTTCTCGGGCTCGATGCCCTGCTCCGCCAGGCTGGCGAGCGTGGCGTCGAGGTCCGAGGTGGTGATCGCGATGTGGTTGTAGCCGGTGCCGAGCTCGTAGGAGTCGACGCCGTGGTTGTAGGTCAGCTCGAGGCGGGCGCCGTCGTCGGGGAGGCCCATGAAGACGTTGATGGCCTCGTCGCGGATGGGATGGCGTCCCATCTCCTCGAAGCCCAGCGCCTCGTAGAAGGCGACGGAGCGATCGATCTCGCCGATTCGGTAACAGGTGTGGATGAGCTCGGGTGGCATGGCCCGCAGCCTAGCCCCGCGCGCGACGACGGGGCGAGTCGCGTGGTCTGGCAAGGTACGGCCGATCATGGTCATCGAACGCTCCATGCATCCTCAGTACCTGTCGAACACCTACCTCGTCGGCGAGCCCGGCGGCGCGGGCTTCTTCGTCGACGCCGGCGGCCCCGTGAGCCCGCTGATCGCGGCGGCCGAGCGCCACGACATGACGCCGACGCACGTCCTGCTCACCCACCACCACCACGACCACGTCGAGGAGCTGGCCAAGCTCACCGATCGCTGGCCCGACCTGCAGGTACTGGCGCACCCCGACGAGCGCGTCGACGGCGTGACAGCCGAGATGGGTCCCGGCGAGAGCGTGCGCGTCGGCGACCTCGAGGTGCGCACGCTGCCCACGCCCGGGCACACCAAGGGCATGCTCTCGCTCCTGGTCGAGGGCAACGTGTTCACCGGCGACACGCTGTTCAAGAACTCGGTCGGCGGGGTGCGCGCGCCCGGCCACACCACCTACGCCGACCTCAAGCACTCGATCATGGACGTCCTCCTCGCGCTCCCGCCCGAGACCGTCATCCGCCCCGGCCACACCGAGCCCACCACGGTGGCCGAGGAGTGGGAGACCAACGCGTTCGTGCGCGTCTGGCGCGGGCTGGATCCCGAGGGCGACGCGCCGTGCACGGCGATGGGCGAGCCGGCCACACTCGTGCTGCTCGGCGACGACTACGACGGCGGCCACAAGGCGTGGGTGCGCTGGCCCGACGGCTCCGACGACATCGTCGGGGGCTCGCAGGTCAAGCAGGACTAGCGGCCTGCCGGCAGGCGCTCGCTAGCCTGCCCGTTGGTGGCCCGCCGCGAGAAGAAGCCGATTCCGACCTCGCGCCTGCGCCGCTCGGCCACCGTCGGGCGGCTGGCCGCGGGCCAGGCGGTGCGCCAGGCCGGGACGCGCGCCGCCAACTTCACGCGCTCCGACGAGGAGGCCCAGAAGGCCTCGGCGCGCCGGCAGCTCGAGACCGCCGAGCAGATCGTCTCCGCGCTGGGGACGATGAAGGGCGCGGCGATGAAGCTCGGGCAGGTGATGTCGTTCCTCGACGTCGGCCTCGTTCCCGAGGAGTTCCGCGAGCAGTTCCAGGCCAAGCTCGCCGAGCTGCGCGACGCCGCGCCGAAGGTCGCCTTCAAGGACATGAAGAAGGTCCTCGAGCAGGAGTACGACGATCCGCTCGACGAGGTCTTCGAGACCTTCGACCCGGTGCCGATCGCGGCGGCCTCGATCGGCCAGGTCTACAAGGCGCGGTTGGACGACGGTCGCGACGTCGCCGTCAAGGTCCAGTACCCGGGGGTCAACACCGCCGTGCGGGCCGACATGCAGAACCTGGGGATGATCCTGCGGCTCATGAAGTCGGTCGCGCCCGGCCTGGACCCCAAGGCGCTGGGCACGGAGATCCGCTCGCGCATCGAGGAGGAGCTCGACTACGAGCTCGAGGCCCAGAACCAGCGCCGCCTGGCGCGCATCTTCCGCGGGCACCCGTTCATCGTCATCCCCGACGTCGTCACCAGCCTCAGCCACGAGCGCGTGATCGTCAGCGAGTACGTCTCCGGGCGCGGCTTCGAGGAGATGAAGCAGCTTCCCAAGGACGAGCGCGACCGCATCGGCGAGACGATCTTCCGCTTCTACTTCGGCTGCATGTACCGCCATCACCAGTTCAGCGGCGACCCGCATCCGGGCAACTGCCTGCTGCTCGACGACGGGCGCATGGCCTTCCTGGACTTCGGGCTGTTCAAGCGCATCACCGACGCGGCGGCCGAGTTCGAGCTGCAGAGCCAGCGGCTGGGGATCGAGCGCCGCGGCCGCGAGCTCATCGAGCACCTGCACCGCGGCGGCTGGATGGGCGACCCGAGCTACTACACCGAGGCGGGGATCCTCGAGCAGTTCGACGACTTCACGTGGTGGTACTCACACGACGAGGAGATCGAGCTCACGCCCGAGATCGCCACCGAGGTCATGATCCAGATGAGCGATCCGCGCTCGCGCCACTTCGGCAAGATGCGCCACGAGACGCTGCCGCCCGACCACCTCTTCGGCCGGCGCCTGGAGATGCTGACGCTGGCCGTCCTCGGCCAGCTGCGCGCGACGGCCAACTGGCACCGCATCGCCCGCGAGTGGATCTACGGCGATCCGCCGGTGACCGAGCTGGGCGCCGCCGAGGCCGAGTTCTACGCGCGCCGCCCGCCCGTTCCCGCGTGAATCCGCGCCTGCGCCTGCTCACGCTCGCGCTGCTCGTCGGGTCGGCCTTCCTCGTCGTCGCGCTCAGCGGCTCGGTCTCGGCCGACGGCGTGCGCGACCGCGTCGACGGCCTCGGCGCCGCGGGGCCGCTGCTCTTCATCCCGATCAGCGCCGGCCTGACGGTCGCGCTCTTCCCGGGCCCGCTGCTGGCCGGCGCCAGCGGCCTGCTCTTCGGCACCGCGCTGGGGACGCCGGTCTCGATCGTGTCGGCCACCCTGGGCGCCACGCTCGCCTTCTGCCTGTCGCGCTGGTGGGCCCACGACGCGGTGCAGGAGCTCGCCGGCCCGCGCCTGAGCGCGCTGCGCGCATGGGTCGGGCGCCGGGGCTTCCTCAGCGTCCTCTACGCGCGCATCGCGCCCGGCGTCCCCTACAGCCTCGTCAACTACGCCGCCGGCCTGACGCCGGTCCTGCTGCGCTCGTTCGTCGCCGCCACGGCGATCGGCTGCGCGCCGCGCGCCTTCGCCTACACGGCGCTCGGCGGCTCGCTGGGCGACCTCGGCTCGCCCGAGGCGATCGTCGCCGTGGTCGTCCTCGTGCTCATGGCGGTCGTCGGCGCGGCCTTCGGCGGGCGCGACGTGGTGCGCGCGCGGCGGGCTTGAGGTCTCGTTCGTCCGCTCCGCGCTTTGGCGCTGCGCGGCGCCTTAACAGCATCATCGAGGGAGAGGGAGGTGGCGGTGGGCGGGGCGCGCGCCGTCGTCCTCGGGCGCGTGCGTCTTCCGACGCGATTCGCGCGTGTTTGGCAACACCTCGGAGAGCGACACGAGGGGGTGGGCTCGATTGAGGCGTCATAGTGACTCCCAAGGGAGCCCACCCCCTCCGGGCGGCAGCGGAAGGTGTGCGAAACGCACGCGAAGTGCGCAGAACCTCCGCGCCCCGGGGACCCGTCACCGGCGCCGGGACACCCTCTCCCTCGATGATGCTGTTAGACGCCGCGCAGTGCCGCAAACGCCGCGCGGACAGACCCGCCTAGAGCTGCTGGACCTGGAACATGCTCGTCGTCCCCGGCCGGCCGCTCGGCAGCCCGGCGGTGACGCCCACGCGCTGGCCCGGCTTGCACCAGCCGAGCTCGACGACACGGCGCGTCGCGTCGGCGATCAGCGCCTCGGTGACCTCGTGGCGGCGCATCGAGGCCGCCCGCACGCCCCACATGAGCCCGCAGCGGCGGACCGTCTCGCGCCCGGGCGAGAGCGCGTAGATGGGGACGTCGGGGCGGTGCGCGGAGACCAGCCGCGCCGAGCGCCCGCTCAGGGTGGGGATGACGAGCGCGTCGAGGTTGAGCTCGCGCGCGGCGACGCAGGCGGAGTGCGCGATCGTGTACGCGGGGTCGCGCTCGTCGCGGCGCACGCGCATCTCGTTCCAGCGCTCGTAGGGCGCCTCGCGCTCGGTGGTGCGCGCGACCGCGGCCATGATCTCGATGGCCAGCACCGGGTGCGCGCCGACCGCGGTCTCCTGCGAGAGCATGACCGCGTCGGTCCCGTCGAGGATCGCGTTGGCCACGTCGGCCACCTCGGCGCGCGTCGGGCGCGAGGAGGTGACCATCGAGTCGAGCATCTGGGTCGCCGTGATCGAGGGGCGCGCCATCCGCCCGGCCAGGGCGAGCAGGCGCTTCTGGATCATCGGCACCTCTTCGATGGGCATCTCCACGCCCAGGTCGCCGCGGGCGACCATCACGCAGTCGGAGACCTTGAGGATCTCCTCGGCGCGCTCGACGCCCTGGGGCTTCTCGATCTTGGCGATGAGCGGCGTGCGCGTGTGCTCGCGCACGAAGAGGACGTCCTCGGGGCGGCGCACGAAGCTCAGCGCCACGAGGTCGACGCCGATCTGCTGGCCGGCGCGCAGGTGCTCGAGGTCCTCCTCGGGCACGGCGGGCAGGATGTCCAGCGGGCCGGGGATGTTCAGGCCCTGGCGCGAGGCGACGGTGCCGCCGACCTCGACCTCGGCGTCGATCTCGCCGTCGCCGGCGCGCACCGCGACCGCGCGCAGGCGCACCGAGCCGTCGGCGAGGTAGAGGATCTCGCCGGGGTCGATGGCGTGGGCGAGGCCGTCCCAGGCGATCGACATCCGCTGCGCGTCGCCGGGCGGGCTGCCGTTGCCGCACACGAAGGTCAGGTGGTCGCCGGCCTTGAGCTCGGCGGTGTCGTCGCGCAGCGCGCCGATGCGCAGCTTGGGCCCCGGGAGGTCCTGGAGGATCGCCACCGGTCGCCCGGCGCGGCCCGCCGCCTCGCGCACGCGCTGGGCGGTCTCGGCGTGCAGCTCGGCCGTCCCGTGGGAGAAGTTCAGCCGCGCCACGTCCATGCCCGCCTCGACCATCCGCACGAGGACCTCGGGTTCGCGCGAGGCAGGGCCGATCGTGGCCACGATCTTCGTGCGGCGCTCCATGGTCTGGACAGTACGGCATGGTCGGCGCCTTCCCCGTCGCGCTCGACGCACGACCGGCCGACTGTCAATCGTCGACGGCGGCCGCGCCGCCCAGCCAGGCGAGGACGGCCAGCACGCGACGGTGGTCGTGCCCGGAGGGCGGCAGGCCCAGCTTCATGAAGATGTTCGAGACGTGCTTCTCGACCGCCCCCTCGGTGACGACCAGCTCCTCGGCGATGGCGACGTTCGAGCGGCCCTCGGCCATCAGGGCGAGCACGTCGCGCTCGCGCGGGGTGAGCTCGTCGAGCGGGCCGTCGTCGCGCTGGCCCAGCAGCTGGGAGACCGCCTCGGGGTCGAGGGCGGTCCCGCCCTCGGCCACGCGGCGCACGGCGTCGACGAAGTCGCGCACCTCGGCCACGCGGTCCTTGAGCAGGTAGCCGACCCCGCCGCGCCCGTCGGAGAGCAGCTCGGCGGCGTAGGTGCGCTCGACGTACTGGGAGAGCACGAGGATCGGAAGCCCCTCGATCCGCCGGCGCGCCTCGAGCGCGGCGCGCACGCCCTCGTCCTTGAACCCGGGCGGTAGGCGCACGTCGACCACGCACACATCGGGGCGGTGCTCGTCGACGGCGGCCAGGAAGGCCTCGCCGTCGGCGACCGCCGCCACCACCTCGAAGCCGTGCTCGCTGAGCAGGCGGCTGATGCCCTCGCGCAGGAGCGCCAGATCCTCGGCGATCACGACCCGCATGGGACCTCCGCGTACAGGACGGTGGGGCCGCCCTTGGGGGAGGCGATCGCCAGCGTGCCGTCGAGCGCGGCCAGGCGCTTGTGCAGGCCGTCGAGGCCGTGGCCGGCGGGGTCCGCGCCGCCCTGGCCGTCGTCGCGCACCTCGATGCGCAGGCGCCCGTTCTCGCGCCACACGCGCACCTTGGCGCTGTGCGCCTGGGAGTGCTTGACGGCGTTGGTCAGCGCCTCGGCGATGGTGAAGTAGGCGGCCAGCTCGACCGGTGCGGGCAGGCGCCCGTTGAGGTCGACCTCCACCCTGGTGGGCAGCGAGGTGCGCGCGGCCAGCGCGCCGATGGCCTCGCCCAGGCCGCGCTCGGACAGCAGCGCCGGCCGGATGCCGCGGGCGAGGTCGCGCAGCTCGCCCATCGCCAGCTTGGCCTCGCCGCGCGCCTTGCCCACGAGCTCGCGCGCGCCCTCGGGGTCGCGGTCGAAGCGCTCCTCGGCCATGCCCAGGTCGAGGGCGAGGGCGACGAGCCGCGCCTGCGCGCCGTCGTGCAGGTCGCGCTCGATGCGGTGCAGCTCGGCGGCGGCGGCGTCGACGGCGCCGGCGCGCGTCTGGGCCAGGACCTCGACGCGCTCCTCGAGCTGGCGGCGGCTCGGGCCGAGCACGACCCGCGAGAGCGCGCCGCTGGCGGCCGCAGTGCCGCGCACCAGCGCCGCCGCGACGGGCAGCAGGACGATGCCGATGGCCATGGCCAGGAAGGCGTGGCCCCACGAGTCGACCTTGAAGAGCCCGAGCTCGGTGGGGTCGGAATCCGGCAGCGCCCACCAGAAGGCCGGCGTGAGGATCAGCCCGAAGGAGGCCGACCACGCCGTCACCACGATCACGAAGTCGGCGATGCCGACCGGCAGCAGCAGCAGATGCCAGCCGAGGTCCTTCCACGTCGAGGGGTCCGAGAAGAGCGCCTTGAGGCGCCCCAGGAACCTGCCGTCGGACGAGCGGTAGACGCCGGGGATCGTCTCGCCGAGCACCAGCGCCGCGCGGCGGCGCTCGACCCAGGCCATCCAGCGCGAGGTGTGGATGGTGATCATCGCGATCGGCAGCCCGATGAGCGTGATGGCGAGCCCGAGGGCGAGCGACCAGCCCGTGACCACGACCGTGAAGGTGAGGATGCCCATCGGCAGCGCGAGCAGCAGGTAGACCGTGTCGAGTCCGAGCTGGCGAAGCAGGGCGCCGGGACGATGGAGCGAGAGCATGTCCCTATGGTCGGCTTTGCCGGTCGATTGCGCCATGGAGCTAGCGGGCGTCGTGCTTGGGGGGGAGAACCCCACTGTGATCGGCCAGCCAGCCTAGTCGCTGCTCAAGTCGGGCCGCCGTGGCGCCGATCACAGTCTGTGATGAGCAACGTCGTCTCGATCCTTTCCGCTCGCACCGCCTCCGCCGCCACTCCGAGCACGGCCGCTGCGCCGACCTCGGGTGACGACAAGGGCTTCTCGGCCGCACTGGCCGACGCCAGCAAGCGGCCGGACGGGGAGAAGACCGAGAAGGTCACCGGACACCACTACGAGAAGATCGTCGCGGGTTCCGACAAGGGCCATTTCATCAATCGAACCGGAAATCCCCGCGATGGCGAGGACTTCCAGATCGTCCAGCGCGGCGGGCGCACCTTCCATGTCTACGGCACCGCCAAGGACCACAAGGTCTACGAGCTTCCGCATGCCTCCAAGGCTGCGACAGGCACGGTGCCGGACTCGGGCGGAACGCCCGCCGCCTGAATCGACCGAGGCGGGTCCTACCGCCTCAGTGCCACCGCCCGCGGAAGCGTGAAGGTGGGGAACAGCTTGCGGTTGTGCTTGTTCTTGCGCACCTTGGTCGCCAGGCGGTAGACCGCTGCCTGCCCGCTCGGCGGGCCGCCGAGGGTGATCGAGAAGCGGCCCTTGCTGTCGGGGCGCAGCGACTTGACCACGACGTTCTTGGTGCACGAGATGCGGCGCTTGATCGTGATCTTCTGGATCGGCTGGCCGAGCGGCAGCACGACCTGTCCCTTGATCGTGACCTTGCCGCTGCGGCTGGAGAGCTGGGTGACGAGCATGCGCCGGAAGAGCTTGAGCCGCAGCGAGCGCTCCTTGCCGATCTTCGCCTGGTAGCGCGCGCGGTTGCCGCGGCGCAGCGCGAGCGGCGGCAGCTTGCCCTTGGCCAGGAAGGTGCCGTCCTTCGCCACGGTGGCGGTCGCGGCGGTCTTGCCGTTCCACGAGCCGACGATGTTCACGCGCTTGCCGATGAACCGGCGGTCCGCCGCGCCGTAGAGGCGCGCGTAGCCCTTGCGCTCGAGGACGTCGATGAGCGCGAGCTTGCGCGTCGTGCACTGCAGCTGGGCCGCGGCGACGGGCTGAGCGCAGCCCACGTCTCCCTGCGAGACAGAGGCCTGGCCGAGCGTGAGGTCGGCCACGGTCTGGCCCCCGAGGGCCACGAAGACCTGCAGGCCCTTCTGGGTCAGCGTCCCGTTGGACACCGTCTGCGAGCCGGGGGTGACCTTGATCTGCGCGAGCGTCGCCGGGATCGCCATGGGGGGAAGCGCGTCGAGGAGCGGTTGCAGGGTCGCGAGCGGAATCTGGTTCAGGGGGGCGGGCAACGGCTGGGAGGTGAGCTGCGAGGGATCGAGCGTCGCGCCGCCGATGGCGTTGACGACCTGCGTGATCGCCTGGTCGACGGGAAGCTCCTGCCCGGCCACGGTCAGGCCGAGCACGTGCGAGGAGCCCGTGAGCGTGGGCCTGCCGTTGACGCAGCTTCCGGATGCCGTCGCGCTGGAGAGCTTGATGCCCACCAGCGGATTGGGCGGGGGCGGCAGAAGCCCGGCCAGCGCCTGCGTGATGTCGACGTCGCCCATGCCGGGCACCGGGATCGTCGTCGTCGGGATCGGCGCCGAGCCGGAGGGCACGCCGACGGACAGGCTGGCGACCTCGCCGGTGGCGCCCGCCGTCTGCTGCCCGGGCTGGGTGGCCGAGCCGTCGAGCGTCGTGCGCGCCGACATGACGTTGGCCTGCAGCGGGAGCGGGAGCGGGGGAAGGTTCACCCCGCCGCTGGCGGCCTTGCACGTCGTCTGGCCCACGTTGGCCGTGACCGGCGTACCGACCGGCTGCCCGCTCAGCGCGGTGGCCGAGCAGTTCCAACCGGCCGCTGACGCGGACGCCGACATGACCAACACGCTCGCCGCCATCGCGGCGACCACCCAAAACATCCTGCGCACGTGAGACCTCCAGTGTGGGACCGACCACCTGCCGTAACGACGGCCGGCGGCAAATCAAGCGGTTTCCCGTCAGAGGCTGAAGCGCCCGCCCTCCTGCACGACCTCGCCGTCGGCGCTCAGCCGCCCGCCGGCGCGCAGGTCGCAGATGAGGTCCCAGTGCAGGGCGCTGCGGTTCTTGCCACCGGTCTCCGGATAGCTGCGCCCGAGCGCGAGGTGGACCGTTCCGCCGATCTTCTCGTCGAACAGGATCGTGCCGGTCGGGCGCGCGATGCCGAAGTTCGTGCCGATGCCGATCTCACCCAGGAAGCGCGCGCCGTCGTCGATGGCCAGCGCGCGCTGCAGGTAGTCGTCGCCGACCTCGGCGTGGGCCGCCACCACCTCGCCGTCGCGCAGCTCGAGCTCCACGCCGTCGACGTCGACGCCCGCGGGCGCCGAGCGCACCGTGAAGCGCACGCGGCCGTTCGCGCTGCGCTCGTGCGGCCCGGTGAAGACCTCGCCGCTGGGCATGTTGCGCTTGCCGTCGGAGTTGACCCACGTGCGCCCCGCGACCTCGAGCGTCAGGTCGGTGCCCTCGGACTCCAGGCGCAGCTCGCGCGCGTCGCGCAGGCGGGCGATGAGGCGGTCCTGGAAGGCGCGCAGGCCGCCCCACGCCGCGACCGGGTCGGGCTGGTCGAGGAACAGGGCGCCGCGGACGAAGGCGGCGAAGTCCTCCAGCGACATCCCCGCCTGGCCGGCGAGTGCCTCGGTCGGCCACAAGGTCGAGCACCAGCGCTTCTTCATCGTCGCCTCGCGGATCGGGCGCCGGGCGCGGGCGTAGCGCGCGATCCGATCGGGGTCGACGCCGACCAGCTCGCGGACGTCGGCGGGGGCCTGGATGCCCAGCAGCGCGTCGACCCTCTTGGCCTCGGTGAGCGCCAGGTCGGGGTAGTCGTCGAGGTGGCGCTCGCGCGCGTGCTCGTAGTAGGCCGGCGTCTGTCCGGGCAGCTCGACGCGCAGCAGTGGCCACGCGTCGCGCTCGAGGATCGCGCGCTGCAGCTCGAGCAGCAGCGGCGCCGCCAGCGAGGTCGAGCGCACGAGCACGGTCTCCCGCGCCTGTACGTCGAGGCAGTAGCCGGCCAGGAGGTCCGCGAAGGCGGCGGGCGCCGGCGCCGTCACGGCGCCTCGAGGTCCGGGAAGTGCTCGGCGAGGTGCTCGCGCAGGACGTCGCGGATCCAGCGCCGCTCGTCCTGGGTGGCGACGCGCAGGCGCATGAGCAGCTCGCGCTGGCCTTCGGTCGGCACGTCGGAGACCACCCAGCGCACGGCCAGGCGCTCGAACAGCAGCTCGGTGGCGCGCTGCCACGCGTCCTCCTGGGAGAGCGTGTTGCCGTGCAGGACGTCGTGGTACTGGCGGCGGGTCTTGGGCGTCAGTGCGCCGCGCAGCACGAGCACGTCGCCCTGCGGCGAGGAGTACTCGCTCTCGGGGGCGCTGAGCTTCTCGACCTTGCCGCGCGCGCGGCCGCGCTTGCCCATGCCCTAGGTGGTGTCGGCCGCGTGCTCCAGCTGCCCGCGCACGTCGCCGGTGAGCGGCTGGGCGTGGCCTGCCCACGCGGCCGCGGGCTCCATGGCGGCCAGCTTGCGGATCGAGGCCCGCGCCTGCTCGGTGTCGAGGTTGAAGGCCGCGTGGGGCACGCGCGGATGGCCGTGGCGGCCGGTCTGGGGATCGAGCGTGTAGAAGCAGTCGCTGACCAGCGCGAGGCGGTCGGCTGCGCGCCACAGGCCGATGAGGCCCGGCGCGTGGCCCGGCAGCAGGACGACCTCGAAGCCGGCGACCTCGTCGCCCTCGGCGACGGTGTCGGCGATCGCCACCGGCCCACCGTCCCACATGTTCAGCAGGTAGGGGAAGACCGGCTTGGCGTACGGCTTGAGCTGGGTGAAGTCGAAGTAGCGGTGACCGCCATCGCCCTCTGCGTCGACGCGGTTGTCGGCGTGGCAGAGCACGGGCACGTCGAGGAAGGGCGCCACCCCGCGGTGGTCGGGGTGCCCGTGGCCGAGCAGGACGCGGGTGATCCCGCCGAGCGAGGCGCCGGCGGCGGCGACCGCGTCGGTCATCGCCTTGATGCCGGCGTCGAAGAGCATGACGCCGTCCCCGTCGCGCACGAGGTAGACGTTCATCTCCTTGGTCGGGAAGCCCCCGCGCACGACCCAGACGCCGTCGGCCACCGGCTCGGGGTCGGAGACCAGGCGGCGCTTGACGCGCGTGCGCAGGTTGAAGGCCTTGGCCATGCGCTCCTCGGTGGCCGAGCCCTGCGGCGGCAGCGCGCCCAGCTGGCGGGCGAGCTCGGCGCCGTTCATGTAGGCGTCGATGGCGCTGATGCGCCCGTCGCGCATCCGCACGAGGTCGACACCCTCGATGTCGACCCGTGCGCCGTTGGGCTCGAAGCCCATGAAGTTGCCCGGCCCGGCGAAGGTCGCACGGGCGTGCCAGCGCACCGCCACGCCGTCGCCCTCGGCCACGGTCTCGAGGACCTCGAAACGCCAGTCGGGGAAGGCATCGAAGAGCTCGGCGAAGAAGCCGACCATCTCATCGCGACCCACCGGCCCGAGGACGCCGTGGAGGTGGGCGCGTGCGTCGGCCGCGTAGTAACGCTCCTGGGCATCGCGCTCGCCGCGCCCCAGCGCCTCGAAGTACTCACGCGCGACGCGGGTGGTCTCGCTGGTCTGGTCGACGTCGGTGGCCATCGTCGGTTCCTCCTGCTCGGGGCTCCCGCGTCACTCTATGCATAAGGTGCGCCTCCGATGACGGCGCCCACCCGCAAGCGCGAGGTTGGCCGCGGCGAGAAGCTGCTGCCCGGCGTATGGCGCCTGCGCCTGCCGCTCCCGTGGCCCGGGGTGCCGCACGGCAACGCGTGGGCCGTGGGCACCGGCGACGGGATCGTCCTGTTCGACACCGGCATGCACGAGCCCGGCTCGATGGCCCACTTGGAGCGGGCGCTGGACATGGTCGGGCTGAAGGTCGAGCACGTGCGCCTGCTCGTCTGCACCCACGCGCACTCCGACCACTACGGGCAGGCGGCGACGATCGTGGCGCGCGCGGGCTGCGAGCTGTGGATGCACCCCGACCATCGCCACATGACGGCCGCCGTCGACGATCCCGACGCCGCCTTCGAGCGGCGCATCGAGGTCGCGCGCTCCGCCGGGGTGCCCGAGGAGCCGCTGCGCCAGTGGGCGCAGGCCCGGCGCGGGCAGCCCTACGGCGTGGCCGGGATCGTGGCGCCCGACCGCGACCTGCTGCCCGGCGTGACGGTGGCGACCGACCTGGGGGCGTGGGAGGTCGTGCTGACGCCCGGCCACGCGCCGTCGCACGTGTGCCTGTGGCAGCCCGAGCGGCGCCTGCTGATCTCCGGCGACCATCTCCTCGGCCGCGTGTCGCCCTACTACGACTACGGCTACTCGCCGGACCCCGCGGGGGAGTTCCTGGCCTCGCTCGATCGCGTCGAAGCGCTCGACGCGCGGCTGTGCCTGCCCGGGCACGGGCGCACGTTCGTCGACGTGCAGGGCCATATCGCGGCCAACCGCAACCTGATCGGGCAGCGCCTCGGCGCGCTCGAGGATGTCCTGCGCGAGGACGGGCCGGTGACCGCCTTCGACGCGGTACCGCGCGTGTTCGGCGAGGCGCTCACGCCGCTCAACGCGAACTGGTGGCTGAGCGAGACCCTCTGCTACCTGCGCCACCTGCAGGTGACCGGGCGCGCGGCGGTCGACGGCGCGAGCCCCGAGCGCTGGCGGATCGCCGCGTAGGCGCGGGTCAGTCGCACGGCCGCGTAGGGCGCAACAGCATCACCGAGGGGAGGGAGTGTGCCCGGGCGCGAGCCTCTGCGGTCGTCCTCCGCCGAACTGCGTGGGATTACTCCCGGTTTCCGGTAGCGATCCCATGCAGTTCGGGACTGGCGCCGCTCCGGAGGCCGACCGCCCGCGCCCCGACCGCCGCTACTCCCTTCCCTCGGTGATGCAGTTGCGCCGCGCAGCGCCGCAAGACGCGACGCGGACGACAGAAGCCGGAGCTAACCGGCTGCCGGAACGTCGGCCGGCGCCGCGGCGTCGGCCGCGGGAGCGGCGGGCTCGGCCGGGTTCGGCAGGGTGGCCGGATCGGCCGGGGCCGTCACGGTCGCCTTCGGTGTCGGTGTGGCCTTCTTGGCGGTGCTCTTGGGCGACGGCGTCTGCTTCGCCGCGGTCTTCTTCGCCGGGGTCTGAGTGGCGGCCTTCGGAGCCGTCACCGGCGCGGCGGGCGCGGCGTACCGTGCCGGCGCCTGAGGGGCGGCCTCGCGCACCACGACGGTCCGCTCGTGCACGACCTTGCGCACGACCACCTTGCGCACCACCTGCGTGGTGTGCGCGGCGGGCTGGGACGGCAGGTGCCCGGTGTGCAGGAGCAGCAGGACGGGCAGCAGGAGGCCGGTGAAGGCGAGCATCACGGCTCCGCTCGCGCGGGCCGGAGCCGGGGCGGCGGCCAGGCGGCTGCGCACGCGCTGGGCGCGGCCGGCAGAGCGACGGCGGGTCACCGCGCGGGTGGCCATCTGCTCGAGCGGGACGAAGCTGAGGGCGAGGACCTCGAAGGCGAGCGTCCACGCGAGGCCGCGCAGGACGAGCCACTGCACTCCGGTGGAGGGCAGGTGGGCGGGCCACCACAGCAGGAACACCCCGGCAGCGAGGCCGGCGGCGATGACCTTGGAAAGGAGGTTGTCGAGCATCAGGGAAGGGGGAACGGGGGCGTGCCCGCACGTTCGTACGAGGACTGCCCGTGCCCTGTGAATCGGCATCAGGGTCCCGAACTTGACCGCCACCGCCCTACCATGGGCGCGATGCGCATCGACGAGATCTACGCGTCGGGCGATCGCCCGGTGTTCTCCTTCGAGTTCTTCCCGCCCCGTACCCCCGAGGGCGAGGCGAACCTCTACCTGGCCCTCGCGGGCCTGCGATCGCTGGCCCCGGACTTCGTCAGCGTCACCTACGGGGCCGGCGGGTCGACGCGCGGCAAGACGCTCGAGATCGTGCAGCGCATCCGCGACGAGATCGGCCTGGAGGCGATGGCGCACTTCACCTGCGTCGGCGCGACGGTCGACGAGCTGCGCTCCACGCTGGACGAGATGAGCCGTCTCGGCTTCGAGAACGTGCTCGCCCTGCGCGGCGACCCGCCGCAGGGCCAGGAGGAGTGGACGAAGACCGAGGGCGGCCTCGAGTACTCGCGCGAGCTGGTCGAGCTCATCAGCGCCGACTACCAGCTGTCGATCGGCGCGGCGTGCTTCCCGGAGACCCACATCCACGCCACCTCGCCCGAGGACGACCTGCGCTACCTCAAGGAGAAGGTCGACGCCGGCGTGAGCTTCCTCATCACGCAGCTCTTCTTCGACAACGCGCTCTACTACGACTTCGTCGCCCGCGCCCGCGCGATCGGCATCGAGGTGCCGATCGTGCCCGGCATCCTGCCCATCACGACCTACAACCAGCTCTCGCGCGTGACGAGCATGTGCGGCGCGACGATCCCCGACCACGTCCTCACCGACCTGCACCAGCGCCGGGCGAGCGACGAGGCGGTGGCCGAGTTCGGCGTGGCCTACGCGACGATGCAGTGCGCCGACCTGCTGGCCAACGGCGCGCCCGGGATCCACTTCTACACGCTCAACCGCTCCCCGGCGACGCGCGCGATCCTCAGCGCGCTGCGCCTCTGGCGCCCGTGGGACCGCGAGCACACCGCCCTCGGCGTGCCCCGCCGCCTGCCGACGCCCGCCTAGGAGTCGCCCAGCAGCGCCCGGCTCGCGGCGAGCCGGCGCCCCGACAGGTGTCCGGGCTCGCCCGGCGCGGGCGCGACGCCACCGTGACCGCTCAGCTCCGCGGCAAGCTCGCCCGGCGCCAGCGCGCGCTCGCAGTGCGGGCAGCGCACCTCGACGCGGACGTCGTGCCCGCATTCGCGGTGCAGCACGCGGACGGGGCCGGAGCCGTCGGGCCACGCCCACCGGTCGCCCCACTGCATGAGCGCGAGCAGGGCGGGGACCAGGTCGAGGCCCTTCTCGGTCAGCCGGTACTCGTGGCGCTCGGGGCGCGACTGATAGACGCGGGTCTCCAGCAGGCCCTCGGCCACGAGGGTCTCCAGGCGATCGGAGAGCACGTTGGCCGAGATCCCGAGGTCTTCCTGGATCTCGCGGAAGCGCCCGATCCCGTAGGCCACATCGCGCAGGATGAGGGGCGTCCACCACTCGCCCGCCGCGTCGAGCGCTCTCGCGATCGAGCACGGGTGACGGCTCAGGTCTGTGCGCTTCATGGAACCCGAGTGTAGTCGCTTGCATGAAGAGAGTGACTGGTCTAGAGTCGCTCCTGTGAAGAGAGCGACGAACTCGGCCGTGCGCCGGGAGGAGGTCTGAAGCGATGCCCATGCTCGACGCCTACATCCCCGAGGGCGCCCTGTCGGACGCGGCCGAGGAGCGGCTGCTCGCCGAGTTGACCGACCTGCTCATCATCAACGAGGGCGCCGATCCGTCCAACCCGTTGGTGCGGTCGATCGCGTGGGTGTTCGTGCACCGCCCGCAGACGGTCTTCGTCGGCGGCGCTCCGGCCGCCGCGCCCCGTTACCGCCTCGTGGCCTCCGTGCCCGAGGGCCAGTACGACCCGGAGCGCCGCGAGGCCATGGTGGCCGCGCTGACCGAGGCCGTCCTCGACGCCGAGGACGGCGCCTACGAGCGCGATCCGTCCCGCGTGTGGGTCTTCACGCCAGAGGTCCCCGACGGGACCTGGGGCGGCGCCGGGCGCATCGTCACGCCTCGCGGACATCGCGACCTTCGCCACGGGCGACCCGGAGCAGGGGCGCCGGTACGCCGAGGAGCGGCTCGCGGCGCGCTAACGCAGCTCGATGTCCAGCTTCTCGGCCAGCGCCGGCGAGCCGTCGGGGCGCTGATAGCGCACGTCGACGCTGTCGTCCTGGCGGTAGGTGCCCACGCCCCACGCGCCCAGGAACCAGCGCCAGCCGCTGATGCGGTCCTTGCGCAGCTCGCGCTCGAAGACGAGCGCGCCCTCGCTGACGCGGTAGTCCTCGCCCAGCTCCTGGCGCACGCCGTTGACGTAGACCTCGAAGGGCGAGCGGATCTCGGCGGGCAGGCGCACGACGGAGCGGACCACGGGCTGATTATCTCCTGACGTGCTCGACACGACTCCCTCACCGAGCCCGATCGTGCGCGTGCTCAACGAGCACGTGACGCGCTATCACCGCTGGTGCACGCCGTCGATCCTGCCCGACCAGGAGCGGGTGGACGACTTCTATGCCTCGGACGTGTCGATCTCGGCCGGCTTCTTCGGCACGCTCGTCGACCACACCGGGATCTTCGCGGAGGCCGAGGCGTTCGCCGCCGCCGCGCAGGGGGCCGATCGCACGATGTTCTCGGTCCACGGCTCGAGCGGCTCGAACTGGATCGTCCTGCGCACCCTGGCCCTCGAACGCTCCGACTCGCTCGTCCTCGTCGCGCGCAACATCCACCACTCGGTCATCAACGCGATCAAGGCCTTCGGGCTGGACTTCCGCTTCATTCCCACGCCCTATGAGCCGCGCTTCGAGGCCGTCCTGCCCCCGAGCGCCGACGACGTCCTCGACGCGCTCACGCGCTACCCGGAGGCGCTGGCGGTCCTCTACACGAGCCCGACCTACGAGGGCCTCGCCGCCAACACGCGCGCGATCGTCCGCGCGGTCCACGCCGCGTCGGACCACGCGATGGTCATCGTCGACGAGGCGTGGGGCGGGCACCTGCGCTTCCACCCCGACCTGCCCGAGAGCGCGATGGGCGCGGGCGCCGACATCTGCGTGCAGTCGACCCACAAGCTCGCCGGCGGCCTGCAGCAGACCGGGCTCATCCACTGGAGGACCGCGCGCGTGGACTCCGAGCTGATGGAGGAGGCCTACCGCGAGTACGTCACCACCTCGCCCAGCTACCACCTGCTGGCCAGCGCCGACGCCGCGGTGCGCACGCTGGCCGCGCGCGGCGAGGACGAGCTCGGCCGCGCGATCGAGCGCACGCTGGAGCTCAAGGAGGCGCTCCACGCCCGCGTCCCCGACCTCGATCGCATGGACGACCCCGCGTGGATCGCGAGCCACGGCGACCGCATCGGCGGCTGCGACCTCGTCAAGACCACGGTCGGCCTCAGCCGCTACGACCTCAGCGGCTACGACGTGGCGCAGGCGCTCGTCGCGCGCGGGATCGTGATCGAGAAGGCGGGCCTGCACACGATCACGCTCATCACGACCTTCCAGCTCGGCCCCGACGCGGTGCCCGAGACGGTCGATGCCCTGCACGACATCCTCCTCGGCCACTGCCTTCCGGGCGACGCGCGCGAGCCGATGCCGACCAATCCGTTCAGCGCGATCGACGACCGGCCGGTGATCCACCCCTACCTCGCGCGGCGCTACGCGAAGTCGATCGGCCACGAGGTCGCGCTGCGCGAGGCGATCGGCAAGGTCGCGGCCGAGGAGGTCGAGGTCTATCCGCCGGGCATCCCGGTGATCCTCGAGGGCTTCCGCGTCAGCGCCGACGCCGTCGAGTACCTCATCGAGGCCCGCGACAAGGGTGGCTCGATCGTCGCCCGCGACACGAGCCTCGCCACCTTGCGCGTCCTGTAACACTAATACGTATGACGGATTTCGAGGCCTTCGACACGCGCGGGTACCGGACGGTCGACGTGCGCAGCGGCTACGGCGAGTGGGTGAGCACCTACGAGCAGACCGTCGAGGACGCGATGGACATCCATCTGCTCGAGGCGCTGCGCGAGGTCCCGTGGGAGAGCGTCCAGCGCGCCGCCGACCTCGGCTGCGGCACGGGCAGGACCGGCGCGTGGCTGCGCGAGCGCGGCATCGCGTCGATCGATGGCGTCGACCTCACGCCCGAGATGCTCGACGTGGCCAGGGCGCGTGAGGTCTACGGCAGCCTCGTCGAGGCCGACGTGTCCGACACGGGCCTGGAGTCCGGCGCCTACGACCTCGTGGTCACCTGCCTGGTCGACGAGCACCTCTCCGACCTGCGCCCGCTCTACGTCGAGGCGCGGCGCATCGCGCGCCCCGACGGCGTCTACGTGCTCGTCGGCTTTCACCCGCACTTCATCATGGCCTCGGGGATGCCCACGCACTACGACAGCGCGTCCGGCGAGGCCGTGGCGATCGAGACCTACGTCCACCTGCTCAGCGATCACGTGAGCGCCGGGCTCGCCGCCGGCTGGACGCTCGTCGAGATGCGCGAGCGCGTGATCGACGATGCCTGGCTCGAGCTCAAGCCCAAGTGGGCGGCCCTGCGCGACCAGCCGATCGCCTTTGCGGTCGCCTGGCGCGGGCCCGACGTCTGAGCGCGCCGACTCAGCCTTTCGGTCGATGACAGGGCCCGTGGCCTCCCGTAGCGTCGCGTCATGGTGCAGGACCACCTCGATGCCGTGTGGCGCGCCGCGCTGGCCGCCAGCGCCGACCATGACGTCGCCGAGGAGGTGACGACGGCCGTCCTGCGCACCGCGCGGCGCGACGCGGCGCAGGACGAGCTGGTGCGCCGCGCGGTCCTGGCGGCGGTGCGCCGGGCGCCCGCGCCGGCCTTCGCGAGGATGGGGCGCGCCGAGCGCGAGGCCGTCGCGCTGGCGCGCATCGCGGGGTGTCCGGTCGGCGAGGTCGCCGCTGCGCTGGGCATCGCCGAGGGCGCCGCCCGGCGGCTGCTCACGGCGGGCCTGCGCTCGATGCTGCGCCGCCGCCCAGCGAGCGTGCCGCGAACGCTGCCGCCTGTGCTCGGTTGCGGAATCGCAGCTTCTTGAGGACATTGCGCACGTGGGTCTTGACCGTCGCCTCGCTCAGGAACAGCCGCTCGGCGATCTCGCGGTTGCGCAGGCCCTCGGCCACGAGCCCGAGGATCTCGCGCTCGCGCGCGCTCAGCGCGGCCAGCGGGTCGACGGCCCGACCGCCCTCGGCGCCGAGCTCGGCCAGCATCCGGCGCGCCAGCCGTGGGGCGATCCGCGGCTCGCCGCGACCGGCCTCGAGCACGGCATCGACGAGCTCGCGCGGTGGCATGTCCTTCAGCAGGTAGCCGGCCGCGCCGAGGCGCAGCGCGGCGTAGAGGTCGTCGTCACGCTCGGAGACGGTGAGGATCAGCACCTCGATGCCAGGATGGCGCTCGCGCAGCGCGGCGCACGTCTCGAGGCCCGGCGAGCTCGGGCATGTCGAGGTCGAGCAGCACGACGTCGGGTGCGCGGCGCTCGCGCCAGCGCCAGCGCCTCGCGGCCGTCGCGGGCCAGGCCGGCGACCTCGACGCGCTCGTCGGCGCGCAGCAGCGCCGCGGTCCCCTCGCGCATGAGACGGTGGTCGTCGACCACGAGCACGGAGACCGGGCGGGGGTCCATCGCACCGGGCAACCTATCGCGGCGGTCCCCGGTGGCCGCTGAGGCGCCACCCCCCGCAGCGGTCCAGCCGCCCGTCGCGATCGCCGCCGTCGGCTCGGTGGCGCGGGCGCTCGTCGGCGCCGGCTCCCTCAGCGAGCTGGCCGAGCACGCCCTGGCCGCGATGTGCGAGGCCCTCGGCCTGCGCGTCGCCGCCCTCTACCTGCCCGACGCCGACGACGTGCCGATCCTGCGCCGCTTCGCCGCCTCCGGGGCGGAGGTCGACACCGTCGCCCTGCTCGACGAGCTGCGCTTCGAGCAGGAGGCCTGGCAGCTGGCCTCGGCCGGCGGGCGCGCGCTGGTCTTCCACGAGCCGGCCACCTGGCTCGTGGCCAACCCCTTCGACCCGCCCGCCTCGGCGTGGCTGGTGCTGCCGCTCGACGCGGGCGGCGAGGTCGTCGGGGTCGTGGCCGCGGCGCAGCGTCACCCCTTCGCCCTGGAGGAGACGAGCGCGACGGTGCTCGCCATCCTCGGCGACCTCCTGGGCGCGGGCATCGCCGCCGCGCGGCTGCGCCAGCGCATCGCGCGCACCGAGGTCGAGCGCGAGCGCCTGCGCCTGGCCGCCGAGATCCACGACGGCCTGGCCCAGGACCTCGCGCTGGCCAAGCGCGAGATCGCGCTGCTGGACTCAGAGCCGACCCCGGCCCAGGCGGGCGAGAGTCGCGCCCGCCTGCGCGAGGCGGTGGGCGCGGCGCACCGCATCGTGCGCGCGCGCCTGGAGGATCTCTCCACGCGCGTGCCGATCGGAGGCCTGCACGACGCGGTCGCCGCGGCCTGCGACCGGGCGCGCGAGCGCGGGCTGCCCGTCGAGCTGCGTGCGGCGACGGCCGTCGAGCCCGCGGAGCCCGAGGCCACCGCCGTCGTCCTGCGCGTCCTCGGCGAGGCGCTGGCCAACGTCGAGCGCCATGCCGGCGCCGGCCACGTGCTCGTCGCCCTCGACGGGGCGGACGGAGCGCTGGTCCTCACGGTGGACGACGACGGCCGCGGGCTGGGCGCGCGCGACGACCGCGGCCCCGGCGACGGCCACTTCGGCATCGCGCTGATGCGCGAGCGCGCCGCGTCGATCGGCGGCGTGCTCAGCCTCGGCCCCGGTCCGGCGGGCGGCACGCGCGTGCGCCTGGAGGTTCCGCGCGCGTGAGCTTCGCCGCGGCGGTCGGACCCCGGCTCGACGGGGGATCGTGCCCGCACATGGCGGTCGTCCTGCGCAGCGGACGCGAGCTTCCGGCCGTCCTCGTGTCCTTCTACGCGCTGGGCGCCCGCCGCGGCGGCTGGGTCGTCCACCACGCGCTCCCCGGGCAGTGCGACCGCGATCGCGAGCGCCTGACCGCCGGTGGCCTGGACGTCGGGCCGCTGGAGACGGCCGGGAGCCTCGTGCTCTTCGAGTTCGATCCCGCCGAGGCGCCCGATGCCGCCGCCGAGCGCTTCGAGCCGCTGCTGGCCGACGCGCTGGAGCGGGGGCACAGCGCCCTGTGGTACTCGCGCTTCCCGATCGGGCCCGGGGCGGTCGACTTCACCAACGCGACGGCGTACGACCGCGCGTGGGACGCGCGCTTCCGCGGGCGCCCGGTGGTCACGCTGTGCCCCTACGTGCTGGCGGGCGAGGAGGACGGGGAGCGCATCGCCCACCTCGACGGCTGGCACGACGCGGTCCTCGACGCCGACGGCCGCGTCATGCACGGCCCGAGCTGATCCGGCCTCCGGCCGGGGGGACCCGGCTCCGGCGGCCATTGACTGACTACGCATCGCTTCGGCCGTACATGGCCGCCTTCGCCACCCCTAAGCTGAGCGAGCCGTGGAGCTCGCCTACACCATCCGCCGCTCGACCCGCGCGCGCCGCGTGCGCGTGGCCGTCGACGCGCACGACGGCGTGCAGGTCACGCTCCCCGCGCGCGCCCGCGAGCGCGAGGCCGCGCTCGCGGTCGCCGAGCTGCGGCCGTGGATCGAGCGCCGGCTGGCCGAGGTGCGGGCGGCGCGCGAGCGCCTCGCCGTGCCGGGCGGGCACCTGCCCTACCTCGGCGCTCATCTCGCCCTGGCGCCCGAGGCCGGGCGCCTGCGCGCGCACCGACGCGGCGACGCGCTGCTCGTGCCCGCCGACGAGCCGCGCGCCGCGATCGAGCGCTGGTACCGCCGCACGGCGCGCGCGGAGATCGCGCCGCGCCTCGACGAGGCGGTCGCCGCGCTCGGGCGCGCCTACACCAGGCTCACGATCCGCGAGCAGCGCACGCGCTGGGGCTCGTGCTCCACGACGGGCGCGATGAGCTTCAACTGGCGCCTGCTCCTCGGCCCCGAGGAGGTCCTCGACTACGTCGTCTGGCACGAGGCGTGCCACCTCGTGGTCATGGATCACTCGCGGCGCTTCTGGACGCTCCTGGAGCGCCACCGCCCGGGCTACCGCGCGCCGCAGCGCTGGCTGCGGGCCAACGGCACCGCCCTGGTCCTTCCGCCCGATCCCGGCCGCTAGACGGACCCGGCGAGCGACTCGCAGGGGATCTCGACGTGCAGGCGCGTGCCGTGGCCCGGCGGGCTGTCGAGCGAGAGCGTGCCGTCGAGTGCCGCGACGCGGTCGCCGAGCCCGCGCAGGCCCGAGCCCTCGGCCGCGTCGGCGCCGCCGATGCCGTCGTCGCTGATGTCGACGGTCAGGCATCCGTTGGTCCGCCGCACGGCGACGGTGGCCTCGGTCGCCTGGGCGTACTTCGCGACGTTCGCCAGCGCCTCGGAGATCACGAAGTACGCGGCGGCCTCGACCGGGGCGGGCAGGCGCTGCTCGCCGTCGGTCTCGACCATCACGGGCACCGGGGCGCGGGAGGCGAGGGCGTGCAGCGCGGGCTCCAGGCCGCGCTCGGTGAGCACCGCCGGGTGGATGCCGCGCGCGAGCTCGCGCAGCTCGGCCAGGCCCGCCCGCAGCTCGGTCATCGCGCGGTCGAGCAGCGCCGCGGTCTCCTCGGGGTCCGCATCGACGCGCCTGCGCGCGTGGCCGAGCAGCAGGGCCACGCCCACCAGCCGTGCCTGGGCGCCGTCATGCAGGTTGCGCTCCAGACGCCGGCGCTCGGTGTCACCGGCCTCCACCAGGCGCGCGCGCGAGGCGCGCAGCTCGACGACGCGGGCGCGCAGGTCGGCGTCCAGGCGTGCCACGTGGCTGCGCAACAACCCGGCCAGGAAGGCGAACGGCAGCAGCGCGGTGGCGCTGAACACCGCCCAACCCGCAGCGTCGCCCGCGCCCGCCGTGGCCGCCGTCGCGAGCAGGAAGGTGAGCAGCCCGCATACGTAGACCGGCGTGAGCTGGAGGCGCTCGAGCTGATTGGTGCGCCGCCAGCGCAAGGTCAGGCGGACGAGCACCATGACGAAGAGCACGAGGTAGAGCACGACCTGCAAGCCGATCGCCACGTGCGCGAGATCCGAGTCGTGATGGATCAACAGCACGTTGGACGGGCAGTCGTCGCAGCCCAGATCGTGCGGAGCGGCGAACAACATGGCGGGGATCGAGGCCACGGTGAAGATCAGGTAGCCCGCGATCACCAGCGCGCGGTCGCGCCCGGGCCCCAGCCGGCCCGACGGGAAGCCCATGATCAGGTGCAGGAACACCCCGCCCCACAGGCCCCCGAGCACGAACGCCAACGAGTAGACGAGCGGCGAGTCGGAGAAGTTCAGCGCCGAGAGGAACCACGCAAAGCCGAGCAGCACCATCAGCACGCCGGTCCGGCTCTCCGGGCGCCGACGCCAGGCATACAGCCCGACGCCGATGAAGCTCCAACCCACCGCCGGCCCGAAGATCGCCCAGGCCGTCTTCGCGTCCTGGTGGTCGCTGCCCAGCAGCAGCGCAACCACGCCCGCGCCGCACACGAGTGCCGCGAGGACGATCGCGCTCATGCGCGCGGCGGTCATGCCTTCGATCCTCCCACGAACCGCGGGTTGGCCCGAGACGGTCAGCGAACGACTGGCGTGAAGTCGTAGCGCGCCGCGATGGCACCGATCTCCTCGGAGGTCATCGGCCCGCCGGCTGCGCTGGCCGACAGCTCGCGCATGTAGGACTCGAATCCGCCCGGTGTGTTCGCGTTCAGGAAGCGCACCGGCAGGTCGGAGTCGTTGCGGAAGGTGTGAACCACGCCCGGAGGCGCGCAGACGAACGTGCCGGGGCCCGCGGTGTGCTCCTCGTCGCCGAGCAACACGGTGAGCGTGCCGTCGAGCACGTAGAACATGTCTGTGATGGTGTCGTGGGTGTGCGGCGGAGGGCCTGGCGTCCGCGCCGCGAGCGAGGTCTCCGACAGGAAGAAGGTCCCGCCCGTCATCTCGCTGTTCGCCTTGATCGTGATGGTGTTCGGGCCCATGGCCAGGGCCTCGCCTTCGCCTGGCCCGAAGAGCGTGCCGTCCATGGCGCAGACTCTACGGGCGTCGGAACCGAGGGCATGGTGATCGCGCCGGCCTATCCGACCCTCGCGTGTTGGGCCCTGCTCGAGGTGGGTCTGCGCGTGCGCGAGGCGGTGCAGGGCAAGGGCGGGCGCAAGCGCGACCGCGGCACCAGAGTCCTGATCGCCGTTTCGCTCGGAGCGGCGATCGCACTGGCCAGCGTCGCAACCTCGGTGGCGCCCACGTCGGGGATCCCGGTGGCGGTGCAGGCCATCGGGGTCGTCGTGATGTGGTTGGGACTCGCCACCCGGTTCTGGGCGGTAGCGGCGCTGGGCGGCGCGTTTCGCACCACCGTCGAGGTCGATCCCGACCAGGCCGTCGTGACCACCGGTCCCTACAAGTGGATCCGGCACCCCTCCTATGCCGGCCTGCTCCTGATCGTTGCCGGGCTTGGCCTTGCGCTGGGCAACTGGCTGTCGGTGGCCGCATGTCTCCTGCTCCCGCTGCCCGCGTTCGTGTGGCGCATCCACGTCGAGGAAGCCGAGCTCAGCCTTGTCCTCGGTGATGCCTACGAGGCCTACCGAACAGGCACCGCACGCCTCGTCCCGGGACTCTGGTGAGACGGTCGAAGGGATAATTGACGGCATTGCGCCTGGGCATTGCGGATCATCTCGGCTGGGCCATCGCGGTGACGGCGTCGGCGGACCACGAGGTAGTGGACCGACGGCGGATCGAGCTGATCGAACCCGGTATGTCGCAGGCGCCGATTCACTACGAGAGCCGGCGTCTCGACGTTGCCGCCACGGCTGCGCTGGTCGCGAAGGCGCGAGTGTCCGTCGTTCGGGCGGCGTCAGCTGCCCTGGATGAGATCGCAACGGCGCTGCCGGGGCCCGTTCGCTCGATCTCGCTCCGAGCCTGGCCGCCGGACTTCCCCGACGACATCGCCGTCCAACGTCGCGCGCCGTATGAGGCCCGGGCCGACGCGATCATGTACCGCCAGGAGCTCGCCGAGCTCGCACACGCTCGTGGCTGGGAGGTCCACCTCTACGACGCGAAGGCGGTGGTGGGTCAGGCGGTCAGCATGCTGGCCGAGCGGGCCGACGAGGTCCTGCAGGGCCCTCGGGCAACGCTGGGGCCACCCTGGACGAAGGACCATCGGGTCGCGCTCGCCGCGACGATCGTGGTTCAGCCGTCGGCGAGGAAGTTCAGAAGCGCATCTGCGACCTGACCGGGCTGCTCCTCGGCCTGGTGATGGCCGGAGTCGATGACGGCGGAGGAGAAGGGGCCGCTGACCCACGGACGCCAGATGGCCACCGGATCGCCATGGATGTCGATGTCATCGTGCGCGGCCTGCAAGAACAACATCGGGCATCCAACGCGTCGGCCCGCGGCTCGATCTTGCTCTTCGTGCGTCCGGTCGATCCGCAGGCCGGCGCGGTAGTCCTCGCACATGCCGTGAACCACCGCGGGGTTTCGCAGCGCCTGCCAGAGGTCGGCGTGCGCGTCCGCGCCCATGATCTCGGCCGGAGGCGTTCGATACCACGCGTCCGGATCCGCGCAGATGACGCGCTCGGCCGGCTTGTCGGTTTGCGCCAAGAACCACCAGTGCCACCAGGTGCGTACGAAGTCCTCGTTGAGCCGCTCGAGGTGCTCCACGATGGGCAAGCCGTCCATGATCACGAGACGGTCGACCGCGTCTGCATGGTCGAGCGCGGCGCGCAGGGCGACCAGCGCCCCGCGGTCATGCCCCACGACTGCGAATCGGTCGTGACCGAGCATTCGCAGCACCGCCACGACATCGGCGGCCATCGCGCGCTTGGACGACTGGCGGTGGTCGGGCTGGTCGGGTGGCAGGGTCGACCCGCCATACCCGCGTAGATCCGGGCAGACGACGGTGTGCCGCGGCGCCAAGAGGGGCGCTACGCGGTGCCAGGTCGCGTGCGTGCGCGGATGCCCGTGCAGCAGCACCACCGGTGGTCCCTGACCGCCGTGCCGGACCCGCAGAACCACCTCCCCCACGTCCACCTCGTCAAGCGTGAATCCCTGGAACACGGTCGCCGCCTACCCAGGACGGGCTCACACGCACACCTCGACCACGCTAGGCGCCGAGGGCGCGGCGCAGCGCGTCGTGGGCCGTCTCCCCGGGCCGGCGCTCGACGAGCACGCGTCGCCAGCGCCCGGTGAACGCCTCGGCCGACCCGTCGCCGCGCACGTCGATCCCGCCGTGCGCGCCCGGCCCCGCCACCTCGCCGCGCAGCGCGACGAGCGCGACCGGCTCGATCTCGCGCACCAGTCCCCGCTCGGGACCGCGTCGCTCGCCAGGCGCGAGCTCGTCGAGGCGCTCCTCCAATGCGGCGAGCGCCTCGGGGAGCGACGCGAAGCGCTCGCGCCGCGTGACGCCTCGGCGGCGGACCGTCAGCTTGTAGGCGGCCATGGCGGCCGCAGACTAAGCCGATCCGGCCTTCGGCCGGGGGGAGGGCGGGTGGGTCCGTTTCGCGGCCAGTTACTGAGCGCCATCGCATCCGGCGGCGCATGGCCGCCTGCGCCACCCCTGATCAGGCCGCGAGGTCGGCGACGAGCTCGTAGGTGCCGCCCGACACACGCGTCTGCAGGCGCCCCGAGATGTGCGCGAACAGGCGCTGCGCGGCGGTGTTCTCGGGCAGCATGACGGCGGTGAAGCGCGCGATCCCGCGGGCACGCGCGGCGTCGGCGAGCGCCTCGCCGAGCGCGCTCCCCAAGCCCTGGCCCTGCAGGCAGTCACCGACGACGACGGCCACCTCGGCGGCGCCGCGGTTCGAGGCGTCGCGCACCCAGCGCCCGACGCCGGCCAGGCGGCGCGGGTCGTCGTGGAAGACGGCGACGAGCCCGTAGTGGTCGACCTGGTCGATCTCGGTCAGGTAGCGCAGCTCGGCCAGGGTGAGGCGGTTCTTGGGGGCCATGAAGCGCAGGCGCGCGCTGCGCGGCGAGAGCTCCGCCATCCCGCGCACGAGCAGCGCCTTGTCCTCGGGCCGGATGGGCCGGATGAAGACTTTGGTGCCGTCGTGCAGGCGCAGATCCACGCCGTCGACAGTAAGCGCGACCGCCGGCGGCGTGCGTGAGGATCGTCACATGGAAAACCCCACGGGGCCGTTCAGCGCTGGCCGATCGGCACGTACTGGCGCTCGCGCCCGCCGGTGTAGATCTGGCGCGGCCGCGCGATCTTCTGCTCGGAGTCCTGCACCATCTCCAGCCACTGCGCGATCCACCCGCTCGTGCGCCCGATGGCGAACATGACCGGGAACATCGCGACGGGCAGCCCCATCGCCTCGTAGATGAGTCCCGAGTAGAAGTCCACGTTGGGGTAGAGCTTGCGCTTGATGAAGTACTCGTCCTCGAGCGCGATCTTCTCGAGCTCGGTGGCGATCTCGAGCAGCGGGTTCTTGCCGGTGACCAGGAAGACGTCCTCGGCGGCCTTCTTGATGATCTTCGCCCGCGGGTCGTAGTTCTTGTAGACGCGGTGGCCGAAGCCCATCAGGCGCTCGTTGCCCTCCTTCACGCCCTTGATGAAGTCGGGGATGTTCTCCGTGGTCTCGATGCGCTTGAGCATGCGCAGGACGGCCTCGTTCGCGCCCCCGTGCAGCGGGCCGTAGAGCGCCGCGACCCCGGCCGCGATCGCCGAGTAGGGATCGACCTGCGAGGAGCCCACGCTGCGCACCGCGCTCGTCGAGCAGTTCTGCTCGTGGTCGGCGTGCAGGATGAAGAGGATGTCCAGAGCGCGCTCGAGCCGCGGATCGGGCTCGTACTTGAGCTCGGTCATCTTGTACATCATGCTCAGGAAGTTGCCGCTGTAGGCCAGGTCGTTGTCGGGATAGACGTAGGGCATGCCCATGTTGTGGCGGTAGGCGAAGGCGGCGAGCGTCGGCATCTTGGCGATGAGCCGGATGGTCTGGATGTGGCGGTTGACCGGATCCTGGATCTCGTTGGCGTCGGGATAGAAGGTCGACAGCGCGCCCACCGAGCCCAGCAGCATCCCCATGGGGTGGGCGTCGTGGCGGAAGCCCTGCATGAAGCCCTTGACGTTCTCGTGCACGAAGGTGTGGATGGTGATCTCGCCGATCCACTCCTCCAGCTGCGCGGTCGTCGGCAGCTCGCCGTTGACGAGCAGGTAGGCGACCTCGAGGTAGGTCGACTGCTCCGCGAGCTGCTCGATCGGATAGCCGCGGTACTCGAGGACCCCGGCCTCGCCGTCGAGGAAGGTGATCTCCGACCGACACGACGCGGTGTTCATGTACGCCGGGTCGTAGGTCATCAGCCCGAAGTCGTCGTCAGCGACCTTGATCTGTCGGAAGTCGGTCGACCGGACCGTGCCGTCGGTGATCTCGATCTCGTAGCTGCGACCGGTGCGGTTGTCGGTGACGGACAGCGTGCCCTGCCCGTCGCCGGCTACGCCATCGCCGGCGGCCTTCGTGTCGGTCTCGGTGCTCATCTTTCTCCCTCTAGCGCTCGCAGTCCGCTACGGATGGTAGACCGATCGGTCAGAGCCACCCCTTCTCCTCGGCCGCGCGGATCGCCTCGGCGCGGTTGCGCCCCCCGACCTTGCCCATAGCGGCCGAGAGGTAGTTGCGCACGGTGCCGGGAGAGAGGTGCAGGACCGACGCGATGTCGGCCACGGTCGCGTGCTCGCGCGCCGCGGACAGGACGTCGTGCTCGCGCGGGGTCAGCGGGCTGGGCCCCTCGCTCAGCGCGGCGGCGGCCAGGCCGGGATCGACGACGCGCTCGCCGCGCATCGCGCGGCGGATGGCGCGGGCGAGCGCCTCGGCGGGGTCGTCCTTGAGCAGGAAGCCGGCGGCGCCCTCCTCCATCGCGCGGCGCAGGTAGCCGGGCCGCCCGAAGGTGGTGAGCATGAGCACCTTGCAGTCGGGCAGCTCGCCGCGCAGCTGCGCCGCCGCCTGCAGGCCGTCGGCGCCGGGCATCTCGATGTCCAGCAGGGCGACGTCGGGGCGCTGTTCGAGCGCCGCCGCGAGGACCTCGTCGCCGCGGGCCACCTGGGCGACGACCTCGATGTCCGGCTCCAGCGAGAGCAGGCCGGCGAGCGCGCCGCGGACCATGGCCTGGTCCTCGGCGAGCAGGACGCGGATCACCGCTCGGAGCCTACCGGGACCACCGCGAGCACCCGGAAGCCCGGGCCGTCGTCGCGCGGGCCTGCCTCCAGGCGCCCGCCGACCTGCCGCACGCGCGTCTCGAGCCCGATGAGCCCGGTCCCGCTGCCGCCGCTGCCGTTGCGGCCGTGGCCGTCGTCGATCACCTCGACGGTGGCGTGATCGAGCGCCCCGACCAGGCGGATCGCGCTATGGCGGGCGCCGCTGTGGCGGATCACGTTGGTCGCGGCCTCGCGCACGGTCCAGGCCAGGACGGCCTCGACGTCGGGCGGGAGCACGACCTGCGGACGATCGATCGTCGCCTCGATGCCCGCCGCGTCGAGCGCCGTTCGCGCGCCCTCGAGCTCGGCGTCCAGGGCGGGCCGGTGGTAGCCGCTGACGGCCTGGCGCACTTCGCGCAGGGCGTCGCGAGTGACGGCCTCGATGTCGGCCACGTCGGCCGCCGCGGTCTCGGGGTCGTCGGGCAGGCGCCGCTGCGCGAGCTGGGCCTTGAGCGCGATGACCGAGAGCGAGTGGCCCAGCAGGTCGTGCAGGTCGCGCGCGAAGCGCTCGCGCTCATCGGCTACCGCCAGCCGCGCCACCTCGGCGCGCGCCTCGACGAGCTCGCGGTTGGCGCGCATGATCTCGCCCATCGCCACCATCGCGGCGCCGATGCCGAGCAGGCCGAGGGCCTGGCCCCAGGCGGCGTCCGTGTTGCCGCCGCCGACGGTCGCGGTCACGCCGGCGACGACGGACGTCACGGGCAGGACGACGATGTTCCACGGCCGCGGCAGGCGCAGGGCGCCCATGGCGACCACGTAGAAGAAGAGCAGGTTCCAGTCAGGGCGGTCGGCGACGGTCAGCGTGGCGGCGATGGCCAGGTCGATGACGTAGGCGCGCGCGACGACCGCCGGCGGCTTGGGGTCCATCCGCCCGCGCACCGCGTGGAAGAACAACGCGAAGAAGACGACGAGCGCGGCGGCGACGGCGACGAGCCGGCCGGCGCTGGGCTCGTCGCCCAGCAGCCCGATGACGGCGGGCAGCGAGATGAAGATCGCGAAGATGCCCGCGACTCTCGCCGCGGGCATCCGCAGCCGATCCGGGCCAAGCCCGCTCAGCGCGCCATCTCCCGGCGCCAGAAGCGCATCGCCAGCCGCGTCCCGATGAGCAGCCAGATCCCGAGCCAGAGCAGGTCGTTGCCCGACCATGCGGAGCCGTGGTTGAGCGGGTCGAAGGCCACGTGCAGCGCACTGGCCAGGCGCGCGACCGGGAAGAGGTTGGCCAGGTCGACGAGCCAGGTCGGGGCGCCGGTCAGCGGATACCAGATGCCCGAGATGAAGGACAGGGGCAGGATGAGCACGTTGGCGACGACCGGCGCGGCCTCGGCGTTGGGGATCAGCATGACGGCTGCCATCCCGAGCGCGGCGAAGGTCGCCGCGCCCAGCAACACGGTGACGACGACGGCCGGCACCGCCTCGGCGCGCAGGTGGACGTCGAAGCAGACGCGGCCGAGCACGAGCATCAAGACGGTCATGGCGATCGAGACCAGGACGGTCGACCCCACGCGGCCGCCCACGTAGGCCCAGCCCGGCAGCGGCGTGCCGCGCATGCGCTTGAGCAGCCCGTTGTCGCGCTGGATCGCGATTCCGCCGGCCATGTTCACGAACTGGGTGATGATGATCCCGTAGGCCAGGATGCCCGGCAGGAAGAAGGTGACGTAGGGGATGTTGCCGAGCTCCTGGATCGTTCCGCCGCTGTTGAGCGCGCCGAAGAGCAGCAGCAGCATGACCGGCATCCCGAAGGAGAAGAAGGCACGTGTCCGATTGCGCCAGAAGGCGCGCTGCTCGTAGGCGACCTGCCACGCGGTCAGGGCGGCGTCGCTGGTGCGCTCGCTGTGGGCGTGTGCCGGACGGTCGAGGGTCTCGCTCAAGGCGGTCATCGGCTCGTGGCCTCCTGGGTCTCGGTCAGTCGAAGGTAGACGTCCTCCAGCGACGGCTGGCTGACGGCGAAGCCGCGCAGCTCGTGGCCGCGCTCGAGCGCCCAGCCGGTGAGGGCGTGGGCGCTGCGCAGGCCCTCGGTCGTGACGACCAGCACGCGGCCGGGGGCCGTCTCCTCGACGCGCGCGCCGCCGAGCGACGGTAGGTCGCCCAGGCCGACGCCGTGGGGCAGCGCGAAGGCGATCTCGGTCGGCGCGGTGTCGCGCCCGCCGATCTCCGCCGGTGTGCCGAGGGCGACGATGCGCCCGTCGACCATCACGGCGACGCGGTCGGCCAGCGCCTGGGCCTCGTCCATGTAATGCGTGGTGAGGAAGACGGTCTTGCCCAGCGCGCACAGGTCCTTGATCGTCGACCACGCCTGCCGGCGGGCGGACGGGTCGAAGCCGGTGGTCGGCTCGTCGAGGAAGAGCAGGTCGGGGTCGCCGACGAGGGCGAGGGCGAGGTCGAGACGGCGCCGCTGGCCGCCCGACAGGAGCTTCACGCGGTCGTTCTCCTTGCCGGCCAGGCCGACGAGCTCGACCAGCTCCGCGACCGGGCGGCGGCGCGGGTAGTAGCGCCCGTACATGGTGAGGACCTCGGCCACCGTCAGCTCGGCCTGTGCGGCGGCCTCCTGCAGGACGATGCCGACACGCTCGTGCAGCGCCCGCTCGCCGTCCTCGGGATCGTGTCCGAACACGCGCACCTCGCCGGCGCTGCGGGCGCGGTAGCCCTCGAGGATCTCGGTCGTGGTGGTCTTGCCGGCGCCGTTGGGCCCCAGGAGGCAGAAGACCTCCCCGGCGGCGACGGAGAAGGAGATGTCGCGCACCGCCTCCACGTCTCCATAGGCCTTGCGCAGGCCGTTGATCTCGATCGCAGATTGCATGTATGGAGGGTCGGGCAGCGCGCCGCGTCGCGGTAGTGCCGCGCATCGGGACTTCGGCGTGACATCCGTCACCATTGCGCCGTGGGCCTGCGCAAGTACGCGCGGACGGAGATCGAGCGGCGCTTCCTGCTCGCGGGCGTGCCGGACGGCGCGGACGTCCTCGCCGTCAACGAGATCGACGACCGCTATCTGGACGGGACGCGGATCCGCCTGCGGCGCATGGCCCAGGTCGGCGGCCCGACCGTGCTCAAGCTGACGCAGAAGCTGCCCGAGCCCGACGGTCGCGGACGCCAGGGCGCGCTCACGACCCTCTACGTCTGCGAGGACGAGTACGCGGCGCTGGCCGCCCTGCCGGCGGCCACGCTGAGCAAGTCGCGCCTGAGCGTCGCCCCCTACGGCGTCGACGTCTTCCACGGGCACCTCGAAGGGCTCCATCTCGCCGAGGTCGAGTTCGACTCCGTGCAGGACGCTGCCGCGTTCCGCCCGGCGGCCTTCTGCCACGCCGAGGTCACCGCCGATCGGCGCTTCACCGGCGGCGCGCTGGTGCGAGCGACACGCGCGCAGGTGCGCGAGTGGGCAGCCGAGTACGGGGTGCAGGTCGGCTAGGAGGTCAGGACGGCGGCCGCCATGGCCGCGACCACGAGCACGGCGCTGATGGTGATCACGCCGCGCTCTCCGCGCTCGCTGCCGGGGAACTCCGGGCTGCGCAGGCCGATGAAGCCAAGGGCCACGGCCCACGCCGCGAGCGCCCCGCCCAACACGTAGAACGCGGTCTTGGAGGGCTCGGCCTCCTCGGCGGCCAAGACGAGCAGCGCGTGCACCATGGGCCGCGAGCCTACCGAACCTGCCGGGCCGGTCCGGGCTGGGCGGGGCCTCCGTCATACCGGCTCTCCGTCGCGTCGACCTGGCTCTGGTAGTGCGAGCCGAGATCCGGGTGCCCGTACGGGCGCTCGGCGGGCTGGTCGAGCGTCATGAAGGAGAGCTGCGCGATCGGCTTGCCCGGCCACAGGATGATCGGCACGCGCGTGAGGTTGGTGATCTCGAGCGTCAGCGTCCCCTTGAAGCCCGGATCGACGAAGCCGGCGGTCGCGTGGACGATGAGGCCGAGCCGGCCCAGCGAGCTGTTGTGGGTTGGGATGTACCGGCGCGTGATGAGGAACGTCCCTTCCTCGCTGCCTACCTGGATGCATCGCACCGGCACGCTGTCGACCGGCCGCACGCCTGTGATCGAGCGTCCGCGGTTGAAGCGTTGCGTCAGCTGCTGGCGCGCGCGCTTCCGCGGGAGCCGGAACACGATCTCCCGCGGGGTGAAGGTGACCTCGTGGCGCAGGCCGCAGACCTTGCCGTACAGCGTCGCGATCTTGGTGGCGATCAGCGGCCGGTGACCGAGGCTGGCGATGAGCTCGGCGTATTGCTCGGCCAAGCCCCGGTCGATCGTGGTGATGTCGCAGCGGCCGAGGGTGTCGACGTAGCCGTCGGTGTCCATCAGGCCTTCGAGCAGAGCCCGCCGCTGGCTCACGCTCGCTTCGAGGTACTCGTGCGGGATGCGCTTTTGGCCGAAGACGCCGAGGCGCGCGAGGGCGCTGCTCAGCGAGTCGTTCTGCACGTACCGCCCGGTGTGGCCGTCGCGGGAATGGCCCGCCCCTCCTATCCGGTATGCGATCGGGCCGCTCGCGCGCTGCACGGGGTAGCCGGCCATCTCGATCTCGCGCAGGATGGGTTGGTCGTTGCAGGTGATGATCGCGGCCTTGCTCGTGCCGTCGCCGATCCACGCGCCGAGCACGTATGGGTCGATCGGCAACGCGCGCTCGTCGTACTGAACCGGCGCACATTGGTCCAAGCGCCACCGGTAGCCGCTGCCACGACGGACGCTTTGCGCGATCTGGTCGGTCGTCAGCGTGCGCCGCCGGTGAGGTGGATCGTCGTACGTGCGCACGCGCCAGAGGTGGTCCACGTCGGCTACCACGCTCGTGCCGTCGGAGAGCAGCACCTCCCGGCAGGGGCGTCCGAGCATGACCTCCGACACGGCGGTGACCGGGATCTCCTGCCCGCTGGGCGCGAAGACCCAGTCACCGGGCTCGAGGTCGCCGATCGTGCGCCAGCCGTCGGGCGTGGGCACCGGCGTATCGAGGGCGAGGGCCTTCCCCTCGATGCGCGCGACCAGGTCGTCGGGCATCTCGACGGACTCCTGCGTGCGCCCGAGCACGAACTCGCCGGGGTGGATGACGAACGGATCGCCGTCGGCGGGGGTCACGAGCTCGGTCAGGTTCGTGGGCGGGTCGGCCAGGTCGATCGCGGCGATGCGATGGTTGTGGAAGACGCGGAACGAACCGCCCAGGCGCAGGTCGATGCTGGCCGGCTGGACCATCGCGTCGTCCCAGGGCTCGATGCGCACGCGCCCTTCGGCCACCAGGCGGCGGATCGTCCCGTCGGAGAGGACCGAGGTCGGCGGCATCTGGGCGAAGTGTGGCAGCGGGCGAGGTCCGAACGCCTACGCGTGGTCCGTGCGCTTGGCGCGGACGACCACCGAGCGCGTGCGCCGCGGGGCCGGCACCGCCGGATCGCCGTGCGGGCCGCGGCGTGGATGGCGCGGGAAGGGCTGCCGGGGGTGGCGCGGCTGGCGCGGCCGCTTGGTACCGCCGTCGTCGCCCTTGGGCTCCTGCTCGGTCTCGGGCTCGGCGTGGATGGCCCACCACACGATCCACAGCAGCCCGACGATCGGGATCTTCAGGGCGAACATGAGCCAGAGGAAGCCCCACGTCACGTCGGGGACTGTACCCCTGCCGCGGACGCTGTGCACGCGCCGGTGTCAGCGGCTACCGCGCGACGGCGGCGCGGGCCACCGCGGCGTGGCGGGCGTGGTGTGGCTCCGGCCGGCCGGGCGTTCCCGCCCGCGCGCGCGAGGCGCGCGTGGGCGCACGGCGGCGCACGGCACCGAGCACGCGCCGCAGCGCTCCGCCGACGTCCAGGCGCCCCGCCGCCACCGGCAGCGAGGTCGGCCGCGCAGAGCCCAGCAGCGCGGCGCGCATGGCCCGCCACCCGATGTCGGGCCGCGCGCTGGCGAGAAGGACGGCCGCGCCGGACACCTGCGCCGCGGCCATCGAGGACCCCGATCGCAGCTCGTATCCGCCGCCGCGCCGGGTGGAGAGGATCGCCTCTCCGGGGGCGACGAGATCGACGCTGGCGCGGCCGAAGCTGGCCGAAGGCGCCAGGGCGCCGCGCTGGTCGGAGGAGGTGACGGCGATGAGATTGAGCGCGTCGAGGGCGGCGGGGTAGGCCGCGACCGCGTCGTCGTCGTTGTGCGTGTTGCCGGCGGCCGCGACGACGAGGACGTTGGCCGTGGCGGCCTCGGCGACCGCGTCGGCGAGGTCGGTACCGGGGCTCGCGCCGGTGAGCGAGAGGTTGATCACGCGCGCGCCGTGGGCGACCGCGTAGCGCACGCCCTCGGCGACCGTCGCCATGTCGCCGGAGGCGTCGGGGCCCAGCACCTTGACCGCCATGATGCGCGCGCGCCAGGCGAGGCCGGCGACGCCGACGCCGTTGTTGCCGCGCGCGGCGATGATGCCCGCGACGTGGGTGCCGTGGCCGTTGTCGTCGGCAGGGTCGGCGTCGTGGTTGACGAAGTCGGCGCCGTGGATGTCGTCGACGAACCCGTCGGCGTCGTCGTCGATCCCGTTGGCCGGCACCTCGCCCGGGTTGCTCCAGAGGTTGGGCGCCAGATCGCGATGGGCGAGGTCGACGCCGGTGTCGACGACGGCGACGGTGACGTCGCCGCCGGTGACCCGCGTCCACGCGGTGGCGGCGCCCATCGGCCCGTTCCCCTGCAGCGCCCACTGGCTGGGCAGTTGCGGGTCGGGTCGCACCGCGGCGGAGGCCACGGTCGTCGTGCAGAGGGCCGCGCAGGCAGCGGCAAGCGCTGCGGCGCGGTGAACGTGATGGAGCATCCGTGCTGTGAGGGGTCAGGCACGCCCATCCATGGGCGCTGTTGCACTCATCGTCCGCGGCGCCGCCGCGCTTGTCATAACGCGGCTGCGATGGCCGCCTGTCGTAGCGGCGCTAGCCGCGCAGCGTCAGTGGCGCAAGGTCGAAGCGCGTCATGCGCTGGAGGTCGGCCACGCGCGTGGCCACCTCGTCGGCCGTCAGACGCGCGACGCGCTCGGTGCCGAACTCCTCCACGTTGTATGACGCCAGCGCCGTGCCGTAGGCCATCGCCCGTGCGAGCAGGTCGTGGTCGATGGGCTCGTCGCGCTGGGCGGCCACGTAGCCGACGAAGCCGCCGGCGAAGCTGTCGCCGGCGCCGGTCGGGTCGATGACCTCGGCCAGCGGGTAGGCAGGCAGGGCGAAGAAGCCGTCCTCGGAGAACAGCGCCGCGCCGTACTTGCCCTGCTTGGCCACGACGGCCCGCAGTCCCCAGCTCAGCAGCTCCTCGGCCGCCGCCACCGTGGTCGGCTTGCCCGTGAGCTGCTCGAGCTCCTCGTCGTTGAGGATCAGGCAGTCGACCGAGCGGATCGTCTTGACCAGCGCGTCCTTCGCGATGTCGATCCAGAGGTTCATCGAGTCCATCGCCACGAACCGCGCGGACCCGCACTGCTCGCGCACGCCGAGCTGCAGCTCGGGCTGGATGTTGGCCAGGAAGAGGACGTCGCAGTCCTGGGCCGCCTGGGAGAGCTTGGGCTCGAAGGTCTCGAAGACGTTGAGGTCGGTGACGTGGGTCACCCGCTCGTTGAGGTTGTCGCTGTACTCGCCGGCCCAGAAGAAGGTCTTGCCACCCGGGACGTGCTCGACGTCGTCGGTCACCGTGCCGCGCGTCTGCAGGACCTCCCAGTCCTCGGGCCCGAAGTCGTCGCCGACCGGGCCGACCGGGCGGACCTCGTCGAAGAACGACGCGGCCAGGCTGAAGTGGGTGGCGGCGCCGCCGAGCATGCGCTCGCGCGACCCGAACGGGGTCTTGACGGCATCGAAAGCGATGGAACCGACGACGGTGACGCTCATCGCGAGGACTCCCTCCTGGGGTCGCCTGTCGCGACGGTCGAGCAATGGCGCGCTGTCATGCGGCGATGCAGCCTACGGATTCCCGCGGGCCATAGGATCCCGCCCGCATGCGTGCCATCCAGCAGAAGGAGTTCGGCGGCCCCGAGGTGCTTGAGCTCGTCGAGCTTCCGGTGCCCGAGGCCGGCGACGGCGAGGTCCTCATCAGGGTCTCGCGCGCGGGAATGAACTTCGCCGACACCCACCAGCGCCGCAACGACTACCTCGCGGCTCAGCAGCTGCCGCTGGTCCCCGGCGGCGAGGTGGCCGGCGTCCGCGAGGACAGCGGACAGCGCGTGGTGGCCCTGAGTGGCACTGGCGGCTACGCCGAGTACGCGACCGCGGCCGAGGGGCTGACCTTCCCGATCCCCGACGAAGTGGACGACGGGACCGCGCTCGCGCTGCTGATCCAGGGGCTGACCGCGTGGCACCTGTACCGCACCTCCGGGCGCGTGGGCCCCGGCGAGTCGGTGGCGATCGTCGCCGCGGCCGGCGGCGTCGGATCGCTCGCCGTCCAGCTGGGCAAGCCGATGGGAGCCGGCCGCGTGATCGCGATGGCCTCGACGCAGGCCAAGCGCGACCTCGCGCTCGAGCTGGGCGCCGACGCCGCGGTCGACGCCGACCCCGAGGGCCTGAAGGAGCGCCTCATCGAAGCCAACCTGGGGCGCCAGGTCGACGTCGTCTTCGAAATGGCGGGTGGCGCGGTCTTCGACGCCTGCCTCGCCGCGCTGGCGCCCTTCGGTCGCCTGGTGACCTACGGGATCGCCTCGGGCGAGGGCAACGAGGTCCACAGCCGCAAGCTGATGGGCCGCTCGCGCTCGGTCGTGGGCTTCTGGCTCATGCACTGCCTCGGGCGCCCGGCGATGGTCGACGAGGCGCTGGCCGACCTCTACGCGCGCGCCGCGCGCGGGGAGCTGCGCGCCGTGGTCGGCGCGACCTACCCGCTCTCCGACGCGCGCCAGGCCCAGATCGACCTCGCCGAGCGTCGCACCACGGGCAAGGTGCTGCTCGACCCGAGCGGCTAATCGGCTCGCACCTCGTAAGCTGCAACTGACGTGACCGCCTTCGCCGACCTCGGCCTCTCAGAATCGACCCTGCACGCATTGCAGGACGTGGGCTACGAGCAGCCCAGCCCGATCCAGGAGCAGGCCATCCCCGTGCTCATGGAGGGGCGCGACATGATCGGCCAGGCCCAGACGGGCTCGGGCAAGACCGCCGCCTTCGGGCTGCCGATGATCGAGCACGTCGATCCGTCCGAGCCCGAGGTCCAGGGCCTCGTCCTGACGCCCACGCGCGAGCTGTGCATCCAGGTCACCCAGGCACTGCGCGCGTACGCCCAGCGCAAGGGCGTCGACGTCGTCGCCGTCTTCGGCGGCGCCCCGATCCGCTCCCAGCAGGCCCAGCTGCGCGACGGCGGCCAGATCGTGGTGGGCACCGTCGGGCGCGTGCTCGACCTCATCCAGCGCGCATCGCTGATCCTGCACAGCTGTCGCTTCGTGGTCCTCGACGAGGCCGACGAGATGCTCGACCTCGGCTTCCTGGAGGACGTCGAGCGGATCCTCACCATCACCCCGAACAGCCGCCAGACCGCGCTCTTCAGCGCGACCATGCCGCCGCCGATCCGCGCGCTCGCCGATCGCTACCTCTACGACCCGGTGACCGTGAAGGTGAAGTCGGCGACGTTGACCGTCGACAGCGTCGAGCAGTTCTCCGTCGACGTGAAGTCCGGCGACAAGGCCGAGAAGCTCATCGACGTGCTGCGCGCCGAGCACCCCGACCAGGCCATCGTCTTCACGCGCACGAAGATCCGCTGCGACCAGCTCTTCCGCCGGCTGCGCGACCGCGGCCTGAACGTCAAGGCGCTGCACGGCGACATGTCCCAGGGACAGCGCGACGGCGTCATGCTCGCCTTCAAGGGCGGCCGGCTGCCGATCCTCGTGGCCACCGACGTCGCTGCCCGCGGCCTGGACATCTCGACGGTCACCCACGTCGTCAACTTCGACGTGCCCACCAGCCCCGACGCCTACGTGCACCGGATCGGGCGCACCGGCCGCGTCGGGCGCGCGGGGCGCGCCATCACCTTCGTCGAGCCCCGCCAGCACCGCGAGCTCGAGGCCATCGAGCGGCACATCGGCACCGGCATCACCCCGTGGGCCGAGGGCGCGACGACGACGCCCGCCCCGGTGGCCGAGCGCCCGCGCCGGCATTCCAAGCCGCATATCTCGCGCGACGGCGACGAGCCGCAGGCCAAGCTGGTCGCCGGCGTCGGCCGTGCGGAGGGCGTCGAGGTCGCCGATCTCGTCCACGCGATCACCAGCGCCGCCGGGATCGATGGCGAGGCCGTGCGCGACGTGCGCGTGCTCGAGCACTTCTCCTTCCTCAGCGTCCCGCTCAGCGACGCCGAGCGCGTCGTCGACGCCGTCAACGGCACGCCGGTCAACGGCACGACGCTGCGCCTCGAGATCGCGCGCGGCTGAGCGCTCATACGTCCGCAACGGCGGGTCGCCTTTGCGCGTTTACGTCGGTGTGTGCAACCCTGGACATGTGAAGCTGCTGGAGGCAGAGCCTGTCCTTGCGCCGGAAACGGCCCCCCAGGCCCCACCGGAGAGCCCGCCGGAGCAGCCGGCGAGCCCGCCCGAAGCCGCTCGCACCTGTCGCGCATGCGGTGCGCCCATGGAGGCCGAGCAGGACTGGTGCCTGACGTGCGGCGCCGCGGCACCGGGCAGCCTCGGCGAGCGCCCGGGCTGGCGCGCCGCCTCGACGGTCATCGCGCTCACCCTGCTGCTGGTCCTCGGAGCGGTCGGCGCCGGCTACGCCGCCCTGACCGGCGATCCACAGCAGAAGGCCGCCGCGCCGCCGCAGACCCAGGCGCAGGTGGCCCCGCCCGCCGCCACGCCGCCGGCGGCCACCACGCCGCCCGCCGCCACCCAGACCCAGCCGACGACGCCCACGCAGTCGGCCAAGCCGAAGCCGCTGCCGAAGGTCAAGACTCCGCCGGCCGGCAGCACGCAGGGCTCGCCCGTCACGCCGACACCCACGCCCACGCCGACCCCCTCGACGTCGACGCCGAGCTCGACCCCGAGTACGGGGACCGGGACCGGGACCGGGACCGGCACCGGCACCGGCACGACGCCGACCACACCGGCCGATACCGGCCCGCAGCCGATCGACCTCAACGGTGACGCCGGCAAGATCTACGACCCCTACGGCCGCGTGAAGGCCAGCGGAGAGGCGACCCGCGCGCTCGACGGCGACGCCACCACGTCGTGGTACGTCGACCCCAAGGACGGCCAGCAGGTCGCCGTCGGCTACGCGGTCGACCTCGGAAAGCTTCAGGGCATCCGCGAGGTCCAGCTCGAGACACCCACCGCGGGGTTCCGGATGGAGATCTACGCCACTGACGAGACCGAGCTGCCGCCCGACATCCTCGACACGCGCTGGAGCCACATCAAGGACGTGTCGAACGTCGGCGCCAAGCACGACGGCAAGCAGACGATCGTGCTCGGCGCGGGCTCCACCAAGTACCGCAACGTGCTGCTGTGGTTCACCCAGCCGCCCACCGACGGCCCGCGCCTGCGCATCGCCGAGCTCAAGCTCCTCGGCTGAGCGCAGCGCACACCTTCCCCAACGACGACCCAGGAGGCCGCATGTCCGAGGCCGTGATGAAGACGACCGAGGGTGACATCACCTTCGAGCTGTTCGACGAGGACGCCCCCAAGACCGTCAGCAACTTCAAGCAGCTGGCCGGCCAGGGCTTCTATGACGGGCTGATCTTCCACCGCATCATCCCCGACTTCATGATCCAGGGCGGCTGCCCGGAGGGCACCGGCACGGGCGGCCCCGGCTACACCTTCGAGGACGAGTTCAACGACCACAAGGTCGTCCGCGGAGCGCTGGCCATGGCCAACGCCGGTCCGAACACCAACGGCTCGCAGTTCTTCATCGTCACGGCCGACGAGTGCCCATGGCTGGACGGCAAGCACACCGTCTTCGGCCAGGTCACCGCCGGCCAGGACGTCGTCGAGCGCATCGGCGCCACGCAGACCGACGGCCGCGACCGCCCGGTCGAGCCGATCGGGATCGAGACGCTGAGCTTCGAGGCGGAGCCGGAGTCGCAGGACGACACTTAGCCAGCACAATCGGCCACTGTCCTGACTTTTACGGGCAGGAGCCGTACAAGTCAGGACAGTCCGGGGTAGCTCACCCCGCTGGAGGACGACCGCCCACGGTCGCGCCGCCCCGCGCGCCGAGACTACCAGGGCCGCTAGAGTTCGACACACCGTCAAACGAGCAGGAGTGACAGCAGTGGCCACCGTCGAGGAGCACCCCGCGACCAACGGCACCGCCACCGCGGCAGAGGACATCGCGGTCGAGAATCCCGCCACCGGCGAGGTGATCGCCCACGTGCCCGACATGAGCGCGGAGCAGGTGGCCGAGCTCGCGCGCGCCGCACGTGCCGCGCAGCCGGCATGGGAGGCGCTGGGCTTCGAGGGCCGGGGCCGCATCCTGCGTCGCGCCCAGAAGTGGGTCGTCGACCACTCCGACCGGGTCATCGAGACGATCGTCTCCGAGACCGGCAAGGCCTATGAGGACGCGCTGCTCGCCGAGGTCATGTACGGGGCCAACGCGTTCGGCTTCTGGGCCAAGAACGCGCCGGGCTTCCTCGCCGACGAGCGCATCAAGAGCGCGTCGCCGCTGCTGAAGGGCAAGAAGCTCGTCCTGCGCCGGCGGCCGCTGGGCCTCGTCGGCGTCATCGGGCCGTGGAACTACCCGCTGACCAACTCCTTCGGTGACGCCATCCCGGCGCTGGCCGCGGGCAACGCGGTCATCCTCAAGCCGAGCGAGATCACCCCGCTGACGAGCCTGCTGCTGGCCGACGCGCTGCGCGAGTGCGGGCTGCCCGACGGCGTCTTCGCCGTTGCCACGGGCCTCGGCGCCACCGGTGCGGCGCTCGTCGACGAGGTCGACATGATCATGTTCACGGGCTCGACGGCCACGGGCCAGAAGGTCATGGCCAAGGCGGCCGAGACGCTCACGCCCGTCTCGCTGGAGCTCGGGGGCAAGGATCCGATGGTCGTGCTCGCCGACGCCGACCTCGAGCGCGCGGCCAACCACGCCGTCTACTACTCGATGTTCAACGCCGGCCAGACGTGCGTGAGCATCGAGCGCGTCTACGTCGAGGCGCCCGTCTACGACGACTTCGTGGCCAAGGTCACCGACAAGGCGCGGGCGCTGCGCAACGATCGCTCGTCGGGCCCGGGGACGACCGAGGTCGGCTCGATGACCTTCGGTCCCCAGGTCGAGATCGTCGAGCGCCACGTCCGCGACGCGGTCGACAAGGGCGCGCGCGTCGTCGTCGGCGGCGAGCGCGGGCACGACGGCCAGAGCGGCTACTGGTTCGAGCCGACCGTGCTCGTCGACGTCGACCACACGATGGAGTGCATGCGCGAGGAGACCTTCGGTCCGACGCTGCCGATCATGAAGGTGCCCGACGCCGAAGAGGCCATTCGCCTGGCCAACGACTCGCCCTACGGCCTTGGCGCCGCCGTCTTCTCCAAGGACGTCGCGCGCGGCGAGGCCGTCGCCCGGCGCATCGAAGCCGGTGCCGTGTGCGTCAACGACGCGCTCGTCAACTACTCGGCGCTCGAGCTGCCGATGGGCGGCGTCAAGACCAGCGGCATCGGGTCGCGCCACGGCGCCGACGGGATCCGCAAGTTCACCCAGCAGCAGGCGCTGCTCGTGTCGCGGCTGCACCCCAAGCGCGACATCCACATGTACCCGTACAGCGCGAAGATGACCGGGCGCCTCGGGAAGCTCGTTCGCTTGCTGTACGGGCGCGGCAAGCGCGACTAGGATCGCCAACATGGCGGCCGACGGCCTCGTCCCGCTCGGTGAGGCGATCCGGTCGCTGCGCGCCGAGCTGCTGCAGGCCATGGAGGACGCCCGTGGCTCGGAGCTGCGGTTCGCCCTGGGCCCGGTGGAGCTCGAGTTCCAGCTCACGGCGACGACCGAGGCCAGCGCGGGCGGCGCGGTGCGCTTCTGGGTGATCGACGCCGACGCGAAGGGCTCGCGCGCGAGCGGCAGCACGCACACGTTGCGGGTCACGCTCACGCCGGTGCACGCCTCGAAGGTGGAGGACCCCGAGGCCGACGTGCTGATCACGTCCGAGCTGCGCCCGCGTTCGGGCTAGGGGCGCTGCGGGGGAGCCGGGGCGGTGGTCTCGCGCGTGGTCCAGGTCTTCGCGCCGTCCGGAACCGACGGACGCGGGCGCCACAGCTCCGGCGTCGTCCTGGCGCCCGGGCTCGTCCTGACCGCGCGCCACGCGCTCGACGGCTGCGACGCCGACCCGGAGGTGCGCCTGCTCAGCGGCGACCCGCGCTGGCACGCGTGCGACGTCGCGTGGGTCGGCGAGGACGACTGCGACGCGGCGCTGCTGCGTGTGCGCGGCGACGAGGCGCTGGGAGCCGGCGGTGCGCTGCGCCTCGGTCGCCTGGTGGGCGAGCGGCGCGTGGGCGCGCTGCGGGCGGTGGGCTTTCCCTGGGCGCAGGTCGCGACCGGCGAGCGTGACGCCGTCGACCGCTCGGAGGCGATCGACGCCGCGGTCGATCCGCTTTCGGGGCGCGCCCCCGGGCGCCCCGACGGCCCCCTCGTCGTCCACGTCGAGGGGTCGGTGCCGCGGGACCGCGACGACGGCGGTTCGCCGTGGGAGGGCATGTCGGGCGCCGCCCTCCTGCGCGACGACGTCGTCGTGGGCGTGATCGCGGGCGACCCCCGGCGCTTCGGCCCCGACCGGCTGCACGCGACGCCGGCCTCGGCCCTGGCCGCCAGCCCCGGCTTCTGCGAGGCCGCGCCGGTGGCGCTCGCCGACGTCGAGCTGCTCGGGCTGCTGGAGGCGCCGTATCGCGGCCGCGACGACGCGGGCGTCTCCGCTTCGCCATCCCAGCTCATGGACTCGCGCGCCGAGGTCGTGGTCTTTCGCGGCCGCGAGGACGAGGTGGCTGCCCTCGAGGCATGGTGCGCGGCACCGGCGCCCCTGGGCGTCTGCCTCGTGTGGGGCACGGGCGGCATCGGCAAGACCCGGCTGGCCGCGGAGCTGTGCCACCGCGTGTCCGCCGCCGGGATGGTGGCCGGCTTCTACGCCCCGGGCGCGGACGCGCGGGCGATCGCCGAGGTCGCGCCCGCGCAGACGACCGTGGTGGTCATCGACGAGGCCCACACCATGCCCGGCGCCGTGGCCGAGGTGCTGCTCGCGCACGCGCAGCGGGCGGCGGGTGGGCCGGTGCGCGTGGTCCTGCTCGCCCGCAACGCGGGCGACTGGTGGACGAACGCCATCCCCGACCGGGTCGCGCAGAGCCCGGTCGCCTCGGCGGCCTGCGAGACGGCCGCGACGATGGCGCTCGGCCCGGTGGCCACCGATCCTGCCGATCGCCGCGAGGCGTTCCTCGAGGCCGCGCGGGCGTTCCGTGAGCGCCTGTCGCCGGGGACGACGGAGCCCGACCCCGACGTGCCCGACCTCTCCGGCCCCGGGTTCGACGCGATCCTCTTCGTCCAGCTCGCCGCTGCGCGCGCGCTCGAAGGCGACGGCGCGGCGCAGCAGCGCCCCGAGGACCTCGTGGCGTGGGCGCTCAAGCGCGAGGGCCGATACTGGCGCGCGACGGCCGCGGCTGCCGAACCCCCGCTGCAGGTCGACGGCGCCGTGCTGGAGCGCGCCGTGGCCGTCGCGACGCTCGCCATCGCCGACAGCGAGGACGAGGCGGCGGCGGCGCTGAGCGCGATCCCCGACCTCGCCGGCGACGCACGCGGCCAGCGCGCCGTGGCTCGCTGGCTGCGCCACCTGTACCCGCATGCCGAGGGCGACAGCTGGCTCCCGGGGCTCGTGCCCGACGTGCTCGGCGACGCGCTGCTGGCCGCCGTGCTGGCGGAGAGCCCGTCGATCGCCCGCGGGCTGCTGGACGAACCGAGCCCCGAGCAGGCCCAGAGCGTGCTCCGAGCTCTCGATCGCGCCGCGCGCGCCCACGACGGCGTGCGATCGCTCCTGGCCGAGCTCGTCGCGCAACGGCTGCGCGCGATCTGGCCGGCCGCGCTCACCGTCGCGCAGCAGTCCGACGGCGTCCTCGGCAACCTGCTCGCGGGCGCGCTGTCGCAGGACGCCGACGCGGATCTGGCCCGCGAGATCTACGCCGCGATCCCCGGCCGGACCGTCGCCCTGCGCGAGCTCGCCGCGATCGCCGCGGCGCAGCTCGTCGCCGCGCGCCGCGCGCAAGCCGACCCCGACCCGGGCGCGCGCGCCGCGCTCGCGGACGAGCTCGACGAGCTCGCAGGGCGCCTCTCAGGGCTCGCGCGCGTCGAGGAGGCGCTCGGCGCGGCGCAGGAGGCCGTGGAGCTCAACCGCGCGCTGGCGGCCGAGGACCCCGCCCTGGCTACGCGCCTGGCGCGGTCGCTGACCCGCCTCTCCAACCGATACGCGCACCTCGGACGCCACGACGCCGGGCTGGAGGCAGGCATGGAGGCCCTGGGCATCCTGCAGTCCGTCGGCGGCGACGATCCGTTGGCCATGGCCGACGTTGCGCGTTCGCTCAGCAACCTCTCCAGCGACCTCGGGCATGTCGGGCGCATCGAGGAGGCGCTCGCGGCGGTCCACACCGCGCTCCAGATCCAGACCGCCCTCGCCGAGCACTGGCCGCAGTACTTCGAGCACGAGCTCGCGGGCTCCTACATCAACTTCTCCAACCGCCTCACGGACGCGGGGCACGACGACGAGGCGCTCGCCGCCACCCAGCACGCCATAGCGCTCTATCGCCGGCTGGCGGAGGAGCAGCCCGATGCCTACGCGCCGCAGCTCGCCGAGGTGCTGGGCAACGTCTCGGTCGACCTGCGGCGCACGGGCGCGCCGGAGGAGGCGGTCGCCGCCGCCGAGGAGTCGGTCGCGCTCTTCCGCCGCCTCGACGCGCAGGTCGCCGACGCGTTCCTGCCGGGGCTCGCGGAGGCGCTGAACATGCTGTCGTGCGCGCTGACCGACGCCGGTCGCGCAGACGAGGCGCTGCGCGCGAGCGAGGAGCTGGTGGCACGGCGCCGCGACCTCGTCGCGCGCCATCCCGGCGTGTTCGAGTCCGGCCTCGCCGAGGCGCTGCGCAATCTCGCGATCGATCTCAACGGGCTGGGTCGACGCGAGGAGGCCGAGGCCGCGCGGGCCGAGGCCATCGCCATCGCGGAGCGGTGACCAGGTGCTCAGGCCGCGGGATCGGGCGTTTGCGCTCCGCCGAGCCAGGCCAGCACCGCGCGGCGCAGGAAGCGCCACTCGTCGCCGATCCTGCGGCCCGGCAGCTCGCCCGCGTCCGCGAGGGCGCGTACGGCCGCGGCGTCGGTCTGCAGCAGCTCGGCCGCCTGCTCGACCGTGAGCACCTCCGGCGCGCCGGCAGGCACGAAGTCCGCGCGGCCGACGACCACGTCGGCGCCGGGCGGGATCGGCATCGTGAACGGGCCCGGCGCCGGGCGGTGCCACAGGACGTCGGCGTCGTCCAGGCGCTCGGCCACGAGCCGGCGCACGACGTCGCGCTTGGGCAAGCGCCGCTCGAACGCGAAGCGGTCGAGCTTCTCGGCCTCCTCGAGGGGGAGGCGGACGAACAGGGCGGCGGTCTCTTCGGCACGGCGCTTGCGCTGCTTGGCCATGCGGACAGGATAGGCGAGGGATATCAGGATATCCAGAGATTCTTCCGTCGACCGGTCGCCCCTTTTACATGGCCGTTATCTGGGCCACACTACGTTGACTGTGCCTATGCGCGTCCTCATTGCCGAAGACGAGCCCCGGCTCGCCGAGGCGCTCGCGCGCGGCCTGCGCCGCAATGGATTCGCCGTCGACATCGCCCTCGACGGCAACCAGGCGCTCAAGCGCACCTCGGTCGTCGACTACGACGTCGTCGTGCTCGACCGCGACCTGCCCTATGTCCACGGCGACGAGGTCTGCCGCCAGCTGGTCGGCGCCGATCGCCCGCCGCGGATCCTCATGCTCACGGCCGCCGCCGACGTGCGGGCGCGCGTGGAGGGGCTCAACCTCGGCGCCGACGATTACCTCACCAAGCCGTTCGCCTTCGCCGAGGTCGTGGCGCGGCTGCACGCGCTGCAGCGCCGCCACGCGGTGGCGCAGAAGCCGGTCCTCGAACGCGCCGGCGTGTCCCTGGACCCGGCGCGCCACGAGGTCACGCGCGACGGCCGCGCGGTCACGCTGAGCCCGAAGGAGTTCGGCGTGCTGCACGTGCTGCTGCGCGCCGACGGCGCCGTGGTGAGCCCGGAGACGCTCCTCGAGCGCGTCTGGGACGAGCACGTCGACCCGTTCACCAACACCGTGCGCGTCACGGTGATGAACCTCCGTCGCAAGCTCGGGACCCCGGCCGTGATCGAGACGGTCATCGGCACCGGCTACCGTCTGGCCTGAGCTCGTGCGCCTGCCGCGCCCCTCCATCCGCCTGCGCCTCACGGCGTGGTACGCGACCATCTTCATCGCGATGGGGACCGTGCTGCTGGCCGTCTCCTTCGCCGTCGTGCGCCACGAGTTCCGCGACGAGCAGGGCAAGGTCCACGTGGCCGTCGAGGAGCTCACGCCGGTGAAGTCCGGGGCGCCGACGATCCGCGCGAAGATCCTGCCCGGGCTCCCGCCCGAGAACGCCAGCCCGGTGCGCGAACTGTCGGTCGAGGCGCGCGATGCCTACGTCCAGGCGCGCAACGCCTACGCCGCGCAGGTCAACGCCGCCAACGACCGCGCGCTGCGCCACGTCCTGCTCGCCTTCGGCGGCGCGCTGCTGCTCGTCACGCTGGCCTCCGTGGCCGCGGGCTGGATGGTCGCCGGCCGCGCGCTGCGCCCGATCAGCCGCATCACGGCCACCGCGCGCTCGATCTCCGACCGCACGCTCGACGCGCGCATCGCGCTGCAAGGGCCGCGCGACGAGCTGCGCGAGCTGGCCGACACCTTCGACTCGATGCTCGAGCGGCTCGAGGCCGCCTTCGAGAGCCAGCGGCGCTTCGTGGCCAACGCGTCGCACGAGCTGCGCACGCCCCTGGCGATCGTGCGCACCGAGCTCGACGTCACGCTCGACGATCCCGATGCCGACCGCGACGACCTGCGCGCCATGGCCTTCGTCGTGCGCGACGCCAACGAGCGCATGGAGCGCCTGATCGCCTCGCTGCTGGCGCTCGCCTCCAGCGAGGGCGGGATCGTCCAGACGCGACCGGCCGACCTCGCGGAGATCGTGGCCCCGGCACTCGACCGCGAGGAGGCCTTCGCCGACGAGGGGGCGCTGCAGCTCGACGCCGCGCTGGCGTCGGCGCCGGTCCTGGGCGACCCGGTGCTGCTCGAGCGCCTGGCCGAGAACCTCATCGAGAACGCGGTGCGCTACAACGCGGCCGTCGGCTGGGTGCGGCTGCGCACCGGGATCGAGCGCGGCGAGGCCGTCCTGCACATCGCCAACGCCGGCGCGCGCATCGACCCGTCCGCGGTCGAGGAGCTGCTCGAGCCCTTCCGCCGCCTGGAGTCCTCTCGCGCGCGCTCCACCGGCGGCTACGGCCTCGGCCTCGCGGTCGTCCGCGCTGTCGCGCAGGCTCACGGCGGCCGCGTCGCCGTGCTGGCCCGCCGCGAGGGCGGCCTCGAGGTGACCGTGTCGCTGCCGCTGGCCTCCTCGGACGCCGCCGAGCCGATCGCCAGCACGCCCGCGCGGGCGTAGGGCGGTCGTCCGCGCGCTGGCGCGCTGCGCTTACGGCATCACCGGGACGGAGCCGGGCGGCGCGACCGGGGGCGGTGTCCTCCTTCGGGGGAGCTCCGCAGCTGGTTAGGGGTCGTAGTGTGCCCAATCCGCACGCTGGCCACTGTGCTGGATAGTGTTGTCCTGCAACACCAAACCGGCACGCTTCCCGCCGGGCGGCCCGGCGCGCGACGCGGTAGACCGCGCCCGGCGTCCATTACGCCGCTTTTACTCACGGAGTTTTTACTCACGGAGGTTTTACGGCTCCTCAGGCAGGTTTCGGTTCCCGAGAACCCTGAGGAGGGATCAGGTGCACGTACGACGGCTTCTTCCGCTGCTGGTGGCAGCGGGCATCCTGCTGGGCGTCGCGGCCTGCGGCGACGACTCCAGCTCCAGCACGACCGGCTCTGCTCCGAAGTCCAGCGCGGGCAAGGGCGACTTCAACGGCGCGCCGCCCGGTGAGGGCAAGAAGGGCGGTCATCTGACGGCGCTGGCCGCAGGCGACGTCGACTACGTCGACCCGGGCCAGACCTACTACTCGTTCGGCTACATGATCCATTACGCGGTCAACCGGACGCTGTACTCCTACGGCCCTGGCGACAACGAGAAGCCGCGGCCTGACATCGCCGACGGCGAGCCGCAGATCTCCAGCGACCAGAAGACGATCACGGTCAAGCTCAAGAAGGGCATCAAGTTCAGCCCGCCGGTCAACCGCGAGATCACCTCGAAGGACGTCAAGTACGCCTTCGAACGCGCGTTCAGCTCCCATGTGCCCTCGCCGTACGCCTCGGTCTACTTCGCCGACCTCGTCGGCGCGCCGAGCAAGCCCGGCGACATCAAGGACATCCCGGGGATCGAGACGCCGGACGACTCGACGATCGTCTTCAAGCTGAAGGGGCCGAGCGCGGCGCTCGTCTCCCAAGCGCTGGCGATGCCGATCTCGACGCCGGTGCCCGAGGAGTACGCCAAGAAGTTCGACGCCAAGACTCCGTCGACCTACGACCAGTACGTCGTCTTCACCGGCCCGTACATGTACAAGAACGACGCGTCGGGCAAGCTCGTCGGACGCACGCCGGGCAAGAGCATCGAGCTCGTGCGCAACCCCAACTGGGACGCCAAGACCGACTACCGCCCGGCCTATCTGGACTCGATCACGGTCGAGGAGGGCAACGACGACTCGGTCTCCTCGTCGCGGCGCGTCCTCAAGGGCCAGGGCCTCGTGCAGGGCGACGGGACGACGCCGGCACCGGTGATCAAGCAGGCGGTCACCAAGCAGAAGGACCAGATCGCCTTCATCCCCGGCGGCGGCTACCGCTTCGTCTCCATGAACTCGACGATCAAGCCGTTCGACAACCTCAACGTCCGCAAGGCGGTCGTGGCCGCGTCTGACCGCAAGGCGCTGCAGCTCACGCGCGGCGGCACCGCGGCCGGCGACCTGGCGACGCATTTCCTGCCCGTCGACTTCCCCGGCTTCGAGGACGCCGGCGGCGCCAAGGGCCCGTCGCTGGACTTCATGGCCAACCCGAGCGGCGACATGGCGGTGGCCAAGAAGTACATGCTCGCCGCCAAGAAGGAGGACCCGAGCCTGCCCATCGACGCCGACGGCAAGTGGACCGACTCGAACCAGCTGCTCATGGTCGCGTCCAACGCGGATCCCGGCAAGAAGACCGCCGAGGTCGCGCAGGCCCAGTTCGAGAAGCTGGGCTTCAAGATCCGCTTCCGCGCCGTCCCTCAGGACACGCTCTACACGAAGTTCTGCAACGTTCCCTCGCAGAAGATCGCCATCTGCCCGAACGTCGGCTGGTTCAAGGACTTCAACGATCCACAGGCGGTGCTGGACGCCGTGTTCAACGGCAAGAACATCATCCCCGCCAACAACTCCAACTGGACGCAGCTCAACGTCCCCGCCATCAACGACGCGATGGGGAAGGCCGCGCTGCTGCCCGCCGGCCCCGCCCGCAACAAGGCGTGGGGCCAGATCGACGACATGGTCACCGCGCAGGCGCCGGGCGTTCCGTACCTGTGGGACAAGATCCCGACGGTCGAGTCGTCTGACGTCCGCGGCGTGGTCAACCAGTACTCCACGAGCTGGGACCTGGACTTCACCTCCCTGAAGTAGCTCCCGGCGCACGGAGCGCGTGCACACAACCACCGGGCCCCGCCGCGAACCCTCCACCGCGCGGCGGGGCCCAGGGTGGCCATGGCAGGATGGCCGCGCATGCTCCCCGTCCTGCTCTCCCTCGCGGCCTCGAGCTGCTGGGGCGTGGCCGACTTCCTGGGCGGCCTCCAGAGCAAGAAGGTGCCCGTGGTGATGGTGCTGTGCGTGGTGGAGGTGACCGGCCTCGTCGGGGTCCTCGTGGTGATCGCCGCGACCGGGGAGCCGCTCCCGGGCCTGCGGGCGGCCGTGCTCGCGATGGTGGCCGGCGTGGCCGGCGTCATCGCCCTGGGCTGCTTCTACCAGGCGCTCTCGATCGGGACGATGAGCATCGTGGCGCCGATCAGCGCCACCGGCGTCGCGCTGCCGGTGGTGGTCGGCATCGCCACCGGCGACCGGCTGTCGACCATCGTCGCCCTCGGGCTGGCGGTCACCGTCCTGGGCGTCGTGCTCGCCTCGCGCGAGCGCCACGACGACGTCGAGCGGGCGGCGGCAGGCAGGCTGAGCGTGGGCCTCGCGCTCGTCGCCGCGGTGGGCTTCGGGTCCTATTTCGTGCTGTCCGACGCGGCCGCCGACGACTCGGTGCTGTGGCTGCTGGTGCTGTCGCGCATCATCCCCGTGCCCGCGCTGGCGGCCCTCGCGTGGGCGCGCGGGATGCGCCCGCCGCCCGCGCGGACCGCATCGATCCTCGTCGCCGCGGGCACCCTGGACTGCGGCGCCACCGCGCTGTACGGCGTGGCCAACACGAAGGGCGCGCTCAGCATCGTCTCGGTCGTCGGCTCGCTGTATCCGGTGATGACGCTGATCCTCGCGCGCGCCGTCCTGGGCGAGCGCATCCGGCCCGTGCAGCAGGCGGGGGTCGCGGCGGCGCTGGCCGGCGTCGCGATGATCGCGGCGGGTTAGCCTGCTCTCATGCAGGTCGCGCTCCAGCTCCTGCCCGCGACCATCACGGGGATCCTCTACGCGCTGCGCGCCCACCACCTGGCGGGCACGCCGCGGGCGGTCCCGGGCTGGCGGCGCGCGTGCTTCCTGGGCGGCCTGTGTCTGATCGTCGTCACCGTGACCTCGATCGGCTCGGTGAGCGACCAGCTCTTCTGGGCTCACATGGCCGAGCACCTGATCATCGGCGACCTCGGGACGCTGCTGCTCGTCCTGGGGCTCACCGGGCCCGTGCTCGCGCCCGTGCTGCGCATCGGCTTCTTCGATCGCCTGCGCGTCCTGGCCCACCCCCTCGTCGCCTTCCCCCTGTGGGCGCTCGACCTCTACCTGTGGCACGTCCCCTTGCTTCCACGAGGCGGCGGTCCGCCACGACGTCGTCCACGCGCTGCAGCACTTCGGCTTCGTGGCCTTCGGCTTCAACATGTGGATGGCGCTGCTGGGCCCGCTGCCCAAGCCGCTGTGGTTCGGCAACCTCGCGCGGCTGGGCTACATCCTCGCCGTGCGCCTCACCGGCGCCGTGCTGGGCAACGTCTTCGTGTTCGGCGGCCACGTCTTCTTCGGCGTCTACGCCGCGGGCGAGCGCGCGCACGGCATCTCGCCCGGAGCCGACCAGAACGCGGCCGGCGCGATCATGATGGTCGAGGGCTCGATCCTCACCCTCGCGCTGTTCGGGTGGCTCTTCGCGCGCGCCGCGAGCGAGGGCGAGGAGCGCCAGGAGCTGCTGGACCTCGCGTCCGCGCGCGGCGTGGCCCTCAGCGAGGCGCGCGCGGCGCGGGCGGTGGCCGCCGGGCGCGGTGCGGAGCTGCGCCGGCGCATAGAGTCCGCGCCGTGACGGCCCATGCGCATCTGGACGACCTCGACCGCATCCGCGTCGGCGGGCTCACGTGGCGCCCGGTGCGGCGCCCGCTCGGCGCGACCGCCTTCGGGGTCAACGCGTGGACGGCGGATGCCGCCGGCGACGAGCTCATCGAGTCCCACACCGAGGGCACCCCGAGCTCGCCCGGCCACGAGGAGCTCTACCTGGTGACCGCGGGCCACGCGACCTTCACCGTCGGCGACGAGGAGATCGATGCGCCGGCGGGCACGCTCGTGCTCGTGGAGGTCGGGACGCGCCGCGCGGCCGTGGCGGCCGAGCCCGGGACCACGGTGCTGGTCATCGGTGGCGAGCCGGGCGCGGCCGGACCCCGGAGCGCGTGGGAGCACTACTACGCCGCCCAGCCCGCCTATGACGCCGGCGACTACGACCGCGCCGTGGCGATCGCGAGCGAGGGCCTGGCCGACTGGCCAGAGCACGGGCCGCTGCACTACCAGCTCGCGTGCTATCACGCGCTCGCGGGCCGGCTCGACGAGGCGCGCGCACATCTCGAGGTCGCCTACGCGAACGACGAGCGCACGCGCGAGTGGGCGGCGGAAGACGACGACCTGGCGGAGCTGCGCTCGTAGGTCGTCCGCTGGGCGCTTGTGGCGCTGCGCGGCGCTTACAGCATCACCGAGGGGAAGCGGAGCCGGGGCGGCGCGACCGTTCGCGGTCGTCCTCCGTGGGGGTGAGCTACCCGGAGGATGGTCGTTGGTGCGGCTCCTGGCCACACAATCGACCACGGTGGTCGATAGGCGTCCTCTCTGCGCATCAGATCGTCGGCAGCGACGGCGGACGACTACCCCACCAACCGCTCCAGCTCCGCCAGCGTCGTGGCCGCCGAGGTGTGATGCACCACCGCCATCCCCAACTCGCGCGCGGGGTCCAGGTTGAACGCGAGGTCATCGACGAACACGCACGCGGCCGGGGCCACGCCGATCCGCTGGGCACCGAGCTCGTACATGCGCGGATCGGGCTTGCGGAAGCCCTCGTCGCCCGAGATGACCAGGCCGTCGAAGAGCTCGGCCAGCAGGTCGCGCGGATAGCGGCGCGTGCCCCAGGAGTTCGAGACCAGGCCGGTGGGGACGCCGCGCTCGTGCAGGGCGCGCACGCCGTCGACCATGTCCTGGTCGAGCCCGGCGCCGCCGAAGAGGCGGTCGATGAGGCCGTCGTTCCAGGCCAGGCCGAGCGCGGTGGCCAGCCGTGGCTCGAAGTCGGCCTCGTCGATGCGCCCGCACTCGAAGTCGATGAGCAGCGCCCTGGCGTCGCGGTCGTGGCGGAACAGGTTGGCCAGGACGTCACGGTCGAGGCCCTCCTCGGCGCAGAAGGCGGCGAAGGACCCGAACAGATCGCTCGTCATGACGCCGCCCCAGTCGAGCAGGACGGCGCTGCGCTCAGCCGCCACGGGCGAGCGCCTCCGCGCGCTGGGCGAGCTGGATGACGCCGTCGCCGAAGCCCTTGAGGTAGGGGTCGTCGGTGGCCCCGGAGAGCGCGCGCTTGTAGTTGCCCTCCATGAAGACGATCGACTTCCACAGCGCCAGCGTCCGGTACCAGCGGATGTCGGTCATCGAGCGCCCCGAGCGCTCCTCGTAGCGGGCGACGAGCTCCTCGCGCAGGGGGAAGCCCTCCTCGCGGGTCACGCCCGACAGCTCGAACATCCCGCCCGTCGGGTCGCGGCGATCGACCCACAGCGTGCACAGGTAGCCGACGTCGGCCAGCGGGTCGCCGATGGTCGCCATCTCCCAGTCGAAGATGGCCACCAGCCGGGCCGGCGCGTCCGGAGCCAGCATCGTGTTGCCCAGGCGGTAGTCGCCGTGGACGACGGTGGCCGGGCCGGACTCGGGCAGGTGCGTCTTCAGCCATTCGCCGACCGACTCGACGGCGGGGATGTCGCGCGTGCGGTTGTGCTCCCACAGGCCGATGAAGCGGCGCAGCTGGCGCTCGAGGTAGCCGGTCGGCTTGCCGAAGCCCTCCAGGCCGGCGTCGCGCCAGTCGACGGCGTGGACCTCGACCAGCGCGTCGACGATCTCCTCCCCGATGCGGCGGCGGTCTTCCAGGGTGTCGAGCGCGGCCGGCACCGCGCTGGTGACGACGTGGCCCTCGACGCGCTCCATGACGTAGAACGGCGCGCCGATGACCGCGGGGTCGTCGCACACCGCGAGCACGGCCGGGACGCGCGCGCGCCCGGCGAGGCCCGAGAGCACGCGCGCCTCGCGCAGGACATCGTGCGCGCTCGGAGGCAGCGGGCCGCGCGGCGGGCGGCGCAGCACGACGTCGGCGCCGTCGCGGCGCAGCGCATAGGTCACGTTGGAGTGGCCGTCGCCGACGGGCGTGACGTCGACGTCACCGGCGCCCAGGCCGTGCGCGTCGAGGAAGGCCATCAGCGGGTCGAGCACGAGCAGCGGCTCGCGTTCGTTGGCCGCGCCCGCGGCATGGGTGCGGACGATGTCGTCCGGGGCCGCCTGGGTGCTCACCGCACGAAACCCTAGTGCTACGGTGTCGCGCGCCGCCGGCGCCCGATGCAGAAGGACCACAACCTTTCGGGTCTCCAGGTGGTTCCTGGGGCAGTGCCAACCCTCATGCGACGTTCCTCAACCCTCATCGCCTCGGTGTGCGCCGTGGTCGCGCTGCTCGTCCCGGGCGCCGCGCAGGCGTCCAAGACGCAGTCGCTGACCTTCGAGGCGCCGCGCGACCTCAAGGACTCCTCGACGCGCGACCAGGCCTTCGGCGACATCGCGTCGCTCGGCGTTCACTCGATGCGCCTCGTCCTCTACTGGCACGACGTCGCCCCGCAGGCCGACTCGCGCGTCAAGCCGAAGTTCGCCGAGACCGATCCGGCGAGCTACGACTGGAGCGCGTACGACGCCGTCGTCGACGGCATCAAGGCGCGCGGGTGGAACCTGCTGCTGACCGTGTCGGGCCCGGTCCCGCTCTGGGCCACCAACGGCGCGCGCGACACGCTGACGCGCCCCAGCCCGGCCGAGTTCCAGAAGTTCGTGCACGCCGTGGGCCTCCACTACGGCACGAAGGTCGACACCTGGAGCATCTGGAACGAGCCCAACCAGCCGCAGTTCCTGATGCCGCAGTACTCGGTGCACCACACCCCGCTCTCGCCGGGGATCTATCGCAAGCTCTTCATCGCCGCCCAGCACGGCCTGGCCGATGCCGGCCTCGCCAACGCGCGCGTGCTGCTGGGGGAGACCTCGCCGCGCGGCACGGGCAAGGTCGTCGCGCCGCTGACCTTCCTGCGCGGCGCGCTGTGCCTGGATTCCAAGTACCACAAGACCAGCACGGGCTGCGCGAAGCTCCAGCCCGCCGGCTACGCCCATCACGCCTACACGACGGGCCAGGGCCCGACCTTCAAGCCCAAGCAGCCCAACGACGTCACCATCGGCGTGCTCTCGCGGCTGACCACCGCCCTCGACCGCGCCGCGAAGGCCGGCGCGATCACCTCGCACCTGCCGATCTACCTGACCGAGTTCGGCATCGAGAGCACGCCCGACCCGGTGCGCGGGGTGAGCCTGCAGCGCCAGTCGGAGTACCGCGCGATATCCGAGCGCATCGCCTACGACAACGGGCGCGTCGTGGCCTTCTCGCAGTACCTGCTGCGCGACGACCTGCCCAAGTCCGGCGTGCCCACGATCGCTCGCTATCCGGGCTTCGAGACGGGCCTGTTCACGGACACCGGGAAGCACAAGCCGTCCTTCGACGGGTTCCGCCTGCCACTCGCCGTGCGGCGCACGAGCGCGACGAAGGTCTCGATCTGGGGCCTCGTACGGCCGGCCGCCGGCGCGACGACGGCGAGCATCGAGGTGCGCTCCAAGGGCGGCTCCTTCCGCGCGCTGACCACGGTGCAGACCGACTCCCGCGGCTACTTCACCAAGAGCGCGGGCAACGCCAGCGGGCGCGAGTGGCGCCTGGTCTGGAAGGCGCCGGACGGGACGACGTTCCGCGGGACGCCGACGCGTGCCTACGCCGGGTAGCCTCCCCGCGCATGGCGCAGCAGCTCTGGCTTCTGCGGCACGGCGAGGCCGAGCCCCACGACGCCCGACCTGACGCCGAGCGCCGCCTCACCGATCGCGGGCGCGAGCAGGCACGCGTGGCCGGCTGCGCACTGGCCGCGCTGAAGGTCCAGGTCCACCTGGCCTTCACGAGCCCCAGGGTGCGCGCGCGCGACACCGCGGTGCTGGCCTGCAAGGCCCTCGGCGTCGAGCCGGTCGAGCACGCTGCGCTCTCCGCCGGCTTCGACGTCGCCGACGCGCTGGAGCTCCTGGGCGCCGCCGGTCCCGACCAGCGCGTGCTCGTGGTCGGCCACGAGCCCGACTTCTCCCAGGTCGTCCACGACCTCACGGGAGGGCGCGTCGACTTCAAGAAGGGCGGCATCGCGGCGGTGCGTCTCGACGGCGCGCACGGCGAGCTGGTCGCGCTGTTACGCCCGCGCGAGCTCGAGCAGATCTGCGCGAGCGCGTCGTAGCGCGCTGGCCCGCCGCTACAGCACCTTCGCCGCCGCCCGCGCTGCCACGAGGACCGGGTCGTAGACGCCGGAGTAGGGGGGTGCGTAGGACAGGTCGATCAGCTCGAGCTCGTCGACCGCCATGCCGGTCCAGACGCACGCGGCGAGGACGTCGATGCGCTTGGCCGCGCCCTCGACGCCGACGATCTGCCCGCCGAGCAGCCGTCCGTCCGCAGCCACGACGAGCTTGACCCAGATCGGTCCGCTGCCGGGGTAATAGCCCGCGCGGGTGCGGTCCTTGATCGTCGCCGCGCGCGCGTCGATCCCGGCGTCGGCCGCCTCGCGCTCGGTGATGCCGGTGCGGGCCACCTCGTAGCGGCAGATCTTCGATGCCGCGGTGCCGATGACCCCGGGGAAGGCCAGGTCCGCGCCGGTGGCGTTGGCGCCGGCGATGCGTCCCTGCTTGTTGGCGTGCGTGCCGAGCTGGACGTTCATCGGGCGCTCCAGCACCCGATGCCAGGACTCGACGCAATCGCCGCCCGCAAAGACGCCGTCGTGCCCCGGGCAGCGCTGGTGGTCGTCGACGCGCAGCGCGCCGCTGTCGCCGACCTCGAGGCCCGCGTCGCGCGCGAGGGCCGTCGCCGGGCGCACGCCGGTGGCCATGACGACGTGGTCGGCGGGCAGCTCCTCGCCGTCGACGCGGACGGCGTGCTCTGAGACCTCCTGCAGCTCGGCGCCGAGGCGCACGTCGATGCCGACGCCCTCGGCCGCGTCCTGCACGTGGGCGGCCATGTCCTCGTCGAGCGTGGCCATGACCTGACCGGCGCGCTCGACGAGCGTCACCCGCAGGCCGCGGTGCACGAGCGCCTCGGCCATCTCCAGCCCGATGTAGCCCCCGCCGATCACGACCGCGCGGTCGCCGCCCTGCTCCAGCGCCAGCCGGAACCGCTCGGCCGCATCGATGGTGCGCGCCGGCTCGGCCGTCTCGGCGCCCGGCACGTCGGGGGCGACTGCCTCCGCGCCCGTGGCGAGCACGAGCTGGTCGAAGCCCTCGCGGCGCTCGTCGCCGCTCGGGTCGCGCACGGTGAGCTCGCGGCGATCGAGGTCGACAGCGGTCACGGTGGTGCGGGTGTGGACCTCGATCCCGTGCGCGCGATGCTCGTCGGGCGAGCGCGCGACCAGCCGGTCGGAGTCGTCGAACAGGCCGCCGACGTAGAACGGGATCCCACATGCAGAGAAGGAGGTGTAGGGGCCGCGCTCGAACGCCACCACGTCGAGTGCGGGCTCCCGGCGGCGGGCCGTGCTCGCGGCGCTCATCCCCGCCGCGTCGCCACCCACGATCGCGAGTCGCTCTGCCATCTCCAGCACGCTACCCGCCCTCGCGACGCGAGCTGCGCCGCTTGCCGCCTGAACGCGGCCGTTCATCGCGCGTTCGATGCCTAGGCTCCGGAACCCTGCCATCCTTCAGCGGTCCATGGCAGGGACAATGACGATGCTGGCCGACGCCCCATGGATGGCGCAGGCGGTCCAGACGCTCGCCCTCGAGCTGCGCTTGCATCACGCGCCGACCGCGGAGCACAGCCACCGCCTCGCGGTGCATGCGCGCGTCGTGGCCGAGGATCTGCGCCTCGACGCGCTCGACGCGACCGAGGTCGAGCTCGTGGCGGTGCTGCACGACGTCGGCAAGCTCGCGGTCGATCCCCACATCCTGGACTGGCCCGGACCGCTCGACGACCACCAGCGCGAGCGGATGCGCCGGCACACGATCGAGGGCGAGGAGCTGCTGGCGGGCATCGCCGGCCTGGAGCACCTGGCGCCCGCGGTGCGCGCCACCCACGAGGCGTGGGACGGCTCGGGCTACCCGGACGGCCTGGCCGGCGACGACATCCCCCTGACCGCGCGCATCGTCACCGTGGTCGACGCCTTCGACGCGATGACCAGTGAGCGTGCCTACCGCCAGCCGCTGCCGCGGCGCGAGGCGCTGCGACGGCTGCGGGCCGGCGCGGGGCTGCAGTTCGACCCGCGCGTGGTCAACGCCATCGTGCGCGTGCTCTGACGCCTCGGGCAGCCCTCGGCGCGGCACTAGCATGAGGGTGTGCCCGAGCTCCCCGAGGTCGAGATCACCGCGCGCCGGCTGGACGCCGCGCTGCGCGGTGTCGTCGTGGAGTCCGCGCTGGCCCCGGGCATCAACGCGCTGAAGACCTTCGACCCTCCGCTGCAGGCGATCGAGGGCGCCGCCGTGACCGGGGTGCGCCGCATCGGCAAGCACATCGTGGTCGACCTCGCCGGCGACCTCGCCCTGCTCGTGCACCTCATGTCGGCGGGGCGCCTGCAGCTCTTCGACAAGCGCGCGACGCTGCGCGACCGCACCTCGCGGCTGCTCGTCCGGCTCGCCGACGGCAACGAGCTGCGCCTGCGCGAGTTCGGCACGAAGCAGCGGGCGTGGGTCAAGGTGCTGCGCGCGGAGGACGTCGCCACCGACGACGCGGTCGCCACGCTGGGGCCCGAGGCCTGGCCCGACCCGCCGCCGCTGCGTGCGCTGCTCGCGGCGCAGGGCGCGCGGCCCCTGCACGGCGTCCTGCGCGACCAGCACGTCGTGGCCGGCATCGGGCGCTCGTGGGTCGACGAGATCCTGTGGACGGCGATGCTCTCGCCCTTCAAGCGCGCCGACGACCTCACGGACGACGAGGCCGACGGGCTGCGCGAGGCGTGCATCGAGCGCCTCGACGGCGCGATCGAGCACTACGAGCGGGTCGTCACGCTGCCGATCCCCGACAAGCTCCCGATGCCGCTGGAGATCCACCGCCGCCAGGGCGAGGCCTGCCCGCGCTGCGGGGCGACGATCGAGGCCGTCCACTACGAGGACTACGTCATGTGTTACTGCCCGCACGACCAGACGGGCGGTCGCGTGCTCAAGGACCGCCGGCTCTCGCGCCTGCTGAAGTAGCCGTCCGAGCCGGGCGTGGCGCCCGCGTAGGATCTGGGCCATGATCGATCCCGGCCAAACGGCACCCGACTTCGAGCTCCCCGACCAGGACGGCAACCCGGTCCGCCTCTCCGACCTGCGCGGCGGCCTCGTCGTCCTCTACTTCTACCCAAAGGCTGACACCCCGGGCTGCACGACCCAGGCGTGCGGCATCCGCGACCACCGTGCCGACTACGAGGCGATCGGCGCCACGGTGCTGGGCGTCTCGCCCGATCCCGTCAAGGCGGTCAAGAAGTTCCACGACAAGCAGTCGCTGTCCTTCACCCTGCTGGCCGACGAAGACCATGCCGTCACCGAGCTCTACGGCGTGTGGGTGGAGAAGTCGATGTACGGGCGCACCTATTGGGGGGCGCAGCGCGCGACCTTCCTCATCGACGAGGAGGGCGTCGTGCGTCACGTCATCCCCAAGGCCTCGCCCAAGACCCACGACGACGAGGTCCTGGCGGCCCTGGCCGATCTGAAGGCGACCGCCGGCTGACGACTCACGTGTCGTAGCAGCCCTGGCTGCGGGCCGCGGCCCTCAGGTCCCCGCCCCGGTGCAGGGTGACCGTGCGCACCTGGGCGCTCACGGTGTGGCCGTCCATGAAGCCGATCCGCCATCGCGCGCCGTCGTGCACCGTCGCGTGGCGGCGCAGCTGGGCCACCTCGGTGGCGTAGCAATGGCGGTCCTTGTCGCCGATCCGCCCGAGGCTGGTGCCGCCGAACAGCGCGTCGGGCACGGCTCTGGCCGGCGCGCAGCGCGGGGCGCCTTCCGGCGCTCCGCCGGCGCCGGCGCGGGCGCCCGGGGCGACGGCGACGAGCGCCGTCATGCCGAGGGCGGCTGCGAGGGTCGCGCGGACGCGGGTCATGGGGACTGCAACGAGCACCGCCCGCCGTGGTGACGCCTCGCGCTACTGCGGCCAGAAGTCGCGGACGACCTGCACGTCGGCGGTCTCGTCGCTGGGGGCGCCGAAGGCGAGGATCTCCGCGCCCTCGGCGCCGCCCTCCATGCCGCGCGTCGTCTCGGGCGGGACCCGGACCGCGTCCCAGGTGCCCAGCTCGACGATCTCGTCGTCGAGCTTCATGCGCGCGCTTCCCGCCACGACGACGTAGACCTCCTCCTCGCCTGCGTGGTGGTGGCCGAAGGGCACGCGGAAGCCGGGCGCGAGCGTGAAGTGGCTGATGCCGGAGCGCTCGAGGCCCAGCGCCTTGCGCGCGAAGCGCGACTGCATATGCGGCGCGTAGCCGAACTTCGGCGCCTGGTCCTCGACCTGCTTGAGGTTGACGCGCGTGTAGCCGGCCATGCCCGCGGCCCTCAGCTCGGCGGCCAGTCGAGCTTGGCGGGCGCGAAGTTCGCGCCCCACTCGGCGTACGCCTCGGCCGCCGAGTCGGTGTCCTGCGCGACCGAGGCGCCGTGGCGCGCGGCGAGGTCGTTGGCCGGGAAGCGCAGCTTCTGATCGGGACGGCGCGCGCCGATCATGAGGATCGCGCAGGGCCCGTCGCCGGCCCCGACGAAGACGTGCGCGGTGTCGGCCGGGCAATGGACGAAGTCCCAGGCGCGCAGCGTGCGCTCCTCGCCGTCGATGATGGCCAGACACTCGCCCGAGATGACCAGGAAGTCCTCCTGCACGCTCTCGACGTGATAGACGGAGGCCGGCTGGCCGGGCTCCAGCACGCGCAGGTTTATGCCGAGCTCCGCGAAGCGATCGTCCGGCGGCTCGAAACCGACCACCAGACCGCCGACCTCATGGCGCAGGGCGGTGGCGTCGGCGACGTTGACGATGAACCAATCAGACATGGCTCGATCCTAGCCACGGGCTCCCTGGGCCAGCGGCTCGGCGCGCCACACCGCCGCGCGCTCGCCGCGGGCGAGCCCCGCGGCCGTCGCCGCGGACACGCGCCAGGGCTCGAGCGCGATCACCGCGAAGTCGGGGCTGGCCGCCCCGGCAGGCCAGACGGTGGCCGGGTCGTAGCCGACGGGCACCGGGGCGCGCGCGATGCGCTCCCACGCGTCCTCGCGGTCGCCCTCGTCGAGCCAGTGCGCCGCGCACTCGGCCACGGCGACGTCGTGTGCGGGATCCCAGTACGTGCACGAGACGTGGGGCGCGTGGGCGAGATGCGCGCGCTTGAGCGCCGTAGGGCGCGTCGCGAGGACGCCGCGGAGCGTGCCGCCGCGGATCTCCCACACGGGGTGCACGATCCGCGAGCGCGGCCGGTTGCGGCGGTCGACCGTGGCGAGCGTGCACCAGACGACGCGGTGGGCGATGGCGACGAACTGCTCGATCGTGGACATACAATGATGATTGCACAATGATAGTTGTACATCTAGTATTGTGCATCGCGTGACCGCCGTTTCACTCGAAGACCTCGACCTCTCGCTCGCCGCGTTGCTCGCGGGCCTCGCCATGGCCGAGGCGGTCGAGCAGCGCGTCGCCCTCGCCGGCTTCGATGACGTCCGCTTCTCGCACGGGTTCGTCTTCCAGCACCTCCTGCGCGAGCCCCTGACCGTTGGCGCGCTGGCGCGGGCGATGGGCGTCACCCAGCAGCGCGCGTCCAAGGCGGCGACCGAGCTCGAGGAGCTGGGCTACGTGCGCCGCGAGCCGGATCCGGGGGATGCGCGCGTGCGCCGGCTCGTGCTCACGGCCCGCGGCCACGGCGCCGTCGCAGCGGCGCGACTGGCGCGCGCCGCCGTCGTGGCCGAGCTGCGCGAACGCCTTGGCGCGCGCCGGGTGGGCGCGGCGGAGCGCCTGCTGCGCGACGTGTTGCGCGAGATGGGCGGCGAGGAGATGGTCCGAGCGCGGCGCGTGCGCCTGCCCAGCTAGCCTCCCGCCGATGTCGCTCTTCACCTCCCCGCTGGCCGAGGAGATCGCTCCCGATCTCCTGGACCGCTTCCAGCGCTACGTCCGCATCGGCACCCAGTCCAAGCGCGACGCCGAGGAGTCGCCCAGCACTCCCGGCCAGCTCGACCTCTCGCGTCTGCTCGTCGAGGAGCTCAAGGCGGTCGGCCTCCAGGACGCCGAGCTCGACGACAACGGCTACGTGATGGCCACGCTGCCCGGGACGAACGGCGCCACGCCGGTCGTCGGCCTCCTCGCCCACGTCGACACGAGCCCGGACGCTCCGGGCGACGGAGTCGAGCCGATCGTCCACCGCGCGTACGCCGGCGGGCCGATCGAGCTGCCGCGCAACGACACCGTGCTCGACCCGGCGACGATGCCCGAGCTCGCCGACAAGCAGGGCCACGACATCGTCACCTCCAGCGGCGACACGCTGCTGGGCGCCGACGACAAGGCCGGCGTCGCCGAGATCATGGCCGCCGTCGCCCACCTGGCCGCGCACCCCGAGCTCCCCCGGCCCACGCTGCGGATCGGCTTCACGCCCGACGAGGAGATCGGCCAGGGCGCGTCGCGGTTCGACGTCGAGCGCTTCGGTGCCGTGTGCGCGTACACGATGGACGGCTCCACCGTGGGCGAGCTGCAGGACGAGACGTTCACCGCCGCCGAGGCGGTCATCACGATCCGCGGGGTCGACGTGCACCCGGGCTTCGCCACCGGCAAGCTGGTCAACGCCGCGCGGCTCGCCGGCCGGCTGCTCGCCGCCCTGCCCGCCGAGCTCACACCCGAGGCCACGTCCGGACGCCAGGGGTTCATCCACGCGTTCGAGGTGTCCGCCACGCCCGGGAAGGCCGTCATCCGCGCCATCGTGCGCGACTTCGACGAGGACCTGCTCGAGCGTCACATCGCGCTGCTGCGCGCCACCGCCGAGGAGGTCGTCGGCGGCGAGCCGCGCGCGGGGCTCGCGATCGACGTACGCCGCCAGTACCCCAACATGCGCTCGCACCTCGAGCCCTTCCCGGAGGTCGTCGAGGCGGCCGAGCGCGCGATCCGCGCCGAGGGGATCGAGCCGCTGCGGACGCCGATCCGCGGGGGCACCGACGGCTCGCTGCTCAGCGCGATGGGCCTGCCGACACCCAACGTCTTCACCGGTGGCCACGAGTACCACTCGGTGCGCGAGTGGGCCTCGGTGCAGGACATGGCCTCGGCGGCCGCGACGATCGTGCGGCTGGCCGAGGTGTGGGCCGAGCGCTGACGCGGGTGGCATGATCGCGCCGTGCCCTTCGTCCATCGCCTGCGCGTGCGCTTCCACGAGTGCGACCCGCAGGGCGTCGTCTTCAACGCGCACTACTTCGCCTACTTCGACGTCGCGCTGACCGAGCTGTGGCGGGCGGCCTTCGGCTCCTACGCCAAGGTGGTGCAGGACGGCACCGACGTGGTGGTGGTCGAGGCAGGGGCGACCTTCCGCGCGCCGGCGCGCTTCGACGACGAGATCGACGTCGAGCTGGCCATCACGCGCCTGGGAAGGACCTCGATGACGACCGCGACCGCCGTGCGCCGCGACGGCGAGCTGCTGGTCGAGGGTCGGATCGCCCACGTGTTCGTCGACCCGGCGACGCTGGCCAAGAAGGAGATCCCCGACCACGTCCGCGCCGGCCTCGAGCCCTACGCCTCGGGCTAGGCGGCGCTGATCCCATGCACGAGATCGAGGCCCTCGAACGCGCGCTGCAGGCCGCGGTCGCCGCGCGCGACATGGCGGCGCTCGAGCGCCTCCTCGGCCAGGAGTTCACCCTGACCACCGGGCGTCCGGGCTACGAGGTCCGCGGGCGCGCGGAGTACCTCGAGGTCACCGCCTCGCGCTACGTCATCGAGGCGTTCCGCTTCGATGAGCTCGACGTCGTCGAGCTCGGGCCCGGCGCGGCGCTCGTGCGCTCACGCTACGTGCAGCGCGGCTCGATGGACGGCGCGGACCGCTCGCAGCCGTTCCTCATGACCGATGTGTGGGCGCACCGCCCGGCCGGCTGGCAGCTCGTCACTCGTCACGTGAGCCCGCTCGCTTCGAGCGCCCCCTGACCGCCGCGGCGCCGAGGATCGCGCCGAGCCCGGCGCTGACCAGGATGACGATGATGAGCGGCGTGGCGGTCGTGCCCACGAGCCAGTCGATGGGAACGTCGTTGCGATTGGAGAGCCCGAACGCGATGAGCAGGATCGCCACGGCCAGCGCCGCGATCGTCTTGGACTTGAGGTCGCGCTTCTTGGGCGCAGGGCCGGGCGTGCTCATTGTGCGCGACCATAGCGCGCATGTCCCTTGCCGCGGTCCTCTTCGACAACGACGGGCTGACACTCGATACCGAACCCGCGTGGACAAGGGCCGAGGTGGCGCTCTTCGCCCGCCACGGCGAGACCTTCACGCCCGACCACAAGCGCGATCTGCTCGGCACGGCGCCGGTCGACGCGGCCGTCAAGCTCGAGCGGATGCTCGGCCGTCCCGGCGACGAGCTCAACGCCGAGCTCTACGAGCTGGTGCTCGAGGAGGTGGCGGCGGGAGTCGAGCCGATGCCGGGAGTCCCGGCCCTGCTGGCGGCGCTGCGCGCGGCGGGCGTGCCCGTCGGACTGGTCTCCAACTCGCGGCGCGGGTTCGTCGAGCGCGGCCTGCAGACCGCGGGGCTCGACGGCGCGTTCGCCGTGATCGTCACCGCCGAGGAGGTCGCGCGGCCCAAGCCGGCGCCCGACGCCTACGTCGCCGCCGCCGTGGCGCTGGGGGCCGCGCCGTCGGAGTGCGCCGTCCTCGAGGACTCGCCGACGGGGCTGGCGGCCGGGCGCGCGGCCGGGGCGCTGACGATCGGCGTGCCCTCGTTCCCGGGGGTGACGCTCGACGCCGACGTCGTGGCGGCCTCGCTGGAGGACCCGGCGGTCTGGCTGGCGCTGGGGCTGCAGGCGGCGGCCGCCTAAGCTGAAAGCGTGCCCCTGGCCTCGCTCGGCGACGACATCTCGAGCTTCTTCAGCGCCGTCGGCAAGTTCTTCTCGAGCCTGGCCGACATCCACTTCGGCGCGCTGTTCATCGCGCTCGTCGCGTTCAGCATCTACCTGTCGATCCGCGCGCGGGCCGCGTTCCACATCCTGCGCGCCGCCTACCCCGACGAGCGCATCGAGTTCAGGCGCATCTGGGCGGCCTACATCGCCGCCTATGGCTTCAACAACGTCATCCCCGCGCGCGGTGGCGACGTGATCCGCCTCTTCCTGACCAAGACGTCGGTGCCGAACTCGAGCTACTCCGCGGTGGCGGCGGCGACCTTCGTCGAGGTGATCTTCGACGCGACGATGGGCGTCTTCATCCTCACCTTCGCCTTCACGCAGGGCGTGTTCCCCAAGCCGCCCGACTTCGCGAGCCTCGGGGCCTTCGACCTGTCGTTCTTCGCCGGCCACCCGCAGTTCCTGCTCTTCGTCATCACGGTGCTCGGGGCCGCCGGGCTGGCCGGCTTCGCGCTGCTCTCGCGCCGGGTGCGGGCCTTCTGGGCGCGCGTGCGCCAGGGACTGACCATCCTGCGCGACCGCCGGCGCTACTTCCGCGAGGTCTGGCTCGTGCAGCTCGGGGGCTGGTGCTTTCGCTTCACGGCCTTCTGGTTCCTGCTGGAGGCCTTCAACATCGGCGGCTCGGTGAAGAACGTGCTGCTCGTGCTGGGCGTCAACGCCGTGGCCGCCGCGGTGCCGTTCACCCCCGGCGGCGCAGGGGTGCAGCAGGCCTTCCTCGTCAAGGTCTTCGCCGGCACCGCGAGCGGCGCCACCGTGGCCGCCTACTCGGTCGGTCAGCAGATCGCGATCGCCGTGTTCACGCTGTCGATCGGGTTCATCGCGCTCGCGACGATCTTCAAGTTCCGCTCGTTCAAGGACGTCATCGCAGCCGGGCGCGCCGACCGCGCAGGGGGCGACCCCGCCGCCGCCGAGGGAGCTACTGCAGGCCCTGCCGCGCCTCGCGCACGAGCGTGACGGCCTCGGGGAAGACGGTCGCCATCACGGTGCGGATCTGCTCGGCCTGCTCGGCCGTCGTGCCCTGGATGTTGATGCGGTTGATGGCCGCGACGGTCATATCGACCGCCAGCTTGATCGCGTTGTCCGCCCACGCCAGGCGCTGCTGGCCCTGCAGCTGGTCGGCGAACTCCGCCATCCGCTTCTGGAGTTCGTCGGGATCTCCGAACATGCCACCGAAACCTTCCATGCCACCATCCTAGCCATGGCACGCAGCGTGGAGGGGGCGGGGGTCGCGCTGAACGTCGTCGAGCGCGGCGCGGGCCCCGCGGTGCTGCTCATCCACGGGCTGGCCTCCGACGCCGAGGCGATGACCCCGGTGGCCCAGGCCCTGGCCGCCGACGCGCGCGTGATCGCCTACGACCGCCGAGGATACGGCGCCAGCGGCTCTCCGGAGCCCTACCTCGGCACGACGATCGAGGAGCAGGCGCAGGACGCCGCGGCTCTGCTGGCCGCGCTCGAGGCCGGCCCCGCCGTCCTGTGCGGCGATGGCTTCGGTGCGCTCGTCGCGCTCGACCTGGCCAAGCGCCACCGGGCGCTGGTGCGAGCCGCCGTCCTCTCCGACCCGCCCCTGTTCATGTTCGTGCCCGAGGCGACCGAGCGCCTCGGCGCCCAGCACGCCGAGCTCGAGGCGGCGGTGCGCGAGGGAGGCCCCGCAGCCGGCGTCGAGGCGTGGCTGGGCGGCCGTGCGGACGGTCCCGTCCTGGCGCGTGCCCGCGCCGCGCACCGGGCGTTCTTCGCCGACTACGCGGGCCTGGCGAGCTGGCCGGTGACCCGGCGCGAGCTGCGCGCGCTCGACATGCCCGCCGTCGTGCTCACGGGGCCGTGGTCGCCGCCGCACATCGTGGCCGCGGCCGACGCGCTGGCCGCGCTGCTGCCCGCCGCGCGGCGCGCCGACGACGGCGATCTCGCAGCCGCCACGCGCAGCCTCCTCGCGTCACCCTGAGCACCGGCAGGCGTTGCAGGCTTCGTGAAGGCCTGCCGCCTGCCCGTTGCCCTGCTCGCCGCCCTGCTCGCGCTGCTCGCCGCCGCCTGCGCCGCCTGCGCCGCGCCGGCGCCCAATGCGCCGTGCGCCGCGATCGTCGCGCCGGGCCGGGCGGTCGAGCTGCCCGTGCAGGTCGCGCCGGGACTGACCGTCCGGGTCCGCGACCCCTACGGCGGCGTGATCGCGCGCAACCGGCTGTTCGTCGCCTTCTCGATCCGTTACGCCAACCCGGCCGACCGCGCGCGCGTGGCGTCGGTGACGTGGACGCTCGATGGTCAGGCGCCGCGCCGCGACGAGGGCGGGCGCGATCAGCTGCTGGCGCCGTCGCGGATGTACGCGGCCGGCCGGCACGTCGTCGGCGTGCGCATCGCGCCCGTCGGCGGCGGCGCGCCCGTCGAGGCCGAGCTGCAGGTGACGGCCACGGACTGCCAGCTCGCGTCCCTGGTTCAGCGCCCCGGCGCCGGCGGCGGCCTGGACGTGGCGGTGGCCTCGGGCGGCCCCGGGCTGCACTCGATCGAGCTGCGGCCGGGCAGCGGTCGCTTCGGGACGCCGCGCGGCGGGCGCCTGGGCACCGTCGGTCTGTCCGCAGGGCGCAACCGAGCGCTGCGCGCCTCGGCGCTCAGCCGCAGCGGCCGCAGCCTGCGCATCAGCGGGCTGCCGCACGGCACGAGCGCCGTGCGCGTGCGGTTGGCGGCAGGCGTCGTCGCGGCGGGGCACCGGTGCGCGCTGTCGGCGTGGCTGACCGGCGGCAGCGGGGCTCCGGTGCATGTTCTGCAGCGCTGCTAGCGGTCTTCCGCCGGCGTTGGCGGCGCTGCGAAGCGCTTACAGCATCACCGAGGGAGGGGAGTAAGCGGTGGTCGGGACGCCCCGGGAGCCGCGACGGCGCTGGTCGCCGAACTGCGTGGGATTGCTACCGGAAAGCGGTAGCAATCCCACGCAGTTCGCGCCGAGGACGACCGCAGACGCCCGCACCGGCGCTGACGCTTCCCTCTGATGATGCTGTTCACGCCGCGAGGCCCCGCAAGACGGGGCGGACGACCGAACCGCCTCAGCCGCCGCGATCGAAGAAGTAGAACCCCGGAAGCGCGGCGCGCGTGACCTGGGCGGTGATGCTGGCGGCGATCTCCAGATCGCCGATGCGCACCGCGAGGTCGTCGAGGGTGACGATGCCGGTGAGCTTGTCGCCGTCGACGATCGGCAGCCGGCGCACGCCGTTGTCGACCATGAGCTTGACCGCCTCGGTGATGTCCATCCCGGGGGCGCCGGTGACGACCGGGCTCGAGGCATGGCCGCCGGCCGGGGTGTCGCCCGGGTGGCCGTCGGCCAGCACGCTGACGGCGAGGTCGCGGTCGGTGATGAAGCCGATCGGAAGCCCGGAGTCGTCGACGACCACGACCGAGCCGACGTTGCGCTCGCGCATCAGCTCGGCGATGTGGCGCACGGGGGCGTCGGGCGTCGCGGTGACCACCGACTCGGTCATGACCTCACGGATCTCCATGGAACCGGGCCGCACTCTATCCATACAATCCGCGCCCGTGGCACCGCCCACACCCACCCAGCTCGCCTGGCGCGGGCGCATCGAGGCCGGCCTACGGGTCGCCGCGCCGTTCCTGGACCTGCTGCTCGCCGCGGGTGATCGGCTCTCGCGCGCCGTCGATCGCGACGCGCTCGACGGCTCCCGCGCCGCCGCGGGCCGTGAGTCCGCTGCCCGCCCAGCGCCGCGTCGGGCCGGGTGCCGGCGGATGACGCCCGAGGAGGTCGTCGCCTGGGAGGCGGAGCATCGCCAACGCGCCGCGATAGCCGCCTTCGCCGCAGCCGGACTGACGATCCTCGGCGTGCTGCTCACCACCCTCGGCCAGCCCGGAGCGAGCGAGTTCGACGACAAGATCGTCTCCGTCGTCGATGCGATGGGGCGTGCGGCGTCGGGCCAGCCGATCCCGCCGGGTCGGATCTCGGCTTTCGCGGTCGAGGTGGGCCGGCATCCGGTGGTGCCCATCCTTGGGGCCGTCCTCTACGGCCTGGGCTCGCTGGCGATCTACTTCGCCATGGCCTACCTGTTCCGCGCGACACGCGCGCGCAGGCCGGCGATGGCGCAGGTGGCCCTCGTCATGGCCGCCGTCGGTGCCGTCGGCTTCGGGGTGGGCCGCGCGGTGTCCGAGGTCGCGCGCTACGTCGGGGCCCACAACTTCGTCGACGCCGCCGACAAGACCAACTCGGCCGCGACGGACGCGCTCAGCCCGACGGCCACCCTCGTCGGCCAGCTCATCTGGGAGACCTCGGCGCTGGCGCTCGGCTTCGCGATCGCGATCATCTCGCTCAATGCCATGCGCGTGGGGCTGCTCTCGCGCTTCATGGGCGTGCTGGGCGTCATCGTCGGCGTGGCGGTCGCCCCGATCCTGCCCATCGACCAGCAGGGCATCATCCGCGTCTTCTGGCTCGCCGCCCTCGGGGTGCTCTTCCTGGGGCGCTGGCGGAACATGCCCAAGGCGTGGGCCACGGGCGAGGCCGAGCCATGGCCGACCCAACAGCAGCTGCGCGAGCAGCGCCAGGCCGCGCGCGGGCAGGTAGAGCCGAGCGAGCCCGATGCCCCGCGCCGAGGCGGGCGCGGCGCGCCGACCCCGCCGCCGCCGGCCGCCCCGAGCCCGCGACGGCCGGATCCCGCCGCCGCGGGGACCGAGCACAGCGCGTCGAAGAAGAAGAAGCGCAAGCGCCGCTCCTGAGCGGTGTCCGACGCCGGACAGGCGTCCCGACCGTCACGCCGTAGGAGTCGATCGTGGCGGGCAGCACGAGATCAGCACCTCCAACCGAGAGGGGATCTCATGGAAGCGGGCACCGCCCAGTCAGAGCGGCGCTTCGAGCCGGCGGGCACCGCTGCCGCCAGCCGCGTGCAGTTCGTCCCCAGCCCGATCGCGGATCCCGGCCCATTGGGCCTCGCCGCCTTCGCGCTGACCACCTTCGTCCTCAGCATGTTCAACGCCGATCTCATCGGCAAGGGCGGCGAACCGATCGTCTTCGGCCTCGCCCTGGCCTATGGCGGGCTGGCCCAGGTCCTGGCCGGCATGTGGGAGTTCCGCACCGGCAACACCTTCGGCGCGGTGGCCTTCACGTCCTACGGGGCGTTCTGGCTGTCGTTCTGGGCCTTCGTGCAGTTCTTCGAGAAGAGCGTCCCGGCGGCCGACGCCGGTCACGCCGTCGGCCTGTTCCTGATCGCGTGGGGCATCTTCACCACGTACATGTTCATCCCCTCGCTGCGCACCACCGCGGCCATCTCGACGGTCTTCGCGCTGCTGGCGGTGACGTTCTTCCTGCTGGGCATCGGCAATGCCGGCGGGCACGCGAACATCATCAAGCTCGGCGGCTGGGTCGGCCTGGCCACCGCCGTAGCGGCGTGGTACGCGTCGTTCGCCGCGGTCACGAACGCCACGTTCGGGCGCGTCGTCATGCCCGTGAAGCCCCTGAGCCGCTGACGCCGGGTCTGCCGCGCCGACGGCGGGCTCGTCGGCGCGGCATGATTCGGGTAGGCACGGGTCAAGGCAGTCGAGAGAGGAGAGGACATGGCGGACAGCCAGAGCACGACCCTCGAGCAGGAGCTGGGCGATCTTCTCGATCAGGAACGCTTCGATCCGCCTGAGGACTTCGTCGCGTCGGCGCTGATCACCGATCTCTCCGAGCACGAGAAGGCGGCCAAGGACTTCAAGGGCTGGTGGGCCGAGCAGGCGAGGGCCCTGCACTGGTTCACGGAGTTCGAGGAGGTCCTCGACGACTCCGACCCGCCGTTCTACAAGTGGTTCAACGACGGCACGCTCAACGCGTCGTACAACTGCCTGGACCGCCACGTCGAGAACGGCCTCGGCGAGCGGGTCGCCTTCCACTGGCGCGGTGAGGAGGGCGAGGAGCGCGACGTCACCTACGAGGAGCTCCTGCGCGACGTCAAGCGCTTCGCCAACGCCCTGAAGGACCACGGCATCGAAACGGGCGACGTCGTCGGCATCTACCTGCCGATGATCCCCGAGGTCGTCGTGGCCATGCTCGCGTGCGCGCGCATCGGCGCGCCGCACAACGTCGTCTTCGGCGGCTTCAGCGCCGAGTCGGTCAAGGAGCGCATGGAGGTCTCGCAGGCCAAGGCGCTCGTCACGGTCGACGGCGCGCGGCGCAAGGGCAAGACCGCTGCCATCAAGCAGAACGTCGACGAGGTGATGGGCGAGCTCGAGAGCCTCGAGACGATCTTCGTCGTCAAGCACACCGGCGAGGACGCCGAGATGAAGGACGGGCGCGACGTCTGGTACCACGACGCGCTCGAGGCGGCCGACGACGAGTGCGAGGCCGAGGCGCTCGACGCCGAGCACCCGCTCTTCATCCTCTACTCGTCGGGCTCGACGGCCAAGCCGAAGGGCATCCTGCACACCACGGGCGGCTACCTGACGCACGTCGCGTGGACCCACAAGTACGTCTTCGACCTCAAGCCCGACGAGGACGTGTGGTGGTGCTCGGCCGACGTCGGCTGGGTCACCGGCCACTCCTACATCGTCTACGGGCCGCTGATGAACGGCGCCACGTCGGTGATGTACGAGGGCGCGCCGGACTACCCCGACAAGGACATCTGGTGGGAGCTGTGCGACCGCTACGGGGTCACGGTCTTCTACACCGCGCCGACGGCCATCCGCGCCTGCATCAAGTGGGGCGCGAAGTACCCCGAGCGCCACGACCTGTCCAAGCTGCGGCTGCTCGGCACGGTGGGCGAGCCCATCAACCCCAAGGCGTGGCTGTGGTACTGGAAGGTCATCGGCGGCCAGCGCTGCCCGGTCGTCGACACCTGGTGGCAGACCGAGACCGGCGGGATCATGATCACCACCCTGCCGGGCGCGCAGTACGCCAAGCCGGGCTCGGCGGGCCAGCCGCTGCCGGGCATCGACGCGGCCATCATCGACTCCGACGGCAACGAGCTCACCGACGAGCAGGACCTGCTCGTCCTGCGCCGGCCGTGGCCGGGGATGCTGCGCACCCTCTACAAGGACGAGGACCGCTTCATCGAGACCTACTTCTCGCGCTTCGGCAACGAGAACTATCTCGTCGGCGACGCCGCCCGCAAGGACTCCGACGACTACTTCTGGATCGTCGGGCGCGTCGACGACGTCATCAACGTCTCCGGCCACCGCCTGTCGACGGCCGAGGTCGAGTCGGCGATCGTCGCGCACGGCAAGGTGGCCGAAGCGGCTGTCGTCGCGATGGCCGACGAGGACACCGGGCAGGCGATCGTCGCCTACGTGACCCTGGAGGGCGACCTCGAGGGCTCCGACGAGCTCGTCACCGAGCTGCGCGAGCACGTCGCCAAGCGCATCGGCAAGCTCGCGCGGCCGCGTCGGATCATCTGGTCGGGCGACCTGCCCAAGACGCGCTCGGGCAAGATCATGCGCCGGTTGCTGCGCGACATCGCCGAGGGTCGCGAGCTCGGCGACGTGACGACCCTGCGCGACCCGGCGATCATGGACGAGCTCAAGCAGAAGGTCGCCGAGCGGGCCGACAGCGAGGACTAGCCACGGACAACACCGGCGGGCGGTCCGTAGTCCGCGACGTCATCCGCGCGATGGCGCCGCTCTTCGGCTGCGCTCGCCGCGGCTCGACGATCGCGTCGTCGCCGTCGCGGGCTACGACGGCCTCAACGAGCCCGGCGCGGCCGAGGTCGCCTTCGCGGTGGCCGACGAGATGCACGGCCGCGGCCTGGCCACGCGGCTGCTCGAGCAGCTCGCGGAGATCGCCGCCGCCCGCGGGATCACGCGCTTCGACGCCGAGCTCGCGCCGGACGCGCCCGCGCTGCGCACGCCGTCGTGCGCCTGGCCGCGCTGGCCGAGGCGGTGCCCGCGCTGACCGGGGTCGAGCTGCACCCGCTGCAGGTCACGCTGGGCTCTGCTCCGCAGCGCCAGCGCGCGAAGACGTGGTGAGCAAGAATGCGCCCATGAGCCGCTACGACCAGCTCTACGCCGAGCACGAGTGGAACGTCCCCGAGCGCTACAACATCGCCGCCGACGTGTGCGACAAGCATGCCCGCGACAAGGCGGCCATGGTCTGGGAGCGCTTCGACGGAGCGCGCCGCGACGTGACCTGGGGCGAGTTGCAGGACCTCTCCAACCAGGCGGCCAACGTCCTGCGCGACCACGGCGTGGAGCGCGGCGAGCGCGTCGCCATCGTGCTGCCGCCGACGCCCGAGACGGCGGCGGTCTTCTTCGGCACCTGGAAGAACGCCGGCATCCTGCTGTCCATGTCGGTTCTCTACGGCGACGACGGCATCGCGCACCGCCTGCGCGACTCCCAGCCACGCGTGCTGGTCACCGACAAGGCCAACGCGTCGCGCTTCGATCCGTCGCTGGTCGAGAAGATCCTCATCCTCGACGACGGCCTGCTCGACGGCGCCTCGACCGAGTTCGAGACGGCTGACACCGCCGCCGACGATCCCGCCCAGCTCTACTACACGAGCGGCACCACCGGCCTGGCCAAGGGCATCGTCCACGCCCACCGCTACGTCTTGGCGCACGAGGAGTTCGTCTACTGCCACGAGGTCCAGGACGGCGAGCGCTTCCACGGCATGGGGGAGTGGGCGTGGGCGGCGGGCATCTCGCCGCTGCTCGGGCCGTGGCGCCTGGGCGCCATCCAGGTCGTCCTGCAGCGCAAGGGCGGCTTCGACCCCGCCCAGCAGCTGGACTTCCTCAGCCGTCACGAGGTCACGAACGTCTTCACCACACCCACGGCGATGCGCGCGATGATGGCGATCGAGGACGCCGGGACCCGCTACCCGCAGCGCTTCCGGCGCGTCTGCTCGGCCGGCGAGCCCCTCAACCCCGAGGCCATCCGCTGGTTCCGCGAGCAGTACGGGCTCACCGTGCTCGACTATTACGGCCTCACCGAGAGCTACCCGCTCGTGGCCAACTACCCCTTCCTGGAGGTCCGCGAGGGATCCATGGGGCGCCCGATGCCGGGCTGGGACGTCCAGCTGCTCGACGAGGACGAGCAGCCCGTGGCGCAGGGCGAGCGCGGCGAGATCTGCCTGCGCGCGCGCTCGAATCCCCATTATCCGCTGGGCTACTGGCGCAACCCGGAGGCCTCGCAGGAGACCTTCGGCGGCGACTGGTTTCACTCCAAGGACGCCGCCATGCAGGACGAGGACGGCTACATCTGGTACGCCGGTCGCGCCGACGACGTGATCATCGCCGCCGGCTACCGCATCGGCCCCTTCGAGGTCGAGTCGGCCTGCCTGGAGCACGAAGCGGTGCGCGAGGCCGCCGCCGTGGCCTCCCCCGACGAGATCAAGGGCAACGTGGTCAAGGCCTTCATCGTCCTGGCCGAGGGCCACGAGCCCTCCGACGAGCTCGCTGAGGACATCAAGCGCTTCGTGCGTCAGCGCCTGTCGGCCTATGCCTACCCGCGCCTCGTCGAGTTCGTGCCCGACCTGCCCAAGACGCTGACGGGCAAGATCCGTCGCATCGAGCTGCGCGAGCGCGAGCAGGCCGCGGCCAAGGCCGGCGCCTGAGTCAGCCCAGCAGGCGCGCCACGGCGAAGTCGTCGCCGCCCGTCTTCTGGCCGGCGACGACGATCCGCTTCTTCGGCGCGAGGGCGACCGCGTTGCCGAACGTGGCGACGCCGAAGTCGACGGTCGCCTTCCCGGCGACACCGAACGTGGTGTCCAGGGACCCGTCGGGGTTCAGGCGCGCCACCGCGACGTCCTCGGAGGCCTGCGTGTAGCCGGCGACGACGAGCTTGCCGTCCGGCTGGCGCACCACGCCGGCCGCGATGTCCGACGTCGACCCGAAGTCGATCGCCGCGGTGCCGTCGCCGTCGAACGTCGTGTCGAGGGCGCCGTTGGGCATCAACCGCGTGACGATCATCATCGCGCTGATACTCGCGTTGCCCGCGAGGACGATCCTGCGGTCGGGCTGTACCAGCACGGCCTTGACGCTGCCTCCGCCCGGGAGCGTGACGCGGCCGCCGCTGCCGAAGTCGGGGTCGAGTGCCCCCGTCGCGCGCAGCCGCGCGACCACGGCCCCGGCGGCCGTCGAGCGTCCCGCCACCACGATGCGCCCGTCGGCCTGGCGGGCCATGGCCTCGCCGAAGTCGTCGCCGCCGAAGTCGATCGTGGCGATGCCCCCTGTCGCGAACGTCGTGTCCAGCGCGCCGTTGGGCTTCAGGCGCGCGACCTGGATGTTCCCGCCCTCGGGGCCCGAGAAGCCGCCGAGCAGGATCTTGCCGTTCGGCGCCACGACCACGGCGGTAGCGCGGCCGATCGGGCCCCAGCTGAGGGTCTTCCTGCCGTCGCCGTCGAAGGTCGGGTCGAGCGTGCCGTTGGCCTTCAGGCGCACGACGGCGACCTGCAGGCGCGAATCCCCCGCGAGCACGATCTTGCCGTCGGGCTGCAGGGCCGCGCCGTAGACGGACTCGTCATCGGTCCCGAAATCGACCACGCGCTTGCCGCCCGAGCCGAAGGTGGGATCGAGCGTGCCGTTGGCGGCGCGCAGGCGAACGGCGCAGAAGGAGCTCGCGGGGCCGCCGCCGCCCGCGGCGATCACTCTCCCGTTGGGCTGCACGAGCACGGCCTGCGCCGCATCGGTGCCGCCGAAGTTGATCGTCTTCTTCCCGCCGCTGCCGAAGCTCGTATCGAGGTCACCAGGGTGCGCCATGCGCCGACCGTACCGGCGCGTGGACGGCCCGTGGGTTCCTACGTCGTCGCGTAGCCGGCGAGCACGGTGCGCTCGGCGGTGTCGACCAGCACCCGTGCGACCTCGTCGGCAGACAGGCCGCGCCCGCTGTAGAGCAGGTCGAAGGCGTCGAAGCTGGTCAGGACCCAGAGCCGGTCGGCGGCCTGCTTGGCCGTGAGACCCTCGCGCAGGAGGCCATGCCGGGCCAGTCGCCGGGCCAGCCACATCATCCCCTTGGCTCGGCGTTGCTCCGAGCGCTGCATGGCGCCTCCGACGGCGTCGGGGTCCAGCGCCGCCATCGAGACCAGCGCGCGGGTGACGTCGCGGTGCGCGGCGAAGGTGTGCACGCCGCCGGTGATTCCGTCGCGCACGGTCACGTGGGGGTCGGGGTCCTCGATGGCCTCGATCACGCGGCGGAAGCCGCCGCGCTCGAGCAGGTCGGCGGCGAACGCGTCGAAGAGCCCGGCGCGCGAGCCGAAGATCACGTAGACGGTCGAGCGCGCGACACCGGCGGCGCGCGCGATCCGCTCGACGCTGACGGGCTGTGCCGGCGCCTCGCGCAGCTGCTCGTAGACGGCGTCCAGCACGCGACGGCGCGTCTCCTCAGCGCTCTGTGCGCGCAGACGCTGCTCGTAGCGCCGTGTGGCCACCGTCACAGCATATTGGATTGACATGCTGTCTCATGAAAGACATCATGTCCGACGAAATGAACAAGACCATGCACAGCGAGGAAGCGGCGGTCCTCGTCGTGGGAGCCGGCCCGGCCGGACTGGCGGCCGCGATCTCGCTGGCGCGACTCGGGGTCGAGACGATGCTCGTCGAGCGCCGGCCCGAGCTGTCCTCGCTTCCGCGGGCGACCGCGGTGAGCCTGCGCTCGATGGAGCTGATGCGCTCGTGGGGAGTCGAGGACGCCATACGCGCCGGCGGCGTCGACGTCGAGTGGCGCGGCTGGCAGTCCGCGACGCTGGCGACCGTCGCCGCGGGCTCGATGTGGCCGGTCGGCATGCCCACGCGCGAGCAGGCCGCGGCGCTGAGCCCGACCGCCCCGGCCTGCGTGCCCCAGGACCACCTCGAGCCGGTGCTGCTGGAGCACCTGCGCTCCCTGGGCGCCACGCGCGTACGGCTGCACACCGAGGTGGTGGGCGTCGAGAACCTGTCCGACGGCGTCGAGGCCGTCCTGCGCGACGTCCCGACGGGCGCCGTGCGCACCGTCCGTGCCCGCTACCTGATCGCCGCCGACGGCGCGCACAGCCGGATCCGCGGATCGCTGGGCGTCGCGATGCACGGACCCGACGGGCTGGCCCACGTCGTCAACGCGGTCTTCCGGGCGCCGCTGTGGCGGGTCGTCGGCGAGCACCGCTACGGCATCTACTCCGTCGATCACCCCGACGGGGCCGGCACCTTCCTGCCCGCCGGCCGCGGCGACCGCTGGGGCTACGGGACCTGGGTGGACCCGCAGGACATCGAGGGCTACACGCCCGAGCGCTTCGTGCGCCGGATCCGCGCCGGAGCCGGCATCGACGACCTCGACGTCTCCATCGAGCGCACCGGCGCCTTCAGCTTCGCCGCGCAGTTGGCCGAGCGCTTCCGCGCCGGCAACGTCTTCCTGGCCGGCGACGCCGCCCACCGCGTGACCCCGCGCGGCGGCACCGGGATGAACACCGCGATCCGTGGCGGCCACGACCTCGGCTGGAAGCTCGGCTGGGTCCTGCGCGGCTGGGCCGGGCCCGAGCTGTTGGACACCTACGAGGCCGAGCGGCGGCCGTTCGCCGCGCACAACGTCGCCCGCTCCGCCGACCCCGGCGGCTCCACCCGGGAGACCGCCGACGAGCTGCACGTCGACCTCGGAGGGCGCATCGCGCACGTCTGGGTCCCCTCCGCCGGCACGCGCGTGTCCACCCTGGACCTGCTCGGTCCCGGGCTCACGCTGTTCACGGGACCCGACTCGGCTGCGGCGCAGGCGCCGGTGAACGGCGGGCCGCCGGTCACCGTGCGTGCCCTGGACGCCATCAGCGCGCGCTCGATCGGCATCCGCGGTCGCGGCGCGCTGCTCGTGCGCCCCGACGGCGCGCCCGCGGGGCTGTGGAACGACGGGGCCTCGGCCGCCGCCTGACGCGCGCTGCGACATAGTTCGCCCATGTCTCACATGGCAACGACGATTCGCACGCAGCCCGACGAGCTGCGGCGCCTGCTCGGCGACCCCGACCCGGCCCGAGCAGCGGCGCGGCAGGTGGCGGGCCGCAGGACGTGGCTGGTCGGCATCGGGACGAGCTGGCACGCCGCCCATCACGGTGCGTGGCTGCTGCACGAGGCCGGGATCGATGCCTTCGCGCTGCACGCCGCCGACGTGGCGCCCTACGCGCGTCGCTTCGATGCCGCCGACGCGGTGATCGTGCTCAGCCACACCGGGCACACCGGCTACACCGCGCAGGCGCTCGAGGCCGCGCGCGAGGCGGGCGCGGCCGTCGTCCACGTCACCGGAATCGGCGCCGGCGGCGACGTCGAGACCGTCGTGCCCGAGACCTCCTACGCCTATACCGCGAGCCACACGGGGGCGCTGATGCGCCTGGCCCAGATCGCCGAGGCCCTCGGCGCGGGGCTCGGCGACCTCGCGGCGGTGCCCGACGTGGTGGCGCGGACGCTGGACGCGCCGGCACCGATCGTCGACCCGCCCGCGCGGCTTCTGGAGCTGATCGGCGCCGGCCCCAACGCATGGACGGCGCAGGAGGGGGCGCTGAAGATCCGCGAGGCGTCCTACGTCGCGACCGAGGGCCTGTCCTCCGAGCAGTTCCTCCACGGCCCGAGCGTCGCGCTCGACCGCCAGGACACGCTCGTCGTGCTCGACGGCGGCGGCCCCGGCGCCGCGCGCACGGCGGCGATCGCCCGCGCGATGGAGGTGACGGGGGCGCGCGTCGTGCGCATCGCCGAGCGCGATCTCGGCGAGGCGCTCTCGATCTTCCCGTTGACCGTCTGGGTGCAGCGCATCGCGCTCGAGCTGGCCCAGGCCCGCGGCGTCAGTCCCGACCGCTTCCGCTACGAGGAGGACCCCCGCCGCGAGCAGGCCATCGAGGCGCTCGGCTTCTGATCGTGGCGGCTGTGCTGCGATCCTTGCCCCGGTTGCCGATCGAGACGCCGCGGCTGCGCCTGCGGCCCCTGCATCCGGGAGACCTCGCCGGCCTGCACGCGATCCAATCGCGCGCCTCGCCTTCGAGACCTATGGCCTGCACCGGGTCGTCGGGCGACTGGAAGCACGCAACGTCGCGTCCGCGCGCGTGCTGGAGAAGCTCGGGATGCGCCGCGAGGCGCATCTCATCGAGAACGAGTGGGTCAAGGACGAGCGGCAGAGCGAGCTCGTGTACGCCGTGCTCGCACGCGAGTGGCGCGCGAGCCGCTAGGTCACGCGGACGGGCACGCGCTGGACCGCGTTGACGCCATACCCGCCCTGGTTCCAGGCCGCGGTGCTGTCGAGCGGTTGGACGTTGCCGGCGCGGTCGGTCGCGCGGACGCAGAGCTCGTAGTCGCCTGGCTCGGCGGCGTCCCAGTCACAGGACCAGCCACTCCAGCCGTGCTTGCCGTTGGGCTCCTCCAGGCGCGCGTCCTGCCAGGTGCGCCCGCCGTCGGTGCTGAACTCGACGCGGCACACGGCGTCCGGCCCCGACCACGCCCGCCCCTGCACCAGCGTGCGCCCGGCGCGCACGTGCCGAGTCCGCGAGAGGAACTCGGGCATCCCGGGCGGCGCCATCAGCGCGCGCGGCCGCTTGCGCGTGACCGGCGTGCCGGGGTCCTCGTCGGAGCGACGGTAGTTGTACAGCAGCGTCTGCTGCACCCCCTCGAAGGGCTCGGCGATCGCCGTGATCGACCGCAGCCACTTGACCGAGGCCATGCCGTACCACTCGGGGACGATGAGCCGCAGCGGGAAGCCGTGGGAGGCCGGCAGCGGCTGCCCGTTCATCGCGTAGGCCAGCAGGACGTCGTCGCGCATCGCCTCATCGATCGACAGGCTGCGCTGGTAGTCCTGCTCGACCCCCTGGTCGATCCCGTGGTCGCCGCCGGTGAACAGCAGCTCGACGGCGTCGTCGAGCAGGCCTGCGTCCTGCAGGACGCCGCGCAGAGGCGTTCCGGTCCACTCGGCGCAGCCGATCGCCTCGTCGTGCCACGGCGCCGAGACGGGGCGCGGCGAGAGGTGCGCGCGCCCGGAGCCGGCGCACTCCATCATCACCGCCATCGTGACCGCCGGCCGCGCGCGCAGCGCGTCGAGAGTCAGGGCAGCAGGCCGGCGGACGCGCCCGTCGACGACGAGCGTGAAGGTCGCGGGGTCGATGTCGGGGACGTCGAAATGGACGAGCACGTAGTGCATGCCGATCGGCGTGATCGGGCGGCGCAGCGCCTCCAGCGGCATCCCGGGGTTGCGCAGCGCAAGCCCGACCTCCTCACGGGTGAACTCCGTGCTGGTGGTGGTCGCCACCGGCTACGCGTCGACCTGCAAGGCCGCCCAGTCGCGCAGCCGCCCCGAGAGCTCGAGCGTGGCGGGGGCGACCTCGACGACGGCGTCCGACGGGAGGTTCGCCCGCTGCGCCGCGGCGACGATGGCGTCCGGGGAGGGCGCCTCGTACAGGCAGTAGGTGCGCCGCCGGTCGGCGCTGAGGAACGAGAAGAGCCAGCGGACGCCCTCGTCGGCGTTGATCTCGTCGATCAACCTGACGTCGTCGGTCGTGAGCTCGAGCTGTTCGGCGAAGGCCCGCTCGATGACGTACAGCGGCATTGCCAGATCGTACCGCGGGCCCTAAGCCTCGATCAGGCCGTGCCGATGGGCGTAGGAGGCCGCCTCGGTGCGATTGGCGCAGTCGGTCTTGCGCAGGATGCTGCGGATGTGGTTCGCCACGGTGTGCTCGCTGATGATCAGCGCGGTACCGATCTCGCGGTTGCTCAGGCCCTGCGCGACGAGCGACAGGATCTGGATCTCGCGCGCGGACAGCCCGTCAGGACGGCCCGTCGTCGGCCCCGAGGACCCGAGCGCGCGGATGCGCCCGAGCAGCGCCGGCATGCCGATCGCGTCGGCGAGCGTCGCCGCCTCGCCGAGCAGCGCTTGGCCCCGAGCGCGGTCGCCGGTGCCGCGCGTCAGCAGCAGGCGGGCGTACTCGTAGGCGGTGTGAGCGAGCCACGTCCGCGCTCCGATGCGCCGATTGAGCTCCATGGCGCGCTCGAAGTGCTCCTCGGCGAGCTCGGGCTCGCCGAGCGTCGCGGCGAGCATGCCGAGGTAGCGATCGGCCGCTCCGTAGCAGGCGACGAGGTGGCCGATCATCACGTTCGCGCCGGCGAGCGGCTCGAGCTCGGGATAGACCATGGCGGCGGTGGCCTGATCGCCGAGCGCCGCGCAGCCGTCGGTGAGGTAGGTGAGCGTGGCGAGCCAGAGCGACTCGCGGAACGGGTCCAGCCCGTCGGCGGCGACGCGCGCGAGCTCGCGCCTCGCCTCGTCCTCCATCCCGAGCTCGACGAGCACGGAGATCAGTCCGGGGCGCCACGTGCCTGCGCGCGTGGCGTCGGCGGCCAGGATCCTGATGACGGGCGCGAGCTCGGCGAGCCGCCCCTGCTCGCGACGGATGCCGAACATCTGGATCCCGTAGACCCCTGCCGCGTCGCGTCCGGTGAACATCCGGGTCCAGTCGTGCGAGCGCAGCGCCCTGGCCTCCGCCTCCTCGAGGCGACCGTCGCACAGCGCGATGGCCGAGCTGTAGTGCTCGGCGACGTGGAGCATGAACGGCTGCCCGGTCTGCTCGGCGGTGGCACGCAGCGCCGCGGCCTCGCGCCGTGCCGAGTCGAGGTCGCAGAGGGCTACGAAGGCCGGGACGCGCCACCCCATCGCCTCGGCGACGATCTCCGTGTTGCCGAGCTCCTCGCCGAGCGCCTTGGCCTCGGTGAGCATCTCGAGGATCTCGGCCAGGGAGCTCGTCCCCCGCGACCAGTAGGAGCGCACCAGCGTCCTGGCCAGGCCGGTGCGGTCGTCGAGCCGCCGGGCCATGGCGACCGCGTTGGTGCGGACGATCGCGCCGCGCTCGTGGTCGCCCTGGTAGTCGAGGGCGCGTGCCAGCCCGCTGAGCAGACCGACGCGCAGCTCCGAGCTCTCGTCGACCAGCGCGGCGGCCGCCTCCTCCAATAGCTCGGCCGCGCCCTGGTCGGCGATGCCCGGGGCCCAGCACGCGTCCTCGTAGCCGATCGCGGCGCGCGCCAGCAGCGCGCCGTCGCCCAGCTCGCGCGCGATTTCCGCCGTCGCCCGGAACGCCTCCAGCGCATCGAGGTCCTTGCCGGCGCGGTGACAGACGGTGCCCAGCTCGAGGAACACCTCCGCGCGCTCGGCGAGGTCGTCGATCCGCAGCTCGAGCGCTGTGCGCAGCCGCGCCGCCGCCTCGTCGAAGGCCAGTGCGGCCGTGGCGGCGCGCGCCGCGAGGACGTTGTACTCGATCCCCCGCTCGGCTCCGCCGAGGGGCGTGGCGGCGGCGAAGTGATGCGCGAGGTCGGCGAGGAGGCGGCCCGAGCGCCCCTCGGCGGCCTCGAGGGCCTCGCCGACGCGCAGGTGGAGCTCCGCGCGCCGCACCCCGGTGAGCCGGTCGTACAGCGCGCGGCGAACGAGCTCGTGGGTGAAGCGGTAGGAGAGCGGGCGCGATGGGAGCTCCTCGATCATCCCGCTGCGCACGGCCTCGTCGAGGACCGCGAGCAGGTCGGGCTCGTCGAGGGCGGCGGCCCGGCGGACGATGTCGAACTCGAACTCGGCTCCGGCCGTGGCCGTCAGCTCCAGGACGTCGGTGGTCGCGGGCGCCAGCCGCGAGAGCCGCTGGCTGACGACCTCACGCACGCTCTCGGGGGTCCCGAGCTCGGTCAGCGGGCGCGTGAGGTGGATGGAGCCGTCGACCACCTCCACGAGCTGCGTCTCGATGAGGCCGCGCCAGAGCTCGCAGACGAGAAACGGGTTGCCTGCGGTGAGCTCGCTGATGGCGTGGGCGAGCTCGGGCGCCTGCGGCGCCGGGGTTCCCCTCCGCAGCGTGGCCGACGAACTCCCCGACCTCGTCGCCCGAGAGGCCGGCCAGCCGCAGCCGGACCACGTCGTCGGAGCGGCGCAGGTCGGCGAGAGTGTCCGAGAGCGCCTGCGGCAGGTCGGCCTCGGTGTCGCGGAAGGTGGCGAGCAGCAGCACCCGCGCCCGGCCGCCGGCCCGCGCCAGGTGGCGCAGGAGCAGCAGTGTCGGGGCGTCGGCCCAGTGCCCGTCCTCGATCACGAGCAACACCGGCCTGCTGCTGACGCCCGCGAGCAGATCGGTCACGGCCGTGTGCAGCCGGTGGCGCTCGGTGTCGGGATCGGCCTGCACCGGGTGCGGCAGATCGCCCACCCGGGCCGCCAGATCGGGGAGCAGACGCGTCAGCTCGCCGCCCGCGGTGCCCAGCGCGGCCCGCAGCTCGACGGGGTCCAGGACGCGGGTGAGGTGATCGAGGGCCTCCACGAACGGGCCGTACGGCGTGTGGACGACCGCATCGCAGCCGCCGTAGAGGACGAGCGCGCCACCGCGTGCCGCCTCGCCGGCGAACTCGCGCACGAGGCGGCTCTTGCCCGAGCCGGGCTCGCCGCCGAGCAACACGACGCGGCGCCCCTCGCCCTCGGCCATCGGCAGCAGCGCCCTCAGCGTGTCCAGCTCGGCCGCGCGGCCGACGAACGGGAACGTCGACGTCAGGCAAAGCGGGCCGGGAAGCTCGTGCATATCGCAGCTGTCGAGACCATAGTCAGGTCTGATCATTGCTGCGGTGCCCGGACGGGGGCAGGCGCCGCAGAAGTGGGTCAGCCCGCGTCATGACAGACGTGCGCCGCCCCCGTAGCGTCATCGGACGACACCGACCGCAGGAGGAAGCGTGAGCACAGTCACGACACCCGCCCAGGCCGCGCAACGGGAGCTCCACGGCTTCCAGGGCCACCTGATCGGTCCCGGCGACGCCGACTACGACGAGGCGCGCAAGGTCTACAACGCGATGATCGACAAGCAGCCCGGGCTGATCGCGCGCTGCGCCGGCCCGGACGACATCGCGAAGCGTCGTCGCCTTCGCCCGTGAGCACGACCTGCTCCTGGCCGTCCGCGGCGCAGGCCACAACGGTGCCGGGCTCGGCACCTGCGACGGGGGCGTCGTCATCGACCTCTCGTTGCTCAAGGACGTCCAGGTCGATCCGCAGGCACGGACCGTTCGCGTCGGCGGCGGCTGCACGTGGGCCGAGGTCGATCGCGCCACGAACGAGCACGGCCTCGCCACGCCGAGCGGGATCATCTCGACGACCGGGGTCGGCGGCCTGACCCTCGGCGGCGGCCTCGGCCACCTGACGCGCAAGTTCGGCCTGACCATCGACAACCTGCTCGAGGCGGACCTCGTGCTGGCCAGCGGCGAGCGCGTGCGCGCAAGCGCCGACGAGCACCCCGACCTCTACTGGGCGATCCGCGGCGGCGGCGGCAACTTCGGCATCGTCACCTCGTTCCTGTTCCGCCTGCACGAGGTCGGCACCGTGGTCGGCGGCCCCACCTTCTGGCCGGTCGAGATGGGCGCCGAGGTCCTCTCGGTCTACCGTGAGTTCCTGCCCAGCGCCCCGCGCGAGCTCAACGGCTTCTTCGCCTTCCACACCGTGCCGCCGGGTCCGCCCTTCCCGGAGGAGATCCACATGCGCAAGGTGTGCGGGATCGTCTGGTGCTGCGTCGCCGGCGAGGAAGAGGCGGCCAACATGATGGCTCCGCTGCTCGACGCCGTGCCCGAGCCGCTGATGCACGGCGTGGCGCCGATGCCCCACTCGGTGCTGCAGGGCGCCTTCGACGGTCTCTACCCGCCCGGCGACCAGTGGTACTGGCGCGCGGACTTCGTCAAGGAAGTCCCCGACGACGCCGTCGACATCCATGCGCGCTTCGCCGCCGAGATGCCGACCCTGAAGTCGACGATGCACATGTACCCGATCGACGGCGCCGCCCATGACATCGCCTCGTCCGACACGGCCTGGAGCTACCGCGACGCGCAGTGGGGCTCGGTGTTCGCCGGCGTCGACCCCGACCCGGCCAACGTGGGCGCCATCCGCGACTGGAGCATCGACTACTTCGAGGCGCTGCACCCGTACTCGGCCGGCGGCGGCTACGTGAACATGATGATGGACGAGGGCCAGGAACGAGTCCGCGCCAGCTACCGCGACAACTACGACCGCCTGGCGCGGATCAAGGCGACGTACGACCCGGAGAACCTCTTCCGCGTCAACCAGAACATTCAGCCGGGGGCGTAGCGCCTGCCGTCGCAGGACTCGGGAGGGCGGCCGCGCGCCGCCCTCCCGCGGCGGCCCCCGGCACGGCCGCGCTTGCGCTCGTCAGTGGACCTGGCCGGTCGCGAGCCACGCACGCGCGGTCAGCCGGAACGGTGCGTCGCCGACGCCCAGGCGCCGCCGGAACTCCTCCTTCAGCGCCGCCCGGCGCTCGGGCGCCAGCGCGGCCACGTAGGCCCCCGAGGGCGCGACGCCCAGCTCCAGCGGGGCCCAGAGGTCCTCGAAGTCGTCGTAGCCGGCGCTCACGACGGCCGCCGAGACCACGACCTCGGCCAGGCCGACGGTCGACCACAGATCGCCGAGCTCCTCGGCGCTGCAGAACGCCATCCGGCGTCCTTCGTCGCGTTCCTCGGCGGCCGGGTCGAGTGCGACCACCGCGTCCCAGAAGCGCCGCAGCAACGTCATCTCGCCGGCGTAGTCCCAGACGGCGGCGGACACCGTGCCGCCGGGACGCGTCACGCGCTGCATCTCGCGCACGCCCGCCGGCGCATCGGTCATGAAGTTCACGACCAGCTGGCAGAGCGCATGATCGAACGCGGCGTCGTCGAAGGGCAGCGCCTCGGCCGATGCGGCCTCGACCTCGACGCCCGGGACGCGTTGCCGGCACGCCTCGACGAAAGGGGGCGACGGGTCGACCGCCGCGACCCGGTCGGCGCCGAGCACAGCCGCGAGCTCGCTGGTCAGCGCGCCCGGCCCGCAGCCGACGTCCAGGGCACGTGCACCCGGCCGCACGCCGGCGGCGTCGATGACCGCGCGGGCGAGCTCGTGGCTGTAGCGGCCGACGAGGCGGTCGTAGGCCTCCGCCGGCTTGTGGAAGGTCGTGGCTCCGGGTACGTCGCCCATGCGCCGAGCCTGCCCGCCGCAGCCGCCGGGGTCAAGCGGGCCCCCGGGCTCGCGACCAGCCGAGCCCGAGGACGCTGAAGGGAGCCGCCGCTCAGCGGCTCTCGACGACCATCAGGGTGTTGCCGTCCGGGTCGCGGAACCAGAACAGCGGCGGGACGGGGTCGCCCATGCGGCTGACCTCGGCGTCGACGTCGACGCCGTGGGCCTTCAGGTCGGCGTAGGTGGCATCGATGTCATCGGTGTGCAGCCCGATGCCGGTCTCGACGTTGCCGGTCGGCTTGCCCGGGGGCGGCGGGACGATCGCGATCGTGGTCTGCGCGTCGGCGGGCCCGACCTCGACCCAGCGATAGCCGTTGCCGAAGGGCACGTCGGCGCGCTTCTCGAAGCCGAGCGTCTCGACGTAGAACTCGATGGCGCGGTCCTGGTCGGAGACCGGGATCACGACCGTTCCGATCTTGCTGAGGCGGGTCCTGGTCTGACTCACGACATCCTCCTGGAGTTTGGTTGACACGCGCTTAGACCGCGCGATCGGCAGAAACTCATCGCCGCAGGCGTCGGGTGACGTTCCTCCCCGCCCGGGAGGGGTCCGTCCCTCGGTTCGCGCGGATGTTCACCCGCCCCGGGGCGCGATGCTCACCTCGCGGTGCAGGCCGGCGGACGCCATCCTCGATGCATGGATCTCACCAGTCGTGTCCTCGTCGTGCTGGGGTTCGCCGCCGGCGCCGTAACCGGCGCCATGGCCGTGGCCGCACTGCTGCTCGCCACCGGCCTGGGCGTGGACGGGACCGTGCCGCAGCTGCTGATGGCTGTCGGTGGCGCGGGTGCCGCCGTCGTCGGCGCGCGCGCCAACATCGCCTCCGGCCGGACGCTGCTGGCCGAGCGCGCCGCCGATCTCGCCTGAGGCTACTTCGGCGGCAGCGTCTTCGCGAAGGCCACGCTGCGCTTGACCCAGGCCGCGAGGTCGCGCTTGGTCTTCAGTCCCTCGGGCGCGACGGTGATCCACCCGGCCATCGTGCGCCCGCCCATCTCCATCAGCTTGACGTGGGGACGCGCGAGGGCCGCGTCGGTATCGGCGGGATCGATGCGGGCCAGCAGCCCGCCGTTGCGCGACGCGCTGACCGACATGTTGCCGTGCAGCAGGAACGCGAGGCCGCCGAACATCCGCTTCTCGGTGATGGCGTCCTCGTCAGCGAGCAGTTCGCGCAGGCGGTGTGCGAGATCCTCGTCGTAGGCCATGTGCCCATGCGAGATTATCGGCCGAGGAGAACCATGGCGCTCGAGCTGCGACCCAACTGCGAGTACTGCGACAAGGACCTGCCGCCTGGGTCGGCGGAGGCGCGCATCTGCACCTACGAGTGCACCTTCTGCGCCGACTGCGTCGCGCACGAGTTGCATGACGTCTGCCCCAACTGCGGGGGCGGCTTCACGGCGCGCCCCATCCGGCCCGTGACCGAGTGGCGTCCTGGCCTCTCGCTCGCGAAGCGCCCGGCCTCGGCGAAGCGCGTCCATCTGTCCTACTCGCGCGAGGACGTCGCCGCGCACTCGGCGCGCATCCGGGACATCCCGCCCGCGGAGCGCTAGGCGGGATGCCGGCCGGGTAGGCTCGCGTGGTGGTGGTGCGGGCGCTCGTCTTCGACGTCTTCGGGACTCTGGTGGACTGGCGCTCGGGGGTCGCGGAGGCCTTCCGCGCGAGCGGGGTCGCGGGCGATCCGCACGAGCTCGCCGACGCCTGGCGCGCGCGCTACCGGCCCATCCTCGCCGAGGTCAACGAGGGCTCACGGCCATGGGGCGACTTCGACGAGCTGCACCTCGCGACGCTCGACGACCTCCTCGCCGAGCGCGGCGTTGAGCTTCCCGCGGACGGGCGGCGCCTGCTCGTGGAGGCGTGGCACCAACTGGACCCGTGGCCCGACGTCCGGGCGGGCCTCGAGGCGCTGCGTCGCCGGCACGTCGTGGCGACGCTGTCCAACGGGCACGTGGCGCTGCTCGTCGACCTCGCGCGCCATGGGGACCTGCGCTTTGACTGCGTGCTTTCGGCCGAGCTCGCGCGCGTCTACAAGCCGGCGTCCGAGGCCTACCGCGCCGCCGGGCGCCTGCTCGGTGTCGAGGCCGCCCAGCTCATGCTGGTGGCGGCCCACCCGTGGGATCTCGAGGGCGCCCGGTCCGCCGGCCTGCGGACCGCGTTCGTCGACCGTCCGCACGAGTACGGACCGGGGTCGCCGGCTCGCGCGGACCCCGATGCCGACGTATCCGTCGGCGACCTCGGAGAGCTGGCCGAGCGACTGACAATGAGAGTTCCCTGAAGGAACTAAGTCTGTTACGGTGGCGGTCATGGAGCTACCGCCGATCGTCACCCAGGAGGAATGGCAGCGGTCCCACGAGGCCCTGCTGGAGAAGGAGAAGCAGGCCACCCGGCAGCGCGATGCCCTCGCCGCCGAGCGTCGCCGCCAGCCGATGATGGAGTTCTCCACCGAGTACGAGTTCGACGGGCCCGACGGCGTCGTGGCGTTCCCTGCGCTCTTCGAGGGGCGCGCGCAGCTGATCGTCTACCACTTCTGGCTCCCGCCGGACGGCGACCCGTGCGGCGGCTGCTCGATGTTCACCGACCAGGTCTCAGAGCTCGCGCACCTCAACGCGCGCGACACCACGTTCGCCATCGTCTCGCGCGCGCCGCAGGCGCAGATCGAGCAGCTCAAGCGCCGGATGGGGTGGACGATGCCGTGGTACACCGTCGTCGGCGAGGACTTCCAGAAGGCGCTCGGAACCAGCGAGTACTTCGCGCTGAACGTCTTCCTGCGCGACGGCGACCGCGTCTTCCTGACCTACACGACGACGGGGCGCGGGGTCGAGGCGCTGGGCAGCGTCTGGACCTTCCTCGACCTCACGCCCCTGGGTCGCCAGGAGGAGTGGGAGGACACTCCGCCCGGCCGCCCGCAGTCGCCGCCGTATCAGTGGTGGCGACTGCACGACCGCTACGAGGCGAGCGCCTAGGCTGCTTCCAGGAAGCCCGTCACGGCCCGCAGGCGGCCGTCGTCGGCGACCACACCGACGTCCATGCCCGTGGCGATCGCGTCGCCGCTGTCCCCGACGAGCTGCCAGGTGAAGCGCACGCGGTCGTGGTGGGCGTCGGGGCCGGCGGCCAGCACGAAGCGGTGGCCGGGGAACTGCTCTTGGACGGCTGCGACGAGCGCGTCGAGGCCGTCGACGCCCGCGACCTCGGCGTGCGGGTCGACGTAGGAGCCGTCGTCGGTCCAGGTCTGCTCGATGATGGAGCGCCGGCGCTGTGGATCGGTCTCGTTCCACATCGCGATGTATCCGTCGACGACGGTGGTCACTTCGGTCATCTCATGCTCCTCGGGGATCGGTTGGACGGCCGCCACGGTCCCAGGCGCAGGTCGCGGCGTCGATTACCTGCGGGGTAGGTGCCGTGCCCGGAGGGCGGCGCTATCGTCGCCGCGATGACCGAGGTGACCGTACGTGCAGGAGTCGGGCCGCTACTGCGCGACTGGCGCCAGCGGCGCCGGCGCAGCCAGCTCGACCTCGCCCTCGACGCAGGGGTGTCGGCCCGCCATGTGAGCTTCGTCGAGACGGGGCGCTCGCGGCCCAGCGCCGAGATGGTGCTGCAGCTCGCCGAGCAGCTCGAGGTCCCGCTGCGCGATCGCAACCAGCTCCTGCTCGCGGCCGGCTACGCCCCGCTCTACGGCGAGCGGCCGCTCGACGACCCCGACATGACCCCGGTGCGCGAGGCGCTGGAGCTCGTGCTGCGCGGCCACGAGCCCTACCCGGCGGCGGTGGTCGATCGCTGGTGGGAGATGGTCGCCGCCAACAGCGCGATCGCGCTGCTCACCGAGGGCGTGGCGCCCGAGCTGCTGGCGCCGCCCGCCAACGTCATGCGCGTGGCGCTGCATCCCGACGGGATGGCGCCGCGGATCGTGAACTTCGCCGAGTGGCGCGCCCACCTGCTCGAGCGCCTGCGCCATCAGGTCTCGGTGACCGGCGACGCCGCGCTCGCCGCCCTCTACGACGAGGTCAGCGGCTATCCCGGCCCGCCCGCCGCGGGCGCGCACCACAGCGCCGGTGGCGAGGTCTTCGTCCCGCTCGTCTTCCAGGCCGCCGACCGCGAGCTGCGCTTCTTCAGCACCGTGGCGACCTTCGGCACCGCGGTGGACATCACCATGTCCGAGCTCGCGATCGAGTCGTTCTTCCCGGCTGATGCCGCGACGGCCGAGGCGCTGCGCCGAACAGCATCAATGAGGGAAACGGAGTAGCGGCGGTCGGACCGCCCGCGGCTCCTCCGGCGCGGAGGTCGTGCACAGTCCGCGTGCCTTTCGTAACACGTTGCGCCAGGGGCCACAGGGGGTGGGCCGGATCGACCTACATAGTGACGGTCAATCCGGCCCACCCCCGGGCGTCACTCTGAGAGTGTTACGAAACACGCACGAATCGCGTCCGAAGACGCACGCGCCCGAGGACGACGGCACGCGCCCAGACCACCGCCACCTCCCTTTCCCTCGGTGATGCTGTTTCAGGTGCCGCGAGCTAGCGAGGCCGCAGCACCGCCGCCGCGTCCGCCGGCAACCCGTCACCCGCGTCGGCCGTCGCCAGCTCCACCATCCACCCCTCAGGCAGTGCCAGCGGCCGAAGAGCCGAAGTTGATCCACACGCGCCGGCGGTCCTCGCCGTGGGCGCGCTCGTAGGCGAGCACCCCTTCGGGCGCGTCGTCGAGCAGGGTGAGCGTGCCGCGCTGCAGGGCCGGAGACTCCCGGCGCAGCGCGAGGATCGCCCGCGCCAGGTGCAGGATCGAGCCATTGTCGGCGCGCTGCGCCTCGACGCTGCGGGCGCCGGGCTCGGGCGGCCAGGGCAGCCACGGGTCGGCCGGCCAGCCGTGGTCGGGCTCGCCGGTCCACGGGATCGGCGCGCGGCAGCCGTCGCGCCCGCCCGGGTCCACGACGCGCTCGGCGGGCACGTGCGCGTCCTCGAGGCCGAGCTCCTCGCCGGCGTAGAGGAAGGGCGTGCCGCGCAGCGTGAGCAGGAGGAGCAGGGCGGCGCGCGCGCGGGCCTCCGAGCCGCCGAGGCGCGTGCGCGTGCGCGGCTGGTCGTGATTGGAGAACACCCACGTCGGCCAGCGCGCGCCCATCACCGCCTCGACCTGGGCGATGCGCGTCCGCCACGCGCCGGCCTCCCACGGCACCGTGAGCGACTCGAAGTCGAAGGCGAGGTGCAGCTCGTCGGTGTCCCCGAGGTAGGGCGCGATCAGCTCCGTCTTGGTGAGGTTGACCTCGCCCACCATCATGCGGTCGCCCGGGTAGTCGTCCAGCACGGCGCGGATCCCGCGCAGGAGCGCGTGCGTGCCCTCGTAGTCGTGCGTGCCCACGACGTCGAGGTGGCTGCCGACGATGTTGGCCGCGGGGATGTCGGCCAGCGCGGGGTCCTTGCCGATGAGGTGCACGACGTCGGCGCGGAAGCCGTCGACGCCGCGGTCCAGCCAGAAGCGCAGCACGTCGTGCATCGCCTCGACGACCGCGGGCTCGTCCCAGTTGAGGTCGGGCTGCTGGGGCAGGAAGGTGTGCAGGTACCACTGCTCGGTGGCCGCGTCCCACGTCCACGCGGGGCCGCCGCCGAAGGCCGCCGGCCAGTTGTTGGGCGGATGCTCCGGCGTCCCGTCGCGCCAGCGGTACCAGTCGCGCTTGGCCGATTCGCGCGACGCGCGGCTCTCGACGAACCACGGGTGCTGGTCGGAGGTGTGGTTGGGCACCCAGTCCAGGAGGACGCGGATGTCGCGGGCGTGGGCGTCGGCGAGCAGCGCGTCGAAGGACGCGAGGTCTCCGAAGAGCGGGTCGACGTCGCAGTAGTCGGCCACGTCGTAGCCGAAGTCGGCCATCGGCGAGCGGTAGATCGGCGAGAGCCAGACCGCGTCGGCCCCGAGCCACTGCAGGTGCTCCAGGCGCGCGCGCAGGCCCTCGAGGTCGCCGACGCCGTCGCCGGAGGCGTCGGCGAACGAGCGCGGGTAGATCTGGTAGACGACGGCGTCCTGCCACCACATGCGGCGGCGAAGGCTACGGGCCGGCGACGATCGCGGTGGGACGGCTAGGGTGCCGCTCATGGCAGACGTGCAACGCATCGGCGTCGTCGGCGCCGGGTTCATGGGATCGGGCATTGCGGAGTCGGCAGCGCGCGCCGGTGTGGCGGTATGCGTCTACGAGCCGGATGCCCCGCCGCTCGAGCACTCGCGCTCGTCGATCGAGGGCTCGGTCGCGCGCGCGGTCCAGCGCGGCAAGCTCACCGACGACGAGGCGGGCGCGCTCGTGGCGCGCATCGAATGGTCGAGCGACCTCGGCGCCCTCGCCGAGGCCGAGCTCGTGGTCGAGGCGATCGTCGAGGACGAGGAGGTCAAGGCGCGGACCTTCGCGGCGCTCGACGGCGTGGTCGGCGACGAGGCGATCCTCGCGTCGAACACCTCGTCGATCCCGATTGCCGGGCTGGCGGCCGCCACGGGGCGCCCCGACCGCGTCCTGGGCCTGCACTTCTTCTCGCCGGTGCCCGTCATGAAGCTCGTCGAGGTGGTCGTCGGCCTGGACACCTCCGAGGAGACCGTCGCGCGCGCCTCGGGCTTCGCGGCCCAGATCGGCAAGACGGCGATCAAGACCAAGGACCGCTCGGGGTTCATCGTCAACTTCCTGCTCGTGCCCTACCTGATGGCCGCGGTGCGCATGTACGAGGACGGCTTCGCCAGCCGCGAGGACATCGACGACGGCATGAAGCTCGGCTGCGGACACCCCATGGGCCCGCTGACGCTGTGCGACTTCATCGGCCTCGACGTCCTCTACAGCGTGTGCGACTCGCTCTACGACGAGTTCAAGCGCGACGAGTACGCGCCGCCGCCGCTGATGAAGCGGATGGTGGTCTCAGGCCACCTGGGGCGCAAGACCGGCCGAGGCTTCTACGAGTACGTCTAGCGCGGGGCGCTCCTCGACCGCGACCTGGCGCACCTCGACCTCGGCGGCGCCCGGCAGGACGTACGGGCCGGGGGCGAGGGCGTCCACCGCGCCGGCGCCGAGCAGGCGCCGCGAGGCGGCCACGAGCACGGCATAGGACATCGCCGACAGCTCGCGCAGCGGCTGGTGGCGGTTCTGGCGCGAGCCGAGGTCGGCCTGTGCGAGCGCGTCGATGCCGACCAGCGCCTCCGCGTCGAGCAGCATGGCGATCTCCACGCCGTAGCCGACCGGGAAGGCCAGGCGCTCGAGCAGCTCGCGGCGCGCCGCGACCTCGCCCGCCAGCGGCTGGGCGAAGCCGGCGAGCGCGGGGCGATGGAGGTTCAGCAGCGGGCGCGCCATGAGCTCGGTCACGCGCCCGCCCTCGCCGGCCCGGACCTCGCCGCCGGCGGCGAAGGGGCGCTGGAACGCGCCCTTGACCAACGCGAGCTCGGGGCGCGCGAACAGCGGCGCGAGCAGGCCGGTGAGCATGCGCTCGCCGAAGTCCTCGCTGTCGGCATCGACGTAGGCGACGACCTCCCCCGTGGTGGCCGCCAGCGCGCGCCACATGGCGTCGCCTTTGCCGCGGCAGGGCCCGAAGCCGGGCATGAGGTCGTGCTCCTGCACCACGGTGGCGCCCGCGGCGCGCGCCGCGGCCGCCGTTCCGTCGCGCGAGGCGGCGTCGACCACGAGCAGCTCGTCGACGGCGCCGGCCTCGACGAAGCGACGCAGCACGGCGACCGTCGCGCCGATCGTGCCCACCACCTCGCGGGCGGGGACCACGACCGACACCGTTGCGGTCTTGCGCGCGGCGAGCTCGGCGAGGTCCAGGCGGCACGGCGCGTAGGCATTGGCGTCGAGCCATGCGTCGAGCGCCAGGTCGCGCGCGAGACCGCGGAAGGCGCGCCCCGCGGGACGCGGCGAGGTCCGCACACGCGCGCCCGCGATCCGCGCGATGGGGACGTCGGCCCGTGCCAGCGCGCGGGCAAAGGCCTCGTCCTCGAGCGCGGCATGGGGCTCCAGGCCGCCGACGAGGCGGTAGGTGGCCGCGGTGACCGCGATCGACGCGCCGCTGAAGTGCGGGTGCGCGGACCCGGGGAGGGCGTGCAGTCGCGTCTGCAGGCGGGCGGCGCGGCGCCGGGCGATGCCCTCGCCGAGGCCCTCGACCACGACCTCGCCGCCGATCGCCCGCGCTCCTTGCGCGGCCGCCTCCAAGAGCGCGGCCAGCCAGCCGGGCTCGACCTCGGAGTCGGCGTCCGTGGTGGCCACGAGGCCGTCGGGCGCGCCCGCGACCAGCAGGCGCTCGCACGCGATGTCCATGCCGAGCCGTCGCGCGGCGCCGACGCCGAGCGGCGGACGCTCGATGATGCGCAGGCGCAGGTCGCCCGCCGCCATGGCGGCGCGCTCGCGGGTCGCGTCGGTGCAGCCGTCGAGGACGAGGATGACCTCGTAGGCGTCGCGCGCGACGCCGCGCTGGGCGGCCAGCGCGGCGATGCAGGACCCGATGAGCGCCTCTTCGTCGCGCGCCGGCACGGCGATGACGGCTCGCAGCCGGGTCATCCGTGGTCCTCCAGCCGCCGCCGGGCGGCCTCGTAGGCGTCGTCGTCGCCGAGGGCGAGCACGCCGACCTCCTCGCCGCCGCGCAGGTAGCGCACGACGAGGTGCGCGTCGCCCTCGGCCTCCACGCGCGCCTCGTCGAAGCCGTCGCCCCATGCGGAGTGCTTGAGCGTGTGGTCGCCGATGGTGGTCCAGAACCCCGGCGCGGTCGTCCACGCGACGTCCTCGCCGGCGAGCGCGCGCCCGGCGACCTCGCCGTGGGCCAGCGCGTCGCCCCAGTGCTCGACGCGCAGGCGCCGGCCGGCCCGCGCGTGCTGCGCGGCGGCGATGTCGCCGACGGCGAGCACGGCCGGGTCCGAGCTGCGCATCGAGGCGTCCACGAGCACGGCGCCGTCCTCGACGTCGAGGCCGGAGGCGGTCGCCAGCTGCGTGCGCGGGGCGACGCCGGTGCCGAGCACCACCATGTCGGCGGACAGCGTCGCGCCGCCGGCCAGCCGCACGTGCCAGTGCGGCTCGATGCGCGCGAGCTCGGCGCCCAGGCGCACCTCGACGCCGGCCTGGCACAGCAGCGTCGTGATGAGCTCTCCCGCACGCTCGCCGAGGCGGTCGGCCTGCGGGCGCTCCTCGGGCGCGACGAGGACGACCTCGACGCCGCGGCGCACCAGCGAGGCCGCCGCCTCGCAGGCGATGAAGCCCGCGCCGACGACCACGGCTCGCGTTCCCGGCTGCGCCAAGCCACGCAGGCGAAGGGCGTCGTCGACCGTGCGGACGGTGTGCAGGTCGGGATCGTGCGCCCCGTCCACGGGCGGGCGCTGGGGCGCCGAGCCGGTGGCGAGCACGCAGGCGTCGTAGGGCACCTCCTGGCCGCCCTCGAGGTGCACGCGGCGCGCCTGGCGGTCGAGCCCGACCGCGCGGCGCCCGCGGCGCAGCGTCACGCCGTGCGTGGCGAACCAGGCCTCGTCCTCGAGCGGCAGCTCCGCCGGCTCGAGCTCGCCGCGCAGCAGCTCCTTGGTCAGGGGCGGGCGGTTGTAGGGCAGGTGCGCCTCGGCGCACACCATCTCCACCTGCGCGCCGCCGCCGGCCTCGCGGTAGCTGCGCGCGGTGCTCAGCGCGGCCGGGCCACCCCCGACGATGACGATCCGCTGCTCGGGCCTCATGCGTCGAAGACGTCGATGCGGAACTGGTCGTTGGCCTCGGCGTCCACGTGCGCCAGCGCCAGGCGCTCGCGCAGCAGCGCGTGGACGTCGTCGCCGGTCAGCGGATCGACGCTCGACGGCGGGCGGTAGTGGACCGCGATCAGGCGCCCGCCGGGGGCCAGGGACTCGGCGATGATGGGCAGCGCCTGCTCCAGCGTGGGGCGGTCCCAGTAGTAGAGGAGCTCGGAGCACACGACGAGGTCGAAGGGGCCGGCCGGCCACTCGCCCGGCAGCGTGCGGCGCTCGACGCGCACGTGGTCGTGCGCCGCGAGGCGCTCGCGCGCGGCATCGACAGCGGTCTGGGCGATGTCGACGGCGAGCAGCGCCTCGCACCGTGCAGCGAGCATCGCGGTGAAGACGCCGATCGAGCAGCCCGCCTCGAAGGCGCGCGCATAGCGGCGGTCGCCGAGCGCGGCCAGCGTGCGCTCGTACTTGGCGTGCTCGTAGGCGCTCGTCTCGAAGTCCCACGGGTCGGGATCGGCGGCGTAGCGAGCCTCGAAGTGCGCGCGCTGAAGGGTCACCGGTCGACCGCCTCGCGTCCGGCGCGCACGAGCAGGGGATCCAGGCGGTGCTGGAGCAGGAAGATGCGCAGGTCTCGGGCGGCGCGGTCCAGGGCGCCGCCCCGGGCCAGCGGCCGCGATCCGGCGGCCCGCAGCGCTTCGTCGACGAGCGCCTGGGCGGCGCGCGCGACGGCCTCGCGCAGGTGCACCGACAGCGCGCGCAGCGACGCCTCAGGGTGCGCGTCCGCCCGTCGCCCGGCCTCGGCCAGCCACAGGTCGATCGTCTGCGCGTGCGTGTCGATGCGCCCGACGGCCAGCGCGGCCAGGTCGTCGCCGGCGAGCGCCCGCGGCGCGAGCGCCTCGAGCGCCGCGGCGCGCGCCGCGTCGGCGATGCCCGCCCAGCTCGCGGCCGTGCGGATGGCGTCGCGCCCGAACCACGGCTCGCGCAGCAGCTCGTCGGGGCCGCCGAGCAGCCCATGCACGCGTGCGCCGTGGAAGCGCACGAGGTGGCTCTCGGAGGCGCGCATGCCCGCGCCGGCGAACCACCGGCGGTCGATCTCGACGCCTTCGGCGAGGTCGACGTAGGCGACCCGCCGCTCGTCGCCGTCGCGGGCGACCACGAGCGCGCCGTGCAGCCCGCCGGCGCCCGAGCAGAAGGTCTTGACGCCTTCGAGGGTCAGCCCGGCGGCGCCGCGCACGACGCGGGCCGGCTCGCCTTCGCCGGGGGTCGGGTCGGCGCCCCACACGCCCAGCCATCGCTGCCCGGCCGCGACCTCCTCGAGGTGGGCGCTGCGCAGCGGCTCGTCGGCCAGCAGCTCGATGCGCTCGACCGCGTTGTAGTGGCCGTCCACGATCCGCCCGACCGAGCCGTCGGCCTGGGCCACCGCGCGCACGAGCTCCCATTCCTCGGAGATCGCCGCGCGCTGTCCGAGCGCGCCGGCTCGCGCCAAGGCGGTCATGGCATCGGCCGGGAAGGCGGGCTCGCGGTCGCGTGCGGTCGCGCCCGCGGCCACCTCGGCCAGCGCGCGCTGCAGGGCGGAGAGGGTGGCGGCGGTCAAGCCGCCACCTCGGACGCGATCAGGCGCGTGAAGCGCACGGTCTCCTGGCACCCCTGGCGCAGGGCGCCGGGGCCGAGGCCGTCGTGCAGGAGCACGACCGCGCCCTCGTGCAGCTCGGGACCGACCGCGGCGAGCATCTGCTCGGCGCCGTCGCCGCGCCAGTCGTGGCTGTCGACGTCCCATCCACACAGCTCGAGGTCATGGGCGGCGGCGATCTCGCGCGTCCAGGGCGCGCGCACGTTCCACGGCGTACGCCAGCGGCGCGCGTGCACCCCGAGGGCGGCCAGGGTCTCCAGCGCGTGGCGGGTGTCGTCCTCGACCGCCGCGCGGTCGAGCTCGGTGTGGCGCACGTGGTCGTAGCAGTGCAGCTCGACCGCATGGCCCGCCGCGCAGATCGCCGCGACGAGCTGCGGGTAGGCGGCGGCACGGGGCGCGATGACGAAGAAGGTCGCGCGCAGCGACGAGCCGCTCAGCGCTGACAGCACCGCGGGCGTCCAGACGGGATCGGGCCCGTCGTCGAAGGTCAGCTCGACGGAGCCTGCGAGAGAGGGAGCCACTGCTGGGCTCTTCCCGCTGGGCGGTGCGATCAAGCGCCGAGCGCGGACGCGAGCACGTCGCCAAACGCATGTGCGGCACGAGCGCCGCGGCAGCGCTCGCACCGCACTCAATGGATCGAGTCTAGGTCGCCGGACACGAATTCGCCCTAGACGAATGGTTCGACGTTGGCCGGTCCAGCGTCGAACCCGCGGCGCACGAAAGCCGTGAAACGGTAATGGTGCAGGGATGCTCCTCGAGGGAAGAAAGCTCCTGATCACAGGCGTCCTCACCGACCGCTCGATCGCCTACTCGGTCGCGCGCAGAGCTCAGGAGGAGGGCGCCGAGGTGATCCTGACCGGCTTCGGCCGCGGGATGCGGATCACCGAGCGAATGGCCAAGCGCCTGCCCACCGAAAGCGACGTGCTCGAGCTCGACGTCAACGACCCGGAGGCGCTCGAGGCCGTCGCCGGCGCCCTCGACGAGCGCTGGGGGCGCCTCGACGGCGTGCTGCACGCCATCGCCTTCGTCCCCGCCGACGCGCTCGGCGGCCAGTTCCTGAGCACCCCGAGCGCTTCGGCGATCGCCGCCTTCGAGACGAGCGCGTTCTCGATGAAGGCCCTGGCGGCGGCGCTGCTGCCGCTGCTCGAGCGCGGCGAGGCGCCTGGCGTCGTCGGCCTGGACTTCGACGCCACCGTGGCGTGGCCGGCCTACGACTGGGCCGGCGTCTCCAAGGCGGCCCTGGAGTCGATCAACCGCTACCTGGCGCGCGACCTGGGCCCGCGGGGCGTGCGCTCCAACCTCGTCGCCGCCGGCCCGCTGCAGACCGTGGCGGCCTCCAACATCGAGGGCTTCGAGGGCCTGGCCGAGATCTGGGAGCGCCAGGCGCCGCTGGGCTGGGACCTCGCCGACCCGACGCCCGTCGCCGACGCCTGCCTGTTCCTGCTCTCGCCGCTGGCGCGGGCGATCACCGGCGAGATCCTGCACGTCGACGGCGGCGTGCATGCGATGGGGGCGGCGCCGGTGACCGAGTCGTTCGCTGACGCTGCCGCCGATTCGTCCGAGTAGCTGCGCGGCGAAAAGCGCATCGAGGGAGGGTGGCCCGCCGGCGCCGATGGTCTTCCGCGAACTGCTTCGGTTTGTGTCCGGAATCCGGACGCAAACCGAAGCGGTTCGGCAAGTTGGGCCGCGACGACCGCGCGCGGCGATCCGACCGCCGGCGTCCGACCCGTTTCCCCTCGGTGATGCTGTTTGCGCCACGCAGCGCCGCAAGCGCCGGCGGACGAAAGACTCAGGCCGGAGCCGCAGCCCCAGGCCGCGAGTACACCGCGCGCCACCACAGCTCCGCGAGCGTGCGGATCGACTCGTTCGCGTCGCCTCGCTTCAACACCAGCTCGCGCGTGATGTGGTTCTCGACCATGGCCAGCAGCGCCTGGGCCGAGAGCCGGGGCGCGATGTCGTCGGGCGCGATGCCGTGCTCCTGGTCGCGCGCGATGCGCGCCTCGGCGCGCTCGCTGAAGCGCATGATGTAGGGCTCCCACTCCTCCGGCAGGTGCTCGCCGCGCGCCCCGGAGAGCTGCGCGGCCAGCAGCAGCAGCCCGCCGTTGGCGTTGACCACGGCCACCACGCGCGCGAGCGACGCGCGCAGCTCGCGCCGCGGGTCGCCGTCGCCGTCGAGGTACGGGCTCGCCGCCAGGTACATCTCGCTGAAGACCTGCTGGATGAGCCGGTCGACGACCGCCCGCTTGTTGGGGAAGTAGAAGTAGACGGCCGTACGCGAGACGAACGCCTTGCGGGCGATCGAGTCCATCGTCAGCGCGTCGAAGCCCTTCTCGGCCAGCGCGGCGCGTGCGGCGTCGAGGATCGCCTCTTCGGTCGCGTTGCGCGTCTGGACCGCCTTGCGGGCGGCGACCACCGCTGGTGTCACCTGGCGGACTCCAGCGCGAAGGCGATGCGCTCGCGCGTCTCGCTCGGAGCCACGACCTCGTCGATGAACCCGCGCGACGCGGCGACGCGCACGGGCAGGTGCTCGGCGGCGTAGGCGTCGGACAGGGCGTCGGCGTCGGCGCCGGCCGCGATCTCGCGCCGGTTGACGATCTCGACGGCCTGACGGGGGCCCATGACGCCAATCTTCGCATGCGGCCACGCCATGGTCAGATCCGCACCGAGGTCGCGGGAGTTCATGACGATGTGCGCGCCGCCGTAGGCCGCCCGCAGGGTGACCGTGATGCGCGGCGTCGTGGCCACGCTGAACGCGCGCAGCAGCGAAGCGCCGTGGCGGATGACGCCGGCCTGCTCCTGCGAGACGCCGGGCAGGAAGCCGGGCGTGTCGACGAGCACGACGAGCGGCAGGCCGAAGCGGTCGCACAGATCCACGAACCAGGCGCCCTTCTGCGAGGACTCGGCGTCCAGGCAGCCGCCGAGGTGCTTGGGCTGGTTGGCGATGATGCCGACCGGCGCGCCCGAGATGCGGGCGAAGCCGACGACGAGGTTGCGCGCCCAGCGGGGGCCGAACTCCAGGAACTCGCCGTCGTCGATGAGTCGCGCGGCGACGTCGCGCACGTCATAGACCTCGCGCTCGCGCGCGGGGAGCACCTCGCCCGGGTCGCCCTGCGCCGGGTCGGCCGGCGGGTAGAGCGGCAGCCCGCCACCCGCCTTGGAGGGCAGGTGCGCGAGCGCCGAGCGTACGAGCTCGGCGGCGTGCACGTCGTGCTCGGCGAAGAGGTGCGCGACGCCGTTGCGCCCGTGGACCTTCGGCCCGCCGAGCTCCAGCGCCGTGACCTGCTCGCGCGTGACGCGCTCGACCACGGCCGGGCCGGTGAGGAACATCTTCGCGTCGTGGCCGGCCATGACCGTGAGGTCGCCGAGCGCGGGCGAGTACGCCGCGCCGCCGGCGCAGGGGCCGCCGATCACGCTGATCTGCGGCACCGTGGCCAGCGCCTGCGCGCGGAAGATCGCGCTGTAGGCGTGCAGCGCCGCCACGCCCTCCTGCAGGCGGGCGCCGCCGGAGTGCGGGAAGCCGACGACCGGCGAGCCGATCTTGTCGGCGTGCTCGATCGTGCGGGCGATCGTCTCGCCGCCGCGGGTGCCCAGCGAGCCGCCCTTGAAGGCACCGTCCTGCGCCCACGCCGAGACCACGCGCCCGTTGACGCGGCCCGAGCCGGACAGCACGCCGTCGCCGACGAGCGACCGGGTCGGCCGGAAGGTCCCGGGGTCGAAGAGGAGCTCCAGCCGCGCGCGCGCAACGAGATGCTCAGGTGCAACGTCGAAGACGGCGCTCATCGCGAGATCTCCTTCTTGAAGTAGGCGGTCACGGCGGTCGAGCAACGGTTCGCTGTCATGCCTTCCTCACAGCGATGCAGGCGTTCTGTCCGCCGAATCCGAAGGAGTTCGACAGCGCCAGCTCCAGCCCTGGTGCCTCACGCGGTCCCTCGGGGACGTAGTCGAGGTCACACTCGGGATCCGGGTGCTCGTAGTTGATCGTCGGAGGCAGTACACCGCGGCGCACCGCTTCGATACACACGATCGCCTCGACCGCGCCGGCGGCGCCGAGCAGGTGGCCGATGTGCGACTTGGTCGAGGACACCGGCGGCGGCGTCGACGAGCCGTTGAACACCTGCTTGATCGCGTGGGTCTCGATCTTGTCGTTGAACGGCGTCGAGGTGCCGTGGGCGTTGATGTAGCCCACGTCGCCCGTGGTCGCGTCGGCGTCGGCCAGGGTCGCTCGCATCGCCTGCGAAGCGCCGCGGCCGTTCTCGTCGGGCTGGGTGATGTGGAAGGCGTCGTTGGAGGCGCCGTAGCCCGCGATGCGCGCGAGGATCGTCGCCCCGCGAGCCTTCGCGTGCTCCTCGCGCTCGAGCACGAGCACGCCCGCACCCTCGCCCATCACGAAGCCGTCACGCTCGGCGTCGAAGGGCTTGGAGACGCCCTCGCGCGACAGCGCGCCCATGCGCTTGAAGGCGGCGATGCACAGCCCGGTGAGGGCGGCCTCGGTGCCTCCGGCGACGACGGCATCGACCTCGCCGCGCATGATCATCCGGGTCGCCTCGCCGATCGCGTGGCCACCGGTCGCGCAGGCGCTCGAGACACTGAAGCCCGGGCCGTGCGCGCCGAGGCGCATCGCGATCGTGCCGGCGGCCGCGTTGGGCATCATCATCGGCACGAAGTGCGGGGAGACGGCGCGGTCGCCGCCCTCCAGCCACGCCTGGCACTCGTTCTGCAGGGTCGCGAGGCCGCCGACGCCGGTGCCCACGAGCACGCCCAGGCGCTCGGGGTCCACGCCGTCGGGCAGGCCGGCCTCCTCGGCCGCCTGCACCGCCGCCGCCACCGCGAGCTGCGTGTAGCGATCAGCGCGCCGCGCCTCCTTGGCCGACATGGCGACCTCGGGGTCGAAGTCGACGCACGCGCCGATGCCGTCGGCGATGCCCGAGCGCTTGGCCAGCAAGGCCTCGAAGAAGGCGTCCGGCCCCTCACCGATGGAGGAGACGACGCCGCGTCCTGTGACGACGACCGAGGTCACGCGGTCGCGCCTGCCTTCTCACGGGTGAGCTCCTGGACCAGAGCGGCGGCGTCGCCCACGGTGGCGATCGACTTCAGCCGGCCGTCGGCGATCTGCACGTCGTAGCGGTCCTCGAGCGCCTTGACGACCTCGACGAGGTCGAGCGAGTCGACGTCGAGGTCGCTCCACGTCTGGTCGGCCTCGGCGCTCTCGGCGCCGGGAACCTTGATGCTGGCGAGCTCCTCGCGGATGGCCGCGAGAGCTTCCTGATCGGTCGGGACGTTGGCCATGTCAGGGCCTCCTTGGGTTCTTGTTCATGCGCCCAGCGCTCCATCCACGGAGAGCGTGGCGCCGTTCACGTAGGACGCTTCCTCGGAGACGAGGAAGGCGACCGCGGCAGCGACCTCTTTGGGCTGCCCTACGCGACCCGCCGGCACGGCCTCTACGAGGCCTCCGTCGAGATCGGCGGTCATGTCGGTTTCGATGACGCCCGGGGTGACCGCGTTCGAGGTCACGCCCTTGCGCGCCATCTCGCGCGCGACGGTGCGCGTGAAGCCCAGCAGGCCGGCCTTGGCGGCGACGTAGTTCGCCTGCCCCGGATTGGCCCGCTCGGCGACGACCGACGAGACGTTGACGATGCGCCCCCAGCGCGCCTTGAGCATGTCGTCGAGCGCGCGGCGCGTGCAATGGAAGGCGCCGGAGAGATTGGTGTCGACCACGGCCTGCCACTCGTCGGCGGGCATGCGGATGGTCAGGCCGTCGTGGCGCACGCCGGCGTTGTTGACCAGCACGAGGATCGGCCCGAAGCGCCCGCGCACGTCCTCGAAGGCGGCCTGGACCTGCTCGGGGTTGCTGACGTCGGCCTGCACGTCGCCCGACGTGCGGCCGAGGCGGGCGACGTTCCAGCCGTCGCTCTCCAGGCGCTCGGCGATCGCGGCGCCGATGCCGCGCGTGCCGCCGGTGACCAGGGCGCAGCCGTCGTGGGCCTTACGCGCAGACATGCACGCGCTCCTTCCAGCTCACGATGCCCGCGCCCCACACGAAGCCGGCGCCGAAGGCGGCCAGGGCGACGGTGGCGCCGGGCTTCAGCCGGCCCTCGCGCTCGGCCTGCTCGAGGGCGAGCGGGATCGAGGCGGACGACGTGTTGGCCACGCGGTCGACGTTGACCATCACCTTGTCGGCCGGAATGCCGAGCTCGGCGGCAGCCGTCTCGATGATGCGCACGTTGGCCTGGTGGGCGACGAAGAGGTCGATGTCGTCGATGGTCTTGCCGGCGCGCGCCAGCGCCTCGCGGCTGGCCGCGGTCATGCGCCGCACCGCGTGGCGGTAGACGTCGGAGCCCTGCATGCGCAGGACGCCCGCGTCGCGCTCGGCGTAGAGCAGATCGGCCTGGGCGCCGTCGGCGCCCAGCACGAAGCCGCCGATGCCCAGCTCGAGGTCGCCGCCCGCGACGACCACGGCGCCGGCGCCGTCGCCGAACAGCACGGCGGTCGAGCGGTCGTCGTGGTCGGTGACGCGACTGAGCGCCTCGGCGCCGCACACGAGCACCACCGACGCGCGGCCGGACTCCACCAGCGCGGCGGCCTGGTCGAGCCCGTAGAGGAATCCGGCGCAGGCGGCGTTGAGGTCGACCGCCGCGGCACGCTCGGCGCCGATGACGCGGGCGACCTCGGGGGCCAGGCCCGGCGTCACGCGGTCGGCCGTGAAGGTGGAGACGATGACGTGGTCGACCTCGGCGCCGGAGCGCCCGGCGTCGTCGAGGGCCAGCAGGCAGGCGCGCGTGGCGAGGTCGGCCAGCGTCTCGTCGCCCTGCAGGTGCCGGCGCTCGCGGATGCCGGTGCGGCGGACGATCCACTCGTCGTTGGTGTCCAGGCGCTGCTCGAGGTCGGCGTTGGTGATGACGTGCTCGGGCAAAGCGGCGCCGATGCCGAAGATGCCGGCGGTCATGCCGCGACGGCGCGTGGGCGTCAGGCGCCGCGACACGGCCGGAGTGGTGGTGTGCTCGATGGTCGCCGCCATACTCAGGCCGCCTGCAGGGTGCGCTTGACGAGGCCGGTGAGCACCGAGCCGGGGCCGAGCTCGACGAAGCGCTCGATGCGCGCGGTGCGCAGCGCCAGCAGCGTCTCGCGCCAGCGCACGGGGCGCAGCAGGTTCTCGGCCAGCTCGCGGCGCACGTCGACGAAGGGCGAGGCGCTGCCGTTGGAGTAGACCGGGATCTGCAGCTCGCCGATCGGCGTGGCCTCCAGCGCCGCGCGCAGGCGCTCGGCGGCGGGCTCCATGAGCGGCGAGTGGAACGCCCCGGTGACGTCGAGGCGCCGGGCGCGGGCGCCGACCTCGTCGCGGGCGACGTCCTCGGCCTCGATGAGCGCGTCGACCGGCCCGCTGAGCACGAGCTGGCCCGGGGCGTTGTCGTTGGCCACCACGAGGCCCAGGCGCGAGGCGAGGGCGCGCACGCCCTGCGCGTCGCCGCCGAGCATGGCGATCATGCCGCCCGCGTTGAGCTCGCCGGCGTCGGCCATCGCGGCCGCGCGCTCGTCCACGAGCCGGACGGCGTCGTCGAACTGCAGCGCGCCGGCGGCGACCAGCGCCGCGTATTCGCCGAGCGAGTGCCCGGCGGCGGCGCGCGCCTCGTCCTCTTCCTCGGCGTCCTCGCGCCATTGGTCCCAGGCGGCGATCGAGCACAGGAAGAGCGCGGGCTGCTGGTAGCGCGTGCCCTCGGTCAGGCGCTCGAAGGGGTCATGGCCGAGCAGCTCGAGGCCGCGCTCGAAGAGCGGGTGGCCGCGGTAGGGCTCGTCCATTCCTTCCGCGTGGCTCCCCTGTCCGGGGAAAAGCAGTGCGCTGGATGGCATCAGGCGATTTCACCCCAAGGTGCACACGCAGTTGCAACTGTTCGACACACGGCAGGGATGTGTCAAATGCGGAACTGCGGTAACTACGGGGGTCTTCGCCCGAATGTCGACGGAATCAGGCCCGAGTGTCGACCGCCCGTTCAATCCTCCAGTTGGCTCTGGGGCAGGCGAATCGTGCCCGTCAGCGACCGCTGAGGGCGTCGATCTTCGCCTGCGTGCGCATCTCGCTGAGGATGCGCTCGAGCCGTGGCTCGGCCTCGGTGTCGACGTGCGTCATGGCGCCGGCGACCGCCGGGTGGACCTGTGCGATGAGCCGGTGCATCTCGTGCGCGACGGCCCGATAGCTCGGATGGCCCTCGCGCCCTGAGCGCAGCTCGATGAGCTGCATCGCCTCGCGCGCGTTGAGGTCCAGGACGTAGCGGATGCGATAGCCCAGGCACAGGGCGTAGAGCGCCTCGCGCTCGCGGCCCTCGCCCGCCAGGCGCCTCCACTCGCTGCGCGAGACGTCCAGGGCATGGCGATAGAGGTCGCCGCAGCCCGCGGCCTGGACCTCCTCGGGCACGCCGGCGCCCAGGTGGGGCGTCAGGCGCTGCCACTGGACCGTGAGCATCCGATGGCGCTGGAGGTCGCGGAAGGCGCCGTAGTCCGAGACGACCTCGAAGCGGTAGCGCAGCGCCTCGAACCCGCGCCCCGGGCGGTGGCGGCGGTTGGCGCGCACGCCGACGAGCTCGGAGAGCAGCTCGCTGCGCTCGTCGGCCGAGAGCGCGGCCAGGCGGATGCGGGTGTCCTCCTCGCCCACGCCGGCGGACTCGAAGAGCAGCGCGGCCAGGAGCGAGTCCTCGTCGCCGTCGACGTGCAGCAGGCGCACCGATGGCCGCGCGTCGGGCTCGGGCTCGCGATCGAGGCCCAGGCGGCGCACCCAGCGGTCGGCGGCGCGCTCGCGGCCCTCCAGGTAGGAGATCCACTCGCCGCCGCGATCGGGGCGCTCCACGCGCGTGACGAAGCTCGGCATGACCGCCTGCACGGCCTCGAGGATCATCTGCCCGTAGCGCCGTGCCTCGGGCAGGGGGTGCGCGAGCAGGTGCAGGATGAGCTGCTCGTAGGTCTGGCCGCTGGCGTAGATGCCCATGTGCGACAGCGAGGCGGCGGGCAGCAGCCCGCGCAGGAGATCCAGCGCCTTGGCCTGGATCGCCCGCCGGCGCGCGGGGGAGTCCTCGCCGGGGAACTCGCCCTCGGCCCAGGCGGCCACCCGCGGCAGCGCGGTCGCGTAGGCGTCGAAGACCTCGTCCATCGCGTGCTCGTAGCGCGACCCGAGCTCGGGATCGCGGTAGTAGCGATAGCCACCGCCTGGCATGGGGGTGTCGTAGGGGATGTAGCGCGTGGACTGCTCGAGGTAGGCGGCGAGGCGCGGGCGCTGCAGCACCTTGGTGAGGACGTTGGAGACCCACTCGCACGCGACGTGGGCGCCGCCCAGCTGCGCCACGGAGTCGTCGCCGTAGCCCAGGAAGATGCGCTCGTAGAGCTCGGCCGCGCGACGGCCCTCGGCGCCCTCCCACACGTGTCCCTGAGGTGCCGATTCCGCGAACTCGTCGAGGAACAGCCGCCGCAGCGTGCCCTGGTAGCGCGAGTAGCGCGCGAAGAGCGCGCCCTTGACCGTCTCGGGCAGGTTGACGAGCGCGAAGACGGGTCGGTCGAGGTTCGTGACGTGCGGCGCGAGGCGCGCGCGCTCGGCTTCGGAGAAGGTCTCGACCGGGGCCTGCAAGGGACGCGCGATGCTAGCGCGCACCTCGGCGGGCACCCGCTTCGCCGCTTGGCCCCCTTGTCCACCGGCTTGATTGGAATAGGCTAATGTGCCCAAACCCGACAGGGTTTATGCCTATTCTTTGCACCCGGAGGTTCTCGCTCGTGAAGACCCGCCTGCTCATCGCCGCCGTCCTCGCCCTCGCCGCCATCGCCGCGGCCGGCTGCGGCGGCGCCGACGACACGCACGGAGGGGGCGACGGCGGCGTCGCCACCGCCTCCTCGGGCAAGGGCTCGACCAAGCTCTCGCTCGTCGCCTACTCCACGCCGCAGGTCGTCTACGACGAGGTCATCCCCGGGTTCCGCGACACGGCCGCGGGCAAGGGGGTCTCGTTCTCTGAGTCCTTCGGCGCCTCGGGCGACCAGAGCCGCGCGGTCGAGGCCGGTCTCGCCGCGGACGTCGTCGCCTTCTCGCTGGCGCCCGACATGACGCGCCTGGTCAAGGCGGGGCTGGTCTCCGAGGACTGGGCGGCCAACGCGCACAAGGGCCTCGTGTCCAAGTCGGTCGTCTCGCTCATCGTGCGCAAGGGCAATCCGAAGGGCATCCACACCTGGGACGACCTGCTCAAGCCGGGCATCACGGTCCTGACGCCCAACCCGTTCACGTCGGGCGCGGCGAAGTGGAACATCATGGCCGCGTACGGCGCCAAGAGCGACGGCGGCAAGAACCCGCAGGCGGGCCTCGCCTACCTGCGCGAGCTGATCACCAAGCACGTCAAGGTCCAGGACAAGTCCGGCCGCGAGGCGCTGCAGGACTTCACGTCGGGCAACGGCGACGTCCTCATCTCCTACGAGAACGAGGCGATCACGGCCCAGAAGAAGGGCCAGAAGGTCGACTACGTCATCCCCGACAAGACGATCCTGATCGAGAACCCGATCGCGGTCGTCTCGAAGACCAAGCACCCCGAGCAGGCCAAGGCCTTCCTCGACTACGCGCTCTCGGCGACGGCCCAGCAGAAGTTCGCCGATTGGGGCTACCGGCCGGTCGACGAGACGGTCCTCACGAAGAACGCCGCGAAGTTCCCCACCCCCAGCGGGCTGTTCACCATCCGCGACCTCGGTGACTGGAGCAAGGTCAACGACGAGTTCTTCGATCCCGACAAGGGCTCGGTGGCCAAGATCGAGGAAGCCGCGGGGGTCTCCACTGCCAAGTGAGGCACTCACCGCGCGCGTCGCCCGCCGCTCGCCTCGCGTAGCGGCAGGCGGCGCGAGCGCGCTCGGGCTCGGGGTCGCGACGCTGTGGCTGAGCGTCATCGTCCTCATCCCGCTGGCGGCGCTCGTCGCCCGCTCCACCGACGGCGGCCTGGACACGTTCTGGTCGGCGATCTCCAGTCGTCAGGCGGTGTCGGCCCTGAAGCTGTCGCTGTGGACGTCGCTGGTCGTCGCGGCCGTCAACGCGGTGGCGGGCACGGCGACCGCGTGGGTGCTGGTGCGCGACGACTTCCGCGGCAAGGCGGCGCTCAACGCGCTCATCGACCTGCCCTTCGCGCTGCCCACCATCGTCGTCGGGATCATCCTGCTGGCGCTGGTCGGGCCGACGTCGCCGGTGGGCATCCACGCCATCGCGACCACCTGGGCGATCCTGATGGCGCTGCTGTTCGTGACGTTGCCGTTCGTGGTGCGCTCGGTGCAGCCCGTGGTCAAGGAGCTCGACCGCGAGATGGAGGAGGCGGCCGCGTCGCTGGGCGCGAGCTCGACGACGATCTTCCGCCGCGTCGTGCTGCCCAGCCTCGTCCCGGCGATCCTCTCCGGCGCGGCGATGAGCTTCGCGCGCGCCGTCGGCGAGTTCGGCTCGGTCATCCTCGTCGCGGGCAACATCCCGTTCCACACCCAGCTGGCGTCGGTCTACATCTTCGGGCAGGTCGAGAGCGACGACCCGATCGGCGCCGCGGCCGTCGCGGTCGTGCTGCTGATGATCTCGCTCGCGGTCCTGCTGGCCATCGCGGTGCTCGCACGCCGACGGGACGCGTCATGAGCGTTGACCGTCGCGCGCGCCTCGGCCTGCGCACGCTGGTGCTCGGCTACCTGACGGTCCTCCTGCTCATCCCGGTCGGCCTGGTCTTCTACCGCACCTTCCAGCACGGCTTGGCGCCGGTGTGGGAGGCGATCACCACGCCCGCGGCGGCGCACGCCTTCTGGCTGACGATCGAGATCGCCCTCATCGTGGTGCCGCTGAACACGATCTTCGGCGTCATCACGGCGCTGGCGCTCGTGCGCGGGCGCTTCCGCGGCAAGGCCTTCGTCGATGCCCTCATCAGCCTGCCCTTCGCGCTGTCGCCCGTGGTCATCGGCCTCGCGCTGCTGCTCGTCTACGGGCGCGGCGGGTGGGTCTCGCTGCCCTTCCAGGTCATCTTCGCGGTGCCGGGGATGGTGCTCGCGACGGTCTTCGTCTCGCTGCCCTTCGTGGTGCGCGAGGTCGTGCCGGTGCTGCAGGAGATCGGCGACGAGCAGGAGCAGGCGGCGGCCACGCTGGGCGCGACGCCCTGGCAGGCGTTCTGGCGCATCACGCTGCCGGCGATCCGCTGGGGCATCGCCTACGGCGTCGTGCTGACCACGGCGCGCGCGATCGGCGAGTTCGGCGCGGTGAGCGTCGTCTCGGGCCGCATCGCCGGTCAGACGCAGACGCTCACCCTGCTCGTCGAGCAGCGCTTTCAGAACTTCGACCTCGCCGGGGCCTACGCCGCCTCGGCCCTGCTGGGCGTCATCGCCATCGCGACGCTGCTGGCCATGACGTTGCTCAAGCCGCGAAAGGACCAGTCATGATCTCCGTGGACGCCGTGACGAAGCACTTCGGCGAGTTCCGCGCGCTCGACGACGTCTCGCTCGAGGTGCACGACGGGTCGCTGACCGCGCTGCTCGGACCCAGCGGCTCGGGCAAGTCGACGCTGCTGCGCGTGATCGCCGGCCTCGAGCTGCCCGATGCCGGGCGCGTCGTCATCGCCGGAGAGGACACCACGTTCGTGCCCGCCCAGCGCCGCGGCATCGGCTTCGTCTTCCAGCACTACGCGGCGTTCAAGCACATGACCGTGCGCGAGAACGTCGCCTTCGGGCTGCGCATCCGCAAGCGCCCCAAGGCCGAGGTGACCGCGAAGGTCGACGAGCTGCTGGGCATCGTGGGGCTGCAGGGCTACCAGGGGCGCTACCCCAGCCAGCTCAGCGGCGGCCAGCGCCAGCGCATGGCCCTGGCGCGGGCGCTGGCCATCGAGCCGCGCGTGCTGCTGCTCGACGAGCCCTTCGGCGCCCTGGACGCCAAGGTCCGCGCCGAGCTGCGCGCGTGGCTGCGCCGGCTGCACGACGAGGTCCACGTCACCACCGTGCTGGTGACCCACGACCAGGAGGAGGCGATGGACGTCGCCGACCGCATCGTCGTGCTCAACGAGGGGCGCATCGAGCAGACCGGCACGCCGCGCGAGCTCTACGAGCGCCCGGCCAACGGCTTCGTCATGTCCTTCCTGGGCCCGGTCGCCCACCTCGGCGAGGAGTTGGTCCGCCCGCACGACCTGCGCGTCTCCGCCGAGCCGCGCGAGGGCGCGCTCGAAGCGATGGTGCAGCGCATCGTCCACCTGGGCTTCGAGGTCCGCGCCGAGCTCGAGCTCGCCGACGGAGCGCCGCTCGCCGTCCAGCTCACGCGCGACGACGCCGTGGCGCTGGAGCTGGCGCCGGGCGACATCGTGTGGGTCGGGCATTCGGTGGCGCCGCCGGAGTCGGTGGCCGCGTAGGGCGCAACAGCATCACCGAGGGAAGGGAGTAGCGGCGGGTCGGGGCGCGGACGGTCGGCTCCAAGGCGAGCGGCCCGCGAACTGCGTGGGATTACTCCCGGTTTCCGGTAGCAATCCCACGCAGTTCGGGCACCAGCACCGTCGCGGAGCCGCGGGCGCGCCGCCCACCGCTCACTCCCTCCCCTCGGTGATGCTGTAAACGCCGCGCAGCACCACACGCGTCAGCGGACGAGCGCCGACGCCACCACCGCGTCCTCCCACGCCATCCCCGTGCTCTTGAACAGCCGCGGGCGATCGAAATCCACCGCGACCCGCTCGCACACCACATCCGCCAGCGTCACCAGCGAGTCCTCGTCCAGCGCGCCAGCCGCAACAGCGCCGATCACGTCCCCCGCCTCGCGCAGCGCCGACACCCGCGACTCCACCACCACCGTCGCCCGCCGCACGAGCGCGTCGTCGACCTCCCGCGCCTGCGGCTCATGCGACCCGATGGCGACGACGGTGGCGTGCTCGGCCACGAGCGACCCGTCGAACAGCGGCTCGCGCGCGGTCGTCGCGCAGCAGATCACGTCCGCCGCGGCGACGAGCGCACCCGCACCGTGACCGTCCCGGCCCACCATGTCGACATGCTCGATCGGCCGCACCGCGCGGATCGCCTCGACGTGAGCGTGGGCCTGCGGGCCGCGACCGAAGACGAGCAGGCGCCGCGCGTCTGGCGCCGCGAGGCGCCGCACCGCCAGCGCGGAGACCGCGGGCGTGCGCACGTTGGTCAGCGCGATCCCGTCGACGAGCGCGACCGGCGCCAGGGTCGTCGCGTCGAAGACCACGCAGACGCCCTGGATGCGCGGCTCGCCGCCGACGGTCACGAGCTTGACCACCGCGTGACCGCCCGCGGCCGACGGCATCACGAGCAGCTCGCCGCCGGCGAGTGCGATCGCGCTGCGCGGCGGGTCGGCCTCGGGGTCCAGGCCGGCCCGCAGTGCGTCCTCGAGGGCATCGATCGCAGCCGTCGTGCCGAGGCGCTGCGCCACCTGCGCCGCGGCGAGGAAGGGCAGGCTCATCGCAGGACGAAGCCGGTGCCCAGCGGGTCGCGCGGGTCGAGCACGAAGCGATGCTCGCCGGTGCGGTAGGCCATCCCCTGCACCTCGGTGAGCACGCCGTCGCTCGTGTCGCCGACCACGCGGGCGATGAAGGTCGAGCCCACGATCCCGTCGTGGCGCAGGACGTCGCCCTGGCCCAGGACGCCGTCTGCGGCGAGCAGCGCGCAGCGCGCCGAGGTCCCCGACCCGCAGGGCGAGCGGTCGACCTCTCCGTCGGCGAAGATCGTCACGTTGCGCTGGTGCAGGGTGCCTACGTCCTCGTAGAGGATGGTCCCGTAGACGCCCGACAGGCGCTCGTCGGTGGGGTGGCGCGCCGCGGTGGTGCCTTCGAGTGCGAGCTTGACCGCGCGTCCGGCGGCGATGAGCCCGGGCAGGTCCTCGGGGACGACGCGCAGCCCGAAGTCCTCGGCGCGCGCCGAGGCGTAGATCGCGCCCCCGTAGGCCACGTCGACCGTGACGCCCGCCGCCGCCACGTCGCGGGCGACGACGAAGGAGGGCACGTTGCAGAAGGTGACCGCGTCGACGGCCCCGTCGCGCGTGCGCACGCGCGCGGCGACCCGGCCGGAGGGGACGTCGACCGTCACCGCGACCTCGCCGTCGCGCGGCGCGGCCACCGCTCCGGACTCCACCGCCCAGGCCCCCAGGGCGATGGTCCCGTGCCCGCAGGCGGTCGAGTAGCCGTCCTTGTGCCAGAAGAGCACGCCCAGGTTGGCGCCGTCGTCGTCGGGCTCCACCAGGAAGCAGCCGTACATGTCGGCGTGGCCGCGGGGCTCGTGACACAGCAGCCGGCGAACGCTGTCGATCGCCTCCGAGGCGGCCGCGGTCTCACGGCGCTCGGCGACCGTCGCGCCCGCGATCGGCGGGACGCCCGCGGTCACGATCCGGAACGGCTCACCCGCCGTGTGGTAGTCCGTCGCGACGATCTCGGCTGCTACCGCGTCACCCACGCCTCGGGGTCCTCAGCCAGTTTGGCCACGCGCGCGGGCAGGCGGCCCGCGGCGACGTCGGCCAGCGTGACGCGCTCGACGACGCTGCGCAGGCTGGCGCGGACGGCGATCCAGACCTGCTGCAGCGGCTCGGCGGCGCCCTGGTAGGCGACCTCCTCCGGTGGGCCGCCGCGCACCGAGGCCAGCGGCCCCTCGACGGCGCGGATGACGTCGGCGACCGTGATCTCGCCCGCGGGGCGGCCGAGCCAGTAGCCGCCGTCGGCTCCCCGCTGGCTGCGCACGAGGCCGGCGTGGCGCAGGTCGCTGAGGATGTTCTCGAGGAACTTCAGCGGGATCGACTGCGCGCGCGAAATCGCCTCGCCCTTCGTGGGGCCGTCGCCGGCCGCGGCGAGCTCGACCGCGGCGCGCACCGCATAGTCGGCCCGGGCGGAGATGCGCATCCGCGCATCCTGCCATGCGGGCTGCCTATCGAGCGCGGACGGTGAGGGCGGGGCAGCTGGCCTTCTGGCCGCGGACCTTGACCTTCAGGCGTCCGGCCTTGCGCGCCCGCACGGCGATCTTGGTCGTGCCCTTGCGGTTGGTGCGAGCGCCCGTGATCGTGACGCCCTTGCCGCTGGCGACGATGCGCACGCCGGCCACGCGATGTCCGTCGCGCTTCACGGTCGCCGTGAGCCTCGTCTTGCGGCGCACCGGGATCGTGCGACGGCTGAGGCTGACGCGAAGGCAGCCGTGCGGGAGCGTCGCGGTCGCACCGGGCGCCGGGCCGGAGCCGACCGGCCGCGATGGTCGTCGGCGTGTAGGGCACGGGATCGATCACCGGGCCCGTCGTCGTCGCCTCGGCCGGGCGGCCGTCCCACACCGCGACGTCGTCGATGGCGCCGTGGAAGCCCAGGTTGCACGACCCGCGGTAGGTGCCGATGTAGATCCCCTTGCTGCCGTTCGTGTAGTCGATCGCCATGCTCACCCGCGTGCCCGCGCCGACCGGACTGCCGTCGACCCACATGCGCACGACGCCACCGTCATAAGAGCCGATGATGTGGTGCCACGCGCCGTCCCACACGATCGCGGATGGGACTTCGGGCGAGATCGTGTACTGCGCCTGGCCGGAGACGTAGAAGGCCATGCCGCCGCCGAGGCCCGTGTAGAGGCCGTAGGCGCTGCGGTCGCATTGCAGTGAGCCCTTGGACAGCACGTAGCGCCACTGGCCGGGCGAGCCGGCACGCCGGACCCATGCGTCGACGCCGATCTGCGGCGGCTCCAACAGCCCGGTATCGGGCACCGTCACGAAGGACGTGCCGTCGAAGTCCAGCGCGCTGCCGCCGTCGTGGCCGGGGATCCAGTCGGGATCGGCGCCGTCGGGGTCGGCCGATGCCCCCAGCTGCCCGGCGCCGCCGAGACCGCTCGCGTCGCCCGCGACCTGACCGGCGCCCTCGTCGAGCGTCCACCGGGCGAGAAGGTTGGGAGTCGCGGACGCGGGCGCCGCGCTCCATCCGAGGATCCCGAGCACGGCAATCAATGCAGCTTCCTTGCGCACGCTGGCAGACGGTACCCCACCCAGGCGGGTGGGCCCTACCCGTACGCATAGGCCGGCCCTGAGATCTTCGATCTACCCCGCCGCGTCGGGGTTGCCGGTGGCCTGCCCGGCGTCGCCCTCCTGCTCGTGCGACGTGCTCGGCGCGTCGGGCGAGGGGCCGCTGTCGCCGGGCTCGCCCGTGCCGGGCGCCGCGCCCGGGTGGGTGTCCTCGGCGTTCTGGTCGCTCGTCTCGGTCTGACGGGGGTCGTCCGTGGGGACGGGATCGTCGCGCTCATCGGCCATGTCCGTGGGATACCCGCTGGGGCGGCTCGGGAGCCGCCGTGTCGTCAGTCGGGCAGCAACGGGACCGCCAGGCCCTGATCGCGGCCGAGCAGCACGGCGCGGGTGATGGCAGCCGACCCGAACCGGTCGCGCACGCTGTCGACCGTCGCGTCGAGGGCGCCGCGACGCTCGAAGGGGAGCACGAGCTGGATCGCGCGCGCGTCCTCGAGGTTGCCCAGCGCGACCCCGACGAGGGTCAGGCCGCGCTGCTCGATCGTCGGCGCCGCGGTGGCCAGCAGGGCTCTCGCGGTGGCGAGGATCGGCTCGGTCTGCTGGGTGGCCTGCGCGAGGGTGTGCGACCGCGTCACGCGTGAGAAGTCGTCGAAGCGCAGCCGCAGCACGACCGTGCGGCACACGCGGCGCGCGCCGCGCAGCCGCCGGGCGAGGCGGTCCACGAGCCCGACGACGACGGCGTCGAGGGCCTCCGGGGATCTGCGTCCGCGCCCGAGCGCACGCTGCGCGCCCATCGAGCGCCGGCGGCGGCCGACCTGGACCGGCCGCGGATCGTGGTTGTGCGCGAGGGCGTGGAGCTTGCGGCCCGCCGCCCGCCCGACCATCGCCACGAGCGCGGTCTCGGCGAGCCGCGCGACCTGGCCGACGCTCGTGATCCCGCGGTCGCGCAGCTTGTCGGCGGTGATCGGGCCCACGCCCCACAGCCGTTCGACCGGCAGCAGGTGCAGGAAGGCGAGCTCGCCACCGGGCGGCACCACGAGCAGGCCGTCGGGCTTGGCCACGCCGCTGGCCACCTTGGCGAGGAACTTCGTCCGCGCCACGCCGACCGTGATGGGCAGGCCGACCCGGTCGAGGACCTCGCGGCGCAGGCGCACGGCGATGTCCATCGGCGGCCCCGAGATCCGGCCCATCCCACGGACGTCGAGGAAGGCCTCGTCGATCGAGAGCCCCTCGACCAGCGGCGACGTTTCGGCGAAGACCTCGAAGACCGCCTTGCTCGCCTCCGAGTAGGCCGACATCCGCGGGCTGACCACGACCGCGTGCGGGCACAGCCGTCGCGCCGTCGCGCCCCCCATCGCCGTGCGCACGCCGTACGCCTTGGCCTCGTAGCTCGCCGCGAGCACGACCCCGCCACCGACGATGACCGGCCGGTCGCGCAGGTGCGGACTGTCGCGCTGTTCGACCGACGCGTAGAACGAGTCGAGGTCGGCATGCAGGATCGTGACCTCACTCGACACGAACACATGTTCGCATCAGACACGGCTCGGCACAAGCCCTGCCGGATCGTAGGGTGCCCGTGATGCTGTTCGACGCGCGCGCACACGAGCCTCTGGTGTCGGCGGGCTGGGAGCCGGTCGCGGTGCAGGCGGAGATCCGCGCCATCGCGCGCGAAGCCGAGGACATGCTGCGCGGCGGGCAATGGTGGCCGGTGCATCCGCTCGACGCCGAACCCGGTGATCCCGAGGTCTTCCACGGCATCTACCTCGGCGCGGCGGGCGTGCTGTGGGCGCTGCATCGCCTTGCGCAGGCCGGACTGCACGAGCCGCGCCATGACCACGCGCGGCTTGCCCACGACGTGTTGGACAGCTACCTGGCGCACCCGGAGCTCGATGGTCCGCTGCCCAGCCTGTGGATGGGGGAGGGCGGGATCGCGCTGGTCGCCTGGCTGCTGTCGCCGACGCAGGCGCTGGCGGACCGCCTCGCCCAGCTCGTCGTCGTCGAGCCGGACCGCGACACGCTCGAGCTGATGTGGGGAAGCCCGGGCCTGCTGCTGATCGCCGACGTGATGCTCGAGCGCACCGGCGATCGGCGCTGGGCGTCCGCATGGAGCGCGATCGCCGATCACCTGATGGGTCAATGGGGGGCCCACGTCCCGGACTTCTGGACCCAGCGGCTCTACGGCTCCACCGAGGAGATCCTCGGGCCCGCTCACGGGCTGGCCGGGGTCGTGGCCGCGCTCGCCCGCCGCCCCGACCTCCTTCCGGCCGGCAGGCTCCTCCCAGGGACCACCGCGGCCCTGTCGGCCACCGCGCTCCGCGAGGGCGAGCTCGCGAACTGGCCGCCCGCGCTCCACCAGCCGCTCGCCAAGCCCGACGGCTCCATCCGCACCCAGTGGTGCCACGGCGCCCCGGGCCTCGTGGCGTCCTTCGCCACCCTGCCGCGCGATGACCGGCTCGACGCGCTGCTGCTCGCCGGTGGCGAGCTGACCTGGGCCGCAGGCCCGCTGCGCAAGGGCGCGAACCTGTGCCACGGGACCGCCGGCAACGGCTTCGCGCTGCTCAAGCTCTTCACCCGCACCGCGGATGAGGCCTGGCTGCAGCGGGCCAGGCGCTTCGCGATGCACTGCGCCGGCCAGGTGGCCGCCGCCCGACGCCAGTATGGGCGCGGGCGGTACAGCCTCTGGACCGGCGACCTCGGCACCGCGATGTACCTGCAGCAATGCCTCGACGGCGGCTCGGAGATGCCCACCGTCGACCTGTGGTGAGACGCGCGGAACCTTTGGCCGCGTCTGCCCCGTATCTCGGGAGATGCCGCTCCCCCGCCTCCTCTGCGCCGGTGCTCTGCTCGCGGCAGTGGCCATCGCCGCCGCCCGCGCGCCGGGCGAGGTGCCGGTGGCCGTGTCGTCGCAGCCTCGCCCGTCGCCGACGGTCTCACCGTCCACCGGCGCCAAGCACGAACGCTTCGTCGTGGCCATGACCAGCCGCCGTGCCACCGGCGTCTTCGGTCGGACACGGCGCGCGTACGTCGCCGAGGCCCACGCCGTGAGAGGGGCGTCGGGGTGCGTGAACAACCGCGACCGGGTCTTTCCCGCCCGTCCTGCCGGCGCGCGCGTGCACGCCGCACTCGACCCCGCTCGGGGCGAAGGCGGTCCGGAGGGCTGGTGCCGGGGCGTGTTTCGCGGAACGGTGACCTACACGGAGGCGTTTGCCTGCCCACCGGCGGGCACCTGCCATCCGCCGCACGGCTTCCCGACGCGGACGCTGCTCGTCGCGCGCTTCTCCTTCCGCGTGCGCTGACCGCGCGCCGTCACGCGCGCGGACCGGACCGCGAGCGCCGCCAGTAGACGAGCGTCGCGAGCCCCTCGGTGGCCAGCGCCAGCACGATGAGCGCCCAGGCGACGTAGAAGGCCGCGCCGCGCACGTCGACGATCAGCAGGAGGGTGAGCCCGGTGATGACCGCGACCGCGCGGACGAGGAACTGCCACGGGGGCGCGGAGGACGGCCGGGCGCGCGCGCCGGGCGGACGGTCCGCGCGATGGCGCGACACAGGACAAGGCTAGCGGTCGCTCCTATTCGGCCTTCCGTGCTAGGAAGCACGGATGACCGACACCGTTCTCACCGACGAGCAGATCGAGTCCTTCGTCGAGCACGGCTACGTGACGATCTCCGACTGCTTCTCGCGCGAGGACGCGCGGCCGTGGCTGGACGAGGCCTGGATCCGGCTGGGCTATGACCCGCACGATCCGGACACCTGGATCGAGCAGCGCGTCCACATGCCGAGCCTGCGCCACGTGCAGGTCTCCGACTTCGCCCCCAAGGTGTGGCACGCCGCGTGCGAGCTGCTCGGTGGCGAGGAGCGGATCGAGCAGCCCTATACGTGGGGCAACGGGTTCATCGCCAACCTGGGCGTCGGGGCCGACCGCGAATGGGAGCCGCCGTCGGCCTCCTCGCCGGGCTGGCACAAGGACGGCGACTTCTTCCGCCACTTCCTCGACTCGCCCGAGCAGGGCCTGCTCACCATCGTGCTGTGGTCCGACATCGAGCACCGCGGCGGGGGCACGTTCGTGGCCCCCGACTCCGTGGCTCCGGTGGCCCGGCTGCTCGCCGAGCGCCGCGACGGCGTGCTGCCCGACGACTTCGACTACGACGAGCTGATCTCGCAGTGCACGAGCTTCGCGGAGACCACGGGGCGTCTGGGCGACGTCGTGCTCATGCATCCGTACATGCTCCACGCGGTGTCCCAGAATCACCGCGGGACCGCGCGCTTCATCACCAACCCGCCGATCGCGTTGAGGGCGCCGATGCGCTTCGACCGCGACGACCCCGCCGAGCAATCCCCGGTGGAGCGCGCCGTGCTGCGCGCCCTCGGCGTGGCCCGCCTCGACTACCGCCCGACGGCCGCGCGCGAGAGCGTGGTCCCCGAGCGCGTGCTGCGCCAGCAGCGCATGGAGCGCGAGGAGCAGGCCCGCCTGGCGGAGGCGGCGTCGTGACCCTCTTCAAGCGCGCCGCCAGCCTCGACCAGGACGAGTACGACGGCAAGATCGCCGCCGGCCTGGACCGGGCCTTCGAGGCCGCTGCCACCCGCGACGTGCAGCTCTCGCAGCTGCGGCTGGTCATCTTCTCCGACCTGCACCGAGGCGCCCGCGACGGCGCCGACGACTTCGAGCGCTGCGAGCCGGCCTACAGCGCCGCGCTCGGGTGGTACCTCGAGCGCGGCTACCAGCTCTACCTCCTGGGCGACGTCGAGGAGCTGTGGGAGAACGACATCGCAGAGGTCCTTCCCAGCTACGCCGGGTGCACGGCGCTCGAGCGCAGGTTCATGGACGGCCCGGGCCTGGTCCGCTTCTTCGGCAACCACGACGTCGACTGGCGCGATCCCAAGCTGGTCAAGAAGCACCTCGACGCGATGCTGCCCGGCATCGAGGTGCTCGAGGCCCTGAAGCTGCGGGTCCTCGACGGCCAGACGCCACTGGGCCTGCTGTTCCTCGTCCACGGCCACCAGGGGACCGACCTCAGCGACCGTGCCTCGTGGCTCTCGCGCGCCGTGCTGCGCACGGTCTGGCGCAAGATCCAGAACTGGCAGGGCTGGCTGTCGACCACGCCGGCCGCCGACTACGACCTGCGGGCCAAGCACGACATCGCGATGTTCCACTGGAGCCGAGGGCAGGCGCTCGCCGCGCCGGCCGGCCGGCGAGCGGCGATGATCGCCGGCCACACGCACCACCCGGTCTTCCCCGACCATCCGCCGCCGCAGCCCGGGGCGGCGGGCGCCGCCGAGCTGGAGGCCGAGATCGCGCAGGCCCGCGCGCGCGGCGCGGGCGCGGACGAGCTGGCCCCGCTCTGTGCCGAGCTCGAACGGCTCAACGCCCTCGGGCGGCGCCAGCCCTACACGCCACCCGAGATCAAGCCTCCCACGTACTTCAACACGGGCTGCTGCTGCTTCCCCGACCGCGACGTCACGGGCCTGGAGATCGCCGACGGCAAGGTCACCCTGGTCCGCTGGCTCGACGACGACGGGGAGGCGCGGCCCAAGGAGCTCGCGCCTCCCATCCCGCTTGCGGACCTCTTCGCCCGCCTGGCAGCGGCCTGATCGGCTCAGGGCAGCAGGGTGATGGCGATGTCGGTCTGGCCGTTGCCGTGGTCGGTCGCCAGCGCGGTGCCGCGCGCGCCGTCGTAGGCGCCGGTACCGCCGGTGATCGCGACCGGCGACCTTGTTCGGCGCGCTCGGGCAGCATCCCCTGGACGGTCAGCGTGCCCTTCGAGAGCTGGACCTGGATCGTGCACAGGATCTGCGGCTTGCCGACGATGGTGCACCACGTGCTCTCCAAGCTGGGCGTGCGCGACCGCGTGCAGGCGGTGATCCTCGCCTACGAGTCGGGCGTGATCACACCGGGCCAGGGCCCTAGAAGAGCTGGGTCAGCGAGTCGCCGGCGTGGACGGCGAGGTTGAACAGCGGCGAGGGGACGATCCCGAAGAAGAGCGTGGCGGCGCCGAACAAGAGCGCGACGAACCACGTCTCGACCTCGATGCGGGGGGCGTCGGCCTCCGGTGAGCCGCCGGCCATCGCCGGCTGTCCGGCGGTTGCGAGCGCCGTTCCATACACCGGCGCGTCGGCCATCCACATCGCGGCGACGACCTTCAGGTAGTAGGCGAGCGAGATCATCGAGCCGATGACGATGACGACGCCGAGCCACGCGTAGTCGCCGGAGATGGCCGCGTCGATCAAATAGAACTTGCCGATGAAGCCCGCGGTCACCGGGATGCCCGCCAAGCCGAGCATGGCCAGGGTCATCGCGGCGGCCAGCAGCGGGCGCTGCGCCCCCAGGCCCTGGACGGACGCGATGTCATCGCCCAGGCCCGTCTCGCGCTCGCGGATGACGATGACCGCGAAGGCGGCCAGGTTCATCATCAGGTAGACGCCCAGGTAGAAGACGGTGGCCTGGACGCCCAGGCGCGTGGCGACCACGACGCCGGCCAGCATGTAGCCGGCCTGCGCGACCGAGGACCACGCCATCAGGCGCTTGAGCGAGCTCTGCCCCAGCGCGCCCACGTTGCCCACGACGATGGTGATGGTGGCGAGGACCGCGAGGGCGGGGGCCCAGTCGGTGCTCGCGTCGAGCAGCGCGACGTCGAAGAGGCGCAGGAAGGCCCCGAACGCGGCCGCCTTGGTGGCCACGGCCATGAAGGCGGTGACCGGCGTGGGCGCGCCCTCGTAGACGTCGGGCGTCCACTGGTGGAAGGGCGCCACCGAGGCCTTGAAGGCCAGGCCGACCACGCTCAGGGCGATGCCCGTCAGCAGCAGCGGGTCGCTCGTCACGTCGCCCGCCGCCTGCGCGATGCCCGCGAAATCGGTCGACCCCGTCGCGCCGTAGATGAAGGCCAGGCCGTAGAGCAGGGTGGCCGAGCCGACCGAGCCGATGATGAGGTACTTCAGCCCGGCCTCGAGCGATGTCGCGCGGCGCATCTCGGTGGCGCACAGCACGTAGAGCGGGATCGAGAGCAGCTCGAGCCCGAGGAACAGCGTCACCAGGTTCTGCGCCGCGACGAGCACCCACATGCCAGCGGCGGAGGTCAGCAGCAGCGCGAAGTACTCGCCGTGCGCCGCCTCGCGCGGCGCCACCGCGCGCCAGGAAAGCAGGACCGCCGCCGCGCCGCCCGTGCAGAAGACGAAGGACAGCACGATGGTCAGGTCGTCGAGGCGCAGCGCGCCGGCGACGAGGTCCTTCTGCTCGCCGTACTGCCAGACGCCGAGGCCGATGGCGGCCGCGAAGCCCGCGAAGGCCAGCAGCGGGACCAGGACCTCCCGCACCGCGCGGGGTCGCAGCAGGCCGATCAGGAGCACGAGCGTGGCGGCGCCCAGCAGCGCCACCAGCGGCGACAGCCCGGCCCAGTCGATGTGCGGACCCTTGGGCGTCATCGGCTGACCGCCTTCGCGTCCCTGATCGAGGCCTTGACCGAGTCCTCGCTGCGGTCCAGCGCCAGCTGGGGATAGAGCGCGAGGGCGAGGATGACCGCCACCAGCGGCGCGATCACGAGGCCGTCGGCGAAGCCGATCTCGCGCGAGGTCACGTGCGGCCCGACGCGGTTGTGCATCGAGCGCACGAACAGCCGCAGGGTGTAGACGCTGGCCAGCACGACGCCCGTGAAGGCGACGATGGCGATGACGATCTTCGCGTTGAAGACGCCGAGCAGGATGAGGAACTCGCCGACGAAGTTCGAGGAGCCCGGCATCGCCAGGTTGGCCAGCGCGACGATCAGGAACAGGGTGGCCAGCACGGGCGCGCGGAACGCGATGCCGCCCATCTCGCGGATGTCCTCCGAGCCGGCGGCGCGCGCGGCGAGCAGCGCGACGATGAAGAACGCCGGGGCCACGACGAGCCCGTGGTTGACCGCCTGCAGCAGCGCGCCCTGCGCGCCCGTGTCCTGCAGGGAGAAGACCCCCAGCGTGATGAAGCCGAGCTGCGCGACCGACGAGTACCCGAGGATCAGCCGCGAGTCGGGCGTGGTGAAGGCGAGCGCCGACCCGTAGAGGATCGAGGCCAGCGCGATGAGCAGCATGAGCTCCTGGAAGTGCGCGCTGGCGTCGGGGTACACGGGCAGGACGACGCGCAGGAAGCCGTAGGCCGCGACCTTCGAGAGGATCCCCGAGAAGACGGCCAGCACCGGCAGCGGCATCGCCTTGTAGCCGTCGGGCATCCAGCCGTGCAGCGGGAAGGCCGGCATCTTGACCAGGAAGGCCGCGGCGAAGAACAGGAAGATCCAGTCCTGCGAGCCGGTCGGCAGGCGCCGCGCCTGCGAGCCGAGCTGGACGAGGTCGAAGGTCACGCTGTCGCCCGGGGCCAGGACGCCCGTGGCGATCGCCGCGGAGAGCATGAGCAGCGAGCCGACGAGCGTGTAGATGAAGAGCTTGATCATGCTCGCGACGCGGTTGGGCGACGTGCCCCATCCGCCGCCCAGGAAGAGGAACGGCACGAGCATCACGTCGAAGAAGATCACGAAGAGGGCGAGGTCCTGGGCCATGAGCGCGCCCAGCACGCCGCTCTCGGCCAGGCCGAACCACAGGTAGAACAGGTGCGGGCGCTCCCACTCGCGCAGCGCCGCCCACGCGATGCTGGCGAAGAAGAGCAGCGCCGCGAGCGCGATGAGGAAGAGGTTCAGCCCGTCGACGCCGAGCTTGTAGTGGATGCCCAGCTCGCTGATCCACACCTTGTCGATGACGAACTGCAGTCCCTGCTGGCCGCCGTCGAACTTGAACAGCAGGATCACCGAAAGGACGAGCGCGGCCCCGGAGCCCAGCAGCGCGGCGATGCGCGCCTCGGCGGCGGGCAGCACGAGCCCCGCGACGACCGCGGCGAGGGGAAGCCAGACGAGGATGGTGAGGTTCATGGCGTGCGCTCGCCGGTCATGAGCTCTGGATCAGGAAGTAGAAGGCGACCCCGACGATGCCCAGCACGAGCAGGGCGGCGTAGGCGCGCAGGAAGCCGTTCTGCAGCGCCCGCGCGGCGGCCGAGCCCGCCTTGACGATCCCCGTCGTCCCGCCGACGAAGAGCCCGTTGATCACCACGCGCTCGAAGGTCTGCTGGCCGAAGCGCCCGAGCCAGGCGGTGGGGCGCACCACGACGAGGTCGATGATCTCGTCGAAGTACCACTTGTTGACGAAGAGCTTGTACGGCAGCGCGAAGCGCTCGCGGATGCGCTCGCTGGTCCCGGGCCGCGACGACCCAGACGACGTAGGCCGTGTAGATCCCGGCGAGCGCGAGCACGGTGCCGAGCACCAGCCCGAACGCGGTGAGCGCGTCGCTCGGGTCGAGATGCAGCGTCGAGTCGGCGAAGGTCGGCTCGAGGAACTTCTCGAGCGCCGTGTCGACCCACGGCACCTGCACGAGACCGCCGACCACCGCGAGCACCGCCAGCAGGCCCATCGCGGCCTTCATCGGGAGCTCGCGTTCGGCGATCGGGTGCTCGGGCCCCGGGAAGCCGACGTCGGTGTCCTCGATCTCCCCGTTGGCCGGGTTGAAGGGCGCCTCTGCGTGGTGGAGGTGGCCCTCCTCGAGCTCGCGCGCCTCCGGGCACGGCTCGCCCCAGAAGGCGCGGAAGATCATCCGCCAGGTGTAGATCGCGGTGAGGACCGCGCCGACGTAGCCCGCGACGTAGAACACCCACCAGCCGCCGCCACGCGAGCCGATGTCGGCCAGGATCTCGTCCTTGGAGAAGAAGCCCGAGAACGGGGGTACGCCGGTGAGCGCCAGGCCGCCGATCACGAAGCACGCGTACGTGAACGGCATCGCGCGCTTGAAGCCCGACATGCGATTCAGCGACTGCTCGCCCGCCATCGCGCCGATGACCGAGCCGGCCGCCATGAAGAGCAGCGCCTTGAAGAAGGCGTGCGTCATGAGCTGGAACAGGCCGGCGACGTAGGCCCCCGCGCTGACGCCCATGATCATGTAGCCGATCTGGGACATCGTCGAATAGGCGATGACGCGCTTGAGGTCGGTGACGGCGAGGCCGATCGTGCCCGCGATCAGCAGCGTCACGCAGCCGATGGTCGCGCCCACCAGCGACGCCGCGTCCGACAGCTGGAAGAGCGGATGCATGCGGGCGATGAGGTAGACGCCCGCGGTGACCATGGTGGCGGCGTGGATGAGGGCGGAGACCGGCGTCGGGCCCTCCATCGCGTCCGGGAGCCATGTGTGCAGCGGGACCTGGGCCGACTTCGCGAAGGCGCCGACGAGCAGCAGGATGAGCCCGGCCGTGAGCGCGCCGGTGTGGCCGCTGAAGTCCTTGGGGGCCGTGTCGAAGGTGGCGAGGAAGTCCAGCGTGTGGGAGTGGCGGAAGATGAAGAAGGTGCCCAGGACGAGCCCGACGTCGCCGACCACGTTGATGACGAACGCCTTGATGCCGGCCGATGTCGCCGTCGTGCGCCGGTACCAGAACGAGATCAGCAGGTAGGACGCGGCGCCGACGAAGGCCCAGCCGACGATGAGCAGCAGGAAGTTGCCCGCCATCACCAGCACGAGCATCGAGAAGACGAAGAAGTTCAGGTAGGCGAAGAAGCGCCGGTAGCCCTGGTCGTCGGTCAGATAGGCCACCGAGTAGAGGTGGATCAGCATCGAGACGCCGGTGACCACCAGCGTCATGAAGACGCTCAGCGGGTCGATGAGGATCGAGATCTTGCCGTCGACGCCCACCGTGTTGGCGTAGTCCCAGGCGACGTAGACGACCTGCTTCTCCTCCTCGCCGCGGCTTTGCAGCGCGATGAAGGTCGCGATCGCCGCGGCGAACGCGCCGGCGATCGCGGCGGTGCCGATCCAGCCGGCTGCCCTGGCGGGCAGCACCCGGAAGCCCAGACCGATGACGATCGTGCCGGCCAGCGGGAAGAGCAGGATGAGCCAGGCGCTCGTCTGCATCTAGCCGTGCAGCTCCCGGATCTCGTCGACGTCGATCGGCAGGCGCCGGCGGTAGAGCGCGACCACGAGCCCGAGGCCGATGCACACCTCGCAGGCCGCGACGACCATCACGATGATCGCGAAGATCTGGCCGTCGCTGTTGCCCCACATGCGCGCGAAGGCGATGAGCGCGATGTTCGCGGCGTTGAGCATGAGCTCGAGGCAGAGCAGGATCACCAGCGGGTTGCGCCGCGTGAGCACGCCGGCGGCGCCGATCGAGAAGATCAGCGCGCTGACGATGAGGTACCAGTCGACGCTCACCAGCCGCCCTCAGAATCGGATCCACCCGTCCGTGTGGGCTCGCCGCCGCCCGGGCCGAGCTCGAGGGGGTCGCGCGAGCTCTGCCCGCCCACCGCCTCGGCCATCGTGCCGATGCCCGGCGGCAGCCGGAAGTCCATGACCGCGACGCGGTCGGCCTCGTCGGCGCCGATGCCGCCGCGCCGGCGCGCGAGGACCACGGCGCCGACGGCGGCGATGAGCAGCAGGAACGAGGCGACCTCGAAGGGGAGCAGGAACTTCGTCAGCAGCAGCTCGCCGATCTGGTCCGGGCTGCCGAAGCTCGCCCCGACCGTCGGCCCGTCGGAGTCGAGTGCCTTGAGGCCCGAGCCGAGCACCGCGATGGCCAGCTCGACGAACAGCGCGAGCCCGAAGAGCACCGCCGTCACACGCTGGCTGCGGCTGACCGGCGCGCGGAACGTCCCCGGCGCCGAGCCGCCGACGTAGGCCACGACGAAGACGTAGAGCACCATCACCGCGCCGGCGTACACGACGACCTGCGCGGCGGCGACGAACTGCGCCTGCAGGAGCAGGAAGAGCGCCGCCAGCGAGAGCAGGTGGAAGACGAGCGCCAGCACCGAGTAGAAGGGATTGCGCACCATCACGACCCCGACCGCGCCGCAGACGGCGCCGATGCCCGCGATGAAGAAGAAGACCTCGGCCATTCGAGCGCCTGGAAGCTACTCGCCCTCGCGGCGCAGCGGCGCGCGCTCGAACGGCTCGGCCAGGAGCATCTCCTTGGTGAAGATGAGGTCCGGGCGCTCGTAGTCGGACATCTCGAAGTCGGTCCCCATCGTGATCGCGTCGAACGGGCACGCGATCTCGCAGTAGCCGCAGAAGATGCAGCGGGCGAGGTTGATCTCGTATACGGCCGCGTAGCGCTCGCCGGGGCTCACGCGGTGCTCGGGAGTGTTCTCGGCCGCGACCACACGAATGCAGTCCGCCGGGCACGCGGCCGCGCACAGCGAGCAGCCGACGCACTTCTCCAGGCCCGTGTCCTCGAAGCGGTGCAGGCGGTGCCGGCCGCGGAAGCGCGGGTAGACGGGCACCTTCTCCTCGGGGTACTGGAAGGTGGTCACCCCCGCCACGACGCCGCGGCGGAAGGTCGTCTTCAGCCCGCGCAGGGTCTCCCCGAAGGCGCGGTAGGCGCCGCCCGGGCCGCTGGGCTGCGGGCCGCGGATGACCTCCACGACGTCCTGGTCGGCGGGATCCCACTTGGGCGTCATGACACCACCACGATCGCGGTCACCAGGGCGTTGAGCGTCGCCAGCGGGAGCAGCACCTTCCAGCCGAAGCTCATCAGCTGGTCGTAGCGCAGGCGCGGCAGCGTGGCGCGGATCCAGATGAAGAAGACGACGACGAAGCTCATCTTGAAGAGGACGACGAACGGGTCGACCCACGTCGGCGGGTCGATCCCGAAGGGCAGCAGCCAGCCGCCGAAGAAGACCGTGGTCACGACGCCCGAGACGACGAGCACGTTGAGGTACTCGGCGAAGTAGTAGGAGGCGAAGCGCGCGCCGCCGTACTCGGTCATGTAGCCCTGCACGAGCTCGGCGTCGGCCTCGACGAGGTCGAAGGGCGGACGGTTGGTCTCCGCGAACGACGCCGTGAGGAAGATGATGAAGCCGACGAACTGCGGGATGAAGTACCACATGCCCTCCTGGGCTTGGACGATCCCGGTCATCGACAGCGTGCCCGCGGTCATGACCACGCCGACGAGCGCGAGGCCCTGGCTGACCTCGTAGGAGATGAGCTGCGCGGCCGCGCGCATCGCGCCCAGGAACGAGTACTTCGAACCCGAGGCCCAGCCGCCGAGCATGATCCCGTAGAAGGCGACGGCGCCGAAGGCGAAGAGGTAGAGCGGGCCGATCGAGACGTCGAGGCCGTAGAGCCCCGTCTTGGTGCCGAAGATGTCGACCGTGTCGCCGAACGGGATGATCGCGAAGGCGGCGACCGCGGTCATGATCGAGATCAGCGGCGCGAGGGCGAACAGCCAGCCGATCGAGGTGCGCGGGCGGAACTGCTCCTTGGTGATCAGCTTGATGATGTCGGCCATCGGCTGCAGGATCCCGAAGGGCCCGACGCGGTTGGGTCCGTAGCGGTTCTGGAAGCGCCCGAGCAGCTTGCGCTCGACGACGAGCACGACGGGCACGAGCTGCAGGCCGACGGCGAAGATCACGATCGCCTTGAGGATCTGCATCCACCACGGCTCGTAGTAGCCGACCTCGGCGAAGGGGACGCTCATGCCCGGCGGACCTCCACCAGCGGGCCCTCGAGCGCATTGGTCTCCAGGAAGACGCTGCCCTCCGGCGTGGCGGCGCGGACGGTGACCGTGGCGTCGACGGTGTGCCCGTCGGAGCCGACGACCACGCGGTCGCCCTGGAAGAGCTCCAGGCGCTGGGCGTCGGCGGGCGCCATCTCCACACGCAGCTCGGGGTGCAGGAAGTGCAGCGCGGGCGACACGCGCACCTCGGTGGCGTTCCAGATCGAGCGGAAGGTGCCCAGCCGCAGGCGCCACCGACCAACGGCTTCGCCGTCGGTGCCCGGCGTGGCGGCGTCCGGCGGCCCGGCCTCGTCCGGCCCCTCGGCGTCGAGCTCGGCGGCGGGGAACGCGGCAGCGGCCTCGCGCGCCGGCCAGCGCACGCCGTCGCCCCCGATCTCCTCGAGCGTCAGCCCCGCGTAGAAGGGCACGGCCTCGACGAGCTGCGCGGTGGCCATCGGGCCCGTGAGGACGCCGAGGTCGAGGCCCACGCGGCGCGCGAGCTCGGCGATCACCGACCACTCCGAGCGGACCGCGCCGGGGTGGCCGATGGCCGGGCGCAGGCGCTGCACGCGGCCGTCGGGGTGGGTCAGGGTCCCGTCCTTCTCGGCGTAGCTCTCGGCCGGGAAGACGAAGTTGGCGTGCTCGCGGATGCCGTCGGTGAGGAACGCGGCGTGGGCGACGACGGTGCTCGCGCGCTCGAGCGCCGCCTCCCACCCGGCGCGCCCGGGCAGGTCGCTCAGCGGGTCGGCGTGCAGGAGGTACAGCGCGGTCAGCTCGCCGCCGCGCGCGCCGGCGCCGATGGCGGCGGCGTCGCGGCCGGGGCGCTCGGTGGCGGCGAAGCCCGGTCGCGCGTTGGGCAGCGCGCCCGCCTCGGCCAGCCCGCGGCCGTTGGTGGCGTTGGGCACGCACAGCAGGCCCGACCCGCCGCCGCCGAGGCTCAGCGCATCCGCGAGGCCCAGCAGCGCGCGTGCGGCCTGCGCGGCGCGCGGGCCCGAGACCAGGCGCTCGCCGAAGAGGATCACGACGTCGGGCCCGGCCTGCAGTGCGCGGGCGAGGCCGTGCACGGCGTCGGAGTCGGCGCCGGCCGCCTCCGCGAGGCGGTCGGCCTCGGCGCGATGGCCGGCCTGCAGCGAGGCCGACAGCGCCAGGACGAAGGCCTCGCCGGCCCCGGGGGCGTAGCGCGCGCTGGCGGCCGCGTTGGGATCCAGCGACGAAGGGCGGCTCGTGGCCACCGCCAGCTTGACGCCGTGGCGGCGCACGCCCTTGCGGATGCGCAGGTCGACGATCGGCATGTCGTCGACGGGCTCGCAGTCGAGCACCAGCACCGCGTGGGCGAACTCGAGGTCGGCCACCGTGGCCTGGGCGCCGGGCGCGCCGAGCGCGCGGTGCAGCTCCAGCGGCAGCGTGCCGCCGGTGCGCGAGTCGATGTCGGGCGAGTCCAGGCCCTCGCGCAGCAGCCGCTGCAGCAGGAAGGCCTCCTCGTTGGTCGTCTCGCCGCCGACGATGGCGCCGACGCGGCCCTTGGCGCGCGCGAGCGCCGTCGCCGCCTCGCCGAGCGCGCGCTCCCAGGAGACCGGGCGCAGCTCGCCGCCGTCGCGGATCATCGGCGTGGTGATGCGCTCGTCGACGTGGACGGACTGGTAGGCGAAGCGGCCCTTGTCGCACAGCCAGCCGTCGTCGACCTCGGCGTTGTCGCGCCCCAGCACGCGCAGGACGCGCTCGTCGCGCACGGTGAAGGTGACGTTGCACTGGGCCGGGCACAGCGTGCATACCGAGCCGGAGCCCTCGATGTCCCACGGGCGCGCGCGGAAGCGGTAGGGCTGCGAGGTCAGCGCCCCCACCGGGCACAGCTCGATGATGTTGCCGCTGAACGGCGCGACGTAGGGGTGCCCGTCGAAGGTCGAGACGTAGCTGTGGGCGCCGCGCTCCTCCAGGACGAGCTGGTAGTCCTCGGAGATCTCCTGGCTGAAGCGCACGCAGCGGTAGCAGAGGATGCAGCGCTCGCGGTCGATGGCCACGAGCGGGCTGAGCGCGAGCGGCTTCTGGAAGTGGCGCTTGGGCTCGATGAAGCGCGAGCGCCCGCCGCCCCAGCCGAAGGAGATGTCCTGCAGCGGGCACTCGCCGCCCTTGTCGCACACGGGGCAGTCGAGCGGGTGGTTGACGAGCAGGAACTCGACGACCGCCTCCTGAGCGTGCTTGACGCGAGCGGTCTGGGTGTGGACGACCATCCCGTCCTTGACCGGTGTCGAGCAGCCGGTCTGCAGCTTGGGGATGCCCTCGACCTCGACCAGGCACATGCGGCAGGCGCCGACCGGGGCGCCCAGCTTGGGCTCGTAGCAGAAGACCGGGATCTCGACGTCGCCGTGCTTGGCGGCGTCGACGAGCATCGAGTTCTCCGGCGCGGTCACCTCGAGGCCGTCGATGGTGAGCGTCACCATCCGCGGATCGGGGCGCGGCACCTAGGCCACCGCCCCTTGGATGACCGCCTCGGGCGGGGCCTCGTCGGTCGTCGCCAGCTCGTTGCGTGCCCGCGCGGCCTCGATGTGGGCCTCGAACTCCTCGCGGAACTTCAAGATCATCGAGCCGATCGGCATCGCCATCGCGTCGCCGAGCACGCAGAGGCAGTTGCCGATGATGTTCTCCTGGACGGCGGCCATGATGTCGAGGTCCATCGGGGTCGCCTCGCCCGAGTCGATGCGCTCGAGCATCTTCACCGTCCAGTTGGTGCCCTCGCGGCACGGCGTGCACTTGCCACAGGACTCGTGGCGGTAGAACTTCGCCGTCTTCAGGGCGACGTCGACGACCGACGTGGAGTCGTCGACCACGATGATGGCGCCCGAGCCGAGCATCGACCCGGCCTTGGCCATCGTGTCGAAGTCGTAGGCGAGGTCGAGGTCGTCCTTGGTGAGGACCGGCGAGCTCGAGCCGCCGGGGAACCAGAGCTTGACCTCACGGCCCTCGGGCGGGCCGCCGGCGAGGCCGTAGATGATCTCGCGCGAGGAGACGCCCAGCTCGACTTCGAAGTTGCCGGGGTTCTGCACGTGCCCGGAGACCGAGACCAGCTTGGTGCCCGTGGAGCCGGGCGCGCCGAGCTTGGCGTACTCCGCGCCGCCCATGCGGATGATCGCCGGCGCGGTGGCGAGCGTCTCGACGTTGTTGATGAGCGTCGGGCCTTGGTAGAGGCCCTGGTTGGCCGGGAACGGAGGCTTCAGGCGCGGGTTGCCGCGCTTGCCCTCCAGCGAGTCCAGCAGCGCCGTCTCCTCGCCGCAGATGTAGGCGCCCGCGCCGCGGTGCACCCACATGCTCAGCGAGAAGTCCGAGCCGAGGATGCGCTCACCGATGTAGCCGGCGGCCTTGGCCTCCTCGACGGCGGCCTCCAGGCGCTGCGCCTGCAGCTCGTACTCGCCGCGGATGTAGATGAACGAGCGCGTGATGCCGCCCGCGTAGGCGGCGATGATCATGCCCTCGATCAGCATGTGCGGGCACTTCTGCATGAGCTCGCGGTCCTTGAAGGTGCCGGGCTCGGACTCGTCGGCGTTGCAGACGAGGTACTTGTCCATCGCGCCCTTGGGCAGGAAGGAGATCTTCTTGCCCATCGCGAAGCCGGCGCCGCCGCGCCCGCGGATGGCCGAGAGCTCGAGCTCGTGGAGGACCTCGGCCGGCGTCATCGACAGCGCCGTGCGCAGCGCCTCGTAGCCGCCGCGGCGCGCGTAGACGTCGAGGGTCTCGAGGCCCGGCTCGTCGATGTCCTTGAACAGGAGGAGGTCGGTCATGAGGAGGCGGCTCGCGGGTCGGCGGACTTCAGGCGCTTGAGCTGGCGCTCGGGCAGCGGCTCCTCGCCCCGGCGCACCGCCTCCAGGACGGCCGGTACCTCGTCGGGGCGGATCGGCCCCACGTAGTTGCCGTCGATCGAGGCCATCGGGGCCATGTCGCACGCGCCGAGGCACTCGAAGGCGCGGATGTTGAGCTCGGGGTCGTCGGCGCCGTGCTCGGTGAAGGCGGCGAAGAGCTCGTCGGCGCCGCACAGCGAGCACGAGATGTTGGTGCACACGAAGACGTCGTGGCGGCCGACGGGCTGCGTGAAGAGCATGTCGTAGAAGGTGGCCACCGCCGTGAGGTAGGCGGGGGTCAGGCGCATCACGCACGCCGCCTCCACGATGCCCTGCGGCGAGCACCAGCCGTAGCGGGCCTGCACGGCGTGCAGGGCGGGGATGGCGGCCGAGCGGTGGTCGGGATAGCGCGCCATGTACTCCTCGATCGCCGCGCGCAGCTCCTCGGGCACCGGCGTGGTCGCCGGGTCGGGGATGCCCTCGGGGTCCTTGGTGAGGTCCGCGGCCTCGTCCCAGCCGGGAACGCGCGAGCCGTGCCCGAAGCGCGGCACGCGTGTTGGGTCGATCGCCATTACCGATCGATCCCTCCGAGGATCGGGTCGAGGGCGGCGAGGGTCGCGATGAGGTCGGCGATGTAGAGGTCCTTGACCATCGGCGCGGTCGCCTGGAGGTTCACGAACGACGGGTCGCGCATGTGCACGCGCGCGGGCTTGCTCGAGCCGTCGGAGCGCACGAAGCACCCGAGCTCGCCGCGCGGCGACTCGATCGGGTAGTAGACCTCGCCCGGCGGCACGCGGAAGCCCTCGGTCACGAGCTTGAAGTGGTGGATGAGTGCCTCCATCGAGGTGGCGAGCTCCCAGCGCGGCGGGAGGGCGACCTTGCGGTCCTCGGTGATGTGCGGGCCCTCGGGCAGGCCGTCGAGGCACTGCTCGATGATCTTCACCGACTCCTTCATCTCGGCGATGCGCACGAAGAAGCGGTCGTAGTTGTCGCCGATGGTGCCGACCGGGACCTTGAAGTCGAAGTCCTCGTAGGAGCAGTAGGGCATCGCCTTGCGCAGGTCCCAGGGGTGGCCCGCGGCGCGCAGCAGCGGTCCCGTGACGCCGAGCGCCAGCAGCTCGTCCTGGCCGAGCGGCGCGACGTTGCGCAGGCGCTGCAGGACGATCTCGTTCTTGGCCAGCAGGTCGAGGTAGGAGTCGACGCGGTCGGGCATGATCTCGCAGAAGGCGCGCACGCGATCGCCGAAGCCGGCCGGGATGTCCTCGATCACGCCGCCGACCTGGATGTAGCGCGTGTGCATGCGCTGGCCCGACGACATCTCGAAGAGGTCGAGGATCGTCTCGCGCTCGCGGAAGCAGTACCAGAACATCGAGATCGCGCCGAGGTCCAGCGCGCTCGTGCCCAGCCACACCAGGTGGCTCATGATCCGGTTGAGCTCGAGGTGCAGGACGCGCAGGTACTGCGCGCGCTTGGGCACCTCGACGTCGACGAGCGTCTCGACGGCGCCGCAGTAGGCCATCGCGTTGAAGTAGTAGGCCAGGTAGTCCATCCGCTCGACGACGGGGATGACCTTCCAGTAGCTCTTGTCCTCGGCCGTCTTCTCGATGCCGGTGTGGACGTAGCCGATGATCGGCTTGAGGTCGCGCACGACCTCGCCCTCGAGCGTCACCAGCAGCCGCAGGACCCCGTGCGTGGCGGGGTGGTGGGGCCCGAAGTTGATGGTCAGGAGCTCCTGCTCGAGCCCGTCGCCCTGCACCGCCTGCCGCGGGGCGGTGACGTCGAGCGCCTCCTCCTGGCGGCGGTAGTCCGAGACGTCGGTCATGCCGTGTAGTCCCTCCCGAACGCCTCGTCCTTGGTGAAGAGGACGGGCTCGCCGCCGATCGGGAAGTCGCGGCGCTGCGGGAAGCCCTCGTAGTCCTCGGGCATGAGGATGCGGCGCAGGTCGGGGTGGCCGTCGAAGACCACGCCGAACATGTCGTAGACCTCGCGCTCCTGGTGGTTGGCCGTCGGCCAGTCGGGCGTGACCGACTCCACGCGCGCGGCGTCGAGGGGCACGCGCAGCTTGACCGTGATGCGATCGAGGTCGGCCATGCTCAAGAGCTCGTACTGCACGCCGAGGCGCGGCTCGTCGGGGTAGTAGTCCAGGCCGTGCACGCTGGCCAGGGTGGTGAAGCCCTTGTCGCGCAGGAACTGCAGCGTGGCGCGGACGGCGGCGGGCTCGACGTGCAGCGCGGCCTTGCCGCGGAAGTGCTCGGTGTCCTGGACGCCCTCCGGCTGGCTCTCGCGCAGCTCCTGGGCGAGCAGCTCGAGACCCGTCGCGTCAGGCACCCGCCGTGTCCCCTGGCTGGAAGACGTTGACGGCCGGGCTGTCGGTCGGCGTCTCGGGGACGAGCTCCTCGGTCCCGACCGCGTTGTAGCGCTCGCGCCAGCCCATGCTCGGGTCGTCCTGGATCATCGAGCGCAGCTTGAGGATGCCGTGCATGAGCGCCTCGGGGCGCGGCGGGCAGCCGGGCACGTGCACGTCGACGGGCATGAACTTGTCGGCGGGGACGATCGCGTAGTTGTTGAAGACGCCCATCGACGACGAGCAGGCGCCCATCGCGATCGAGTACTTGGGCTCGAGCATCTGGTCGTAGATGCGCCGCACGACCGGCGCCATCTTGATCGAGACGCGCCCGGAGATGATGAGCAGGTCGGCCTGGCGCGGCGAGGCGCGGAAGGCCTCGAAGCCGAAGCGGGCAACGTCCACGCGCGAGGCGACGATCGACATCATCTCGATCGCGCAGCAGGCCAGGCCGAAGGTCATCGGGAACAGCGCGTTGCCGCGCGCCCAGCCGACGGCCTTGTCGAGCGTCGTGGTCACGATCGACTCGCGCACGTGCTGCTCGAGGTCGGCGTCGTCGATCTCGCCACGCAGCATCTGCTGCGCGCGGCGCTGGCGGATCTTGAACTCCTCCGAGCCCGTCTTCTCGCGCTTGACTATCTCCATTCGAGCGCTCCCCTCCTCCACACGTACACGAAGGCCACGAGCAGCAGCCCGATGAAGACGATGGTCTCCACGAGGGCGAAGCTCCCGAAGGCGCGCAGCTGCACCGCCACCGGGTAGAGGAAGACGACCTCGATGTCGAACAGGATGAAGAGCATCGCGATCAGGTAGAAGCTGATCCCGAAGCGGAACCCCTGCTGGACGTCGGAGGGCAGCCCGCACTCGTACGGATCGGCCTTGCTCTTGACCTTCGGCGGGCGCTGGGGCCCGAGGTAGGTGTTCAGGACGGCGAAGGCCAGGCCGACGGCCGTGCCGAGGCAGAGGAAGACGACGGCTGGCAGATACGAGCGGAGCATCGCGAGACGGGCTGGGTTCTACCACCATTTGTAACGTCTTGATACTTAGTGGCAGATGACGCAGGTCGCCCAGGTCGTCGCGCTCGCTGCGGCCCTCGTGAGCCTCGTGGCGGGCGTGCTGGGCGCGTGGCGCTGGTGGAGGGTGGAGCCCTCGCGGGCCTTCTGGCTGTTGTGTCGCGCCGGGCAGGCGCTCGCCGGGGCCCAGGCGGTGCTCGCCGGCGTGCTCGCGGCGCTGGGCTTCGACCCCGCCGACGGTCTGTACTGGCTCTACGCGCTGCTGCCCGTGGCGGTGTCGTTCGTCGCCGAGCAACTGCGGGTGACGGCCGCCGAGACCGTGCTGCACGACGCCGGGCTGGAGAACGCGCAGGCCGTGGGCGAGCTCGACGAGGCCCGCCAGCGCTCGGTCGTGCTGTCGATCGTGCGCCGCGAGATGGGCGTGATGACGGCGGGTGCGTTCGTCGTGGCCTTCCTGGCGCTGCGCGCGTGGGGCACCGCGTGATCGGCGTGCCTCTTGACTGGGGCCTGGCGGTCGTCCACGCGCGAACTGCGTGGCGATTGCTACCGGTTACCGGTAGCAATCCCACGCAGTTCGGGCACGAGCACCGTCGCGGAGCCGCCGGCGCCCGACGATCGCCCACCCCGCTTCCCTCGATTGATGCAGTTTCGCGCCGCGTAGCGCCATCAAGCGCAGCGCGGACGACCCACCCGTCCAACGCCGTGAAGGATCACGCGCGCGAACGGCGAACCTGAGGCGGAGCCCGGCGCCGGCCCGAGACGGTCCTGTACCTACATCGCGATCGTCTCGCAACGGCGGCAACCTGGTCGGCGCCGGGCTTCCCCCCTCGCTTACCGCACGACCTTCAGCTCGGCGTACTGCCCGAGGTTGTCGTGGTTGGCGATGGTGCACACGAGGCGGTACTTGCCCGGCTTGAGCGTCGACCGAGGTCTGCGCGCTCTCGCCGGGGAAGAGCGTCTTGGTCGGCTCGCCGTACTGCTTCTCCTCCTCGTCGCCCAGCGGGCGGTCGAACTGCACGACGGCGAGGTTGTGGGTCAGGCGGCCGGTGTTGCGCGCCACGAGGGTGACGCGCCCGGCGCGCACCTCGATGTGCTCGGGCAGCACGCGGTACTCGTCGAGGCGCACCTCGACGCGGCGGTCGGGCGCGCGCGTGTAGGCGACGTCGGCGCCGCAGCCGCCCACCGGGAGGGCGGCCAGCGCGACGAGGAGCAGCGTGACACGTCCGCCCGTCATGACCTTTCGTATGATGGCGCCCGACATGGCCCGACGCCGTCCTGCCATCGCAGCCGCGCTCGTCGTGGTCGCCGCCGGAGCCGTCGCGTGCGGCTCGCAGGGGATCTCGGACGAGATCGCCTCCCAGCCGGAGAACGTGCAGCACGGCGCCCAGCTCTTCTCGGAGCGCTGCTCGGGCTGCCACACGCTCGAGGTCGTCGGCGCGCAGGGCACCACCGACAACGTGCGCGAGCGCGAGCGCGTCGACGGGCCGAACTTCAACACGCGCGACGAGACGCCCGACAACGTCCTCTACGCGATCCGCAACGGCGGCTTCTCGGGCGCGATCATGCCCGAGAACATCGTGGTCGGGAAGGACGCCGACGACGTCGCGGCCTTCCTCTCGAAGTTCGCGGGCAAGTAGCGCTCGGGTCCTGTGCTGGACCTCAGGCTCATCCGCCGCGACCCCGACGCGGTGCGTAGCGCGCTTGCGCGCCGCTCGCCCGAGCTGGCCGCGCGCGTCGACGAGCTGACCGAGCTCGACGCGAGCTGGCGCTCGGCGACGGCGGCGGCCGAGCGCCTGCGGGCCGAGCAGAAGGCGGCCTCGGAGGGGATCGCCGCGGCCAAGAGGGCGGGCGAGGACGCCGCCGACGCCATCGCGCGGATGAAGGACGTCTCGGATCAGGTCAAGGCGCTGGGCGAGACGGCGCGCCGCGCCGAGGAGGAGCTGCAGGCCGTCCTCGTCACGCTGCCGAACCTCCCCGACCCGACCGCCGCCGACGAGGACGAGGTGCTGCGCGAGGTCGGCGAGGCCGGCGCCACCGGCGCCGACCACCTCGAGCTGGCCGGCGATCGCATCGACATGGAGCGCGGCGCGCGGCTGTCGGGCGCGCGCTTCGCCTACCTCCGCGGCGACCTCGTCCTGCTCGAGCTCGCGCTCGTGCGCTGGGCACTGGAGAAGCTCGCCGGCTACGGCTTCGAGCCCGTCATCCCGCCCGTTCTGGTGCGCGAGGACGCGCTCTACGGGACGGGCTTCCTGCCCGACACCGAGCAGCAGATCTACCACCTGCCCGAGGACGACCTCTATCTCGTGGGGACGAGCGAGGTGGCGCTCGCGTCGCTGCACGCGGGCGAGATCGTCGAGGGGCTGCCGCTGCGCTATGCGGGCCTCTCCTCGTGCTTCCGGCGCGAGGCGGGCGCCGGCGGCAAGGACACGCGCGGCATCTTCCGCGTGCATCAGTTCGACAAGCTCGAGATGTTCTCGTTCGTCGAGCCCGACGCCTCGCGCGAGGAGCACGAGCGCCTGCTCGGGATCGAGGAGGAGATCATGCAGGACCTCGCGATCCCCTATCGCGTGGTCAACATCGGCGTGGGCGACCTCGGCGCCAGCGCCGCCAAGAAGTACGACTGCGAGGCGTGGCTCCCCGGTCAGGAGCGCTACCGCGAGCTGACGTCGACGTCGAACACGACCGACTTCCAGGCGCGCCGCCTGCAGATCCGCTACCGCCCGCAAGATGGCGCGCGCGCCGAGGTGCTGCACACGCTCAACGGCACCGCGGTGACCTGGCGCCACATGATCGCCCTGCTGGAGAACGGCCAGCAAGAGGACGGCAGCGTCGCGCTGCCCGAGGTCCTCACCGCCTTCGGAGCGCCGGCTAGCCTTCCGCCGCGCGCACCGCGCTGAGCGCGCCGTCACGGCTGTCGTGGATGTCGAACGTGGCGTCCAGGCGTGTGATCTCGAACAGCCGCAGCACGGTCGGGTTGGTGCACACCAGCGCCATGCGCCCGCGCTGGCGCGTCACGCGGCGCAGCCCGTTGAGCAGCACCGAGAGGCCGGTCGAGTCGATGAACTCCACCGCGCTGAGGTCGAGCACCACCGCGGTCTTGCCGCGACCGATCGCATCGTCGAGCAGCACGCTGAAGCGCGGCGCCGTCGAGACGTGGATCTCGCCGGCGATCGCGATGACGTGGGTACGTTCATCGACATCCTCTTCGGAGAGCTCGAACTGAGGCTCGGCGAACGCCACGGGCGCTTGCCTATCCGACCCAGAGGGCTGAGTCAAACGGAACGTGCGTGGCGCGGAGGCGTGGAAGCCGCGGCGGCCCGGTGCAGAAGGGGCAGAACCTCGGTGCCGAGCTCGGTCAGGACGTAGCGCAGCGCCGGCCGCCCCGGGGCCCCCTGGGACCGCGGCCCGACCGTGCGCAACAGCCCCGCCTCGACCAGGAGCTGGAGGTGGTGGCGCATCGTCGTGGCCGGGATCTCCTCGTGCTCCATGTAGGCCACGTCGCCGGCGGCCAACGGCTCGTCGCGGACCGCGAACGCTCGCAACGCGCTGATGCGCAGTGGATGTGCGAGGACCCTGAAGGCCCTCGCGAGCTCGGCGTCCGTGTGCGAGCTGTAGTTCCGGCGCTGCTGGAGCCGCACGGAGGATGATGGTGCCACTCCGCCGCTTGTCGCACGCGCGACGCACGGATTCTTGCGACGGGCGGCACGATCCGCGCGTCGAGCGGAGTCAGCTTCCGAGGCGATGGAGGCCTCGAGGTTGGCCCGTCGATCTCGATCGGCCGGCAGCCGCGCCTATAGCGAAGAACGGATGCGGCCGATGTTGACGACGTGAACGTACGCGAATGGGTGGCCATCTGCGCGCTGGTGTCCGGGTGCGCTGCGATCAGCGCCTGCAGCTCAGGTCCTACCGCGAGCCGCTCACAGCGAGCGCAGGTCCGCGAGTTCCTCCCGGCCGCTGAAGCCATCAGCTGCGCCCGTCCGAAACCGACATTGACGCGATGCCAAGCACGCATCGGCCACGTCCGCGGAGTCACCGAGGTGTGGACCTGCGAGTTCCGGGTCGATCCGCACCCCGGACCACAAGCCTACGGTGGCACGCAGACCTGCTGGTCAGACAACGGCCGCAGAAGCAGCATGCGGCTCCCTGCCGAATGACTGCCACAACGCAAAGCCAGGCGTAGAGCCAAGTCGCGCGCGGTCTGGAGCGGAGGGGGCCGGATTCGAACCCGCGGACGAGTCGCCCCGTCTCCGGTTTTCAAGATTGTGCGGTGGGTACGGCACCGCGCTGCCCTGCGGCGTGCAGATGCGGGTCGTGCTGGGTCGTGGCGGGTTGGCAGCGCGGTTGCCAGCCTTCCAGCCTCGTCGTCTCTCCGCCTCGCTGCCGCCTTCGGGGCAGGCCTGGGCGAGACTCCGGCATAGTCAAGCCACGTCGTCCGGGCTACGCGCATACAGATTTCGTGAAGGTATGGTTCGTCGCGATGTTGCCCATCGAGACGGCGCGCCTGCGGCTGCGGCGGTTCGTGCCCGGCGACGTCGCCGCGCTGCACGCCATCCACTCGCGCGCGGACGTCACGCGCTGGCTCTTCTGGGACCCGCGCTCCGAGGACGAGGTGCGGGCCTCGATCGAGGGTCACATCGCGCGGCCGCTCGAGCAGGGGGCCGTGCTGGCGATCGATCTCGACGGCACGCTGATCGGGACCGTGAACGTCGCCGTCGGCGAGTCCCGCCAGGGCGACCTCGGCTTCATGCTCCACCCCGACCACCAAGGCCACGGCTACGCGACCGAGGCGGCCTCGGCGATGCTCGAGTTCGCGTTCGGCAGCTATGACCTGCACCGCGTCACCGCGAGCGTCGAGCCGCGCAACGCGGCCTCGGTGCGCGTGCTCGAGCGGCTCGGCATGCGCAAGGAGGCGCACCTGCTCGAGAACGACTGGGTCAAAGGCGAGTGGTCGAGCGAGGCGATCTACGCGATCCTCGCCCGCGAGTGGCGTGAGCGGAGGGGGCGGGATTCGAACCCGCGGTCCGCGTGAACGGACTCCGGTTTTCAAGACCGGTGCATTCGACCACTCTGCCACCCCTCCCGGGCGCGGCCAGCGTAACCGCTTGCGTTCGCGGCGCCCGTCCGACGGGCATGATGCGCGCTCGATGGCGGTCGCGCGGGAGGGCCACCCCCACTTGCCGCCCGGGCGCGAGCCCGGGCCACAGTCGCGCCGAACGTCGACCGGGCGCACGTTCGGCGGCTGTGCGGCGCCTGCCTTCGTGGTCGCCGGGATGGTGGCCGCGGCGATGGTGGCCCTCTTCGGGGTGCTGCTCGCGTCGCTTCCGGGCGGGCCGCCGCTGTGGCCCTTCCTCGTCGGCGCGGTTGCTGCGCTCGGCTTCTTCTCGCTCTTCGCGCGCACCATGTGGCGCGGCGCCCGTCCCCGGTACGCGACTGGCATGAACCTGGAGGTCGACCGCCAGGAGCTGCGGCGCGGCGATCGGGTGGGCGCCGCCGCGGAGGGCGAGGGCGAGCTCGAGGTGGGTCTGGTGTGCACGCAGGCGTTCGACGTCTGGCGGCGCATCGGCGACGACTCGCGCAGCCGCGTGACCGACACGGCCTCTGTCTGGCAGCAGTGGGTGCCGGCGCCGCACGCCGCGCTGGGTCAACGAGTCGAGCTCGCGCTGCCGGCCGACGGCCCCTACTCCTACGAGGGCGACTGCGTGTCGTTGCGCTGGGCGGTCGTCGTGCGCCGCGTCGGCGAGAAGCGCGTCGCGGCGCCCGTGCCCGTGTGGGTGGAGCCATGAGGCTGCGGGTCGAGGTCGAAGGGGAGCCGCTCGCGCCCGGAGCCGCCGTGAGCGGGCGCGTCATCGTCGAGGACGGCGGGCGGGCGCGATCGCTCTCCGTGCGCCTGGCCTTCGTCGAGCGCACCGCGGACTTCGAGAAGGTCGCGCGCGACGCCGGCACCCAGGTCCTCGCCGAGGGCGACCTGGCCGACGGCACCGTCGTCGCGTTCCGGCTCGCCCTCCCGGAGGACGCCCTGCCGCAGGTCGCCACGGCGCACGCTCGCATCGGCTGGGAGGTCCGCGCCCGCGTCGATCGCGCCGGTCCCGACCCCACCGCCGACCAGCCGGTCGAACTGCTCCAGGGTTACACTGCCCCCGACCGGGAGAGGTGGCCGAGTGGCTGAAGGCACTCGCCTGCTAAGCGAGTATGGGGATCAAACCCCATCGCGGGTTCGAATCCCGCCCTCTCCGTCCGCGCGGCCGATCCGACGCCCGGCCGCTAGACTCGAACCTCGCCGCAAGGCGGCCCTGCGCCCGTAGCTCAGCTGGATAGAGCGTCGGTCTACGGAACCGAAGGTCAGAGGTTCGAATCCTCTCGGGCGCGCTCCAGCTCACTTCCCCGATCGCCCGTTGGGCGGGCGATCGCAGGGTCCGCGGTTGCCTCGGCGAACCTCGCAGGGTGACAACGGGGGTGACAACGGCGGGCGGCGCATAGGTGGCGGCGACGCTGCAGCGCACCTCGACCCCTGGGGTCTATGCGCGCGGCTCGCGGTGGGTGGCCGTCTACCTCGAGGACGGCCGGCAGCGCAGGCGCTCGGCGCCCACGTTTCGGGCGGCACGTGAGATCAAGATCCGTGCCACGGCGCGAGAGGCCGCGCGCCGGGCTGGGCCGACGCTGCACAGCTATGCGCTGGAGTGGGTCGATCACTACGCCGGTCGCGGTGCCCATGACGTCATCAACGATCGCACTCGCCGCGAGTACCGGCGTCTGCTGATCACCTACGCGCTGGCGTACTTCGCTCCCGAGGAGCGTCTGGGCGACCTCGACGCACAACGGCTGCGTGGGTTTGTCGACTGGCTCTGTCGTCAGCGCGGATCCGATGGGCGCCGGCTATGCGACCGCTCGGTGTACAACGTCGTGTTGCCGCTGCGCGCGTGCCTGCGCCACGCGCGCGGGGCCGACCTGGTCGTCGATGATGTCGGCGCCGCCATGATGCTGCCCCGCCGGCGGCGCGGGTGCGCCTATGAGTTCGATGAGCGCCGCTTCCTGACGAGAGAGCAACTCGCGCAGCTGCTCGCGGAGATTCCGGAGCAGTGGCGCACGCTGTTCGAGTTACTCGCGTCGACCGGACTCCGCGTTTCCGAAGCGATCGGCCTGCGCGTCATCGACGCGGGGCTGGATAGCGACGCGCCATGCGTCCACGTGCGCAGAGCGATCGTCAACGGCCAGCTCACCGCGCCCAAGTCGCGGCACGGCCGACGCACCATCCCGATCGGCCTTGAGCTGCCGACCGGCTGCGCGGAGCTCGCGGCCGGACGCGGCGAGACCGAGCTGCTCTTCCGTGGCGCCCAGGGCGCAGTACTGCGGGCAGGCAACCTGCGCTACCGCGTGCTCATCCCGGCCGCGCATCGCGCCGGCGTTCCCTGGGCGCGCTTTCACACGTTGCGCCACACGTGTGCGGCGATGCTCATCGACGCCGGTGCCAGCCCGCTTCGCCTGCAGCGCTGGATGGGGCATCACTCCGCCGCGTTCACGCTGGATACCTATGGCCACCTGCTCGGTGACGATCTCGGCCCTCATCTGGAGTTGGGCTTCGAGATGCGATGACCGGTGGGCGCCCGCGAGCCTCGCCGGGCGTGCCGCTCGTCCGGCGCAGGGGTTGACGTCGATCGGACACGCGCCCGCCGCTTTTCCACAGGACTCGGCACGAGGGAGAGCTGACCGCCTGTCGCCGGACGCTCGCTCCTCGTCCGCAGCAGGCGCGTGGCGGACGAGCGTTCGGGCGCTCCCACCCGAGGCGAAGCCGACCGTCCAGCTTTCCGCGCTAAGCAGGTCTCCGGCGCGGTCATCGGCGGCGACTCCCGCGGCCGCGAAAGCAGGACGCTCGCCTTGGCGACCACGTGGCGGTCTTGCAGCAACCGCGAGAGCGGTGCTTGCGGCGACGCGGACATGCTCGCGATCGCAGACGGAGCAGTAGCCAGCGGGCCGTGGTCCGGCGCTGCTGCTGGTCGTCCGTCGCAAGCGTCTCCGACGGGGGCGGCAAGACAATCGCGTGGTGGGGTAAGCGAAACTGGCTCTCGAGGGGAAGGAGGCAGCCAGCACAGGGTTCCACTGCCGTCACCAGTGGCCGTGCGTGGCGTCGCGGCGTCTCGTTCGCGGATGGTCAGCGGCCGGCGCCGCGCTGGTTGGCGCGCCGGGCTCAGGCCGCGCGGAGGTATGTGAGCACGGCGAGGACGCGGCGGTGCGAGTCGGGACTCGCGGCGAGGTCGAGCTTTTGGAAGATCTGCTTGACGTGCGCCTCGATCGTGCGGTCGGTGACGACGAGGCGCTGCGCGATCGCGTGGTTGGACAGGCCTTCGGCGAGCAGTTCGAGCACCTCGCGCTCGCGCCCGGTGAGCTCGTCCAGCGCGCTCGCCTGCCGCCGGCGGCCGAGCAGGCGCGAGACGATCGTCGGGTCGACCACGGACTCGCCGTCGGCGAGCCGGCGCAGCGCGTCGACGAGGACCGCGATGTCGAAGACGCGCTCCTTGAGCAGGTAGCCGACGCGCTCGGGATGGTCCTGGAGGAGCTGCATCGCGTAGCGCGGCTCGATGTAGCTGGAGAGGATCAGCACCGCGACGTCGGGATGCTGCGAGCGGATCGCCCGTGCGGCGACGAGGCCCTCGTCGGTGTTCGTTGGCGGCATGCGGATGTCGACGATCGCCGCGTCGGGGCGCGTGCGTGCTGACCTTTCGCAGCAGCTCGTCGGCGTCCTGGGCCTCGGCGACGACCTCGACGCCCGCCTCCTGCAGTAGCCGCACGAGGCCCTCGCGCGTGATCATCGCGTCCTCGGCGACGACTACGCGCATGGGATCTCCGCGCGCAGGTCGGTGGGCGCGAGGTCCAGCCCGCCGCCGAGCGCCCCGACGCGGTCGGCGACGTGGACCAGCGACGTCTCGCGCGGCGCGCCGTCGTCGGCGGCGGTGATGACGAGACGGCCGTCGCGCACCGCGGCGCTGACGCTGATCGCCGTCGCCCGCCGCGCAGCGGCGTCGCGGATCGCCTCGTCGACCGTCACGTAGGCGCCGGCCTCGACGGCCGCGGGGAAGCGCTCGTCGGTCACGTCCTGCAGCTGACCGGTGAGTGGCGCGAGGTCGGCGAGCGTCGGGAGCGCTGCTTCCAGGCCGGCTTCGGTGAGCACGGCGGGGTAGATGCCGTGCGCGAGGTCGCGCAACTCGGTGAACGCGCGGTCGACCTCGTCGGCGATGTGACGAAGCCGCTCAGCGACCTCGCCGGTTGCGCCGGAACGTGCAAGACGCAGGTCGAGCACGACGGCGAGCAGGCGCTGCTGCGCGCCGTCGTGCAGATCGCGCTCCAGGCGCCGCCGCGACTCGTCCGCGGTCGCGACGATCCGCGCCCGCGAGCGGCGCAGCTCCTGCAGCTGGGCGAGCACCTCCGCGCGCAGCGCCTCGTTCTCGATCGCCAGCCGCGCGGCGGGGCCGAGCAGGCGCTCGAGATCGCCGCCCGGGAACGCGGCGGCGTCGTGGACGACGACCGCGAGCAGGCGGCCGCCGCGCGTGACGCGCGTCGCCGTCCCCGCCGGCCGCGAGCGCACCGCCCCGTCGGCGTCGACGAAGCCGTCGACCGCGGGAACCCAGTAGAGGACGTCGACGGTCGGATCGCCGAGCCCGGCGCGAAGCGCGTCCCTGAGTGTGCCCGGCGGCGGCGCGGCCCCGAGCTCGGCGGCGAGCCTCGCCATGCGCGCCCGTGTCCTGCGCGTGCGCAGCACGGTCCACGTTACGCCAGCCGCGAGCGCGACGAGAGCCCCAGCGCGCGACAGGTAGACGGCCATGAACCCGGCGCGTCCGGGATCCTCGAGCGGCGACAGCAGAAGCGCCGCGCCGCGCGCCGCCTCCGATGCCGCGACCAGAGCCGACGGGGATCAGCGCCGGCGCGAGCAGGGCGCGCCCGACGTGAGCTCGCGGCGAGGATTCGCCAGACGGCCACGCCGACTGCGACGGTACCGGCCGCGATCGCCGACGCGTGGCCCGCAATGACGAACGCGTGCGCCAGGCCTGGTGCGGCGTGCACGAGCAGCGGATTGTCGCTGCACTGGCGCCAGCAGTAGACGTCCAGGAACGGGTCGCGCAGCGTCACCGTCGCGACGGCGCTGGCCGCGGCCGCCACGTACGCCGTCCCCACCGCGGCACGCCCGACGCGCGAGAGCCGCCCCTCCGGCAGCGCGAGCGCAAGGTGCAACGCGAGCGCGGCCGCAAACGGCGCCGCGCCGCCGGCGACGCCGCGTACGAGCGCCGCGGAGTCACCGAGCGCCGCCAGATCCTGGCCGAACCACATCGCCGCCAGCGCCAGCAGCAGCACCGCGACCGACCCGCGCGTCGTCATAAGTGCCGCAATGACGAGAGCCGCACCCGCGCCGAGGCCGACGACCCGCGCAACAGGAGAGGCCGCGCGGTAGGTCAGCGGCACTTCGCTCGCCGGGATCGCGAAGATCGCGAGCCCCGCGACGGCGATCACCGCGAGCGCGACCGCGGCGGCCACCGCAGCGGATCGGTCAGCGCGCACCATCGCGACGCGATCCTCTCACGCGCCGCGACGGTTGCCCGTCAAGCCGCGCCCGAGGACAATCCGGCTGTGGCGGAGGCGAGGTCGATGAGACTGCGATCCACGACGTTGGTCCTGCTCGCGTCGATGACCTTGCTGCTCGCGGCGTGCGGTTCGGGCGGCTCTGACAAGGCCGGGGGCGTGACCGCGCCCGCGACGCTGCGGATCGCGGCCCACCACTACCACAACTTCTTCGCGACGCTGTTCACCGACGAGGTGCGCCGCCTGTCCAAGGGTCGCATCCGCATCGAGTTCATCCCGGGCACCGGTGACGACGATCCGGCCGATGCGTCCGTCCGCTTCGCCAAGCAGGTGCGCGATGGCCGGTACGACCTCGGAGTCGTCGACGCGCGCACGTGGGACGAGCTCGGCGTCGGCAGCCTGCGACCGCTGCAGGCGCCATTGCTCATCACCGACCAGTCGCAGTACCGGGCGGTACTCGCGAGCCCGCTGGCCGACAGGATGCTCGCTGGGCTGCAGTCCCAGCACGTCGTCGGGCTGTCGCTGATGATGTCCGAGCTGGAACACCCGGTTGGCGATTTCGGGCCGTTGACCTCGCCCGCGGACTTCCGCGGCAAGCGCATCGTCGTGTTGCCGGTCTCGCGGGTGAGCGACGCCGTCATCTCCGCGCTCGGCGCCACGCCGGTGCACCTGACCTTCGACGCAGATCGGGCCGAGCCGTCGCGCGTCACACGATCGACGGGCAGGTGATGCCGGCGTTCGCCAGGCCCAACGTCTGGCTCACGCCCAACGTGACCTTCTCCGCCGACGGCGCTCACGGTCTTCGCCAACGAGCAGCGCTTCGCCAAGCTGTCCGACCAGCAGCAGCGCATCCTGCGCACGGCGGCGGCGCACGCCGCACAGCGTTCGGCCGGCGTGATGGCCAGCGACCCCGAGGTCGGACTCGTCGAGCGCCACTGTCAACGTGGTCACGTCGTGGTCGCCAGCCGCGCGGAGCTCGCCGCGTTCGAGCAGGCGGTCCGTCCCGTCTACGCGCAGCTCGAGCGCGATCCGCAGGTCAAGGCGACGATCGCCGCGCATCCGTGAGCTCAAGCGCCGCACGCCGCCCGACCCCGCCCCGAAGATCCCGGCGAGCTGCTCGCGGACCGCGACGTCCACGGACACGCGCGCGCGCGACCCGAGCTTCTTCGACGGCACCTACCGCTGGCGGATCACGCGCGCGGGCGCCGCTCAAGGTCGGCGGCCGCGCCGACGACGACCGTCATCGGGAAGATCGTAACGCGACGACGCTGCGCCACGGCCGCTTTGTTGCCCAGACGCAGCGACAGCTCGAGACACCGGCACGTTCAAGGTCACCGGCAACCGGATCGCCTTCAACACGCCCAGCGTTGGGCTACACGAACACGTTCACGTTCAAGCGCCGCGCCGACGGCACGCTCGATCTCAACGGCGGTGCTGCCGATGGACGCCGGCGACCGGCGTCTTGCTCGTCGTCGGCGCCCTGGACGCGCGTCGGCCCGTCCGTCAGGAAGGTCCCGTAAGCGGAAGCTCCGCCACCAGCCGGGTCCCCGCGCCGTGCGGGCTGTCGATTCGTCAGCGCGCCGCCGAGCGCCTCGACGCGGTCGGCCAGCCCACGCAGCCCGCTGCCGCCGCGCCGGGATCGGCGCCGCCGCGACCGTCGTCGGCAGATCTCGACCCGCACAGCGCTCGCCGACAGCGGTCGATCGGCTATCCGCGCGCGCAAGGCTTCGGCGTACTTGGCGACGTTTGCGAGGCCCTCGCTGCAGACGAAGTACGCGGTGCGCTCGACCTCCGCTGACAGCTGCTCGGGGAGCGCGAGCGCGAGCTCGACCGGTACGGGCGAGCGCGCGGCCAGCGCCTCGAGCGCCCCGGCGAGGCCGCCCGTGGCGAGCTCGCGGGGGTGAAGCCCGGCGGCGAGCCGTCGTACGTCGGCGAGCGAGTGCTCGAGCTGCTCGGATACGCGTTGCACCCGAGCTGCCCGCTGCGGATCGGTCGCCGCGACGCGCCGTGCCTCGCTCGAGTTCGGGCAGCAGCATCGCGAGCCGTCGCTCCGCGGTCTGCTCGCAGCCGCTGCTCGAGGCGGCGCCGCTCGTCGTCGCGCGGCCGCGAGCAGCCGGCGCCGCGACGCCTGAAGCTCGGCGATCTGCGCGCGCACCTCAGCCTGCAGGCGCGCGTTCGACCCGGCGAGCTGCGCCGCCTCCGAGAGCGCCGCCGCAAGCCCCGGATCGTCGAGCAGCGCCGGGTCGTGGACCAGCACCGCCAGCGCGCGCCGTCTGCCGACGACGGTCGTGCGCCGCGGCGATCCCGGCGGCGGGAGCGCCAGCGGCCGCCCGCGGCGTCCACGTAGCCGTCGCCCTCCCCGACCCGGAAGCCGACCTCGAGCGTCGGATCGCCGAGCGCACGCGCGAGCCGGTCGCGCAGCGGACGCCGAACCGCGTCTCGGAGAGCTCGACGACGAGATCGGTGGCGACCGTCCGCGCCCAGGGCTCGCGCAGCAGGCCGCGCACGAGCATGATCGCGAGCAGCGCGAGCGCCGCCTCGAAGACCCGCAGCGAGAGCGTCGGTCGCCGACGGCGTGCGGACGGCCAGGCGGAAGATCGCGGTCCCCGCCGAGCAGGCAGGCGACGGCGGCCGTGGCCCGCAGCGCGTAGGTCCGCTCTCGCCGCTCGCGGCCCACGGCGCCGCGCAGATGCCCGACCGCGGCGGCCACGAACGCGAGGCTGAGGACGATCGTCGAGCGTCTCGCTACGCCAGATCTGCGCGATCACGGCGGCCAGGTAGGCGCCGGCGACGGTCAGCGCCTGGCAACGGCCACGCGCGCGTCCGCCGGGATAGGTGAGCGTGCAGTGAAGCAACGGCCCGCGGTAGGCGTAGACGAGCGCGGCGCTCGACGTCTCCGACGAACCACAGCCCACCGGTGGCGACGAGCAGCGGGCCAACCAGGCTGCGCGGCCGCCGGTCCCACGCGACCAGCCCGCACGCCCGACAGCAGCCAGCCCGTCAGCAGGTCCGGGACCCAATCGCTTGCATCGTCGAATCCGAAGCCGACCGCCTCGGCGGCGACGCCGGCCGCCGCCAGCACTGGCCACAGCGCCCGCCGCGCCCGGCGCATCGTCGCTCAGCGTCACGAGAGCGGCGAGCGCCGCTCCTGTCAGGTCGCGCTTGGCGATGAAGCCGCGCACCGGCGCGTCGGCGACCCGGCGGCCATACGCGACGGCGTCGCGGCTGGAGATCAGGACGACCTGCGGCGGCTGCGCCTCCTGCGCGAGGCGAGCCGCGACCGCGAACCCGTCGCGGTCGGGGAGCTGCACGTCGAGCAGCACGACCTGCGGGCGCAGCCGCAGCGCGAGCTCGACCGCGCGCGCAGCGTCGTCCGCTGCGCCGATCACGTCGAAGCCCTCAGCCTCGAGCAGCTCGCTGGCCGATGCGCGGAACTCCGCGTGGTCATCGACGATGAGCACCGTCGGGCGCACGCGCCGATCCTGGCAGACGCATGAGAGCCCGGCATCCGTGCTACCCACGAGCCCCGGACCGTGCCAGCCCCAAGCCAAGACTGTGGCCCGCTCCGTTTCGCGGCCGCAGCGTCGCTCGTAGCGTCGCTCGGGCACACCACGCGACCGAAACGAGGGACGCACCATGCGCAAGCTGACCGTCGCAGTCGTGGCTGCCCTGGCACTGACCAGCGGCGTCGCGGTGGCAAAGAACAAGCACGAGTTCTTCATCCAGGGCGCCAAGCTGACCAGCCAAGCGGACGGCTTGTGGACAGGACCGGGGACGCTCGACGGCGTCAAAGGCACGATCACGATCACCGGCAAGATCGACCCGGCCACGGACGCGGTCGAGTTTGGAAGCAAGGAGGGCCGCAGCCGACACCAGTGGACCTGGGTGGCCGGCAAGCGACGCGTCGCCGGCTGCGTGATCGTCCAGATCCTCAAGCGCCCCAACGGCGTCCTGCTCTGGGGCGTGGGAGGGAAGATCACCAAGACCAGCGCGCAGGAGGCCAAGTACCAGGGCCGCTACGTGTCGCTCGGTGGACCAACGAAGTCCAGCGACCCCACGCACGCGCAGATCAGCATCCGCGAGCTGGGGAAGCCCGGGCCCCCGCCCACGAAGTGTCGGTGAGGAAGTCGGCGATGCGCAGAAGCATGTTCGCGCTTGCGGTGGCGGCGGTGGTCCCGGTGCGCGGCCGCGCTCGCGGCCGCGCCGCACCACAATGGCCAGATCGCGTTCCGGCGTTTCTTCGACGCCGGTCACCGCAGCGGCGCGATCTTCCTCATCAACCCCGACGGCACCGGTGAGCACCAGATCACGCACCCGCCGAAGGGCGCCATCGATGCCCAGTTCGGCCCGCCGAGCTTCGCGCCCGACGGCTCGAGGCTCGTCTTCACCCGCAGCGACCGGACGGGGGACTCGCTGTGGACCGTCGACACCGACGGCAGCGGCGAGCGGCGCCTGACCCCCAAGCCCCGCTTTGCCCACCCTCGTGGCCGCCAGGCCAACCAGCAGAGCTCAAACGCCGTCTACTCGCCCGACGGACGAAGCATCGCCTTCGGTCGCGCCGCCCCGCCGCTGCGGGGCCACCGCCTCGACGCCAGCCTCGACACGATGGCCGCCGACGGCACGCACGTCCGGCGCCTCGTCGACCTGGGCTACCACGGCGACGTCGGCCGCATCGCCTGGTCGCCCGACGGCGCACGCATCGCCCTTGAGGCCGTGCGCTACGGCCGCAAGCCGCTGCGCGCGCTGTTCGTCGTCGCCGCGCGCGGCGGGACGCCGCACCGCATCAGCTCCTGGCGTCTGGCCGAGCTCAACACGCTCGACTGGTCGCCCGACGGCTCTCGCCTGCTGATCTCGCTGACTGCCGCCCGGCAGCGAAAACTTCGGCGGCGACTACTCGACGATCCGCCCCGACGGCACCGGGCTGCACCAGCTGACGCACCTCGGCGCCAAGGCGACGACCGGCGCTGCGCGCTGGTCGCCCGACGGCCAGTTGATCGTCTTCGCCAACAAGGGCGTCGCCGGCAACGACGACATATATGTCATGCGCGCCGACGGCTCCGGCGTCACGCCAGTCACACGAACCCCGACGTGGGAGAGCGCCCCGGCCTGGGGCCGAGCCCGCTGAAACCGATCAGACCCACACACAATGGAGGCATCATGCGCAAGCTGATCATTGTTTCCCTGGCGGCGATCGCGGTGCTGTCGACGCTGGCGGTCACGCCGGCGGGCGCCCGGCCGCGTGGCACAAACGGCGAGATCGTGTTCGGCCGCGCCGACCACAGCATGTGGACGATCAACCCCGACGGCACCCACGAGCGGCAGCTGCTACCGGGACTCACGTTCGAGTTTCCCGTTTGGTCCCTCGACGGCAGGGCGATCGTGGCCAACATCGAAAACGACCCCGGGTCCAGTGGTTGGATCATCGATCCCGACACCGGAGGGCATCGCGCGCTGCCGAATCCGAACCCGGCCGCCTTTGACCCGTTCGCGTGCGGCGTCCCCACACCGGACTTCAAGCGAGTCGCTTGCGGTGGCTTCGGCAAGGTGGACCCGAGCGTGAACGGGATCTACACCGTCCGCACCTCCGACGGCGGCGGGCTGCGGCGACTGACGTCGGACACGATCGAAGACGACGTCGGCGACTGGTCGCCCGACGGCAAGCGCCTGGTCTACTTCCATGTAGCGCCTGGAGCCCCGGGCGGGCCGCCCAACTTCGATCTCTCCGGCCTGTTCGTGATGAAGGTCAACGGCACGGGCACCCGGCAGATCGCGCCGTGCTGCATCTTCCCAGGGGGCGCGGGAGGGTCGTGGTCGCCGCAGGGCAACGACATCGTGTTCTCATGGGTGCCATCGGACTTCCATGTCCACAGCACGATGTGGATCGTGCACAGCGACGGCAGCGGACTCCACCAGGTGCCGATCCCGCAGTCGGTCTGCGGCGGCCGGGTCAATGATCAAACCACCGGGCTCCCCGACCCCACCACCCACGGGTGCGCTAACGCGGCCTGGTCGCCCGACGGCCGCAAGATCGTGTTCCGCCGGACCACCCCGGGCTTCGGGGAGGGCGGCGACCTCTACACAGTCAACGCCGACGGGACCGGCCTGTTCCAGGTCACCCACGACGGCGACGTCGAATGGCCCGACTGGGGCACCCACCCCCTCGCGCACAACTGAGACCGCTGACGGTCACCTCCTCGGACCGAGGGAGCCTCCGCGGAGGCTCCCTCCATTGGAGGAGGGTCGGGGACGAAAAGCAGCAGCCGCAGTCCGCAGCGAGAGTCTGGCTGCTCGATCATCTCGACAGGTCGGCCCGCTCGTCGACCGCCCCGCTGGCTGCTCCAACCTCGACGAAGTGGAAGCCCTCGACCGCGTCGGGCTCACGACGCTCCGGACGAATCGCGATCGTCGTCGGCATGGCCGGCCTGACGCCCGCGTTCGCGGCGAAGCAGGGCTGTGCCATGACGGCGTGGAGCTCCTGCTCCTCGCCAGAAGCAGGGTGCCGGGCCGGGCCGGCTTCCGCGCAACCGGCGAGGCGGCAGCGGCCGAGCGCGCGGGACTGACCGGTGTCGGGTTCCACACGCTCCGTCACGCGTGCGCGTCGATGCTCATCGAGTCGGGTCTGAGCCCGCTGCGCCTACAGCGCTGGATGGGCCACCACTCGCCCGCGTTCACCGTCGAGACCTATGGGCACCTGATCGACGGCGACCTCGGACCCGCGCTCGACCTCCGCACCGGTCAGAAGCCGACAGACCCGCGGGTCTCGCGCGGCTGAGCCCGACCCGCGGGTACCGTGCGACTGAAGCCAGGCGCGCGTGCTTCGTAGCGGGAGCGGTCGTGTGCGCGACGCGCAACCAGACGACCGCCTGTCGTCCGTTGGGAGCGTCTCGGACGGACTCGTGCAGTCCATCCTGAGTGCGTGTCTGCGAAGCACATCCGCGACGGCCGCATCTTCGCGCTCAGCGGAAGCGACGCGATGACGCAGACGCTGCCGTCATACGGCTTCCGCCGCGCTCGGCCATACTCACGGATCGTTGTGCTCTGACCCGGCGGGATTGAGTTGACGGGCGGTGGCGGTGGCTCAGCCGTTCGGAGTCCGCCACATCCGCCACAGCGGCGGCGACCCGGGCCCGAGCGAGAACTGCTCGGTGACCTCGAAGCCGTGGCGCTCGTAGAGCGCGCGGTTGCGGGGCATTGTTGCCTCGAGGTAGGCCGGCATCTTCTCGTCGTCACAGCGCTCCACGATGGGGCGCATCAGCGCCGTGCCCAGCCCCTGGCCCTGCCACTCCGGCTCGACGCCCACCAGGGGGAGGTAGTAGTGCGGCTCGACCGGATGATTCGACTCCAGCGCGGCGAGCGCGCGGAGAACCCGCCGTAGCAGCCGGCCGTTGATCCGCGCCATCGAGGGCAGCAGGCGGAGCTGATCGAGGACCCCGACCTTCCATTGCCCCGGCAGCTCCCAGACGGCTGCACCGACCACGTTGCCGGTCGTGTAGCACGCGTCCTGTTTGAACCAGAGCTTGCGCAGATACAGGCCGAAGCTTCGTTCTAAGAGCTTGCGGCGGCGGCCGTCGTCCGTGATGACCCATCTAATCGGCGGATCGTCGTAGAACGCGCGGGCGAGGACCGCGGCCAGCCTCCCGAGCTCGTCGGGTCTCGCCTTGCGAACGGTCCCGGCCTCGTGTGCAGCTCGTGCGATGTCGATCATGCAGATCTCTCAGACTGAAGTGCGCAGAAATCGCCGAGCGCGCCTACTTGATTGCGACGATCATCGAGTCCGGCCCCGCGAGATGCTCGAGGTAGGTGTCGCGGAAGCCCGCCTGTCGCATCCAGGCCTGGCAGTCGGCGGCCGTGTAGTCGAAGCCCTGCAGGCGTTTCGATCAGCATGTTCAGGCTCATGAGCAGCCCGAAGGCGTTTTGTCGGCGGTCGTCGTCGATGACGGTGTCGAACGCGATCAGCGCGCCGCCCGTCGGGAGCGCTGCGTGGGCGCGTGCGACGAGGGTCCGTTTTTGCTCGAGGCTCCAGTCGTGAAGGATGTGGCCCATCACGAGCACATCGGCCGCGGGTAGCGGATCGGTGAAGAAGTCGCCGGGCTGGAAGCGCAGCCGGTCCTGGAGTCCGAACGACGCGACGTAGTCATCGAAGTGGGGCTGAGCGGCCGGGAGGTCGAAGCCCGTGCCGGTCAGGTGCTCGTGGGCGAGCGCCAGCTCGACCGGGCAGGCCGCCCTCGGCACAGCCGACGTCGGCGAAGGTGCGGTAGCGCCGCCACGGAAACCTCGCGGCGATCGCCTTGTGCGCTCCCATGCTCAGGCCCGTCATCGCGTGCAGGAACTGCTTGAGTCGCTCGGGGTCGCGGTACAGCGCGGCGAAGACCTCGCCCCCGCGCTTGGCCTCGTTTTGTGGCTGCCCGCTGTGAAGCGCGTCGGTGAGCGAGCCCCAGAACGGGTACAGGCGGGCGTTCGCCATCTCGAGCAGCCCGCCGATGTAGGAGGGACTCGAGCGGTCGAGGAAGAGCGCCGTGTGCGGTGTGTTGCGGTACGCGCCATCCTCCCGCTCGAGCATGCCGAGCGCGACCAGCGCGTCGAGGAAATCCCACCTGCTGCGCGGGTGCAGGCCGAGTCGCGCCGCGAGCTCGTCACCGAGAAGCGGGCCGTCACCGAGTTCCGTGAAGACGCCGAGCTCGACCGCGCTGAGGAGCGTCTTCGAGCCCCAGAAGCCGAGCCCGAGCTGCATGATCCCTTCGGGGCTCAACGTCTCCGGCGCGTCGCTCGCGCCCGCGTCGGCAAGAACGAGTCCGTGCTGCAGGATCGTACATGTTGGCCTTCCTGTCGGTGCTCCGGTGGCTCGGTCGGTCACCTGGGTTCCTGGCGGTCTCCGGGTGGCGGGCGCCAGAACCCGCCGATGTCGGGCACCGCGCGCGTCAGCCCGTCGTGGCCGGGCTCCCACGAGGCGCGGTCCGAGCGATCCCGCAGCGAGTCAAGCCGGCGCGCGAGCCAGCGTGAAACGCGCGCCGATGCACCAGGCGCGAGCCGCGTGCGTGGCCGGCTCGATTCCGCGGCGGCCGGGACTGGCAATGCGGCGCTGTCGAGCGACTGCCATGTTCCCTCCGTTTCGCTTCGCTTGTTGACCATGCCCGCGAAGCTACGGCGGGACGGTCGGCGAGGAAACGCGGGAACTACTGCACTTTGGCGCGCCTGGTCCGCGGCTTTGGCGCTGCGGCTCCACGGACGATCAGCCGCCGTGTGAGCTCGCGCGCGCGAACGGACGCCGAGTCTTGCGATAGACGTGCGAGAGGTGCGCCTCGACGGTGCGCACGCTCGACATACAGCTCGGCCGCGATCTCCGTGTTCGAGCGTCCTTCGGCCGCCAGCGCAGCGACGCGCTGCTCGGTCTCGCTCAGCTCGTCGGAGGCCGGACGGCGGCCGCTGATGCGGCGCAGCTCGGCGCGCGCCTTCTCCGCCCACAGCGAGGCGCCGAGCTCCTCGAAGATCGCGAGCGCGCGGTCGAGGGCCTCGCGCGCTAGGCGTTTGTGCTTTGCCTGCCTGTGGACCGAGCCGAGCGCGAGCAGGGTGCGGGCGCGCTCGAGCGGATACTGCGTGGTCCCGAGTTCGGCGATTGCGCGGTCGAACGCGGCGAACGCAGCCGCCGTGTCGCCATCGGCTGCAGCGATCAGGCCTTCGCATCGCGCGGCAGTGCCTCGTGCCCGTCGGCTCGCGAGCGCTGCCAGCGCCTTGTACTCGTCGAGGTATGCGCGGGCCTGATCGAGGTCGCCGAGCGCGATCAGCGTCTCGATCGTGTTCGGCCAGACGTCCACCGTGCCGGGCTGTCGGTACCCGGTCGCGAGGAGCCGTGACGGGAGCTCGCGTGAAGGTGCGGTCCGCTTCGTCGATGTTCCCGAGCGCGAACTCGACGGCACCGAGGGCCGCGAGGTTGAAGACACTGAAGACCTCGTCCCGCATCTCCTCGGCGCACGCGAGGCCGCGCTGCAGCGGTTGCGCGCGCCTGCTCGACCAGACCGGCGTCGGCCTGGACCGACGCCGTGTACGAGCACGCCATCGCCGCGTACTGCACCTCCCCGGTCTGCTCGGCCAGTTCCAGGGCCACGGCGGCATGCTCGAGCGCCGACCTCCACTGACCCGCGTGCCAGTCGCGAAAGATCATCTGCAGCACCGCCCACGCCCGCGCGTGTTCGTCGCCTCGCGCCAGCGCGTCGCGCTCGAGCGCCTCGAGCAGGTCTCGGCGCACGATCAAGCTCATCCTGCGTGCATGCAGCTGGACGGCGGAGCATGAGTCTGGGACTGTCGTGGAAGAGGAGCGGCCGCTCGAGGCCGCTCCTCGATCGCAACGCCGCGCTCGAGCAGACCCGGGCGTGATCTCCAGCGCCCACGTCTCGATCAGGCCGACACGACTGATCGCGGTCGCCACCAGCCGTCGGATCGCTCACCCGTTCGGCGCGCTCGAGTCCTTCTCGTGCGTCGAGCCAGCGCGCCGGGCACGTCGCCGTGAACCCAGCGGCTGATGGCCCGGAAGCCGAGGATCTGCACCAAGCGGACGTCGTCTCCGGCCGCCTGCGTCGGCGGCCTCGCTGCAGAGGCGAATGCGCGTGGTGAGGTCTGCCCTTCCCGTCGTCGCGAGCGCGTAGAGCACATCGGAGCGCTCGACCCCGAGCGGCACCTCGCCGAGCAACTGCTCGAAGATCGCGCACGCCCGCTCGAAGTCGCCCGCGAACCGGTGAAACCAGGCGGCCGAGAAGCGCCGGCGGCGACGTTCCTCGCGCCTGTCGGCCGGGGTCATGGCTGCGGCGAGCTCCGCAAGCCTCGCCGCGGCGGCCGTCGCGCCACGCGCCGCCGCATGCTCGGCGGCCGCGTCGAGCTCCGAAGCGACCCGGGATCCGGCCGATCCGTCGAAAGGGCAAGGTGCCGCGCACGCTCCTCTGGGTCAGCGACCACCTCGGCGAGCGAGCGGTGCACGGCCTGGCGGCGCCACACCGGCGCCGCCTCGTGGCACACCGAGCCAAACAGCGGATGAGTGAAAGCGCACACGGGAGCCCTCGAGGACAACCACGCCCTCGCGAGCCGCGAGCTCGAGCGCCGCCAGCGCCGTTCTCGCGTTCGCCATACGCTCGCGCGACCACGTCCGCGGTCGGCCGACCCGCCAGAGCAGCCACGAGCAGGACCTCGACGCGTCTCCCGGGGCAGCCGCTCGAGCCGCTTCCCGAGCAGTCGTGCCCAGGCTGTCTGGAACGGGCAACGGCCTTTCCGAGTCCAGTGCGACCTTGGTGCGCGCGAGCTCGCGCCCGATCTCGAGCGCGAAGAACGGATTACCGCCGCTCGCCTCCCCGACACGGGTGACCTCAGGCCGCGCCAGCTCGAGTCCTAGCCGCCCTCTCAGCAGACGATGCAGCGCAGCCAGCTCCCAGCGGTCCGAGCGCTACTCGCCGCAGACGGTCCTCTGGCAGCATGCGGTCGAGCTCGAACGGCACGAGTGACGTCCGGTGCCTCGCGCACCGTCGCCAAGCAAGCCGACGCGCTCCGCGCGCAGACGCCGAAGCGCGAGTCCCGATCGCCCCCGCCGACGGCGCGTCGAGCCACTGCACGTCGTCGATGGCCACGAGCACCGGTCCACGCTCAGCCAGGACGCGCAGGACGTCGAGGAAGGCAACGCCGATCGCCCGAGCATCGGGGGCATCGTCGCCGGGCTCGGCGAGCAGCAGCGCGACTTCGAGCGCGCGCCGCCGCACCGGCAACAGCAGCGGCGCCACGTCCCCGACGACATCCGACAAGAGGTCCGACAGACCCGAGAACGACAGGGCGGCCTCGGCCTCGATCCCCCGGCAGGTCAGAACGCGGTCGAAACGGCGCTCGGCCTCGGCGACGCCCTCCTCCCACAAGATCGTCTTGCCGATGCCCGCCTCACCCGAAAGGACCAGCGTCGTCGGACCGCGCTCGACCGCCGCAAGGAACGCCCGGATCGAACCGAGCGCCTCGTCTCGCCCGATGACGGCCGTCACGGCCATGCGCTCGCGACGATTCTGACCTTGCCCGAGCCCGAACGCCAGGCCTGAGACGAGCCGCGGTACGAGGACCGGCGGCGCAGAACGACCATCGCCCTCGACGAACGGGTCTTGCCAGCCGACGCCCACCTCGCGCTGGCTCCAGCCAGCAGCCAGCCGCGTTGAACCCCTTCACCGCCGCCGGCAGCCTCCGGCGGGCGGCCCGACTGCTCTCTGGGCCAACCTGCAGACGTTCGCCGGGCGAGATCGCCCCACACCACCTCACTCACGCGCGCGGCGCAAAGCGATCACGCCGCTGACGAGTCGGCGCGCGACCGCTCTGGACGAGGGGCAGTCGTCTCACTTGCGCCAGGCCTTGTGCCCGCTCGCCGCCAGGAGCGAGCGTCCCCACCCTCAAGGGCAGCTGACGCCGGTCGAGCTGGCCGACGATTCTGATTTTCTGGCGACTTTGTGGCGACCCCTGGGCGTCAATTTGGCTTGGTTGAGCCAAGTCTCGCGCTACCGCGTCGGTCTACGGAACCGAAGGTCAGAGGTTCGAATCCTCTCGGGCGCGCTGCAGGAAAGGGCTCTAGAAAGCCAAATTCTGGCCGAGCTACGACCGGTCGGCCACCGCCGGGTGGGAACGGGTGGGAACGAGACTGGCGCGTCTCCAGCCTGGGTCACGGGATGCGCACCGACCCAGGGCGCCGGTCGTGTGGTCCACGGTTTCCGAACCTGTGGCTCTATCACCGAGACGCCAGCACGATGAGCAGAAGCGACGACCTCTCGCCAGCGAACCAAGCGTCCGTGCTGCGATGTCCTGCCGGAGTGCTCGAGGCGTGGATCGGCACCGCGACGGACCCGGCGCGGGCGGGGCCCGCGCTCGGGATCAGTGGCGTGCCGGTGCGGCACCGTCAGCCGCTCGTTCTCGGCCATAATCGCGGGGAACGGAAGGAGCGCGTCGACACGGGCACGCCGCATCTGCCGCAGTCCGGGACCGAGCTGGAGGAGTTCTTCGACCTCACGATCGACCTCCTGTGCATCGTCGGCTTCGACGGCTACTTCAAGCGCGTGAACCCGTCGCTCGAGCGCACCCTCGGGTATCCGAGGGCCGGAGCTCTTCTCGCGGTCGGTGCTCGACATCACCCATCCGGACGACGTGCAGCCATCGCGGGAGGCGCTGGCGCAGCTCACGGAGGGACACGATCTGGTCGGGTTCGAATCGCGCGTCAGCTGCGCCGAAGCGGTTTGGTGAGTTCCGCGCTCGCTGTCGCGAAGAGCTTGCCGGCCAGGCGGACAAGCTGAACGAGCTGTGTGCGCGCGAGCGGCCGAGGGTACGGCGACCATCCTCCACGGCGCGCGCGACCGAAAGCACAACAACGCCGCGGTCCTCGTCGAGCTGCCAAGCGATCGCTGACGGCACGGACCGCCAGCGACCTATGACGTCGCGAGCACGCCGAGCTGGCTCTCGAGGCAGTCGAGCAGCTCGTGGTAGGAGTCGCAGAACGACTTGACGCCTTCGCGCTCGAGCTCGGCTGTGACGCTGCCGAGATCGATTCCGGCGGCAGCAGCGTCCGCCAGCGTGCGTTGAGCGCCGGCCGGGTCCGCTTCCAGCGTGGGCTTGATCTCGCCGTGGTCGGCGAATGCGCGAAGGGTGTGCTCGGGCATCGTGTTCACGACATCCGGTCCGATCAGCTCCGAGACGTAAAGCACGTCGGAGTAATCGGGGTTCTTCGTTGCGGTGCTCGCCCACAGCGGGCGCTGGCGCTTGGCGCCCAGATCCGCGAGCCGCTCCCACTCCGCACCGGCGAACTTCGCCAGGTACCGCCGATAGGCAACGCGCGCGGACGCGAGTGCTGCCCGACCGCGCAGCGGCGAGCCCTCGGGCAGGCGCTCGTCGACCTTCGCGTCGATCCGTGAGAGGAAGAACGACGCCACCGACCTGACGCTGTCCAGGGGCGCGCCGGATTCGGCGCGGGCCATCAGGCCACGGAGGTAGGCGTCGATCACCTGCTCGTAGCGCTCGATCGAGAACAGCAGCGTGACGTTGATGTTGACGCCCTGGCGAGTGAGCTCCTCGATCGCCGGGACGCCGGCGCTCGTCCCGGGGACCTTGATCATCACGTTCGGTTGATCGAGCCGCTCCCAGAGATCCCGCGCCTGTGCGATCGTCGCCTCGGTGTCGTCGGCCAGGTCCGGCGTGCACTCGAAGGAGATGAAACCGTCGGCACCCCCGGTGCGGTCGTATTCCGGGCGGAGCAGCCTGGCTGCTTCTCGCACATCATCGAGCGCGAGCGAGAAGAACAACTCCTGTAGGTCCCGCTGACCTGCCGAGACCAAGCGACGCAACTGGTCGTCGTAGAGGTCAGAAGTCGTGATGGCTTTGGCGAAGATCGTTGGGTTGGAGGTTGCGCCGGTCACGGCGTAGTCGCCGATCAGCGCTTTGAACTCGCCGCCTTCGAGCAACTGGCGAGACAGCGTGTCCAGCCAGATCGAGACCCCAGCCTCGTGGAGCCGTTGGAGATTCGGCTTGGGTGCCATGATGCCTTCCCTCAGCTTCCGTTATCACGTCGGCCAGTAGCGGCAGACGGCAGACGGTCCTGTCCGGCCCCTGCGCCGGACAGGACCACCGCCTGCTTGGTAGGGGTCAGACGGCGGCCCCTGCGCTAGCGGCGCGCATGGCTGGCTCGAGATCGGACTCAAAGCGAGTCAGCAACGTTGCGCCGAGCCCGCCGGCACCGATCGCGACGTAGAGCACGGTCGCGACCGTGTGGTCGCTGAAGCCGAGCACGAACGGTGCGACGATCAAGACGATCGTCGCACCGATGTCGGCGACGCCGTGCAGGACCGGCGGCAGGACCCGGATGATGCCGGTTGACCAGTTGGTGCCGATCGCGAGCAGGGTCGCGGCGCCGCCCAGAACGAGCATCAGCACGGTGGCGGTTGTGTCGTGGAAGTGGACAGCGAGGGGCACGACGATCAGGGTTGCCGCGAGGAGGTAATCGAGCGTTCCGTGCACACGCGGCGAAATTGGACCGCGACGCAGGAACCCCAACGAATATGACATGCGCATTCCTTTCCTGGTTGGTTGGCGCGATTACCAAGTGAATTGGAACTCCTTCGCATTGCAACAGCGGCCGGCGATCGCCCGATCAATGCGAGGAATCAGCCAGCGTGTGATTGGCCCGACGTGGGGGTCGCCACGTCACGATGTGGCTGGTGCGCCGTTCTTGAGCTGGCGACGAGCGGCGAAGCTGCCGCGCGTCGCCGGCGTTGGCGTCCCGTGGAGGCGTCGCGCTGCACCTGGTCCTCCGGAGGGTCACCCCGTTGCCGTCGAGCCACCGTGACGCGTTGTTGATCTCATCGGCCTGTTGGCCCGAATCGCTCGGTGCGGATCGTGGCCGGCTCGTGCCCGAACGAGATCAGTTGGTCGGCCGTCCTCGGCGGTGAGCCGCACGTCGACGTACTGGCCCGTGCTGTGCCCCGGCCAACCCGCCAGCTCGAGCACGATCGTCCTGGCGCGCCGCATCGACGATCACCCCAACCACGCTCGCGAGCCGCCACACGATCGCCGCCCGAGCCACGCTCAGTCCCCCCAATAGCGCTGCGCTTTGACCCCGGCTCGGGTCAGCGCGACTCCTGCTCGCCCTCTGTCCGCGCCTGCACGGAGAGCTCGTGCAGATCGATGAGCGCGTAGTGGCCCTGCTCGAGCCGGCCCGGGCAGACCACGAGCGTCCTGCCGAACCGCGTCTCCGCGACCCCGTTGCCCGCTACGACCGCGAGCTGTGCAGGTGGCCGGCGGCGCCACGGCCGGCCGTCACGAGCAAGGCGACTTCGGTAGCGGTGTCGAAGCCGAGCCCGAACAGGCAACCCAGGGATACATGTGCCACGGCTTCGTAACTGCTCTGGTGGCTCGGCCGTACAAGCGGCTCATGAACCGGCGCGAGTTGAGCCGATCTTCCAGCTCAGTCTCGTCGTAGGTTCCGCAACGCGCATGCGTCGGAAGGTCCCGACCAGCCTGACCAGGACGTCCCTCGCCATCCCTTCGCCTGCCTGAGACGCATGCCCGCACCAACGTTGCGCGTTCTAGGAGAGCGACGATCGTGTGCTGGCGATGCTTCGTGCGCCGTTGCTCGCCAGCAGGCTGCGGCCGCTCTCTTGGTCGAACAGGTGCAGCTGCGTCGTATCGAACCACAGCTCTACTTCTTGACCTTGCATGACACGACTCGCCGCTGCGAGCCGCGCGACGATTTGGACCCCATTGCGGGCTTGACCCAGCTCCGCCGCGCCAGAGTCCCGCGCCAGCTCTTCCAACTCTCTCGAAGACACCTGCTCCGATGCGACCACGAAATGCGCGTAGTACTCGGAGCCCAACGACTCGAGCGCGTCGATCGTCGCCTTGAACCTATGGCCACCCGAACGGTCCCCGACGAGGCCCGCGTCCTCGAGGTTCTCCGGACGGATGCCGACGATCACCCCGCGCCGCCCGCCGCCCCGCCCCGATTCGAGCCGGCTCCGCAGCGCGTCGGGAATCTGCACGTCGCCGATAGGGATGCGGAGCGTGTCGCCGTCGAGCCGCCCTTGTAGGAAGTTCATCGACGGAGAGCCGATGAAGCTCGCGACGAACAGGTTGTCGGGATGCGCGTATAGGTGCGTCGGCCTCCCGACCTGCTGAACCCTGCCGGCTCGCATCACGGCGATCCGGTCGCCGAGCGTCATCGCCTCGACCTGATCGTGAGTCACGTAGAGCGTCGTCGTTCCCAGCTGCTGTTGGATGCGTGAGATCTCGGTGCGCAACTGCACCCTCAGCTTGGCGTCAAGGTTCGACAACGGCTCGTCCATCAGGAAGGCCTTCGGGTTGCGAACGATGGCGCGACCCATGGCGATCCGCTGGCGCTGGCCGCCTGAGAGATTGGCCGGCTTGCGGTCGAGATACGGCTCGACGGCCAAGATTCTCGCCGCTTCTAGGACCTTTGTGTCGATCTCCTTGCGCGGGGTCCTCGCCAGCTTCAGGGCGAATCCCATGTTCTCCCGCACGGTCATGTGCGGATACAGCGCATAGTTCTGGAAGACCATCGCGATGTCCCGATCCTTCGGCGCGCGTTGGTTGACGATCTTGTTCCCGATCTTGAGCTCGCCTTCAGTGATGTCCTCCAGCCCGGCGACCATTCGCAGGGCGGTGGACTTGCCCGAGCCCGACGGGCCGACCAGGACCATGAACTCTCCGTCATCGACGTTGATGTTCATGTCCTTGACGGCTTCGAAGCCGTCGCTGTACCGCTTGGTGATGTGCTCGAAGGCGATGTTGGACACGGTTCCTCCTAGGTGAGGCTCGAGGCGATCACTCGGTTCGCGATGAACCGACGCCTGAGCCCTTCTTGCGTGCTTGCCGGTGCTCGCGGCGGCTGTGCCGGCGAGCGGCGAGGCGCTTCTTTCGCCGGGCCTGATTGCGGACCCGGGTACGGCTGAGCCGCGGCATGCTCAGCTCCCGCTTCGGAGGTTGAGCGTCATCTCGTGGCTCGGTGTCGGTCGATCGCGCGTCGCCGCGATGGCGCGGACGACGCGCGAGGCCCGCGTCGGGCCCACCGTGCCGTTATCAAGCTGTGAGGGTGCTCGCGGACTCATGGTCGCGACTATCCGCCATGACGCACTGGCTTCAACAGCAGGCGACGATCGAGCGATCAACGCGAACAATCAGGCGCCGACTGATCACGTCGTCTTATCGTGCACTCGCACAACGCTGTTGTGGCGGACGATGCGCTGACGCATCCTTCGGTGCGTAAGAAGGTTCAACGTGCTGCTCTCGCGTCGGTCGCCGTGCTTAGACCCATTGACACTCACGTCGGCGCACCTGCGGTTTCACGATCACCCCTCGATTGCATCTAGAGGTCCCCGTGTGGTTCCCATTCGCCTATTTGCCGTTCCTGCTCTTCATCCCGATACTGCTAATCCTCGGAATCGTTTTTGTGATCGTCCCGGGCGGCTTCATCATCGTTCTGGCCGGCGCTTACTACGCATCATTGGAAGTCTTAGGCCTGCTCGGACTGGCAGCGGGTAGAAGGCGGAGGGCGGCCCGCGCGAACCGACGGCGGGCGAACGCAACCCTCGCCCTCGTGACACCGCGAACCCCCGGATCACAGGCCGGTCAGCCCGTCGCCCTGACCCGGAACCTCCGTCCGCGGCCCCAACTGGCCAGCGTCAACCGGGTAACCCCGCACATGCCGCACGGGCGGGAAACCAACACAGTCAGTCGCGGGCCGCTTGAGTCGAGCCGGGCACTGACAGATCGTCCGCCTACTTCGTGAGCGCACCGCAACTGAGGCAACGGCCCGGAGGAGGAACGGCAATGCCACGAATCTCACAAGGGTTCTCTGGGCGGAGACGTCCCGACGTCGATCCTGCCCGCGTGCCACCGGGTCAATATGTGGTCAATGACTTCCCTGTGCTCTCGGCAGGCCCGATACCACGTACGCCACTTGATGAGTGGAGCCTCACGGTGCGAGGAGCCGTCGAAGAATCGGTGTCTGGCCATGGGAAGAGTTTGTAGAGTTGCCGTCCGACCCGTCACCGTCGGAGGACGCGACGCTGGCGTTGATGGTGGAGCACATCGACGACGGGGAGGTCTCCCTTATCTGACCGGGGAGCTTGGTGTCGGCGACGAGCTGGAGCTGCGCGGTCCGATCGGCGGGTACTTCACCTTGCGCCCCCGCGACCGCGGCCCGCTGCTGCTCAACGCCGGGGGGTCGGGCCTGGTGCCGCTTGCTTGATGGCGATGCTGCGCCATCGCGCCGCCAACGCCAGCACGCACGCGCGGCTGCTGGTCTCCGCACGCTCGCTCGAGGACGTCTTCTACCGCGACGAACCCGAGAGCTTGGCAGCGGGCGCCGGGCTCACCGTCCATCACACCATCGCGCCCGATCCGCCATCGGGCTGGAGAGGACTTGTTCCACCCCGTCGACGCGGAGATGCTGCGCACGGAGAGTCCTCTAACGGACGCGAGAAGCTGGAACACCCTCGTCCAGGCGGTCGGTCCCGGATGCGCAGGGTCGCGCCGGCGACCCACAGGGTGTGTTGGGGTTGCAGTGCTGCGGATCGCAGCCGGAAGGTGGCGTCCTCGATGCGCTTGGGGCTGGAGGCCGGGAGGGCACTCGGTGCCTGGGGCACGGCATCTGCCGGATGCGCGCGACGCCGAAGGCCGCCACATAGCGGAGCGTCCAGTCGAGAGCTCATCGGGGCGAGACGATGAACCCGGCGGCGAATAGGTTCGTTGGTGACTCGCCGCGCTGGCCCGCCTTGGGCCACCGCGGCCAAAGCCTCACGACTCGCGCACCCGAGGAGCGCGCCTGACGAACTGGTCAGCGTACGCGTCGATCGCCTCCTCCACCAATCGCTGGTCGATAAGTTCGTTCATGCGCGATCTCCCTGCGTCTAGCTACTCGGCTGGCTTGGCCGTCGATCAGCCAGTAGCGGTCGCAGGTGTCTCGGAGGCCACGAGCGCATGCGGGTTGCTCGTCGCGGAGTGTCTCGATGACTGGGCGGTAGGCGATGGCTCGGGCGCTGCTCATGGCAACACCCGTCGAGCTCGGGCCAGCGCTGGTCCGTTTGTCAGTTGCGCCGTTATCGCATGCGTTGGTTGCGTGTCATGAGGCCGCCGCTGTCGCAAGAACTGCCGCAGCGCACTCCTCGCGATCCAGCGCGGCGCAATAGACGGCGTGCGCATCCCCGCGCTCGCGGTTCGTGCTCGACGTCCACGCGCTGAGGGCGAGCTCGGCGTCGCGCGCAGCGAACACCCAGGCGTCGAAGAAATCCTCCAGCCGTGCGCTGCGCACGGCGACGCTGTCCGACGCGATCGGGCCGGCGAAGAGCCAGCGGACCGGGAAGACATTCGCATTGGCGGCTGACATCGCTCCTCCTAGTTCGCGCTGAGACCTGCGTGCGGGTGACCTTCGCGCGCGCCGTCCGCGTTGCAACAACGAGCAGAGCTCACCCGCTCGCGGATCGCGATCATCTGCCCGAGCGAGAAGCGAGAGCTATCGCACGATCGGCCTTCGCTGTTCGCGGGCCTCGGCTGCCTGCCTAGCGTCCGCCTTGGTCGGCGCCGGGTTCCGATCAGGTCATCCAGAAGGCGCCGCAGCGGTCCGCGTCCGGCTCCCCTCCCGAGATGCGGGCACCGGCTCGATCAGTCATTGGTCGAGCCCGCCGACAGCCCCGCCCGCGCCCGCCCACTCCTCCTCCCCGGGCGCGGGCGGGGGGGCGGGGGTGCGATACCGATCGCCACTCGCAGGCGACTGAGAAACGATTGAGCGAGCGCCCGCAGCCGCGATCCTCACGGCATGACCAGCATGCGAGCCGTGGCCTACCGCCGCGTCATGAAGACGCTCCGCGGCCTGGGCGCCCCGAAGCTGTGGCCTGCGGAGCAGGAATGCGTCCGCGAGGCGGCAGACGCGCTGCTGTTCTGCCGCGATCTGGACGAGGCTGACGTGCGTCACGCGCTCGCCGCCTCGGTCGTGCTGACGGACGACCTGATCGATACCCAACGCTGGACGCCGCGGCGCGCGCAGCAGCTCCTGGACGACATCTGGGCGTGCGGCCCGGACGCCGCCGCGGATGTTCCGATGGCTGCCTAACGTGCGGACGCAAGCCCACGGTCGCTGATGCCGAGATCTTGCTCGGTGGCGGTCACTGCCGCAGCCAGCGGGACAGCAGCCGCCACGACAGCCCCGCGAGTGGCGCCGCGCTCGTCGCGTCCGTCATTTCCCTCGCTGCGGACCAACCCTTGCCCGGCGCGTCGGGCCCGTGAGGGGCCGGTCGGTGCTGGACAACCGCAGACAACGATGCGGCCGGCGCCGCCCGCAACAACAGCGTTGGATGACCGTGCGATACGCCCGCCTGATCAGGCGGTGGCTGAGACCCCGCATGGATCGCGCGATCGTCGATTGCTCTTGAGCGTTCCCGACCCTGCACTTTCCTTGGTGGTCGCGTCAACACATACGAACGACACGCGATCCGATCGGAGCTATCGCAATGGAGGCCCACGCCCAAAGGGAAGTCCGCTGGCGCTCGCGGCCAGCGAGCCTTGCCACAACGAAGGTCCTGCAGGTGGGTGCGCTCGCTGCAATCGCCGCTGGCTTCATCATGGCCGCGTGGCAGATGGTCGTCGCGGCGATCGCCCAGAACACCACGGTGGTACCTGGCATTCACCAGACGCTCTGGACGCCGCCGGAGGGCATCTGGAGCGTCGTCTTCGGCGTGCACCACTTCCACGGCAGCTTCCACTTCGTACCGGTGTTCGGTGGGATCGTCGCCCACATGGGGAACTCGCTGATCCTTGGGCTCATCGGCGTCGCGTTGCTGACCGCGTTCCTCGGTCCCAGGCCGAACCTCGTCGCAGCAGTCGTGCTCGGAGCCGCTTACGGCATCGTCGTCCAGGCGATACTCATCAGCTGGATCATCAATACGCAGAAGATCCAGACGCTCTACAGCTCGACGCCGCACTGGAGCTGGTGGGTCGGCCACGGGATCTTCGGCATGACGCTCGGTTTGCTCGCCGGCGTGCTCCTGAGAAGGAACAACGCCAAGCAAGCTGAGGCGTCCCTCCCTCCGACCTGACCACCGCGACGCCGTTCTGCGCCCAGCGCGCCGGCCGACAAAGGAAGGTTCCAATGCCCACTAACGCCAAGCACCTGGTGTGCCCCACCACGCCCGAGAGTGCCGCTGTTCAGACGCATCGGGTGCCGACCCGTGGCTGCGGGAGATCCCTGTGATGCGCGGCGCCGGGATCCTCAGCATCGGCGGACCCGTCTCGGATATCGAGCTTCCAAACCCTCGGCCACTCGCCGACGACGAGGCGCTCATCGCGGTACGGGCTGCAGGCGTCGGCAACTGGGACGAGATCGTCCGTCGGGGCGGGTGGGATGTCGGCATTGCGCCTCCGATGGCGTTGGGCGTCGAGGCGGCGGGCGTGGTGACCGCGGTGGGTGCAGCCGTCCACGATTGGGCTCCAGGAGACGAGGTCCTCACCCACCCGCTCCCGCTGCGCACCGGGGGAACGTGGGCGCCGCAGCTGATCGTGCCCGCCGCGTTGCTGGCGAGGAAGCCCGCTGCGATGTCGTGGGCAGCCGCGGCCGCGTTCCCCGTCCCGGCACTGACCGCGGAGCAGGCGCTCTCCGAAGCGGTCGAGATCAAGGCAGGTGAGACGCTCCTGATCCACGGAGGCGGCGGCGTCACCGGAGGCCTGCTCGTCGCCCTCGCGGCAGCGCGCGGGGCACGCGTCACAGCCACAGCGAGCTCGACGAGCCACACGAGGCTGCAGCAACGGGGCGCCGCGCACGTGGTCGACTACCACGATCCGGAGTGGGCCGATGCAGCCGCGGCCACAGCCGGTGCTAACGGCTTCGACGCTGCGGTGAACGCGGCGCCGGGAGGAGCGGCATCCGCGGTGCGCCTCGTCCGAGACAGAGGACGCCTCACCACGATCACCGAGGACCCGCCTGCGGGCGAGCGGCAGATCACGATCACGTCCCTGTACGTCAGACCCGACGGATCCCAGCTTCGGGCACTGGTGGAACGGGCTGGCGGCGGCACGCCCGACACCGAGCCTGGCCGCGTGTTTTCCGCTGCCGCTGCCCCGGAGGCTCTCGCGGCAGTGCTCTCCGGTACCGGCGGCCGTACTGTGACGCTGACCTTCTGAGCGAAGCAGGGTAGGCGCGTACAAAGGCTCCGTTCAGGCTCTGTCTGACGACCAATACCTGACGCCCAGCGCGCCACGGTGCTGCCGCCAGCGGCTGTCCGGCGACCGCACCGAGTCGCCGCCGGCCGGCGATCAGCAACGACGGGGACGACGAGAACTCGGAGGGGCGGCGCGCTCCCACGAGTCCTGCGGTGCTCGGACGCCGATCGCCGAGGCCACCGGGCTCGCGTCCAGCCACGCCACGATGTCGGAGGCCCTCAGCCAGAACTCGTCCAGGGGAAGCCGGCTGACGATCTCGCCACTGAGGTCCGCGCACCAGTCATCGGCGAGTCGCGAGTCACCCGTGGCGTCGCGAATGACCGCCCAAGCCAGCTCCTGCGCACCGACGCCTGGGATCCCCCACGAGAAGGACGCGCGAGGATCCCAGCTTCGCGGAGTCAGGGGCTCGGGACCGTCCGGGCCGAGGACGTACACGTAGCACTCCGATGGCGACCGCTCGCCCCGGTAGCTCCTGCCACCGGCGATATCACGCCCCCGCGCTCCAAGCCCCTTGTCGGCGAAAGAACCCATGGCATGACAATCGCGCGTGCGCGCGGTGCGGCAACACGGGGTCCGTGTTACGCGATCCGGTAGAGCGATCCTACGGTCGCGTCGTCGGCGGCCCGGCCGCACGCACTTACTGGTAGGTCATCAGGCGATACGTGTCGGATTCGCGATCTCGAAGCGGTCTCGGACGATCGCGAAACGGGCCCGTCCTGGCGGTTCGATTGGCGTACGTTGGCTTATCCGGAGGACCGTGCAACCGGTTCTCTCCCTAATAACTAGAAAGGGGAATGTATGTCCCTTACCGAGCCCGTCCTCACTGGGCCCAGCGCCGGGCGCACAGTCACCAAGAGCAGCGGCTCGAGCACCGAGCTCAAACTTGCCGGTGAGCAGGCCCGTGGCGACTGGGCCGTCGTGGAGTGGCATCTGCGCGCCGGCGACGAGCCGCCGATCCACACCCACACGCGCGAAGACGAGACGCTGTACGTCCTCGACGGATCGATCACCGCATTCGTCGGCGACCAGCGGATCGACGTGGAAGCCGGGTCGTACGCGGCGCTTCCCAAGGACGTTCCGCACGGGCTGACCGTGCGTGGCGACGAAGCCCGTCTGCTCATCACGCTCGAGCCGGCAGGTGCGGAGTACTTCCTGGTGCCCCGCGACGACAGCGATGCCGACCCGAACCGGTTCGGGATCCTGCTGCACGAGCCCGCCGCGGCGATGTGACCATCGATGGGGGGCGCCGCCCGAGCGGCGCCCCTCCCCGATCTGGGCTGCAGGTGCCGCTCGGCGCAGGGCTGCGCGTCCTGCTCGAGCGCGAAGCCAGCATCGCGGTCGTCCGAGCAGTGAGGCTGCTCGGACGTGCAGGTCGGCTTCGTGCCCCGGCGGCCCCGTCGCAAGCGACCCGCAAGGGAGGTTCCAATGCTCACCCCGAAGGTCACCGAGCTCACGCGCGGATGTGCGCATCCGGGCGGGACCGGTCCCGCCAAAACCAGTGCCATTTCACGCCAGCGTGGGTGAGGGCCCGCAATGAAGCTCCGGCATCTGAGATATCTCGTTGCCGGCACCGACGAACTGCACTCCGCAGGGCAGGGGAGCGTCTTCACGTCGCGCAACCCGCAGTAAGCAGCAGGCGCGCAAACTCGAGCAGCAGCTCGGGGTCAAGCTCTTCGACCGCAACCGGCGCAGCGTTGAGCTCACCGTCGCGGGCGTCGCCTTGCTCGAGGAGGCGCGGCACGTGCTGCGGCACGCCGAAGTCGCGCAGCAGGCCGCGCGCAACGCTGGCGACCTGGTAACGATGCGGCTGCGCGTCGGCTACCTGCCCGACTCGCTCCCCGCGAGCGTTCCGCGCGCGCTGCGCCGGCTCGCCGGCTCCGCGCTGCGCGTCGACGTCGACCTCACGACGGCCGGCGCTCCGACTCATCGACGAAGTCCGTGAGCGGCGGCTCGACGCTGTCATCACCAGTCTGCCTGCACCGACGACCGGCGCCGCGTCAAATCACTTGGGGAGCAGCGCGCCGTGGCGGTGCTGCCGGCGACCCGCCCTCACGCCGTCACCTCGGCGATCGCCCTCGAGCGGCTGGCGCAGGACCGGCTGGTCGTGCTTCCCCGGGAGGCCACCCCAGATTCCGCAACGCGATGGTCGCAATGTGCCATAGGCCATAGCGCCGGACTCTCGCCGATGTTCGTAGAGACGCGGAACCCCGCGTGGAGCACGTGCTACTCGCGGTGGCCGCCGGTGCCGGCTTCGCCCTGCTACCGGAAACGGTCACCGAGCGCTTCGCTGCCCCTGGGATTCGCTTCGTTGCGCTCGAAGCAAGCGAGGCCGCGTTCCGCACCGCGGTACTTACCCATCCCGATGCGGAGAGCGTCGCGACACGCGCCTTCCTGAGCGCGCTCGCCCGAACCGGGCGACCGCGTTGTCCACAGCCCTCGAGCGGGGGTCGAGCTGGCCGCATGACCTGGTGGGCATCGTGAGACGACCAGCGTTCCACTCGGCCGGGGTCGCGGACGCGGTCGCCACCCCGGCGTCTGTCCGGCAGCGCCGCCCGGAGGAGGTGCGCCGGATGGAGGCCCAGTCGTTCGCGGTCTCCATCCGCTTGACCGCTTCGGGATCGCGTTTCCCGGCGGCGGTGATGTTTGCCGAGTGGCGCCATCTCCGCAGCGGCCTAAGCAGCGAAGACCGCACGCTATCCGGCCGCTGGGTCGTAACTCCTATTCGGGCGGGACTTGCCGTCGGCCGCGTCTGCGCTCGTTGAATCGGAGCAGGACGATGGTGGCCTCGTAGAGGGCGAAGAGCGGTAGCGTCTCGAGCAGCGTGGTGACGGGGTCTGTGCCTGGCAGGAGGGCGGCGAGGACCGAGAGCCCGACGATGGCGTAGCGGCGATGGCGGCGCAGGGTGGTCGAGCTGAGGATGCCCGCGCGACCGAGGGCCAGCAGAAGGACCGGAATCTCGAAGATCGCGCCGAGGCAGAGCATGGTCATGAGCTCGAAGCGGTAGTACGCGCGCGCCTGAACCAGGACGTCGAACGCGCCGTGGTTGAACCCCTGCAGGAACCTGACGGCCGGCGGGAGGACGAGGAAGTATGCGAACGCCACGCCGGTGGCGAAGAGCGCGGGGGCGAGGGCCAGGAGCGGGCGCACCGCGCGCCGATCGGCGGGAGCGAGCGCCGGGGCGGCGAAGGCCCACGCCTGAGCGAGCAGGAACGGCAGTCCGAGGAGCAGCGCGAACGCGAAGGCGACCGTGATCGATGTGGAGAAGGGCTCGCCGAGCCCGAGCGTGACCGGAGCGCGCGCGTCTGGGCGCGCGAGCGACCGGCTGGCGGCGGCGAGGGAGCGGGCCGCGTCGAGCGCGGCCCGCTGGTCGGCTGGGGCGAGGGAGGAGGCGTGCGCGAGCTGGGTGAATGCGCCGGCGCTGCGCGCCAGCGCCTTGGGCAGCTCGCTACCGGCACCCTCCGCCGGCGAGCTGGTTCTGAGCTGCGCCAGCGGCGCGTTGAGCACGTGCAGGAGCGACCGGCTCTGCCACAGACATCCTGCGAACAGCACCGCCAGCACCGCCACGCTGAGCAGGAGCCGTGCTCGCAGCTCGCTGAGGTGCTCGGTCAGCGTGAGGCGCTCGTCGTGAGCGACGGCTCGTAGCGGGAACGCTTCCATCCGGATCGCGCCCTCATGGGGCTATGCGCCGGGCGTGTGATCGGGCTCGCGCGACGGCTGGATCGCCGGCTGCTCCTCGCGCCGCTCGGGCGTCGAGAGCGAGTCCTTGAAGCCGCGGATCGCCGAGCCGAGTCCGCGTCCTGCCTCCGGCAGTCGCTTGGGGCCGAGCACGATCAGCGCGACGGCGAGGATCAGGAGCAGGTGAGTGGGGCTGAGGATGTTCTCGATCATCGCGTGGTCCTTGTGGTTCGGGTCTGTCGTCCGACTGTAGGTGCGCCAGGGCCCGCTCAAGCACGGTCGGCGATCGCCCGGTAGGGCGTCGCTATTGCTTCCGTGAGGGACGGCAAAGACGAGAGGCCCGCCTCGGCGGGCCCTCGTCGCGCTCTGTCGCGGCCTGCGTGCCGCCCGCGCGACACCGCACAGCCGTCGCTCCTCACTGACGCTGAGCGGCGTCCGCAGCCTCCGCGAGCGCCTTGACGCCGGCGAAGAACTCCGGCGACTGTCCGTTGAACAGCCCCATGGCGGTCAGGGCCTTCGCGGCGCCCAGGGCAGCGCCCTCGGTGTTGGCTGGGCCGGATGATCGAGCAGATCGGGAACTTCCGATCGAGGAACTTCGTCGGCTCGGGCATGATCCGGTTGGGCTTGAACAGCGGCCCGCGCGCGTTCAGGTCGGGGAACGTGAGCCCGGTGGTGGGGTCGGTCAGCGGCGGAGCGTTGCCGGCCTTGTCCTGCCACGTCTGGAAGTGCATCGTCTCGGTCGGGCCGATGCTGAGCAGGATGCGCAGCACCTCGGGGCTCGTCACTCGCTGCGCGAGCGAGGCGTAGAGGCTCGTGCCGCCCTGCTCGATCGTGCCGAAGTGGAAGCCGGCCGTGTTCGCGATCGCCTGCAGGTGCTTGCGCGGCGTCAGATCGTCGTCGCTGCGCGGAATCGCCGGGTGCTTTCCCACGGCCAGGTCCGGGACGGCCTGCGGCAGGGTGTCGCCCAGGTCCGGGTTCTTCGAGTCGCTGCGGTAGCGCGTCCACCAGCTGGTGTCGATGGTCAGCTCCATCAGGTTGGTCAGCCGGCCGATCTGACGCGCGCCGGTCGCCTTGCTGCTGGGCAGCGTGCGGAACTTGTCCAGGTTGATGGGGTCCGCGCCGTTCGCCGCCAGATACGCGTTGATGAAGTTCGCGTGGCTCTGCTCGTCATCGGCGTTGTCGTGGATGTACTGGGGGATGTCCTTGTCCAGCACCGAGAGGGCCCTGGTGTAGGCCTTGTTCCCGGTTCCGCCCGGACGTTCGCGGTCCTGGATCCCGCCGAGCTCGTTGTACTGCTCCCACAGGTCGGCCTCGAGGAGCTCCGCCGCGGCCAGGAACTGGAGAATGGCCACGTCACCCTTCGTGAGGCCCCGTCGGCGGAGGCCGCGACGGAGCGGCCAGCAGGCGACCTGCGCCGATGGCTCCGGCTCCCACCGCGGCACCCTTGAGCAGGAACGAACGACGGTCCGTCAAGCGCCGGGACGGTTCGATGTCTTCCACGATCTTTCTCCTTCGGAAATTGTGGCGAGCAACGAGTTGCGCCGCTCGCGCTTGTGACGGACCCGACGATGCGGCCGATGTGGGTCCGCCACAACAGCCCTGTCCGACTGCCTGATAGGGCGCGCCGATCAGAGGCGCGCCGCCTGTTCCAGCCGCGTGGACATCGAGGCGGTCAAGCGGCCCACCGTCCGCCGTCGATGGTCAGCATCGTGCCGCGGATGCCGTCTGCGTCCTCCACGCTCGCCGGGGTAGACGCGGCCGCGGCGATCTTTTCGGGCGAAGGCGCCCGCTTCACGGGCACGCGCGACCGGCCCCGGGCCCGAGCTCGTTCACGTTCACGCGGCGGGCCGCACTCAGCCGCGATGTTCGTGAGCATGACGCAGACCGAATGCTCGACCAGGATCCTGCCCTCGCGACCCGACTGGTATGGCTCTTCGGTTTTCGTCTGTTCTCGATGGAGCCGAGGCGATCCTCGGAGACAGTGGCGGGCCTCAACAGCATCCGGCGAAGCACGTCTCGACGGAATCGACCGCGTCGGGTGCGTCCGTTCAGGCGCCGCTCGCTCGACTGCTCGGCGACCGCCTCGGGCCGCTGTCACGTTCGCGACCACGGAGCCTTCAAGCTTCGACCGCTCGGCGCGCAGCGGTTTCGGAGCAAACGGTCGCGGGAGCATCTACCTGGCCGCGCTGTCCAGCAGCCTGATCGCGCTCGCGTTCATCGGCCGGATGTCGCGCCTCGGACGAGCTTCGACGCGTTCGCACTGATCCTGTTGCCGGTGCTGGCGATCATGGGCGCGGTGACGTTCCAGCGTCTGGTGCAGTCCTCCATCGTAGACATCGCATTTGCGAAGCGGATCGCGCGTGCTGCGCGTCTTCTACCGGCTCACGCGGAACTCGATCCGATTGTCCTGTTGTTCCGGGCCACGCGCCGAGCGGCCATTGCACGACGAACAGCACGGTCCGAGCACGTGGCAGATCAGCTGACGACGCGAGCATGAACGGTGCGGTCGACAGCACGGTCATCGACGCATGCGCCGGCTCGATGTCGCGACGCCCGGCGTCCCGCGCCGGCGGCAGGATGCCGGATCGGATGCCGGGTGTGACCAGTGGTGCCGATCGCCGCCAGCAGCGGCGAGCCGCGCCGCCGATGGCCGAGGCATCAACACGGTCGCCGTGTCGTCGTGGAAGATCTGAAGCGGCGAGCGGCACCGCGATCTGCCGCGGCCAGCAGCGGTAGTCGAGGTCCCGTGCAGCGCGGCGAGATCGAGCCGGCCGGGCCGCGCCGCCGCGTCGAAGCGGCCTTGTGCCATGCGGCCGTCGACCCGTAGCTGACGTCCGCGAGGCGTTGCGACGAGCGACTGCGATCGCCGCGAGCGTGCATCGACGCCGCCGCCAGCGCTGATCGACCCGCCCGCGAGGTCGCGGGATGCAGCGACGTCGACGTTGAGGTCGCTGGCGCCTGAGCGATGTGAGTCGTCCGGGCGTCGACGAGCCTGCCTGAGCCGCCGTCGTCCAGGGAGTGCCCGATGACGTCCTGGACGCTGTCCTGGCTGTGGCGGTGTGTTCGGCGATCCACCTCGACGCGGGTCGCTGGTGCGAGCGCTCCGAGCGCGGCCTCGACGCCGGCGCTGGCGTGCTCTACCCGCCTTGTCGTGCCGCTTCATCCATCTCGATCGCGTGGGCGGCGCGGGTGAGCACCAGGAGCGGGCAACGGGCGGTATGCGCAAGCTGCTGGGAGGTGCTTCCGTGGATCAGGCGTCCGACCGGGCCATAGCCGCGCGCGCCTACGATCAGCAGATCGAGCGATGCGCTGTACAGCGCTAGCTCCTCGGCAGGCTGACCGTAGGCCGCGTGCGGTTCGACGCCGCCCAGGCCTGCGATTCGCTCAAGGGCATCCTCGACGAGGCACTGGGGCGCGTTATCGGCCGCTCCTGGCCCCACAAAGGCGTATGACGGAAGCGACACCGCTTCGAGCGCTGAGAGCTTGGCTGCCCACGCGACGGCGAGCGTCCGGGCCACCGAGAGTGCGTGTTCGCTCTCGGGTGATCCGTCGTAACCGACCCCAATCTCGCGCGTCATGCCCGGCTGCTGTGAGTAGTTGCTCGGCGCGATCGCGATCGCACACGGCGCGCCGTTCAGCGCGGCGCTGGTGTCATCCCCGATCAGCACCCGCCCGAGTAGTCCGCGACGGGATGAACCCACGACCAGTAGATCGGCACCGATCACTTCGCACAGCTCATGCAGGCCGCGTCCCACAGAAGAGGATCCGTACCAGCGGAGGTGCGCTTCGACACCCGTTTCCCCGCGCACTGCTTCTAGCAGCGCCTCCGCACGCCCTCCGTCGGAAGCCTCGGGCGCGCCGCCGGTGCCGCGGTAGGCGTGCGCATCGCCCGCAACGACATAGGCGAGCGTAAGCTTCCCGCCCACCGCGACCAGCAGCCTGGCGAGCGCTACCGCGTCGCGGCCACCCTCGCGCCCGTCCACGCCGACAACGATGTGTTTGAACATCCAGGTTCCTCCTGACTTAACGTTTACCTATCGGGTGACGGGCCCACCGTGCGCCGGAGTTCGCTCGCCGATCTCACTCCCATCCCTGATCGCCTCGAGGCAGTGGATGGCTGGTCTGGCTGCGCTCACTGCCATTTGCCCGGCGCTCATGCTTCCGCTTGTCGGGGGCGCGGCCTGAGTGGCGCGCACGGTGGCACCGTGCCCGGCCCTGGAGGCGCGTCGGCATGGCGGGTTCCATGCTCCGCCCGTCCGGGAGCCGTCTGACGGGCCAGGAGGCGGCTGACTGCGACCGCGGCCAGGACTGCGACCGCAACCGAATAGACAAGTGCGGTCTTGCGCAGACCGTAGTGCGATGTAGCAATGCCAGCGAGCACGGCCGGAATGCCAGTTGCCAGGTAACTGACGATGTAGATCGCCGTGATCAGCCCCGTCCGATCGTGGGACGTGGCCGCCGCGACCGTGGCGCGGTAGGCGCCCATGAACGCGGGTCCGAAGCCGAGCCCTGCGATCGCCGTGCCGACGAACAGGACGGCTGAGGTGCCGGTCTCGATCGAGGCGAACGTCACCAAGGCTCCGACGATCAGAACCAGGCAGCCGCCCAGCATCACCGCTGACGGATTCTTCCTGGCGAGCAAGGCCGAGGCTGCGGCCGCGAGACCGGTGAGCAGGAATATCAAGATCCCGCCCCAAAGCAAGTTCATCGAGTGCAGCAGCTGCGCGGCAAGTGACGGTCCCAGCGACAGATAGAAGCCGGCGAGTGCCCAGATTCCCACGAGGGCCGGCACCGCCGTAGCGAAGGCGCCCCTGGCCGCCTGCGGCACACTGACATGCGGCCGCAGCGAGCTCACAACGCCGGGGCGCACCGTTCCAGGCTCTGGCATCGCCAGTACGGCGACGACGCCGGTGATGAACGCCCCGAGTAACAGCCACCAAACCAGGTGGGTCGGCGCGGGAGCGTACTGGGCCAGCACGCTCGCGCCGATTGCGCCGAGGGCCTGGCCGCCCGTGGGCGCCGCGCTGGAGACGACCGGTGCAGCGCCGCCGTTTGGTCGCAAATCGAACAGCGCCGCGCTGGCCGCTCCGGAGATGAGGCCAACCGCGACACCCTGCAGCGCACGGGCCGCAAACAGTAGCCCAACCCCGTGGGCGATGAGGAACAAGCCGCACCCGGCCGCACCGAAGCCAGACCCGCCAGCATCACGATCCGACGACCCGTGTAATCAGACACCGAGCCGAACACCAGCAGCGTGCCCAGCAGGACGACGATGTAGACCGTGAACAACAAGGTGAGCGTTGTCGGGGCGAAGCTGAACTTGTCCTCATAGACCCGGTAAAGGGGTGATGCCGCGGTGCTCGCGGCGAACGCCAGGAACGCGAATGCGGCCGCCGCCCAAAACGACGCACGTCGTGACAGAGTTACTCGCCGTGACGGCTTCTCGTTCGCCACCGTGGCCGGGGCAGACATGGTCGAACCTTTCGTTTGACAATCGGAAGCCCTCGCGGGGTCGGGCTCATGCCGGGGGCCGCGCCGGCAATCAACTCGTTCTGGCTCCCTGACGGGCAACCGTACGGCCGAGTTTCGCCCCGCAAATATCTCCTGGCTATGCCTCGATAGCCTGTCGCCATCATGCGGTGCGCCAGCCATCCACGACGGCTACCGCGCGCTTGCCAACCAGACTTCGTCAGGCCGCGTAGTCATCCGCTTGCTCGCAGTCACCAACGACGACTTACGAGGTACCCGTGTCAGACGAACCCGAGATCGGCAGCAGCAGCCGCCCCGTGAACTATCCGACGATCGGGCTCAGCTGATCGACGAGGCGCACGAGGTAGTCACACCGCTCCTGCCCGAGCATCGGCAGCAACCGACAGCCTCAGCCGCACCCTGCTCGATGATGAGACCCTCGGCGCCCAGCCGATGCGCGGCCGCCCGAGTGGCGACGCCTGCACGGGTCGAACGCACCGCAGACCGAGCGGGGCTGATGACACCGCTCCCGCCTCCGTTGAGTTCCGGTGTCGGGACCGTCGAGGAACTTGCCGTCGTGTCGCTCCTCGGCCGGAAGGCGAGGCGCGCCTCCGGCGTTGAACGGCGCTGGATGCGTCGCCGATGCCAGGTCATCGCAGTTACGAGGGCGGCGACCGTCTGCGTTACTTGCGAGAGATTGGCATGTGTCGATACGGCATCGAGGGGAAGACAGTGTAGTGATCGGGGTTCTAGAGCGTGAGCGCGACCGCCCCGCCGGCACGCCCGCTGACCACTGTCGCAAGCGCATCCGCAGCGTCAAGAAGCTCGTAGCTCGTCGCGACTGAGATCTCGAGCTGTCCGGCCGCGAGGAGCCGCGCGAGGCCGCCCAGCTGGCCGCCGTCCGGTCTCACGTAGACGCTCGAGACCGTGATCCCTCGGTCCTGTTCGGGCGGATCCGAGGTGATGGTCGCGAGACGACCGCCGTCGCGAACCGCGCGGATCGCATCCCCCGCACCATCGGGTGTGGCGTTTACGGCAGCGGAAACACCGGTGCCGTCGGTAATCGCCAGAACCTGATCCGGCCAGTCCTGCTCGTGGTAGTCGATGACATCGCGCGCTCCCAGCGCGGCGACCGGTGCGCGACTGTGAGGGCCTGCGGTCGCGATCACCTCCGCCCCGCGGAGCGACCCGAGAGACACCAGCAGGCGACCGGTCACGCCGCCGGCGCCATTCACCAGAAGGCGATCGCCGGGACCGACCCCCAGCGCCTCATCGAGAACCTGCGCGGCGGTAAGCGCAGGCACCGGAAACACCGCCGCAGCCTCCCAAGAGACACCCGCCGGCTTGCGGGCGATCAACGCAGAAGGAGCAATCAGCGTCGGCGCCCATGTTCCCTGGTCTCGCAACGGAAGCGGATGGGTCATCACCTCATCGCCTGATGCCCAATCGGTGACCATGCTGCCCACCGCCGTAACCAGACCGGCGGCCTCAACCCCGAGCGCCATCGGCGGCCGGCGCCCAACATCCCAGCCGCCGGTCCGAACGAACTCATCCCAGTTGCCCACGCCCGCCGCCCTGACCTGAATCAGCACCTCGTCCCCAGCGAGCGGACGCGGCCCAGGTACATCGATCATTCCAACATCGCCACCGGTGCGGCGAATTCCCGCTACAAGCATCTGGTACCTCCGAGTCGATTGTGATGGCTGGCCGACTTTCGATCGCCTCGGGGATTTCGCGGTTGGGCGTTCCTCATCATTCGTCGATCAACGCGGCGGCTGCCGATGCGATGTGCGTGGCGTCAATGCCGGCGGCGGCCAGTAGCTCGGCGGTCGTGCCCGAGCCAGGCAGCTCGGACACGCTCAGGTGCGCCAGGCGGAGCTGCTGGACTCCCGCCTTGAGCAGCGCGGCTACTACGGCCGAGCCGAGACCGCCCTCGGGATGATGGTCCTCGGCGACGACGACCCGGCCGCCCGTGGCATCCGCGGCCTCGACCAGCGTGTCGGCGTCGATCGGCTTGATCGAGTAGAGGTCGATAACGCGTGCGTGGATGCCGTCGAGCGCGAGTTGATCGGCTGCACGCAGGCATTCGTGCAGCGTGACGCCCGCACCGATCAGCGTGACGGCATCCGATGGACCTGCAAACCTTGACGTCCTCGTGGTTCCTGCCGGCGCTCGCCACGACGGTCGCTGTGTCAGGGCGCTCACGCCACCGCCGCGACCTGGTTGTCGATACGCCTCAACAGGTCATCCCACGATTTGACGAAGTTCCGGGCTCCTTCAGACTGGAGCGTCGCGGCCAGCGCGTCGACATCGACGCCCGCGGATTCGAACTGCGCCAACGTGGCCTCCGCATCGCCGCCATCGGCCGCGATCGGCTCGCCGACGCGACCATGGTCGTCGAAGGCCCGCAGCGTCGACTCGGGCATCGTGTTGATCGTGTGCGGCGCGCGCAGACCGTCGATGTACATCGTGTCGGGGGAGTCGGGGTCCTTGGTGCTGGTGCTGGCCCACAACAGCCGTTGCACACGCGCGCCGGCGTTCGCGAGACGCTGCCAGCGAGCTGAATCCATCAGCCGTCGATACGCCTGATACGTCTTCAGACCTACCGCCAGCCCGAGCCGGGCGCGCAGCTGCTCGGACACACGACCGATAACCGCCGCGTCCCACCGGGAGATGAACACCGACGCGACCGAGGAAACACTCGGATCCAGACCGGCTTCGATCCGGCGCTCGATCCCGCGCATGTACGCATCCGCGCTGGCCAGGTACTGCTCGTGCGAGAACAGGAGCGTGACGTTTACCGGCACCCCGGCGAACGTCGCCTCTTCGATCGCCGGCAGGCCTTGCGCGGTCCCCGGGATCTTGATGAACAGGTTCTCTCGCCCGGCTCGTGCGTGCAGGTCGGCCGCGGCGCGCACGCTGCGGGCGGTGTCATACGCGAGCAGCGGCGAGACCTCCAGCGACACCCAGCCGTCGACCCCGGCCGTCCGCTGATGGATCGGCGCGAACCAGTCCGCCGCTCGCCGGAGGTCCTCGATCGCCAGCTCGAAGAAGAGCGTCTCGCGGTCGGCCGCTTCGGCTGCCTTGTGGCGGATCTCGTCGTCGTAGGCGCCCGATTTGATCGCCTTGTCGAAGATGGATGGATTGGAGGTCAGGCCGGTGATCGAGAACTCCTCGATGTAGCGCTGCAGCTGACCCGAGTCGAGCATCTCTCGAGTGATGTTGTCCAGCCACAGGCTCTGACCAAGCTCCTGCAACTTCGCCGTCGCTTTCATGCCGTCTCCTGGTGGGCGTGTTTGACGAAGGGTCAGCCTCGGGTCGCTCGCTCACAACACGAAAAGGCGATCGATCGATACGCGGTCGGTCGCTTTCCCGATTCGTAAGCCTGGCGTTTGATCACCTTGACCGTGTTGAGTCACGCCCTCGGCGTAGTCATCTGTCGTGGGTTCGTCGAAGTAGGCGAGCGGCTCTCAGCGCCACTGGCGAACGCCGTCGGCGAAGGCGTCGAAGGAGGGGATCTGCGCGCGCTCGACGGCGCGCGAGGAAGTGCTCGAGACGGCGATCGGCCGCGCGGACTGCGTCGCGCTCGGAACGCCACTGCGTGTAGCGGCGACAGCTGCGTCGACGCGCGCGCGTCTGCGGGCGGCGCCCCAGATCATGGCGCGTACCTGAACGGGTGGCGAAACGCGTCGGCCGCGCTGACGGGTGGAACGACGAACGCGATCAGTCCGTCGGACCGCATGTCGTGGACGACGATCTGGGTGTGCCCGGTGTCGCGATCCCACTCAAGCGTCACCGTGAGGCCGTCGCCGTGTCGCGTATCGAGCTCAACGAACATCGAGCGACCCCACGTCGTCCCAACGGCAAGGCGAGAGTTCCTCGGGAGCGGTGCGTGCGAGCATTTCCCGACCCTTGCGCTGGAGCGCGCGTAGATAGTCGAGGTGTGCTGCCCAGGACGGGTCGTATGGGAGGCCGTCGACCAATTGCGCTGTGTCGGTGTGGGCGTCCAGCAACTCGTACGCGAGCTCGGCCAGGCCCGCGCCCGCCTCCGCGTCAGGTCGGTGATCGCCGCCACCGCTCGTGCCGGTGGCGCCTGGGTGAACGGCCTGGGCCGCGGCATGCGCGCGACGACCGGCTGCGCCAAGCCGCAGGCAGACCACGGCCCCGCCGGCGCACGCCGCGGCCTGAAGCTTGATCGCGGTTGACGCAGGTACTCTCATGCGGCGACCAAGGATCTGTCCGATGCGATCTGCGGGCGCTGGTCAAGCGTGCGCGACGCGGCTCGGAGAAGGGCGACGGTCGGCAGGTGCTCGGTGTGCCGAGGGGAGACGATGCCGGTCGTCAAGGCCGGGCTCTCACCTTCCAGTGGGACGAAACGAACGCCTGCATCCGCGTAGCGCTCGGCGACACATTCGGGGAGCATCGCCATCCCGGCTCCCGACGCAACCGCCAGCAAGATCCGGTCGACCTGACCGTCTGGCATCTCGATCAGCGTCGGCGAGATGCCGGCGGCGCAACACGCCGCCAACACGGCGTCATAAAGCGGCCTGTCGGCATCGCGGGGGAGCACGACGATGCGTTCTGGAGCGATCCGCTCCAGGGCGACGTGAGGCTTGACGGCGTGCTCGTGACCAACGGGGAACACCGCAACGGCTCGCTGCTCACCGAGTGGTGTCACGCGAACTCCGGCCGTAGGGACCGGCAGCGACACGACTGCGACATCCAGCTCGCCGGCTCGCACCGCGTCGACCAGGTCGAGACCGGACCCCGGCTCGATCGTCGTCTGAAGGTTGGGCATGGCGGCGACAAGGCGCCGCAAGGTTCGCGGGATGCTGGCCCGCAGGGCGGTCGGGACGTAGCCGATCCGCAGCCCCGGCCGGTCGCTTGCGCTGCGGGCCGCCACCCGCGCCGCCTCTGCTTGACGGAGCACCCGGTATGCCTCCGTGAGCAGGGCGGCCCCCGCGTCCGTCAGGGCAACGTTCCGCTGCGTGCGGTCAAACAGCCGCACCCCGAGCTCGTCCTCGAGCTTGCGTACCTGCTCTGAGACCGCGGGCTGAGCGACGTGCAGTCGCTCAGCCGCCCGGCGGAAATGCAGCTCCTCGGCGACGGCTACGAAATACCTGAGATGACGAAGCTCCACGGTCTCCTCCGGCCTTCACGATTCGCGCAGCGTTCGGCTTCCAGCGTCGATCGGCGTGTCGGCGACAGCTGGCCTCGTTCGACTCCCGCCAGGTCGTCCAGATCGCGCGCGACCCAGCGGAGTTGCGCTACTGGCGCTCCGGGGCTGGCCCGCCGCTGCTTAGGTTTTGGGACACCGGTGGAGCATGGCCGACACAAGCGTCGGTGTCTTCAACGTCAACGCACAAATCGCCACTCAGGCAAACCCACATTGGGGCATGCAGGCTGGCCCGCGTGGGCTAGCGCACATGTGCGGCTTGCTGGCTAGCGCACACATGCGGCTTGTGGGCTAGCGCACATGTGCGGCACGGCGGTTCCTGCGATCGTAAAGCTGCCATGCCGATTCGATGCCTGATCGTCGATGACAACTCGGGCTTCCGGCAAGAAATGGGCGGCTTGCTCAAGGAGCAGGGGCTCGAAGTGGTCGGAGGCGCGGCGTCCGCCGCTGAGGCGCTTCAGCAGATCGCCGAGCTACGACCGGATGTAGCCCTCATCGACATCGACCTCGGCCGAGACAGCGGCCTGACCCTGGCGACCCGGCTCAGGGAGACCCCAGGGCCTGCGGTCCCGAACGTGATCTTGATCTCCACCCATGACGAGGGGGCATTCGCCGAGCTGATCGAGCGGAGTTCGGCCCTCGGATTCCTCCCGAAGACGGAGCTCTCAGGGGCGGCAATTCGCCGGATGCTCGCCTCCGCTACGAGTGAGACAAGCCGGTCTGGTGAGCGTCGAGGAACCTGATCGCGGCGAGCACACGGCGGTGATCGTCATCGCTCTCGGGCAACGTGAGCTTCATCATGATGCTGTGCACGTGTCTCTCGACCGTGCCCTCGGTGATCCAGAGTCGTCGTGCGATGCCGGCGTTCGAGCGTCCCTCCGCCATCAGCGCGAGCACCTCGCGCTCGCGAGGCGTCAGCTCTTCGAGCGGATCACCCACTTCCCGCGCCGTAACGAGCTCCTGAACAAGCAGTGGGTCAACGACCGATCCACCACGGCTTACGCGTCCAACGGCGTCGAGAAACTCGTCAAGCTCGGTGACCCGACTCTTGAGCAAATAGCCGCTCCCGCGGCCGCTTGCCAGCAGCGTCATCGCCTGCGCCACCTCCACGTGCGCAGACAGGAGCAGGATCGCCGTCTGCGGAAATTCCTTGCGGATCAGGTGCGCGGCCTGGAGGCCCTCCGTCCGATGATCCGGAGGCATGCGGATGTCGATGACGGCCAGATCAGGTCGGCACTCGCGAACGAGCCGGATCAGCTCAGACCCGTCGCCTGCCCGGCCGACGACCTCGTACCCGCCCTGCTCGAGCAGGCTCGCGAGGCCCTCGCGCATCAACACGTCATCGTCGGCGACGATGACTCGCGTGCCGCGCGGATCGACTTCGGTCACGGCGACAGTATCCCGCAGCACACTCGGCGGAACCAGGCCGAGCCTGCCGGTTAGGACAGAGTGCGCTACCGCCGGTCAGAAGACAGCATGAGCGGTCGCCCGGAAGTGGGCCCAGGAGTATGATGGATTCGGGCCATGCCATCGCCCTGGCTGGCTGTCGAAGCGGGGACCGATCTACTCGCGCGCGCCCGGCAGATTCAAAGGAGCTGGGAGAGCCTCCTTGTCGGCGGTGCGCTCGATCCGGAGCTTCCACCACGGGCCACGGCGGGAATGCGGCCGATGATCGTCGAGTCATGGCGGCGCGTGCTTGCCACGGGCCTCGACCCGACCGACTTGCTGCCCTCGATCGAGGCGGACCCGTCCGAGACGCGGGAGCGCTGGCTCGAGCATCCGCTCGGATTGCTCAGGCACGTGCTCGTAGAGCCACTTCAGATGCTGGCCGAGGAGTCCAACAGCATGGTCCAGGTGACCGATCCGTCCGGGCTCACCCTCTTCTTGGGCGGCCCGGACTGGCTGAAGGAACTGGCTGCCGAAATGAATCTCGTCGAGGGCGCGCGGTGCAGCGAAACGGTCAACGGCACGAACGGCGTCGGTACGGCGCTGGCCGAGAATCACCCTGTGCAGGTGTTCGCGTTCGAGCACTTCAGCCACCACCACCGCGAATGGGTCTGTTCCGGCGCGCCGATACACGACCCGGTCTCCGGCCGACTCGTCGGGGTCATTGACCTCACAAGCCCCTGGAAGATCGCGCATCCTCGAAGCCTCGAGCTCGTGACTACTGCGGCCAGGACGACCGAGCAATGCCTATTGGAGAAGCGGCGCGACCAGGACGCCCGGCTGAGGCGTCGCTACGGCGATCTCGCGGCGAAAAGCACCGATCTGCTCGTCAACCGAGAGGGCTACGCGCTTATCGGCTACGACTCGGCGCACCCAAATCCACTCGACGTTCCCGAGGGCGGTGGCGAGATCGCCATGGACGACGGATCGATCGCCCTGGCGGAGCCGCTCGGTCAGGGCGAGGCCTATGTCGTCCGCCGACCAGCACCACGCCGCGCCGGCGCAGCACGAGGCCAGGCGCTCGAACGGGCCGAAGGGCGCGCTCGCGAACTTGCTAGGAAGCGAGCTGCCCACTCGCCGCGTGCGATCCGGGCGCGCCGGGGAAGTCGAGAGCGGCTTGCCTAGCCCGGGGGCGGGGGAGCACCTGAGCGCATATCTGGAGGCGGCAATCGATTGCGTCATCGTGGCGGACGCGTCAGGCCGGATCGTCGAATTCAACCCGGCCGCCGAACGGACGTTTGGCTATTCCCGTGAGGAGGCGCTAGGGCGGACGATGGCCGAGCTGATCGTGCCGCCTTCGCTTCGCGAGCGCCACACCGCCGCCTTCGCTCGCTTCGTGAAGACCCGCGAAGGGAGCATGCTCGGACGACGGGTGGAGCTGACCGGCATGCGCGCGGACGGCAGCGAATTTCCTGTCGAGCTGGCGCTGAGCCAGGTCGAGGCCGAGCCGGTCCTCATCTGCGGCGCGCTGCGCGACATCTCTGCGACGAAACGGGCCGAGAACCATCTGCGTGAACTCGCCGAGGAGCAGGCCGCCTTGCGGCAGGTCGCAACCCTCGTCGCCTACGAGTCGTCTCCTGACCGCCTCGTGGCCGTCGTTGTCGAGCAGGTCGCACGCGTCTTCGACGTCCCATTGGTCAGGCTCATCCGCTACGAGCCAACCGCCGCGGTCGTGGTAGGCGGCTTCAGCGAGAGTGACGATGAGCCGTTCCCGATCGGCTCGCGCTGGCAGCTCGACACGCCGGGACTACTGGCAACGATCCGGCATACCGGCCATGCCGCGCGCGTCGAGGACTACGCGCAGACGCCCGGCGACGGCGCTGGTGTGGTTCGAGCGGCAGGGATGCGCTCTGCGGTCGGAAGCTCCGATTGTCGTCGGAGGACGCGTGTGGGGCGCGATCGTGCTTCTCTCGCCGCGACGCGCATCCCTTCCGGAAGACACGGGGGCGCGGCTGGCAGACTTCACGGAGCTCGTCGCGACGGCGCTCGCGAACGCCGAGTCGCGCGCCGCGCTCAGCCAGCTCGCTGACGAGCAGGCGGCGCTGCGGCGCGTGGCGACACTCGTAGCCCGCGAAGCCTCGCCGGTCGAGCTCTTGGCAGCGGTCGCGGACGAGGTGGCGCGAGTCGTGGACGTGGAGGCCGTCGGGATGCTTCGCTTTGAGCCCGACGGGACGGCCACGCTCGTCGCGCAGTCAGACACCCCGTGGGACCCGCCTCCGCTGGGCACACGCTTCACGCTGGAGGGCGAGAACGTCGTCACCGCGGTGTTTCGAACGAGGGAGGCCGCCCGCCTCGACGATTGGGCGAAGGCCACGGGCCCGGTCGCCGCAATGGCGAGTGTCCTGGGCATTCGTTCGAGCGTCGCCACTCCGATTGTCGTCGAAGGGCGGCTGTGGGGCACGCTGATCGCCGTCACGAGTCAGAGCGAGCCTCTTCCGCGAGAGACCGACTCGCGGATCGGGGAGTTCACCGAGTTGGTCGCGACGGCAATTGCCAACGCGGGAGCGCGTGACGAGCTGTCAAGGCTCGTGGAGGAGCAGGCCGCGCTACGGCGAGTCGCGACGCTCGTCGCCGAGGGAGCCGCGCCCACTGAGGTATTCGACGCCGTCATCGCCGAGGTGGGCCAGCTGCTCGGAGCAGCCCAGACCGGCTTGGCCCGCTACGAGAACGAGCACGAAATCTCGGTCCTCGCGATTCGCGGCCAGAGCCCTGAGATCCTCCGCACCGGACGTGCGTCTGCCGCTCGACGGCGACAGCGTGAATGCCCGCATCCTGCGCACGGGACGCTCGGCGCGACTCAATTTCGCGGAGGCGGGGAGCGGCAGCATCGCCGAGGTACTCCGTCGCGACAACGTCAACGCCACGGTCGGGGCGCCGATCGTCGTCGACGGCGCGCTTTGGGGCATGATCGGCGCAAGCTGGAGAGGGGATGACCAACCGCCCGCGAACGCGGAGAAGCGGGTTGAGAAGTTCACCGAGTTGGTGGCCACCGCGATCGCGAATACCGAGAGCCGCGCCGAGCTGGCCGCCTCCGAGGCGCGTGCTCGCGCCCTCGCCGGAGAGCAAGCCGCCCTGCGCCGAGTCGCGACACTCGTCGCCAAGGGCGCGAGCTCCGACGAACTGTTCGCCGCCGTCACCAGGGAGGCCGCGGACGTCCTCGATGTGCCTGTCGTGGCCCTGCAGCGTTACGAGCCTGACCGGATGTTCACGATGGTGGCCATCGCCGGCGAGACGACCTTCACGGTCGGCAGTCGTTGGCCCGTCGAGGACGAGGGCCTGGCCGGGATGATCCTCGCCACCGGGCGCCCGGCGCGGAGGCAGGAGTACACGACGATGCCGGGACCGCTGGGCGCCGCCTTGAGAGCCGGCGGGATGGTCTCGGCGGTCGGCGTCCCGATCGTCGTCGAAGGCTCCATCTGGGGGTTCATGACCGCTGGCGCCCGCCCGGGGAAACCGACTCCCGACGGCACCGAGGAGCGTCTCGCCCGATTCACCGAGCTGGTCGCGACCGCAATCGCCGACAGCCAGGCCCGCGAGCAACTCGCGCAGCTCGCGAGCGAGCAGGCGGCCCTGCGTCGGGTCGCGACCATGGTTGCGCAGGAATCGCCTCCGGCAGAGGTGTCCGCCGCGTTTGCCCGCGCGCCGGCGTCAGAACAGCTCTTCTCCACCGTCGCCCGAGAGGTTGCATCTGTCTTGGATGTGCCCGGCGTGATCGTCACGCGCTACGAGCCCGACGGAACGGCAGTCACGGTCGGTGAGGCATTTGGGCCCGACCTCGCGGGCGCGGAGCAATTCCTCGGCATCGGTACGCCGATGCCACCAGATCCTGGAACCCTCACTGCTCTGGTCTTGGACACGCACGAGCCGGCGCGAGTCGACGACTTATCGACATCTCCGGGAACAGTCGGTGAGGTTGCGCGGGCGGCGGAACTCGGTTCCGGTTGTGCGGGTCCAATCGTCGTCAATGGAGCCGTTTGGGGCAAGATGTGCGTCTTCTCGCGGGTAGGAACGGTGCTTCCCGCGGGCACCGAGAATCGCCTCCGCGACTTCATCGACCTCATTGCCACGGCAATCGCGAACTACGAGGCGCGCGCCGAACTGGCAGCGTCGGAGGCGCGAGCCGGCGAGCTGGCCGACGAGCAGGCGGCGCTGCGGCGGGTGGCCACGCTGGTGGCCCGCGGCGTCAACCCCGAGGAGATCTTCTCCGCAGTCACCAACGAAATGGCGCAACTGTTCGGCTCCCCGCAAGCGTGCGTGGGGCGCTTCGAACCCGATGGATCGGCGATGGTCGTCGTCGGTGTGAGCGACGGCATCCGAGGGATCTCGATCGGGTCGCGCTGGGAGCTCGAGGACTACATGGCATCGACCGGGGTCTACCGGACCGGTCGCCCCGTGCGGGTCGAGCGGAGCGACCTCGAACACGTCTCCGGCCCCATGGCTGACGTGCTTCGCGAGATCGGCGCCGTCTCGAATGTCGGCGCCCCGATCGTTGTCGAGGGGAAGCAATGGGGCTTTGTGACGGTAACCGACGTGAACAAACGCCTCCCCGCCGACGCGGAGAAGCGTCTCGAGAAGTTCGCTGAGCTCCTGGGCACCGCGATCGCCAACGCCGACAGCCGAGCAGAGCTCGCCGCGTCGCGTGCGCGCATCGTCGCGGCCGGCGACGACGCGCGCCGTCGGATCGAGCGCGACCTGCACGACGGGGCGCAACAACGGCTCGTCACGCTTGCCGTTGCGCTTCGAAGGGCCGAGGCCAAGGTTCCTGTTGGATCCGACGAGCTGCGCGCCGAGGTCAGCCACGTCGCGGAGGGGCTGAAGACGGCCGTTGACGGGCTCCGCGAGCTGTCACAAGGCATCCATCCAGCCGAACTCACCGCGGGCGGTCTCTCGCCGGCGCTCAAAGCACTCGGACGTCGCTCCGCCGTTCGCGTCGAGCTCGACGTACCCTTCGAGGACCGGCTCCCCGACCAAGTCGAGGTCGCCGCCTACTACACCGTTTCCGAAGCGCTGACCAACGCGTCAAAGCACGCGAACGCCACGCGCGTGTGGGTCTCCCTCAGTATCGAGGACGACGTGCTTCTACTTTCGATTCGCGATGACGGCGTCGGCGGAGCCGATCCGAGGCGGGGGTCGGGACTGACCGGGCTCAGGGATCGAATCGAAGCGCTCGGAGGGAGGATCCAGATCGAGAGCCAGACCGGAAGCGGAACTGTCATCGAGGTCGAGATCCCGATCGCGGGGCCAGCTGACCGAAACCGCGAGCCGGACGAGCTCCTGGCACAGGCCACGACGTCCGGCTCCTCTGGCTGATCGCGCGAGCGTAGCTCGTCCGGCGATGTCACGCCGGTGGCCGGCCGCTGAGCCTGCCGGCTCGCGCCTGTGCCGCTCGTCGCGCCAGCGTCGATCACCCGGCATCGGCGATCACACAGCCGGCATGACGCGGCCGACCGCCGAGCCCCGACGCACCAGACCCGATAACACGGTGCTATCGAGCGATCACCCATCGCATTTGAGGCGTTCGAGCAACCGACTACGGTCGGATCCGAAGCGCTCGAGTACCCATCACCTCAGCAAAGGACGGAGTCGCATGTCACTGTCGAACGATCCATACGAAGGACCGACCCAAGCAGCCACGATCGGCCGAGCGGCCGGATGAGGGCACAGGGAGGTGCCGGATGAAGGCGATTGTGGTGACGGACGAGGCCGCGGGAACGGCCGGGATGACGCTGGTGGAGCGGCCCGAGCCGGAACCGGCGATAAACGAGGTCGTCGTTCAGGTTCATGCGTCGGGATTCACCTCGGGCGAGCTGACGTGGCCCTCGACCTGGACCGATCGCCTCGGCCGGGACCGGACGCCGTCGATTCCCGGGCAGGAGCTGGCCGGAGTGGTCACCGCTCTCGGCTACGGCACGACGGGGCTGTCGGTGGGACAGCGGGTGTTCGGCCTCACGGACTCGTATCGCGGCGGCGGGCTGGCGGAGTATGTGGCGATCGAGGCACGCAACCTCGCGCCGCTGCCGGGCGACGTCGACTTCACGGTGGGCGCGAGCCTGCCGATGCCGGGTCTGACCGCGTGGCAGGGACTGTTCGAGCATGGCCGTCTTCAGGCGGGGCAGAGCGTCCTCGTGCACGGCGCGGCCGGCTCAGTCGGGTCGATGGTGACGCAGCTCGCACGTGAGTTCGGCGCCTACGTCATCGGCACCGGGCGCGCGGCCGACCGTCAGACGGCGCTCGACTTCGGCGCGATGGAGTTCGTCGACCTCGAGAACGACGCGCTGGAAGACGTCGGCGACGTCGACCTGGTGTTCGACGTCATCGGCGGCGACATCCAGAAGCGGTCCGCAGGCGTGATCCGAGCCGGAGGGACGCTGGTGACCATCGCCGGGCCGCCCGAGGCGCGGCCTGCCGACGGCCTGGCGATCGACTTCGTCGTCGAGGCCGATCGTGCCCAACTGGGTGAGATCGTCCAGCGGGTGCGCGACGGACGACTGCGGACGAACATCGGCAACGTCGCGACCCTCGACGATGCCGTCGCCGCCTTCAATCCGACCGAGCGGATCAGCGGGCAGACGATCATCCGCGTTCGTCCGTAAGGAATCGTTGACGCATGACTCCGATCTCCCGTGGCTCCGGCGGGCGCCGCCGCGACGACGTCGATCCATCGCGGCTCCCGCCGGGCACTACTACGAGCGTGGCTTCCCGGTCCTGTCGGCCGGGCCGACGCCGCGCACGCCGCTGGGAGGAGTGGACGTTCTCGATCCAGGGCGCCGGGATGAGGCGCGCTCGTCGACGTGGGACGAGTTCACGGCGCTGCCGGCGGAGGATGTGACCGTCGAATCCACTGTGTCACGAAGTGAGCAAGTCGACATTGAAGACCGGCGCTGCCGGGCTCGGCTGCACCGCGCTTGCGTTCGACCAACTCGACCTGGACACACGGATGGAGTCGCCGCGTGAGCGAAGATGAACGACGCGCAGGTGCAGGGCAGAGCGGCGACTGATGACGGTGGTCGTGTATCCCTGCTTGAGCAGTTCATGCCGCGCTTTGACACGCGCTCGCAGCACGCGATCGAGGTCCATGCTCCGGCTCAAGCCGTGTTCACAGCCGTCGAGGCGGTGAGCGTGAAGGAAGTGCGGTTCCTACGCGAGCTCGAGTTCATACGCGCACTGCCCCGCTTGGCGGCGACTGGGCGACTCGACGTGCCGACCGTCGACGCGCCGCTAGTTCTCAGCTTCACGCGCGGCGCCGTTTTGCTGGGCGCGCGGCCACCCGAAGAAGTCCTAGCTGGCGCGATCGGGTGTTTCTGGCGTCTCGCCGGCAACGAGCCTGTCGTCTTCGGCTCGCCCGAGGAGTTCCTGACCTTCACCGAGCCCGGATTCGCCAAGGCCGTTGTCGGGTTCCGCCTCGATCCGAGAGGTGCCGAAATCCTCCTGACGACTGAAACGCGCTTCGTTGCGACCGACGAAGCAACACACAGGCTGATGAGCCGCTACTGGCGGATCATCCGACCTGGGAGCAACCGCATCAGGACGGAGTGGCTGCGAGCGATCCGAAGGCGCGCGCTTCGCCGCCCGAAAGCGACCCCGGAGTCCACATAACACTTCTGGACTCACTGACTCGCCGCGAGCGTTGCGCACGAGCGTGAGGGCCGGGACGCGAGCGATCTCGCGCGCGAGCTCGAGCGTACCGGGTGGCTACGGTGCGCGGGCTCCGCTTGCGTCCAACGCCTCGGCGGACCGACGCTCCCAGTCCGACGATCGCACGGGTGGACCTGCGACGGTGAACGCGCTGAGCCGCGGACTCCTCGAGTGATGCGCGCGGAGCGCAGCGCCGATGGGACGAGGCCGCAGCGTCGGTCGACGCGCGACGTCCCGGCCAGCGCGCATCGCGCCGAGCGATCGGCCGACGCCCATCTGCGGTCTCGGCGAATGGCTGCGTCGCGGCGCCGGCGCCTCGACGCGCGCGACCAGCGCGCACCGCCCGCGAGATGGTCATCGGGACGGGTGCGACGCCTTCGCCGAGCGGGCCGAGCGTGAGCTCTTGGCGACTGGCGAGCGCGCCCGTAAGCGCACCGTCGAGACGCGCGAGGACCTCACCGCCCAGGAGGCCCAGATCGCCCGGCTGGCCGGCGAAGGCTTCTCCAACCCGGAGATCGGCGCGCGACTGCTCATCAGCCCCAAGACCGTCGAGTAGCCACCTGAGGAAGGTCTTCAGCAAGCTGGGCATCACTTCCCGCACCCAGCTCGACCGCGCGCTCCCGCAACGGACCGACGTGGCGCTGCGGGTCTGAACCAGGCCGGCCTCAGGCGCGATCGCTCAGCTGCGCGCGCAGCATCCACTGCTGGTGCTCGAGCGTGCGCACGACGTCGATCAGCACGTCCTGCGAGACCGCGTCGCGCTCGGCGATTCGGTCCATTCGCTCGCGCGCGGTCTCGCTGACCTGCGCGACCCGATCGGTGATGGCCCGTACCACGGCGTGGCATCTCGGTCGCCTCGGCCGCGACCGGCGACAGCGGCGATCCGGCCGCGACGGCCCGAGCTTGCCCGTCCGGCACGTACCCGAGGGCGACCGCTCGCTCGGCGACCACGTCGGCGAGATCGCGCCAGGACGCGACGAGCTCGTCGAGTTGTTCGTGCACCGGCCGGAAGGCGTGTCCGACCACGGCCCAGTGCAGCTGCTTGCCGATCAGCGACAGGTCGACGAGCTCCTGCATCGTGGACTGGAGCTCGTGAGCGATCGCCTCCCGTTCGTGCGGCTCGGCCAGCGCCGGCAGATGACTTGAGGTTGCAGGTGACGCCATTGTCGTTCTCCTTTGTCGGGTCGAGCTAGGAGCGCGGCATCTCCATCCGCCACGTCCCGGTGAGGTGCACCACATGGCGGTCTCGCAGCGCGGCCGCGACGAGTGCGATCTGGTCGCAGACCGGGCAGCGAAGGACCGTTCCGGCGCCGAGGTACACGCGGTGCGCGGCGACGGGGCGCTCCGCGCCGCACGACTGGCACGTGTGCGGCGCGGCGGTCATCTCCGCGCCGAACAGCTCTTGAAGGAGACCGCCCAGCGCGTTGCCGTCCAGCCATCGCGCGTCTTCGCTCATCTCATCCTCCCGTGGGTCCGAATCGCTCGGCGTGGATCGCGGCGGTGTCGTGGCCGAGGCCGACGAGCAGGTCGGCGGCTCGCTCGACGAAGGCCGTCGGCCCGCAGATGAAGATCCGTGGCCGTTGCGACGGTGCCGGGCCGACATGGCTGAGCATGTCCGCGTCGACCCTGCGCGCGAAGCCGGACCAGCCGGCGGGCGGCTCGCGCGTGAACGTCTGATGCACGGCGAGCCCGTCGCCGGCGGCGAGCCGTGCCAGCTCGTCGCGGTACAGGACGTCGTCGCTCGACCGCGCGGACAGCAGCAGCCGCGTGTCTACGGTGCTCGAGTGCGCCGCACGGTGGCGCAGCATCGCCATCAGCGGCACGAGGCCGGATCCCCCGGCGACGAGCAGCAGCGGACCGCCGTCCTGGCTGCGCCAGACGAAGTACCCGCCGATCGGGCCGCGCAGCTCCAGCTCATCACCGGGACCGAGCTCGTCGGTCAGATACGGCGAGACCTCGCCGTCCTCGAGTCGTTCGACCGTCAGCGCGAGCGTTGCGTCCTCCGGCGCCGAGGCGATCGAGTACGAGCGCTGTGCCTGGTAGCCGTCCTCGGCGGTCAGGCGCACGTCGACGTGCTGGCCGGCGACGTGTCCGGGCCAGCCGGGCACGTCGAGGACCAGCGTCTTCGCGCGGGGCGTCTCGACGATCACGTCGTTGACGGCGGCGAGCCGCCACGCGATCCGGGCCGGCGCCACGATCAGTCCCCCCGATAGCGCTGCTCTTTCCAGGGTCGCCGTAGTTGTGGTAGCCGTAGGCCTCCCAGAAGCCGGGCTTGTCGTGGTCGCGCAGCTCGAGGCCGCGGACCCACTTCGCGCTCTTCCAGAAGTACAGATGCGGGACCAGCAGCCGCGCCGGGCCGCCGTGCTCGGGCTCGAGCGGCTCGCCCCCGTACTCGTAGGCGATCCACGCCCGGCCGCCGGTCAGATCCTCGAGCGGCAGGTTGGTCGTATAGCCGCCGTCACACCACGCGGTGACATAGCCGGCGTCGGTGTCGACGCCTTCGAGCAGGGTGTCGACCGACACCCCGGTCCAGGTGGTGTCGAGCTTGGACCACTTGGTGACGCAGTGGATGTCGACGGTGACCGTTTCCCGCGGCAGCGCGACGAACTCCTCCCACGGCCACGACACCGGCTCCTCCACGGCGCCATTGATCGTCAAGCTCCACTCATCCAGCGGCGTATGCGGCGTCGGTCCGGCAGACAGCACCGGAAAGTCGCGTGTGACGTACTGACCCGGCGGCACGCGCGCGGGATCGACGTCCACCCGGCGGCCGCGGAAGCCTCGTGAGAACGGTGGCATCGGCTGAGCATGGCCGCGCATCGGTCGACCGGCAAGCAGAGCTGGCGATCAACCGATACGCGATCGCGCTGGACTGATGCCACCGTACGACCGACCGTAAGCGGGCGCGAGATGAGCCCTCCAGCTCTACACACGCGCATGGCGCGAAGCAGACGTTCGTTCCCGCGGATCCGTCAGGCCGGGTCGGGCTGTTCGTCGCGGGCCGACGGTCTACGACCTGCGCAGGCAGCGCGGATCCGTCCGTGAGGACCTAGCGGGGACCAGGAGCCCGAGTCTCGGGCGCGGTCCAGCGCGGGACACGACGCCGGTCGGCGCACATCCGTGACGCGTCAGGTTGACCGTCACGCGCCGCCAAGCGCCGCGCGCAGGTCATCGCAGGCGCGCTCGCACCGGCGGCACTCCTCGGCGGACAGACGGCAGTGCTCATGGTGATGCGCGTGACGCTCGCACTCGGCGGCGCAGGCGCGACACGCGGTCAGGCATGCCTCAAGCGCCGTGAGCTGCGTGTCCGCGTCAGGGTCGGTCTGGCGGCTGAGGATGCGCCCGGCGTCAACGCACGCGTCGGCGCAATCGAGGCAGAGCCGGATGCAGCGAGCCAGCGCTTCAATATCGGGCTCGGCGAGGCACGCGTCGGCGCAGATCGTGCACGTCGCGGCGCACGCGGCGCACTCGTCGATGCACGCCGCGAGCGTGGCGACGTCGGCGATGAGTGGACGCCGATGCGTTCCGAGGATCTCTTCGACGCTCATGTTCTCTCCTTTGGTTGGATGCGCTTCTTCCAGACGATCGCGGCGCCTGCCCAGATGACGATTGACACGGCGACCATGCCGTAGCCGACGGGCCGTCCGAGCGATCCCAGGCGCTTGAGAACCCTCATGCTCACTGCGGGGAGCGGCCGGTCTGCTCGGTGGACTGCCGGATGATCAGCGTGGGTCGGTCGGCGTGGTGCACGATCGCGCTTGAGACGCTCCCCAGAAGCATCGGTCGCAGACCGGTCAGTCCGCGGGATCCCATGACGATGGTGGCGGCGTCGTGGCGGTCGGCGATCTCGACGATCGTCTTCCACACCGGTCCGGTGGCCTCGACGGCGACCGGCTTGGCGTGAAGGCCTGCCTGTTGCGCGATGCGAACGCCGTCGCGGGCGACGCGCTCGCCGAGGTCGGCGGCGGCGCGATCGACTTCGACGAAGTCGAACGTGCTGTCGGTCGCGCCGGCGGATGCGGAGCTGCCCAGTGCGGGCGTCGGTTGCCAGACGGTCACGACCAGCGCATCGCGACCGCCCAGCACGCGCCCAGCGTGCTCGATCGCGTGCTTGGCATCCTCGGATCCGTCGTAGCACAGCAGCAGCGGACCGTCGGCGGTGCGAGTGTGCCCGGCGGGGTCGACTGCGAATGTGGTGACCGGCAGGCGAAAGCGGTTCTCGACGTGCTCGATGAGCCGGCGCTCCTGCCAGTTGGCGTGCTCTGAGACGTGCAGGGCGATCAGGATGTGATCGGGCTCGAACGCCGTGACTGCGTCCGCGATGACCGTCACGACGCTTCCACGGGCAGCCGCGCCGCCCGCGTCCGCACCGATCGCGTGCATGTGGCTCAGGACCGTGTCGAGGCGCTCGTCGGCGTCGTGCCGGAATCGATCCACGTCATCGGCGAGCCAGGCCAGTCGTCCGGGGAGCGTCGGCGTGAGGACATTGACCTCGGTCGCGGCGTCGATGATCGCGCGGACGGCGGGCGGTAGCTCGTCGACGTCGGCGACAGCCGCGTCAGAGACGAAAAGGAGCCGCTGGATCCCCGGGGTGCCGCTCGTCGGAGGCGCGTCGGACCTGACGCCGTTCGGGCTACTCATGATGCGCTCCTTTCGAGCGGATGCTCGGCAACCGGGATGCCGTCGTCTTGCTGTGGCATAACGTCGGCGTCCCCACCGGACTGGCGGCTGAGGTAGGCACGAGGTAGCGGCCGCTGAGCTTGTTCGGCGGCCACCAGAGGGGATGGAGCACCGTCGGACCGTTCGGCCCGGCAGTCAGCGACTGTCGTCGCTGGCAACTCGCACCCGTGATGCGTTCGTGGTTCGGCGGTCAGCCATCGAGCCGAAACTACGGTCAAGCACGGGCGCGTCGGAAACGGTTCGCGAGCGCCTGATCGCCACGCACGATCGTTGCCTGTTTGGGCGCGGGCGCACGCACCCGGGCATCGTCCTCGGCGAGGACGTCGTACTCCGCCCCCGACGTGACGAGAGCGACTCGAGACGCTCCGACGCAACGAGTCGTGTTCGCGATCACGGCGGCGGCAGAACGTATCGCCGTCGGCAGCGCTCGGACGTAACGTCGACGAGCCACCGATCCTCTAGGAGGTCCCGATGCCCCTATCCGGCACCGGCGAACGCGTCACTCCCGTGCTCGACTTCCCGTCACGCGACGGGCTGTCCGTTCAAGCGATCCGCGTCGACTACGAGCCGGGCGGCTTCACGCGCGGCACCCACCGGCACCCGGCCGGCGCGTACGTGTACGTCATCGATGGCAGCGTGGAGTTCGTGGTCGGCGACGGCGAGCCGATCGTGTTGAAGGCCGGCGAGTCGTTCTGCGAGCCGCCGGGCGCGCTGCACTCGGTGTCGCGCAATGCCAGCGGGGACGTGCCGGCGAGCCTGATCGCGTTCTTCGTGCTCGGCGACGGTGAGAGCGCGACCGTCTATGACCGTGTCTGAGGGGCGGCCGGTTTCGATGCGCGTCGTCCGGCTGCGGGCGCCGGGCGGTCCCGAGCAGCTCGCGGTCGAGGAGGCCCGGCGACCACGCCCCGGGCGGGGCGAGGTGCTCGTGCGGGTGCACGCGGCGGCGATCACGCGCGATGAGCTGCAATGGCCGGTCGACCGCCTACCGGCGATCCCGTCCTACGAGCTCGCCGGAGAGGTCGAGGAGGCCGGACCCGGCGTCGCCGGCGTCGCGCCGGGCGACGAGGTCTTCGCGCTCACGCCGTTCGACAGGGACGGCGTGGCGGCCGACTACACCGCCGTGCCAGCCGAGCTGCTGGCGGCGAAGCCGCGGTCGTTCAGCAGCGCCGAAAGCGCCGCGATCCCCCTGCCCGCGCTGACCGCCTGGCAGGGCCTGTTCGACCACGGCCGGCTCGCTGTCGGCGAGCGCGTCCTGATCCACGGCGCAGCGGGCGCGGTGGGTGGGCTCGCGGTCCAGCTCGCGCGCGCGCGCGATGCCTATGTGGTCGGCACCGCAGCGGCGGCGGAACTCGGACTGGTGCGCGAGCTCGGCGCACAGGAGGCCGTCGACGCGGCGACGGGCTTCGAGGACGCGGTGGCGCCCGTCGACCTCGTGTTCGACACCGTTGGCGGCGACCGGCTGCGCCGGTCCGGCGCTGTGCTGCGCCCCGGCGGGCGACTGGTCTCCGTGGCGGAGGAGCCACCGGATGGCGGCGAGTACTTCACCGTCGAGCCGAACCTCGACCAGCTCTGGTCGATCGCGAGGCTCGCCGATGCCGGCGCGCTGCGGCGCCCGTCCGTCGAGATCTTCCCGCTCGCGTCGGCGCGCGAGGCGTTCGCGCGCAGCCTGGAGCGGGGCCGGCGCGGCAAGGTCGTGTTGGCCGTCACATGAGTGGCGTCCTGGCCAGGATCGCGGGCATTGGGATTCCAGACAGTGCGCTCGCCGTACATGCGCGCCTACGCGGTGTCCAACGGCTATCTCACCCTGCTCAGCGACCGCGAGCGGCTGACCGGCGCCCATGCGCTCGGCCCCGAAGCTGGCGAGTGGCTTCAAAGGCCACCCTGGCTATCCGCGCCCGCGTTCCGCTCGTCAGGTATGCCCAATGAGCACTTCCGACGCATCGGCCCGACTCGCCGTCGGCCGCGGCGGAGACACGCGGCGCGCGGCTCAGAGACCCGAGCAGAGCGCCACTGGCGGACAGTCTCGGCCCACGCCTGGGACCCGCGGCCACGTTCGCGACCACCGAGCACTTCAACCTGCAAACCGCCCGCGCGCTCACCGTCTCCGAAGCCAACGGACGCGCCAGCATCTACCTCGCTGCGTTGTCCGGCAACCTGATCGCGCTTGCCTTCGTCGGCCAGATGTCCCGGCTCGGCGCGGCGTTCTATGCGTTCGCGCTGATTCTGTTGCCGGTGTTGGCGTTCGTGGGAGTGGTGACGTTCCTGCGTCTGGTTCAGTGCTCGACCGAGGACCTCGCCTACGCAAGGAGAATCGCGCTCCTTCGCAGCTTTTACCTGCGGCTCTCGCCGGAGCTCGAGCCGTACCTCGTCGTCCGCACCGGGGCGTGGCCGGCGAAGGCGCCATCTCCCGGCGCATGGCAACTGACACTTACGGCTGCCGGAATGGTCGCGGTGATCAACAGCGTGGTGATTGGGGCGTGCGCCGGACTGCTACTGCAAGCCGCGCGCATCCACTCGGTCGCGATTCCGGTTGCCCTCGGAGCCGTCATCGGAGCTGCCGCCTTCACGCTGCACGAACGCCACCACCGCCGCGCGCGCGACACCTACAGCCCTGAGGCTGTCGATCTGGCCGCGATCTCCGTCCCACCATCGCACGAGCGGCAGCCTCGCTGATACGCGGCCTTCGCAATTCGCGTACTTCCAGCCGAGTCATCAGCGTTGGGATGCGTCGCCGTTGCCCCAGTCGCGCACGCGTAAACCCGAGACGCCGTTGCTCTGAGCCGATTCGCTCTCGCGATCGACAAAGCGCATGACCGGAGGAGTCTGAGGACATGCCGAGATGGCCCGAGAACCCCGACGACTACGTCGACCCCGCGATCGCTCCGCTGATCGAAGCCGGCGAGGGCGAATCGGAGGGCTTCGACGTGGCCGAGGCTGACCTGATACGGCACGCCGAGCACGGGGACGAGCACGGCACCGACCGCATCTGGCGGGACGCCGCGGGGTTCCGCGCGGAAGAGATCCCGGGACTCGACGACGGCCGCTACGGCGCGGGCGACGACGAGGACCCGGAAACCTGACCGTGCGACGCGCCGTCACGAACCTCGCGAGCCGGCCGGTCGCGTCGCGACCCGTCGTTGAGACCGGCCTCGATGTCATCCCGCTCGGCGATCGAGGCATGCGTCGTGGGCGCCGTACGTGCGCCGACGAATGCGAGCGCCACGCGGCCCACCCCGCCTGGGGCTGTGTCTGTATGGAGTTCGTCGCCTGTCACGAGGCTGCATTCCGTTGCGCGCGAGCCCCAACCGCCAGCCGAGCGTGGACGAGCTGCAGGCCATCGCTCCTTCGCCAGAGCGGTGGCGCAGCGCTTGCTCAAACTCCTAGTGGGCGGGCTCGGGCCTCGGACACGCGGGGCTCGAAGGGCGTCGCAAGCGTCGCCAGCGGGCCGGCCGACCA
>CAVUKO010000009.1:0-396443 GCA_963742125.1 uncultured Actinomycetes bacterium | reverse complement strand
CGCCCTGCCGCCCTCTTCCTCGATGGCCGCGGCGGTCGCGTCCGCGCGCTGCTGCGAGCGCGACGTGACGACCACGGCCATGCCGCGCTGCGCCAGCTCGGCCGCGATGGCACGCCCGATGCCCGAGGAGGACCCGGTGACGATCGCCACGCGGCCGGCCAGCGGCAGGGTCCCCTCCTCGGGCATCATCGCGCAGCCTAGACGCCGCGCGCGTCAGGCATGCGCCGCCTCCTTGTGATCGGAGGTGAGCTTGCCGGGGAAGTCGTCGTTGGCGATCAGCGGACCCGGCGCGCTGTCGAACGTCCGCCCGACGATGCGGCCGTGCTCGACGACGCCGGGGCGGTCGTGGGCGGGCAGGACGTAGCGCGCTCCGACCAGCGCCTTGCGGATCGCGGCCTTCTCGCCCCGCTTGCTCCCGCTGTGGTTGCCGGTCACCGCCGGGTCGAGCTCCATGACCTGCAGGTGCGGGTCGACGAGCTGGTGGGCGATGTCGTAGATGACGTCGCCGCAGATGCAGGCGACGCCCTCGTCGGTGTCCACGAGGATGTTCATCGAGCCCTCGGTGTGGCCGCCGGCGGCCACGCAGCGCACGCCGGGGATGATCTCCTCGTACTCGACCACGTCGAGGTCGAGCAGCCGCAGCGCGCCGGGATGGTGCAGGCGGTCGACGAGGTGCTTGATGTAGGGCGCGGGGTACTGCTCGCCCATCAGCCCGGAGACCGAGTGCTCGAGCTCGCGGCGGTTGATGACGACGGTCGTCCCGTCCATCGGGAACCGATCGTCGTAGCCGGCGTGGTCGATGTGCAGATGGGTGTGCAGGACGTAGCGGACGTCCTTCATCTCGAGGCCGTGCTTGGCGAGCTGCTTCTCCATCCCCTGCTCGTCGCGCCACCAGCCGGTCATGCCGAGATTGCCCATGATCGACGGGTCGCTGAAGCCGGTGTCGACGACGATCGGCGCGTCGCCACCGGTGATGAGGAAGCCCAGCGTGGGGACCTCCTGCGCCTGTCCGGGCTCGAGCGCGAGCACGAGGAAGCTCGTGTCGAGCTCGATGTCGCCCAGGTCGAGGACCTTCACTTCGAGACCCATTCGCTCCTCCTTTTAGGAAAGGGATGCGTTCAGGGTCGACTATCCGCCGACGGCGCCGCGTCAACCATCGCACGTTCGGATGAGGTCATCAGGCGAACAGGCCGCGCTCGCGGGCGGCGTGGACGGCCTCGGCGCGCGACGTCGCGTCGAGCTTGCGGAAGAGGTTGCGCGCGTGGGTCTTGGCCGTCGCCTCGCTGATCTGAAGGCGCCGGGCGATCTGCTTGAAGCGCAGGCCCTCCTCGAGGCTCTCCAGCAGCTCGCGCTCGCGGGCGGTGAGCGCGACGCCCTCGGCCCGCGGCACGCCCAGCCCGAGCAGCGGGGCGAGCACGGCGCCGAGGCGCTCGAGCTCGACGGCGAAGTCGCTCATCGCCCGGTGCGACGCGGTCGCCGAGAGCGACAGCGCCCCCACGACGCAGCCGTCCTCACGCAGCGGCACCGAGCAGCCGCTGTGAAATCCCGTGAGCAGGACGATGCTGTCGAGCGGGCGGTCGAAGGCCGTGGAGGCGTCGAAGTCCTCGTCGTGGAAGGCGCGACCCTCGGCCACCTGGGCGAAGTAGGAGCACGTGCTCACCGGCAGCTCCGTCCCCGGCGCGAGCAGCTTGGCGCCGGCGTCCGCCGTGATCTCGAAGCGGCTCGCGCTGCAGGTCGATGCGCGCCACCGACACGCGGTCGACCGCGAAGGCGCCGCGCAGGACCTCCAGGGGCTGCTCGGAGGCGCTCAGCTCGCGCGTCAGCGCAGCGACGCCCAGGGCTCCTCCTCGAAGACGTCGATGACCTCGTAGCCGCCTTCGCCGGCGGTTGGCGTGAGGATCACGGTGAGCTTGGCCGGCTCGTCGCCGAGCGTGTAGGAGCCGTGGACGATGTCCTTCTCGATGTAGACCGCCTCGCCCGGGCCCAGCTCGTGCTTTGAGTCCTCGAGCCACTGCTCGATGCGGCCCTCGCGCACCCAGATGATCTCCTCCTGGTCGGGGTGGCGGTGGAAGGGATGGCCGGCGCCCGGCTGGAGCGTGACGTCCATGACGCACATGGCGCGCGACCCGGTGAGCTCGGGGCGGCTGACCCAGCCGGCCTCGCCCCAGTCGAACTGGTCGCGCACGATGTCGCCCTGCGTTATGAACTGACTCATGCTGTCTCCTGGATGGGGATGGACTTGAAGCGCCGCATGTTCTCCGTCATGGCCACCTCGGTCGGCAGGCGCTCCATGCTCGAGGCGCCGAAGAAGCCGACGATGCCCGTCGTGCGCTCGAGCACGTACTGCGCATCGTCGGGCTCGGCGATCGGGCCGCCGTGGCACAGGCAGAGGATGTCGGGGTTGACCTCGCGCGCCGCGTCGCCGCACGCCTGCACGCGCTCCACGGCCTCGTCGAGCGAGATGCCCGAGCGCGAGCCGATCGTCCCGCCGGTGGTCAGCCCCATGTGGGGCACGAGGACGTCGGCGCCGGCCTGCGCCATCGCGCGCGCCCCGTCCTCGTCGAAGACGTAGGGCGCGGTGAGCAGGTCGAGGTCGTGGGCCGCCCGGATCATCTCGACCTCCAGCCCATAGCCCATGCCCGTCTCCTCCAGGCCGACGCGGAAGGTCCCGTCGATGAGCCCGACGGTGGGGAAGTTCTGCACGCCGGTGAAGCCCGCGCGCTTGACGTCCTGGAGGAACTGCGGCATGAGCCGGAAGGGGTCGGTCCCGCACACGCCGGCCAGCACGGCGGTCTCGCGCGCCACCGGCAGGACCTCGCGGGCCATGTCCATGACGATCGCGTTGGCGTCGCCGTAGGGCATCATCCCCGCGAGCGAGCCGCGGCCCGCCATCCGATAGCGCCCGGAGTTGTAGATGATGATCAGGTCCGCGCCGCCGTCCTGCGCGCACTTGGCCGACAGGCCCGTGCCCGCCCCGGCGCCGATCACCGGCCGCCCCTGGGCGACCTGCTCGCGCAACCGGGTGAGGGCCTCCTCGCGCGTCATCGCGCCTGGATGAGCTCGTGCAGGCGGTCGGCCATCGCGGTGGCGAAGGCCGGGTCGTTGACGTCGGCGTCGACCTCGTGGACCTCGACCTTGCCCGGGTCGATGCCCTCGCGCAGGGCGGCGAAGAGCGCCGCGTCCGCCTGCGCGTCGTGGAAGGGCTGGCCCTCGACGTCGATGGCCGAGACGCCCTTCAGCGGCACGAAGAGGACCGTCGGCCCGTCGGCGCCGTTGAGCTTGCGCGCGATCCGGCGCCCGAGCTCGGCCATCTCCTCGGGTGTCGTGCGCATGAGCGTGATCGTCGGGTTGTGGACGTACAGGTTGCGGTCCTCGAACTGCGGCGGGACGCTGTCGCGCGGCCCGAAGTTGACCATGTCCAGCGCGCCCAGCGAGACGACCTGCGGGATGCCGGCCCGCCCGACGGCCTCCAGGCGCTCGGGCCCGGCCGACAGGACGCCGCCGACGAGGTCGTCGGCGAGCTCGGTCGTCGTGGCATCGAGCGCCCCGACGAGGTAGCCGCCCGTGGCCAGCGCCTCGAAGGACTGCCCGCCCGTGCCGGTGGCGTGGAAGACGAGCACCTCGTAGCCGAGCTCCTCCAGGCGCTCGCGCGCATGGGTGACGCACGGGGTCGTGACGCCGAACATCGTCGCCCCCACCAGCGGGCGCTCGCCGGTGCGCTCGGGCACGCACGGCGGTGGCCATCCCGGCGATCGCCCCGGCGGCGTTGGTGAGGATCTGCGACGAGATCTGGTTGATCCCCGAGATGTCGACGACCGAGTACATCATCGTCACGTCGACGGCCCCGACGTAGGGGCGCGTGTCGCCCGAGGCCACGGTCGAGACGATCAGCTTGGGCACGCCCACCGGCAGGTCGCGCATGGCCTGCGCGGCGATCGACGAGTTGCCCGACCCGCCGACGGCGGCGACGCCGTCCAGGCGGCCGTCGGCGTGCAGGCGGGCCAGGATCGCCGCCGCCCCACGCCCCATGGCGTCGACCGCGGCGCCGCGGTCGCCGGCGCGCACGAGCTCGGCGTGGTCGGCGCCGGCGGCCCGCGCGACCTCCTCGCGCCCGACGTCGTGCTCGACCAGCGGCTCGCCCAGCACGCCCGCGTCGACCAGCACGACGTCGACGCCCGCCTCGCGCAGGCGATCGCGCAGGAAGCCGTACTCGATGCCCTTGGTGTCCAGCGTGCCGACGAGGACGACGGTCGCCATCAGCCGCGCTCGACGCCGAGATACCGGCGCTGGAGGTCGGGGTCGGCCGCGAGCGCGGCCGCCGTCGTCTCGGCCGAGATCCGCCCGGCCACCATCACGAGCTGGCGTTCGGCCATCGCGGTCGCCATGGCCAGGTTCTGCTCGACCACCAGGATCGCGAGACCCTCGGCGGCGAGGCTACGGAAGGTCTCGATCAGGGTCTCGATGATCGTCGGCGCGAGCCCCTCGGAGGGCTCGTCCATGATGAGCAGTCTGGGGTTGCTCAGCAGCGCCCGGCCGATGGCGAGCATCTGCTGCTCGCCGCCGGACAGCTGCATGCCGCCGTTCTGGCGGCGCTCGGCCAGGCGCGGGAAGAGCTCGTAGACGGCGTCGGGCGTCCAGCGGTGACTGCCGCGCCGCGGCGCCGCCATCCGCAGGTGCTCGTCGACGGTCAGCGACTCGAACAGCCGGCGCCCCTGGGGCACGTAGCCGATCCCGGCGCTGGCGATCTTGTAGGACGGGCGTCCGCTGATCTCGCTGCCCTCGAAGCGTGATCGAGCCGGTCGCGTGGGCCGGAGGGATCCGCATGATCGCGTTGCACAGCGTCGTCTTGCCCATGCCGTTGCGCCCGATGAGGGCGACGGGCTCGTCGCCCATCTCGAAGCTGACGTCCTGCAGCACGTGCGCGCGCCCGTAGTGGACGTTGAGGCCCTTGACGGCCAGCAGAGGCGGGCCGCCGTTCGTGCCCTGCTCGGTCACGACGTGACCTCGATGCCGTCGTCGGTCACGCGCCCGCCGAGATAGAGCTCGTGGACGAGCGCGTTGGCGCGGATCTCGTCGGGGGTGCCCTCCACGATCTTGCGCCCGTCGTGCATCATCGTGACGCTCTGCGCCACACGCAGGGCGACGTCCATGTCGTGCTCGATGAGGATCAGCGTGATGCTCTTGTCGAGCTCGAGCAGCAGGTCGGTGAGGGCGACGCGCTCGCCGCGCGAGAGGCCCGAGGCGGGCTCGTCGAGGAGCATGAGCTTGGGCTCGGTCGCCCGCGCCATGGCGACCTCGAGCTGGCGCTGCTCGCCGTGGGAGATCGAGCCCACGAGGGCCGCGATCTGGTTCTCCAGGCCGACGGTGCGCGCCAGCTCGCGAGCGCGCTCGCGCATCTCGCCGTCGAGCGCCTTGTTGCGCGTCAGGCGCTGGTGCCCGCCGCGCGAGCCGAGCACGGCGAGGTAGAGGTTGTCCTCGACGCTGAGGCCGAGGAAGAGGCGGGACTTCTGGTAGGTGCGCCCCATCCCCAGCCGCGTGCGGCCCGGGGCCGGGATGGCACCGATGTCCTGGCCGAGGAACTCGATCGTCCCCGAGGTGGCGGGCATGTCGCCCGAGATGACGTTGAACAGCGTCGTCTTCCCCGCGCCGTTGGGGCCGAGGATGGCGCGCCGCTCGCCGTGCGCGACGTCGAGGTCGACGTCGCGCACGGCATCGAGGCCGCCGAACCGCCGGCCGACCCCCCGCAAGCGGAGGATCGGGCCGGCCGGCTCGGTGGTGACGTCCTGCACGGGCTCGCTACCCGCCGACGACCTTCACCGGCGCCGCCTTGCCGAGCCACGGGAGGCTCTTCTTCTCGCAGCCGGGGAAGTTGCGCCCCGGAGCGGGAGTCGAGCCGCTGAACGTGCCGCCGAACGTCTGGTCGACGTCCGGGATGCTCGTCACCGTCTTGACCGCCAGCGCGCCGTCCTTCATGTACAGCTGCTGGTCGTAGACCGTGAAGATGGCCTGACGGTTCTCGTCGAGCTTGACGGTGCCGTACGGGGCCGGCAGCTCCACCTTGGCCAGCGCGGCCTGGAGCTTGGACTGGTCGGAGATGTCGCCCTTGACGGCCTCCAGGCCCTTCACCAGGCCCCACGTGTTGAGGTAGTAGCCGTAGGTGAACGTGCTCGGCGCGGCCGAGGCCGCGTCCTTGCCGGGCGGGATGACCTTGAACCACTTGCCGATGATGTTCGACGCGTAGTCCTGGGCCGCCGGGGTGTCGAGATCGCCGGCCGTGCCCGCGCCGCCGATGTAGGCACCCGAGACGCGCGGGCCGAGCTGCTCGAACTGGCCCGGCGTGCCCCAGAACAGGTTGCCGATGAACTTCTTGGCGTCGATCGGCCCCTTCGCCTGCTCGTAGGCCTTCAGGAACGGGATCAGGCCCGCGCCGCCGACCGCCACGAAGGTGCCGTCGACGTCGGTGGGCATCTGCTGCGCATAGGACGAGTAGTCGGTCGTGTTCAGCGGCGGGAAGACCCGCTTGCTGATCTGGCCGCCCGCCGCGCAGAACTCGGCGATGAAGCCGGCCGCCGACGTCCAGGCGAAGCTGTAGTCGTCGGCGACGACCGCTGCCTTCTTCCAGCCCAGCTTGTTGTAGGCGATGTCACCCAGTCCGGCGTTCCACTGCGCGCCGTCGCCGTTGAAGCGGAAGAAGTTCGGCGCCTGCACCTTGAGCGTCGTGTCCTGCGCGCCCGCGGAGCCGTCGACGAACGTCTTGTCCGGGTGCTGCTTGGCGTAGTTGGCGACCGCGATCGACTCATCGCCCGACAGCGGGCCGATCATCACGTCGGCGTCGAGCTGCTCCATCAGCCGCCGCACCTCCTTGATGGCGGTGTCCGACGTGTCGTCGCCGCAGCCCACGCCGACGAGCTTGAGCGGGTGGTCGCCGATGGCGCCGCCCGTGAAGCCGTCCCTCGGCTTGTTGGGGTTCTTCGGCTTGGCTCCCGCGAACTGGGACAGGGCGGCAACCGCGCCGGCCATGTTCTGGTTGTCGAACGAGCCGAATGCGCCCTTGCACTCGGACATGATCGCGATCTTGATCGGCGTCCCCGAACCGCCGCTGCGCGGCTCGACGGCCGGCTGCGGATCAGGTGCGTCGGTCGGCGCCGCAGCCGCCGGCGTGCTCGTGGACGGCGTAGCCGCCGCGGTGCTCGTCGAGCTGCTGCTCTTGTCGTCCGATCCGCATCCGGCAACGACGAATGCGAGCACTGCGATGGTGACTGCGAGCCAGAATGCCCCCCGGCCCGTATGTCGTGCAACAGGCATAACTTTGTCTCCTCCTAGAAACGGATACCGCGTCAACCGGCGGGTGTGGGTTCTGCCGACCCCCTCTCCTGGGTGATGTCCATCGGCAGCGTGCGCCGCGGGCCCGCCGTGACGCGCTCCCACAGCCCGATCAGGCCGGTCGGCGACACGAGGACGATGACCAGGAAGAACACGCCGATCAGCGTGTGGAAGCGATCGGCGACCAGATCGACGTCCTGGGCGTAGTTGTTGATGAGCACGAAGACGAGCGCGCCCAGCCAGGCGCCCTCCAGTCGGTAGAGCCCCCCGATGACGGCGATCACGAGCACGTCGATCGTCGCGCTCAGGCCGATGGTCGACGGCGCGATCTGCGCGTTCCACCACACGAAGAGGACGCCGCCAATGGCGGCGATGAGGCCGGCGAAGGCGAAGGCCAGCGTCCGGTGCAGCGTGACGTTGTAGCCCAGCGAGCTCATGCGCACCGGGTCGTCGCGGATGCCCTGCAGGACCAGCCCGAACGGGGTACGCGCGACGTAGCGCAGCAGCGCGTAGACGAGCAGCGCCACCGCGAGCGTGGCGAAATAGAGGCGGTCGGGATGGGCCGTGCGGCTCAGGAAGTCGGGGATCGGGATGCCGCTGATGCCGCCGAAGCCGGACACGCTCGTCACCTGGCCGAAGAACAGGTTGGCGATGACCGAGAAGACGAGCGTGATCATCAGGAAGTAGATCCCGTAGCTGCGGCTGGCCAGCGCACCGAAGACGAGCGCCACGATCACGGCGATGACGAGCGCGACGACGATGCCCGGTGCCTCGGACCAGCCGAGGTTCAGCCCCTTGGTGTTGCCGTTGGTCGTCAGGTTGCCGAGCACGAAGCCCGCCACGCCGTAGATCGACACCTGGGCCAGCGAGACCATTCCGCCGTAGGCCGACAGGAAGATCAGGCTGGCGGCCACGATCCCCAGGAAGAGCATCTGCGTCAGCAGCGTCGCCACCCAGTACTCGCTGAAGATCAGCGGCGCGAAGACGGCCAGCGCGACGAAGATCGTGCCGGCGATGCGATCGGCGGAGAGCGAGCTGCGCGACCGGCTCATGCGGGTCGGCCGAAGAGCCCGAGGGGACGGACGGCGAGCACGATCGCCAGCAGGACGAAGGTGAAGATGATCGAGTAGTAGGTGTAGTTGGACGGCAGGTAGGCGGCCGCGAAGTTGGTCGTCAGCCCGAGCAGCAGCGATCCGATCGCGGCGCCACCCAGCGAGCCCATCCCGCCGATGATCACGACGACGAGCGAGTTCAGCAGCCAGTTGGCGTCGACCCCGGGCGCCAGGCTCGCGAACGACCCGCCGATGACGCCGCCGAAGCCCGCCAGCGCCGAGCCGACGACGAAGGCGATCGCGAAGGTGAGCTGGATGTTGATGCCCATCGCCGAGACCATGTCGCGGTCGTCGACGCCCGCGCGGATGACCATCCCGCTGCGCGTGCGCTGCAGCCAGAACCACAGGCCGGCGCCGATGACGATGCCGAAGCCGAGGATGACCAGGCGCGTCAGCGTGTACTGGATGCCGGCGACGTGGAGGTTGACGAACTTGTCGAAGGTCCCCGGCCAGGAGATGTCCTGCGCGACGCCGCCGTAGTGGGCGAGCATCTGGTCGGCGAGGATGATCGCGATGGCGATGGTGATCAGCGCCTGGCGCAGGTCCTGACCCTGGTTCCAGCGCAGGAAGAGCTGCTGCATGAGCAGGCCCACCCCGGCGACCACGGCGACCGCGGCCAGCGCCGGGACCACCCATTGCACGAGGCTCACCTGCGCGCTGGAGAGGCCGAGCCCCGCGTCGCCGCCGACCATGTTGCGCTGCAGGCGCAGCGCGATGTAGCCGCCCAGCAGGAAGAAGGCGCCGTGCGCCATGTTGACGACGCGCATGAGCCCGAAGATGAGCGTGAACCCGCTGGCCACGACGAAGTACAGCGCCGCGGCAGTGAGCCCGTTGAGCAGCGTGATCAGAAAGTCCTTGGGATCGCTGACCGCGGGCCCGAAGCTCGTCCCCGACGCGATGAAGAGCACCCAGATGACCGGGAAGACGACGAGTGCGAGTAGTACTGCGCGACCAACATGGCGCAGCGACCCGTATGCAGCGAATCCGGTCACGCGGGCCGACCATATCCGCAGGCCGATCCACGTTGCAACAAGAACTATCGAGAATCGGTACTTCGCACTGCGACGGCTCTACGCCGGTACGCGACCGACCGGATAGAGCCGCGCGCGGAGCGCCTCGTCGCTCTGCGGACGCTCGTCGGCGATGCTCTTCATGGCCGTCACGACGGAGCGATCGAGCGTGCTCGCGTCGGGCCAGTTGACCTCGACGAGGTTGCCCGCGGGGTCGCGCAGGTACATCTGCACGGCGCCGTCGCTGAGCACGCGGACGTTGGGCGACCACGCGTCGCGGTCGAAGAGCCCGCGCTCGCTGGCGACGGTGTAGGCGGCCTCGAAGTCGTCGACGTCGAGGCCGATGTGGTGGAACTCGGGCGCCGGCGTGTCGCGCAGGAAGAGGTGCAGCTGCTGGTCGCCGACCTCCAGCCAGATGACCGGGTGCTCGAAGTCCGGCGCCGGCACGCGGCGCATGCCGAACACGTCGACGTAGAAGCGCGTCGACTCCTCCAGGTCATAGGCGTGGATGCTGACGTGGGTGAAGCTCGTCGCGCGCATGGACCGACGCTAACGCACCCCGCCGTCGCGCTCCAGGGCAAGGGCGGCGCCGATGACGATGCCGGCGTCGCGGCCGGCCAGCTGGAGCGTCCCGATCGCGATCGCGGGCCAGCCCAGGTAGCTGAAGGCGCGCGCGTAGGCCGAGAAGGGCAGCCGCACGCCCAGCTCGTCGACTCCGGCCGGCGGCAGGTCTTCGTACCCGAGCGTCGGCGCGAGCACGAGGTCGACGTCGGGCTCGCGGGACGCCACGGCACGCCACGCCTGCAGCGCCAGACGGCCCTCGCGCTCCTGTTCGGCCGTCACGGTGATGGCGTGGTCGAGCTTGGCCCGGATCAGCGGTCCGTACTCGTCGCGCCGGCTCGGGAAGCTGGCGGCGTGCGCGGCGGCGGTGTCGGCGTAGAAGACCGCCCACGTGTCGGCCTCGGGCACCGGCAGCGCCAGCTCGCGGACGTGGGCGCCGAGCGCGCGCAGCCGATCGACGTGCGCCAGCGCGCGCTCGTCGCGCTGCGCCGCGGGCTCGGCGTCGGCGGGCCCGAGCGCCGGGTGGGCGGTCAGCACGCCGACGTGCAGGCCGTCGAGCGCGGGCGCCGGGACCTCGGTGGCGGTGAGCACCGCGTGGGCCAGCGCGCAGTCGGCCACCGTGCACGCCATCGGACCGACCGTGTCGAAGCTCGCGGCGAGCGGGAAGACGCCCTCGGTCGGCACCGCGCCGAGCGCGGTCTTCAGCCCGACGACGCCGCAGCACGCGGCGGGGATGCGGACCGATCCGCCCGTGTCGGTGCCGAGCGCCAGCGGGACCATCCCGGCCGCCAGCGCCGCCGCGTTGCCGCTGCTCGAGCCGCCGGCCACGCGGTCGGGCGCGGTCGGGTTGACGGTGTCGCCGTAGAAGGTGTTCTGACCGCACACGCCCCACGCGAACTCGTCGAGGTTCGCCTTGCCCACGACGATCGCGCCGTCGGCCTCGAGCGCCGTCACCGAAGGAGCGCTGTGCTCGGGGACATGACGGGCGTGGATCGCCGACCCGTAGGTCGTCCGCACGCCCGCCGTGTCGATGAGGTCCTTGATCAGCACCGGCACGCCGGCCAGCCGGCCGCGCACGCCGCCGCGGGCCCGCGCCAGCGCCTGCTCCTCGCAGGTGGTGATGACGGCGTTGAGCTCGGGCTGAGCCGCGATGCGCTCCAGCGCGCCGGCGACGACCTCCTCGGCGCTCAGCTCACCGGCCGCCACCCGCGCCGCGATCTCGGTCGCGGTCACCCGCGGTGCAGGTGCGCGACGGCCTCGACCTCCACGCGCGCCCCCGGGACGGCGAGCGCGCTGACCTCGACCAGCGTGCTCGCGGGGCGCGTGGAGCCGAAGAACTCCTGGCGCACGGGGTTGATGAGCGGACGGTCGTCGATGTCGAGCAGGTAGACGGTGACCTTGACCACGTCCGCGGGCTTGGCGCCCGCGGCGGCCAGCACGCGCTCCATGATCGCGAAGACCTGGCGCGCCTGGGCCACGACGTCGTCGCCGCCGACCACCGCGCCCGCCGCGTCGACGGGCACGATGCCCGAGACGTAGAGCGCGTCGCCGGCCACGACGGCGTCGGCGTAGTGGCTGATCGGCTCGGCCAGGCCCTCGACCATCACCTCGCGGCGGGTCACGACGCGGCCGCCCGGATCTCGTCGAGCGTCTGGCGCGGGGTGATGGCCTGCGGATCGACGCGCAGCTCGACGAGCGCCGGGCCCGCGCAGGCCAGCGCCTCGTCCAGCGCGGCGCCGAAATCCTCTGAGCGCTCGACCAGGGCGCCGTGGGCCCCGAAGGCGCGGGCATAGGCGACGAAGTCGGGGTTGCGCAGGTCGGTGCCGACGACGCGGCCCGGGTAGTGGCGCTCCTGGTGCATGCGGATGGTCCCGTACATCGCGTTGTTGACCACGAGCACCACGACGGCGAGCTCCTCCTGGACCGCGGTGGCGAGCTCCTGGCCGGTCATCAGGAAGTCGCCGTCGCCGGCCAGGCAGACCACGGGGCGGTCCGGGTGCACGGCCTTGGCCGCGACCGCGGCGGGGAACCCGTAGCCCATCGAGCCGCTGCGCGGGCCGAGCTGCGTGGGGTAGCGGTGGAACTCGTAGTAGCGGTGCGCCCACACGCTGAAGTTGCCCGCGCCGTTGGTGAGGATCGCGTCGGCGGGCAGGCGGTCGCGCAGCGTCGCCATCACTGCCGACATCTGCAGCGGGCCGGGCAGCTCGCGCGTCTCGGCGAGGTTGCGCTGGTACTCGCCGTGCGCGGCCTCGAGCAGCCCGGCGCGGGCGTCGGCGCCCGACGGCTCCAGCGCCCGCGCGGCGGCCGCGAAGGCCTCGAGACCCGCGACGATCCCCAGCTCGGGCTGATACACGGCGCCGAGCTCGTCGGGGTCGGGATGCACGTGGACGAGGCTTTGGCTCGGCCTGCCCGGGCGCACGAGCGTGTAGCCGGCGGTCGGGATCTCCCCCAGGCGCCCGCCGATGGCCAGCAGCAGGTCGGCCTCGCGGATGCGCTGGGCCAGGGCCGGGTCCATCGCGAGGGCGGCGTGCCCGGCGTACGCGGGCGAGGCGTTGTCGACGTAGTCCTGGCAGCGGAACGACGCGGCAACCGGCACGCGCTGGGCCTCGGCGAAGGCGGCGACGTGGGCGCCGGTCTGCGCCGTCCACCCGCCCTCCCCCACGATCGCCAGCGGCGCGCGCGCCTGCGCCAGCAGGCCGCCGAGGCGCGCGATGTCACCGTCGGCCGGAGCGGCGCCGGCGAGCGGCCGGTGCGGCGCGGCGTCGGGCACGTCGACCTCGGACGCGAGCATGTCCTCGGGCAGCGCGACGACGACCGGCCCGGGCCGGCCCGACGTGGCCACCGCGAAGGCACGGGCGATGAGCTCGGGCACGCGCTCGGCGCGATCGATCTGCGTCACCCACTTGGCCATCGAGCCGAAGACGGCGCGGTAATCGAGCTCCTGGAAGGCCTCGCGCCCGATCGTCTCGCGGGCGATCTGCCCGACGAGGAGGATCAGCGGCGTCGAGTCCTGCATCGCGGTGTGGACGCCGTTGGAGGCGTTGGTGGCCCCCGGCCCGCGGGTGACCATGCACACCCCCGGGCGGCCGGTGAGCTTTCCGTAGGCCTCGGCCATGTTCGCCGCGCCGCTCTCGTGGCGGGTCACGACGAGGCGCAGCGGCGCATCGTGGAGCCCGTCGAGGACGGCGAGGTAGCTCTCGCCGGGGACGCCGAAGGCCAGCTCGACCCCGTGGAGCACGAGCTGGTCGACCAGCACCTGCCCGCCGCTGCGCGTCAACGCACCACCGGCTGCTCGAGGAAGATCGTCGCGCGCTGGGTCTTGGGCTTGTCGGCGTCGGCCGGGTCGACGTAGCGGATGGTGCGCTGGCCGGCGAACTGCACGGGGAGCAGCATGACGCGGACGAAGGCCGACGGCTCGTCCGCCGCCGTCGTCGCGAGCACCGGATCGGGGCCGCGCTCGAACCACGCCTCGCCGGGCCCCAGCGCGTGTTCGGCGCCGAGCGAGTCGATCGTGATCGCGCCGAAGAGCAGATAGCGGATGCCCGGGCCGGGGTGGACGTGGCGGTAGGCGATGCCGCCCGGCTCGAAGTCGACGCGGTCGCAGCGCATGAGCCATTGCGTCGCCTCGTCGAGGTCGACCTGGGCCGACAGCAGGGCGTCCGCCGGCGCCTCGTCGCCCAGCTCCCACACGAGGGCGCGGCCGTCGTCGAGCTCGTGGACGACGCGGTTGGGGCCGCCGGGATCAGGCTCGTCGGCGTGCTCGGTGAGTGAGAGCCTCAATGGAAGTACTGGCCTCCGTCGATGACCATCGTCTGGCCGGTGATGAACGTCGCGCCCGGCCCGCACAGGAAGGCGACGGCGCCGGCGACGTCGGCGGGCACCTGGTCGCGCTTGATCGTGCGCGCGCTGACCGAGATGTCCTGCAGCGCCTCGATGACCTCGGGGTGCTCGTGGACGCCGTCGCTCATCGTGAAGCCGGGCGCCACGCAGTTGACGAGGACGTCGTCGGCGCCGAGCTCCTTGGCCAGCGCGCGCGTCAGCGCCACGATCGCGCCCTTGCTCGTCACGTAGTGCAGCAGGAAGGGCACGCCGCGGAAGGGCGTGCCCGACGAGATGTTGACGATGCGCCCGCCGCCCTGAGCGCGCATTTGCGGCACGACCGCGCGGCAGGTGAGGAACATGCTCAGGACGTTGACCTCCATGACCTGACGCCATTCCTCGACCGGGATCTGCTCGAAGGGACGCATCGGCAGCGAGGCGTAGAGCCCCGCGTTGTTGACGAGGATGTCGATCGCGCCGCAGCGCTCGACGGTCTCCGCGGTCATCCGCGCCACGTCGTCCTCCGAGGCGACGTCGACCGTGAGCCCGACGCCGTCGGGGAAGTCGGCGGCGGCCGCCTCGGCGCCCCTGAGGTCGGCGATGACGATCCGCGCGCCGTCGGCCGCCAGGGCGTCGGCGATCGCTCGGCCGATCCCCTGCGCGCCGCCCGTGACGATCGCGACCCTGCCCTCCAGCACGCTCACCGGATCGGCGAGAACGAGGTCGGCAGCAGGATGCGCGTGCGCTGGGTGTGGATCATCGGCTGGATCTTCGGCAGGAAGGCCTTCCAGCGCGGGTCGGCCTGGAGCAGGGCGCGCCGGCGCTCGCGCTCGGCGTAGGAGTCGTAGCCCCAGAGATGGACGATCGTGCTCACGTCGCCGACGTCGACCGTGAAGGCCCCGATGAGGTTTCCCAGCTGCTCCTGCTGGACCTCGGTGCCCTCGTCGGCGTAGAGCCCGACGAGCTCGGCGAGTTTGCCGGTGTGGACGTGGTAGGTGCGCTCCTCGACGATCAACTCACACGCCTCCCATGCACAGGTACTTGGTCTCCAGCCACTCGTCGATCCCGTACTTCGAGCCCTCGCGGCCGATGCCGGACTCCTTGACGCCGCCGAAGGGCGCGACCTCGGTCGACACGACGCCCGTGTTGATGCCGAGGATCCCGTACTCGAGCGCTTCGGAGACCCGCCAGATCCGGCCCATGTCGCGGGAGTAGAAGTACGCCGAGAGGCCGTAGGGCGTGTCGTTGGCCTTGCGCACCGCCTCCTCCTCGGTGGCGAAGCGGGTGATCCCGGCCACGGGCCCGAAGGTCTCCTCGTTGCTCATCGCCATCGCCTCGGTGATGCCGGTCAACACGGTCGGCTCGAAGAACTGCGGGCCGAGCGCGTGGCGCTCGCCGCCGAGCAGCACATCGGCGCCGCGCTCGCGCGCGTCGGCGACGTGGCGCTGGACCTTCTCGATCCCGGGCAGGTCGATCAGCGGCCCGACATTGACGTTCTCGGTGAAGCCGTCGGCGACCACGAGCCGCGTCACGCCCTCGGTGAACCCGGCCAGGAAGTCGTCGTAGATCCCCTCCTGGACGAGGATCCGGTTGGCCGAGATGCAGGTCTGGCCCGAGTTGCGGTACTTGCAGGTCAGCGCGCCGGCGACGGCGGCCTCGAGGTCGGCGTCGTCGAAGACGATGAAGGGCGCGTTGCCGCCGAGCTCGAGCGAGACCTTCTTGACCTGCCCTGCGCACTGGGCCATGAGCAGCTTGCCGACCTCGGTGGAGCCGGTGAAGCCGAGCTTGCGGACCAAGGGGTTGGAGGTCATCTCGGCGCCGATGAGCGGCGCGTCGTCGCCGTCGCCGGTGACGATGCTCAGCACCCCGGCGGGCAGCCCCGCCTCCTCGCCCAGGCGCATGACGGCCAGCGCGGTCAGCGGCGTCTGCTCGGCGGGCTTGAGGACCATCGTGCAGCCGGCGCCGAGCGCCGGCGCCGCCTTGCGCGTGGGCATCGCCGCGGGGAAGTTCCACGGCGTGATGCCCGCGCTGACGCCGACGGGCTCCTTGGTCACCACGATGCGCCGGTCGCGCATGTAGGTCGGGATGGTGTCGCCGTAGACGCGCTTGGCCTCCTCGCCGAACCACTCCAGGAAGCTCGCCGCGTAGGCCACCTCGACGCGCGACTCCGCCAGCGGCTTGCCCTGCTCGGTGGTCAGCAGCGCCGCCAGGTCCTCCTGGTGCTCGATCATGAGGTCGGCCCAGCGGCGCATGATCGCCGCGCGCTCCTTGGCCAGCAGCCCGCGCCAGCCCGGCAGCGCGCGCTGCGCGGCCTCGATGGCGCGCCGCGTCTCGGCGGCGCCCATGCGGGGGACGTCGGCCACGACCTCGCCCGAGGCCGGGTTGACGACGGCGAAGGTGGCGCCGGAGTCGGCGTCGACCCATGCCCCGTCGATGTATCCCTGACGCAGGACGAGGTCGCTGTGCAGTGCGCTCACGATCCGAGGGCGCTCTTGATCTCCGCGCAGGTGGCGACCTTGGCCACGTTGGTCATCGCGTAGTTGAGCGCCGCGTTCTGCCACTCCTCGCCGGTGGTCGACGTGCCATCCGACGCGACGACGACCTCGTAGCCCGCGTCGGCGCCGTGGCGCGCGGTGTGCTCGATCGACATGTTCGTCCAGGCCCCGCTGATGATCAGCTGCTCGGCCCCCAGTCCGCGCAGGAGGATGTCCAGGCGCGTCTCGTAGAAGCCGTTCATGCGCATCTTCTCCACGACGTGGTCGCCGTCCTGGGGCTCGAGGCCCTCGGCCGGCGCCGCGCCCCACGTGCCGCGCACGAGCGCGTTGGCCTCCTTGACGCCCTGGAACAGCGGCGCGTTCTGCCTCAGGCCGGTGGCGCCGGGTTCGACGATGTACCAGATGTGGATGACCGGGACGCCCGCCGCGCGGCACGCCGCCGCGAGGTCGGCGACGTTGCCGACGACGTTCTGCGCCGTGGCGTGGGCCGGCGCGCCCGAGTCCGCGAAGGCCCCGCCCTCGATCATCACGTCGTTCTGGAGGTCCTGGATGACCAGCGCGGAGCGCTTGGGGTCGAGCTGCAGCACTTCATCGGTCACGAGCGGTTCACCTCATGTAGGGGAGTCGGTTGCCGGAGACCTTGCACTGGATGCGGTAGACCGAGGTCGTCGCGGGGATGAAGAGCTGGTTCCAATCCGGCCCACCCCAATTGATGTTCCCGACGTTCTCGGGCACCTCGACGGTGCCGATGTGCTCGCCCTGCGCGTCGAAGACGCACACCCCGCCGGGACCGGTGACCCAGACGTTGCCGCGCTCGTCGAGCTTCATCCCGTCGACGAGGTCGCCGATCTCGAGGCTGCCCGAGCCGATGCCGTCGGCCAGCACGCGCGAGTTCGCGATCGTGCCGTCGCCGGCGACGTCGAAGACGCGGATGTGCGCCCGCGTGGTGTCGTTGATGTAGAGCAGCGACTCGTCGGTCGAGAAGCACAGCCCGTTGGGCTGGTCGAAGTCGTCGACGAGCAGTTGCGGGTCGCCGCCCCCGGGCGCGATGCGGTAGACGCCCTGGATGTCGAGGTCCTGCTCGCGCTCGATCCCGAACCCGGGCATCCGGCCGTAGGTCGGGTCGGTGAAGTAGATGGCGCCGTCGCTCTTGACCACGACGTCGTTGGGGCTGTTGAGCTCGCGCCCCTCGTAGTGGGTGGCGAGCACCTCGCGCCCGCCGCCCCTGCCGTCGGGGTCCATGCGCACGACCGAGCTCGTGACGTGCTCGCACACGATCAGCCGCCCGTCATGGTCGATCGTCATCCCGTTGCCCTTGTTGGACGGGTTGGCGACCTCGCTGACCCCCGAGTCCGGGTCCCAGCGCCGGCGCACGTCGCCGGGCATGTCGCTGAAGAGCAGGTACCCGTCCGGGTTCCAGATCGGCCCCTCCGTGAAGGTGAAGCCGGTTCCCAGCCGCTCGAGCTCGGCGTCCTCGTCGACCAGCTCGAGGAACGCGTCCGCGTTCACCTGGACTGCCATGGCGACCCCTCTCGGATTATTGATTCTGCGCGACGGCCCGCGAACCTAACAGCGCCGGTGCGGCGATGGAAGAGCGACTCAGCGGCCGTGTCGGCGCTCGATCTGCGACAGCAGGCCGGCGAGCGCCTCCAGGCTGGCCAGGTTGTGCCCGGCCACGAAGCGGTCGATCGAGGGCAGCGCCGCGCGCATCCCCGCGGCGAGCGGCTGGTACTCCGGGCTGCCCTTGACCGGGTTGACCCAGACCACGGCGAACGCGGCCCGGTGCAGGCGCGCCATCTCGCGCCCGACGAGCTCGTGGTCCTGGCGCTCCCAGCCGTCGGAGGCGATCAGCACCACCGCTCCGCGGGTCAGCGCGCGCCGGCCCCAGACGTCGTTGTAGCGCTTCAGCGACGCGCCGATGCGCGTCCCGCTGGCCCAGTCGACGACCCGGTCGGCGGCGCGCGCCAGCGCCTGCTCGGGGTCGCGCGTGCGCAGCTCGGCGGTCAGGCGCGTCAGGCGCGTGCCGAAGGCGAAGACCTCGACCCCGCGCCCCGAGCGGACCATCGCGTGCAGGTAGAGCAGCAGCGCGCGCGTGTAGGGCTCCATCGAGCCCGACACGTCGCACAGCACGACGAGCTTGCGCGGCGTCTGCGTGCGCCGGCGAAAGCGCCGGCGCACCGGGTCGCCGCCCGTCGCGATCGCATCGCGGGCCAGGGCGCGCATGTCCAGCACCCGCCCGCGCCGGTGCGCGCGCAGCCGGTGCGAGCGCCGTGCCGGGCGGTCGGTGACCATGGCGGCGATGAGCGCCCGCGCCGCGCTGAGCTCCTCGGGGGTCATCGCCGCGAAGTCCTTGTGGCGCAGGATCTCGTGGGCGCTGTGGCCGATGCTGTCGGGCTCGCCCTCGGCGGGCGCCGCCTCGGGACCGGCGCGGACGTCGCGGCGCACCCGCCGGGCCTCCTTGGGCATCGAGCGCGGATCGAGCTCGCGCCGCCCCGGCACGCGCACCGCGCGGCGCAGGAACCAGGCGTCGAAGGCCCGATCGAAGGGCTCGAGGTCCTCGCGGCGGGCCACGAGCGTCGTGCGCAGCGTCCAGTAGACGTCGTCCTGGCGCGTGATGTCGACACGGTCCAACCCGCGCAGCGCGTCCTCCAGGCGCCCAGGGCCGACCTCCAGGCCGGCCTCGCGCAGGACGCGGCCGAAGGTCACGAGCTGGCGGGTGAGGGCCTCGCTCACGCGGTCGCGGCCGCGGCCGCCGCGGCGCGCGCCTCGCCCAGCAGCGCGAGGACGGCGTCGTCGCGCACCAGGTCGAAGTCCTCGTGGTACTTGAGCACGGCGCCGAGCGTCTGCTCGACGACGGCTGCGTCGAGCTCCTCGCAGCCGAGGGCCACGAGCGCCTGCGTCCAGTCGATCGTCTCGGCCACGCCGGGGGCCTTGGCGAGGTCGAGGTGGCGCAGCCCGGCGACGAACGCGGCCGCCTCGGCGGCCAGCCGCTCGGGGACCCCGGGGACGCGGAGGCGCAGGATCTCGACCTCGCGCTCCAGCGCGGGATGGGCGATCCAGTGAAAGAGGCAGCGGCGCTTGAGCGCGTCGTGGAGCTCGCGCGTGCGATTGGAGGTGAGGATGACCGTCGGGCGCCGGCGCGCGGCGATGGTGCCGATCTCGGGGATGGTGATCTGGAAGTCGGAGAGCACCTCGAGCAGGAAGGCCTCGAACTCGTCGTCGGCGCGGTCGATCTCGTCGATCAGCAGCACGACGGGCTCCTCGCTGGTGATCGCCTCCAGCAGCGGCCGGCGGATGAGGAAGTCGGGCCCGAAGAGCTCCTGCTCGTCGACCGCGCCCTCCTGCGCGGCGCGGATGTGCAGCAGCTGGCGCGCGTAGTTCCACTCGTAGACGGCGTGGGAGACGTCGAGGCCCTCGTAGCACTGCAGGCGGATCAGCCGCGCCCCGCCGGCCAGCGCGAGCGCCTTGGCCAGCTCGGTCTTGCCCACCCCCGCCTCGCCCTCCAGGAGCAGCGGTTTCTCGATCGCCAGGGCCAGGAAGACGGCGGTCGCCAGCCCCCGCTGGGGCAGGTAGGACTGCCGCAGGAGCGCGTCCTCCAGGTCGGCGATCGACTGGAAGCCCATGCCGCTCGTCACGCGATCACCCTAGCCAACATTGATCGATCTGTTGCTAACGATAATCGGTGGACTTGCCCGGTAAGGGTCCTGTATAAGAGCCCAGGTCCAGTCGTTGCGGTGCGAGAGAGAGGGCGTTCATGGGGGTCGTTGACGCGCCGGAAGTGATCGTCGCAGGGTCGCGCGAGGAGGCCGTGAGCGCATTTGGCGACGGCGCCGACGTCACCGTGGTCGCGGGCGGGACGATCGTGATGCCCGACATCACGCACGGGCGCCTGCAGCCGCGCCGGGCGCTGCTGATCGCCCGCGCCGGCCTGTCGGGCGTGCGCAGCGAGAACGGGCGCACGACGATCGGGGCGACGACGACGATCGCAGAGCTCGAGGACGCCGCCGAGCCGCTGGGGGCCTGCGCGCGCGGCCTGGCCGACTACGAGATCCGCGGGCAGGCCACCCTGGGGGGCAACCTCTGCGCCCCGCCGGGCGAGGAGACCCCGCGCGGCGATCTGCAGGCCGCGCTGCTCGCGCTCGACGCCCAGGTGCGCTCCACGGGCGCCGGCGGCGAGCGGACCGAGCCGGTGGAGGACTTCCTCGCGGCCGGCCCCGCGGGCCGGCTCGTGCTCGACGTCGAGTTCGCCGACCCCGAGGCCGGCGCGAGCGCCGTCGTGCGCCGTCCCCATGCCCACGCCTACACGATCATGCGCGTATGCGTCGCGCGCGCCGGCGGCGAGCTGCGCATCGCGGTCTCGGGCGCCGGGCCCACGGCCGTGCGCAGCCGCGCGGTCGAGCGCGCGCTCGCCGACGGCGCCGACGCCGCCACCGCCGCCGAGCGCGTGCTCGACGACGTGACCCCCTACGACGATGCGCTGGCGTCGAGCTGGTACCGGGGCAGGACGCTCCCCGTGCTCGTCCGCCGCGCCCTCGACGACCTGCGCTGAAGGAGAACGATGAGACTCACGGTCAACGGCACCGAGCACGAGGTGGTCGCGCCCCCGCTCACGACGCTGCTGCAGGTCCTGCGCGAGGAGCTCTTCGTCACCAGCCCGAAGGCGGGCTGCCAGCAGGGCGGCTGCGGCGCCTGCACGGTGCTCGTCGACGGCCAGCCGCGGCGCGCCTGCCTGATACCGCTGGCCGCCGTCGAGGGCGCGGCCATCGCGACGGTCGAGGGCCTCGGCGAGGCCGACGAGCTCTCCGGGGTGCAGGCCGCCTTTCACGAGCACTACGCGGCGCAGTGCGGGTTCTGCACCTCGGGCTTCATGATGGCCGCGCAGGCGCTCGTCGAGCGGGGTGACGGCACGATCGAGCGCGCGGAGGTGATCGAGGCCCTCAGCGGCCACCTGTGCCGGTGCACGGGCTACGTGAAGATCGTCGACGCGGTCACCGCCGCCGTCCGCGGCGACGTGTCGCCCGCGCATGCGTCCGCCGACACCGATCCGCAGGGCGAAGACGCCGTCACCGTGATCCCGGGGAGCCCGGCATGAAGGCCGTCGGCGCACGCCTCCCCCGCTACGACGGCATCGCCCACGTCACGGGCCGCACGCAGTACGTCGACGACGTCCGCGTCCACGGCACCCTGTGGTGCAAGGCGCTGCGCTCGCCCCATCACAGCGCACTCATCCTCTCGATCGACACGAGCAAGGCGCGGGCCATCCCCGGGGTGCACGCGATCGTCACCCACGAGGACGTGCCCCACAACGTCTACGGCCATCTGGAGGCCCTCGGCGTGCCCGCCGACGAGCCGCTGCTGGCCGAGAGCGACGTGCGCTGGAAGGGCCAGCCGATCGCGGCGGTCGCCGCGGTGTCCGAGGAGGTCGCCCAGGCCGCCGTCGAGGCGATCGAGGTGACCTACGAGGAGCGCGAGCCGATCCTCGACATCCGCACCGCCGCCGACCCCGACGCCGGCGAGCACTTCCACCAGTGGGGCGCCATCTATCCGCACTTCGGCCCCCACAACCACCGCCGCGTGCGCAAGGGCGACGTCGAGGCCGCCTTCGACGCAGCGGACGTCATCGTCGAGGGCGTCTACCGCCCGCAGGCCATCGAGCACTGCCCGCTGGAGACGCAGGTTGCGCTCGCGGTCCCCGAGCCGAGCGGGCGCCTGACGATCTACTCCTGCACCCAGGCCATGTACTTCTCCATGGGCGTCGTCGCCGCGCATCTGGAGTGGCCGCTGAACAAGCTGAAGTTCGTAGGCGGCACGGTCGGCGGCGGCTTCGGCGGCAAGGTCGACACGGCGACGGAGACGATCTGCGCGCTGCTGGCCATCCAGGCGCGCCGGCCGGTCAAGTGGCGCTTCACCCGCGAGGAGGAGTTCCTGACCTCCTCCACGCGGGCGCCGTGGCACATCGAGATCCGCGACGCGGTGACCAGCGACGGCTGGATCCTCGGCCGGCGCATGCTGACCCTGCACGACGCAGGCGGCTACGCGCGCTTCTCGCCCTACGGGCTGACCAAGCACGCCTTCCACCACACCGGGGCCTACACGATCCCCAACCTGCGCTTCGACGGGTTCGTGCTCTTCACCAACCGCGTGCCGACGACGGCGATGCGCGGCTTCGGCGTCACCTCGGTGTCGCTGGCCACCGAGCTGCATCTCAGCCGCGTCGCCGAGCAGGTCGGGATCGACCCGCTCGAGCTACGCCTGAAGAACGCCAACCGCGTCGGCGACACCACCGGCAATCGGGTGGTGATGCACGACCCGTCCACCGTCCCGGTCACGCTGGCCGCGGCCGAGGCCGTCGGCTACGACCTCGGCGAGGAGTACCGCGCGATGACGTCCGAGCGCCGCAGCGGAGACCTGCTGCCCGAGCACCTCGTCGCCCAGCAGGCCCCCGATGGCGAGCACCTCGCCACCTACCGGGCCACCAACGGAGGAGCGCGCTGATGGCCAAGCACCGCGGTCGCGGCTTCGCGACGATCGAGTACCCGACCGGGATGAACCAGAACGGCGATCCGAGCCAGGCCTGGATCAAGCTCAAGCCCGACGGGCGCGTCGACGTCTTCGCCGGCACGGTCGACATCGGCCAGGGCTCGAAGACCGTCCACACCCAGATCGTGGCCGACGCGCTCGGCGTCCCCTACGACTGGGTCACGATGGACAACTCCAACACCGACTCCTCGGCGGTGTGCACCGGCACCTTCGCCTCGCGCGGGACCTTCATCGGCGGCAACGCCGTGCGCTATGCGGCCGAGAAGGCGCGCGAGCGGATCCTCGACATCGCCTCCAAGGAGCTCGAGATCTCCGCCGACGACCTCGAGATCGTCGACGGCGAGGTGATGGCCAAGGGGGCGCCCGACCGCAAGATCTCGATTCCCGACGTGGCCGGCGCGGCGACCTACGTCTACGGCGAGCTCATCACCGGCAACGGCACCGCGCTCAAGCCGCTGGCCGAGGTCGACGACGACGACGGCTCGGTCACCGTCGAGCCGCACTCGGCCATCTCCTACGCGGCGTGCGTCATCGACGTCGAGGTCGACGACGAGACGGGCGAGACGACGGTGCTGAAGATGCTGCAGGTCTACGACGTCGGGCGGGCCATCAACCCGACCCTGGTGGAGGGGCAGATCGAGGGCGGCGCGATGATGGGCCTCGGGCTCGGCCTGCTCGAGAGCTCGTATCCCTACTACCCGTCCGTGGAGCACCGCGGCGAGCAGTTCGGCTCCTACCTGGCGCCCGCGCTGGACGACCTGCCCGAGCTGGAGAACGTGATCCTCGAGAACCCCTCGATCGACGGACCCTTCGGCGCCAAGGCGATCGGCGAGATGGCCAACAACGCCCAGCCACCGGCCATCGCGGCCGCGATCCACGACGCCGTCGGCGTGTGGGTGACCGAGATGCCCGCGACGCCCGAGCGCGTCCTGCGGGCGCTGGACGCCAAGAGCGAGCCGCGCCGCGAGGGCAAGCGCGTCATCTACGACGAGGAGATCTCGGTGGCCGGCGTGAGCGCCGACGGCGGCCAGGCCTTCTGGGGCGTCGATGCCTGAGCGCGCGGGCTTTCGCACCTGGAACGGCGTCCCGGCCTTCGAGTTCGTCGACGGCGTGCGCCTGCACGCCATCGGCGGGGACCAGGTCCTGCTCTGCCGCGTGCAGTACGAGCCGGGCAAGCAGGTCACGCGCCACGCCCATGAGCACACCGAGCAGCTGATGGCCATCATCGAGGGATCGGTGACCATGACCATCGGCGAGGAGACGCGCGAGCTGCACCCCGGCGACGTCGTCTGCGTCAACCGCGGCATCGAGCACGAGCTGCACTCCGAGAGCGGCGTGACCTTCTTCGAGGCGCTCTCCCCCGTCCCCCTCGACCATGTGCCCGACCGCGAGCGCGACCTCGTGCTGGCCGAGGGCGGCGCCACGCACGTCGCGCGCTGATGCGCGAGTTCGACGGCAAGGTCGCTCTGGTCACCGGCGGCGCCAGCGGGATCGGCGCGGCCACGGTGGCGATGTTCGTGGAGCGCGGCGCCGCCGTCGCATCGGTCGACCTCAACGCCGGCGCCAGCCCGCAGGGCGCGCTGACGGTCGACGGTGACGTCACCGACTCGCGTTCGGTGGCCGACGCGGTGGCCCGCGCCGAGGACGAGCTGGGACCGCTCGACGCGGTCGTGTGCTGTGCCGGCACGGCGGGCGACTCGCTGCGGACCGTCGACGTCTCCGACGACGAGTGGCGGCGCGTCTTCGCGCTGAACTGCGACGGCGTCTTCTACTTCAACCGCGAGGCCGCCCGCGTGATGGTTCCGCGCGGGCGCGGGCGGATCGTCAACATCGCCTCGATCGCGGGCAAGGAGGGCAACCCGATGGCGGCCGCCTACTCGGCGAGCAAGGCCGCGGTGATCGGGATGACCAAGTCCTTCGGCAAGGACCTCGCCGAGACCGGTGTGCTCGTCAACTGCATCGCCCCCGCGGTCATCGCCACCCCGATGCTCGATCAGATGAGCCAGGAGCACATCGACTACATGGTGTCCAAGATCCCGATGAGCCGGCTCGGCCAGCCGGTCGAGGTCGCCGAGCTCGTCGCCTTCCTCGCTTCCGAGCGGATGACGTTCTCGACCGGCGCGACGTTCGACATCTCCGGCGGGCGCGCCGTCTTCTAGCGAGCGGTCGCCGTCGCAGCGGTCAGAATCGGCCGCGATGCCGCCCGCCGTTGAACCCCACCGCCGGCGCCGATTCAGCGGCCGCGACCCCACGGAGGAGCACCGCGCGTCCACGCCGCTGGAGCTGCTCTATGACCTGACGATCGTGGTCGCCTTCGGCACGGCCGCGGATGAGCTGGCGCACTACGTCGCCGAGGGTCATGCCGCGGCGGGCGTCGGTAGCTTCGCGTTCGCCTCGTTCGCCGTGACCTGGGCGTGGCTGAACTATTCGTGGTTCGCCTCGGCCTACGACACCGACGACTGGCTCTTCCGCCTGGCGACGATGGTCCAGATGATCGGGGTCGTCGTCCTCTCACTCGGCCTGCCGCAGCTGTTCGCGTCGATCGATCACGGCGACACACCGGACAACCACGTGGTGGTCGCCGGCTACGTGGTGATGCGCACGGCGCTGGTCTTCCTGTGGTGGCAGGTGTCCCGGCACGATCCCCAGCGACGGGGGACCGCCCGCTCCTACATGACCCTGGTGGGCGTCGCCCAGGTCGGCTGGGTCGCGCTCGCCATCGCGGACATCCCGATCGGCCCGACGCTCGCAGGGGTGGCCGTCCTGGTCGCGTTCGAGCTCACCGCCCCGTTCATCGCCGAGCGCAAGGGTGGGACGCCATGGCACCCGCACCACATCGCCGAGCGCTATGGCCTGCTCGTGATCATCACGCTGGGCGAGGTCATCATCGGGACCGTCGCCGCCCTGAACGCCCTCGTCCACGGCGAGGCCGGATGGAGCGTCGACGCCGCGTTGCTGGCCGTCGCCGGCGTCGGCCTCACGTTCGGGTGCTGGTGGATGTACTTCGCGGTGCCCTGGGCCGAGCCGCTCGTCGCCCACCGCGAGCGCGCGTTCCGTTTCGGCTACGGGCACCTCGTGGTCTTCGCCGCGCTCGCAGCCATGGGCGCGGGACTCCACGTCGCGGCCATCAGCCTGGAGGACGAGGCGACGATCGGCGAGACGGCGACGGTCCTCAGCGTCGCCATCCCGTTCGCGATCTACGCCGCGGTGTTCTACGCGCTGTACTCCTTGCTGATGCGAACGCACGACCCGTTCCACCTGGGTCTGATCGCCGGCACGACCGCGATCCTGGTCCTGGCGGTCGTGCTCGCCGCGACGGGCGTGAGCATGGCCGTCTGCCTGATCGTGCTGACCTTCGCGCCCGCGGTGACCGTCGTGGGCTACGAGACGCTCGGGCATCGGCACATGGCCGACGCGCTCGAGCGGTTGTGAGCTGCGCGCGCCGTGGCGGCTTGAACTGCATCACCGAGGGAAGGGGTCCCCCGCCACGCCCGGCCGGGCCGCGTGGGCGCTAGCGTGCTGGATTGGTGTTGCAGGACAACAGTTAGTCAGCACCGTCCTGAGTTGTATGGCCAGGAGCCACACAACCCAGGACAGTCCGGGGTAGCTCACCCCCGGCGGAGGACGACCGCCCCCGGTCGCGCCCCCTCAGGTCCGCTTCCCCTCGGTGATGCTGTTTGCGCCGCGTAGCACCGCGAGCGCGCCAGGATTACTCGAACGTCTCGTAGAAGTTGCGCTCGCGGTTCTCCATCAGCGGGAAGATCTCGCCGACGGCGAGGGTCTGGAAGTGCTCGGTCTGGCCGTGCTCCTCGAAGGCCGCCTTGTCGCGGTACTGCTCGTACATGAGGAAGACGCGCGGGTCCTCGGGATCGCGGTGGGCGATGTAGTGGACGTTGCCGGGCTCCGTCCGCGTCGCCTCGACCAGTTGCGGGATCAGCTCGGCGGCGCGGTCCTGCTCGCCATCGCGGGCGGTCAGGCGGGCAACGAGGACAAAAGCCATCTCAACGCTCCTTCTCGACTGGATTGGTCAGGGTGCCGAGGCCTTCGATCTCGACCGAGACCTCGTCACCGTCCTGCAGCAGGACCTTGGGGTCCCGGAAGACTCCGACGCCCGCCGGGGTGCCGGTCGCGATCAGGTCGCCCGGCTCCAGCGTGATGACCTGCGTCACGTGGGCGATGATCTCGGCCACCGAGAAGATCATCTGGGCGGTCGAGGAGTCCTGCATCGTCTCGCCGTTGAGCACGCAGCGGATGGCCAGCGCCTGCGGGTCCTCGATCTCCTCGCGCGGCACCAGCCGCGGCCCGACCGGGCAGAAGGTGTCGGGCGACTTCCCGCGCGTCCACTGCCCGTCGCCGAACTGCAGGTCGCGCGCGCTGACGTCGTTGACGCAGATGTAGCCGGCCACCACGTCGAGCGCGTCGCGCTCGGCCACGCGCCGTGCGGTGGACCCGATGACGACGCCGAGCTCGGCCTCGTAGTCGACTTCGGTGGACTCCGGCGGCAGGACGATCGGGTCGCCGGCGCCGATCAGCGTGTTCGGCCACTTGGCGAACAGGAGCGGCGCGCTCGGCAGCTCAGCGCCACCCTCCTGGGCGTGGTCGTGGTAGTTGAGCCCGACGCAGACGATCTTGCCCGGACGCGTTATCGATAGTGGCACCCACGCGACCCTATCCGCTGCGCCGATAGATGTCGTGCTCGAGCACGCCCACGCCTGCCACGGCGATCCGCACTCGGTCGCCATCGTGCAGGGTGACCTCGTCCGGCGGGACCACGCCGGTGCCGGTGAGCAGGACCGCGCCGGAGGGGAAGGAGAGCTCGTCGAAGAGCGCCGCGACGAGCTCGTCGAAGCTGCGCTTCATCTCGGCGACCGACGTCGCGCCGGCGAAGATCCGCTCGCCGTCGCGGTGGACCTCGAGCTCGATCGCCGCCGCGCTCAGGTCGCCGGCGTCGCGCGCCAGCACGATCGTCCCCGACAGCCCGAGCGAGTCGTCGTAGACCTTGGCCTGGGGCAGATAGAGCGGGTTGGCGCCCTCGATGGAGCGCGAGGAGACGTCGTCGGCCGCCAGGTAGCCCACGATCTGGCCGTCGGCGTCCAGCACGAGCGCCAGCTCGGGCTCGGGCACGTCCCAGGTCGAGTCGGCCCGGATGCGCAGCGGCGCGCCGGGCGCCGGCACGCGCGCCGCGGGCGCCTTGAGGAAGAGCTCCGGGCGCTGCGCCTCGTAGACCATCTCGTAGACGTCGCCCACCGAGGACTCCTCGACGCGCGCGGTGGCCGAGCGGCGGTAGGTCACGCCGCTGGCCCACACCTCCTGCTCGTCGACGGGCGCCAGCAGCGCCGCCGGGGCGCTCAGCGCGGCGCCCTCCAGCGCGCGGTCGACGGCCTCGTGCACGCTTCCGCGCCCGGCGCCGAGCAGCTGGGACAGCGAGCCGTCGAGTGGATACAGGGCGCCGGCGCGCGCGACGGTGAGCAGCGGGGCACCGTCGACGAGGACGCGGCGCAGGCCGTCGCGTTCGGCGTCCGGATGTTCGTGGAGCGTGGATCGGGGCACGGGGTCAGGCGCTCCTCGCGTCGAGGTACTGCAGCAGATCGTGCGCGGCGAGCTCGATCTCCTTGTGGCGCCACTCCGCCGCGCGGTAGTGACAGGCGATCAGACCCATGCGATGGACGCGGCGGAAGTCGCCGTAGACGAACGCGTAGCGGGCCTTGGTCTCCTCGGTCGCCCCGTCCGTGAGCCCGAGGTGCCAGGCGGAGTAGTCCTCCCAGGAGTGCGACGCCAGGAACGCGTTCTGGGCCTCCGCGCGCGGCTGCACGTCGCCCCACTGGCTGTCGAGGACGTACTGGCGCGCGTCGATGAGCTTCTGCGCGTGCTCCACACCGCGCTCGTTGAGCGAATACGAGGCCATTAGGTTGATCTTGCCAACATCGATCGGATGAAGATCTCGTTCCCAGGGGAGTCAGCCGAGTACCGGGCGGCGCGCGATCGGCTGCTCGCGCAGGAGGTCGAGCTGCGGCGCGCGATGGAGGCCGTGGCGGCCGCCCGGCGCGCGTTGCCGCCCGGCGGCGTGCTCGCCGAGGATTACGCCCTGCACGGAGCCGCAGCGAACGGCGATCCGACCACCGTCCGGCTCTCCGAGCTGTTCGCTGCGGGCCAGGACTCGCTCGTCGTCTACAGCATGATGTTCCCCCGCCACCCCGGCGACGACCGACCCGGCCCCACGGAGGGGCAGAGCGCGCTGTTGCCGCTGGCCGAGGGCCCCTGCCCGTCCTGCGTGGCCCTGCTCGACCAGCTCGACGGCGCCGTCGAGCACGCCTCCCAGCACCTCAGCCTCGCGGTCGTCGCCAAGGCGCCGATCGAGCGCGTCCTCGCCTACGCGCGCGAGCGCGGGTGGCGGCGCCTGCGCATGCTGTCCTCGGCGGGGACCACCTACAACCGCGACTACCTCGCCGAGACCCCCGAGGGCCACCAGTGCCCGATGCTCAACGTGTTCCATCGCGACGGCGACACGATCCGCCATTTCTGGGGCTCGGAGCTCTTCTACGCGCCGACCGAGCCCGGACAGGACACGCGCCACGTCGGCACGCTGGAGCCGGTGTGGAATCTGTTCGATCTCACGCGCGAGGGCCGGCAGGCCGATTGGGACGAGCAGCTGCGCTACTGAAGATCGCAACCCGGGCGGCGCCGCCGGGTTCCTCTGGCATGCGAGCGACGCGCTGCTGTCGGTGGGGCCTGGTGCTGGCGCTCGTCGCCGCGACACCCGCATCGGCCGCGCAGGTCGTCGCGCCGCGCGACGTCGCGGCCGGCCTCGCGGTCGGCCCCGATGGACGCGCCTTCGTCGTGAGCCCGAGCGCCCGGCCCGACTCCAACGCGCTGTCATCCATACGCCGGCGCGCCGCGCGCCCGGGCGCGGCGTTCGGGCCGTCGCGGACCCTGATGCGCTCCAGCCGCCGGCGCTCGGCCGGTGGACGCCGGCGTCGCCGCCGACGGCAGCGGCGTGATCATCGTCCAGGCGCACCGCAGCGTGCACGCGGTCGCCTTCGGCCCGGGCGGAGCACTGGGGACACCGGACGCGCTGTCCGCGCCCGGCGCCCGCGCCGACTTCGCGGCTTCGGCTGTCGCGCCCAGCGGCGCAGCGGTCGTCGTGTGGTTCCGCCATCGCGGCGCGCGGCGCTGGCGCCTGGAGGCCGCGACCCGCGCGCCCGGGCGCGAGCCGGTTCGGCGCGTCCGAGCCGCTCTCCGCGTTCGTGCGCCGCCCCTGCTGCACGCGCGTGTTCGTCGCGATCGGTGAGCGCGGCGACGCCGTCGCGACGTGGAGCTCGACCGCGCGCCCGGCCGTGTGGGCAGCGTTGCGCAGCCCGGGGCACGGCTTCCGCCGGCCACAGCGGCTGGCCGCGGACGCGAGCGACGCGCCGCGAGTGGCCGTCGGCGCGAACGGAGCAGCGGCGTTGATCTACAGCACGCAGCACGTGCCGCTGCGCGCGGGCGACGGGCTGCAACTGCGTCGAGCGGTGCGCGGCGGTGCGTTCGGGCCGGCCGAGCACGTCAATCCGGGTGGCGGCGTGACGATCGCCGAGGTGGCGGTCACGGCCGGCGGCCGCGTGCTCGTGGCCTGGTGTGACCGGGTGCATGGCGCGCGCGTCCACCTGTCGGAGGCCGCGGCGGGCGAGCCGCTGGCCGCCACCGCCGAGCTGGGAGCCGACGTGGGCGCGAAGCGCATCGCGCTGGCGGCCGACGACGCCGGGCGCGCGGTCGTGGCCTGGTCGCAGCGGGCCTCCGCCGCGCCGGTCTACCGCGAGCGGGCCGTCGCCGCGCTGCGCGCGGCGCCCGGGACGCCCTTCGGTCGGCCGGTCGCCCTGGGCGCACCGTGGCGCGCCGCCGAGCCCGGCGTGGCGCGCCTCGTTCCGGGCGGCGGGGCGCTCGTGGCGTGGAACGGGGCGCGCTACGGGGCCCCGGCGCAGCGCCGCTCCGCGTTGCTGGTCACGCGCCTGCGCGTAACGCGATACTGGCCGCTACCCACACGGACGGGAGGACGACATGGCAGTGGACCGTGAGCTCGGAGCCGGATCGTGGTCGTACTTCGGCGACCCGCGAGCCATCTCGCACGGCGGTGACACGTTCACGGGCTGGATCTCCACCACCGGCAACATCTGGGTGGCCCGCTACTCCGCCGAGGGGAAGCTCACCAAGCGCGTGATCTTCAAGGGTCTCGGGCGCGACGACCACAACAACCCGTCGCTCGTCTTCCGCCACGACGGGCACATCATGGTCTTCTTCTCGCCGCACTCCGGGCACCACCTGCCGCCCCCGGGGATCCCGAGCGTGATGCGCTACATGGTGTCGCTGAACCCGTACTCGATCGACGGCTTCGGGAAGGTGCACACCGTCCCGACCAACGTCCCCGGCGGCCTGGGCTACACCTATCCCAACCCGCTCCAGCTCCGCGACCGGCTGTGGCTCTTCTGGCGCGGCGGACGCCTGGAACCCGACCTTCTCCCACACCGACGACGGCATCCATTGGGCGGCGGCGCGCGAGCTCGTGTACTTCGGCCACGCCCAGCGTCCCTACACGAAGTACGTCACCGACGGCCGCGCGATCCACGGCATCTTCACCGACGGCCACCCGGAGAACTGGAAGAACAGCCTGCACTACATGCGCCTCGAGGGCAGAACCCTCTTCGCGGCGAGCGGGGCCAAGCTCGGCACCCTGAGCCAGGTGCCGTTGCACACCTCCAAGCTCGACCACATCTACAACTACTCAGACCGGGGCGGCCGCGCGTGGGGGCACGACATAGCGCTCACCGCGGAGGGCCGGCCGCGGGTCGTCTACACCCGCCGGGTCAACAACCGCGACACCTTCTACTACGCCTACCACAACGGCACGAAGTGGATCAGCCGCAAGATCATCGAGGCCGGGGTCGGCCGCCCCTCCTTCCACTCGGGCGGGGCGACCCTCGACCACGAGGATCCGCGCTTCGTCTACCTGTCGCGGACCATCGGCCACTGGAACCAGGTCGAGCAGTGGTTCACGGCGGACTCGGGGCGCACGTGGTCCCATCAGCAGCTGACCACGGACCCCAACGGCTACGCCATCCGCCCGGTGACGCCGCGCGGGCTCGGCCGGAGCGCCAACCGGATCCTCTACGTCTGGGGCGACGAGCGCACCATCGGGTTCACGGACTACACGACGCGCGTCCACGCGCTCGACTTCTAGGCCGCCGCGGGAGGCGGAGCCCGTCCAGCGAGCGGCGGATGCCCACCGCGTCGAGCCCGTGGGCGGCGCGGTGGTCGGCGCCGGTGCCGTAGCGGCGCAGCTCGACGTTGGCGACGCCGAGCGACAGCAGGCGGTGCGGGCGGTCGGCAAGGGCCGCGCTGACCTCGGCCGCCGACGTGCCGGCGAGGTAGGGCTCGACGAGCACCACGTCCGTGCCCCGCACGAGCGCGCGCAGGCCCTGCGCGTCGAACGGCCGGACGGTCGCCAGATAGGCGACCGTCACGTCGAGATCGCGCGTCGCCGCGAGCGTCTCGTCGAGCGTGGGCCCGACGGCCACGATGACCGGCGCCGCGTCCGAGCCGCGCCGCAGCACCTCCAGCCCGTCGGCATGCACCGGTGCGTCGTTGGCCTCCTCGGACATGCGGATGTAGACGCGGTCGTCCGCGGCGAGGGCCGCGCGGAGCACGCGCTCGAGCTCGTCAGGGTGACCGGGGACATGGATGGTCCAGCCCGGCAGTGCGGACAGCAGCGCGACGTCGGCCGGCGCCTGGTGCGTGCGCCCCGACTGGGCCCCGTCGTAGGAGGCGCCGGTGCTGACGAGGATCGCGCCGACGTCCTGATGGCCCAGGTCGAGCTTGATCTGCTCGTACGGGCGCTCGACGAGGAAGGGCGTGTAGGAGTGGACGATCGGCCGCAGGCCCTCGAAGGCGAGGCCGGCGGCGACGCCGATCATCAGCTGCTCGCGGATGCCGACGTTGAACACGCGCTGGTGGCGTGGGCACCTCGGCGGCGCCGATCTCGGCGAGCACGATCGCGGTCCGCGGGTCGTCGTCGAGCGCTTGGCTCGCGAGCCGGTAGAAGCGCTTGCGCATCGTGGTCATCGCTGCACCTCCGCCACGACGACGTGCGGCTGGGGTCCGCCCGCCGTGAACGCCCGCTCGAGCGCGTCGTGATCGCGGCCGTCGACGCGCGCCGAGCTCCAGCCCTCGAGCTCGAAGCGCGCCGCGACCCCGCCGGGCCAGTGGTAGGTCGAGGAGTGGTTGTCGACGACGGCCACCGTGAGGCGCCCGAGGCCGAGCCGGCCGGCGAGCTGCACGGCCTCCCAGTTGCTGCCCTCGTCGAGCTCGGCGTCGCCCACGAGACAGACGACGCGCGCCCCGGCCTGCTGCTGCGCATCGAGCGCGAGCGTCATGCCGACCGCGATCGGCAACCCGTGGCCGAGCGAGCCGCTGGAGATCTCGACGCCCGCAACCAGCGCACGGTCGGGGTGATAGCCGAGGCGCGAGTCGAAACCGCCGAAGCCGGCGAGGCTCTCGACGTCGACGAAGCCCTTCGCGGCGAGGATGGCGTAGTACGCCGCCGGGCCGTGGCCCTTGGAGAGCAGGAAGCGGTCGCGCTCGGGATCGTCGGGCACGCGCGGGTCGACGCGCAGGACGCGGTCGTAGAGGACCCAGAGCACGTCGAGCGTCGAGAGCGCGCTCCAGTCGTGCTTCTCGTCGCCGGTGAGCAACGTGAGCAGCCTCGGGAGATCGCTGTATTCGAGCGTGGTGGAAGTGAGCATGGACGCACGGTAAGACCTCAACTATGGTTTAAGTCAAGTGGGACGCGAGCTCACCATCGGACAGCTCTCCGCGCGCAGCGGCGTATCGCAGTCGGCGCTGCGCTTCTACGAGCGCAAGGGCCTGATCGCGGCCGACCGCAGCAGCGGCAATCAGCGCCGCTACCCCGCCGTGACCCTGCGCCGCGTCGCGCTCGTGCAGGCGGGCAAGACGGCCGGCATCCCGCTGGAGCGCATCCGCGCCGCGCTGGACACCCTGCCCGCGGACCGAGCGCCGACCAAGCGCGACTGGGAGCGGCTGTCGCACAGCTGGGGCGAGGAGCTCGACGCTCGCATAGCGACGCTCCAGGCGATCCGGGGCCGCCTCACCGGCTGCATCGGCTGCGGCTGCCTATCGCTGCGACGCTGCTCGCTGCTGAACCCCGGCGACGAGGCGGCCGCAGCGCGGCCCCGGTGCCCACTACCTGGTCGCCCGCAGGCCGGCGACGTAACCTGACGGGGTGACCCCTTCGGACCCGCCCGACGACGACGAGCGCGCCGCCCGCGCGCGGGCCTGGCGCGATGGCGCGCACGCCGCGGTCTGCGACGTGATCGAGCCATGGGCGCACGGCACGGTCGTGCGTGCGACGGCGCTACCCCAGCTACTACGACCTCAACGTCGTGCGGGTCGAGGACGACCCGGCGATGGATGTCGACGCGCTCGTCGCGCTCGCCGATGAGGCACTGGCGGGTCTCGAGCACCGGCGCGTGGACTTCGACGACGCCGACCGTGCCGAGCCGTTGCGGGCAGGCTTCGAGGCCCGGGGCTGGAAGGCCGTGCGGCTGGTGTGGATGCGCCACGAGACCCCGCCGCCGCCCGGGCCGGACATCGCGGTGCACGAGGTCCCCTACGACGCGGTGCACGAGCTGCGCGTGGCGTGGCACGGAGACGACTCCCCCGGCCAGGACGGCTCCACGTACCACCTCCAGGCCCGCGAGGTCGCCCAGCGCCGCCAGCCCCGGGTCCTGGCCGTGCACGAGGCGGGCGCGCCGATCGCCTTCGCCGAGCTCCAGCACAACGGCGACGCGGCCGAGATCACCCAGGTCTACGTCCACCCGCCCACCGCGGCGGCGGGCGCGGCACGGCGATGACGCGCGCGGCGATCGAGGCGGCGGGCGACGTCCGCGACCTCTGGATCGTCGCCGACGACGAGGACCGCCCCAAGGAGCTCTACGCGCGGCTCGGCTTCCGCCCGGCCTGGACGACGATGGAGTTCACCCGGTGGCCGCGCACCTGACACGCCTTCGCGCGATGTATCTCGCGCACCACGTCGCTGCTCTCACCGGGTGCACCCGAGTTGAAGCTCGGTCGCGAACCCCCCACGCGCAGTGGCCTCTCACCCATACACCCGGGCGGCAGCGATCCTCGCCGCGCTCGTACCCGCGCTCTGCCTGCTCGGCGCGGCGCCCGCCCGTGCGGGGCTGACGTGGGACGCCGTGCCGGGCCTCTCGGTCAGGGGCGCGGACGCGCAGATGACCGGGGCCGTGACGGCGGCCGAGGCGGCCCAGGGCGGCGTGCGGCTGCGCCTGACCCTGACCGGCGACGCCTGCGGCACCGCGTGGCGGGCGACCCGGTTCACCCTCGACGGCACGACGCTCCCGGCCCACGCCGACCCCGCTGCGACCTGCCGGTTCGTCTCCGACCCGGTGTCCGAGGGCCGGCACCGGCTGACGGCGGGCGGCGACGCTCCGCAGGACATCGACGTCGTGCGCTACGTGATCGCCTCGCTCGGCGACTCCGTGGCCTCCGGCGAGGGCAATCCCGACCGCCGCGCCGACCTCAGCAAGGCGCAGTGGCAGGATCGGCGCTGCCATCGGTCGCTGCGTTCCGGCGCGGCCCTGGCGGCGATGGCCGTCGAGCGCTCGTCGGCCGGCTCTTCGGTCGCGCTGCTGGCGCTCGGCTGCTCGGGCGCGACCATGCCGGTCGGCCTCGAAGCGCCCTACGGAGGGATCGAGCCCGGGCGCGACCACGCCCCCGAGCCCGCGCAACTCGACGTCCTCAATGACCTGGCGGCGCGGCAGGACGTCGACGCGGTCCTGCTCAGCATCGGCGCCAACGACGTGTCCTTCTCGAGCATCATCGAGTTCTGCGCGCGCTTCACCGACTGCCCGCACCGGCACTTCGATCCGCGTCGCCCGCTCCAGGAGGCACCGAGCGCCTCGCCGACGCTCGAGGCCGCGATCGCCGGCGCGCTGCGCGGGCTCGCGGCCCGCTACGACCGGCTCGACGGCGAGATCGCCGCGCAGATCCCGCGCAGGCGGATCATCGTCTCTGAGTACTTCGATCCGACGGTCGGCGCCGGCGGGACGTTCTGCGCCATCCATCTGGGGCCGGGGACGATCGACGCCCGCGAGGCGCAGTGGGCGCACACCCACGTGGTCGGCGGGCTGAACGACGTGATCGCCGGGGCCGCTCGCGCGCACGGCTGGACGCTGGTCGCCGGCGTCGGCGAGGCCTTCGCCGGCCACGGCATCTGCGCCCGGCCCGCGCAGCAGGTCTGGGTGCGCACGCTCGCGCAGTCGTGGCTCTGGCTGGGCGGGGCGCCGTCCGCGAGGATCGCCGGGACGCTGCATCCCAACCGCTCGGGCCACCGCGCCATCGCGCGGCTCATCGAGCCCAGCCTGTTCGCCGTCCTGGGCACCACCGTCGTCGCCGGCGGCGACGACCCGATCGATGCGGGCGACCATCGGCTGCTCGGCAGCCGTGGCACGGTGCTGCTGTGGATCGTCTGCCTCCTCGCGCTCGGCACCGTCGGCGCGGTCACGCTGCGGTCAGGCCGCCGTCGATCACGAGCCCAGACCCGGTGACGAAGGCCGCAGCGTCCGAGGCGAGGTAGAGCACGGCCTGCGCCACCTCCTCGGTCGTGCCCAGGCGGCCCATCGGCTGGCGCGCGCGCAGGGCGTCGAGCGACTCGCCGGAGTCGTCGACGAGCCGGCGGACCCAGGGCGAATCCACCGTTCCGGGGCAGACGGCGTTGACGCGGATGCCCTGGCGGACGTGGTCGATGGCCAGCGCCCGGGTGAAGGCGATGACGGCGCCCTTCGAGGCGCAGTAGGCGGCGCGGTTGGGCAGCCCGACGAGCCCGGCGACCGAGGCGATGTTGACGATCGCCCCGCGGCCGCGCTCGATCATGCCGGGGATCGCGTGCTTGCAGCACAGGAACGTCCCGCGCACGTTGACGGCGAAGACGTTCTCCCACACCTCCAGCGGCGTGTCGGGCGCGGTGGTCGTCGAGCCGATCCCCGCGACGTTGGCCAGCACGTCGAGGCCGCCCATCGCCGCCGCGACCGCGTCCTCGTCGCGGACGTCGAGGATCAGCGCCTGCGTGCCGGGCCCGAGCTCGCCGGCCAGCGCCTGCACGCGCTCGCCCGCCGCGTCGGCGAGGACGACCTCGGCGCCTTCGGCGTGCAGGCCGCGCGCCACGGCCTCGCCGATCCCCGAGCCGGCGCCGGTGACCAGCGCGCGGCGCCCCGCGAAGCGATCGTCGGCCATCAGGTTCGGTACTGCACGCTCTCGCGCGCCCCCGAATCCGCCGAGCGCACGATCGCGTCGCACACCTCGGCCGCGCGGTAGCCGTCCTCGAGCGTGGCGCCGTGAGGACCGACGTCGCCGTCGTCGCGGATCGCGGTCAGCAGATGATGGAGCTCGTGCACGAAGGTGTGCTCCCAGCCGATGATGTGGCCCGGCGGCCACCAGTGCTCCCAGAACGGGTGGTCGGCCTCGGTCACGAGCACGGTCCGGAAGCCCTGCGCCGACGCGCCGGGCGAGGTGTCGGCCATATGGACCTGCAGCTCGTTGAGGCGCTCGAGGTCGAAGGCGATCGAGCCCTTGCTGCCGTTGACCTCCCAGCGAAACGCGTTCTTGCGCCCGGTGGCGAAGCGCGTGGCCTCGATCGTGCCCACCGCGCCGCCCGCGAAGGCGACCGCGGCCTCGATGGCGTCGTCGACCTCGCGCCCGGGCTGGAACGTCGCCGTCAGGGCGGACACGGTCTCGATCTCGCCGACCAGGTAGCGCGCGAGATCGATCACGTGCGCGCCGAGGTCGCCCAGCGCGCCCGAGCCCGCGGCGGCCTTGTCGAAGCGCCAGACCTCCTCGGTGGTCGTGCCCCAGTCCTGCAGGTAGGAGGCGCGGAAGTGGTGCAGCTCGCCGAGCTCGCCCGCGGCGATGATCTCGCGCGCCAGCCGCACGGCCGGCACGAAGCGGTAGTTGAACGCGCACATGTGCTTGACGCCCGCGGCCTGGACGCGCTGCCAGGTCTCGTAGCTCTCGGCCGCATCGCGCCCCAGCGGCTTCTCGCAGATCACGTGCTTGCCGGCCTCCGCGGCGGCGATCGTCGGCTCGGCGTGGAGGTTGTTGGGGCCGGAGTTGTCGAACAGGCCGATGCGCTCGTCGGCGACCAGCGCGCGCCAGTCGGTCACGTGGTCGGCGAAGCCGTAGCGGCGCGCCGCCTCGGCCACCGCGTCCTCGTTGCGCCCAGCGATCGCCACCAGCTCGGGCATCAGCGGCGGCGGCCAGGTCATGTAGGACAGCGTCCGGTAGGCGTTGGCGTGGGCCTTGCCCATGAACGCATAGCCGAGCATCCCGACCCCGATGGCGGCGACGTCGCCCCCGCCGCGTGCGTCGCCCTGCGTGTGGAAGGCGCTCATTCGGACCCCTGGAAGGCCGCGTCGAAGGCGACCGACGAGGGCGGGAAGTCGGTCTGGCGCAGGAAGCTGACGGCGTCGGCCGCTCCCCATTCGCGATCCATCCCCGAGTCCTCCCACTCGACCGACAGCGGCCCGTCGTAGCCGATGCGGTTCAGCACGCGGAACAGCGCCTCGAAGTCGACGTCGCCGTGGCCGGGTGACACGAAGGTCCAGCCGCGCTCGGCCTCGCCGAAGTCGATGTGCGAGCCGAGGATCGAGCGCCGGCCGTCGAGCATGACCTGGGAGTCCTTGACGTGCACGTGGTAGATGCGGTCGGCGAACTCGCTCGCGAAGGCCGCCGGATCGAGGAACTGCGGGATGAAGTGGCTGGGGTCGAGGTTGATGCCGAAGCCCTCGCGGCGGTCGATGGCGGCCAGCGCCTTGCGCGTGGTCACGAAGTCGTAGGCGATCTCCGTCGGATGGACCTCCAGCGCGAAGCGCACGCCCTCGGCGTCGAACACGTCGATGATCGGCCCCCAGCGCTCGGCGAAATCCTCATAGCCACGCTGCACCTGCGCCCAGTCGTTGGGCGGGAACGAGTACAGCTGGTGCCAGATCGCCGAGCCGGTGAAGCCGGTGACGACCGGCACGCCGAGCGCCGCCGCGGCGCGCGCGGTGTCCTTCATGCGCTCCGCGGCGCGCGTGCGCACGCCTTCGGGATCGCCGTCGCCCCACACCTCGGGCGGCAGGACGCCCTGGTGGCGCGCGTCGATCGGGTCGCAGACCGCCTGGCCGACGAGGTGGTTGCCGATCGACCAGCACCCGAGGCCGTGGCGCTCCAGCAGCTCGCGCCGGCCGGCCGCGTACTCGGGCTCGGCCAGCGCCCGGTCGACCTCGAAGTGGTCGCCCCAGCACGCCAGCTCGAGGCCGTCGAAGCCGCACGACGCGGCCCGCCCGGCGAGATCGTCGAGCGTGAGGTCGGCCCATTGGCCGGTGAAGAGCGTGATCGGTCTGGCCATCATTCCTCCGGCGGTCGGGGGCTCGCGTCGGGCACTCTAATGTGGGAGACCTCACCCACGCCGGGACTCTGTGCGGCATAGGATGGCGCGCTCGCGATGTCCGCCATCCTCGTCACACCGCACGACCATCGCGCCGAGGCGATCCGCTTCCTCACCGACGCCTACGACGGCGTCACCGTGCGCCCCGGCAAGGGCCTGCCACACGCGCGGGCCGTCGCGGCGGTCCTGCGCCGGGCCGGGGGCGACGAGCGCGCCCAGCTCGTGGGCCTGCTGCACGACGTGGTGGAGGACACGCCGCGGACGATCGACGAGCTGCGCGAGCGCTTCGGCGAGGCGATCGCGGCGATGGTCGGCGCCCTCACCGAGGATCCGGCGATCAAGCGCTACGCCCAGCGCAAGCGCGCCCTGCGCAGCGCCATCGCCGCGGCCGGCTCCCCCGCGGTCGACGTGGCCCTCGCCGACAAGATCGCCAGTCTGCGCGAAGCTCGGCTCGCCGGCGTCCCACTCAGCGACCGCAAGCTGCGCCACTACCACGCCACACTGCAGCTCGCCCTCGCCGCCGGCCTCGCCACCGGGCTGTGCCGGCAGCTGGAGGGCCTGCTGCGCACGCTCGAGCCGGCCAAGCCGTAGCGCCGGGTCGGTCCGTTCAGCGGCGGTGCGCGTACTGCAGGTCGAGGTGGTCGGTGCGTCCCGACCAGCGCAGGGTCAGCCGCCAGCAGCCCGGCGCCGGGAGGTTGATCCCCGACGGCCCGGGACCGCCGACCACGACGCGTGTCACCGGCCGGCCCACGCGCCGGCGCCCGGTCATCCGCTGGGCGTGGATGCGCAGGTCCGACAGCGGCTTCACGGCGCGTCGGGAGACCCACAGGATCTTGTTGCCGCGGTCCTTCAGCGGTGGCGCGCGCAGCGGATAGCCGAAGACGAGCGCCGCGATCTCGTGCGAGCGCCCGAGCACGTGCGGCAGGCGCGGGCGCGGATCGCTGAACCCCGTCCGCGCCCAGGGCGGCAGCACGCCCTTGGCCACGACCGAGTGACAGGCGGCGGTCGGCGACGACGACGCGGCCGGCGCGACGGCGACGGCGACGGCGAGGCAGGCGGCAGCGGTGAGGGTGGCGACCCGGAGCGGCATTGGCACCCTCCCCATACCCCGCGCGGCGGGCGCTGGTTCCCGCTCAGCCCAGATCGCCGGGGCCGTCGACCCATTCCAGCACGGTGTCGACGCCGGTCATCTGGAAGATGCGCTGGATCGAGGGCGGCCCGGGCACGCAGACCAGTCGCCGGCCGGCTTCCTGCGCGCGCCGTGCGGCGGCCAGCAGTCCGCTGACGCCCGAGGAGTCGATGAAGGTCAGCCCGCGCAGGTCGACGACGGTCGTGGCGCCGAGAGCGCCGGTCGTCAGCGCCGCGCCGAACTCGACCATCGTGTCGATGTCCAGCTCGCCGCTGACGGCCACCACGCGCACGCCGTCGTCCGCGCTGACGGTGACCTCGAACTCCGGCCGTTCTGGCACAACGCCGTTGACCATGCGCGCCATCCTAGAACGGCGGCGGCGCGCAGTGCAGGAGCTCCACCTCCCCAATCGTGGGGTCAGCGGCGAACCGCCGCGGGGAAGGGCAGGGCGATCGGGTCGGCGGCCAGGCGGCTGCGCCCGTCGGCATCGAAGCGGTCCAGGCCGAGCTCCGACACGTCGGTGACCATGGTCGCGCCGTGCAGCGCGAGATCGACGGCGATGCGGGCGACGGCGGGACCCCACATCATCCCGTGGCCGGCCGCCGAGGCCAGCGTCAGCCCCTCGATCGGCTCGCCGCCCGCGTCCAGCGCGGGACCGAGGATCGGCAGGTGGTCGGGCGTGTAGTCGATCGTCGCCGCCCACGCCTTGCGCAGCCCCAGCGCCCGCGTCATCGGCAGCAGCCGGGCCAGGTGCTCGCGCGCCGCGTGCTGGGCGGCCTCGTCGATCCCCTGCGCCTCGCCCGGCGCTTCGCCGGGATCGCTGACCCCGAAGAGCAGGCCGTCCTCCTCCTGGCGCCAGTAGAGCCCGGCCTCGACGTCGAAGCCCATCGGCAGCGGCCCGGCCGCGAGCTCGGGCGCGGGGCTGGTCACGAAGACGTGATGGCGCACGCCACCGACCGGCGGCGCGACGCCCGCCAGCCCGCCCAGCGCCCCCTGGCCGACCCCGCCGGCCAGGATCACGCGCTCGGCCGCGATCACGCCGTCTGGGGTCTCCACGCCGGTCACGCGCCCGCCCTGGACCCGCAGCCGGAACACCGGGGCGCGCTCGCGCAGCCGCACCCCGTGCTCGCGCATCATCACCAGATACGCGGCCACGTTGCGCGGTGGGCTGATGGCGCCGTCCTGATCGCAGTACGTCGCGCCCAGAATGCTCGCGGGATCGAGCAGGGGCAGCAGCTCGGCCGCCTGCGCGGGCGTCACCCAGCGCGCATCGAGCCCGCGCTCGCGCTGCATCGCCAGGCGCAGGTGCGCGGCGCGCACGTCGTCCTCGCTGGTGGCCACGATGAGGTAGCCGAGGGCGCGGAAGTCGCTGTCGATCCCGTAGCGCTCGTGCTGGGCGAGGTAGAAGCCCACGGTCCAGCGCCCGAGGTCGACGGCGGTCGGGGTGCCGCCCTGCGTACGGACCATGCCCGCGGCGCGCGAGCTGGCGCCCGCACCGGCGGTGGCGGCGTCGACGACGACCACGCGCCCGGCGCCGTCCTCGCGCGCGAAGACCGAGGCCCAGCCGCCGACGGTGCCGGCGCCCACGACGACGAGGTCGGCGCTCTCGCTCATCGCGGCCGCGCCGGCTGGCGCGCAGTCGGCCAGCACCGCCATGGCGGCGTTGCGGCCGTTGAGGGCGATGACGCTGCCACCCGGGTGCGTCGCGGCGCCGCAGAAGTAGAAGCCGGGCACCGGCGTGCGCGGCGTCAGGCGCTGCTCCCACATCTGATCCGGGGTGACCTCGCCCTGGAAGATGTTGCCGCCGGTGAGCCCGATGCGGTGCTCGATGTCGGGCGGGCCGAGCACCTCATAGGCCTCGATGCGCTGCTCGAAGCCCGGCGCGAAGCGGTCGATGAGGTCGATGAACTGGCGCGCGACCTCCTCGCGGCGGCTGTCCCACGTGCCCTGCGCGAGCTCGTACGGCGCGTACTGACCGAAGACGCTGAGCAGATGGCGTCCGGGCGGCGCGGGCGACGTGTCGTAGCCGGTCTGGATGTAGACCTCGCCGAAGCCCACGGCGGGCTCGCCGCGCTCGCACGCCTCGAAGGCGCGCTGGGCGTCCTCGAGGCCGCCGGTGACGTCGATCGTCGCCCGCGCCGGCCACGTCTCCCCCGGCGCCGCCGTCCAGTCGGGCATCGCGTTGAGCGCCGCGTTGAACTTGACCACCGGGCTGCGGACCTTCCAGTCCTCCAGGCGCTCGCGATAGTCGGCGGGCACGCCCTGGCCCTCGAGCAGGCGCAGGGCCACCTTGGGGTCGGCGTTGCAGAGCACGGTCCGCGCGCGGATGCGCGTGCCGTCCTCGAGCACGACGCCCACCTCGGGCTCGATGGCCGCCACCGGCACGCCGCAGGCCAGCACCGCCCCGGCCTCCCGGGCGGCGTCGGCCAGCGCGAAGCTGACCATGCCCATCCCGCCCTTGACGTAGCCCCAGACCGGCCCCTGACCCTCGAGGTCGCCCTGGAAGTGCATGAGCTTGATCGAGGCGGTGCCGGCGTCCTTGGGCCCGCCGTAGGCGGCGATCACGCCCTGGCCGAACAGCGCGTCCTTCAGGCGCTGGTCGTCCATGTGGTCGTCGAGCACCTCGGCGATCGAGGCGCTGAAGACGACGTCGAGCATCGTCTGCTCGCCGTCGAGGAGCTCCTCGATCTCGGCCCGCGTCGGGGTGTCCCCCACCCAGCTGTCGCGCGCGCCCGTGCGCAGCTTGCGGCGGATGGCGTCGAAGAGGTGCTCGTAGGCCCAGTAGCCGGCGATGTCCTTGGGGACCACGCCGAGGTCGCGAAGGTTGCGCTCCGTGCGATCGTCGTCGAGCCACTGCCCGAACGCGGTGCCGTCCTCGAACGGGACCCACAGGTTGGGATCGGCCACGAAGCATTGAAAGCCGCGCCGGCGCAGGTCGAGCTCGGAGATCACGAGCTCGTCGAGCAGGCCGACGACGTAGGCGCACGGGCTCACGACGAAGCGCTCGTCGGGGAACGGGCGCTCGAGCGTGCAGGCCCCGCCCAGGCGCTCGCGGCGTTCGAGCACGAGCACCGAGCTGCCCGCGCGCGCGAGGTAGGCCGCCGCGGTCAGGCCGTTGTGGCCGCCGCCGACGACGACCGCGTCCCACTCGCGCGCGGCGAGCTCGGACAGCGGCGCCGGCAGGCCGACCTCGCCCAGCTGGGCGGCGATCTCGTTCATGCGGCCATTCGTCCTTCCGGTCGGGGTTCGCGGGCGCCGGTCCTGACCAGCGCGTCGACGGCGACGGCGCCGCGGGCGTTGACCAGCACCGGGTTGAGCTCGAGCAGCTCGAGGCCCTCGTCGAGCAGCAGCGCGCCCGCGCGGGCGGCGAGCGCGGCGGCGGCCGCCACGTCGACCGGCGTGCCGGTGCGGGTGCCGGCCAGCAGCGGCGCGGCGCGCAGCGAGCGCAGGGCGCGCTCGCACGCGCGCCGCGTCGGCGGGCAGCGGGATCACGGCGACGTCGCCGAACGCCTCGGTCCACACGCCGCCCAGGCCGACGGTGAGCACGGGCACCACCGCGTCGCGGCGCGCGCTGACCAGCAGCTCGATGCCCGGCGGCGCCATCGCCTCGACGAGTACGCGCGCGTCGGCATGGGCATGGTGGTTTGGCGGTGGGTGGTGGGATTCAGACCGCGGACCAGATCGCGGTAGGCCCAGCGCACGTTGCGCTCGTCCTCGAGCCCCAGCGCCAGCGCGCCGGCCTCGGTCTTGTGGCGCATACCGGCGGCCACGAGCTTGAGCGCGACGGGGCGCCCGAGGCGCGCGAAGATCTCGGCGGCGTCGTCCTCGTCGCGCGCGACGCGCCCGGGCGGGACGCGGATGCCGGCGCCGGCCAGCAGCGCCTTGGCGCTCGCCTCGTCGAGCCACGGGCCCGGCGTGCTGCGCGCCGTGGCGGCGCCGATGGCGCGCAGGCGGTCGCCGTCGCCGGGCGCGGCGCGCAGGGCGACGGCGCACCGCAGCGCGGTGCGCAGGCCGGCGACCGCGGGCACGCCGGCGCAGGCGAGCTTCCAGGCGGTGGCGTCGTCGAGGAGCTCGGGCAGCGTCGACGCGACGAGCGCCGGGACCGCGCACGCCTCGGCGCCGGCGAGGATGCCGCGCAGCTGCGCCTCCCACTCGCGCGCGCATGGCGCCGTCCAGACCCTGCGGCTGGTCGTGGAAGACCAGGACGTGGTCGATGGCCCGGTCGGCGCCGAGCGTGGCGATGACGTCGCGCAGCGTCGGCACGTCGCCCCACAGCAGCGCCGTCGAGTCGAGCGGATTGGCCACGGTCGCCGCCGGCGTCAGGAGCTCGCCCAACCGTGCGCGGGTCGGCTCGTCCAGCGCAGGGAGCTCGAGATCGCGGCGCTGCGCCTCGTCGGCGGCCAGCCCCGAGTCGCCTCCCGAGCAGGTGAGGATGGCCAGCCCGCCGTCACCGCGCGGGCGCGCGCCGCGGACCGCCAGCGCCTTGGCCAGCTCGAGCAGCTCGTGCACGTCCTGCGCCCACGCCGCGCCGGCCTCCTCGACCAGCGCGCGGAAGGCCGCGTGGTCGCCCGCCACCGCACCCGTGTGCGCGGCGGCCGCGCTCGCGCCCGCGGCCGAGGCCCCGACCTTGAGGACCGCGACGCCGATGCCCGCGTCGGCGCACAGCGCCAGCGCATCGCACAGCCGCGCGCCGTCGCCGTCGCTCTCCAGGAAGAGGGCGACCGAGCGCACGCCGTCGCGCTGCGCGAGGGCGTGCAGCCACTCGCCGGCCCCGACGACCGCCTCGTTGCCGCACGAGACGACGGTGTGCAGGCGCAGGCCGCGCAGCGCCGCCAGCGCGTTGACGGCGACGTTGCCGCTCTGGGAGATGACCGCCACGTGGCCGGCCTCGCGCGGCACGAGCGCGTCGCCCCACAGCGCCGCCTGTTCGTGCAGCGCCACGATCCCGTCGCAGTTGGGCCCGCACACCGGCAGGTCGTGGCGGGCGGCCGCCGCGCGCAGCTCGTCCTGCAGGCGCGCGCCGTCGGGCGTCTCGCCGAAGCCCGCCGCGTAGACCACGGCGCCGCCGCAGCCGCGCGCGCCGGCCTCGTCGATCACGGCGGGTACGCCCGCCGCCGGGATGGCGACGACGACCGCGTCGACGGGCTCGGGCAGGTCGGCCAGCGTGGGCACGCACGTGCGCCCGTGCACGCGCCGGCGCGTCGGGTGCACGCCCCACACGCGCCCGGCGAAGCCGATGCGCTTGAGGTTGCGCAGCGTCTCGTCGGCGTAGGTGCCGGGGCGGCTGGTGGCGCCGACGACGGCGATCGAGCGCGGCGCGAGCAGTGGCGTGAGGTCGGTCAATGCAGCACGCGCTCCACCCCGCGGCGCTCGAGCGCGCGGGCCACGATCAGCCGCTGGATCTCGCTCGTGCCCTCCCAGATGCGGTCGACGCGCAGCTCGCGCCACAGGCGCTCGGCGACGTTCGTGCGCATGTAGCCGCGCCCGCCGAAGATCTGCACGGCGCGATCGGCGCAGCGATTGGCGGCCTCGCTGACGAAGAGCTTGGCCATCGCCGCCTTGGCGTGCACGAGCTTGGGATCGGCGCCCGCGTCGACCAGTCGCGCGACCTCGAGGCCGAGCAGGCGGCCGGCCGCCGCGTCGGTGGCCGAGTCGGCGAGCGGGAAGGAGACGCCCTGGTAGTCCATGATCCGCGAGCCGCCCTGCTCGCGCTGCAGGGCCCAGGCCGTCGTCTCCTCGATCAGCCGCCACATCGCCCCCACCCCGCGGGCCGCGATGCCCAGGCGCTCCTCGGCGAACCAGCCGCGCTGCAGGTCGTCGCCGCCGCCGAGGCCCCCGATGACCGCGTCGTCGCGCACCTCGACGCCGGTGAAGCGCAGGGTCGGATGGCCGTGGGGGTAGCTGTGCGTGAAGGGCGGGTCGTCGACCACCTCGATGCCCGGCGTGCCGCGCTCGACGAGGAACAGGGTCGGCAGCTCGTCGCCGTCGACGAGCGCCTTGGCCATGACGATGTAGACGTGGGCGACGTCGCCGTAGGTGACGAACCACTTCTCGCCGTCGATGCGCCAGCCGTCCTCGATGCGCGTGGCGGTCGTCGCGATCCGCGACGGGTCGGAGCCGGCGTGCTCCTCGGTGACGGCGTAGGCGTCGTGCAGCTCGCCGCGCAGCGCGGGCTTCAGGTAGCGGTCGATCTGCGCCTGGCGTGCCGTGGGCCAGCACGTTGTAGGCGCTGGGCATGTGCCACGACAGCGCGTTGGTGGCGCGGCCGAGCTGCTCCTCGACGAGGAACCACTCCGTGTGGCTCCAGCCCTGGCCGCCGTGCTCGACGGCGTGCAGCCCCCCGCCCAGGCGCCGGTCGATCGCCGCGTGGCGGATCTCGGCGATCCGCTCGGCGGGCAGGCGCCCGCGCGCGCGCTCGGCCTCGACCTCGAGCGGCATCAGCACCTCCTCGACGAAGGCGCGGGCGCGCGCCTGCAGCTCGGCCTGCTCGGCGGTCAGCGTGGAAGCGTCGGTGACGATCTCGGTGGTCATGGGTGCCTGGGGTTCAGGGTTGCGACGCCATCAGCGGCGAGGTGGGATCTCAGGGACGCGAACGGCTGCTGGACGCCGCCGTCCGGCTGATCGCGCGCGAGGGGATCGACAACGTGCGCATCGCGCGCATCGCCACCGAGGCGGGCGTCTCGGCCGGGCTCGTGCACTACCACTTCGCCTCCCGCGACGCCCTGCTCGAGGAGGCCCTCGAGCACTCCTACGAGCGCGCCGGCGACCTGCGCCTGGCCGCCCTGGAAGCCGGGCGCGCCACCGCCGCGCAGCGCCTGGCCGCGATGATCGATCAGTGCCTGCCCACCGACCGCGCCCTGCACGACGACTTCGTGCTGTGGATCGAGCTGTGGCTGCGCAGCGCGCGCGACCCCGCCCTGCGGCCGGTCGCCGCGCGCCTCTACGCGCGCCTGCACGCGTGGTTCGCGCAGGCGATCGCCGACGGCATCGCGAGCGGCGAGCTGCATGACTGCGACGTCGAGGCGATGACCGACCGCCTGCTGGCGCTGATCGACGGCTACGGCATCCGCGTGCTGACCGGCGATCCGCGCATGCCGCTCGAGCGCGCTCGCGCCGAGATCTGGGCCGCGATCGCGCGCGACCTCGGCCTGTCGTAGGAGGCGCGCGCTCATCGCAGCAGCGCTTCGCGCTCGGCCTGCGTCAGCACCCGCGGAGCGCCGTCCGCGCCGGTGGCGACCACCGTCGCCCCGGCGCTGACCACCAGCGCGCCGCCCACCGTCTCGATCGTCTCGCGCGTGCGCACCCCGGTCGTCCCGAGCCCGTCGAGCACGCAGCGCACCACGACCTCGGCGTCGCGGCGCGCGGGCACGTGACGCAGGTCGGCGCTCACGTGAGCGACCTCCAGCGCGGGGACCGGGTCCAGGCCGCCCAGGCGCGCGTCGAGCCACGCCTCGCGCACCTCGCCCACGTAGGTGAGCAGGACGGCCGGGTGCACGCGCCCGGTGGCGTCGAGGTCGCGGCCGCGGATCGGGATGCGCGCCTCGTGGGGCGTCGGGACCGCGGCGCGCGGCTTCGGGCGCGGGCGCTCCCGGCAGGGTGACGCCGAGCTCGAGCTCGGCCAGCCGCCGCGCCCACCGCGCCGCCGCCTCGGGCGCGACGTCGTCGGGGTGCAGCGTCGTGTGCAGGCCCAGCCCGTCGAGCGCGGCGACCAGGCGCCCGGCCACGTCCTCGGGGTCCGCGCAGCTCCAGCAGTCCTGGCGATCGCCGTCGGCCAGCACGCCGGCGAGCACGGCGCGCCAGCCGCGCTCGAACTGCTCGAGCGTGCGGCGCAGCTTCTCGGTGTGCACCGCCTCGCCCCACGCGTCGATCCACATCCGCCACACGTCGCGGTCGGCCCAGGCCTCGAGGTCGAGGTAGGCGGCCAGGCGCGCGGGCGGATCGGCGTGGCGGCGCGAGATCGCCTCCAGCTGGTCGAGGTCCGCGCGGGCGGCGGCCGCGAAGGCCTCGGCGACGACGTCGTCGCGCGAGTCGAAGTGGTAGTTGAGCAGCCCCAGGCTGGCGCCCGCCTCGCCGGTGATCGCCCCGACCGTCGCCTTGGCGAAGCCGCTGCGCTGGATGACGCGCCGGGCCGCGTCGATCAGCTCGGCGCGGCGGCCGTCGGACCCGCCGACCCGCGCGACGCGCGCCGGGGTCTGGGGCCGGCTCATCCGGTCGGCACCTGCTCAGGCGTCGCCACCGGCGCGGCCGGGACCGCGTCGTCGGCGGCGAGCACGCGCAGGTGGCGGGGCGGCAGGTGCACGGACACGGGATCGCCCTGCTCGTGCTCGTCCTGCTCGTCGTCGTTGGAGACGTCGGCCTTGACCAGCGTCCCGTTGGCCAGGCGCACGCGGACCTCCTGGTGAAAGCCGAGGTAGACGACCTCCTCGACCATGCCGGGCACGCGGTTCTCGCCGGTGGTGCCGTGCGCCTCCAGGCGCACGTTCTCGGGGCGGATCATCGCCAGCGCCGCGGCGCCCTGGCCGAGCGCGCAGGTCTCGGCCACCAGCCCGAAGGACCCGAGGCCGAGGTGGCGCCCGGCGCCGTGGGCCTCGCCCACCTCGACGGGGACGAGGTTCGAGGCGCCCAGGAAGTTGGCCACGAAGGCGGTCTCCGGCGCCTCGTAGAGCGCGCGGGGCTCGTTGCACTGCTCGATGTTGCCGCCGCGCATGACCGCGACGCGGTCGCTCATGGTCAGCGCCTCGTCCTGGTCGTGGGTGACGTAGATGAAGGTGACCTCGAGCTGCTCCTGGATGCGCTTGAGCTCGACCTGCAGGTCGATGCGCAGGCGCGCGTCGAGGGCGCCCAGCGGCTCGTCGAGCAGCAGCACGGGCGGCTCGAGGACGAGCGCGCGCGCCAGCGCGACGCGCTGCTGCTGGCCGCCGGAGAGCTGCGCCGGGCGCCGGTGCCCGTAGTCCTCCATCCGCACGAGGGCCAGCGACTCGGCGACGCGGCGCTTGATCTCGGCCTTGGTCGCGCGCTGGTAGCGCAGGCCGAAGGCGACGTTGTCGGCCACCGTCTTGTGCGGGAACAGCGCGTAGCTCTGGAACACCGTGTTGACGCGCCGGCGGTGCGGCGGCGTGCGCGACATGTCGTTGCCGTCGAGCAGGATCTTGCCCTCGTCGGGGCGCTCGAAGCCGGCGATCAGGCGCAGCGTCGTCGTCTTGCCGCAGCCCGACGGGCCGAGCATGGTGAAGAACTCGCCCGGCGTCACGTGGAGGTCGATGCCGTTGACCGCCACCGCGTCGCCGAAGCGCTTGACCAGCCCGACGAGCCGGATGTCACCTTCGCTCATGCGCGATCACCCCATGTCCATCCCGAGTTGCTGAACCGCCGAGGGCCGGTCCTCGCCGCGCGTGAAGGCTCGGTACGCGAGGTAGGCGAACACGAGCGCGAGCAGCGAGACCAGGAGCATGATGCTCGCGAGCGCGTTGAGCGCCGGCGTCGGGCCGCCGCGCGCCTGCGAGTAGATGCGCATCGGCACCGTCGTGGTGTCGGCGCCCGAGGCGAGGTACTGGCTGACGACGAAGTCGTCGATCGACAGCGCGAAGGAGACCAGCAGGCTCGCCGCCATCGCCGGCAGGAGCAGCGGCAGGAGCACGCGCCCGACGACGTGCAGCGGCGGCGCGCCGAGGTCGGACGGCGGCCTCCTCGACCTCGCGCCCGATGGTGGCCAGGCGCCCGCGCACGATGAGCACGACCCAGGAGAGCGTGAACGTCACCTGCCCGATGGCCTGGGCGGGGGTGCCCAGCCCGATGAAGCCGAAGGCCGTGGTGAAGAGCAGGAACATCCCGACCGCGAAGACGAGCTCGGGCGTCACCAGCGGCAGCAGCAGCACGACGTTCGCCACGCCGGCCCCGGGTCCGCGCCAGCGGCGCATGCCCAGCGCCAGGGCGGTGCCCAGCGGCGTGGCGATGACCATCACGATCGCGGCGAGCTCGAGGCTGTGCTTGAGCGCGGCCTGCAGCGTGGGGTCGTGGAAGACGCTGAGCGTCGGGTCCTTGTAGAACCAGCGCAGCGACCAGCCCTGCAGCGAGGTGCGCGAGCGCCCGGAGTTGAAGGCGAAGCGGATCGCCAGCAGCACCGGCACGAGCGACCACAGGATGTACAGCCACGTCGTGATCGCGAGGAAGCGCGGCCGTCCCCACGGATTGGACAGCCGCGCGCGCAGCGACGTGCGCTGGGCGGTCGCGGTCTCGACGGAGGTGGCGCTCACAGCCCCGCCGCCTCGCGCTGGTCGGCGCGCACGACGCGCAGGTAATAGAGCATGAAGATGAGCAGGAAGGCCGAGAGCAGCAGGGTCAGCGCGGCGCCCAGCGACTTGTCGGGCCCGCCCTGGACGTAGCCGTTGATCGCGTTGCCGAGGATCGCCGTCTTGGGCGAGCCCGAGATGAGGTCGGGCGTGTAGTAGTCGCCGAACATCGGCAGCGCGATGAGGACGATGCCGGCCAGCGTCCCGGTCTTCGAGAGCGGGACGACGACGCGCCAGAAGGCCCCGGCCGGCGAGGCGCCGAGGTCGCGCGCGGCCTCGATGAGGCGCTGGTCGATGCGATCGAGCGAGGCGAAGAGCGGCAGGATCAGGTAGGGCACGTAGCCGTAGACGAGCGCGAGGATCACCGCGATGTGCTGCCCCCCGAGCCAGTCGGTGCCGTCGAGCAGCCCGACCTTCTGGAACAGCGTGTCGATCGAGAGCGCGTGCAGCGCGCGCGTCGCGTAGCCGTTGTCGGCCAGCAGGTTCGTCCACGCGAACATCCGCATCAGGTAGCTGATCCAGAAGGGCAGGACGAGCAGGACGAGGATCGGCGCGCGCCAGCGCCCGGCGTGGCGCGCCGCGTACCACGCGACCGGGTAGCCGATGGCCAGCGAGAGCACCACCGCGACGACGACGTAGATGATCGTGCGCAGGAAGGTGTGCCACGTGCCGCCGCCCGGCACGACGGCCTTCAGCGCCGCCCAGATGTAGCCGACGTTCCAGTCCAGCGGGTTCCAGTGCGGGACCGGCTGGTAGAGCGTGGTGACGTTGCCCAGGCCGACGCTGATGATCGCGTAGAAGGCGACGACGAAGAAGAGCGCCAGCCAGGCGAGGCCGGGAAGGGCGAGCGCGCGCCAGATCCAGCGCGACCCCATCAGCCGTTGCGGAACGACGTCCAGGTGCGGTCCCAGAGCTGCAGGCCCTTGGCCGAGAGCGTCAGGTAGGCGTTGCCGTTGGCGAAGGCCTCGCGCGTCACGACGGCCTGGCTCAGCGACTTCGGCAGGATGTCCTGCTCGAAGAGCTTGCTGCCGTCGATCGCGGTGATCGGCGGCTGGTAGCCGACGTAGCCCGCGAAGTTCTCGTAGGCCACCTTGTTGTCGAGGATGTAGTTGAGGAAGCGGTGGGCGATCACCGGCTTGGCCGCGTTGGCGGCCACGCAGATGCAGTCGTTGAAGATCGGGCCGCCCTGCGTCTGGTACCAGTAGGAGAGCACGTCGGGCTTGACGCCCTTGGGCATGTAGGAGATGACCCCGGCGATCATGTCCCCCGACCAGCCCTGGTGCAGGACGACGCGCCCGGCCGGCACGGTCTCGTAGTCGGCGATCGAGACCTTCACGCCGACCTTGCCGTTGAGCTGCTCGAGGTCGGCGCCCGCGCGCGCGAGCAGGTCGGGGTCCTCGGTGTTGAGGTCGGTCACGCCGCGGCGCATGAGCGCCATCCCCGGCGCCTCGCGCGAGTCGTCGAGGATCGCCACCTTGCCGCGGTACTTCTCGGCCTGCGGCGACCAGAACGCGTCCCACGGCTGGTCGAGCTTGCTCGGGTCGAAGTCGAGGATGTCGTTGCGCCACGCGATGCCCGTCGTGTACGTCGTGTACGGGACGCTGTAGCGCGGGCCGACGTCGTAGAACGGGCTGTGCAGCTCGGGCCAGACGTTCTTCTGCAGGTTGGGGATCAGCTCGAAGTTCAGCGGCTGGATGAGCTTGCGCCCGACGAGGCGCGAGAGCTGATCGGGCGTGGAGAAGATGACGTCGAACTGCAGGCCCCCGGTGCTGAGCTTCGAGAACGCCTCGTCGAGCGTGTCGAAGGTGGTGACGCGGACGCTGACGCCCTCCTGCTTGCCGAACGCCTTGAGGATCGCCGGGTTGACGTAGTCGGCGTAGTTGTAGATCTGCAGCTCGCCGCCGCGCTCGGGCTTGGCCGAGCTCGCGACGGCGTCGCCGAGCTTGGGCAGCACCACCGGGTAGTCGCGGCGCGCGAGCGGGATGCCGGCGCTGTCGACCGGGCCGCCCGCGGTCGGGTCGCCGAGGATGCCCTTGCCGCCGCCCGCGCCGGCGCCGTCGGCCGCGACCGGCGTGGTCGTGTTCTCGCAGCCGGCCAGCGCCACGCCGATGCCGGCGGTGGCGGCCAGTGCCCCACCGCGGCGAAACAGCGACCGTCGCGACAGTCCTTCGTCCGGCGGCTTTGAAGGCTCGTTCAAAGCACGCGGACGACTATCCGACTCGGCAGGCCGTTGTCAAGCTTGTACATGCGTACTCGACCTTCGGGCTGGCGGTTGTGGACTGAATGTCCATTCAACCGCGGACGGCCGCGACGGGATGGCGCAGGCGCGCGCGGGTGCGCTCCGCGCGCAGGTCGCGCAGGACGCGGTGCGCGGCGTTGTGGCCCGAGGCCGCGATGACCCCGCCGCCCGGGTGGGTGCCGGCCCCGCACAGGTACAGCCCGTGCACGGGCGTGGCGTAGCGCGCGAGCTCCGGCGTCGGGCGCATGAACGCCATCTGGTCGAGGCCCTGCTCGCCCTGGAAGATCGAGCCGCCCTCCAGGCCGAAGATCCGCTCGAGGTCGGGCGGCGCCAGCACCTCGTAGTGCAGGATCGCGTCGGGGACGTTGGGCGCGTGCTGGGCCAGCAGCGAGAAGCAGCGCTGCGCGTAGGCCTCGCGGGCGCCGTCGGGCCAGTCCTCGGCGGCGTGCGGCCCGAACTGGGTGAACATCGTCAGCACCGTGCTCCCGTCGTCGGTCAGCGTCGGGTCGACGGCCGTGGGCACCTCGACCTCGATGTACGGGCCCTCGGCCGGGCACGCCGCGCTGGGCGTCCTGCCAGCCGCGCTCGAGGTAGGGGATCGACGGGCAGATGGCCACGCTGGCGTGCAGCAGCTGCTCGCTGACGCCGTCGGGCGCGTTGACGTAGCGCGGCGGCTCGGAGAGGACGGCGTTGATCTTCACCGACGCGCCGCGCGTGCGGTAGCGGCGCATGTCCTGCGCGACCTCGTCGGGGAAGTGCTCGGCCCCCACGAGGTCGAGCACCGTGCGCTTGGGGTGCGCGCCGGACATGACGAGCGGCGCGCGCAGCGTCTCGCCGCTGACGAGCGTGACCCCGGTGACGCGCCCGCCCTCGACGTCGATCGAGGCCACCGGCGCGCCGGTGCGGACCGTCGCTCCGGCGGCGCGCGCGCTGGCGGCGATCGCCTCGGAGATCGCGCCCATGCCGCCGCGCACGTGGCCCCAGGCGCCCTGCACGCCGTCGACCTCGCCCAGCGCGTGGTGCAGCAGGTTGTAGGCGGTGCCCGGCGTGTACGGGCCCCGCCCACACGCCGACGACGCCGCTGGAGGCGTAGGCGCCCTTGAGCTCGTCGGTCTCGAAGTAGTCGTCGAGCAGGTCGCCGACCGACATCGTCATGAGCCGGAAGATGTCGGTCAGGTCGCGGCGGCTCATGCCCGCCGCGCGGCCGGCCTCGCGCAGCAGCTCGAAGACGTCGCCGGGGCGCTTGGAGCCCGCCGCCGGCGGCGGGCGCAGCATCAGCGGCTTGAGGAAGAGCGCCGCCTTCTCGAACAGCGCGTTGAACGGCGCCAGCGCGTCGGCGTCCTTGCGCGAGACGCGCGCGACCTGCTCGTAGGTGACCTTGTCGTCGTTGGGCAGCAGCATCGGGCGCCCGTCGGCGGCGAAGGTCGCGAACTCGGGGTCGAGCGGGATCGGGTGATAGCCGAACTTCGTCAGCTCGAGGTCGGCGACGACCTTGGGCTGCAGCATCGAGACCACGTAGGAGGCGCGCGAGACGCGCTGCCCGGGCCACAGCTCCTCGGTCACGCACGCGCCGCCCGACGAGGTCGCGCGCCTCGAGCGCGCACACGCGCAGGCCGGCGCGGGCCAGGTAGGCGGCCGCCGTGAGGCCGTTGTGCCCGGCGCCGACGACGATCGCGTCGTAGTCCGGACGCTTGCCGTTCCCGTTGGCGTTGACCGCGCTCATGACCCGACCTCCACGGCGCCCGCGAGCGCCTCCATGTAGCGATCGGCCACCATCACGTCGAACTCGTGGACGTCGAACTCCTCGCTCGTGTAGCGGCCCGGCTGGAACCCGCGCGAGGCCATGCCCTTCTGCGTGATCTCGCAGACGTGCCAGTCCTCGCGGTTGACCTGGTCCCAGAAGCCGACCGCGTCGGACGGGTCGAAGTCCGGGGCCTGCATCGTCGCCGGCTCGAAGAACCACTCGCAGACCACGTCGGTGCGGTTGAACGCGCGCGGCCACAGCGTGTGGAGCATCACGTAGTCGGGGTGCAGCGAGATCAGCGTGTTGGGGAACAGCAGGTAGTAGACGACCGAGCGCTGGTCGTCCTCGGTGAGCCCGTCGATCGCCGGGCGGGTGTGCGCCGCCGTCGCGGCCCATCGTCGCCGCGCCGTCGCGCAGCGTCATCGAGCCGCCGCACCACGCGCCGGCGCCGCTCAGCGTCTCGCCCGAGAGGTAGTGGCTGAGCTGGTTGAGCTCGGGATGGACGCCCGGACAGTGCAGGCACTCGCTGTAGTTCTCCGCGATCGCCTTCCAGTTGGCGTCGACGCCGTACACGATCCGCTGCGCGCGGCGCAGGCCGCCGAGCTGATAGCGCGCCAGCGCGGGCGCCATGTCGCCGACGTGCTCGTCGGGCTCCGGCGCGGTGCCCGACAGGTCGATCATGACGACGCCCTCGACCACGGCCACGCGCACCGCGCGCAGCCCGTAGCACTGCGGGTCGAAGCCCTCGATCTCGTCGGTGTGCGGCGCGCTGCGCAGCGAGCCGTCGAAGCCGTAGGACCAGGCGTGGTACGGGCACTGCACGCGCGGGAGGCGGCCCTCGGGGTCCTGGACGATGCGCGCGCCGCGGTGGCGGCAGGTGTTCAGGAAGGCGTGCGGGACGCCGTCGTCGTCGGCCACGACGAAGACGCTCTCGCGGCCGATCTCGACCATGAGGTAGTCGCCGCGCTCGCGGACCTGGTCGACGTGCCCGACGCCGATCCAGCCGCCCATGAAGACGTGCTCGACCTCCCAGTCGAGCACGCGCGGATCGGTGAAGGCCGCCTGCGGCAGCGCCGTCGCGCGCTCGAGCGGCTCGCGCGTGCGCTGAAGCTCGCCGATCGACAGGGGCAGCGTCTCGTGGGCCACCGACATGCTCGGACCTCTCCTCGAAATCATCCTCCGGCCGAGCGCAGCGTACCAGCCTCCTGGTCATGTGCCAAGTCGCACAATCACGGCTGACGGCCGGCGAAGCGCGACAGGTACAGCCAGGTCGGGCGAAAGCCGCGGCGCTCGTAGAGGCGCCGCGCGCCCTCGTTGCCGGGCAGCACGCCCAGGATCAGGTCGTCGACCCCGAGCGCCGCGAGCTCGCGCTCGACGGCGTCCATCAGCGCGCTGCCGATGCCCTCCCCGCGGCGGCCCTCGACGACCCCGAGCGACTCGAGCTCGCCGATCCGCGGCCCCGTGCGCCAGGTGTCCGGGATCCACGTGTCCTGCACCGCGGTGACGTGGGCCAGCGCGTAGCCGACGAGGTCGTCGCCGTCGCGCGCGAGCAGCAGCAGGGTGTCGGGCTTGGCCAGCAGCGCGAGATAGATCGGGCGCTCGTGGGCCCACGTCTCGGCGTCGCTCACGTACGGCGCCAGCTCGGGCATCGAGGCGGCGTGGGCGTGATGGACGGCGACCCACAGCGGCTCGAGCGAGTCGACGTCCTCGATCGAGCCCTTGACGATGCTCAGAGCCAACCGGTGTGCTTGAACTTGCGGTACAGGACCGAGCAGATGACGAGGACCACGGCGACGACCAGCGGATAGCCGTAGGTCCATCCCAGCTCGGGCATGTGCTTGAAGTTCATGCCGTAGAGGCCGAAGACCATCGTCGGCACGGCGATGATCGCCACCCAGGCCGAGATGCGGCGCATGTCCTGGTTGTCGCGCATCGTGATCTGCGCGACGTTGGCCTGCAGGGCGTTGGTCAGCAGCTCGTCGAAGCCGGTGATCCGCTCGGCGTCGCGCAGCAGGTGGTCGTGGACGTCGCGGAAGTACTCCTCGGTGCGCGGGTCGAGCGGCAGCCCAGCCTGCTTGGAGGACAGCCGCTGCATCGGCGCGATCAGCGGTGTCACCGCGCGGCGGAACTCGAGCACCTCGCGCTTGAGGCGGTAGATCCGCTCGGCCGGGTTGGAGCTCGCCCCCGAGAAGACCTCGGCCTCGACCTCCTCCACGTCGACGGCGATGCCGTCGATGACCGCGACGTAGTCGTCGACGATGCGGTCGGCGATCGCGTAGAGCACGGAGCTCGGCCCGATGCCCAGCAGGTCGGGATGGGCCTCGAGGTCCAGGCGCACGTCGTGCAGCGGGCTGCCCTCGCCGTGGCGGACGGTGACCACGAAGCGCTCGCCGAGGAAGACCATGACCTCGCCGATCTCGATCAGCTCGTCGCTGTCGACGTAGCGCGCCGTCTTGAGCACGACGAACAGCGTGTCGCCGCCATGGACCTCGAGCTTGGCGCGCTGGTGGGCGTGGACGGCGTCCTCGACGGCCAGCGGGTGCAGCTCGAAGTGCTCCCCCACCGCCTCGACGACCCCCGGGCTGGGGTCGTGCAGCCCGATCCACACGAAGCCGTGCTGGCAGGCGTCGGCCTTGCGCAGCGCGGATTCGAGCTCGATGCGCCCGCCCAGGCGCTCGCCGCCCTCGTACAGGCCACAGTCGACCACGGCCGAGCGGATCTCCTCCTCGCTCAGCGGCTCCTGGGCCGGGGCGCGCACCGTCGTGGCACCGTTGCCGCCGGTGCCGCGGCGCACGGGGATGCGTCTGGGGAGCGGGAACCACGACGAGCCCTGCGAAGGCACGCAGCAAGCGTACCCCGGACTACGCTTGATACGTGCACGATCGGCTACGGCTCACGGCGGGCGCGCGCGGGCGCTCGCCCGCCGTCGGCGTCGCCGTTGCCGCGCTCGCGGTGGCGGCGACCACTGCGCTCGTCTACCCGCTGGCCCACATCGCCCCGGTCGTCGCCCTCGGCGTCGTGTACCTCGTCGCCGTGCTGCTCGTCTCGTCGGTCTGGGGCGGATGGCTGGGCGCGGCGACGGCGCTGGCCAGCGCACTCGCGTTCAACTTCTTCCACATCCCGCCCACGGGGCGCTTCACGATCTCCGAAGGCGAGAACTGGGTCGCGCTCGCCGTCTTCTTCATCGCCGCCCTGATCGCCAGCACGCTGGCAGAGCAGGCCCGCATCCGTGCGCGCGAGGCGCAGGAGCGTCGCCAGGAGGCGGATCTCGCGGCCGAGATGGCGCGGCTCCTGTTGCGCGGCGCGAGCCTCGACGCCGCGCTTGCCGGCGGTCACCCAGCGCTTGGCCCAGGCGCTCGGGCTGCGCTCGGCGAGCATCGAGCTGCGCGCTCTCGAGGGCGACGAGCGCCGCGTCGCCCTCCCCCTGGGCGAGCCCGAGCACCGCCTCGGGACGCTGCTGGTCCCCGCCGGGCTGCCCACGGCGGTGCTCGAGCGCCTGCAGCAGCGCGTGGTCCCCGCGCTCGAAGCCATCCTCGGTGCCGCGGTCGAGCGCGAGGCGCTGCAGCGTGAAGTGGTCGAGACGAGCGCTCTGCGCCGTTCCGACGTGCTCAAGACCGCGCTGCTGCGCGCCGTCTCGCACGACCTGCGCTCCCCGCTGACGGCGATCCTCACGGCGGCCGGCGCGCTCGGCTCGACCTCGCTGTCGCCCACCGAGCACCGCGAGCTCGTGGCCGACATCGCCGGCGAGGCCGGGCGGCTGTCGCGCCTGGTCGACAACCTGCTCGACATGTCGCGCCTGGAGGCGCGCACGGCCGAGCCGCGCGTGGAGTGGTGCTCGGTCGAGGAGGTGGTGCTGGCCGCCGTCGACGACATCGCGCTGCCGCCCGGGACCTTCGCGCTGGCGATCGCCCCCGACCTGCCGCTGATCCGCGCCGATGCCGCGCAGCTGGAGCGCGCGTTCGCGAATCTGCTGGAGAACTCGGCGCGCTACTGGGGCGGCCATCCCGGTCTCCGTGCGCGCCCGCGCCGTCGGCGCGCGCATCCTCGTGCGCATCGTCGACCGCGGGCCCGGCGTGCCCGCCGCCGAGCAGGAGCGGATCTTCGAGGCCTTCCACCGCGCCCCCGGCGATCCCAACGGCCACCGCGGCTCCGGGTCTGGGGCTGGCCATCGTGCGCGGCTTCATCGAGGCCAACGGCGGGCGCGTCTGGGTCGAGTCGCTCCCGGGCCAGGGCGCGACCTTCGTCGTCGAGCTGCCGGTCGAGGAGGTGCCCGCGTGAGCGAGCGGCCCCGGGTGCTGGTCGTCGACGACGAGCGCCAGATCCTGCGCGCGCTGAAGGTCATCCTGCGCGACGCCGGCTACGACGCGATCGAGGCGACGACGGTCGAGGAGGCGCTCGACCGCGCCGCGGTGCGCCCGCCCGACGCGGCGATCGTCGACCTCATGCTTCCCGACGGGAGCGGCGTGGACCTGTGCCGGCAGCTGCGCGAGTGGACGTCGATGCCGATCATCGTGCTCAGCGCCGTCGGCGAGGAGGACGCCAAGGTGCAGGCACTCGAAGCGGGCGCCGACGACTACGTGACCAAGCCGTTCGGGCCGCGCGAGCTCGTGGCTCGGCTCGCGGCGGCGTTGCGACGCGTGGGCGACGCGCCGGGCGAGCCGGCGATCGAGATCGACGGGCTGCTCGTCGACCTCAACGCGCGCGTGGTGCGCCGCGACGGCGAGGAGGTCCACCTGACGCCGATCGAGTTCGATCTCCTGCGCGCGCTCGTGCGCCACCGCGGCCGGCTGCTGACCCACCGCGCCCTGCTCATCGAGGTCTGGGGCCCGCAGTACGGCGACGACACCCAGGTCCTGCGCGCCCACATCGCCAACCTGCGGCGCAAGATCGAGCCGCCCGGAGAGCGCCGCTACATCCGCACCGAGCCGGGCGTGGGCTACCGCTTGGCCGCCTGAGCGACTACCTCAGGAGAGGCCGAGCGCAGGCAGGCCGGGTCCTTCACGAAATCTTCATACCGATGCGCCCGATCTCCACGCCGGCTTCGTGCGCGGCTGATCAGCTTGCATGGTGCATATCGTCGTCGCCCGGCCCGGGGCCAGCGAGCGCGCGCTGTCAAGCGAACGCCAGGAGCGGCTGCCACGATGAGCCCGGTCGAGGAGAACCGGCGGCGTACCAGGCGCACGCTGCACGAGGCCGCCCACAAACTCGGGGTGAACGCGGGCGAGGGTGTCGCCGCCGGCGTCGTGAACGGGAAGCCGGCCCAGAAGCGGGTCTTCAACGAGGCGGCCCACAAGCTGGGCTACTGGGCGCCGCCGACACCGGACAACAGGGAGATCGAGTCCGAGGCCGCCAGCAAGCGATTCAAGGCGCTTGCCGACTACGACCGCGACGTGATCACCCACGCCGGGCGAGCGGTGCTGGTGCTGGGAGCGCTGGGCGTTGTCTACGGCGACATCGGGACAAGCCCGCTCTACACCGAGCAGGTCATCTTCGGCTCCTATCACGCGACCGCGCACGTCACCCCGGCGGTCGCCTACGGCATCGTCTCGCTGATCTTCTGGGCGCTGACGATCGTCGTCTCGATCAAGTACGCGGGCTTCATCATGCGCGCCCACAACCGCGGCGACGGCGGCATCATGGCCCTGACCGCGCTGCTGCAACGCAACCGGGTCGCCCGCGCCGGCGCGCTGGTGACGCTCGGCGTCTTCGGCGCGGCGTTGTTCTTCGGTGACGGGATCATCACGCCCGCGATCTCCGTCCTCGGCTCGCTTCAGGGCTTGGAAGTCGCAGAGCCGGGGCTCTCGCACCTCGTCGTCCCGCTGGCGGTCGGCATCCTGATCGGCCTGTTCGTACTCCAGCGATACGGGTCGGGGACCATCGGCTGGCTGTTCGGTCCCGTCATCGTCGTGTGGTTCGTCGTCATCGGGCTGATCGGCCTCAAGGAGGTGCTCAAGGACCCGGCGGTGCTGCAGGGGCTGTCGCCCACCTGGGGCGTCCGGTTCCTGATCGACCATGGCGTCTCCGGCTACCTGGTGCTCGGCGGCGTCGTGCTGGCGGTGACCGGCGCCGAGGCGCTGTACGCCGACAGGGGGCACTTCGGCGCGATGCCGATCCGGATCGGCTGGCTCGGGGTGGCGTTCCCGGCCCTGATGCTCAACTACCTCGGCCAGGCCGCGATGATCCTGCACCGGCCCAGCACCGCCGAGAACCCGTTCTTCCTGATGGCACCCGTCTGGGCCCGGTACCCGATGCTGTTCCTCGCCACGGCGGCGACGATCATCGCCTCCCAGGCGGCGATCTCGGGGTCCTTCTCGGTCGCGCGGCAGGCCGTTCAGCTCGGCTTTCTCCCGCGGCTGAAGATCGTGCACACCTCGAAGACGGAGGGCCAGATCTATGTGCCGATCGTCAACTGGGGGCTGTGCATCGGTGTCGTGGTCCTGACGCTGGCGTTCCGGTCCGCCGACAGGCTGGGCGACATCTACGGCGTCGCGGTGACCGGGACCTTCATCCTCAACACGCTGCTGTTCGTCGCCGTCGCGCGGCTGCTCTGGGGGACCACCAAGCGCCGGATCTTGCCGGTGGCAGCGCTGTTCCTCATCGTCGAGACGACGTTCTTCAGCGCCAACATCGCGAAGATCGAGCACGGCGCGTGGCTGCCGCTGGTGATCGCGCTCGCGATCTCACTCGTGATGATCAACTGGCGCCGCGGCCAGGTCGTCGTCACCCGCAACCGGATCGCCAAGGAGGGGTCGCTCGACGAGTTCCTCGACGGCCTCCCGGAGCAGGAGCCCGCGCTCGTGCGGTTGCCCGGTGTCGCCATCTTCCTGAACCCCAGCCGGGACACGACCCCGCTTGCGCTCCACGCGCAGGTCGAGCACACCCACACGCTGCACAGGTTGGTCCTGCTCGTGTCCATCGACATGGTCAGCATCCCGCACGTCGACGACCCGACCGGTTCGTGGTCGAGAAGCTCGGGCCACGCGCCTTCAACATCCGCCACGTCACCATTCGCAACGGCTACCACGACGAGCTCGACATCCCCGGCTCGCTGCACGAGTGCCGCAAGCAGGGACTGCTGGAGCGCAACCTCGACCTCGAGCACTGCTCCTACTTCGTTTCCCGCATCACCATCACCCCCACCTCTGCGCGCCCACTTCGGGCCGCGCGCAAGGGGCTCTTCATCGCGATGGCCCGCAACGCAGCAAGCCCGATCGACCACTTCGGACTGCCCAGCGACCGTACCGTCGTGATCGGATCGCAGATCGCGCTCTAACCGCGCCGAGGTCAGACGACCTTCACAAGATCTGTATGACCTGATCGCGCTTCTCCACAGCGCCTTCAGAAGGCGGTCGGACCATGACTGCATGGACCTGATCGCCATCGCCCTCGCCGTAGGCGTCTTCGCCCTCCTGGCGCTGCTCATCGAAGGACTCGAGCGCGTATGAGCGGCTCGAACGTCGTCGGCGTCCTTGTCGCGGCGCTGATCTGCATCTACCTCGTCTACGCGCTGCTGCGCGGCGAGAAGTTCTGAGGTCGCGGCAATGGCCCAGGGCTTCCTCCAGATAGCGATCTTCTGCGCGCTCATCGTTGCGGTGGTGCCGGTCCTCGGCGGCCACATGGCGCGCGTCTTCCGCGGCGAGCGTACGTTCATCGATCCGGTTGCCGCTCCTATGGAGCGCCTCACCTACCGGCTGCTGCGCATCGATCCCGAGCGCGGCCAGGATTGGAAGGTCTACGCCCGCAGCGTGATCCTCTTCTCGCTCGCGGGCTGGCTCGTGCTCTTCCTCATCCTGCGCACGCAGACCCTGCACCCGTTCAACCCCGAGAACTTCCACTCCGGCACGTGGGACCTGTCGTTCAACACCGCCTCGTCGTTCGTGACCAACACGAACTGGCAGTACTACGGCGGCGAGACGACGCTCTCGTACTTCAGCCAGATGGCGGGCCTGACGGTCCAGAACTTCGTCTCGGCAGCGACGGGCATCGCGGTCGCCATCGCCCTCATCCGCGGCATCATGGCCCGCCGCAGCGCGACGCCGACGCTCGGCAACTTCTGGCAGGACCTGGTGCGGGCGTCGTTCTACATCCTGCTGCCGATCTCGATCGTCGGAGCGGTGCTGCTCGTCTCGCAGGGCGTCCTGCAGACGCTCGGCGGCACGGTCGCCGGCCTGGCCCGCGGCCCGGTGGCGTCGCAGGAGGCGATCAAGGAGCTCGGCACCAACGGCGGCGGGTTCTTCAACGTCAACTCGGCCTACCCGTTCGAGAACCCAACCGGGCTCTCGAACCTCATCGAGCTCTTCCTCATCCTCTGCATCCCCGCCTCGCTGACCTACACCTACGGGCGCATGGTCGGCAGCCGGCGCCAGGGCTGGGCGCTCTTCTCGGCCATGTCGGTGCTCTTCATCGCCAGCGTGGTCGTCGTCTACATCGCCGAGATGCACGGCACGCCGGCTCAACACGCCGCCGGCGTCCACACCGGCATCATCGACGGCTCGACCGGCGGCAACCTGGAGGGCAAGGACCAGCGCTTCGGGATCGCCAACTCGACGCTGTGGGCTGCCGTCACGACGGTCACGTCCTGCGGGGCGGTCAACGCCGCCATGGAATCGCTGACCGGCATCGGCGGCCTCGTCCCGATGGTCGACCTCGGCTACGGCGAGTCGGTCTTCGGCGGCGTCGGCACCGGGCTCTACACCATGCTCCTCTACGTCCTGCTCGCCGTCTTCATCGGCGGCCTGATGGTCGGGCGCACCCCTGAGTTCCTGGGCAAGAAGATCGAGGCGCGCGAGATCAAGCTCGTCTCGCTCGGCGTCCTCGTGACACCGCTGGCGGTCCTCTTGGCCAGCGGCGTCGCGCTGGCGACCAAGTACGGCAAGCCGTCGATCTTCGCCTCGGGGCCACAGGGCTTCAGCGAGTCCCTGTACGCCTACATGTCGCAGGCCAACAACAACGGCTCCGCCTTCGCGGGCTACACCGGCTACTACCAGCCCACCCCCGGCAACATCGGCGCCCACGGCATCACCTTCGCCGACCTGCTCGGCGGGGTGACCATGCTCGGCGCGCGCTTCGCGCCGATCCTGCTCGTGCTCGCCGTGGCCGGCGCGCTGGCCGGCAAGCGCGTCGCTCCACAGGGCGCGGGCACGCTGCGCACCGACACCCCGACCTTCGTCGGGCTGCTCGGCGGCACGGTCGTGCTCATCGGCGCCCTGACCTTCTTCCCCGCCCTCCTCCTCGGCCCTGTCGTGCAGGGCATGACCGATCGGCTGTTCTGACATGAAGCTCGGCAAGGAACTCCTCACCGCCACCATCGCGGTCCTCGTGCTCACGGTGGTGCTCGGCGTCGCCTACCCGCTGGTCATGACGGGGATCTCGCAGGTCGCCTTCCCGACCAAGGCCGACGGCTCGCAGGTCAAGGTCGACGGCAAGGTCGTCGGCTCGCGACTCATCGGCAAGGCGTTCGTGATCGATACCGGCAAGAAGGACGCCGACGGCAACGCGATCACGCGCCCGGACCCGAAGTACTTCCAGCCGCGGCCGTCGCAGACCGGCTACAGCGGCACGGCCACGTTCTTCTCCAACCGCGGGCCGAACTCGGCCGTCGGACGCTTCTTCTTCCGCGACCAGCTGGCCGCCTACATGGCGCTGGAAGGCCGCTTTGACCCCGGCTTGACCAAGGCGAAGGTGCCCGTCGACGCGGTCACCACCTCGGCGTCCGGCGTCGACCCGCACATCTCGAAGGCCAACGCCGACATCCAGGCGCACCGGATCGCCGCCGTGCGCCGGCTGCCGCTGAACCGCGTCAACAAGCTCATCGCCGACAACACCGACGGCCGTTTCCTCGGCGTCATCGGCGAGGCCGGCGTGAACGTCCTCGAGCTCAACCTCGCCCTCGACAAGGAAGCCCCCGCCCGATGAGCCCCCGCCAGCAGTCCTCCTCCCTCTTCAGCCGCGAGCTGATGCGGCCGGCGGTCGTCGCGTCGCTGCGCAAGCTCGACCCGCGCGTGCAGCTGCGCAACCCGGTGATGTTCGTGGTCGAGGTCGGCGCCCTCCTGACGACGTTCGCGGTCGTCTACCAGATCATCACCGGCGACCCGTTCGGCGGCGGCACCGAGACGCTGCTGTTCACGATCACCGTGACGGTATGGCTGTGGCTGACCGTCGTCTTCGCCAACTTCGCCGAGGCGCTGGCCGAGGGCCGCGGACGCGCACAGGCCGACGCGCTGCGCTCGATGCGCACCGAGACCGTCGCGCAGATGCAGGACGGCACCACGCGCCCGGCCTCCGACCTGCACCGCGGCGACCTGGTCGTCGTCGAGGCCGGCGAGGTCATCCCCGGCGACGGCACCGTCGTCGAGGGCATCGCCTCGGTCGACGAGTCGGCCATCACCGGCGAGTCCGCGCCGGTCATCCGCGAGTCGGGTGGCGACCGCAGCGCGGTCACCGGCGGCACGCGAGTCCTCTCCGACCGCATCGTCGTCGAGATCACCCAGGAGCCGGGCGAGTCCTTCCTGGACCGCATGATCGCCCTCGTCGAGGGCGCCGAGCGCCGCAAGACCCCCAACGAGATCGCCCTGAACATCCTGCTCGCCGCGCTGACGCTGATCTTCGTGATCGTCGTGGTGACGCTGCAGCCCTTCGCCCACTACGCCAACACCGACATCTCGGTCACGACGCTCGTCGCCCTGCTCGTGGCCCTCATCCCCACGACGATCGGCGCCCTGCTCAGCGCGATCGGCATCGCCGGCATGGACCGCCTCGTGCGCCGCAACGTGCTCGCGCTCTCCGGGCGCGCCGTCGAGGCTTCGGGCGATGTCGACGTCCTGCTGCTCGACAAGACCGGCACCATCACGCTCGGCAACCGCCAGGCGTCGGAGTTCGTCCCCATGCCCGGCGTCTCCGAGGCCGACCTGGCCGAGGTCGCGCAGCTCTCCTCGCTGGCCGACGAGACCCCCGAGGGCCGCTCGATCGTCGTGCTGGCCAAGCAGTACGGGCTGCGCGAGCACGAGATGGCGGCCGCCGGCCACGCCGCGCCGCGCTTCGTGCCCTTCACGGCGCAGACGCGGATGAGTGGCGTCGACATGAACGGGACGATGCTGCGCAAGGGCGCCGCCGATGCGATCGCCGCCTGGGTGCGCTCCGAGGGCGGCACGACGCCGGCCGAGCTCGACGGCGCGGTCGACCGCATCGCCCGCGAGGGCGGCACGCCGCTGGCCGTCGCGCGCAACACCCAGGTGCTCGGCGTCATCTACCTCAAGGACACGGTCAAGGAGGGCATGGCCACCCGCTTCGAGCGCCTGCGGGCCATGGGCATCCGGACCGTCATGGTCACCGGCGACAACAAGCTGACCGCAGCCAAGATCGCCGCGGAGGCCGGCGTCGACGACTTCCTGGCCGAGGCGACGCCCGAGCGCAAGATGGAGCTCATCCGCCACGAGCAGAGCGAGGGCCGGCTCGTGGCGATGACCGGCGACGGCACGAACGACGCGCCGGCGCTGGCGCAGGCCGACGTCGGCGTGGCGATGAACACGGGCACCCAGGCCGCGCGCGAGGCCGGCAACATGGTCGACCTCGACTCCAACCCGACGAAGCTCATCGAGATCGTCGAGGTCGGCAAGCAGCTGCTCATCACCCGCGGCGCGCTGACCACCTTCTCGATCGCCAACGACGTCGCGAAGTACTTCGCGATCCTGCCCGCCATCTTCGCCTTCACCTACGCGGCGAGGGGCGAGCAGCGGGGACCGCTCGACGCCCTCAACGTCATGGGCCTGGGGACGCCGTCCTCGGCGATCATCTCGGCGATCATCTTCAACGCCGTGATCATCCCCATGCTCGTGCCGCTCGCCCTGCGCGGCGTGCAGTACCGACCGGTCGGGGCGACCGCGCTGCTGCGGCGCAACCTCCTGATCTACGGCCTCGGCGGCCTCATCGCCCCGTTCGTCGGGATCAAGCTCATCGACCTGATCGTCCACAACCTGCTGGGGGCGTGACGATGGGATACGCACAGACTCGCGACGTCGACGCGTCGAGCGTCCTGCGACTCGGGCTCCGCGCGCGCCTGCGGGCGGCGCACGAGGCCCGGATGGCGTCGGAGCACTCGCGCCGGCGCCTCGCCGGGCAGCTCGAGAACGCCATCGCTCGCGCCGAGCGGCGCTACACGCCTTTCAGCGCCGCCATCCCCGTGTGCCACGAGGCCGCCGCCGGCGACGCGCGGGGCGTCCTTCTCGACCTCGCCGAGCGCCTCCGCGCGCCGCGCCCGGTCGACCCCGACGGAGTGCGCCTCGCGCGCGAGCTGCTCGTCGACGGCTGCGGGCCGCTCTACGCGCCCGCCGGGCCCGGCCACCTGCGTGCCGCGGCGCTGCGAGCGCTACGCGCCCTGGACGCCGATGGTGCCGGTCGCTAAGCAGCGCGGTCATCCGGCCGAAGAACGACCTCAACCGGGCCGCGGGCACTACACGATCTTTCTTGGGATGGCAGCGGGGGTCGGCAAGACCTATCGCATGCTGCTGGAGGCACACGCCGAGCAGGAGGCCGGGCGCGACGTCGTCATCGGGCTGCTCGAAACCCACGGGCGCGCGGAGACGCAGGCCCTGGCCGAGGGATTGCCGGTCGTGCCGCAGCGGCGGGTGACGTACCGGGGCACCGACCTCTCCGACATGGACCTCCCCGCGATCCTGCGACGCAAGCCGGAGCTGGTCCTCGTCGACGAGCTCGCGCACACCAACGCGCCGGGCCTCGAGCACGAGAAGCGCTACGAGGACATCGAGGACCTGCTCGACGCCGGCATCGACGTGCTCTCCACCGTCAACGTCCAGCATCTCGAGTCGCTCAACGACCAGGTGGCCGAGCTCAGCGGCGCGCGCGTGCGCGAGACGATCCCGGACTCGGTCCTCGGCCGCGCCGACGAGGTCGTGCTCATCGACCTCAGCCCCGAGGCGCTGCTCACCCGGCTGCGGGCCGGCAAGATCTACAAGCCCGAGCGCGTCGAGGCCGCGCTCAACGGCTTCTTCCGCATCGAGAACCTCGCGGCGCTGCGCGAGGTCGCGCTGCGCCAGGTCGCCGAGGAGGTCGAAGCCAAGCGGCTGGTCACCGAGGTTGTGGGCACGCGCGACGACCTGGCCGCCGACCTGCCCCAGGCCGTTGGTGAGCGCCTGCTCGCCCTGGTCGAGCCCTACCCGGGCGCGCAGCGGCTCGTCCGTCGCGCGTGGCGCTCAGCCCAGCGCCTCGGCGCCCAGCTCGAGCTGCTGTGGGTGGCGCCCCCCGGGCGCGATCCGGACCCCGAGCAACAGCGCCAGGTCGCCGCGCTTCACCAGCTCGCCTCCGTCCTCGGGACGACGCTGATCATCGAGCCCGGCGACGACGTCGCCGACACGGTCGCGCGCGTCGCCCGCGACCACGGCACCACCTACATCCTCCTGGGCCGCTCGCGCCCCGCCCGCGGACTCGCCCGCTTGCGCGTCCCCCTCCCCCAGCGCCTCATGCAGGCGCTGCCCGGCGTCGACGTCCGGATCGTCGCCGACCGCTCCCTCCGACACGAGAAGACACCATGAATACGCCCGTCGCCGTCGTTGTCATCGTCCTCGCCTTCGCCGGTGGTGCCTGCGCCGGCTGGTTCCTGCTGCCGCGAGCGCGGCGGCGACCGGCGCGGCTCCCGCGCGGCACGCGCCGCATCCTGCTCCCCTTCACCGGAATGTCGATCTCGCGGCGCTCGTTCGACGCGGCAGTGCGTCTCGCCCGCGCCGAGGACGCGACGATCATGCCCACCTACCTTGCACGCGTCCCGCGCACGCTTCCGCTCGATGCACCGCTGCCCGCCCAATGCCTGCAGGCAATGCCGTTGCTGGAGGCGATCGAGCAGCGCGCGAGCACGCAGGGCGTTGCCGTCGACACGCGCGTCATCCGCGGGCGCACGTACCGCGACGCGCTCCAGCGAATGCTCGACTCCGAGGCCGTCGACCGCGTCATCGTGTCGGCCACCTCGAACGGGCACAAGGGCCTCAGCGCCGACGACCTCGAATGGATGCTCGAGAAGGTCCCCGCCGAGGTCCTCATCCTGCGCCCGGACCCCGAGGACCATCGCAAGGTCACCGCCGAAGGCGTCGCGGGCCACTTCTAGGAAGAAGACATCCGCCGGCGGTCCTACGTCGTGTAGGGTGAAGCGCGGGCGGGGCGGGCCGCACTGAGATCCCTTCCACGGCCCGTCCCGCGCGCTGATTGCATCCCTGCCGGTGACGCGCAACCCCTGCCCGTCGCTGTCAGAAGGACGGGTGCATAACTACCCCGCCCAGGCGCCGGCATGCGCACTGGACAGGTGTTCGACGCCCAGCCCCACCCGTGCGGGTAGGGAAGCATCGCGCCGGCGGCTCAGCCGGTGACGCGAGCGAGCTCGGCGAACGACGTCAGCCCGGCGCGGACCTTCTCGAGGCCCTCGTCGCGCAGGCGCCGCATACCGGTGCGGCTCGCCGCCGCGGCGATCTCGTCGGCCGAGGCGCGGTTGATGGCCAGCGCGCGGATCTCCTCGGACAGGACCATGACCTCGTAGAAGCCGATGCGGCCCTTGTAGCCGGTGCCGCCACAGCGCGCGCAGCCGCCGGCCTCGAAGACATGGACCTCATGGTCGTCGATGTGGAAGCCGTGCTCGCGCAGGACGTGGCCCTCGACGACAACGGGCTTCTTGCACGCCTCGCAGAGCCGGCGCCCGAGGCGCTGAGCGACCACGCAGTCGACGGCGCTGGCCACGAGGAAGGGCTCGACGCCCATCTCGATGAGCCGCGCGACGGCGCCCGGAGCGTCGTTGGTGTGCAGCGTGGAGAGCACGAGGTGGCCGGTGAGGGCGGCCTCGACGGCGATCTGCGCCGTCTCGCGATCGCGGATCTCGCCGACCATGATGATGTCGGGGTCCGCGCGCATCATCGAGCGCAGGCCCGTGGCGAAGTGCAGCCCCGCCTTGGGGTTGATCTGCATCTGCTTGACGCCGGAGAGCTCGTACTCGACGGGATCCTCGATGGTGATGATGTTCTTCTCGGGCGTGTGCAGGACCTGGAGCGCGGCGTACAGCGTCGTCGTCTTGCCCGACCCGGTGGGCCCGGTGACGAGGATCGCGCCGTGGGGGCGCGAGAAGGCCTTGACGAAGCGCTCGCGCTCGGGGTCGACCATCCCGAGCTTGTCGAGATCGATGTCGGCGCCGTCCTTGTCGAGCACGCGCAGAACGGCCGATTCGCCGCCCACCAGCGGCAGCGTGGCCACGCGGACGTCGACCCCGCGGCCATCGATGTTCAGCGAGACGCGGCCGTCCTGGGGCACGCGGCGCTCGGCGATGTCGAGGTCGGCCATGATCTTGATGCGCGAGATCACGCCGGCCACGAGGCGCCGCGGCACCCGCGTGGCCTCGCTGAGCACGCCGTCGATGCGGTAGCGCACGACGAGGTCGCCCTCGACCGGCTCGAAGTGGATGTCGGAGGCGCCCTGCTCGACGCCTTGGCCGATGAGCGAGTGCACGAGCTTGATGACCGGGGCGTCGGAGGCCGACTCGCGCAGGTCGACGATCTCGGCGCCGTCGTCGGCGTCGATCGCCTCGGCGACGGTGACCTCGTCCAGGGTGTTCAGGCGCTGGATGAGCGCGGCGATGTCCTGCTCGGGCGCCACGGCGGGGCGCACCTCGAAGCCGCTCATCAGCGAGATGTCGTCGACGGCGAGGACGTTGCCGGGATCGATCATCGCGACCAGCAGCGTGCGGTCGTCGAGCATCTTCACCGGCACCGCGCCGTAGCGCTTGGCCGAGCTCGACGGCAGAAGGTTGGCGGCCGACATGTCGACCTTGAAGACCCCGAGGTCGATCTGGTCGACGCCGAAGCGCTCGGCGACCACGCGCGAGAGCTGGTCGGGCGTCAGGACGCCGCGCTCGACGAGCACCTCGCCGGTGCGTCGCCCGTTCGCGCGCGACTCTGCGATCGCGGCCTCGACCGACTCGCGGGTCGCGTAGCCGAGGTCCACGACGATGTCGCCGATGAAGCGCGACGAGCGCCCGCGCCTGGTCGGCTCGGTGAGGCCGGGAAGGCGGTGATCGGGCGTAGTAGGGGACTCGGCAAGCGACATATGCCCCTGGTATCGGCAGGGACGTCGTCTTCCTTCAGCTACCGGGCGCCGTCGAGTGCCTGGTTGACGAGCGCGTCGGCGTCCGCGTTCTGCTCGCGCGGCACCGAGCGCACCCTCCAGCGCCGGAAGTCGCGCAGCGCCTCCATCGCCTGGCGATGCAGCGGACGCATGTCGGGATGCTTGACCTTGTAGATGCCGTTGACCTGCTTGGCCACGAGCTCTGAGTCGTTGACGACCTCGATGTCGTCCGCGCCGAGCTCCCGGGCGCGCGCGAGACCGAGGAGCAGTCCGCGGTACTCGGCGACGTTGTTGGTCACGACGCCCAGCAGCTCGTGGGCCTCGTCGACCACCTCGCCGTCGGGCGTCGAGAGCACCGCGGCGGCGGCCGCCGGGCCAGGATTGCCGCGGGCGCCCCCGTCGACGTGGACGACGACCTTCACTCGGTCGTATCGAGCGGTGGGAACTCGCCCGGCACGCGGGTGCGGCGACGGTCGCGGACCTCGCGGTGCTCGCCCCCGTGCTCCTCACCGCGGGCGCGGCGCTCGCTCTTGCGCCGGTCGATGATGACCTTCACGTTGGGGTCGTCCTTGTAGTACTCGACGAGCTTGTCGTAGAGCTCAGGCGCCATCTCCTCAGGAACAACCGAGTAGATCACGCGGAGGCCACCAACGAGGAGATCATCTCGGCTGCGGACTCTACGCGTGCTGCGCGACGAGGTGCAATTGCCCGTGCTCGTCGGCGGCGGCGTTGGGGACCTGGTCGGCGGCGTCGAGCTCTGAGAGCTCGGTGCCCTGCCCGGTGATGCGCGGGCCGGCGGCCTCGTCGGCGAGGTCGACCTCGAAGCGGTACCAGCTCAGCTCCCAGCCGACGACGATGGTGACGACGCTGCCCTCCGTGGCCGACGGTCGCGCGGCGACGATCGGCGCGCCCAGCGAGCGTGCCACGCCCGAGACCGTGCGCGGGTGGGCGCTCCCGTTGAAGAGGTCCAGGGCGCGCGCCATCTTCATGTCCGCGTTGGTCGGCACGGCGTGCACCGAGCGCGGCTGATGGGGCACCGGCTCGGCGGGAGCCATCGCCTCGGCGGCCTGCTCGGACTCGAGCTCCTCGTGGAGCGCGTGGGCATCGGCCCGGCGCTGGCGCAGGCGCGCCAGGAAGGAGCGCGAGCGGCCGTTGTGCGCGCGCGAGCGCACGGCGGCGTCGTCGAGGCCCTCGCGGATCCAGCCCTCGTGCGAGGCGCGCTGCGTGCACAGCTCGCACACGTTGCGCCGCGTGCCCCCGGCCAGGAAGACGTCGGCCTGCTCGCCGCGCAGCAGCGTGCGGCCGCAGACGTCGCAGGAGACGGCCGGGGCGCTCGTGGAGATCGACTTCCGGGTCGCGATAGAGCCAGACTAGCCGGTCGCGACGCTATGCGTTGACCGCCTCCTCTTCGCTGCGGGCCTCGCTGATGACCTTCTGCGCCAGGTGCGCCGGGACCTCCTCGTAGCGCACGAAGTCCATCGTGTAGTCGCCCTGCCCGCCGGTGAGCGCGCGCAGGTCGGGTGCGTAGGTGAGCATCTCCGCCATCGGGACCTCGGCCTTGACCTCGGTCATGCCGCCGCCCGGCTCCATGCCCTGCGGACGGCCGCGGCGCGAGTTGAGGTCGCCGATGACGTCGCCCACCGACTCGTCGGGCACGCTGAGCGTCACGAGCATGATCGGCTCCAGCAGAACGGCGCCCGCGCCGGCCAGGGCCTCCTTCATGGCGATCGAGCCGGCCATCTTGAAGGCCATCTCGCTGGAGTCCACGGAGTGGTAGGAGCCGTCGTAGAGGCGGACCTTGACGCCCTTGACCGGGAAGCCGGCGACGGTCCCCTGCCGCAGCGCCTCCAGGCAGCCCTTCTCGACCGCCGGGATGAAGCCCTGCGGGATGACGCCGCCCTTGATCGCGTTGGTGAACTCGAACCCGTTGGCGTCGGCCAGCGGCTCGATCTCGATGTGGCAGTCGCCGAACTGGCCGCGTCCGCCGGTCTGCTTCTTGTGGCGCCCGTGCGCCTTGGCCGGCCTGCGGATCGTCTCCTGGTAGGGCACGCGCGGCGGCTTGAGCGTGACCTCGGCGCCGAAGCGCGACTTCAGGCGGTCGACGACGACCTCGACGTGGATCTGCGAGAGCCCGGCCACGATCTGGTCGCCGGTCTGCGCGTCGCGATGCAGGTCGATCGTCGGGTCCTCCTCCTGCAGCCGGCGCAGCGAGGTGAAGACCTTGTCCTCGTCGCCCTTGGCCTTGGGCTCGATGGCGAAGGCCATGACCGGCTGGGGCAGGACCAGGGCCGGCATGACGATCGGCTCGTCGCGCGCGGCCAGCCAATCGCCGGCGCGGGTCTCCTTCAGCTTGGCCACCGCGCCGATGTCGCCCGGCCCGAAGGCGTCGGCGTGGCCCTGCTCGCGCCCCTGGGGCACGATCAGCGTGCCGATGCGCTCCTTGGCGTGGGCGCGGGTGTTCAGCACCTGGGTGTCTGGCCTCATGACGCCCTGGTAGACGCGGAAGAAGTTGATGCGACCGGCGAACTGGTCGGCCTTCGTCTTGAACACGAAGGCGAAGAGCTCCTTGTCCTCGTCGGGCTCGAGCGTGATCTCGGGCAGCTCGAGGCCACCGTGCTTCACCGGGCTCGGCAGGTCCTCGACGATCGCGTCGAGCAGCCGGTTGGTGCCGAGGTTCTTGGTCGCCACCCCGCACGTCACCGGGAAGATCCCGCCGTGGTTGGTGCCGTCCTTCAGGGCGGTGACGATCTCCTCGTGGGAGATCTCCTCGCCCTCGAGGTAGCGCTCCATGAGCGAGTCGGAGACCTCCGCGACCTCGTCCATCAGCTTCTCGCGGTACTCCTGCGCCTGCTGCTGGAGCTCGTCGGGGATCGGGATCTCGCGCGCGTTGTCGCGGCCGTCGCCCTCGTATTCGTAGGCCTTCATGTCGACGAGGTCGACGATCCCGCGCACCTCGTGCTCGGAGCCGATCGGGATCTCGGTGGCCACCACGTGTGGGCCGAAGGCGCCCTTCAGCGACTCCAGGGTGCGGAAGAAGTCGGCGCGCTCGCGGTCGAGCATGTTCACGAAGAGCATCCGCGCGAGGTCGAGCTCCTCGGCGCGCTGCCACAGGCGGATGGCGTTGACCTCGGCGCCCATGACGGCGTTGACCACGAAGACCGCCGACTCGCACACACGCAATGCGCCGAGCGAATCGGCCACGAAGCTGGGCTCGCCCGGGGTGTCGATGAGGTTGATCTTGCGCTCGTTCCACTCGAACGAGCTCAGCGACGCGCTGATCGACATCTGGCGCGCCTGCTCGTCGGGATCGGAATCGGAGGCCGTGGTGCCCTCGATGACCGACCCCAGCCGGTTGATCGCGCCGGCCTGGTGCAGCAGAGCCTCGTTGACCGAGGTCTTTCCACTGCCGCGATGGCCGACGAGGGCGACGTTCCTGATCCGGTCCGCCCTGTGCATGCGATGTCTCCTCTCCTCGAATTACGGAGACGATGGACCCTAGCGACCCGCGCAACGAATGCCCAAGCGGCAGTCGGGTAGATATATGACACCATGCGATATCTGCTCCTCCTGGGCTTGGTCGTCACCGTGATCGGGTGCGGCGGCGGGTCAAAGCGGACCGCTTCGAAGCCACCGCCCACGGCCGCCGAGCTCGTCAACTACCAGCGCAACGGCGGCCTCGCCGCGACGCTCGACACCGTGAGCGTCCGCACCGACGGCGCCACGCGCGCCGACAAGCGCTACGGCGGCGCGGGACGGCGCTTCGACGACTTCCGCCTGAGCGCGACGGTCATGGCGCGCCTGCGCGCGGCGCTGGAGCGCCTGCCGGGCCGCGCGCCCGCCGTCGGCACCGGCATCCGCCTGGGCGCGACCTATCTCCTGCGCTACCGCGGGCGCACCTACGTGGCCAAGCAGGGCGCCGTGCCCGCCGCCCTGCGTGCGGCCGTCGCCACCCTGGACGCGATCGCCGACGGCGGTGGCCGCGGCGGCCCCGTTCACCACGTCACCCAGGCACCCGCGTGAGCGCGCGCGCCGCCAACCTGCTGGGCGCGCACGCGCTCGTCGTCGCCGACCGCATGCGCGAGGCGGCGGGCATGGAGCTGTCGAGCGCGGCGGTCCTGACCTGCCTGGAGACCTTCGCCGACGGCGCGTCGATCGACGCGCTGCGCCGCGTGCTCGGGCTCAGCCACTCCGGCGGGGTGCGGATCGTCAAGCGCCTAGAGGCCGACGGCCTGGTCGCGCGCGAGCCCGATCCGGCCGACGCCCGCGCCGTGCGCCTGCACCTGACCCGCGAGGGCGAGCGCGAGGCCAGGCGGCTGCTGACCGCGCGCCAGGCGGCCCTCACGCCGCTGCTGGCCGGACTCGGCGGGCGCGAGAGCGCCGCCCTCGAGCGGCTGCTCGAGCGCCTGCTGGCCTCCGTCACCGACAGCGGCGACGCCGCAAATCGCATCTGCCGCCTGTGCGACCCGGAGGTCTGCGGGCACCCGGGCCGGTGCCCGGTCACCCAGGCCGTCGTGCACTAGCGGGCTAGCGGTTGTGGTTGACGACCTCGACGTTGTTGGCGTCGGGGTCCAGGACGTAGGCGCCGTAGTAGCCCGGGTGATAGCGCGGACGCTCGCCGGGGGCGCCGTTGTCGCGGTAGCCGGCGTCGATCGCCGCGCGATGGAAGGCGTCGACCGTCGCGTTCTCGGTCGCCGGGAAGGCGAGGTGGACGTGCTCGGTGGGCGTGCCCGCCACGAGCGAGAACGAGCCGCCGGCGCCGACGAAGTGCGCGTGGTCGGGCTCGTCGCCCCTGCGCCGGAAGCCGCCGTAGGGCCCGACGAGGTCGTAGAACGCCGTGGCGGCCGGGACATCGGCGACGCGGATCCACAGGTGGTCGATGTGGCCCGGCGGGCGGATCCCGCCATGGTGGACCGCCTCCACGCTGTTGCCGTCGGGGTCGAGCAGGAAGCCGCCGTAATAGTCCTCGCGGTACTCCGGTCGCGGCCCGGGGGCGCCGTCCTCGCGGTAGCCCGCCTCGACGCCCGCGCGGCAGAAGGCGTCCACGTACTCTCGCGACGACGCGCAGAAGCCGACGTGCAGGCCGCGGGTGACCGGGTTGGCGGCGTCCGCGCTCGTGAGCGAGAAGTCGTCCCACTCGGCGAAGCGCCTGTCGCTGTAGGTCGTGTCGATGCCGAGCGTTGCGAGCACCGTGTCGTAGAACGCCTGCGACCCCGCGCGGTCGGAGACCCGGATCGTCACGTGGTCGAACAACGTCGCCTCTACAGCAGCGCCGCGAGCTCGGGGTACTGGCGCACGTACTCCTCGGCGTCGGGCTGGCGGGCCAGCGCGTCGCGCAGGGCCTCGCGCGCCCCAGCCTCGTCGCCCTCGCGCAGCAGCGCGCGCGAGAGCGCGATCCGCAGGCCGGGGCTCTCCGGATGCTTCTCCAGGCCGTCGCGCACGATCTCGCGCGCCTGCGCCGGATCGCTCTCGGCCAGCGCGACGGCGCGGAACATCCACTCCCAGGCCGACGGCGTGAAGGTCGGCGGGCCGCCGAAGCTGAGCACGGTGGTGCCCTCCTCCGCGGCCACCGCGTGGCGGTGCGTCGCCGTATCGGGCACGAACACATAGGTCCCCGCCGGAGCGTCGTAGGTCTCGCCGTCGAGCGTGAACGTCGCACGCCCGCGGGCGACGAAGTAGAGCTCCTCGTGGCCGAGGTCGGGGTCCTCGTCGTGGGGCTCGACGACGTCGTCGCCGACGCGCTGCGCGCTGTAGGCGTTCGTGCCGAAGGCCCGCAGTCCGAGATGCGCGCGCACCGGGTGCCAGGTAAGGGTGCCCGGCCCGGGGATGGCCTCGATCTCGTCGAGGTGCACGACGCGCGGCGGGCGCGTCATCAGTCGGCGAGGCGCCCGCGCAGGCGCAGCACGGCCTTGGTGTGCAGCTGCGAGACGCGTGACTCGGTGACGCCGAGGACCTCCCCGATCTCGCGCAGGGTCAGGTTCTCGTAGTAGTACAGCGCGACCACGAGCTTCTCGCGCTCGGGCAGCCTGGCGATCGCGTCCGCGACGCGGTCCTTCAGATCGGTCTGATCCATGACCGCCGCCGGATCCGGGGCGTTCTCATCAGGCAGCGTGTCCAGCAGCGACACCGCGTCGCCGCTGGAATCGCTCACGCTCCACAGCTCGTCCAACGCCGCGATCGTCGAGTTGGAGATCTGCACCAGCGCGTCCTGGAACTCGCCGACGGTGAACTTCAGCTCTGCGGCCATCTCCTCGTCGCTGGGCGCGCGCTGCAACTGATGCTCGAGCTTGGCGTTGGCCTTCTCGATCTCCCGCGCCCGCGCACGGACCGAGCGCGGCACCCAGTCCAGCGAGCGCAGCTCGTCGATGATCGAGCCCTTGATCCGCGTGATCGCATAGGTCTCGAACTTGATCTCGCGCTCGAGCTCGAAGCGCTCGATCGCGTTGATCAACCCCACCAGCCCATAGGAGATGAGGTCGGATTCCTCGACATGCGCGGGCAGCCCTGAGGCCATCCGCCCCGCCACGTACTTCACCAACGGCGAGTAGGCGACCACCAGGCGCTCGCGCGCGTGCACGTCGCCGCTGCCCTTGTAGCGGCGCCACAGATCCCGCAGCTCGATCGCTTTGACGTTGGTCTCCATCATTCCCCGCGCCCCGTCACGCCCGCGGATGACTCCGTGCATAGGCGGATTTCAGGCGGGCCGACTCTACTCGAGTGTAGATCTGTGTCGTGGAGATGGAAGCGTGACCCAGAAGCTCCTGGATCGCGCGCAGGTCCGCGCCGCCCTCGAGCAGGTGCGTGGCGAAGGAGTGGCGCAGGGTGTGCGGGGAGATCCCGCCCTGCACCGCGGCGTGGCGCGCCCACACACGCAGGCGCCGGCGCACGTCGGAGGTCGACAGCCGCCGCCCGGACTTCGAGAGGAAGAGCGCCGGGTCGCCATCGCCCGACGCGAGCGCCGGCCGCGCCCGCTCGAGGTAGCGCCCGACGGCGCGCAGCGCCGGCTCGCCGGCGGGCACGATCCGCGTCTTGGAGCCCTTGCCCTCGACGCGCAGCTCCTCGGCGTCGAAGACCACCGAGGCCACGTCGAGGTTGACCAGCTCCTCGGCACGCAGCCCGCAGGCATAGGCCACCTCGAGCATCGCGCGGTCGCGCAGCTCCAGCGGCGTCGAGGCCGGGATGCGGTCAAGCAGCGCCGCGAGCTCGTCGGGGCGCAGCACCGTGGGCAGCGTCCGCGGCCGCTTGGGCGAGGGAATCAGGTCGACCGGGTTCTGCGCCACCTGGCCATGCTCGCGCAAGGTGCGGTAGAAGGCGCGCAATGCGGCGAGCTTGCGCGCGATCGTGGTGGCGACGGCGTCGCGGCCGGAGAGCACGGCGGCGTAGCGGCGCAGGTCCCGGGACCCCACGTCGCACGGACCGACGTCCTGCGCCGTGCACCACAGCGCGAACTGGCCGAGGTCGACGCCGTAGGCGTGGCGCGTCTTCTCGGCCATGCCGCGGCGGCGCAGGTCGGAGTCGAAGAGCGCCAGCGCCTCGCGCCAGGGCGCGCTGGGCTGCGGCCTATCCTCCACGCCGGTGGGGCTGTTCTTCATCGACACGGGCACCGGTCAGGTCGCCACCCATCGCCAGCTCATCGATGCGGGCGCCGTCGGCGTGGACGGGCAGCCGCCGCGCCCGTGGCATCGCATCCAGGGCTCGCCCGACGCCTCGACGTTGTGGTTCGCGGTCATGCGCAGGCGGGAGCGGGGCGTCTTCATCGGCACGCTGGTGCTTCGACACTCCTCGCACCATGCCCTGCTTCTGGAGCGGGGCTGGGAAGAGGTCCCGGTCGACGAGATCCGCAAGATGTAGTCCGGCCTCCGGCCGGGGGACCCGCCTCCGGCGGCCTGCCTGCGTCAGGCACCCATGCGCGACCGCGCCGCCTCCGGCACCCCTACGCGATGTAAACCGCCGCGCCCACGGGCACCTCGTCGTAGAGCTTCTCGACGTCCGGGATGTGCATCCGGATGCAGCCGTGGGAGGCGTTGGAGCCGATCGAGCCGTCGTCGGAGGTGCCATGGATGCCGACGCCGTCGAAGATCCCCAGCCAGCGTGCCTTGATCGGGTTGCTGGGGTCGTCGCCGGCGATGACCTTGCCGGCCAGCTTGCCGGCCCACGCGCTGTTGGGCACGTGCCAGGCGGGGTTGATCGCCTTGTTGGCGATCGTGTACTGACCGGCCGGCGTCTCCAGGCCGACCTGCCCGACGGCGATCCCGAAGGTCTGCTTGGGCTTGAGGTCCTTGAACAGCCGCAGGCGGAACTGGCCGCGGTTGACGACGATCACCGTGTTGTACTTGCGCCTGAGGTCGTCCGTGGTGACCTTGGGCTGGGTGTGGCGCGTGTGGGCCACGAAGGTGCGCGGCGCCGACGTCGAGGTGATCGCGGCGTCGATCTGACGGTGCAGCTGCGAGGCCGAGACGGCGAGCCCCTCGACGCCGGGAACCGTGCTGACGCCGGCACCGGAGATCTTCACGCGCGCGTCCTTGGCCGGCCGCTCGACCGACCGGCGCACCTTGTCGAGGAGGCGGATGACCGCGGCCTCGGAGTACTGAACCGTCGGCTTGAGGTCGTCGTCGAGGCGCTTGCCGGTCAGCGAGCGCCACGAGCGTGAGAAGACGTCGCCCGTGCGGCTGCGCGCCAGGGCCTCGTCGACCATGGCGCTGAGATCGGCGCGCAGGCGCGCCTCGCGCGGCCCGAGCTTCCACGTCTTGTCGGCGTGGTGGACGACGATGGGGCGCTCCAGCGGCTGCAGGATCTGGCGCTCCAGGCGCGCCCGGGCCTCGTCGGGGGTCAGGCCCCCGAGTGCGACGCCGGCGACCTTGACCCCGGGCGCGATCTCGTTCGCCCGCGCGTGGTCGTACGCGTACAGCGCGCCCCCCAAGACGACGAGCACCGCCAGTGAGGCGGCGACGAGAATGAAGCTCTTAGTCCGCACCGATGCACGTCGCAGTGTAGGCAAGTCAGCGGCGTGCCTGCGACCCCTGCAAGCTCGCTATCGCCTTGAGGACCTCCGGGCGGGCGGCGTGCGCGCGTTCGTGGGCCGCGAGCTCGGCCAGCGCCTCGGGCTCCAGTGAGGGCAGCAGAGCGATGAGCTCCTCTGCGTCGAGGTCGTCGTAGCCCGCGGAGCGCTCGGCGAGGCCGGCGGCGCGGCGCTCCCCGGGCGCCAGGTTCGAGGGGGCGGGCGCCGGCCGGCGCGCGGTCGGCCGCACGCTCGGGCTGCGCCGCAGGAACTCCTCGAGGTCGCGCTCGTAGCGGTAGGCGTCCGGGGTGTCGCCGAGGATGGCGGCCAGGCGCTGGTGCTCGCGCAGCTTGATGACCGCCTCGCGCGAGGTGTAGCGGTAGCGGTAGCCCGCGGCCTTGAGCCTGCGGTTGTCGAGCCCGCGGCCGTAGCGCAGCTGCCCGAGGGTCTCCGGCGAGATGCGTACGCCGGCGCGGCGCAGGACGCCCGCCGCCAGGGACGTCGCCACCGGCGGCAGCACCGGCGCGAGCTGCTTGCCCAGCAGCCCGGCGACCTCGCTGAGCACGAGCACGCCGTCGGCGGCGCCGTTGTAGACGCCCTCGAGGTCGTGGCGCACGGCGTGCTCCAGGCAGCCGGCAAGGTCGTCCTCGTGGATGAACTGAAAGCGCGGATCGAAGCCCAGGATGGCCGGGACGGCGGGCAGGCCGAAGACCTGGCTCAGCGAGGTCCGCAGGGCCGGGCCGAGGCCGTTGGCGAAGCGCAGCACGGTGACGGTCACGTGCGGGTGGCGCAGCGCGAACTCGCGCACGGCGCGCTCGGCGTCGACGATGTCGCGCTCGATCGGCGTGCGCGGCGCGTGCGGGCGGTCCATCGCCTCGGTGAAGAAGGCCGGATCGTCCTGCTCGGCGCCGTAGTAGTGCGCGCTGGACTTGAAGACGAACTTGCGGACCGGATTGCCCTCTCCCCCGCACGCCGCGAGGACGTTCATCGTGCCCATCACGTTGTTCTCGTGGGCCAGGCGCGGGCTGGTGACGATCGAGTCGACCACGAGCCGCGTGTCGACCACCGTGTCGATCTCGGCCGCCTCCACGACGCGCCGGATGAGCGAGTGCGAGTCGGTGACGCGCACGTACTCGGTGCGGTGCAGCTCGACCTTCGGCGGCCGGCGGTCGACGCCGATGATCGCCTCGACCGCCGGGTCGCGCTCGAGCGCCTGCGCGAGCCGGCCGCCCCAGTACGTCGAGAGTCCGGTCAGCAGGATCCGCTTGGAGCTCATCCGAACCAGACGCTGCGCCGCTCGGCGAGCATGTCGACGAGCTCGTTCTGGATGGTGGCGCGGATCTCGTGGGCCACGGTCTGCACGAGCGCCTTGTCCTCCCACGGCTCGTCGCCGAAGGCGGGATCGTCGGTGGGCACCGGGCGCAGGAAGCGCAGCTTGAACTTGGCCGGCAGGTATCCGAGCATCCCCAGCAGGCCGAAGTGCGGGAAGGTCGGCGTGATCGGGAAGTAGAGCAGCCCGGTCAGCCGCTGCAGGGGCTTGACCTGGGCGAAGACGGGAGCGGCCTCCTCGGCTCCGACCACCGCGATGGGGACGATCGGCGCGCGGGCGCGCATCGCTGCCTCGACGAAGCCGCCGCGGCCGAAGCGCCGCAGGCGGTAGCGGTCCTTGTAGAGCTTCTCGGTCCCCTTGCGGCCCTCGGGGAACACGAGCACGAGCTGACCCTCGTCGTAGAGCAGGCGATGCACGTTGGCCGGGTGCGCGGGCACGGCGCCCATCTTCGGCAGCAGCATGCTGAAGCCGGGATAGCCCTTGAAGAAGTGCTCGACGGTGAGGTACAGCGGGCGCGGATGGGAGTGCTCCTCCTTGATCGCCTTGGCGATCATCGGCGCGTCGGGCGGCAGGGCACCGGAGTGGTTGGAGACCAGCAGCGCGCCGCCCTCGGCGGGAACGTTCTCGATCCCCTCGATCTCGCAGCGGAACCACAGCTTGTAGAAGAACTCGATCAGCGTGCGGTCCATGAGGCCCTCGACGCGCTCCGAGCGCCCCCAGTCGTTGACCTGGCGCTCGGGCTCGACGCCGGGCAGATACGGGCGCAGGTCGGTGCCCGGAGCGGCCTCGCCGGCGGGGGCGAGCGAGGTGCGGCGATCTTCTGCCATTTCGTGGACTATGCCGGACGCCGCGATCAGGCCGCGCGTCGCAACTGCGGCAGTCGCAGCTCGAGCGCGGCGACCAGACTCGGCCAGTCCTCGGCGCTGACGACGTCGGCCTCCTCCTCGCACAGCTCCCGGTTCCACGGGTGCACGAGCGTCGCCGCGACGATGCCGTTCTCCATCGCGCGACCGAGGGTGATGGGGCTGTCGTCGATGAGGACGGCGACGTCGAGCTCCACGCAGCGGCTGATCTTGTCGTAGGAGCAGTGCAGGTCGTCGTACTGCAGGCCGATGGCGGCCAGCCAGCTCTCTGTGGCCGGGTGACAGCGCTCGGCGCGGTGGCTGGTGATGTGGATCCAGTGCCCGGCCTCGTGCCACGCGTTGACCGTCTCCACGGCGTCCGGATAGGGCTGTGCGCGGGCGATGGCCGCGTCGGAGTGCGTGTCGGCGATGATGGCGCGCAGCTGCTCGTCGCGCAGGCGGCTGATCTTCCACGTGTGCTGATGGTCGTAGGGCAGGTCGACGCCGAAGCGGCGCTTGGCCGCGTCTGCAAGCTCGTCCCAGTAGTGGTGCAGCGTGGAGTCGATGTCGATGGCGATGCGCATGCGCGAGACCCTTCCCGGGCCCGATTATCCTCACAAGGTATGCCCGATGAGCCTCTACGCCTACCCGACGCGCCCGGCGAGTACGGCGCCGTCGGCCGTTCGCCTTGGATGGACATCGACTGGCGCGAGCACCAGCGGTGGGTGACGGTCGACGGACGGCAGGTCAACGTGGTCGAGCTGGGCTCGGGGCCGCCGATCGTCTTCATCCACGGCCTGTCGGGCTCGTGGCAGAACTGGCTGGAGCAGGTGCCGGTCTTCGCGCGCGAGCACCGCGTCATCGCCTTCGACCTGCCCGGCTTCGGCAGCTCGGAGATGCCCGCTCAGAAGATCTCGATCTCCGGCTACGGACGCTTCGTCAACACGCTGCTCGACGAGCTCGGCGTGGGCAGCGCCGCGGTGGTGGGCAACTCGATGGGCGGCTTCATCGGCATCGAGCTGGCCATCCGCTTCCCCGAGCGCGTCGAGCGGATGGTGCTCGTCAGCGCGGCGGGCCTGTCGATCGAGTACCTGCGCAACGAGCGTGCGCTCGCGCTGCTCGGCGTGGCCGAGAACCGCCTGGCCGCCTACAGCGGCTGGGTGGCCTCGCGCTCTGAGACTCTCGCCCGGCGCCCGGGCGCGCGGCGCCTGATCTTCGGCATCGTCGCCCACCGGCCCGAGCGCCTGCCCGCCGCGCTCGTTGCCGAGCAGGTCCGTGGCTCGGGCAAGCCCGGCTTCCTGCCCGCCCTCGACGCGCTCACCGACTACCCGATCCGCGATCGGCTGGGCGAGATCGCCTGCCCCACGCTGATCGTCTGGGGTGCCGACGACAAGCTCGTGCCCGCGCGCGACGCCGACGAGTTCGCGCGGCTGATCCCCAACGCCCGCAAGGTGGTCTGGCCCGACACCGGCCACGTGGCCATGCTCGAGCGCCCGGCGGCCTTCAACGCCCTGCTCGAGGCGTTCCTGGCCGAGGAGCCGGGCGAGCGCGTCGGCGCGCAGGACGCGGCCGGCGCGGCCTAGCCCGAGGGGCGCTCAGGCCAGGGTGACGGCGCCCTCGGAGGCGCTGCCCACGAGCGCGGCGTACTTGGCCAGCACGCCGGTCCGGTCGGCGTTGGGCGGCGCCTCGTAGGCCGCTACCCGGCGCGCGATCTCCTCGTCGTCGAGCGCGACGTCCATCCGCCGCGCGCCCACGTCGATCGTCACGACGTCGCCGTCCTGGATGGCGGCGATCGGGCCGCCGCGCGCCGCCTCGGGCGCGACGTGGCCGATCATGAACCCGTGCGTGGCGCCGGAGAAGCGCCCGTCGGTGAGCAGCGCCACGTCCTCGCCCAGGCCCGCGCCGTTGATCGCGCCGGTCACGGCCAGCATCTCGCGCATGCCGGGCCCGCCGGCGGGGCCCTCGTTGCGGATGACCACCACGTCGCCGGCCTGGATGCCACCGCTGGTGACCGCCGCGAAGGCGGCCTCCTCGCCGTCGAACACCCGCGCGGGCCCGCTGTGGTGGAGCTTCTCGTGGCCGGCGAGCTTGATCACGCAACCCTCGGGGGCCAGGTTGCCGCGCAGGATGGCCAGGCCGCCGGTGGCCTTCAGGGGCTCGTCGAGCTGTCGCACGACGCGCTGGCCCTCGGTCTCGGTCGCCGCCCGGGCCAGCTCGCCGATGGTCTCGCCGGTGACCGTGATCGTGTCCTCGTTGAGCAGCCCTGCGTCCTGCAGGCGCTTGAGCATGACCGGCACGCCGCCTGCCTTGTAGAGGTCCACGGCCACGTAGCGCCCGGCGGGCTTGAGGTCGCACAGCAGCGGCGTGCGCTCGCTGACGCGGTCGAAATCGTCGATGTCGAGCTCGACGCCGATCTCGCGGGCCACCGCGAGCAGGTGCAGCACGGCATTGGTCGAGCCGCCCGAGCAGGCGACGCCGGCGATCGCGTTCTCGAGCGATGCCTTGGTGATGATCTCGCTGGGCCGCAGCCCGCGCTTGAGGACGTCGACCGCCAGCCTGCCGGTCTCGTAGGCGACCTGTGCCTTGCTGGTGTCCTGGGCGGGGACGAGGTTCTGGGCCATCGGCGAGATCCCCAGGACCTCGAAGGCCATCGCCATCGTGTTGGCCGTGAACTGCCCGCCGCACGCGCCGGCGCCCGGGCTCGCGACGGCCTCGAGCTCGGCGAAGTGCTCGTCGCTCATGCGTCCGGTCGCGTGCGCGCCGATCGCCTCGTAGACGTCGCCGATCGTCACGTCGTTGCCGAGGAAGTGGCCGGGCGGGATCGAGCCGCCGTAGAGCATCACGCTGGGGACGTCGAGCCGGCACAGCGCCATGACCGTGCCGGGGATCGTCTTGTCGCAGCCGCTGAGGGCGACCACGCCGTCGAAGAAGTGCCCCCGGGCGACGAGCTCGATCGAGTCGGCGATGACCTCGCGCGAGACCAGCGAGGTCTTCATGCCCGTCGTGCCCATGGTGATGCCGTCGGAGATCGCGACGGTGTTGAGCTCCATCGGCGTGCCGCCGGCGTCGCGGATGCCCTCCTTGACCTTGGCCGCCAGCGCGCGCAGGTGGAAGTTGCACGGCATCGTCTCGATCCAGGTCGAGGCCACGCCGATGATCGGCTTGGCCAGCGCCTCCTCGTCGTAGCCGATGCCCTTCAGCTGGGCGCGCGCGCCCGCGCGCGACGGGCCGTCCAGCAGCAGGCGGGAGCGATGCTTGACGTCGAAGCCGTTCGTGCTCACGGCCCGGACACTACCGGCGCGAACGCGGCGGCTACCGCTACGGCGCCGGGACGCCGCCGGGCGAGCTCGGCGTGCGGCGCAGGCGCTCGCGCTCCCACTGGGTCAGGCGCCAGAGGTCGCGACGCACCTGCTTGGGGTCGACCTGGCGCCCGGGCAGGTGCATGTTCGCGGTGGCGATGAGGTGCTGCTCGTCGCCCGTGAGCGCCATCCACTTCGCCAGCACGTCGTCGGAGTCCGGCAGGCGCGAGCTACCGTAGGGACGCGTCTCGTCGGGGAACTCGACGCAGTACTCGTTGAGCAGCTCGCGCGTCTGGGGCAGGAAGGCGACGATCGGCTTGTGCGGGTAGACGAGGTAGGCGTACGGGGCGCCGGCCCGCGGGTCGTCGCCGATGCGCCCGCGCCGCGGCACCCGCGCCATCCCGCCCCACACGCGGATGAACCCGAGGTCGCGGTACATCGACCACTCCTCGTCGTTGACGCACGACTGCAGCAGCTGGCGCGCGCGCTGCTCGGCGCGGCGCTCGCGGCCCGGGTCGTAGGCCGAGCCGGGGATCAGCGCGCGCCGCGCGCGATGGCGCTCGAAGGCCTCCTTGAGCGACGGGAGCACGAGGTCCCACAGCAGCGCGACGATGACGACTGCGATGGCGATGGAAGCGAGCAGCATCGTGTCGTCCGGCTGCGTTCCCGAACTCAGGCGCCGCCGGCGGCGCGGGGGAAGAAGATCACGCGATCGGCGTCGCGCGGGATGTCCTCGAAGGCCTTGACCATCCGCGCTTCACGGCGCCCGGCCGTCGTGCGCTCGGGGACGGCGGCCCACATGCCCTCATCGAGCTGGCGGCGAAACTCCTGTACGAGCAGCTCCTCCTCCTCGGCCACCTCGATGTCCCCTTCGGCGATGAGCACCTCGCCGTGTCCCGGCTTCATCCGAAGGAACCTCATGGTGTACGGCGATTATGACAAAGCGCGGGTGCCAGCTCACCCGCCCGTCCGGGGGAGGCGACAGCCGCCGCCCCCGTGGACCGCTCCGCGGGGCGGCGCGGCCGGTTCAGCGGGAGCGTCCCAGCCCGAGGACGTCGACCGGCCCCGCGCCGGCACCGATGGCCCGCAGGCCGTCGCGAACCGCCTCCGACGCAACGCGCTTGGCCTCGCGCGCCGCGGCCTCGAGGTCGTCGCCCAGCGCCAGCCGCGCGGCCAGCGTGGAGGAGTGCGTGCAGCCCGAGCCGTGGGCGGCGCCGTCGGGGTAGCGCGGGCCCGCGAGCTCGACCACGCGCTCGCCGTCGAAGACGATGTCGATCGCCTGCTCGCGATGCCCGCCGGTGACCACCACCGCCCGCGGGCCCAGTGCGTGGACGGCCCGCGCCAGCGCCTCGCCCTCCAGCGCGTCGTCGCCGGCGAGCACGCGCGCCTCGGGGAGGTTGGGCGTGACGACGGTGGCGCGCGCGACGACGAGCTCGACGAGCGCCGCCTGGGCGTCCTCGTCGAGCAGCCGGGCGCCGGACTCGGCCACCATCACCGGGTCGACCACGATCGGGGTGCCCGCCGCCAGCAGGTCGAAGGCCTCCCCCACGGCGCGCGCGCTGGCCGCGCTCCCGAGCATCCCGACCTTGACCGCGTCGACGCCGATGTCCTCGACGACGGCCCGCACCTGCGCGAGGATCATCGCCGGCGACACCGCCTCGACGGCCGTCACCGCGACCGTGTTCTGCGCCGTGATGGCAGTGATCGCGGTCGTGCCGTGCACGCCGGCGCGGGCAAAGGCCTTGAGGTCGGCCTGGATCCCGGCGCCGCCGCCGGAGTCCGAGCCGGCGATCGACAGGCAGACGGGTATGCGACCGGCCTCGGGCACGGCGGCGAAGGATAGGAGGGCCGGATCAGGCGATGATGGTGCGCGACGGCGCCCCGAGGCGGCGATAGGTCTCCAGAGCGCGCGCGTCGAGCGTCAGGAGCGTGCGCCCGTGGGCCTTGGCCTCGAGCGCGATCAGCCCGTCGTAGGTGGCTCCGGCCGACACGCCCGCGCGGGCCAGGGTCGCGAGCAGCGTCCGACGATCGGCGGCGCCAAGCTGGAGCGGCGCGTCCGGAAAGCGCGCTGCGAGCACCCGCGCGGCAGCGTCACCGTCCACCGAGAGCCCACCCGGCAATCGCGTCAAGACGGAGTACGCCTCGGTCAGGGCGTGAGCGGGCAGGGCCGAGACGCCCTCCAGCGCAGTGGTGGCAGCCTCGTGCTCATCGTGCCAGCGCGTAAGAGCGGCCACCACCACGCTGGTGTCGGCGGTCAGCGCCGCCCCCTCTCGATCAGCTCGCGGACCTGCTCGGTCGTCAACGTGTCGGCGTCGTCCGCGACGAAGTGCAGCCCGTGCGGACCATCCTCGATGCGCACGCGCGACGGCGCCCTCACCTCCAGAGCGCCGTTGACCGCCGCGAGCTCGAGCTCGGTGCCGGCGGTGAACCCGAGCTCGTCGCGCAGGGCCTTGGGCACCACCAGTCGTCCGGCCGCGTCGATGGTCGCCTTCATGGCAGAAGAATACCATCTAGATGCCATCGCAATGGTTGTTTGCTCGTCCGGCGCGCTCATGTCGGGATCACCACGTAGCGTCCGCCGGCCGCGCGGCGCAGGTGCCCCAGCAGCTCGAGCTCGGTGAGGGCCGCCAGCGTCGGCGCGACCTCCGCCGGCGCTCGGGCCAGCGCTGCGAGGGTGTCGCGGCCGTCGGCGACCGCGCCGAGCAACGCCCGCAGCCGCGGCTCGAGATGCAGCACGGCGGTCTCGTGGCGATCGACGCCCACGGCGAGATCGAGCGCGTCGGCCGCGTCGCGGATGACGGTGGCGCCGTCGCGCAGCAGCGCGTTGGTCCCCGCCGAGCGCCAGGCCGTGACCGGGCCGGGGACGGCACCGACCTCGCGCCCGATGTCGATCGCGATCTCCGCGGTGATCAGCGAGCCCGACCGCCGCGCCGCCTCGACCACGATCGTCATGTGCGCCAGCGCGGCGATGATGCGATTGCGCGCGGGAAAGCACCAGCGCAGCGCCGCGAACCCCGGGGGAAGCTCGCCGACGACGCAGCCGCGCTCGGCGATCAGGCCGTGCAGGCGCGCCTTGCTGGGCGGGTAGGGCACGTCCGCCCCGCCGGCCAAGACCGCCACCGTCCGCCCGCTGGACTCCAGCGCCCCTGCGTGTGCCGCGCTGTCGACGCCGAGGGCCATGCCGCTCACCACCGTCACGCCCGCGGCGGCCAGGCCGCGGCCGAGCGCGCGTGCGACCTCCACGCCATCGGCCGACGCACGCCGCGTCCCGACGATCGCCACCGCGCGCGGTCCCTGCTCGAGGTCGGCGCCCGCGAGCTCCTCCAGCCGCCCGATCCCGCCGGCGACGAACAGGGCGGCCGGGGCGTCGTCGAGGTCGCGCAGGCGCGCGGGGTAGGCGGGGTCGTGGCGACAGGCGGCGTCGAGGCCCGACCGCGCCACGGCGTCGCGCAACGCGTCGACGTCGAGGCGCTCGAACTCGTCGGCAATGGCGCCGGCGCGCGCCCCGCCCAGCCCCGCGACGAGCTCCTCCTCTGAGAGCGCGAGGATCTCGCGCAGCCGGCGCTTCTGGTGGCGGGCGATCTCGATCGACCCGGCCAGCCGCGCGACGAGCCACGTCCGTGCGAGGCACGTTGCGCACGCCCGGGCGGCCCCGCTCATGCCGCCACCCCGACGGCCGCGCTCATCTCGTGGCGGTACCCGAGCGCCGCGACCACGTGCTCGCGCTGCACCTCGTCGCTGGCGGCGAGGTCGGCGATCGTCCGCGCCAGGCGCAGCGTGCGATCGCGACCGCGGGCGCTGAGGTCGCCACGGCGATAGGCATCCAGGAGCGGGCGCTCGACGTCCTCGGGCACGCGCACGTAGCGGCGCAGCAACCGGGCCTCCATGTGGGCGTTGCAGGTCACCCCGGTCCCGTCGAGGCGCTCGAGTTGACGCTCGCGTGCGGCCGTGACGCGCGCGCGCTCGGTCTCCGAGGACGCCGTCGGGTCCTGCGCCAGGCGCTCGGCGTCGGGGCGCTGGACATGGACGAGGAGATCGATGCGATCGAGCAGCGGGCCGCTCAACCGCCGGGCGTGGCGGTCGAGGTCGGCCTCGCGACAGCGACAGCGCCGCGACGGCGCGTAGCCGCAGGGGCACGGGTTCGTGGCGGCGACGAGTAGGAAGCGCGTCGGGAAGATGGCCGTGCGCTGGCCGCGCACGATGGCCACGCGGCCGTCCTCGAGGGGCTGGCGCAGCGCCTCGAGCGCCGGCCGCGGGAACTCGGACAGCTCGTCGAGGAAGAGGACGCCGTGGTGGGCCAGGCTCGCCTCCCCGGGCACGGGAACCCCGCCGCCGCCGACCAGGCCGGACGCGGAGATCATGTGATGCGGAGCGCGGAACGGTCGCTCGGTGACCAGCCCGGAACCGCGATGCTGTCCGGCCACGCTGTGGATGCGCGTGACCTCGACCGCCTCCGCGCGCGACAGCGGGGGCAGGATCGAGGGCAGGCGCCGCGCGAGCATCGTCTTGCCGACGCCGGGCGGCCCGGAGAGCAGCAGGTTGTGGGCCCCCGCCGCAGCGATGGTCAGCGCCTCGACGACGTCCGTGTGTCCGCGCACGTCCGCGAGATCGAGGTGGCGCTTCGGAAGCGCGAGGACGGCCTCGTCGCGATCGGGCGGCGGCGGGCGCTCGCCGCCACGCAGGATCTCGGCCACCTGCGCCAGGCTGCTGGCCCCCAGCACGTCGAGCCCTTCGACCAGGCCGGCCTCGAGCACCCGTTGCAGCGGGACGACGAGCCCCGCCAGCCCCGCTCGCGCGGTGCCCTCCGCCACCGCCAGCGCGCCGCGGCAGGGACGGATCTCTCCCCCGAGGCTGAGCTCGCCGAAGACGGCGTAGCGCTCGAGCGCGTCGGCCGGGACGTGACCGCCGGCGGCGAGGATCGCGCACGCGATGGCGAGGTCGAAGCCCGGGCCGGCCTTGCGCAGCGACGCCGGCGCCAGGTTGACGGTCAGACGCTTGAGGGGGAACTCGAAGCCGGAGTTGAGGATCGCCGCGCGCACGCGCTCGCGCGCCTCCCGCACCGCGCGGTCGCCCAGGCCGACGATGGTGAAGGTCGGCAGTCCGGCGCGCACGTCGATCTCCACGGTGACGCGCCGCGGCTCGAGACCATCGATGGTGAAGGTGGTGACGCGAGCGAGCATGGCCGGCACGCTAGGCCGCGCGGCGTGACGGTTGAACCCCTCATCTGCACCGAAATCGCGTAGCCCGACGCGCGATCCGGCGTCACGTGATCGGCGTTGCGCAGGATTGGCACAAACCGTGTGTCCCGTGTGACGCGATGCTCCCTAGCGTCGCCGTTCGTGCCCACCGACCTGCGTCAGCACCTCGGCCGCATCGGCGAGGACCTCGCCCTCGCCCACCTCGAGCGCCTCGGCTACGCGCTCGTGGCTCGCAACCACCGCACGCGCTATGGCGAGCTCGACCTCGTCGTCTTCGACGGGACGACGCTCGTCTTCGTCGAGGTCAAGACGCGGCGCTCCAACGGGAGCGGACGCGGCCCGTGGGAGGCGTTGCACGAGCGCAAGCGCCGGCAGGTCCGCAGGATGGCCGCGGCCTTCCTGCTCGAGGTCACCGATCGCCCCCACTCCCCGGACCTGCGCTTCGATGCGATCGGCGTCGTCATCGACGCGCACGGCAAGCTCGTGCGCCTCGACCACCTCGAGGCGGCGTTCTGATGGCGCACGGGTCTCCGAGACCGGTCGGCAACAACCGGGTTGCCAGACTCCCGTCATGCATTCAGCTGCGCTGCCTGCTGGCTATCGCCTGGCTGACGGGCCGCCCGCCGCGGCCGATTACCTGCTCCTGCGCGAGCGCGCCGGGTTGTCCCCGCGGCGCGGAGATCAGGCCGATGCCGCACTCGCGGGAAGCTGGGCGGCCGTCCACGTCCTACACGAGCTCGATGGCCAGACGGTGGGCATGGGCCGGGTGCTCGGCGACGGGGGCTGGTACTTCCACGTGGCCGACATGGCCGTCCTGCCCGAGCACCAGCGCCGGGGTCTCGGCAGCGTCATCCTCACCGCCCTGCTCGATCGCATCCGCCGCGCAGCGCCTCCGGGGGCCTACGTCAACCTGTTGGCCGACCCGCCGGGACGCCCGCTCTACGCCCGGTATGGCTTCACCCCGACCGCCCCGGACGCGATCGGCATGGCCCGCATCCTCAGCTGAAGGCCGCGAGAGCGCGCGCCGACTACAGCGCGAGCTGCTGGTACGCGGTGCTCTGGAACGAGAGCCGGTGCAGCGGCGAGACGCCCTGGCGCTGGATCGCCTCGCGGTGCTCGGGCGTCGAGTAGCCGACGTGCGAGCGGAACTCCCAGCCCGGATGCAACGTGTCGGCGCGGTGCATGAAGCGATCGCGCGTGACCTTGGCCACGATCGAGGCGGCCGCGATCGCTGCGCTCGTGGCGTCGCCGTCGACGATCGGGCGCTGCTGGTGGCCGAACTCGGGCACGGCGAAGCCGTCCACGAGGCACAGGCACCCTGGGCGCGCGACACCGGCGAGCGCGTCGCGCAGGGCGGCGAGGTTCGTCTTGTGCAGCCCGTAGCCGTCGATGCCGCGCACGCAACGCGAGACGACGACGACCTTGACGGCCGTGCGCATGACCACCGGGTAGAGCTCCTCGCGCCCGGCGGGGTCGTGCTGCTTGGAGTCGTTGAGCGCCGACAGCGCCCGGACCTCGCGCACGCCGAGCGCGTCGACGTCGAACAGCACGGCCGCGGCGACGAGCGGGCCGGCGAGGCACCCGCGCCCGGCCTCGTCGGCGCCCGCGATCCAGCGCACGCCGAGGCCGCGGTCGAACTGGAAGAGGCGCCGGCCGGTGCGGCGCTTGACCCGCGCGCGGCGGCGGCCGGCGGCGGCCCCGGCGCTGCCCGCGACGGGCGCCACGATCGCGGTGGGAGCCGGCATGGGTGCTGAGGCGGCCACGGGCTCGGCGGCGGGTTCGGACAAGACGGCCATCACCGTAACGGCCGGTCCGGCGGATCGAGCCGGGTGCCTGCGGCGCGGGGTGCGGGCAGGAGCCACGGCGGGCGCGCTAGAGGAGTCCGATGCGCTTCGGCGGCCAGTAGGTCGCGAACGCGCCGCCGATGATCCACTTGCGCGGGACCGGGCCCCAGAAGCGGCTGTCGTCGGATTCGCCACGGTTGTCGCCCATCATGAACCAGTGGTTCGCGGGGATGGTGATCGGGGTTGTGAAGTTGCATCCACGGCCGTCGCTGCTCTCGCAGCTGCGGCTGATGTAGGGGTCGCTTTCGCGCCGGCCGTTGCGATAGACGTGGCCGCCCTTGACGTAGATGGTGTCGCCGGGCAGGCCGACGACGCGCTTGATGAAGTTGACGTCGGCGCGCCGGCTGGTCGGCTTGTCGCACGCCTGGCCCTGCCTGCGGTCGCCGTCGCCGCAGGTGTCGGTGTCCGAGCCCTTCGGCGGATGAAAGACGATGACGTCGCCGACCTTGGGGTCGGTGAAGCGGTTGCCGATGCGATTGACCAGCACACGCTGCCCGATCTGCAGCGTGGGGACCATCGACTCGCTGGGGATGCGGTACGGCTTGACCAGGAAGGCCTGGATGCCGAGCGCGAGCCCCAGCGCGACGGCGACGATGACGATCAGCTCGAGGAGCGACCCACCGGCCGACTTCTGCTTGGTGGCCACTAGGCCTTGTCGTCAGCGGCGGGCTCGGCGTCGGCGGCCGGCTGGCCCCCGTCGGCCTCAGCCTCCGCCTCGGCGGGCTCCGCAGCGCCCGCTGCGGGCTCGCTCGCGCCGGCCGACTCGTCGGCGACCGGCTCGGCGTCGGCGACGGCCTCGGCCGCCGCCTCGTCGGCCTGCGCGGCCGGCTCGGCCGGCGCGGTGTCAGCAGCGGGCGCAGTCTCAGCAGCGGGCGCAGTCTCAGCAGCGGGCGCAGCCTCAACAGCGGGCTCGGCCTCACCGGTGGTCTGCGCCTCCGCAGCCTCGACCTCGGCGACCTGCTCCTGCGTCGTGTCGGCGGCGCCGCCGGCGTCGATGACCTCCTCGGCCGTCGCACCCTCGGCGTCGACGGCACCGTCGGCCGCGGCCGCCTCGGCCTCGAGCGCTGCGACGGGATCGTGCACGAGACCCGGGGTTACCGACTGCTCGGGGCCGGTGTAGCGGCGCTCGCGCACCCGGGCGCGCTTGCCGACGCGCTCGCGCAGGTAGTAGAGCTTGGCGCGCCGCACGTCACCGCGGGCGGCGACGTCGATCTTCTCGATCTTGGGCGAGTGCACCGGGAACGTCCGCTCCACCCCGACGCCGAAGGACTGCTTGCGCACGGTGAAGGTCTCGCGCACGCCATGGCCCTGGCGCTTGATGACCACGCCCTCGAAGACCTGGGTGCGCCGGCGCGTGCCCTCGATGACCTGGAAGTGGACGCGGACGCGGTCGCCGGCGGCGAACTGCGGGACGCGGCGCAGCTGCGCGCGCTCGAGGCTGTCGATCACGGTGCTCATGGCAAAGAGAAGGCGCGGGAGGACGAGGTTCTAGCGGTCCCGCGCGAGGCGGCTCATGGTAGCGAAGAACCGCCGCCCGCCGCCCCACGCTCGCGGCTGCGAGCCCGGCGCCACTGGCGGATCTCCTCGTGGTGGCCCGACAACAGGACCTCGGGCACCTTCCAACCGCGGTACTCAGCCGGCCTTGTGTAGTGCGGGTACTCGGGGTCGCCGCCCAGCGCGGCGCTGAAAGACTCCTCGAGCGCCGAGTCCGCGTGCCCCAGCGAGCCGGGCAGCTTGCGCAGCACGGCGTCCATGACGACCATCGCCGCCAGCTCGCCGCCGGCGAGCACGTAGCGCCCCACCGACACCGCGTCGGAGGCGAAGTGCTGCACGATGCGCTCGTCGAAGCCCTCGTAGCGCCCGCAGAGCAGCGTGATGGCCGGCTCGGCCGCGAGCTCCTCGACGAAGCCGTCGTCGAGGATCCGGCCCCCGGGCGTGAGCGCCAGGACGCGGCGCTGGTGGCGCAGGTCGACCGGATCGACGCCGTAGAAGCCACGCAGGGCGGCGTCCATCACGTCGACGCGCAGCACCATCCCGGCGCCGCCGCCGAAGGGCGTGTCGTCGACCTGGCCGCCGCTCAGCGACGTGTGCTCGCGCGGGTTGAGCGTGCGCAGCTCGTGGCCGTGGGCCATCGCGTTGCCGACGTGGCGCTGGCCGGTGAACCACTCGAACCACTCCGGGAAGAGCGTGACGACGTCGAGCTGCATCAGCTGCGCGGCCCGTCGGTGCGCGTCGGGGCGGACGCGGAGGGCGCAGGCGCAGCCTCGCCCAGGAAGCTCAGATCGACGTCGACGACGCCGGCCGCGACGTCCACCGAGCGCACCGCGTCGCGCACGAGCGGCACGAGCAGGTCCGCAGCCTCGGGACGCTGCACCTCGAGCGCCTCGCACGAGGGCAGGGCGACCATGCGCAGCTACGCGGCCGACCTCGACGCTCCCGTCGACCACGCGACAGCCCTCGAGGTCCTCGGCGTACCACTCGTCCTCTCCGAGCGGCGGCGCCTCCCCGCGATGCACGAGCAGGTCCTGGCCGCGCAGCGCCTCGGCGGCCTCGCGGCCGTCGTGACCGGCCAGGCGCAGGATCGGGCGCTCGTCGGTGCCGGCGCGACGCACGATCTCCGCCTCGCCGTCGCCGATGCGCACCGCGGTGCCGAGCGCCAGCAGCGGGCCGCGCGGGCGCGTGACGTGGAAGGAGCCGTCGAGCCCGTGGGGCCGGCCGACCCGGCCCGCCGCGAGCCACTCGACGCGCGCCCGCGGCACCGAATCGGTCATCTAGTCCACGATGTCGACGAGCACGCGGCGGTTCTCCTTGACCGCCGCGGCCTTCACGACCGTCCGCAGGGCGTTGGCGGTGCGCCCGCCGCGGCCGATGATCTTTCCGTAGTCGTCCTCGGCCACCGCGAGCTCGAGGACGATGGTGCCGTCGTCCTCCTCGAACTCCTCGACGGAGACACGATCAGGCTGGTCGACCAGCTTGCGGGCCAGCGATTCGAGAAGCTCGCGCATCGGCGCGCGCTACCGCGCGTTCGGGTCGATGCCCTTGATCTTCAGCAGCTTGCGGACCGTGTCCGTGGGCTGTGCGCCCTTGGCCAGCCAGGCGCGCACGCGGTCCTCATCCAGATTGATCGTGGAAGGATCGGTCTGGGGGTTGTACTGGCCGACGTTCTCGATGAAGCGGCCGTCCCGCGGCGAGCGCTGGTCGGCGACGACGACCCGCCAGATCGGGTCCTTCTTGCCGCCCACGCGGGTGAGCCTCAGTCGTACTGCCAACGGAAGATCCTCTCGAAGTGCTTGGGAAAGCCGACGGGAGAGGGTAGCGGGCGCAGAGCCGCGGCGTACGGCCGGCCCCTACCGCCCGCCGCGCATCAGGGCGCCGAGGTCGGGCATCTTGCCGCGCCCGACCTGGCGCATGAGCTTGCGCATCTGGTCGAACTGCTTGACCAGCTGATTGACCGCCTGGACGTTGGTGCCCGAGCCCTTGGCGATGCGCAGGCGCCGCGAGCCCTTGATGAGCTCGGGCCGGCGGCGCTCCTCGGGGGTCATCGAGAGGATGATCGCCTCGACGCGATCGAGCTCGCGCTCGTCGACCTTCATGTTGGAGAGCTGGTGGCCGGCGAGGCCGGGCATCATGCCCAGGATCGACTGCAGGGGGCCCATGCGGCGGATGGTCTTCAGCTGCTTGAGGAAGTCCTCGAGGGTGAACTCGTTGCGGCGCATCTTGCGCTCGAGCTCCTTGGCCTCGTCCTCGTCGACCTGGGCCTCGGCCTTCTCGATGAGCGACATGACGTCGCCCATGCCGAGGATCCGCTGGGCCATGCGGTCGGGGTGGAAGCGCTCGAACTGGTCGAGCTTCTCGCCCACCGACGCGAAGAGGATCGGCTTGCCGGTGACGGCCTTCACGCTCAGCGCGGCGCCGCCGCGCGCATCGCCGTCGAGCTTGCTCATGACCACGCCGTCGAACTGGACCGCGGCGGCGAACTGCTCGGCGACGTTGACGGCGTCCTGGCCGGTCATGGCGTCGACCACGAGCAGGATCGAGTGCGGCTTGACCGCGTCGCGGATGTGGACGAGCTCGTCCATCAGCACCTCGTCGACGTGCAGGCGCCCCGAGGTGTCGACGATGAGCACGTCCTTGCCCTCGATCTTGGCGCGGTCCAGCGCCCAGCGTGCGATGTCGACCGGGTTGCGGTCGGTGCCCTGCTCGTAGACGTCGGCGCCGACCTGCCCGCCGACCTTCACGAGCTGGTCGACGGCGGCGGGGCGGTAGACGTCGCACGCCGCCAGCGCGACCGACGAGCCGTGCTCGCTCTTCAGCCAGCGCGCGAGCTTGGCCGCGGCGGTGGTCTTGCCCGAGCCCTGCAGGCCGGCGAGCACGATCACCGTCGGCGGGCGCGGCGAGAAGGTCACGCCACGCGAGGCCCCGCCCATCAGCGCGGCGAGCTCCTCGTTGACGATCTTGACGACCTGCTGGCCGGGGTTGAGCATCCCGAGCACGTCGGCGCCCAGGCAACGCTCCTTCACGGCCGTCGTGAACGACTTGACGACCTTGAAGTTCACGTCGGCCTCGAGCAGCGCGAGGCGGATCTCGCGCATGGCCTTGTCGATGTCGGCTTCGCTCAGCGTGCCGTGGCCGCGAACGTCGGCCAGGGTCGCCTGGAGCTTCTCGGAAAGGGCGTCGAACACTGAAGGGCCAGTCTAGAGCGGCGGGCCGGGCCCGCCCGCGAGGCGGATGAGGGTCACGCCGTCGCGAACGCTGAGCAGCACGTTCTCGGTGCGTTCGTCGGCCTGCACATGGTCGTTGAAGGCCGCCATTCCGCGGTCGCCCTCGTCCGCGGGGTCGGCGACGTCGCCGCCGTACAGGGTGTTGTCGACCGCGATCATGCCGCGCGCCGAGAGCTTGGGAACAACGGCCTCGTAGTAGTCGCGGTAGCCGTCCTTGTCGGCGTCGATGAAGACGAAGTCGAAGGGACCCTCGAGGGCCCTGACGGTCTCCAGCGCCGGCCCGACGCGCACCTCGATGCGGTCGCCCCACGGCGAGCGGTCGAAGTAGCCCCGGGCGAACTCGGCGCGCTCGGGCGCGAGCTCGCAGGTGACGATCCGGCCCTCGGGCGGCAGGCCGCCGGCCATGGCCAGGGCCGAGTAGCCGCTGAAGGTCCCGATCTCGAGCACGAGGCGCGGCGCGGTCATCGAGACGAGGAAGCGCAGCAGCCGGCCCAGCACGGGGCCGGCGATCATCTGCGGCGTGGACAGCGACGCGTAGGTCGCCTCGTGGTTCTCCTGCAGGAGCGCCTCGAGCGGCGTGGCGTGGGCGTCGATGTAGGCGTCGAGCGTGTCGGTGAAGAGCGGGGACATGCCCGCATCGTCTCAGCCGCTGCGACCGGGGACCGCGACGCCCGACTCGTAGGCGAGCACCACCGCCTGCACGCGGTCGCGCAGGCCGAGCTTCATGAGCACGCGCGCGACGTGTGTCTTGACCGTCGTCTCGGAGACCACGAGCTCCTCGGCGATCTCGGCGTTGGAGAGCCCGCGCGCGAGGAGCTTGAAGACCTCGAGCTCGCGCGCGGTGAGCTCGTCGAGGCCGCGGGGCGGCTCGGACGGCGTCGGGGCGGCGCTCGCGAACTCCTGGATCAGGCGCCTGGTGATCGACGGCGCCAGCAGCGCCTCGCCCTCGGCCACGACGCGAATCCCGGCGACGAGCTGCTCGGGCGGGACGTCCTTGAGCAGGAAGCCGCTGGCGCCGGCGCGCAGCGCCTCGTAGACGTACTCGTTGAGGTCGAAGGTGGTGAGCATGAGCACACGCACGGGCCGCTCGCCGGCGGCGGCGATGATCCGCCGGGTCGCCTCGATGCCGTCGAGCTCGGGCATGCGGATGTCCATGAGGACGACGTCGGGCTCCAGCGCGTTGGCCATCGTCACGGCCTCGGCCCCGTCGGAGGCCTCGCCGACGACGTCGAGGTCGTCCTCGGCGTCGAGGATCATCTTGAACCCGGCACGCACGAGCGCCTGGTCGTCGCTGATCAGGATGCGAACGCTCATCTGGGGGATCACCTCCGCCACGGCCGAGAGAGCGTAGCCGCCGGGACCCGGCCCTTATGCATGCTCCGCCCCACCTTCGACCGGGATGCGGGCGCGCACCTCGAAGCCACCGCCGGCTCGGCGGCCCGTGTGCAGCTCACCGCCGAAGATCCGGACGCGCTCGCGCATGCCGACGAGCCCGTGGCCGCCCCCGCCCACGCGGCCGGGCGCTCCGGCGCCCGGACCGCGATCGCTGACCTGCAGCTGGACGTCGCGCTGGCCGTAGCAGACGTGGACCTCGGTCGGTGCGGCGTCGGCGTACTTGATGGCGTTGGTGATCGCCTCCTGAACGACGCGGTAGGCGGCGAGCTCGACGCCCTCCGGCAGCGGGCGGCGCGTGCCCTCGACGGTCAGCGCGACCGGCAGGCCCGCCGCCCGCGCGCGCTCGACGAGCCCGTCGAGGCCGTCGAGCGTCGGCGCCGGGGCGGGCTCGATGTTCAGCACCCCGAGCAGACGCTGGAGCTCGACGAGCGCCTCGCGGCCGGTGTGGGCGATCAGCTCGGCCGCGTCCTGGGCGCGCTGCGGCTCGCGCCCGAGGATCCTCCGGGCGCCGCCCGCCTGCACGACCATGACGCTCATCGAGTGCGCGACGACGTCGTGCATCTCGCGTGCGATCCGCTTGCGCTCCTCGACCACCGCCCGCTCGGCCTCCGCGGCGCGGCGCTCGTTGGCCCGCGCCGCCGCCTCGTGGAGCTCGCCGGCCAGGCGGGCCCGGCTGCGGGCGGTGCGGCCGGCGAGACAGAAGGCCCCGACGAGGACGGCCGGGAAGGCGACCTCGCCGACGCTCAGCGATCCGGCGATGGCGCTGGTGGCGACGATCCCACAGACCAGGATCGCGACGCCGGCGGCCGCGCCGCGGCCGTCCTCGTGCGCGCCCAGGCCGAAGGACAGCGCCAGCAGCGTGAACCAGATCGCCGGGAGCTCGCCGGCGGAGGTCAGCGCCTGGGCCGGGACCGCGACCACCAGCAGGCAGGCCGTCGCCCGCAACGGCCACGTGCGCCACCACGCGAGGGGCGCCACGATGCCGGCGGCGGCGACGACGTTGGCCGCCAGCGAGCCGTGCAGGTCGGCCGTGACGGCGATCTCGGCCACGGCCACCACGAGCGCGAGCGCCGCGAGCGCCCAGTCGAGCCGCGCCGGCCGCCTCATGCCGCGCTCCCGAGCGGTAGGCGAGCCCGCAGGGTCTGACCGCCGTCGCGCGCCGTGGTGGTGCGCAGCTCGCCCCCATAGAGGGCGACGCGCTCGGCGATGCCCAGCGGCGCGGGCCGCGCGGACCCGTCGTCGGCGACCTCGAGGTCGACGGCGTCCGGCCCGTAGCTCACGGTCACCCTCGCGCTCGCCGCGGCGCCCTCGCGCACGGCGCCGGCGAGCGCCTCCTGCACGACGCGGTAGGCGGTCAGGTCGGCACCGGCCGCGAGAGGCACGGCCTCGCCTTCGACGTGCAGCGCCACCGGCAGGCCTGCGGCAGTCGCGCGGCGGACCAGGTCGGCGACGTGGGCGAGCGTCGGCTGCGGCGCGAGCGCCAGCTCGTCGTCCTCGCGGCGCAGCACCCCGAGCAGGCGCCGGATCTCGGCCAGCGCGTCGCGGCCGGTCTGCTCGACCGCGGCGAACGCCAGCGGCGCGCGTGCCGGCTCAGCGTCGACCAGCGCCGCCGCGCCGTCGGCGTCGACGACCATGCGCCGCAGGGCGCGGGCGACCACCTCGTGCAGCTCGGCGGCGATCCGCGAGCGCTCCTGCGCCACCGCCTGCGCGGCCCACGCCTCGGCGTCGTCCTCACTGGCCGCGGCGCGCAACGAGCGCGCAAGGCGCGCGCGGTCGCGCAGCAGCCGGCCCGCAAGCACCGGCGCGGCGACGATCACGAGCCAGCCCCAGATGAGGTTGAGCCCGTCGTCGGAGGTCGGATCGAGGATGGCCATGGCCGTGACGAGCGCGACGAGCCAGGCCACTCCCGCGATCAGCCTGCGGCCCTCGAGGTTGGCGCCGATCGAGTAGGAGACGATGAAGGCCGAGGTGAAGGGCCCGATCAGCGACGTATTCACCGAGCTGCCGAACTGCTCCATGACCGTGAGCGCCGCGAACACCAACGTGGCGGCCACCAGCGGCGCGCGGCGGCGCGCGGCCACGCCGAACGCCATGACGACGGTCAATGCGCGGACGGCGAGGACCGTGCCCGCCGACGCGTCGAGAAAGGACAGCTCGACTTGCGTCTCCAGCAGAAAAGCACCCGCCAGAAGCAGGTCGGCACGACCGGGCGGCAAGGCTTGCACGCGCGCCCCCAACGACGTCAGTGCCCGCACTGGCGCACTGTAACCCGCGCGCGCAGCCCGATCGTCGTCCGCTCGGGCGATCGCACGCTCATCCGGAAGGACGACCCGAGCTCGTCCCGCCGTCCCGCCAAGATCGCCCCGGCGGGCGATGACGTGGCCACGCCGTCCTGGGAGCGTGAGCAGCCATGAGGGAATGGACGGCGACCGGCATGATCGACGCGCGGCCCGAGGCCGTGCTCGACGTCCTCACCGACCCGGAGGCATGCGCCCGCTGGGCGCCGATCCCCTTCGACGTCGAGGACCTGCGCACGCCGCGCCTGCGGTGCGGCAGCAAGGCCCGCGTGAGCGGCAAGCTGGCCGGAAAGCGCGTGGGCTTCGACGTCGAGGTCCACGAGGCGATCGACGGCCGCCTGCGCCTGAGCGCAGACGGTCCGGTCGGCTTCGACGTGCGCTACGACCTGGCCCCCGCCCCGCGCGGGAGCGAGGTGCGCGCGTCGGTCTGCGTCCGTCCCGCCGGCGGACTCACCGGGCGACTGCTGGCCGAGGCCACCAACGCCCTGCTCGCCGCCGGCGCTCTTCAGGCGGCGATCTCGCGGCTCGCCCGCGAGGCCACCGCCTGCTGAAGACAACCAAGCAACAGGGAGGACTACCCATGCTCAATGAGAGCGTCGCCACCGCGCCCGCGGTCGGCATCACCGCCGCTGTGTCGGCACAGGCCGTGGCCCGCCGCTACGGCGAGGGCGAAGCGGCCGTCGACGCGCTGCGCGGCGTGTCGCTCGACGTGCCCGCCGGCCAGTTCACGGCCATCATGGGGCCCTCGGGCTCGGGCAAGTCGACGCTCATGCACCTGCTCGCCGGCCTCGACCGCCCGACCGCGGGCACCGTCCACGTCGGCGCGCAGGACATCACGACGATGAGCGACAAGGCGCTGACCAAGCTCCGCCGCAAGCACATCGGCTTCGTCTTTCAGACCTTCAACCTGCTGCCCACGCTCAGCGCCGAGGAGAACGTCCTGCTGCCGCTGACCATCGCCGGGCGCAAGGTGCAGCGGGAGACGCTCGACGCGCTGCTCGAGCGCGTCGGCCTCACCGATCGCCGTCGCCACCGGCCGTCCGAGCTCTCCGGCGGCCAGCAGCAGCGCGTGGCGATCGCCCGCGCGCTGATCTCCGAGCCCACGGTCCTGTTCGCCGACGAGCCGACCGGCAACCTCGACTCCAACGCGGGCGCGATGGTCCTCGACCTGCTGCGCGACGCCGTCGACCTCGACGGCCAGACCACCGTCATGGTCACCCACGACCCGCGCGCGGCCGCGCGCGCCGACCGCGTCCTCTTCCTGGCCGACGGGCGGATCGTCGTCCGATCTCGCCCAGCCGACCGAGGCCGACGTCCTGGCGCAGATGAAGGCCGTGAGCGTCTGATGCTGCGGATCGCGCTCAACGGGTTGCTGGCCCGTCCCATCCGCACGGCGCTGACCGCGATGGCCATCGTGCTGGGCGTGGCGACGATCGCCGCCGCGTTCACGCTCACCGACACCATGGGCCGCGCGGCCGACGACCTCTCCTCGTCGGCCTATGACGGCACCGCCGCGGTGGTCACGGCACCCAGCCCCTTCACCTCGACCAACGACAGCGAGACCCTGACGCAGCCGACGATCGACGCGAAGACGATCGCGCGCGTGCGCGCGGTCCCCGGCGTGGCGAAGGCAGCGGGCGACATCACCGACCTGCAGACCAAGATCCTGGGCAAGGACGGCAAGGTCGCGGGCGACACGTGGTTCGGCATCGGCCTGGACCCGGTGGCGGCGAACGACGCCAAGCTCTCGCCCTTCCGCCTGACGCAGGGCGCCTGGGCCAAGGGCCCCGGCGAGGTCGTCATCGACGCGGGCACCGCCGACAAGCAGGACCTGCACATCGGCGACAGCGCGCGCATCGCGACCGCCGGCCCGGCGCGCAGCTTCCGCGTCACGGGCATCACGACCTTCGGGTCGGTCGACTCGCTCGGCACGGCGACGATCGCCGTGTTCGACCTGCGCGCCGCGCAGGCCTTGTTCGACAAGGCCGGGCGCGTGGACTCGATCCTCGTCGAGGCGCGTGACGGAGTGCCGGCGGCACAGGTGCGCCGCAACCTGGCCGCGGCGCTGCCGCAGGCCAAGGTCCAGACGGCGGCCAAGCAGGATCGCTACACGCTCGACGGGCTGAAGGGGTTCATCTCGATCATCAAGGGCGTGCTGCTGGGCTTCGGCGCCGTGGCGCTGCTGGTCGGGGCGTTCACGATCTTCAACTCGCTGTCGATCATGGTCGCCCAGCGCTCGCGCGAGTTCGGGCTGCTGCGCCTGGCCGGCGCCTCGCGGCGTCAGGTCCTGCGCACGGTCGTGGCCGAGGCGCTGATCATGGGCGCCGCCGCGAGTGCGGTCGGGCTCGCCGCCGGCTTCGGGCTGGCCAAGGGCATCAACGCGCTGTTCAAGGCGCTCGGGCTCGACCTGCCGCAGACCGGGACCGTCTTCGCCACGCGCACGGTCGTCGTCTCGCTGCTGGTCGGCGTGCTCGTGACGCTCGTCGCCGGCCTCGTGCCGGCGTGGCGCGCGACGCGCGTGGCACCGGTGGAGGCGCTGCGCGACGCCGCCGGAACCTCCCGCCGGCTGCGGCTGCCGGCGCGCATCGTGCGGGCCGTGGTCGGCGCCCTCGGGCGCCCGGTGGAGGCCACGGGGGGCCCCGCGGCCATGCTGGCCCGGCGCAACGCCATGCGTGCGCCGGGCCGCACGGCCATCACCGCCTCGGCGCTGACCATCGGCGTGGCGCTCGTCGCCGCGGTGACGATCATCGCCGCGGGCCTGAAGGACTCCACGAAGGGCTCACTGGAGAAGCGCGTCTCCGCCACGCATGTGCTCGGTGGCGAAGACGGCTGGTCGCCCGTGGACGGCGACGCCGCGCGCAAGGCGGCGGCCGTTCCCGGCGTGCGCACCGCATCGACGATCCGCCAGGACGCCGTGCGGGCCTATGGGCAGACCGAGGGCGTCAACGCTGTCGATCCGGCCACCATCGGAAAGGTCCTCGACTTCAAGTGGAAGGACGGCTCGCGTGCCACCCTGGCCGGGCTGGGCGCCGACGGCGCGATCGTCGACGACGGGTGGGCCAAGGAGCACCACCTGGGCGTGGGCGGTCGCTTCACCGTCACCACGCCGGCCGACAAGCGCCTGACCCTGACCGTCCGCGGGATCGAGGACTCGCCGGTCATCGACGCGCTGGGCATGGGGCCGATCACCATCGGCAGCCAGGCCTACGCGGCCGGCGGCTTCAGCGGGCGCCAGGACCACCTGACCCTGCTCGACGCACCGACCGCCGACGGGGCGGCGCTGCAGCGGGCGGTCGACCCGTTCCCCGGCGCCAAGGTGTTCACCAAGCACGCCTACATCGAGGAGCAGACCAGCGGCATCAACCAGCTGCTGGCGATCTTCGACGTGCTGCTGGCGCTGGCCGTGATCGTCAGCCTCTTCGGGCTGGCCAACACGCTGGTGCTGGCCACCTTCGAGCGCACCCGCGAGATCGGGATGCTGCGCGCGGTGGGCATGACCCGCCGTCAGGTGCGGCGCATGGTGCGCCGCGAGAGCGTCATCACCGCGCTGCTCGGGTCGGCGATGGGGATCGCCGTCGGGATCGGGCTGGCGGGCATCGTGGTGGCGGTCTTCGGCCACCTCGGCTTCACCTTCGCGCTGCCGATCGGGGGGCTGGCCGTGCTCGTGCTCGTCGGCATGGCGGCCGGGACGCTGGCGGCGATGCTGCCGGCGCGGCGCGCGGCGCGGATGGACGTCCTGGGGGCTCTCGCCTACGAGTGAGAGGGGTCGCCCGGCGTGATCGGAGGCGGCGGCGGAGGCTCCGGCTTCTGCCGCCGCTCGGTCACGTCGGCGGCGAACCCGCTGAGGTTCGACAGCGCCTGGGTGAACTCGCTGGGGATGACCCAGATCTTGTTCGCGTCGCCGCGTGCGAGCTGCGGCAGCATCTGCAGGTACTGATAGCTGAGCAGCTTGGGGTCGGGATCGCCCTTGTGGATGGCCTGGAAGACGGTGTCGATCGCGCTGGCCTCGCCCTCGGCGCGCAGGATCGTGGCCGCCTTGCCGCCCTCGGCCTTCAGCACGGCCGACTGCTTCTCGCCCTCCGCGGTGAGGATGGCCGATTGCTTGACGCCCTCGGCGGTGAGGATCGCGGCGCGGCGGTCGCGCTCGGCGCGCATCTGCTTCTCCATCGCCTCCTGGATGCCGGCCGGCGGGTCGATCGACTTGAGCTCGACGCCGTTGATGCGGATCCCCCACTTGCCCGTGCGCTCGTCGAGCACGATGCGCAGCCGGTCGTTGACCTCGTCGCGGCTGGTCAGGGCCTGTTCGAGCGTGAGCGAGCCGACGATGTTGCGCAGCGTGGTCACCGTCAGCTGCTCGATGGCCTGCAGCGGGTTGGCGATCTCGTAGGTGGCCGACTTGGGCTCGGTGATGGTGAAGTACAGGACGGTGTCGATCCCCACCGAGACGTTGTCGGCGGTGATCACCGGCTGCGGCGGGAAGGACACGACCTGCTCGCGCAGGTCGAGCAGCGGGCGCACGCGATCGATGAAGGGCACGACGATCGTCATGCCCGGGGTCAGCGTGCGGCTGTAGCGGCCGAGTCGCTCGACGACGCCCGCCCGCGCCTGCGGGATGATCCGCACGGTCCTGGCGGCGATGAACAGCGCGAACAGGATCAGCACTGCCGCCACGATCAAACCGACCATCCCTGCCTCCTCAGTCGTCGACGAGCGCGGTGGCGCCCCGAATCTCCATCACGTGCACGCGCGTCCCTGCCTCGAGCACCTTGTCCTCATCGTAGGCCCGCGCGCTCCATACCTCGCCGTCGATGCGCACCTGCCCGACGGCGTCGTCGTTGACGATCCGCTCGGTGACGATCGCCGTGCGGCCGATGAGCGCGGCCGTGCCGGTCCGCAGCTGCGGGGGCATGTTGATGTGGCGCCGCGCGATCGGGCGCACGACGGTGAAGCTCACGCCCGTGAGCACCGCGAAGGTGATCAGCTCGATGGCCAGCCCCCCGCCGGCCAGTCCCACCACGGCCGCTGCCGCCGCCCCGATGGCGAACGGGAACAGGTAGAAGCTGAGGTTGACGATCTCGGCGACGGCGAAGACCACCGCGACGATCAACCAGATGACCCACGCGTCCATTCGTGGCTTCGATGTTAGTCAGTTAGTCAGAGGGGGCGACCAGCGCACGGGCGAAGTCGTCGGCGTCGAACGGGCGCAGGTCCTCGAGGGCCTCGCCGATGCCGATGAGCTTGACCGGGATGCCGAGCTCGGCGGCGATGGCCAGCGCGATGCCGCCCTTGGCCGTCCCGTCGAGCTTGGTCAGGACGATGCCGTCGACCGGGACCGCCTCGGAGAACAGCTGGGCCTGGCGCACGCCGTTCTGCCCCGTGGTGGCGTCGATGGTCAGCAGCGTCTCGTGGGGCGCGCCCTCCAGCTGCTTGCCGATCACGCGGCGGACCTTGGTGAGCTCGGCCATCAGGTGATCCTGGGTGTGCAGGCGCCCGGCCGTGTCGACGATCACGACGTCGGCGCCGCGCTCGCGGCCCTGCTTGACCGCCTCGAAGGCGACGGACCCGGGGTCCGAGCCCTCGGGGCCCGTCACGATCTCACAGCCGGCGCGCTGCGCCCACTGGGTGAGCTGTTCGACCGCCGCGGCGCGGAAGGTGTCGGCCGCACCGAGGACGACGGTCTTGCCCAGCTCGCGCTGCAGGTGCCAGGCGAGCTTGCCGATCGTCGTCGTCTTGCCGGTCCCGTTGACCCCGGCGACCATGATCACCGTCGGGTCGTGGGTCAGATCGATGCGGCCCTCCCCCGGCCTCGCGATGTCGGCCAGCAGCTCGATCAGGCGCTCCGACAGCGCCTCGCCGCCGACGAGCCCGCCGGCCTCGGCCTCCATCTCGAGCTTGGCGACGACCTCGGCCGTGGTCCGCGCCCCGACGTCGGCCATGATCAGCGCCTCCTCCAGGCGCTCCCAGGTCGCGCTGTCGAGGTCGCCCTCGAACAGCGTGGCCTGGATCTCGGCGCCCAGCGCCTGGCGGGTCTTGCTCAGGTTCTCGCGCAGCCGCCGGAAGAAGCCGCGGCGCTGCTCAGGCTCCTCGGCCGCAGGCGCGGCGACGGTGGCGCCGTCGCCGGTGATGAAGACGTCGGTCCAGTCGCGGGCCATGGGCGGTGCGCGACGATAGCGGAGTGCAGATCGACTTCCGGCCCATGGACCCGGCGCTCCCGCCGGCCAGCGAGCTGCTGGCGGCGATGGTCTCCGAGATGGGCGAGCTCTACGGCGACATCGAGGGCGACCACATGCCCAGCGCCAAGCCGGCGGACTTCGCGCCGCCGGCGGGCACCTTCCTCGTGGGCTTCCACGAGGGCGAGCCGGTGTGCGCCGGCGGCATCAAGCGCATCGCCCCCGATGCCGCCGAGATCAAGCGGATGTACGTCGTCCCCGCCTCCCGCCGCCGCGGCGTCGCGCGCACGCTGCTGCGCGCGCTGGAGGACGCCGCCCGCGAGCGCGGCTATGCGTTCGTGCGCCTGGACACCGGGCCGCTGCAGCGCGGCGCCATGACGCTCTACGCGTCGGAGGGCTACAGCGAGATCGGCAACTTCAATGCCAACCCGATCGCGGCCTACTGGGGCGAGAAGGCCCTCTAGCCCGGCGCCCCTGTGGGGGCCGCCCACTCGTGTGCGCTGCCCTCGTGCAGGGCGGCGTAGATGCGGTCGCGCAGGGCGTTGGCCTCGGCTTTGGCCAGCGAGCGCGTCGGGTGACGCAGCACCACGCGCACGAGCAGGTTCTCCTGGTCCTCGGCGATGCCGATGCGCCGGCGGGCGACCTCCGGCAGCTCGGCCGCCGGCGTGCGCGCAGCCACGGCGACCTCCTCGACCCATTCGGCCTGCTCGGCGCTCAGCGCGCCGCGCACGCGGTCGCCAAGGTCCTCGTCGATCAGCCCCGGCCGGCACGCGATGCTCAGGTCGCGCCGCGCGGGCGGCTGGGCGGAGACCGCGCGGTAGGCGCTCAGGTCGCCCATCTGGCCCGCCACGCGCGGATCGTCGGAGCGCAGGAGCCTTATGTCGCCGATGCCCTTGCGCAGCATCGTCGCCCGGTCCATGCCGATGCCCATGGCCAGACCCGAGTGCCCGCCCAGGCCGCCGGCGGCGAGCACGCGAGGGTGCGCCAGGCCGCACTCCAGTAGCTCCACCCACTCGCCCCCGGCCAGCACCTCGACCTCGCGGCCGGCCTGCGTGTAGGGATGGCTCGCCGGGATCGCGCGCCAGCGCGCGCCGGGCAGCAGCGCGCCGACGACCGCGGCGATCATCGCGTCGAGGTCGGGCAGCCCCATCGGGCGCGAGCTGACCCGCCACAGATCGAGCTGGTGAGGCTCGCCGACATGCAGGCGGTCGATGGCGTCGCGGCGGTAGACGAGCCCCGGCGCGCACACGAGCACGTCGTCGGGGGCAGTCGGCGCCAGCTCGCGCAGGGCCGACGGGATGGCCGCCGAGGTCTGGCTGCGCAGCAGGCGCCGCGCGTCGAGATAGCGCGTGTAGCGACTCTCGCGCGCCGGGCCGTCGGGCGGATAGCCCAGCGCGTCGTAGTTGTCGGCCACAGCGACGACGCGGCTGGCGCGGTGCACGAGCACCGGGCAGCCCCAGCGCGCGCGCAGGGCATCGGTGGCGCCCGCGACGAGCAGCTGCATGCAATGCGGGCCGTAACCGGGATCGGTGAGGTCGGCCAGGGTCAGGGCCCGGCGCAGCTGGTCCTGCGTGAGGTACGACATGGAACGCTCCTTCTTGCTGACGGTGGACGGGGAGGGCGACGCCCCGGCCGGTCAGCGATGGAGCTTCAGCGCACGCGCGCGTCGCCCCGCCGAGACGGCCGGGGCGAGGCAAAGAGCAGGTGCGCGACGTGGTGCATATGACGAGGGGCTAGCTAGGAGGACACGATCGCGTCCAGGGGTACGTCGGGGTCGCGCAGCCGCGCGACGTCGACCGTGGTGGCGTCACGCACGAGCGCCTGGATGTCGTCGTTGACGTCCCACACGTTGACGTTCATGCCGGCCTCGACGCATCCGTCGCGCAGCCAGAAGGCGATGAACTCGCGCGTGGCCGGGTCGCCGCGGAAGACGACCTCGTCGTCGGGCTTTCCGTGTCCCGCGTACTCCATCCCCACGTCGTACTGGTCGGAGAAGAAGTACGGAATGCGCTCGTAGGAGACGTCCTCGCCGAGCATGGCGCGCGCGGCGGCCGGCCCCTGCTCCAGGGCGTTGGCCCAGTGCTCGACGCGCAGCGGGCCGAAGAGCGGATGCTCCTGGTTGGCCACGTCGCCGGCCGCGTAGACGCCCTCGGCGCTCGTGCGCAGCCCGGCGTCCACGACGATCCCGTTGTCGACCTTCAGCACGCCCTCCGCCAGCGCGGTGCGCGGAGCGACGCCGACGCCGAGCAGCACGGCGGAGCACTCCAGGACGGCTCCGTCGCTGGTGCGCACGCGCTCGGCGCGGCCGGCGCCCTCGATGGCCTCCACGCCGGTGCCCAGGTGCAGCTCCACGCCGTGCTCGGCGTGCACGTCGCGGTAGAAGGCGCCCAGCTCGCGGCCGAGCACGCCCTCCAGCGGCAGCGACTGCATCTCGACCATGGCCACCTCCATGCCGCGCTGGCGCGCCGAGGCGGCGACCTCGCTGCCGATCCAGCCCGCGCCGACGACGACGAGCCGTCCGCCGGCGTCGAGCACGGCGCGCAGCGCGTCGGAGTCCTCGACGGTGCGCAGGACGTGCACGCCGTCGAGATCGGCTCCGGGAATCGGCGGGCGGCGGGGCTGCGCGCCGGTGGCGAGCAGCAGGGCGTCGTAGGGCACGCGCTCGCCGCCCGCGAGCACGACCGCGCGCGCGTCGACGTCGAGCGCCTCGACCGACGTCTCGGTGCGCAGCTCGATCGCGTGCTGCTCGTACCAGGCCGGGTCCTTCTGCAGGTAGACCGCGTCGCGGTCGGCCTCGCCGCGCAGGTAGTCCTTGCTCAGCGGCGGGCGCTCGTAGGGGCGCTCGGCCTCCGCGCCCAGCAGGACGACGCGGCCGTCGAATCCCGCTTCGCGCAGGGCCTCGGCGGCCTTGCCGCCCGCCATGCCGGCGCCGACGATGACGAATGTTCTAGACATGAGTGTCCTTTGTGGTCATGACCGCTCTGCGTCGCCGCCGTCACGCCTCTTACCACTCGCCGATCGGCTGCACGTGGGAGACGAGCTCCCCGGCGACGGCGACGTGCAGCCCGAAGGCCGGCGGCTCGCGCACCATCTTCACGCGGGTGGGCTCCTGCAGGTCGAGCGCGAGCTGCATCCACGCGCTCGGGCAGGCGAACACGGCGCATCCGCCGAGCGTGCCGACGACGGCGCGATGGACGTGGCCGGTCACGATCGCGCCCACGTGCGGAAAGGCGGCGACGAGCTCGTCGATGGCGACACGGTCGCCCCGCGGCAGCCCGAGGGCGTCCATGGCCGGGATGCCGGTCGGCAGCGGCAGGTGGTGCATGGCGACGATGGTGGGCGTGTCGCGATCCTCCGTGAGCCGTGCCTCCAGCCACGCCAGGCGCTCATCGCCGAAGGCGCCGTCGTCGCGGCCGGGCTGCGTGGTGTCACAGGCGACGAGCCGCAGCGGACCGCAGCGCGTCGCGTAGCGGTAGTCCTCGCTCGGGGTGCCGGCGGCGGCCAGCGGGAGCGGGAAGCTCTTGCGCATCACGGCCGGATCGTCGTGGTTGCCGGCGAGCACGTGCACCGGCATGGTCAGCGCCGAGAGCAGCTCGCGGACGCGCTCATACTCGCTCTCGGAGCCGTGCTCGGTCAGGTCGCCGCTCACGAGGACCGCGCCGGGCGCCGGGTCCAGCGCGACCACCCAGCGCACCGCGGCGGCCAGCGCGAGCGCGCGCGCGTCGTCGTCGTCGCTGACGTGCGAGTCGCTGAGCTGCGCGAGCAGGAAGGGCTCGGCAGCCATCACGCCGTCGTGGTGTCCGGCAGGTGGCGCCCCACGTGCCCGACGTAGAGCCCGCGCGGCACCTCGCCCGAGCCGTCGGCGACGTGCAGGTAGATGCGCGCGATGAACCCGGCGCCCGAGCCCGAGCCGATCGCGACGTGCGGGCCGAGCTCCAGGCGCTCGCCGTCGTGGGTGATGCTGTAGGCGTGCGGCTTACGGCTGCGCGCCAGCTCGGAGACGTTCTGGCGCCAGGTGAGCCCGAGCTCGTCGGCAGCCTGGCTGAGCGAGCGGCCGAAGCCGTCAGGATCGGCGTACAGCGCGGCCAGCTCGTCCAGGCGCAGCAGGGTGTCCAGGACGTCGGCCGGGCGCCGGTAGGGACTGTCGGTCGCCGCCTCGCGTGCGGCGCTCGTGAAGACGAGGTGGCGCGCCTGGGCGGCAGCGCGATCGACCGCCTCGGCCACGGTCGCCGGCGGCGCCTGAGGCTCGGCGGCGGCGCCGTTGCCGTCGGGCCCGGCCGCTGCCTCCCCCAGCGTCGCGCTCAGGCGGGCAATGGCCTTGGCGTCCTGCGCCGTGGCCTCGCGCAGCTCCTCGACCTGGCGCAGGAGCTCCTCGCGATGCGCGCGGACGGTGTCGAGCTCCTCCAGCAGCGCCTCGTGCGCCGCGAGCCACTCGTCGGAGGCCTCGCCGCGCGGACCGGCCGCCTCCTCGGCCTGCTGGCGGCGCTCGGCCAGGTGGGCCTCGGCGTCGGCGGCGCGCGTCTCGGCGCGCTCGAGCTGGGCCTGCAGGCGCTCGGCGCGCGCGCTGAGCTCGGCGCGCTCGGCGTCGGCGGCCTCGCGGCGGCGCTTGGCCGTCTCCACCTGGCGGCGCAGATCCTCGACGCGGGCGAGGTCGCGCTCGGCCTGCTGCTCGCGGGCGGCCAGCGACTTGCGCTCGTCGTCGGCCTCGCGCACCCGCGCCAGCAGCGGCGAGGACGGGATCTCGGCGTGCTGGAGGAACTTCTCCCACGAGCCGAAGACGTCGATCACGTAGTCGGGATGCGGCCACTCCTCGCGGCGCAGCCAGTCCTGCGCGCGCGGGACCTCGCCCGTGAGCACGATCCAGCGGTAGAGCGCCAGCAGGTAGTCGGCCTCCTCGACGAGCAGCGCGACGTCGCGCAGGCGCCCGTCGGGGCGCAGGGGCGCGGGCGCGCCGTCGGCCGGCGGCTCCTCGCGCGGCTCGGCGCCGTCCTGCGGCTCGGTCTGCTCCCCCCGGCGGCGGCTGCGCTTGCCCATCGCCAGGGAGGCTAGCCATCATCACGCCCGCGCGGCGCCCGAAGGCGCCGCGCGCGACCCGATGACCTCTCGGCTCAGCGGACGACGAGCTTGCCCTTCATCCCGGCGGCCTCGTGGCCGTCGACCGGGCAGTAGAACGTGTACGTGCCCTTCTTGAGCTTGACGGTCACGCGGGACGTCCCGCCCTTGTTGACCGTCTTGCCGTCCTTGTCGAGCCCATGGCCCTTGACCGCGATGGCGTGCGGGAAGCCCGACGGGTTGGCCATGACGAGCGTGACGGTGCCGCGCTTGGCGGTGAGCGTCTTGTGGTTGAACGCCAGCTTGGTCTTGCTGGCCCTCAGGTTGACCGTCGACTTGGCCGACACGACGCTGGCGATGGCGAGCGCGCCGACGATGACTACGACCGCGGCTACGAGGCCACGGCGGGCGACTTTGGGCATGTGGCTGGCTCCAATCAGGGGGGTCGTCTCGTAGCGGTAGACGCCGGCCACCCAGATTCCTTCCCCGGGGGCGTTCGACGAAAGACCTACGCGGCGTCGGCGCGGGCGTCGCTCTCGTCGGACGCTTCGCGCGGCAGCCGCCGCGAGACGACCTTCGACACGCCGTCGTCCCCCATCGAGACGCCGTAGAGCGTATCGGCGGCCTCCATCGTGCGCTTCTGGTGGGTGACGACGATGAACTGCGCACGGTCGGCGTGGGCGCGCAGGAGGTTCAGGAAGCGCCCGATGTTGAAGTCATCCAGCGCGGCCTCGACCTCGTCGAGGATGTAGAACGGGCACGGGCGCGCCAGGAAGACGGCGAACAGGAAGGCGATCGCGGTCATCGACTTCTCGCCGCCGGAGAGCAACGTCAGGCGCTTCATCGCCTTGCCGGCCGGCGTGATCTCGATCTCGACGCCGATGTCGTCGTCGGGGTCCAGGCCGCGCTCCTCGGGCTCGGCGTCCTCGGTCCCCGGCGCCTCGCCGTCGTCCGCGCCGCCCACGTCGGCGCCGCCCAGCACGGGGCGCGGTCCGGAGTCCTCGCGGACCAGGCGCAGGCGCCCGCGGCCGCCCGGGAAGAGCTGCCCGGCCAGCTCCTCGAAGTTCTGCGCGGCGGCCGCGAAGGTCGCCTCGAAGGTCTCGCGGATCTGGCGGTCGGTGTCGCGGATGAGGCCCTTGAGCTCGCGCAGCGCGGTCTCGAGATCTTCGCGCTGGCGCTCGAGCTCCTCGACGTGTGCGAGCGCCTCGTCGTACTCGGCCTTGGCCAGCGGGTTGACCGGCCCGAGCTGCTCGCGGCGGCGCTGCAGGCGCTCGATGCGGGCGCGCAGGCCCTCCGCGGTCTGCGCGTCGAGCGGCTCGGCGGCCGGCTGCGCCTCGAGGCCCAGGCGCGCGGCGAGCGCGCCCAGCTCCGCGGCGGCCTCGTGCTCGGCGTCGCGCACCTGCTGGGCGCGGACCTCGGCGGCCGTGACGGCGTCGCCGCGCTCGCGCAGGCGGTTCTGGATCTCGGCCTCCTCGGTGGCGCACGCGCGCAGGGCGGCGGCCACTCCCTCGCCGGCTTCGCGGTCGGCGAGCAGCTCGGCGTCGAGCGCCTCGACGCGCACGCCGACGGCCTCCAGCGCGCCGGTCAGCGCCGCGACCAGGCGATGCGCCACGGGCAGCAGCGCCCGATCGCGCACGAGGGCGGCCGCGAGGCGCTCGATGCGCGCCGCCCGCTCGGCGCGCTCGCGCGCGGCGCGCTCGGCGACCCGGCGCTCGGCGGCGAGCTCACCGGAGATCTGGGCCCGGCGCACGGCCGCCTCACCCTGCTCGGGCTCCCGCGTGCGCTCGTCGATGAGCCAGGTCGCGCGACGCTCGTCCTCCGCCGCCTGGGCACGCGCGCGATCGGCGTCGCGCAGGGCGCGATCGGCCTCCTCGCGGGTGGCGTCGGCCGCCTGCACCGCCGCCGTGGCGGCCTCGACCCCGGCCAGCGCGCCCTGCTCGGCCTGCACGGCGCGCTCGGACTCGCGCACCAGCCCATCGCGACGGTTGCGCTCGGCGAGCACGCGCTCCGAGCCGCCGCGCGGCGCCTGGCGCAGCTCGCGGGTGAACCCGAACCACGCGCGGCCGGTCCGCGTCACCGCGACGCCCAGGAAGCCCGGCGGCAGCTGGTCGAGATCCTCGACCACCCAGGTGTTGGCCAGCAGGCGACGAGCCAGGGCCACCGCGGGGCCCGGTCCGGAGACCATGTCGCCCAGATGGCGTGCTCCGGGCGCGGGCGGCGCCGTCGTGCGCGCCACGCCCGGCGCGCCGGAGTCGGCCACCAGCGCGCGACCGCCATCGGCGCCCACGCGCTCGAGCAGGCTGCGGGCGGCGGCGAGGTCCTCGACGATGGCGGCGCTCAGCCGGCCTCCAAGGCCGGCGGCGAGCGCCAGCTCGTAGCCGGCCTCGACCTCGAGCTCGTCGGCCAGCGAGCGCGCATTGCCCGGGGCCGCCGCGTGCGTGCGCAGGAACTGGTGTGCCGACGCGAGCTCGGCCCCGACTCGCGCGGCGTCGCGGCGCGCCGCCTCGGCGGAGCTCTCGGCCGCGCGGCGCGCCGTCCGCGCCACCTCGCAGGCCTCGTCGGCCTCGGTCAGCGCGGCGCGGCGCTGCTCGACGGCCGCGGCGAGCTCGGCGACGCGGGCGGCCGCGGCGTCGCGCTGCGCGGCCAGGGCGGCGAGCTCGCGCTCGAGCGCCTCGGCGCGCTGCTCGTCGAGCTCCTCGAGCTGGGCCTGAAGCGCCTCGATGCGCTCACGTCCGGCCTCGTCCGGCGTGTCCTCGACGGCCTGGGCGCGCAGGCCCTCCAGCTGGCGACCGCGACGCTCGATGCGCTCGGCGATGGCCTCGGCCGTCTCGCGCGTGCGCTCGAGGCGCAGCTCGATGCGCTCGGCGGCCGAGCGCGCGGCGAACAGGCGCCGCGCCAGCGCCTCGCGCTCCTCGGTGCGCCGCGCCAGCGCGTCCTCGGCCTCCTGGCGGCGACGTGCGACCTCGGCGAGCGCGGCCTGCGCCTCCTCGCGCGCGCCACGCGCGGCGGTGGCGGCGCCCTCCGCCGCCGCGAGCTCCTCGCGCCGGGCGCGCACGGCGTCGCGCGCGAGCTCCCAGCGCGCCTCGACGGTCTGGCGCTCGAGGCGCTCGTGCAGCTCGGCGGCCTCGGCCTGGCGCTTGAGCGGGCGCAGGCGCGAGCGCGCCTCGCGCTCGACGTCGAGCGCGCGATCGAGGTTGTCCTGCGTGCGCTCGAGCTTGAGCTGCGCCCGGCGCCGGCGCTTGCGGTGCTTGCCCAGCCCGGCGGCCTCCTCGATCAGCAGCCGGCGGTCGCGCGGCTTGGAGGTCACCATCGCCTCGACGCGGCCCTGGGAGACGACCGAGTGCGACTCCTTGCCCAGGCCCGTGTCGGACAGCAGCTCGAGGACGTCGACCAGGCGGCAGCGAGCGCCGTTGAGGCGGTACTCGCCCTCGCCGCTGCGGTCCAGGCGACGCAGGATCGAGATCTCCCCCAGCGGCAGGTCGATGGCGCCGTCGGAGTTGTCGAGCACGAGCTCGACCTCCGCGGCCGAGCGCGCCTGCACGCCCTTGCCGCCGCCGAAGATGACGTCCTGCATCGACTGCCCGCGGACGGCGAGCGGCGACTGCTCGCCCATCGCCCACAGCACCGCATCGGTCACGTTGGACTTGCCCGACCCGTTGGGGCCCACGACGACCGACACCCCCGAGGCGAAGTCGAGCTTCGTGCGATCGGGGAACGACTTGAAGCCCTTGAGGGTCAGCGACTTCAGGTGCACTTATTCGTCCTCGAATTCGTCCTCGTCGGCGGAATAGAGCATCTCCAGCGCCGTGCGTGCGGCCTCCTGCTCGGCGTGCTTCTTCGAGCGCCCCGAGCCGGTGCCGACCGGGCGCTCGCCGACCGAGGCGAGCACCTCGAAGGTGCGGTCGTGCGGCGGGCCGAGCTCGGCGGTGACGTCGTAGCTGACGATCTCGCCGCGCTGGGCCAGGCGCTCCTGCAGCGAGGACTTGAAGTCGACCGGATGGTTGAGGGCGTGCTCGATCTCGGGCGAGAAGGCCTCGACCACCGCCGCCGCCGTCGCCTCGTAGCCGGCGTGCAGGAAGCACGCCCCGATCACGGCCTCGATGACGCTGGCCAGCACGCGCTCGGTCGCGACGAGCGTCGAGGCGCTCTGCCCGACGCCGTCCGGCGCCGCGGCCGCCAGGAAGTCGGGCACCCCGAGGCGCTCGGCCACCGCGCGGCACGACGGGCCCGACACGGTCTGCGCGCGGATCTTGGTCAGGCGCCCCGCGCCGTAGCGCTCGGCCTCCAGGCGCGGGTAGAGGTGCGCCGTGATCGAGAGGCCCAGCACCGAGTCGCCGAGGAAGGCCAGGCGCGAGTAGGAGTCAGAGCGCCTGTCCGTCCAGGAGGCATGGGTGAAGACCTGCTGGCGCAGGTCGTCTGGAAGCTCTCGGAGCAATGCGCGGAGACGGTCCAGGGCTAGGAGGTGGTGGGCGCGTAGGCGACGACGAAATCGACGGCCTGGCCCACGGAGAGGATCCTCGCCGCCTGCTCGTCGGACATCTTCACGCCGTAGGAGTCCTCGAGCTCCTGCACGAGCGTGTAGAGGTCCAGCGAGTCGGCCTCCAGGTCCTCCTTGAAGCGCGTCGACTCGTCGATGCGAGCAGGATCGACCTCGAGCTCGTCGGCGAGATGCGACTGGATGAGGCTGAAGACCTCTTCGCGGGTCATGGCGAAGCAACCGTAGAGGGCGATCCGGACAACCGTGCGGGGCGCAGCGCGTGCGCGGCGTCCAGCGCGGCGTGCGTGCGCCCGACGACGTCGCCCTCGACCGCGCGGGCGGCGAGCAGGATCGCCTGGGCGATGCCCCGGCGGCTGAAGCGCCCGTGGGGCACGACGCCCAGGCGCCGCAGGCCCAGCAGGTAGGCGCCGCCGGCGCTCTCGGGATCGATCACCTCGCGGAACTCGAGCAGCGCCGGGCGCAGCAGCAGGCCGCCGGCCTTGGCGCGCCGCGACGAGCTGGCGACGTGGCGGATCTGGCGCAGCATCTCCTCCGAGACGCCCTCCATCAGCTTCAGCGCGACGTTGCCCGTGAAGCCGTCGGTCACGACGACGTCGGCCTTGCCCGAGGTGACCTCGTTGCCCTCGACGTTGCCCACGAAGTCGAACGTGCCGCCCTCGGCCAGGCGGTCGCGCAGGGCGGCGTGCGCCTCGACGACGAGCGGCGTGCCCTTGCTGGCCTCCTCGCCGATCGAGAGCAGGCCGACGCGCGGGCGCTCGACGCCGAGCACGACCTGGGCCAGCGCGGCGCCCATGAAGCCGAACTGCACGAGGTGCTCGGCGCGCACCTCGACGTTGGCGCCGACGTCGACGATCGTGACCGGGTGGCCGGGAACCGGGACCGGGATCGCGAGCGCGGGGCGGTGGATGCCGGGGGCGCGCTTGATGTTGAACAGGGCGGCCGCCAGCGCGGGGCCGGTCGAGCCGCCGCTGACGAAGGCGTCGGCGTCGCCCGCGGCGACCGCGCGGGTGGCCAGGACGATCGAGGCGTCAGGGGTCGAGCGGCTGGCGCGGACGGGGTCGGGCGCCTTGGCGATGGAGACAGGGGCGTCGACGACCTCGATCCCCTCGGCCACGTCACCGAACTCCTCGGCGGGGCCGAAGAGCACGACGCGCACCCCCTGCTGGGCTGCGTCCGCCGCGCCCGCGGCGACTTCTGCGGGCCCGAGGTCGGCGCCGTTGGCGTCGACCGCGACCGTGATGGACATGCCCTGGAGGCTACTCAGCGAGCCTAATGCTCGTGATCGTGCTCGTGGTCGTGCACGTGAACGACCTCGCGGCCGCGGTAGGAGCCGCACACCGGGCAGACGCGATGGGGCAGGCGCGGGCTGTGGCACGTCGGGCACGCGTTGTAGGTCGGCGCCGAGATCTTGTGCTGGGCGCGACGCTGCGCGGTGCGGGCGTGTGACTGCTTCTGCTTGGGGACGGCCATGAGCGACCGCGAAGGGTAGACGATTTGCTCCGCGGGGCATCCCGCCCCGCGTTCTGAGAGCTATGGCCGGCGTCCGGCCGGCCCACCCGGTGTTGCTTCACTGCCTGCATGCACGACGTCGTCATCCGCCCGATGCGCGACGAGGACGTGGCCGACGCCGACCGCGTCTGCCTCGAGGTGCTCTACACGACCTTCGCGGGCGAGGACGAGGCCGTGCGGGCCGCCCGCCAGCACGCGCGCATCCGCCATCTGCTCGACACCGATCCCGGCGGCAGCTGGGTGGCCGAGCACGACGGCCGCGTCGCCGGCGTCGCGCTGGCGCTGATCCGTGAAGGGATCTGGGGCTTCTCGCTCTTCGGTGTCGCCGACGCGCTGCAGGGCCGCGGCGTGGGCCGCGAGCTGTTCGCCCGCTGCTGGGAGTACGGCGCCGGCGCGCGCGGGCACCTCGTCCTCAGCTCGACCAACCCGCAGGCGATGGGCATCTACGCGCACACCGGAGTGCCGATCCGCCCGTGCGTGGCGGCGGCGGGGATCCCCGACCTGTCGCGCGCGCCCGACGTCGACGGCATCGTCGACGCGGGCGAGGCGGGCATCGCGGTCGCCGACGCCATCGGCCGCGAGCTGCGCGGCGCGGGCCACGGGCGCGACCTGCCCGTGCCGATGGCCCACGGCGCGCGGCTGCTCGTCTTCGAGGACCGCGCCTTTGCCCTCGCGCGCGGGAGCAATGTGATCCTGCTCGGCGCCCGCGACGAGCAGGCCGCCCAGCGCATGCTCTGGGGCCTGTTCGTCACCGGACCACCCGGCGCCACGGTGAACGTCGACTTCCTCACCGCCGGCCAGGACTGGGCGCTGCCCGTGTGCCTGGACGCGCGCCTGCCGCTGTCGCCCGACGGGCCGATGTTCGCCGGCGGACAGCTCGGGCCGCTGGCGCCCTACATCCCCAGCGGGGCGTATCTGTAGCAGCTAGTCGCCGCAGGTTCGCGAGCCGGCGTCGCGAGCCAGCTGGTTGATGCGCGTGTCGTCCACCTTCTGGATGCGCTGCGCCGCGCGCTGCAGGGCCGCCGTGTCGTTGCGCCGTGCCGCGTCCTTCAGGGCGGCCAGCGCGGGCTTGATCTGCTCGTCGGCCTGACGCTTGAAGGCGTCGATCCAGCGCTGGGCCTTCACGCCGTCATCGCCGTCGGGCCGCTCGACCGCGCTGAGCTCGTCCACGCCCTCGTCGATGACGCGCCCCAGCTCGTCGGCGAAGGCGACGAGCTCGTCGGTCGTCTTGGGCGCCTTGCGCTGAATCGCGTTGACGCGATCGTCGAACGTCGAGCAGATCTTGTCGATGTTCTTGCCGTAGGTGGCGCGGGTGGGGGCCGAGGAGCCGCCGCACCCGGCAACGAAGGCGGCGACGACGACGAGGACCAGCACCCCGGCCGCGCGATGGCATCCTGCACGCATGGACGCCCCAGACTATGTGTTGGAGGGCGAGCGCGTTGCGCTGGGCCCGCTGCGCAAGGACCTCGCCGACACCTACCGCCGCTGGCTGCACGACCTCGAGGTCCGCAACGGGATCCTCAACCCCGGCCTCTACGCGCTCGAGGCCGAGGAGGCGTGGGTCGAGGAGGCGATCGCCGACTCCGCCGGGCGCCAGCCCAAGCAGGCGGGCTTCACGATCTACGACCTCGCCGACGGCTCGCCGGTCGGCACCTCGGGACTGCACGGCATCGACTGGCGCTACAGCCGCGCGACCTTCGGGATCGCCATCGGCGCCGGTCGCGGGCGCGGGCTGGGCACCGAGGCCACCCGCCTCACGCTCGACTGGGGCTTCAACATCCTCGGCCTGCAGAACGTGATGCTCACGGTGCTGCCCTCCAACGCGGGGGCCATCCGCGTCTATGAGAAGGCCGGCTTCAAGCGCATCGGCGCGCGCCGCAACGCGCTCGTGCTCCTGGGCGAGCGCTGCGACGAGGTGCTCATGGACGTCGTCCGCGACGAGTTCGACAGTCCGGTGCTCGCCCGCAGCTGAGCTACTCCAGGCGCAGCTCGCGCAGCTTGGCCCAGCGCGGGTCGGGCGCGGCCTCGTGCGCGTGGCCCGGATCGTCGTTGAGGCTCGCGCCGCACTCCGCGCACAGGCCGGCGCAGTCCGTGCGGCAGACGACCTGGTTGGGCAGCGTGAGCGCGTACGCGTCGCGCGCCCACTGGGCGAGGTCGAGCACGCCGCCCTCGACGTAGGGGCTGCTGAGCTCCTCGCCGCCGCCGACCTGGTCGACCTCGCGGGCGTCCACGTCGATCGAGGGCGCGGCGGGCTCCAGGCAGCGCATGCACGGCCCGACGAGGGCCGCGGCGAAGCGCAGCCGCAGCGCGTAGCCGTCGTGGGTCATGCGCGAGATGTCGAGCGTGACGTCGATCCGCGAGGGCTCCACGGCGTACTCGGTGCCCGCGAACTCGAAGGGGTCGAGCGCCACGCCGAGCACGAGCCGGCGGCCCTCTCCGCTGGAGAGCTGGAGCTTGGCGAGGTCGAAGCTGTCGGCGCGCGCGGCCATGCTTTCGAGGGTAGATCATGTGGCGATGCGCGCGATGGTCCTCGACGAGCCCGGCCGGCCGCTGCAGGCGCGCGAGCTGCCCGATCCCGAGCTCGACGCCTCGCGCCCGGGCGACGTGCTCGTCGAGGTCCACGCCTGCGGCGTGTGCCGCACGGACCTGCACATCCGCGACGGCGAGGTGCGCGGCTCGCGCCTGCCCGTCGTTCCGGGCCACCAGATCGTCGCCACCGTGCTCGCCGCCGGCGCCGACGCGGCCCACGCGCCGGGCGCGCGCGTGGGGATCCCGTGGCTGGGATGGACCGACGGGACGTGCCGCTTCTGTACCAGTGGGCGCGAGAACCTCTGCGAGCGCGCGCAGTTCACCGGGCTCGACCGCGACGGCGGCTACGCGACGCGCGCCGTGGCCGACGGGCGCTACGCCTTCGCGCTGCCCGAGGGGTTCGGCGACCTCGAGGCCGCGCCGCTGCTCTGCGCGGGGCTCATCGGCCACCGCGCGCTGCGCATGACCGGCGACGCCCAGCGCCTCGGGCTCTACGGCTTCGGCGCCAGCGCCCACATCGTCTGCCAGGTCGCCCTGCACCAGGGCCGGCGCGTCTTCGCCTTCACGCGCGCCGACGACCACGCCTCGCAGGCCTTCGCGCTGGAGCTCGGCTGCGAGTGGGCGGGCGACGCGCTGGGCCCCGCGCCCGAGGAGCTCGACGCGGCCATCATCTTCGCCCCCGTCGGCGAGCTCGTCCCCGCGGCGCTGCGCGCGGTGGGGCGCGGGGGCAGCGTCGTGTGCGCGGGCATCCACATGAGCGACATCCCGTCGTTTCCCTATGAGGTGCTGTGGGGCGAGCGCACGCTGCGCTCGGTGGCCAACCTCACGCGCGCCGACGCGCTCGAGTTCCTCGACCTCGCGCCGCGCGTGCCGGTGCGCACGCACGTGACGACCTTCGCCCTGGACGAGGCGGAGGCCGCGCTGGACGCGGTGCGCGGCGGAGCGATCGAGGGCGCCGCCGTCCTGATCCCCTGATCAGTCGCCGAGCTCGGTCCGGCGGCGATCCACGTAGTCCTGGAGCTCGGCGCGGATCGCCTCGTCGAGCGGCGGCTGCTCGTACTCCTCCAGCGTGCGCCTCCAGATGACCTCGGCGCGCGCCGTCGTGTCGAGCCCGCCCTTGCTCTTCCAGCGCTCGAAGTTCTCCGTCGAGGTCAGCAGCGGGCGGTAGAAGCACTCGCGGAAGCGCTCGAGCGTGTGGGCGGCGCCGAGGAAGTGCCCGCCCGGGCCGACCTCCTCGTGGGCGCCGAACGCGAGGCTGGCCTCGTCGATCTCCAGCGGCGTGAACTCGTGCTTGAGCATGCGCAGGATCTCGATGTCGACGATGAACTTCTCAAAGCAGGAGACCAGGCCCGCCTCCAGCCAACCGGCGGAGTGCATGACGAAGTTCGGCCCCGCCAGGAAGGTCGGCAGCATCGTCATCAGCGACTCGTACGCCGCCTGCGCGTCGACGGTCTGGCTGGAGTTCAGGCCGCCGCCCGAGCGCCAGGGCAGTCCGAAGGAGCGCGCGATCTGCCCGGTGCACAGCAGCCCGATGGCCGACTCGGGCGTGCCGAACGAGGGCGACCCGGACTGCATGTCGGTGTTGGACAGGAAGGAGCCGAAGACCACGGGGCAGCCGGGGCGGATGAGCTGGACCAGCGCGATCCCGGCCAGCGCCTCGGCCATCTGCTGGGCCAGCGTCGCGGGGATCGAGACCGGCGACATCGCGCCCATGAGCAGGAAGGGCGTGATGATCGTCGGCTGGTTGGCCTTCGTGTAGGCCACGAGCGCGCTGAGCATGCGGTCGTCGAAGCGCAGCGGCGAGTTGACGTTGATGAGCGACAGCGATGCCGGCGTCGTCTCGATCGCCTCGCGCCCGCCGAAGAGGATCTCCCCCATCGCGATCGTGTCCTCGGCGTTCGGACCCGAGGTCACCGAGCCCATGTAGGGCTTGTCCGACAGCGTCTGCAGCGCGTAGACCATGTCGAGGTGGCGCGAGTCCAGCGGCTTGTCGTTGGGCTCGCAGATCGTGCCGCCCGGCGAGTCGAGCTCGGGGAAGGCCTGCGACAGGCGAACGAGGTTCTCGAAGTCGTCCATGGTGGCCTCACGGCGCGTGTCGCCCTGGCGCACGAACGGGCAGCCGTAGACCGCGCCGAAGGCCATGTGCTGGCCGCCGAGATGGATGGTCTGCTCGGGGTTGCGCGCCTGCAGGTCGAACTCGCGCGGGGCCTTGGCCACCTGCTCGAGCACGAACTCGGGGTCGAGGATCACGCGATTGCCGTCGACCACCTGCTGGCCGGCGGCGCGAAACGCCTCGACCGCCTCGTCGAGCAGGAACTCGATCCCGACCTCCGTCGCGATCCGCCGCCATCCGCGGTCGAGGACCGCCATGGCGTCCTCGCTGAGGATCTCGTAGCGCGGCATCGTGTTGACGAACACAGCTGCACCTCACATGTGTGGCTTGACGAGCGGTCCGGCGCGCGCCATGCTATCCAGAATGGAACTGCAGTTCCAGCCAACGTGGAACAGGACTTCCACATGAGCGCGCCGGCTCAGGGCACGCAGTCGATCGACCGCGCCGGCGAGATGCTCGCGCGCCTGCTCGACAGCGAAGAGCCGATGAGCCTGCGCGACCTCGCCGAGGCCGCCGATCTGCCCAAGAGCACGGCCTCGCGCCTGCTCACGGCGCTGGAGCGCCACGGCCTCGTCCACCAGGCCGGCGAGCGCGGCAAGCTCGAGCCCGGCCCGGCGATCATGCGCTTCGCCCACCGCGGCGGCCTGGAGCGTCACCTCGTCGAGCGGGCCCAGCCCGCGCTCGAGGCGATCTCCAAGGCCAGCCACGAGACGGTCAACCTCTCGGTCCCCACCCCCAACGGCGTCGACCACCTCGCCCAGGTCGAGGGCCGCCACTTCCTCGGCGCGGGCCAATGGGTCGGGCGCCGGGTCGACTACCACTGCACCGCCAACGGCAAGGTCTTCCTCGCCTTCGGCGTGGCCGAGTTGCCCCCCGGGCGGCTGGCGCGGCTGACGGCCCACACGGTCGTCAGCCGCGCCGCCCTCGACGACCAGCTCGAGCGCGTGCGCCGCGACGGCTTCGCCACGACCGCCGACGAGCTCGAGGCCGGCCTCAGCGCGATCGCCGTCCCCGTCCGCGGGCCGGCCGGCGACGTCATCGCCGCGCTCAGCGTCTCGGGCCCGACGCTGCGCCTGACGCACGCGCGCGTCGCAGAGCTGACACCCATCCTCGTCCAAGAGGCGCAGACGCTGGAAGAGCGCCTGGGCCTGCACCGACCCGGAGAGAGAGCGGCATGACGCACGACGAGATCCTGCAAGCGCTCTACGACGACACGCTCGTGGGCAAGGCGCCGGAGGTGAAGGCCAACGTCGAGGCGGGGCTCGAGCAGGGCATGGAGCCCGAGAGCATGCTCTTCGACGCCCTCATCCCCTCGCTGGAGGAGGTGGGCGCGCGCTTCGAGCGCGGCGACTACTTCGTCCCCGAGATGCTCATCGCCGCCCGCGCGATGCAGGGCGCCCTCGACATCCTGCGCCCCCTGCTGGCCGACACCGACGCCAACCGGGTCGGCACCTTCCTCATGGGCACGGTCAAGGGCGACGTCCACGACATCGGCAAGAACCTCTGCAACATCATGCTCGAGGGCGCCGGCTTCACCGTCGTCGACCTGGGCGTCAACGTGGCGCCCGAGAAGTTCGTCGAGGAGATCAAGCGCGTGGAGCCCGACGTCGTCGGCTTCTCGGCCTTCCTGACGACGACGATGCCGATGTTCAAGGCGAACATCAACGCGCTGGAGAAGGCCGGGATCCGCGACCAGGTGATCGTCATGGTCGGGGGCGCGCCCGTGACCCAGGAGTACGCCGACGCCGTCGGCGCCGACGGCTACTCGGCCGACGCCTCCTCGGCGGTCAAGAAGGCCAAGGAGCTCATCCAGCTCAAGCGCGCCGGCGTTCCGGCGTAGCGCTATGGGCGCCGTCGAGCAGATCGAGCACGCGGTCAAGGGCCGCGCGTTCGGCTGCCAGATGTGCGGGCAGTGCGTGCTGCACTCGACCGGGCTGAGCTGCCCGATGACCTGTCCCAAGACGCTGCGCAACGGCCCCTGCGGTGGGGTGCGCGCGGACGGCAGCTGCGAGGTCGTGCCCGAGATGCGCTGCGTGTGGGTGAAGGGCTACGAGCGCTCGCGCAAGCTGCCGCTGTGGCGCGAGGACTTCGGCCACCTGCGCCCACCGGTGGACAACTCGCTGCAGGGCACGTCGTCGTGGAAGAACCTCGTGAGCGGACGCGACCGGCGCACGCCGGCGGGCTGGCATGCCGACGCTTGAGGACAAGCTGCGCGCCGGGCAGCGCGTGATCACCGCCGAGATGCCGGCGATCGACGGCGGTGGCCTGGCCGAGGTCCGCCGCCAGCTCGCGCCCATGCAGGACTGGCTCGACGCGGTCAACGCGACCGACAACACGGCCGCCCACGCGCACGCCTCGCCGCTCGCGGTGGCCATCGCCCTGAAGCAGTGCGGCGTCGAGCCGATCATGCAGCTCGTCTGCCGCGACCGCAATCGGCTCGCGCTGCAGGCCGACATCGTCGGCGCCTCGATGCACGGCATCGAGAACCTGGTCGCCCTCACCGGCGACGACGTCACGGCCGGCGACGAGCCCGAGGCCCGGCGCGTCTTCGACCTCGACAGCCCTCAGCTCATCGCCCTGGCGAGCATGCTGGCCGAGGGCCGCTACCTCTCGGGGCGCCCGCTGGAGCCCGCGCCGCGGCTCTTCGTGGGCGCCGTGGAGAACCCGGCCGCCCCGCCCGTCGAGTACCGCGTCGAGCGCGCGCTGATGAAGGCACGGGCGGGAGCGCGCTTCCTGCAGCTGCAGATCGGCTACCGGCCCGAGGTGCTCGAGGACTTCGTGGCTGCCGCCGAGACGACCGGGCTCACCGATCAGGCCGCGCTGATCCCGTCGATCACCATCCTTCGCACCGCGAGCGCCCTGCGCTTCATCGACGCGAAGGTCCCGGGGATCGAGGTCCCCGCCGCGGTCATCGAGCGCGTCGAGGCGGCTGCCGACCAGCAGCAGGCGTGCTTCGAGCTCGCCTACGAGCTCGCCGCCCACGCGCTCTCGCTGCCCGGCGTGGCCGGCCTGCACCTCATCTCGTTCCGCAGGGACGCGGGCATCGCCAAGCTCTGCACACAGCTCGGCCTCGAGCCGCGCATCGAAAGGGAGAAGTCGCTCGCGTATGCACACGACTCTGTCGTCACGCTCTAGCACCGTCGTCATCGGCCACGACCAGCCGTTCTGCGTCATCGGCGAGCGGATCAACCCCACGGGGCGCAAGACCTTCGCCGAGGAGCTGCGCGGCGGCGACCTCTCGACCGTGACGGTCGACGCCCTGGCCCAGGTCCAGGCCGGCGCCGACATGCTCGACGTCAACGCCGGCATCCCGCTGGTCGACGAGTCAGAGCTGCTGGCGGCCATGCTGCGCACCGTCGCCGAGGCGACCGACGTGCCGATCTGCATCGACTCCTCGGTCATCGAGGCGCTCGAGGCCGGCCTCGCCGTCTACGAGGGCAAGGCGCTCGTGAACTCGGTCACCGGCGAGGACGAGCGCCTGGAGGAGATCCTCCCGCTCGTCGCGCGCCACGGCGCCGCGGTCATCGGCCTGGCCAACGACGAGACCGGCATCCCCGAGACGCCGCAGCAGCGCCTGGACATCGCGCGCAAGATCGTCTCCGTCGCCGGCGACTACGGCATCGGACCCGAGGACGTCGTCATCGACCCGCTGGCCATGACGGTCGGCGCCGCGACCGACGCGGTGACGATCACGCTCGAGACGATCAGCCTGATCCGCGACGAGCTCGGCGTGAACATGTGCCTGGGCGCCTCGAACGTCTCCTTCGGCCTGCCGCGCCGCCACCAGCTCGGGTCGGCCTTCCTGCCGATGGCGATGGCCGCCGGGCTGACGAGCGCGATCATGAGCTGCGCCGAGGAGGTCGTGAACTCCGTGCGCGCGGCCGACCTCCTGCTCGGCCACGACGAGTGGGGTGCGCGCTGGATCGCCGAGCACCGCGAGCGCGAGGCGGCCAAGGCGGCGGCGGCGTCGTGAGCCCCCGCCCGCAGCTCGTACGCGAGGAGGAGCCCATGGACGAGCAGGGCGCTGCCGACGGCGCCGAGCGCGTCCTGCTGCGCTTCCTGCCCGACGGCACCGAGGTCCGCGTGCCGAGCGGGACGCCGATCTTCGACGCCGCGAGCTGGAACGGGATCGCCATCGACTCGACCTGCGGCGGCCACGGCACGTGCCGCAAATGCAAGGTGCAGGTGCTGCGCGGGCACGCCCCGATCAGCCCGCTCGATCCGCGCGCCTTCAGCACCCAGGAGCTCCACGACGGCTGGCGCCTGGCCTGTCGCGCGCCCGCGCGCGAGGACCTGGTGGTCAGCGTCCCGCCGCTGCAGACGCGCCCCAAGGCGGCGCTGGTCGGCGTCGGGCGCCACGTGATCCTGCGCCCCGCGGTGGTCAAGCGCTACGTCGAGCTCGAGGAGCCGACGATGGAGGACCAGCGCTCCGACGTCCAGCGCCTGCTCGACGCGATCGACGACCTCGAGCCCCACATTCCGCTCGACGTCGTGCGCAAGCTCGGCGGCGTGCTGCGCTCGAGCGCCTTCAAGGTCACCGCGGTCGTCGTCGACGAGGAGATGATCGACGTCGAGCCCGGCGACACGACGGGCGCCCGCCACGCGCTCGCCTTCGACCTCGGCACCACCTCCGTCGTGGCCACGCTGCTCGACCTCGAGTCCGGCCAGCCGCTCGCGGTGCAGTCGCTGCTCAACGCCCAGCAGCCCTTCGGCGGCGACGTCATCTCGCGGATCTCGGCCACGATGATGGATCCCGGGGCGCTCGACACGCTGCGCTCGCGCGCGCACGAGACGATGTCCGCGCTGGCCACCGAGGTGTGCGAGGAGGCGGGCCTGGCGCCCGAGCGGGTCTACGAGATCACCGTCTGCGGCAACGCGACGATGATGCACCTCGCCCTCGGGATCGATCCCGAGCCGCTCTCGATGGCGCCCTTCACGGTCACCACCCACGACCTGCCCGAGACGCTGGCCAGCGACTTCGGCGTCGCGGTGCACCCGCGCGCGCCGGCCTTCGTCTTCCCCTCGCTGGGCGCCTACGTCGGCGGCGACATCGTGGCGGGCATGCTGGCCACCGGGCTCACGCGCGACCGCCGCATCCGGCTCTTCATCGACGTGGGCACCAACAGCGAGATCGCGCTGGGCTGCGAGGAGCGCGTCGTCGCCACGGCCGCGCCCGCCGGCCCCGCCTTCGAGGCCGCGCAGATCCGCTGCGGCATGCGCGCGGCGGAGGGCGCGATCGAGGGTGTCCGCATCGAAGACGAGGACGTCGCACTGCAGGTCATCGGCGACGCCGAGCCCGTCGGGCTGTGCGGCTCGGGCCTGGTCGACTGCGTGGCCGAGCTCGTGCGCTCGGGCCTGCTCGACCACTCGGGGCGCTTCATCCCCGACGAGGACGCCGCCGAGCGCCTGCCCGCCCTCGCGCCGCGGCTGACCAAGATCGGCGAGGAGCGCGTCTTCGTCATGCACTGGCGCGGCGAGGACGCGGCCGAGTCGATCTTCCTCTCCCAGCGCGACGTCCGCGAGCTGCAGTTCGCCAAGGCCTCGATCGCCACCGGCTGGAAGATCCTGCTGCGCGAGTACGGCATCGAGCCCGACGAGATCCAGCAGGTTCTGCTGGCCGGCAGCTTCGGCGCCTACCTCTCCCCCGCCAGCGCGGTGCGCATCGGGCTGGTGCCGCGCCTCGCGCTGCCGCGCATCGTCTCGGCCGGCAACGTGGCGGGCGAGGGAGCGAAGATCGTCGCCCTCAGCCACCGCGAGCGGGCCGAGGCGCGCTCGATCGTGCGCGAGGTGGAGTACGTCGAGCTCTCCGGCCGCGCCGACTTCAACGACCTCTTCGTCGACGAGCTCGCGTTCCCCGGATGACTACGGCGGTCGTCGCCTGCGGGGCGCTGGCCGTGCACGTGCAGGACATCGCGCGCCGCCGCGGCTGGGAGGTCGACGTCTTCCCGCTGCCGGCGCTGCTGCACAACCGCCCCGAGCGGATCGCCGGCGAGGTCGCGCGCCTGGCCGGCGAGCTGCGCGAGCGCTACGAGCACGTCGCCGTGGCCTACGCCGACTGCGGCTCCTATGGCGCGCTCGACGTGGCGCTCGACGCCGCCGGCCTCGAGCGCCTGCGCGGCGAGCACTGCTACGACGTCTTCGCGCGCGAGGAGGTCGCCGCGGCGATGGCCGCCGAGCCCGGCACCTACTTCCTCACCGACTTCCTCGCGCGCACCTTCGAGCACACGGTCGTGCGCGAGCTCGGGCTCGACCGCCACCCCGAGCTGCGCGACGACTACTTCGGCGCCTACCGCCGCGTCGTGTGGCTGGCGCAGCGGCGCACGCCCGCCGCCGAGCGCGCCGCGCAGCGGGCGGCCGCGCGCATCGGGCTGCCGCTCGAGGTGCGCGAGGTCGGCGACGCCGGCCTCGAGGCCGAGCTCGAGCGGCTCGTAGCCAGCTGAAACGACGGTCTGATAGCGGGCGACGCTACGAGCGACGGGCGAACGTGGTCACGGCGTGAAGACGATGCGCTGGCCGGGCGTCGTGGGGGCGTTCCAGGCGGCTTCGACCTGGCTGAGTGCGAGCGACGCTGCGTTGACGGTGAGCGTGCCGGCGGTGATCTCGGCGGCGAGGGCGGGGAGTTGGGCGAGGATCGCGGCGGTGCTGACAGAGCCCTGGCCGCTGCCCATGATGCGCAGGTTCGCGGCGCGCAGGATGGCGGAGGGAAGGGCGATGTCCGGGCCGGCGACGGAGCCGATCTGGATCCAGTCGAGCGGTCGGCTGCGATCGTGGCGGCGGGTGAGGAGGGCGGGGATGGCGTGCTCGGCGGGCGTGCCCCAGAGGTAGTCGATGACGATGTCGACGTCGGCGGCGGCCTCGCCGAGCGCGTCGTCGTCGAGCGAGACGGCGACGTCGGCGCCGAGGTCGCCCAGCGCGGCGAGGCGCTCGGCGTCTCGGCCCGCGCCGATCACGTGGCCGGCGCCGAGGTGCTTGGCGATCTCGACGGCCATCTGGCCCGCGTTGCCGGTGGCGCCGAGGACGAGCACGCGCTGGCCGGGTTGCATGGCGATCCGCGTGCGCAGCGCGATCCAGGAGGACATCGCCGGGTTCATCGCCGCGGCGATCGTCGCCACGTCGCTGTCGGCGGGCAGCGCGACGCTGCGGCGGCGGTCGACGACCGTCTGCTCGGCCATCGACCCCAGCGTGGTGTCCGGGAGGACGAAGTACACGAGGTCGCCGTCAGCGGTGCGCCCGACGCCGTCGATCCCTGGAACCAGGGGCAGCTCGTCCGTGCTCGTGTAGTGCGAACCGTCCGCGCTGGAGCGTACGCGCGGGTGCAGCCCGGCTGCGAGCACGTCGACGACGAGCTCGTGCTCGCCGCGCGCATCGGGGGTCTCGACGGTCTCGTACCGCGGCGGGTGGTCGAAGGAACGGACGAGGGCGGCGTGCATGGGAAGCCTCTTTCGGATAGTTCGTGACACGAATCAATTTAGTACGTTCCACGAACTGCATCAAGTACGATGGCGGCGATGACCCGAGCTGATCGCGGCGCGGACGACCCGCCTGCTGAGGATCTCGACCCGATCGACGCGGTTGTCCAGCTCTCCTTCGCGGTCCACGCGCTGCTGGGCGAGATCGCCGCCGAGCACGAGCTGTCGATCACCCAGCTGCGCCTGCTCGGCATCCTGCGCGACCGCGAACCCGCGATGCTCGACCTCGCCCGCCACCTGAACCTGGGGAAGTCGAGCGTGACCGGCCTGATCGACCGCGCCCAGCGGCGCGGGCTGGTCGAGCGCGCCTCAGACCCACACGACGGCCGCGCCATCCACGTCCGGCTCACGACCAAGGGCCGACGCCTGACCGCCCGCGTCGCCGCTCAGGCCTACCAGACGCTGGCAGAACTCCTCGACGCCCTCCCGGCACGCGACCGCGCGCGACTCTCGACGCTCGCTGAGACCGTCGTCCGACACGACGCCGCGCGGCACCTCGTCGACCTCGACGCACAGCGCACCCGACGCAGCTGATCCGCACCCTGTGGCACTCTGAAGCAGGTGAGCACCACGGCCCGCAGTCGCCGCTTGTCGCCACGCCGGCTCGCCACGGGGCTGCGGCCGCGTGGCCCGCTGGCCGTCGTCGGCCTCCTCCTGCTCGTCCTCGTGGGCGCCGCTGCGGCGGCCGCCTACATCGACGACCAGGCCCACCGCGACCGCCTGGCGCCGGGCGTGCGCATCGGCGGCGTCGACGTCGGAGGCCTCAGCGTCGACGCGGCCCGCACCCGGCTGATCGAGCGCGCCGTGGCGCCGCGCCGGCGCACGCTCACCGTCCACGCCGCCGGGCGCACGTTCGTGCTCTCCCCCGCTCAGAGCAGGCTGACCGCCGACCTCGACGTCGCGCTCGCCCGGGCGCGCGCCGACAGCCGCCGCGGGTGGCTCGGCGTGCGGGTCATGCACGACCTCACCGGCCAGCGCCTGGACGAGAGCGTGGCGCTGAAGCTCCACTACGCGCCCGGCGTCCTACCGCGGCTGGTGACGAGGGTCGCCGCGGCAGTGCGCCGGGCGCCGCGCGACGCCTCGGTGACCCCGAGCGCCACCGGCCTGACCGTGACGCCCGCCCGTGGCGGGCGCGCCCTGGACGCCCCGGCCCTCAGGCAGCGACTCGCCTCGGCCCTGCTGTTCACATCCCGCCCGGCCGACATCGCGACGACGACCAAGTTCGTCGCGCCGAAGGTCTCGACCGCGCAGCTGGCAGCCAAGGACGCCGCCTACATCATCGTCGACCGCCACGACCACGTCCTGCGCTTCTACGACCACCTCAAGCCCGCGCGGACCTTCCCGATCGCGGTCGGCCGTCAGGGCCTCGAGACCCCGCAGGGCCTCTACGACGTGCAGTGGAAGCAGACCAACCCGTCGTGGTACGTCCCCAACTCGGCGTGGGCGGGCAAGCTCGCCGGCAAGGTCATACCGCCCGGCCCCGACGACCCCATCAAGGCCCGCTGGATGGCCTTCAACGGCGGCGCCGGCATCCACGGCATCGACCCCAGCGAGTACGGCTCGATCGGCCACGACGCGTCGCACGGCTGCGTGCGGATGCGGATCCCCGACGTCATCTCGCTCTACGCCCACACGCCGGTCGGCACACCCGTCTACGTGGCCTAGCCCCCCGCCACTTCCAAAGTATCGCGGCCGGGGGGGCTTGTTTCAAGCCCCCGGGTGTGCTCCATACTCGCTCGCCGCAAGCGACGAAGGGAGCAGCGCGATGGGCACGGCGGAGCATGCGGCGGTGGTCGCTGGACGCGACCCGAAGGGGATCGACGCGTTCCAGCCCGACTGCCACGTGTTGGGTCTTGGAGAGATCGACGAGGCGCAGGTCGCGGTCGTTGGCGGCAAGGGCGCGCACCTGGGGGAGCTTTCGCGAATCGAAGGCATCCGCGTGCCGCCTGGCTTCTGCGTGACGACGAACGCCTTCCGGCGGATGATCGGGCAAGCGCCATCGATCGACGATCAACTCGATCGGCTGTCGCGCCTGAACGCCGACGACCGGGAAGCGATCCGCACGCTCAGCGCGGAGATCCGCCGGACCCTCGAAGGGATCGCCGTCCCCGCCGATGTGGCCGCGGCGATCAGCCTCGCGCACGCCCGTCTCGGCGAGCAAGCCGCCTACGCCGTCCGATCGAGCGCGACGGCGGAGGACCTGCCGACGGCCTCCTTCGCCGGCCAGCACGACAGCTACCTGAACGTGGTGGGGCCGGCCGCGATCCTCCAGCACGTCAGCCGCTGCTGGGCCTCGCTGTTCACCGAGCGGGCCGTGACCTATCGCCTGCGCAATGGCTTCGACCACCGGAGGGTCGACATGGCCGTCGTCGTGCAGCAGATGGTCTTCCCGCACGCGGCCGGCATCCTCTTCACGGCCGACCCCGTCACGTCCAACCGGAAGGTCGTCTCAGTGGAGGCCGGCTTCGGCCTCGGCGAGGCCCTCGTCTCCGGCGTGGTGAACGCGGATGCCTACAAGGTGCGCGATACCGAAGTCGTCGCGAAGGCAATCGCCAGCAAGCGGGTGGCCATCTACGCCCTACCGACCGGCGGGACGCAGGAACATCCGATCGAGCTGGAGCGCCAGGAGCAGCCGGCGCTGACGGATGCGCAGGTCGTGCGACTCGCGCAGCTGGGCCGGCGCGTCGAAGCCCACTTCGGCCGCCCCCAGGACATCGAATGGTGCCTGGTCGACGATGGCTTGCAGATCGTGCAGAGCCGGCCGATCACCACGCTGTTCCCCATCCCCGAGACCGGCGACCGCGAGAACCACGTCTACGTCTCGGTCGGTCATCAGCAGATGATGACCGACGCCATGAAGCCCCTGGGGCTCTCCGTGTGGCAGCTGACGACCCCCCGGCCCATGGCCGAGGCCGGCGGACGTCTGTTCGTCGACGTCACCCAGGGCCTGGCGTCGCCGGAGGGCCGGGCCGGCCTCGTGGGGCTCCTGGGGAGGTCCGATCCGCTGATCGGGGACGCGCTGCGGACCGTCCTCGAACGCGACGGCTTCATCCGATCGCTCCCGGACGAGGCTCCCTGGCGAGCCCCGCTTGGCGGCGCGCCCGCCTCGATCGAGACCGATCCGGCCATCGTCACCGAGCTGATCGAGCGCAGCGAGGCGTCCATCGCCGCCCTGCGACGCGACATCCGGACGACGTCCGGATCGGCGCGGTTCGACTTCATCCTGGCCGACATCCAGGAGCGCAAGGGGACCCTGTTCGATCCGCGCAGCCTCCAGGTGATCATGGCGGGGATGGAGGCCGCGTCGTGGCTGAACGAGCAGCTGCACGCGTGGCTGGGCGAGAAGAACGCGGCCGACACGCTCACGCAGTCCGTCCCCCACAACGTCACGTCGGAGATGGGGCTCGCGCTCCTGGACGTCGCGGACGCGATCCGCCCCCATCCGGAGGTGGTGGCGTTCCTGGAGCACGTCGAGGACGAGGGCTTCCTGGACGAGCTGGGCAAGCTCGCGGGCGGGCGGGAAGCACGGGACGCCATCCGGGCCTTCCTCGACAAGTACGGCATGCGCTGCGTCGGCGAGATCGACATCACGCGGCCACGCTGGAGCGAACGCCCGACCACGCTCGTGCCCGTGATCCTCGGCAACATCAGGAACTTCGAGCCCGGCGCCGGCGAGCGGCGCCTCGAGCAAGGGCGCCAGGAGGCGGCGAAGAAGGAACAGGACGTGCTGGAGCGATTGCGGGCCCTGCCGGACGGAGAGCGCAAGGCCGGCGAGGCCAAGCGGATGATCGACCGCGTCCGCACCTTCGCCGGGTACCGGGAGTATCCGAAGTACGGCATGGTCAGCCGCTACTTCGTCTACAAGCAGGCCCTGCTGGAAGAGGCGGAACGCCTCGTGCAGGCCGGCGTGCTTCGTGAGAAGCAAGACAGCTTCTACCTCAGGTTCCACGAGCTCCACGACGTCGTGCGCACGAGCCAGGTGGATGACCAGCTCATCCGCCGGCGCAAGGACGCGTTCGAGTCGTATCAGGCGCTCACGCCACCGCGGGTGCTCACCTCCGAAGGCGAGGGCATCGCCGGGGCGTACAGACGAGACGACGTGCCGGCCGGCGCGCTGATCGGCCTACCCGTTTCCGGCGGGATCATCGAGGGACGGGCCCGCGTCATCCTGGACATGGCGGAGGCCGAGCTCGAACCGGGCGACATCCTGGTCACGGCCTACACGGACCCCAGCTGGTCCCCCCTGTTCGTCGCGACCAAGGGTCTGGTGACGGAGGTCGGGGGCCTGATGACCCACGGCGCAGTGATCGCACGGGAGTACGGCTTGCCGGCCGTCGTGGGGGTGGAGGACGCCACCCGGCTGATCCGTGACGGGCAGCGGATCCGCGTCCACGGGACGGACGGGTACGTCGAGGTCCTGCCCTAGATGGCTGATTCCACGACCCCCGCACCCGCCTGCACGCGCTCCGCGGCGCCGGATCGCCACGGCCCGAAGGGGCCCGGGCAACCAGCACTGTTCCCCTTCGGGCCGCGGCGCGGGTGGGTGGGCCGTATCACGGCCCGCGCACATGCGGGCACGGCGGCCGCGGAATCAACCATCTAGCCGCCTACCGTGAGGCACATGACCACGACGCATCGTGCCCGGGTCGAGGCCACGCTCGCCGAGGCGGCTGCCAGGCATGCCGCGCTGCTCGAGCGGCTCTCGCCGGAGATGCGGGCGGCGCTGCCCGTGGACGCGCAGGGGCTCACCGAGGCGATCGATGTCGTGGCCGAGGCGGCGGGGCTGTCGTCGGTGCAGCGGCGGGCGCTCGTGCAGCCGCATGCCGTGAACCCGGCGGTGGTGCATGCCCGCGTCTTCGGTGGCGCGCCGCTGACCGAGGAGACGCTGATGGGGTCGTTCGTCGAGGGGGCGCGGGTGCGGGCCGCCGCGCTGGCGGACCTCGCCGAGGTCGTCGGCCCCGCGGAGCTGGGCGCCGAGGTCCGCGCGCTGCTCGTGCAATGCCCGCTGCCGCTGGCCGGCGAAGGGCTGGCGGGCGTTCCGGCGCTGCGCGACGCGTACGCCGCACACGAGCGCGCGGTCGTGGCGATCGCCGCGCGGCTCGACGAGCTGGCCGGCGGCTAGCGCGCCGCGGTGGCGACGTCGCGCAGTCTCGACATCTCCGGATCGAAGCGCGGCTCGCTGACCACCGTCACGCGATGGTCGGCGCCGGCGCTGTGCACGGCGAGCACGGTGCCGGGCTCGGCGCGCTCGATCGGCAGGTAGCCGTAGAGGATGCTCTCGCCCAGCGTGGCGCCGTAGCCCGCGCTCGTCACGTAGCCGACCGGCGCGTCGCCGTCGAGCAGCGGCTCCTTGCCGACGAGCATCACGGCAGGGTCGTCGGTGACCAGGCAGCACAGCCGCCGCGTGACGCCGCGCTCGGCGGCCGCCGCCGCGGCGTCGCGGCCGATGAAGTCCGCGTCCTTGCCCAGCCGCACGGCCCACCCCAGGCCGGCCTCGTAGGGGTCGTGCTCCTCGTCGATGTCCTGGCCCCACAGGCGGTAGCCCTTCTCCAGGCGCAGCGAGTCGTACGCGGCGCCGCCGCACGCCACCGCCCCCACCGACCGCCCGGCGTCCCACAGCGTGTCCCACAGGCGGCGCCCGAACTCGGCCGGCGCGTAGATCTCCCACCCCAGCTCCCCGACGTAGGACACCCGCAGCAACCGGCACGGCGACATGGCCGATGTCGGCGGTGCCGGCGCGCATGTAGGCCTGCGCCTCGTTGGAGAGGTCGTCCTCGGTTCGCGACCCCACGAGGTCGCGCGCCAGCGAGCCCCAGACGCCCAGGCAGCACAGCGAGGACGTGAGGTCGGTGAGGACGACCGAGCCGTCACCGGGGAGGTGGCGGCGCATCCACGCGACGTCGTGACGCCCCACGGCGCCGCCCGTGACGACCCAGAAGCGCTCCTGCGCCAGCCGCGTGATCGTCAGGTCGCACATGATCGCGCCGCGCGGCGAGAGCATCGCCGTGTAGACGATCACGCCGATCGGCTTGTCGACGTCGTTGGCCGCCAGGCGCTGCAGGAAGGCCAGCGCGCCGGGCCCTCTGACCTCGACCTTGGTGAAGGGCGTGAGGTCGAAGATCCCGACGCGCTCGCGGCACGCGCGGTGCTCGGCCTGCACGACCGGTGACCAGTGGCGCGCGGCCCACTCGTCGTGGGGCAGCACCTCGTCGCCGGTCAGCAGCTCGCGATTGGCCTCGTACCACTGCGGGCGCTCCCAGCCGGCGCTCTCGAAGAAGTGCGCGCCGAGGTCGGCCTCGCGCTCGTAGAACGGCGTCGTGCGCAGACCGCGCGCCTGCTCTGACTGCTGGCGCGGGTGGATGACGTCGTAGACCTCGCGGTAGCCCTGGGCGCCGCGGACGCGGGCGTAGGCCGGAGTCGTCCCGTGCGCGTCGTAGCGCTGCGGGTCGCACTCGTGGAGGTCGAGCAGCGCGTCGCCGTGGGTCATGAGCTCGGCCAGCGCGCGCCCGCAGCCGGCGGAGTGCGTGACCCAGATCGCCTGGGCCAGCCAGAGGTTGCGCGCGGCGGCGCTCTCGCCCAGCAGCGGGAAGCCGTCGGGCGTGAACGACATCAGTCCGTTGAACGCGCGCGTGATCTCGATGTCGCGCAGCGCGGGCAGCAGGCGGCCCGCCTCGGCGCGCGCGGTCGCGAAGTCGTCCGGGGTGAAGGGCAGCTCCGCGGGGCGCTCGGGCTCGGCCAGGCGCGGCTCGTGTCGGTAGTTGCCGATCGCGTAGCCGTCGCGCACCTGGCGGAAGTACATCGCGTGGTCCTGATGGCGCAGGATCGGGTGCACCACCTCGCGCGTCTCGCCTGAGAGGTCGGGCAGCGGCGCGGTGTAGGCGAGCTGGTGCTCGACGGGCACGAGCGGGACGTTGAGCCCGGGCGCCAGCGCCGCCACCCGCCGGCCCCAGATGCCCGCGGCGACGACGACGTGCTCGGCGCGGATGGGGCCCAGCGCCGTGTCCACGCCGACCGCGCGGCCACCCTCGACCACCAGGCCGGTGACCTCGCAGTCGCCGAACGCGGCGATCGCGTCGTGCCGGCACAGGGCCTGCGCGGCCCGCACGCCCTTGGCGATCCCGTCGTCGGCCACGTGGAGGCCGCCGAGGATGGTCTCCTGATCGACCAGCCACAGCAGCTCGGCGACCTGCGCCGGGTCGAGGAGCCGCGCGTCGAGCCCGAAGCCGCGCGCCCGTGCCCAGCGGCGGTCGAGCTCGGCCCAGCGCTCCTCGGTGGTCGCGACCTCGATGCTGCCCACGGGATGGAAGGCGTCCAGGGCGGTCAGCTTCTCGACCGTCCACTGCGCCAGGCGCGTCATCGTGCGCGAAGCGTTGTGCTGGAAGACGAGCCCCGGCGCGTGCGAGGTCGACCCGCCGGTCTCCCAGAGCGGCCCCTGGTCGACGACGACGATCTGCTCCCAGCCCCGTTCGGCGAGGTGGTGGGCGACGCTGGCGCCGGCGATCCCCGCGCCGACGATCACTACACGCGCTGACTCGGGCGGCATGACCCCTGATATATCAGTTGTCGGACTGATCGACAATGGCGTCATCGCACGTGCAGGCTGAGCTCGTTCGAGATCCCCTTCTGGACCGACGCGACAGCACGAAACGCCTCCTTGACGTATCGGCGGGTGAGCGGGCTCAGGCTGGCGGGATCGATGTGGTCGTCGGGCTCCGCGCCCGCTTCGATCTGCTCGACGTGATGCGCGACACGCAGGCCCATGATGAGCTCGAAGGCGTCGGCCAGGGTGGCGGCGTCCGCTGCGGAGAGCGTGCCCGCCGCCGCAGCCGCGCGGAGGCGCTCCGGCGTCGAGGCACTGGTGACGCCCGCCGCCATGCCCGCCCAGCGGGCGAGGTCGACGATGGGCACGAGGCCCCCGTGCTTGATGTCCAGCCGCCCGCGATGCTCGCCGGAGTGCTCGACGACCAGGCCGCGCAGGAACCCGGTGGGCGGGCGGAAGGAGAGCGAGAAGCGCGCGAGCTGGCGCAGGAGGGCCGGATGCGAACGTGCGTCGCGCAAGCCCTCGGCCAGCGAGACCCCGGTGTGGATGCCCCACACCGGGCGGCTGTCGACGACGACCGAGACCAGGATCAGCGCCTGCTCCTGCGTGGGGTCCTCGAGCCAGCTCTGTGCGGCTCTGCGCCAGGAGGCAAGCGAGCGGACGACCAGCGGGTTGGCGGCCGTGGTGCCCTTCGCATCGACCCGCAGGCCGCACGCGACGAGCCCCTCGTCGACGCGGCGGCCGACCGCCAGCGCGTACTCGAAAATCGCCGGATCCGTGTCCTCCCCGCGCCACGCCACCGCGCTGTCGACGTCCGAGCCCGGGAGCGCCTCGCGCCGCGCCAGGCTGCCGAGCGCCAGCCAGGCGAACGGCGTCGGCGGCTCGCCGACGTCGGCGACCGTGAGCTCGATCAGGCGCCGGATGATCGCGTCCACGACCACCGACTGGATCCCGGCGAGGTGCAGCGGCGCCGTGCGCGCGCGATGCAGCGAGACCATGGTCGGGCGCAGGTTGCGCGCCGCCTCGACGAGCTCGTCCGTGGTCGACGCGCGGGCGATCGCCGCCCGCAGGTGAAACGACGTCCGCGTCTCCGCGGCGACGAGGTCTGCGTCCTCGACGACGCCGAGCACCTCGCCCGTCGCGGAGAGGACCGGGAAGTGGCGGACGCCGCGATCGAGCATGTCGAGCCACACCTCGCTGCCCAGTCGATCGGCCGCGACCGTGTAGGCCGGCGCCGTCATCGCTTCGGAGACGGGCGCGTCGTGGGACAGCCCGCCGGCCACCACGCGTGTGCGCAGGTCGCGATCGGTGAGGATCCCGAGCGAGCCGCCGAGGTCGACGACGACCGAGGTGGCGCCCGAGTCGGTCATCCGCTGCGCCGCATCGCGGATGCTCGTATGCGGTGGGCAGACGATCAGCGCCTTGCGCATGAGCGCGGCGACGGGCTGGTGCGCGGGAGCCGCCACGTCCGCGGAGCGATCGTCCGCGTCGCGCGCGAGGCGACCACGGTCCAGCAACGTGCGCGTGACGAACTGCAGCGCCTCGGGCCGGCCGAGCAGCCCGCGGACGACGTCAGCCGGGATGCGATAGCAGACGGTGTCCTGCTCGGCGCGCGCGGTGAAGCCGGTGGGCAGGCCGGAGAGCATCGAGGCCTGCCCAAAGAGCTCGCCGACACCCTGCAGGTCGAGCACGCGCCCGTCCAAGAGGAGCTCGACGGCCCCGCTGCGCACGACGCGCAGGTGCCCGACAGGCTCCGCGCCCTGGGAGAAGACCGTCGTGCCGGCCGGGTGGTGCTCGACCTCGGCGGCGGCGGCGACGCGCCGGACATCGGCGTCGTCGAGCGCGTCGAACGGCGGGTGGTGGCGTAGGAAGTCGGCGACCTCGGCCGCCGTGGGCGCGGTCAGCCGCTCGCCAGAGCCTCGCTCGACGGCTGGGCCGAGCGGGCGTCCTGGATCAGCATGTCGGCGCACTTCTCGCCGATCATCATCGTCGTTATGCACGGATTGATCGCCGGCAGGAACGGCATGATCGATCCGTCGGCGACGCGCAACCCCTGCACCCCGCGGACACGCAGGCGCGGATCGACGACGGCCTCGGGGTCGGAGTCCGGTCCCATGTGCGCGGTGCAGGCGGGGTGATAGACGGTGTTGTGCGTCTTGTGGATGTAGTCGATGAGCTCGTCGTCGCTGACCGCGTCGGGACCGGGCGCCAGCTCGCGCGTCGCCCACTCGGCCATGGCCGGCTGCGACACGATCTTGCGCGCGAGCTTGACGCCGTAGAGCATCACCTGCTCGTCGTGGCCCTCGGGGTCGGTGAAGTAGCGCGGGTCCACGCGCGCGCGGTCACGGTAGTCGCGCGTGCGCAGGCGCACGGTGCCGCGCGAGCGCCCGCGACAGACGTTCGGCGTCAGGCAGAAGCCGTTCTCGGTCGTCGGATAGCCCCAGCGCATCGTGTTCATGTCGAACGGCACCGAGCCGTAGTGCATCATCAGGTCGGGCCGGTCGAGCCCGGGCTCGGAGGTCGAGAAGAGGCCGATCTCCCACCACTGCGTCGAGGTGCGGATCATCGGCTTGGCCGCGTCCCACTGCACGATGCCCTCGACGTGGTCGTCGAGGTTGGCGCCCACGCCGGGCGAGTCCGCGACGACGTCGATCCCGAACTCCTGCAGGTGAGCGCCCGGGCCGATGCCCGAGAGCATGAGCAGCTTCGGGGTGTCGATGGCACCCGCGCTCAGGATGACCTCGCGCCGCGCCGACGCGACCGCATGGGTGAGCAGGTCGGGCGTGAGGTACTCGACGCCGGTCGCCCGGCGCTGGTCGTCGAGGACGACGCGGCTGGCCCACACGTTGGTGCGGATCGTCAGGTTCGGCCGGCTGCCGATGATCGGGTGCAGGTAGGCGTGCGAGGACGACATCCGCGTGTTGTCCGCGCTCGAGTTGATCTGGAACCAGCCGGCGCCGTTGGTGACGGTGTGCCCCGCGTTGAACTGCGACGTCGGCAGGCCGGCCTGGGCGGCCGCCTCGAGGACGGCGACGCCGCACGGGTCCTCCGGCGGCACCGTGCGGATGTTGACCGGGCCGCTGCGCCCGTGGTGGTCGCCGGGCGCGTCGTTGGTCTCCAGGCGCTTGATGAGCGGCCAGCACTCGTCTGCGCTCCAGCCCTCGCAGCCCATCGCCGCCCACTCGTCGAGGTCCTCGCGCGGCGTCCAGAAGGCGATGCACGAGTTGTGCGACGAGCAGCCGCCGAGCACCTTCGCGCGGGCGTGGCGCAGGAAGCTGTTGCCCTTCTCCTGGGGCTCGACCAGGTAGTCCCAGTCGTAGCCCGAGTCCAGGAGATACATCCAGTCCTCGAGGCGCAGGATCGCGGCGTCGTCGACGTCCGACGGGCCGGCCTCGAGCAGGCAGACCGACACGTCGGGGTCCTCGGACAGCCGGGCGGCGACCACGCAGCCGGCGGTCCCGCCGCCGGCGATGACGTAGTCGAACTCCCCTTCGGCGATCATGGCGCCACGTCGGCGATCGCCGGCGACGGCAGGTCCTCGACCATCGCGCTGTGCTCGGCGAGGACCTCGATCGGCGTGCGGTTGTAGACGGTGAAGTAGTAGATCGCCCCGATGAGCATCACCCCGCCGATGAACAGATAGGCGGCCCACTGGAAGTACCAGTGGTGCGGACCGATCGCGTTGTAGACGTCGGTTCGCGGCCAGGCGATGTTGAAGGCCACGATCGCGCCGTAGGCGACGGCGAACAGGTTGACGAGCATGCCCCAGCGCCCGAGGGAGAAGTAGGTCCCGTGCTCGGGCGTCGGCCATGTCCCGCGGATCCTGCGCAGGAGCAGCGGGCCCGGTCACGCACAGGTACGCGAGGTAGAACATGATGATCGCCACCGACGTCAGGGCCAGGAACGCGCTCTGGTTGCCGATGTTGATCGCGAGCAGCATGATCGCGAAGAAGCCGACGACGATGGCCGGGACGATCGGCACCTTGCCGCGGCCCGACACGCGGGCGACCTGCGGGCCGAAGGGCAGGCGGCCGTCGCGGGCCATGGCGAACATCATGCGGATGCACGACGTGTGCACGGCCAAACAGCAGACGGTGATCGCGATCGCCGAGTCGATCAGGAAGATGTTGCCGACGGTGTCGCCGAGTGCCTGCTTGACGATGTAGGGCAGGCCCAGCAGCGGGATGTTCTTGTCGTGGATGTCGTCGACCGCCATCAGCGCGAACAGGATCATCAGCCCGCCGATCACCGACGCCGTGGCGAGGGCCTTGATGATCGCCGGCGGCGCGTTGCGGCGCGGGTCGTTGGTCTCCTCGGCCAGCGTTCCCGCGGTGTCGAAGCCGTACATGACGTACGCGCTCATGATCCCGCCGATGATGAAGGCGCCGAAGTACCCCCACTGGTGGCCCTCGCCGAGACCCAGCGTGTTGAAGACGACGTCCGGGCCGCGGCTGAAGTGGACCGTCAGCAGGATGATCAGCAGCGTCGCGCCGATGAGCTCGAGGATGACCCCGACGTTGTTGATCCGTGCCATCAGCTTGACGCCGATCATGTTCACGATGGTCGTGAAGACGACGAGGATCGCGCCGAGCAGGATCGCGTTCTTGGCCCCGCCCGAGGTCAGGTAGGTCCCCGCGTCGGCCTTGTCGCCGAGGATCTGGAAGGACGTCGAGACCTGCGGCAGGATCACCTGCCACGCGACGGCCACCGCCGCCACCGTCACGATCGAGCCGACGACCATGATCCAGCCCGCCATCCACGACGTGAAGTCGCTGCCGATGCGCTTGGACCACTGATACACCGAGCCGGCCAGCGGATACTGGCCCGCGAGCTCCGCGAAGCACAGCGCGACGGACATCTGCCCGATGAAGACGATCGGCCACGTCCACCACACCGCCGGCCCGCCGAAGGCGAACCCGAACGCGAAGAGCTGGAAGACGCCGGTCAGGATCGAGATGTAGCTGAAGCCCGCCGCGAACGACGAGAAGCTCCCCAGCGACCGATCGAGTTCCTGCTTGTAGCCGAAGCCCGCAAGCTCGTTGCTGTCGGTTGCCTCTGCTGCGGCCATGTGCCCTCCTCATCGCGCCGTCAGCGCGCCCGGTGGGCTCTTCGCCCTCGCCCCACCGTCGTCACTGGTCGCTGACGGCTGCTGTGCTAGGCTAGATCGGCAGCTTATATATCAGTCGTCGGTCGGCGTCAAGGCGCCAGCGGGAGGCATGCCGACGCTGATTTTGAACCCCCCAGGAGGGCGCATGTCCGCGGCGGAGTCTTTCGCAGCCACCGGCCAGGAGATGTTCGTGGACGGGTCGTGGGGACCCAGCCGCTCGGGCGAGACCTACGAGGCCACGAGCCCGGCCACCGGCGAGGTCATCGGCACCGTCGCGCAGGGCGATCGCGAGGACGCCAAGCGCGCCATCGAGGCCGCCGGCCGCGCCGCCGACGCCTGGGCCGGCCTGACCGCCTTCGACCGCGCGGCCCGCATGCACGCGGTCGGCGATGCCATCGAGGCGCGCCGCGACGAGCTCGCGCGCACGCTCACGCTCGACCAGGGCAAGCCGCTGGCGGCCGAGGCCTACGGCGAGGTCGAGGAGCTCGTCGACTACTGGCGGATGGCGGCCGAGGACGCCAAGCGCCTGACCGGCGAGCTGCCCAACTCGTTCTCGCCCGGCAAGCGGGTCATGCTGGTGCGCCGGCCGCTCGGCGTCGTCGGGATCATCAGCCCGTGGAACTGGCCCTACACGATGCCCGCCGAGCTGATCGCGCCCGCGCTCGCCTGCGGCAACACGGTGGTGTGGACGCCCGCGCCCTCGACCGCCGTGTGCGCCGTCGCGCTGGCGCGCTGCATCGCCGAGGCCGACATCCCGCCCGGCGTGTTCAACCTCGTGACCGGCCCGGGGCCCGTCGTGGGCAACGAGATCGCCGCCAACCCCGGGGTCCACGGCGTGGCCTTCATCGGCTCGACGACGACCGGGCGGCTCGTGGCCCAGGCCGCGGCGGGCAAGGTCGCGCTGCTGGAGATGGGCGGCAACGGCCCCGTCGTCGTCATGGACGACGCCGACGTCGACGCCGCCGTCGAGGCCACGCTCACCGCGTGCTACCTGTGCGCGGGTCAGAGCTGCACCGCGGGCGAGCGCATCCTCGTGCACCGCGCCGTGCGCGACGAGTACCTCGAGAAGCTCGCGCGCCGCGTGACGGCGCAGGTGCTGCTCGGCGATCCCTTCGACGACGCCACCACGATGGGTCCGGTCAACAACGAGCAGGTGGCCGCCAAGATGGACGAGCACGTCGCCGACGCGGTCGACCGCGGCGCGTCCGTGGTCGCCGGCGGCGAGCGTGCCGGCGGCTTCCCGACCGAGCTCTACTGGCAGGCGACGATCCTCGCCGACGTCCCGGCCGACGCCCGCGTCGCCACCGAGGAGACGTTCGGCCCGGTCGCGCCGCTCGTCGAGATCGACTCGCTCGAGCAGGCGATCGAGCTGACCAACGCCTCGCCCTACGGCCTGCTCTCGGCCATCTTCACCGCCGACCTCACCCGCGGGCTGCAGTTCGCCGAGCGCGTGCGGACGGGCTGGGTGAACATCAACGAGTCCTCGAACTACTGGGAGAGCCACCTCCCGTTCGGCGGGCGCTCCGGGACCGACAGCGGCGTGGGCCGCGTCGGCGGATCGCACGTCATGCAGCAGTTCACCGAGCTGCAGACCGTGGTCCTCACGCCCTAGGCGTGCTCAGAGGACCGAGCGGATCTCGCGCTCGAAGGTGACCACGTGGTCGCCGGCGATCGTCCGCGCGCGGTCGGCCTCGCCGTCGCGGATCGCCGTCAGCAGCTCGCGGTGCTCCTGCACCCGCGCCGACAGGTTCGGCAGCCGGTCGATGACCAGGTGCCAGATGCGCAGCGAGAGGTTGAGGTAGCGGCCGAGGGTCTCTTCGAGATACGGGTTGTCGGCACACTGGTAGACGAAGCGATGCACGCGCGTGTCGAGGCCCACCAGGTCGCGGGCGTCGGCCATCGGGTCGCTGCGGTCGAGCTCGTCGAGCAGCGCCTCGAGCTGCTCGTGCTGGGCGGCGCCGATGCGCTCGGCGGCCCGGTAGGCGGCGTGGCGCTCGAGCTGGACGCGGACGTCGGCGATGTGCGCCAGGTCGGTGATGTTGATCTCCGAGGCGAACGTCCCGCGGCGCGGGAAGACCGTGACCAGGTTCTCGAGCGACAGGCGCTTGATCGCCTCGCGCACCGGAGTGCGCCCCATCTCGAACTCCTTGCCGAGGGCGTCCTCGTCGATCGGCGATCCCGGCGGGATGCGCAGCGTGACGATGCGGTCGCGCATCTCCGCGTACGCGCGATCGGCCATCAGCTCCCCGGCTCGCGCAGTCGCGGCCACGCTCACCCCCGCCCTCCCCGGCGGGCTGCCATGACGACTGATATATGAGTCATGGGCTCAGCGAGTGTAGCGCTCAGCGCACGGTCGGCGGGACCGGTCCTGAGTCCGCTTCGACACCGTGTGGGAGCAGGCCGAAGTGCAGGCGCCCGAAGCTGTCGGCCGCGAGCTCGGGCTGCACGGTGTTGTGGGTCATGAGCACCGTGAGGTCGCGCTGGTAGCGCTGCCACATCGCCCCGCCGCGCATGCCGGCCGAGCCGTTGGTGCGCATCATGAGGTTGACGGCGTCGTAGGCGAGCTTCGCGCAGAACTGCTTGCGCAGCTGCAGGCGCCAGTCGAGGTCCCTGGTGTACTCGATCTCGCCCGCGGCGGCGCGCCGCGACCAGTCCATGTAGTCGTAGTCGCTCTGCAGCAGCGCGCACTCGGCGACGTCGATCGACTGGAAGGCCTCGCCGAAGAAGCGCGGGTACTGGGCGTGCTCGGTCATCGGGATGAGCGGCAGCACCGTCGTCTTGCGCTTGCGCATGCTCTCCTCGTAGAGGTCGAGCACGCCCCACGCGGTGCCGATGGCGACCGACGCGGTCTCGGAGAAGATGAGCCCGCCGATGCCGCCCTCGCGGTAGATCGGCGCCTCGTGCACCGTGCGCCCGGCCGCGGGCGGCGCGTCGAGCTTGAAGATCGAGTCGATCGTGCGGTGCTCCGGGACGAAGACGTCCTCGACGACGACGCGCTTGGAGCCCGTGCCGCGCAGCCCGAGCACGTCCCAGTTGTCGATGATCTCGCAGTCGTCGTAGTCGACGACGCCGATGAAGTCGGTCGCCATCTCGCCCGCCGACGCGTCGTCGCCGAGCATGAAGCCGAAGGCCAGGTGGGTCGCCGAGTCGCAGCCCGAGACGTAGTCCCACGTGCCCGAGACGCGGTAGCCGCCGTCGACCGGGACGTCGCCGTGCCCGGGCGGAAGCGGCCCGGCATGCGGACCTCGCCGTCGGCGCCGTAGATGTCGATCTGGCCCTCCTCCGACCACAGCGCGGCGAGCATGTGCGCGTGCCCGGCGGTCAGGGTGTAGGTCCAGCCGCTGGCCGGACAGCCGCGCGCCAGCGCGATCGCGACGCGTGTGAAGGTCGGCAGGTCGAACTCGTAGCCGCCGAAGCGCCGCGGCTGCAGGATCCGGTAGAAGCCGGCCTCGACGAACTCGCGGCTGGTCTCGTCGGGCAGGCGCCCGATGCGCTCGCATCTCCTCCTGGCGCTCGCGCAGGGCCGGGATCATGTCGCGGGCGCGCTGGACGATCTCCTCCTGCGTCAGGCCCGGCTCGGGGACGGGGATCGACTGCGTCGCGGTGGTCGACATACGCGTTGCCTACCCGATCGCAGGCTACCTGATACAGCCCGAGCGGTCGCTCATCAGGCCGCCGCGCTGGCGTAGCGCAGGAAGGGCTCGACCTCGATCGCGCCGCCCGTCGCCTGGGTCACCAGCGGCTCGGTGTCCAGCCGCCGGCCGTGGCGGTGGACGCGCTCGCCCAGCCAGTCGCGTGATCGGCTCGACCTCGGCGCGTGCGCAGCGCTTCGTCCTGGGGTCCGAGCTCGGACTCCAGGCGCTCCCACAGCTGCGCGGCGATGAGGCAGCCGAGCGCGTAGCTCGGGAAGTAGCCGAAGGACGCCCGCCGCCCAGTGGATGTCCTGCAGCACGCCGCGCGCGTCGTCGGGCACCTCGACGCCGAGCAGCCGGCGCATGCCGTCGTTCCACGCGGCCGGGAGGTCGGCGACGTCGAGCGTGCCCTCGATCAGCGCCAGCTCGAGCTCGAAGCGCAGGACGATGTGCAGCGGGTAGGTGAGCTGGTCGGCCTCGACGCGGATGAGCGACGGGCGCACGCGAACGACGAGCGCAGTGCAGCGCGCTCGGGCTCGACGCTAACGCCGGCCGCCGCGAGCTCGGCGGCCATCACGTCGCGCGAACGCGCGATTGCGCGCGACGTGGTTCTCCCACAGCTTGCTCTGGGACTCGTGCACCGACATCGACGTGCCCGTGCCCGAGGTTCGTGCGCGCCAGCTCGGGCGCGATCTGCGTGCTCGTACAGCGCGTGGCCGAACTCGTGGACGACGGCCAGCAGCGACTCGACGCCGGCGCCCTCGTAGCGCGTCGTGACCGCAGGTCGGTCGCGGCTCATCGACGTGCTGAACGGGTGCGAGGAGACGTCGACCCGCCACTGCATCGTCGTCGCACGCCCAGGCGGCGCAGGACCCCGTCGACCGCCGCCTTCTGCGCGTCGACCGGCACCTGCGACGTCGGGCGCGGCGGGCCGCGCCGCGGCCTCGGCCACCAGCGGCGGCAGCGCCTCCGCCAGCGGCCCGAAGACCTCGCGCACGCGCGCGGCCGTCAGCCCGTAGTCGTAGTCGGCGAGCAGCGCGTCGTAGGGATGGCCATCGTCCTCGAGGCACGCCGCGTACTCGCGCGCGAGCTCGACGTTGCGCTCCAGCGCCGGTGCGAACATCGCGAAGTCCGAGAGCGCGCGAGCGATCCGCCAGATCTCCTGGCCGTCGGCCGAGGCCTGCGCGCGCGCGGCGGCCAGCTCGACCGGCACGCGGCGCTGGCGATCCAAGTCGCGGCGCGCCACGCGCACCACGTCGCGGTCGACGTCGCTCAGCGCGCCGTCGCTCTCGACCTCGTCCAGCCACGCGCCCGACGTCGTCGCTCGTCGCGCGCGCGTGCGCGAGGCGCTCCAGCGTCGGCGAGCTGCTGCGCCCGCGCCTGCGCGCCGCCCGGCGGCATCATCGTGCGCTGGTCCCAGGCCGTCAGGCGGCCGAGCGAGGTGAGATCGACCAGCTCGGCCAGCCGCTCGTGCAGGGCCTCGAGGGCGGACATGCGGCGACAGGCTACGCGCCGTGGCGCCATGCGAGATCCTCACGCGATGGACGGCGCCTTCCGCGGCTTCGCCGGCCGAGGTGTTCGAGTGGTTCGCCGGGCTCGAGCGCGACAACTCCAAGGCCTACTTCACCGCCACCCGCGACCGCTACGAGGCCGACGTCCGCGGCGGCCTGCAGGCCATGCTCGACGAGCTCAGCGCGACGTTCGGCGGCGAGGTCAAGCTCTTTCGCCAGCAGCGCGACCTGCGCTTCGCGCCCGACAGGTCGGCGCCGTACAAGACCAGGACGTACGGACTGCTGCACAGCGTGCCGGGACCGGGCGCCGGCCTCTACGCGCAGCTGTCGTCGCAGGGCCTCTACGCGGGCACGGGCTACCACCAGCTCGGCCCGCGACCAGCTCGAGCGCTTCCGCGCCGCCGTCGTCGACGACCGCAGCGGCCGGCAGCTCGCCGGCTGATCGACGCCGCGCGCAGTGGCGGTCTCGAGGTCGTCGGGCGAGAGCCTGCGCACGGCGCCCCGCGGCTACCCCCGCGACCACCCGCGCATCGAACTGCTGCGCCACAAGGCGCTGATCGCCGGGCGCTCGCTGCCGGGCACGGCGGCATCGGCCGCGACGCGGCACTCGACCACGTCGCCTCGACGTGGCGCGCGGCCGAGCCGCTGAACGTCTGGCTCGACGAGCACGTCGGACCGTGATGGTGGACGCGGCCGCCTTCGTACCCCGCGACAAGCGCGACCTGGCGGCCGCGCATCGGGCGGTCGAGGCCGGGTGGCCCGCCGTCCAGCCGGTCGTCGGCGAGTTGACCGACTGGTGCCTGGACGGCAACTGGCCGGTGGCCCAGGTCCTGGCCCCCTTCCTGGGCAGCCTCGGCGCCGCCGTCGCGGACCAGGTCCGCGCGATCTTGCAGGCAGACGACGCTCCGGCGAAGTACTTCATCCTCACCGGCGTCGTCGAGGCGATGCCGGCGTCGGGCGTCGCCGCGCTCGCCGGCGAGCTGCGCCGGCTCGTCAGCCGTCCCACGCCTGCGGAGGCTGCCGAGCAGCTTCCCGAGCTCGCCGAGCAGCAGCTGGCGCGCCTCGAGGCATCGTGTGGAGACCGACCGAACGAAGGAGGAGGGTGAGCGACGGGACTCGAACCCGCGACCACCTGGACCACAACCAGGAGCTCTACCAGCTGAGCTACGCCCACCGCGGGTTTCGGAGTGTAGCCCTCGCGCTGGTCAGCCGCCGAGCTCGAACCACACGTCGGTGCTGGCCTCGCGGACGCCCCACTCCTGCGAGAGGGCGTCGACGAGACGCAGGCCGTAGCCCCCGTGGGCGCCCGGGCGCTCGTGGATGTGCGGAGCGCCGGCCGGGTCACCGTGGGTGACGACCTCGCCGCTCACGCGATCGGGCGCCGAGACGTCGAGCTCGACGTGCACCGGGTTCCCGGAGCCGTACTTGACGGCATTGCTCACCAGCTCGGAGACGATGATGCGCAGGTCGCTCAGGGTCTCGCGCTCGAGGTCGGCGACCAGCGCGTTGAGCATGGCCCGGGCCTCGGAACGGGGCGCTCGTGCTGACGGTGAGGTCGAACACGAGGCGCATGGCCTCCTAGGGTGCCTCGGAAGGCAGCGCCTCATGCACCCCCGTCATGTCGAACAGGCGTTGGATGTTCGATGGCACGTCGCGCAGGAAGATCTCCCAGCGCCCCTCCTCGGCGGCGGCCCGGGCGCGCAGCAGCACCCGCAGCCCGGTCGAGTCCATGAACTGCAGGTCGCTGAGGTCGAGCACCACGCGTTCGCCCGCGGGGCGCGAGCGCAGCAGGGCGCGCTCGAGGTCGGGCGCCGCATCGATGTCGAGCTCGCCGTGGAGGCGGATGACATGAGCGCCGTCCCCACCGGTGCTCTCGGCCACGGTGAAGGTCGCCTCGTCGAGGACGCGCAGCGCAGCGAGCGCCTCGAGGGCGTCTTCGCGCGAGGCATGTGTGGTCTGGCGCCACAGGCGCCCCGCACGGAAGTGGTAGGCCCAGAGCACGGAAGTCTCATCCGTGCTGCCGTTGCGCGACACGCGCAGCACGCCGTGTGCGAGGACCACGTTGCCGTGCTGCTCGAGGTCGTGGAGCTGCGGCTCGTAGCGGATCCCCTGCTCGGCGACCGCGGCCAGCGTCTCGCGGAGCTCGGCCGTGCTGTGGAAGACGCGGCCGTCGGTGAGGTACGGCTGCCAGACGACGTCATCGCCGGCTGCCTCGAAGAAGGCATCGAGACCGCCGACTTCGTGCGCGCTCCACAGGTCACGGACCAGCTGGACCAGGCTCCCCATGACGCGAAGGCTAAGTCGCCCGAGCTCGGGGCGCAAACGACGATCAGGCGGCTTCGAGCGCGGGCGGCGGGAGCTGCATCGGGCTGCGCGATCGGGCTCCAGGCGCCGCGGCTGCCGCGCTCGACCTGGAGCTCGGCCTCGAAGTCGGCGTCGTCGCCGTGGCGGAAGGCCAGGTCCTCGACGGCCAGCACCTGCTCGACGAAGATCTCGACGAGGTTGCCGTCGAGCTGCGACCCCGAGACGCGGCGCAGCTCCTCGATCGCCTCCGCCGAGCTGACGGGCTGGCGGTAGGAGTCGCGGCCGGTCATCACGTCGTAGGTGTCGGCGATCGAGATCATGCGCGACAGGCGCGGGATGTCCTCGCCGGCGAGGCCGCGCGGGTAGCCGCGGCCGTCGATGCGCTCGTGGTGGGCGAGGATGATCTCGGCCACGTCCTCGTGATCGGGCAGGTGCCCGACGAGCTCCGCCCCGCGCTCGGGATGGCGCTTGACGATCTCCCACTCCTCGTCCGTGAGCTTGCCGGCCTGGAACATCCGGTCGGCGAACATGACCTTGCCGACGTCGTGGTAGAGCGCGGCGGTGTGGACCAGGCGCTGCTCGGTATCCGAGCACCCGGCGGCCTCGGCGATCCGGCGCGTGTAGCGGGCGACGGCGGCTGAGTGGCGCGCGGTCATGTGATCGCGGGCGTCGAGGAAGTCGAGGATGATCCGGACGAGCCCGTCGCGCTGCGCCTGGGCGGCGGTGGCGGCCTGGCGGGCGGTCTCGGCGTGGCGCTCGGCCTGGAGCAGGTCGCGCTGCAGGCGCGAGTAGGCGATGAGGATGACGCCGGAGAGAGCGATGACGGCGGCGCCGACGGTTGCCACCAGGTAGACGAGAATCGCGGTGGCACAGGCGAGTGCGATGTCGTGGAGACCAGCGGCGCCAGTGCTGGCCGCGAGCTCGCGGTCGATCCGCATGCCCTCGCAGCCACCACAGATAGCCGCGATGAGCACGACGTTGAGCAGCCAGGTCACGAGGAAGAGCGCCGATCGACCGCCACCGCGAACCAGGCCGAGGACGTCTGGGACGCCGAGGTGCTCACGCATGACCCGCGGCCAGCAGCGATCCGACCGTGAGGAACGACGCCGTAGACCGCCGCGTTGCCGACGAGCACGCGCTTCGTCGTGGGGCGGTTCGCTGAAGATCACGAGCTTGTCCGATCAACAGCATCGGCAGCCGGGCCCGAGCGTCATCATGCCCAGCACGAACACCGGGTGGGTGGCGACCACGATCGTCCCGGTCGGCGTGCGGATCACGTAGCGATCGGCGATCAGCGCCAGCGCGCCGACGAGCACCACGATCAGCGGCCGGTCCCAGTCCTCGGCGCGCGAGGTCAGGATCGCGACGACCGTCGCGGCCGCGGTGACGAGGAGCGCGCAAATGGGAGCGAGGCGAGAAGCGCGCATCGCGCACAAGAATCGGCGTCAGGGATCCGAACTTGACGCCGACGAACGTCCACCCGCGCGCTCAAGTCGTAAACGAAGCGCGCCGAAGTCGGCACGCAATACGGCTTGCTAAAGCGAAATAAACCCTAACGGACGTATGTATGATTGCCGCCGCGCCAGGCAGCGGCTTCTATGTGCCCGGCAGGAGGCGCTCTAGGGGAGCGCTCAAGGGGTAGGCAACTCGGGAGGGGACACATGAACTCGCGGCGGCTAGTCTCGGGCGCACGATGCGCCAACGAGCTTCGCCACCCGGGCACATTGCCCGGGTGAGCGCGTTAAGGGGACGCTCACGGAAGAGCGCCGAGGGGCACGACATGAACGTCAAGATGTAGACGCACGGCGCAACTGCGCCACCGACGGTCCAGCAGGAGCGCTCCAGGAGCGCACAGGCACCCGGGCAATCGCCCGGGTGAGCGCGTTAAAGGGGCCGGTAACCACAGGTCTGGGGAGGTGTTAGATGGACGACGGAGCATCAAGGCGCGTGCGCCGGACTCCGATAGCAATGTCGATGGTCCTCGTGCGCCCTCTTCGCTACCCAGGCTTCCGTCGCCTCGCGACCTCGTACACGCTCAACGAGCTCGGTTGGGGCTTCGGGACCGTCGCGCTCAGTCTGCTCGTCTTCGACCACACGCACAGCGCCCTGGCGACGACCGCGCTGTGGCTGTGCAGCCTGCTCGTACCGGCGCTCGTCGGGCCCGCGGCGACCGCCCGCCTCGATCGTGGCGGCGTCCGCCGCGTGCTGCCCGCGCTGTATCTCGCCGAGGCCGGCATCTTCGCGGCGCTGGCGCTGCTCACGTCGCGCTCCGTGGCTGCCGCTCATACTCGCGCTCGCGGCGGTCGACGGCATCCTGGCGCTCGTCGGGCGCGCGCTCACGCGCGCGGCCGTCGCGGCGACGCTCAAGCCCGACGGCCAGCTCGAGGCCGGCAACACGCTGCTCAACGTCTCCTTCTCGGTCTGCTTCGCCGATCGGCCCGGCGCTCGGCGGCCTCATGGTCGCCGGCTTCGGCGTGAGCGCCGCCCTCTGGTTCAGCTCCGCGATCTTCGCCGCGATGACCATCACGCTGGCGACGAGCCGCTCGCTCCCGCCCGCCCATGCCGACGCCCGAGGACGGCTGGCTCGCGCGCCTGCGCGCCGGTATGGGCACGCGCGAGGCAACCGCGCCGTGCGCACGCTCTTCCTCGCCCACGGGACCGCCCTCATCTTCGCCGCGATGATCTCGCCCGTCGAGGTCATCTGGGCCAAGGAGGTCATCGGCGGCGGCACCAGCGCGTACGGCATCGTCCTCAGCGCCTGGGGCGCGGGCACCCTCGTCACGGGTCTGCTCCTCGTCCCGCTCTGGCGTCGTATCCCCGTGGTGACGCGGATCCCGCTGGCCGCCGGGACCATGGGCGCGGGCTACGTCGTCATGGCGCTGGCCACCTCGCTGCCGATCGGCGCGCTGGGCTGCTTCATCGGCGGCGTCGGCAACGGCTTCTACTTCGTCTCGCTCATCCAGGCCGTCCAGGACCGCACGGCCGACGAGTTCCAGGGCCGCGTCATGGGCCTGCTCGAATCGACCACCGCCGGGTGCTACGGCCTCGGGTTCCTGCTCGCCGGCGTCATCACCGCGCTGACCTCGGTCCGGGTGACCTTCGCCGCGACGGCGATCGGCGTGACCCTCGCCACCATCTGGATGGCCACGCTCCTGCGCGGGGCCGCGGCCGCCGAGCCGGCCGAGTCGCACTCCGCGAGCCTGGCGCTCGCCACCGAGACGACCTAGAGCACCACGGCGAGCGCGAAGCCGTCGTAGCCCTTCTCGCCCACCGTCTGGATGGCCGTCGCGCGGACGCGCGGCTCTGCCGCGAGCAGGTCGAAGAAGCGGCGCACGCCGACGACGCTCGGGTCCTCGGAGCGTGGGTCGGCCACCGTGCCGCCGCGCACGACGTTGTCGGCGACGATCAGCGTGCCCGGGCGTGAGAGCGCGAGCGCCCAGGTCAGGTACTGCGCGTTGCCGGCCTTGTCGGCGTCGATGAAGATCAGGTCGAACGGGCCTTCGCCGTCGGCCGCGAGCCGCGCCATGGTCGTCTCCGCGAGGCCGACGTGCAGCTCGACCACCTCGGCGAGCCCGGCACGCGCGATGTTCGCGCGGGCGACCTCGGCGTAGTGCGGGTTGGCCTCGAGGGTGACGATCCGCCCGCCGGACGCGAGCCCGCGCCCGAGCCAGATCGTGCTGTAGCCGCCCAGGGTGCCGAGCTCGAGGATCGCCCGCGCGCCCTGCACGCGCACCAGCAGCTCGAGGAGCCTGCCCTGGGTGGGCGAGACGCCGTGCGCCGGGCAGGCCCGCGGCGGCGCTCGCCGCGAGCGCCGCGTCGAGCGCGGCGTCGGGCTCGAGCAGCCGGTCGGCGAGGTAGCGGTCGACCGCGGTCCAGCGGTCCTGGTCGGGAGGCATTCCGTAGGAGGCTGCGGGATCGTCATCGCGGACGGACGACCCGCGAGCTCATCGCGCGCTACTGCGCGTGGTGACTCAGGTCACCTCGCGCAGGCGCCCGGTCTCGACCTCGTAGACGAAGCCGCGCACGGAGTCCTTGCGCGGGATGAACGGGCTCGCCTTGATCCGGGCGACCGATTGGCGGACGTCCTCGTCGAGGTCCTCGAACGCCTCCGCCGCCCATTCGGGCTTGATGCCGACGTCGTCCTGCACGGAGCGCTTGAACGCGTCGTCGGTGAAGGTCAGCATGCCGCAGTCGGTGTGGTGGATGAGGATGATCTCCTCGGTGCCCAGCAGCCGCTGGGAGATCGCCAGCGAGCGGATCTCGTCGTCGGTGACCACGCCCCCGGCGTTGCGGATGATGTGGGCGTCGCCCTCCTGCAGGCCCAGGAGCGCGTAGGGGTTCAGGCGCGCGTCCATGCAGGCGAGGACGGCGATCTTCTTCGCGGCCGGCGGCAGCGGCAGGTCACCCTTGTCGAAGCTCGCCGCGTAGTCCTCGGCGTTCTGCAGCAGATCGTCGATGGTGCTCAAGGGAGTCCCTTCTCGATCAGGCGGCCGAGGTCATCGGCCGCAGCTCTTCGTCCTTGGCCAGCGGGTGGCGCTCCAACGTGCCACCCGGCTGGACGAGGTAGGCGCCCATGCGCCGCAGCGGAGGAGAGTACGCATGGAGCGTGGTCGCGGGCGTCGTGCCCGCGTGGGTCACGCGATGGATGTCGACCGGGGAGAAGTCGAAGACGTCGCCTGGGCCGTAGCGGCGGACCTCCGGTGGCACGCCGAGCCGCAGCCGCTCCTCCACGACGGCGCCCTGGGCGACGACGACCGCCCCCGACGAGAGGTCGTGGTCGTGGAAGCCGGTGTCATGGCCCGGCATCCAGCAGATGAGCCAGATCTCGACCTGGTCGTCGAGGCGCAGGCACTCGAAGACGCGCTGGGCGGGGTCGTGGCGGACGAGGTGGCTCCACGGCTGCGGATCGCCGGCCAGGCCGGAGACGATCTCGCGCAGCTCCGCGCGCCCGAGGACGGCGAGCGGCGCTCACCCGAGAAGCCTCGCCGGGTTGGCCCGCAGCAGCGCCTCGTCGTCCTGCGGGATCGTGCCGCGCAGCACGGGCACGTCGGAGCCGTGCACGAGCTGTCCGGCCCCGACGGTTCGGCGCATGAGCGCGACAGCCTGCGGGCCGTAGGACGAGGTCTCGTAGAACAGCTGCGGGACGAGCGGCACGGCCGGGCCGCCGCGCGCCGCGGCGCGTTCGCCGTGCAGCGGGGCGAGCCCCGCGAGCGCGGCGAAGAGGACACGCAGGCGCGGGTGGCGAGCGAGCCCGGCGTCCGCCCACGCCCACCACGCGGCCTGCAGCGAGGCCGTGTAGCTCGTGAGCGCCGGCCACCACGGCGCCGTCGTCGCCGCCGTCGCCGCCGGCCGGCCCCGGGATGCACGAAGAGCGCCGCGTCGCGCGCCTCGAGTCGATCCGAGCAGCTCCGCGAGGCGCTCCACGCGCCGCGGGTGCGCGAGGGCGCCGGCCGGGCAGGCACAGCCCGACGAAGCCCTCGTCGAGCAGCGCGTCGACGTCGTCGGGCCTCGCGCTCGCGCAGGTTGAGCGTGCCCCACGCGCCGAGCGCGCTCGGCAGTCCGCGGACGACCGCGCGCCACGCGTCGAGCAGCGGCTGCCGCCTCGCGTGGCGCGAGCGTCTCCACCCGCAGCGCGGTCGACAGGCTCAGCAGCGCACGATCGACCCCCTGGCGGCCAGTGCGCCGGCGCGGTCGGCGCCCTCCTGCGCCGCGACGGTGGCCGACGGCTCGCCGGGCACGTGCAGCCGCCACGCGCCGGCGTCACGACGCGCGAACGGCGGCTCGGAGCGGCGCTCCAGGGCGGCGAGGAGCTCAGCCGGCCAGAGGTGCTGGTGGACGTCGGTGCGGGGGAGGACGGTCATCGGCGGAAACAAAGTACTGAATGTCTACCGGATTTGTGCAGTATTGCCAATGCGGGCTCGGACAGATGTCCATCCGCAGGCGTTCGCGGCGGTCCGCGGCCAGGCATCGAGGCAGGGCGGGCCGCGCCGCGCGGGCACGCGAACGACGAGAAGTGCCCGCCAGGCGGGCAGAATTCGTCGTTCACCGCCGAGCGGCATCGCGACCGCGCGGCGCGCCGCGGGCGCCTGCAGCTACAGGATCCGGGCCCCGAACGCGCTCGCGGCCAGCTCGACCGCCAGCGCCGCGGTCGCGTTCTCGCGGTCGAGGATCGGGTTGACCTCGACGATCTCGAACGAGCCCAGCAGACCGGACTCGGCGACCAGCTCCATGGCCAGGTGCGCCTCGCGGTAGGTCAGGCCGCCGCGCACCGCCGTCCCCACGCCCGGTGCGACCTCGGGGTCCAGTGCGTCCATGTCCAGCGACACGTGGACGAAGGCGGCGCCGGCGGCGCGCTGCAGCGCGTCCGCGACGAGCGGCTCGATGCCGCGCCGGTCGACCTCGCTCATCGTGTGCACGGCGACGTCGAGCTCGCCGAGCAGCGCGCGCTCGCCGTCGTCGAGGGAGCGCACGCCGATGAGCGTCGTGCGCGCCGGCTCGAGCGCAGGCAACGGCCACGCCTCGCTCTCGAAGGCCGCCCCGCCGCGACCGAGCGCCGCGGCCAGCGGCATCCCGTGGACGTTGCCACTGGGCGTGGTCTGCGGCGTGTTGAGGTCGCCGTGGGCGTCGATCCACAGCACCGCGCCGGGCCCGCCGGCGGCCGCCGCCAGCCCGCCGAGCGTTCCCAGGGCGATCGAGTGGTCGCCCCCGAGCACGATCGGCAGGCGGCCCTCCCCCACCGCGTCGCCGACACGACGGGCGATGCGCTCGCACGTGCTGCGGATCTCCGACAGGAAGCGGGCACGCGGATCGCCACTCGCGGTCGCCTCGGCCACCGCGGTCGCGACGTTGCCCCAGTCCGCGCAGTCCAGACCGAGCGAGGTCAGGCGCTCCTCGAGCCCCGCGTAGCGGATCGCCGACGGACCCATGTCGACTCCGCGGCGCCCGGCACCGAGGTCGAGCGCTGCACCGATGATCGCTACCCCACGGTCGGCCATGTGAGAAGGCCGATCCTGCCATGCCCGCGCGCTGCGCGGGCAACCGTTGGTCAGGCGGCGCGACGGTCGTGGCGCTGGAGCACCTCGGCCGACCAGGCCGCGAGGCGGCCCTCGAACTGCGGGTGGTCCTGCGCGACGCCGTTGAAGGCCCAGCTGGTGAGGTCCATCAGGGCCTCGACCTGGGCTTCGTCGAGCGCCGGTCCTTCGCCGCGGTCATGCAGCTCGCCGGCACGCACGGCCTCCTGGATGTGCTCCGGCATGCGCTCCATCGGCGGCCAGTCGACCTTGAGCTTGCGGTTCTCGGACATAGTTCAGGCTGTATCGCCGCGAATGCTGCGCAGCTTGAGCGCTTCGACAGATGTCGCATGGATTAGGGGTCATACCCTGGAAAGAAGCGCACCACGGCGCCATAGCCGAATAGCGTGACGTACAGCGCCCCGCCCGGCCCGATCGCGGTTCCCAGCGCATCCTGCTCGCCGAAGCCGGTGGCGAAGACCGAGGCGCTCGCGTCATAGCCGCCGCCCGGGCGCCGGCGCAGCTCGATGCGCCGCACCTCGTGGCCGGCGTCGACGCCCGGCAGGATCGAGCCGTTCTCGGCCACGAAGGCGGTCAGGCCGCGGCCGCCCCAGTCACGCGTCACGGCGACGCCGCCGACGCCGGCGTGGGCGGGCAGGACCGCGAGCGGCGCGGCCGTCCCCGCGCACGCCCGACCGCCCTGGTCGTAGCAGTCCGGGAAGCCGAAGTCCGGCGCGGCGCGCGTGACGTCGCGCACCAGGTTGAGCTCGTCGGGCGGCCGGTGCACGCCGAGGTCGTCGCGCCCGTTGTCGGTGACCAGCAGCGACGCCGTGCCCGGTATGAAGGCCAGGCCGAATGGCCCACGCACGCCCGTGGCCTCGATGCGCAGGTCGCTCCCGTCGCCCTTGAAGGACACGACCGTGCCCGAGGTCACGTGACCGCCCGCCAGCGCGTCCTGCTCGGCGCCGGCCCCCAGGTACAGCCGGCCGTTGGGTCCGGGCACGAGCGTGCCCAGCCCATGCAGGCCGACCGAGATCGCCGGGATCACGACGCGGCGATGGGCGAAGGCGCGCCCGTCGAAGTCCGAGTAGCGCGCCACGATCCCGGTGACCCGGCTGAGGGTCGAGGCGACGTAGAGCTTGCCGCGAAACCACGTCAGCCCGAGTGCGGTCAGCGTCCCGCGGATGACGTGCACCGGCCGCGCACCGACATGGGCGACGTACCACACGCCGTCGCCGTCCTGGGAGAACGGGGCGCCGGAGGTGACCCACATGCCGCCGCGGCGGTCGAAGGTCACGTTCGTGGCGTACGGGATCCCGGAGGCCACGAGCTGGCCGGGCGGCGGCGGTGGCGCGGGCGGCGCTGCCGCGGCGGCGGGCCCCGCAGCGGCGGCGACGGCGGCAAGGACGGCGACGTGGGCGATGCTGCGCCTCACGCGCCGACCTTACCGCCGTCGACCAGCTCACCGGTGGTGGTGACGCGCCAGCGCGTCGCGCAGCGCGAAGTACGCGGGCTTGGGCCGATAGCTCTCGTCGAACGGCGTCGCGGCGCCCTCGCCGGCGAACACGCCGGGCACCCACGAGTGTCCGTCGTCGAAGCCCCAGACGGTGAACGACACGCAGCGGCGCACGGCCTGGCAGCTGTTGAGCATGCCGGTGAAGTAATCGGCCTGCGTGGCCAGCTTCTCAGGAGTGACCGGCAGGATCATGCGCACGTCGGCCTCGGTGATCGCCACGTCGACGCCGAGCGCCGCGAAGCGCTTGAGGTTGTCGCCGAGCGTGTCGGGATAGGGGTACTGGATCCCGAGGTGGCCCTGGAAGCCGACGCCGTCGATGCGCACGCCCTGGCGGCGGAGGTCCCCGACGAGCGCGTACGCCGCGTCGCTCTTGGGGCCGATCGACTCGAGGTTGTAGTCGTTGTAGTAGAGCTTGGCGTGCGGGTCGGCCTGGTGGGCCCACCGGAACGCCTTGGCGATGTAGCCGGGGCCGAGCTGGCGCAGCCAGATGGTGTCGCGCAGCGTGCCGTCCTCGTTGAACGCCTCGTTGACGACGTCCCAGGCGTAGATGCGCCCGCGGAAGTGCGACACCTCGTCGGTGATGTGCTTGTGGAGGATGGCCTCGAGCTCTTCGTTGGTGAAGGTGCCCGATGTCAGCCACGCGGGCAGCTGGTTGTGCCAGACGAGCGTGTGGCCGCGCACGATCTGGCGGTGGGCGCGCGCGTGGGCGACGAGCCGGTCGGCGGCCGAGAAGTCGAGCACGCCGCGCTGGGCCTCCACGCTCTCCCACTTCATCGCGTTCTCGGGCGTCACGCTGTTGAACTCGCGGTCGAGGATGCTCGTGTAGGTCGCGTCGGACCCCAGCAGGTCGGTGTTCACGGCGGTGCCGATCAGCGGGCGCGGAGCGAGATCGCGCAGGCCGCGCGGATGGTGCGCCTGCGCGGGACCCGCCGCGAGCGCCATGACGACGAGGGCGAGGGCGCTCCCACAGGCCCATGCTCGTCGGGGGAGTTTGGACCGGGACATGAGGTCTCCCTTCGTGGTGTGGTGGTCAGGCCTGCCCGGCCGCCGTGCCGGTGCGCGAGGCCAACAGGTCGCAGAGCCGCGTGCGGGTCACGCAGCGCGCGAGGGCGAACGAGTCCGCCAGCTCGTCGAGGTCGTCGTCGCCGAGGTCGCGGAAGCGCTCGGCGTATTCGGTCAGCATCGCCTGGGCGAAGAGGATGTGGCGCACGACGTCGTCGGTCGTCCCCCGCGGGCTCCACGGGTACGGCGACCAGCCCGGGAACTCGCGGGCGACGAACTCGTGGATCGGCTCGACGACCTCGGGGACCTCTTGGTCGGTCGAGCCCCAGGAGTCGATCCCCAGACGCGCCTTCTTGTCGATCAGGGCGCCGAAGCGCTGCATGTACGCGCTGTCCGGCGCGGTGTGGACGAGCCCCTGCAGCCCGACGTCCTTGTAGGTCCAGATCGACCACCCCGCCCCGTGACGGTCGTAGATGTCGAGCTGGTCGGAGAGGATCTGGTAGCGCTGCTCGTCGCGCTCGGGATCGCCGGTGTAGACCGGGCCGAACTCGCCGACCCAGATCGGCGTCCCCGTCTCACGCTGGTAGCTGGAGCGCTCGAGGAACTTCTCCTCGAGGAAGTCGCGGTCGATCCACTGCCCCTGGGTCTCGCCCGGGTAGGGCCCGCCGAAGGCCATGCCGGCGCGCGCGTAGTCGTGGCAGGCGTAGACCGCGTTCTCGTAGGGCTCGGCGAAGACCGAGAAGTCCGTCGAGTACGTGTTGCCGTCGACGAAGACGATGTGGTCGCGGTCGATCTCGCGGACGGCGCCCACGAGCCGGTCGTGGAAGGGCCCGACGACCAGGCCGCTGGGGTCGGCGGGCTCGTTGAGCAGGTTGTAGCCACCGACCCAGGGCTCGTGGCGATAGCGGGCGGCAAGCGCCTGCCAGAGGTGCACGACGCGGTCCTGGAAGTGCGGGTGCTGCCAGAAGGCGGCGATGTGCGTCGGGTTGTCGGAGTGCCAGTGCTGGTTCTGGCAGCCGGGCACCGCGTGCAGGTCGATCACGCTGTAGATGCCGTGCTCGGCGCACAGGCGCACGACGCGGTCGAGGCGCTCGAAGCCCTCCTCGCGCAGCTCGAACGGCCGCTCGTCGCGCTCGAAGTGGCGGTAGTTGACCGGGATCCGCACGCAATTGACGCCGAGCCCGGCGAGCAGCGCGGCGTCCTCGTCTTCGAAGAAGCGCGTGAGCAGGCGATCGAAGAAGCGCGCCGCGCGCTCGGGGCCGAGCACGGCGGTCACGGACGCCCGCATCTGGCTCTCCGTCGCCGGATAGCCGGTGATGAAGTTCTCCATGTTCATCCAGCCGCCGAGGCCGACCCCGCGCAGCACCACGCGGTTGCCTTCGGCGTCGACGATCGACTCGCCGTCGACGTGCAGCGGTCCTGGGGAGCGAAAGTTTCGCAAAGAAGGTCTCCTCGTTTCGGGCCCGCCACGCTAGGCGACCCCGACCTTCCCGGTCAAGAGCGCGCTCTAACCTGGGGTGTAAGAGCGCGACAAATCTCGAAAGTTGACCGAAAGCTCTGGTAGCTTCTCGGCCGTGCCCAGTCCGGAGAACGGAAGCGGCCGAGTGACGATCGCGGACGTCGCCGATGCGGCCGGGGTGTCGGTTCCCACCGTCTCGAAGGTCATCAACGGGCGGGCCGACGTCGCGCCCGCCACACGCGCGCGCGTCGAGCGCCTCCTGCACGAGCACGGCTACCGCCGCCGCGCGCCGTCGCGCGAGCGCCGGGCGGCGCTGCTCGACGTGGTCTTCAACGAGCTCGAGAGCCCATGGGCCATCGAGATCATCCGCGGGGTCGAGGAGGTCGCCCGCGAGCACGAGCTCGGCGTCGTCCTCTCCGCTCAGGAGGGCCCCGGCGCCCTCGGGCGCTCATGGGTCGACGCCGTCGCCTCGCGGCGCACCGCCGGCGTCATCCTCGTCGTCTCCGAGCTCACCGAGGAGCAGGCCGCGCGCCTGCGGGCGCGCAGCATCCCCTTCGTCGTCGTCGACCCCGCCGGCGAGCCGGCCCCCGGGGTCCCGTCGGTGGGCGCCACGAACTGGAACGGCGGGCTCACCGCCACTCGCCACCTGCTCGAGCTGGGCCACCGGCGCGTGGGCATGATCGGCGGGCCGCCGCACGTCCTCTGCAGTCGCGCGCGCGAGGACGGCTACCGGACGGCGCTCGCGACGGCCGGCCTGCCGGTCGATCCCGCGCTCATCCGCCACGGCGACTTCCACGTCGAGCGCGCCTACGAGGAGGGGCGCGCGCTGCTCGCGCTGCGCGACCGGCCGACGGCGATCTTCGCGGGCAGCGACCTGCAGGCCTTCGGCCTCTACGAGGCGGCGCGGGTACTCGGGCTGCGGGTGCCCGACGACCTCAGCGTCATCGGCTTCGACGACCTGCCGATGGCGCGCTGGGCCTGGCCGCCGCTGACGACGATCCGCCAGCCGCTGACCGAGATGGCGGCGACGGCGACGAGGATCGTGCTCGGCGACGACACGCAGACGCGCGTGGAGCTGGCCACCAGCCTCGTCGTGCGCCAGAGCACGGTCGCGCTGGCGACGTGAGCGCCCCGGCCAACCCGGTCGTCCCGGGCTTCTTTCCCGACCCCAGCGTGTGCCGGGTCGGTGACGACTACTACCTGGCCTGCTCGAGCTTCGAGTACTTCCCCGGGGTGCCCATCCACCACAGCACCGACCTCATGAGCTGGACGCTGGTGGCCAACGCGCTGGATCGCCCCGAGCAGCTCCCGCTCGCCGGCGCACGCTCGTCGGCCGGCATCTACGCCCCGACCCTGCGCCACCACGACGGCCTGTTCTGGCTGGTGACGACGAACGTGTCGACCGCGGGGCACGTCATCTACACCGCGCAGGACCCGCGCGGCCCGTGGTCTGACCCGATCGCCGTCGACGGCGCGGTGGGGATCGACCCCGACCTCGCCTGGGACGCCGAGGGCACCTGCTGGCTGACCTACTCCGAGCTGGGAGGCGGCGCCTTCGACGCCGTGAGCGGCCAGATCAAGCAGGTCCGCCTGGACCCGCGCAGCGGGCGCCCGCTGGAGGCCCCGCGGGCACTGTGGTCGGGGACGGGCCTGCAGTTCCCCGAGGCGCCGCACCTCTACGAGATCGACGGCACCTGGTACCTGCTCATCGCCGAAGGCGGGACCGGCGCCGGCCATGCGGTCTCGATCGCGCGCGGGCCCTCCCCCTCCGGCCCGTTCGAGGGCTGCCCGCGCAATCCGATCCTCAGCCACCGCAGCACCGACCATCCGGTGCAGAACACCGGCCACGCCGACCTCGTGCAGGCGCCCGACGGCTCGTGGTGGATGGTGCTGCTCGGCGTCCGGCGCGCCGGCGCCATCCCCGAGGTCCACGTGCTGGGGCGCGAGACCTTCCTCACGCCGCTGCGCTGGGTCGACGGCTGGCCCGAGGTCGCGCCGGTGCCCATGGAGCACGCGCGCGACGACCCGCCCCAGCGTGACGACTTCGACGGGTGCAAGCTCGGCCCGGAGTGGATCTCGGTGCGCACGCGCCCCGACGACGCGTGGTCGCTGACCGAGCAGCCCGGCTCGCTCGTGCTCCACGCGCGCGAGGGCTCGATCGACAGCGCCGAGCCGGCCTTCGCCGGGCGCCGCCAGCAGCACCTGCGCTTCAGCGCGCGCGCCGCCGTCGACGCCGCCCACGGCCGCGGCGGCCTGGTGGTCCGGATCGACGAGGCGCACTTCTACGCCATCGAAGCGGGCGAGGGCGAGGTCCGCTGCCACGCGCGCGTGGGCCCGTTCACGCGCACCACCGCGCTGCACCCCGCGGCCGACGGCGCCGTCCTGCGCATCGACGCGGTGCCCGATCCGGCGGGGCACGGGCCCGACCTGCTGCGCCTGGGGCTCGAGGAGCACGGCGAGCACGTCGCCATCGCCGAGCTCGACGGGCGCTACCTGTCGACCGAGGTGGCGGGCGGGTTCACCGGCCGCGTCATCGGCCTGTACGCCGCCGAGGGCACGGTGGCCTTCGACTGGTTCGAGTACGCCGGCTCGGACGCGCGCTGAGCGCTAGCTGCACCTACGGTGCGCCGTCGCGCGCGAGACGCTGGTTCTTGTAGCGCGGGTCCTCGGTGACGTCGGCGCCCAACCAGTCGGGCGCCGCGAACGCCTCGGCGGCCTCCTCGGAGGGGAACTCGACCTCGGCGGTCACCAGACCCTCGAGCTCGCCTGCGTAGACGTCGACCTCTATGACCAGAGCGTCGTGCGCGGGAAGCTCGTAGCGCGTCTTCTCGATCCGCCGCCCCTCGGTGAGCGGCCACAGGCGCTCGAAGCGCTCGGCCTCGATCTCGATCTCCTCTTCGACGCGCACGCGCCCCGCCCCCGACTTGACCGTCAGCCACGCGCGCCCCGCGCGCCGGCGCACGCGCACCTCGGTGCCGTCCTCGGCGACGGCGAGGTAGCCCTGGTCGATCGTCGTCGACCGCCGGCGCTCGAGGTCGGCGGGCCGCTGGGCGACGAGGAACTTGCGCTCGATCTCGATGACGCGAACGGTAGCGCCGAGGGGGTGGCCCGTAGGCGCACGGGGGGCTAGCCCCCCGTGGCCCCGGCGCTAGCGCCCCGGCAAGACGCCTGGGGACCGCACAGTCGGCGCACGGCGCCGAAAGGAGACTGGCACTCGTCACCTACTGGTCGACCCACCTCTCTCAAGGAGCCTCGCAAGTGCACACCAACACGTTCGCCGGTCGCATGGGCCGCTGGAGCGCTCAGCACCGCAAGAAGGCCATCTGGGGGTGGATCGCGTTCGTCGTGATCGCCTTCGCCCTCGGCACCGCCGCCGGCACCAAGCAGCCGACGCACGACGACTACGTCGGGCAGTCCGGCCAGGCCGAGAAGCTGTTCGCCGACCACTTCGCCGAGAAGGACTCAGAGCAGGTCATGGTCCAGGCGCCCAAGGGCGGCAAGGCGACCGACGCCGCCGTCCGCACGGCGGTTGCTCAAACCATCGCCGCCGTCTCGGGCAAGCCGGGCGTGACGAACGTCAAGTCGCCCTATCAGAAGGGCAACGAGAACCAGGTCTCCAAGGACGGGCGCTCCGTGCTCGTGCAGTTCGACCTCAAGGGCGACACGGCCAAGACCGACGAGCTCGTCAAGCCGACGATCGCCGCCGTCGACAAGGTCAAGGACGCCAATCCCAAGGTCTTCGTCGGGCAGTTCGGCGGCGCCAGCGTGAACAAGGCGCTCGCCGACCAGGAGGCCAAGGACTCCTCCAAGGCGCTGTCGCTCTCGCTGCCGGCCACGCTGCTCATCCTCCTGATCACCTTCGGCGCGCTCGTCGCCGCGGGCATCCCGCTGCTGCTCGGCCTCAGCGCCGTGATCGGCACGCTCGGCCTCGTCGCCGGCGTCAGCCACATCGTCCCGATGGACAGCACCGTCACCGAGGTCGTCCTGCTCGTCGGCCTGGCCGTGGGCGTGGACTACTCGCTCTTCTACCTGCGTCGTGAGCGCGAGGAGCGCGCCAGGGGCGCCAGCAAGCTCGAGGCCATCGAGATCGCCGCGGCCAGCTCCGGTCGTGCCGTCCTCATCGCCGGGTCCACCGTGATGGTGGCGATGGCCGGCATGTTCTTCGCCGGCCTGAGCATCTTCACCGCGCTGGGCATCGGCGCGATCATGGTCGTCGCCGTCGCGATGATCGGCTCGGTCACCGTGCTGCCCGCCGTGCTGTCGTCGCTGGGCGATCGCGTCGAGAAGGGCCGCATTCCCTTCCTGCATCGCCTGCGCCGCGACGAGGGCGAGGGTCGCGTCTGGGGCTGGATCCTGGGCAAGGTGCTCAAGCGCCCCGCCGTCTCCGCCGCCGTGGCCACCGGCCTGCTGGTCGCCATGACGCTGCCCGCCTTCGGCATGCACACCGTGCTGAGCGGCACCGACGACTACTCGCGCCAGATGCCCGTCATGCAGGTCTATGACCGCATGCAGGCCAGCTTCCCCGGCGGCCAGATCCCGGCCGTCGTGAACATCGAGGCCAACGACGTCACCACCCCCGCGATCGCCAAGGCGACCAAGGAGCTCGGCGACAAGGCGTTCGCCACGGGCAAGATGAACGGCCCGCTCAGCGTCGAGGTCAGCCACGACAAGCACGTCGCGTCGATCTCGATCCCGATGCAGGGCAACGGCACCGACACGGCGTCCACGGACGCACTGGCCGCGCTGCGCGGCGGCATCGTGCAGAGCACGATCGGCTCGGCGCCGGGCGTCCAGCACGCCTACGTGACCGGCACCGCCGCGGGCACGAAGGACTTCAACGACCTCATGAAGCACAACGCGCCGATCGTGTTCGCCTTCGTGCTGTCGCTGGCCTTCCTGCTGCTGCTGGTGACCTTCCGCTCGATCGTCATCCCCATCAAGGCGATCGCGCTGAACCTGCTGTCGGTCGGCGCCGCCTACGGGATCCTGACCTGGATCTTCCAGGACGGCCGCTTCGAGAAGCAGCTCGGCTACCACTCAAACGGCGGCATCGCCGGCTGGCTGCCGATGTTCCTGTTCGTGATCCTCTTCGGGCTCTCGATGGACTACCACGTGTTCATCCTCACCCGGGTCCGCGAGGCCTTCGATCGCGGCATGAAGACCGAGGACGCGGTCGCCCACGGCATCAAGGCCACGGCCGGCACCGTCACCAGCGCCGCGATCGTCATGGTCGTCGTGTTCGGCATGTTCGCCACCGAGAGCGGCATCGAGATCAAGGAGCTCGGCATCGGCCTGGCCCTCGCGATCCTGATCGACGCCACCATCGTCCGGGCCGTGCTGCTGCCCGCCACGATGAAGCTCCTGGGCAAGTGGAACTGGTACCTGCCCAGCAAGCTCAACTGGCTGCCCGAGTTCAGCCACGAGCCCAAGCTGGACGTGGCACCCGCCCCCGCCTAGGTCCTAACGCAACATCGCATGGTGTGAGAGAGCCTCGCGTGCCTTCGGCGCGCGGGGCTCTTCTCGCGTTCGCGTAGCATCGGCGCGTGCTCGTTGAGAACTTCGAAGGGGCCGACCACGACTCACGCGAGCGCTTCCTGCGCGAACACGCCGAGGAGCTCTACGCCGGGCTCACCGACGACTACGCCACCCCGCTGCGCCTCGACGAGCTGGTCTACCGCGCCGCCGAGCGCTTCCCGGGGCTCGTCCCGACGCGTGCTGAGGTCGAGGCCGAGGCCGAGCACCTCCAGGGCGAGAAGGAAGGCGCGGAGATCGCGCAGGGCCTGCTCATCGCCCACGTCCTCGCCTCCCCGCGGGCGGGTTCGCACCTCGTGTGGGCGATGCTGCGCCCGACCGAGCTCGCGCTCGAACGTCTCGACGATCTGCGCACCAAGGGCGAGGTCGACCTCGGCGGCGCGCACGTGCGCCGCGACGGCGTGGCCGGGATCCTCGAGCTGCGCAACCCGCGCCACCTCAACGCCGAGGACGCCACCACGCTCGCCGCGACCGAGGCTGCCGTCGACCTCGTCCTCCTCGATCCCGAGATCGAGGTCGGCGTCTTCCGCGGCGGCGTCGTCGACCACCCGCGCTACGCGGGCCGACGCATCTTCGGCGCCGGGATCAACCTCACGCACCTCTATCGCGGCCTGGTCCCCTTCCTCTTCTACTTCGTCCGCGACATGGGCTACGTCAACAAGCTCTATCGCGGTCTCTCGGCCCCCGCGTGGCAGCCGGGCGAGCTGCAGGACAGCACCGAGAAGCTCTGGATCGCTGCGACGGAGACCTACGCGATCGGCGGCGCCTGCCAGCTGCTGCACGTCATGGACCACGTGATCGCCGAGCGCGGCTGCCGCCTCTACCTGCCCGCGCGCAAGGAGGGCATCATCCCCGGCGCCTCCAACATGCGGCTGGCACGGGCGGTGGGCGATCGCATCGCCCGGCAGGCGATCCTCTCCGGGCGCGAGTTCGAGGCGGGCGCGCCTGACGCCGACCTGCTGTGCGACGAGGTGGTCGAACCCGGCGAGATGGACGCCGCGATCGAGCGGCGCATCGAGCTGCTGACGAGCTCGGGCCTGGTCAACGCCGCGGCCAACCGGCGCATGATGCGCGTCGCCGCCGAGCCGCTCGACCTCTTTCGCAGCTACATGGCGTTGTACGCGCGCGAGCAGGCCTTCTGCCACTTCAGCCCGGCGCTGATCGCCAACCTCGAACGCCACTGGGATGCACGCAACCGCCGTCTCTGACGTCGAGCGCGGGCCGCGCGAGCAGCTGCGCGAGCTGCAGCTCGAGCGCCTGCGCGCGCTGGTGGCCCGCCTGCTCGACGCCGTCCCCCCCACGCGCGCGCGCCTGCACGAGGCCGGCGTGCGCTCGGCGCGGGACGTCGGGAGCCTCGACGATCTGCGCCGCCTGCCGTTCTCGATGAAGTCCGACCTGCGCGAGCACTACCCCTTCGGCCTGCTGGCCGTACCGCGCCAGGAGCTCGTGCGTGTCCACGCCTCGAGCGGGACAGGCGGCAAGGCGACAGTCGTCGGCTACACGCGCCGCGACCTCCACACGTGGACCGAGGTGATGGCGCGCTGCCTGGCGACGGCGGGCGTGCGGCCGGGGATGCTCGTGCACAACGCCAATGGCTACGGGCTGTTCACCGGCGGTCTCGGCTTCCACCAGGGCGCGGAGATGCTGGGTGCGACGGTCGTGCCGGTGTCGGGCGGCTTCACCGAACGCCAGGTCACCCTGCTGCGCGACCTCCAGGCCCAGGTCCTCTTCGCCACCCCGTCCTACGCCCTGCACATCGGGCAGACGCTGGGCGACCACGGCATCGGCCCGGACGACCTCGCGCTCGAGGTCGGCGTCTTCGGCGGCGAGGCGTGGACCCCCGCCATGGGCGCGGCGATCGAGGACGCGCTCGGGCTGACGGCCGTCAACATGTACGGGCTGTCAGAGATCGTCGGGCCGGGCGTCGCGGTCCAATGCCGCGAGGAGCGCGCCGGGTCGCACGTCAACGAGGACCACTTCCTCGTGGAGGTGATCGACCCCGAGACCGGCGAGCCGCTGCCCGACGGCGCGGAGGGCGAGCTGGTCTTCAGCACCCTGACCAAGGAGGCGCTGCCGCTGCTGCGCTACCGCACGGGCGACATCGCGTCGATCGACAGCACGCCATGCCCGTGCGGGCGCACGCTCGCGCGCATGGGCACCGTGCGCGGCCGGCGCGACGAGATGCTGATCATCCGCGGCGTCAACCTCTACCCCTCGGAGATCGAGCACACCCTGCTGCACGTCGAGGGCGTCGCGCCCCACTACCAGCTCGTCGTCGAGCGCCCGGCAGCGCTCGACGAGCTGACGGTCCATTGCGAGCCGAGCGACGACGACATCGATCGCGACGACCTGCACGCGCGCATCGCCCGTGCGCTGCGCGAGCGCACCGGCATCAGCATCACGGTCGAGCTCCTCGCCCCGGGCGCGGTCCCGCGCAGCGAGGGCAAGGCGGTGCGCGTGGTCGACCGGCGTCCCCGCTAAACGCTTTTTCATATTTTCAGGGCAATTAGTGTCCAGATTTGTGGCGCGCGTGCGTTCCGGTGGGTAGGTACGGCCCATCCGGACTTCGGCAGCAGGAGGAGCACGAGTGCTTCAGTGGACATCCGCATCGGAGCGGCGCTTCATACGGCTTGGCGGGTTGCACGGCGCGCGCGTGCTGATCGCCCATGCCGATCAGGGCGCACGCGGTGAGATCCGCGGCGCCCTGGAGCCGCTCGGATGCGTGGTGACAGAGGCCGCCAACCCGGCGGAGGTGCTCGACGTGGCGCGGCGCCGGCGACCGCGCGTGATGCTGCTCGACGCCGCGCTCGAGAGCGACGCCGACTCGTCGCTGGTGGGCGAGATCAAGTCCGACCCCGACCTCTTCGCGATCGCGATCGTGCTGGTCGGCGCGGGCGGGGATGCCTCCGATGCCCTGGCGGCGATGGAGCACGGCGCCTACGACGTCCTGCCGGGCGGCGCTGACCCCTTCCAGCTCGCGGCGCGGGTGCGCGCCGCGCGCCGCGGATCCGACATGCACGAGCTCCTGCTCACGCGCGAGCGCGAGCTCGAGCGGCTCGCCTACTACGACGAGCTCACCGGCCTGCCCAACCGTCGCTCGGTCCTGCGCCAGCTCGAGGCGCTGCTCAGCCGCGCCCGGCGCCACGGCCACGCGCTCGCCGTCCTGATGATCGACGCCGATCACTTCAAGGCGCTCAACGACCGCGACGGCCACGCGGCCGGCGACGCCGCGCTGCGGGCGCTCGCCGACCGCCTGGGCGAGCGCGTGCGCGCCGAGGACGTGGTCGGTCGCTTCGGCGGCGAGGAGTTCGTCATCGGGCTGCCCGACACCGGGGCCGCGGGCGCCGCGGCGGTGGCCGAAGACGTACGCGCGGCGGTGGCCGAGCACCCGCTGACGATCGCGGGGGAGGCACGCGCGCTGACCGTCAGCGTGGGCTGGGCCGCCTGGCGCGACGAGACGCTCGAGCAGCTCCTCGCGCTCGCCGACGACGCCCTCTACGAGGCCAAGGCCGCCGGGCGCAACTGCGTGCGCCCACCCGCCCCTACAGGCTGACGGGTCAGCGCGCGGACATCGCGACATGACCCCAGGGCGGCGGGGCCCGTTGGGGGTGCATGTCTCTCTCCTCCCGCACCCTCCTCGTCACCGCCGCCCTTGCCGCGGCGGTCATCGCGCCCTCGGCCGCCAATGCCGCCGAGGGCTTCACCGCCGTCACCTCCGACGGCCAGATCGCACAGCTGCACAGCGACACGTCCCCCGGGCTCTCGGGCATCCACAAGGTCACGGGCCTCGCCGCCGGCGAGCACATCGTCGGCCTGGATCGCGCGCCGTCGGGCGAACTGCTCGCACTGACCTCGGCGGGCAACATCGCATCGGTTGACCGCGACACCGGCAAGGCGACGGTGAAGTTCGCCGCGCCGGTCACGGGCGCCGTCGACGCCAACGCCGCGCTCACCTTCGCCGTCGCCCCCGACGGCGCCAGCGCGCGGATCATCACCGCCGGGCGCGACGACGTCATCAACCTGACGACGGGCGTCGCAACGGCCGGCCTGGGCCTGACCTTCGCGCCGGGCGACGCCAACGCCGGCGTACAGGCCACGCCGTCGCTCGACTACGCCGCTGACGGCCGCCTGATCGGCGCCGCCGGCGCGCAGGGCGCCTACGCCGTGCAGACCGCGGCCGGGGCCGCGACGCTGCAGACGCTGGACGCGACGCCCTTCCCGGACCTGGAGCCCGAGCGCTCGACCGTGGCCTCCGACGGCTCGGTGTGGACCGCGGCCAACCTCACCGACAAGCCCAACCGGCCCGCGCAGTCGCGCCTGGTGCGCTACGACCCGGCGACGGGCCAGATCAAGGGCCAGGACGGCGCGTTCCTCGGCGTGCGCCTCGACGCGCTGACCGCCGACGGACCGGTCGCCGACGACAAGTCGGCGCCGAAGGCCTCCTTCTCGGGCAAGGTCGTCCAGCGCGAGGACAAGCACGGCAACGCGATCTGGAGCGGCCTGCGGATCAAGACCAGCGAAGGCGGCCAGACGGTGGCCTCGCTGCGCCTGAACGGCAAGGTCGTCGGCTTCGGCCTCGTGACCCGCTACAGCGCCGGCTCGGCCAGCCTCGACTTCGGCGTGACCAAGAAGGGCGCCGCGGCGCTGCGCCAGGCGGCGAAGGCCCACCGCCGGGCGATCGTCCACATCACCGTCCGCGACTGGGCGCGCAACAAGCACATCTACGACCACACGGTCGGGCTCGCGCTCTAGCGACCACGACCAACACCCAACCGACCGCGGGGCCCGGCGCATGCGCCGGGCCCCGCGTCGTCGTGCGAGCGCGTGCGAGGGCGGCGCTAGAGTCGAGAAGACTCCATGGCGAAGAAGATCTGGGTACTCGACACCGAGACGAAGGGCACCGGCGCGAACGTCGTGCCCCTCGAGAGCACGCTGCGCAAGCCGGCGGGCACACCCGAGCCGTTCTACGTGCCGCCCAAGCGCACTCCGCGGCCCCCAGAGCCGCCCGCGCCCCGACTGCCGCGGGCCTTCAAGATCGTCGACGTCACCTCGGGTGAGGTCCTCGCCGAGGACGTCGATACCCGCGCCGCGATCGGCGTGCTCGAGGGCCTGGGCAGCGTCGTCGACGTGCGCATCTACCAGTGGGACGACACGACCGAGCGCTGGATCCTGCTCACGCTGGGCGAGCACAAATCGCTGTGGGACTACCGCGGAAAGCTCGGCCCGGAGCCGGCATCGCCCTAGCTCTCCGGCGCGGCTGGCACCCTTCTCGCTGATGGTGCTGCGGTCCGCGCGCGACATGGCCGTCGATCTGGGGACCGCCAACACGGTCGTCCACGTGCACGGCCGCGGCATCGTGCTCTCCGAGCCTTCGGTGGTGGCGATCGACGAGCGCACCGGCGACGTGGTCGCCGTCGGCGCCGATGCGCAGCGGATGATCGGGCGCACGCCGGCGCAGATCTCCGCCACACGCCCGCTGCGCCACGGCGTGATCGCCGACTTCGAGGTCACCGAGGAGATGCTGCGCCACTTCATGCGCAAGGTCCTCGATCGCCGCCGCGCCCATCCCCGCCTGGTCGTCTGCGCGCCGTCGGGCATCACCGAGGTCGAGCGCCGCGCGGTCGAGGAGGCGGCCCTGTCCGCCGGTGCGCGGCGCGTCCAGCTCATCGAGGAGCCGATCGCCGCCGCCATCGGCGCGGGGGTCGCGATCGGCGAGCCGATCGGGCGGATGGTCATCGACGTCGGCGGAGGCACGAGCGAGGTCGCGGTGATCTCCATGGGCGCCATCGTGCTGTCGCGCTCGGTGCGCGTCGGGGGCTATGACCTCGACGAGGCGATCGCCACCTATATCCGCGGCGCGCACGTCATCGCCATCGGCTCGCAGAGCGCCGAGGCGATCAAGCTCGCGGTCGGGTCGGCGTCGCCGCTGGCCTCTGAGCTGACCACGACCGTCCGCGGGCGCGACCTCGTCTCCGGGCTGCCGCGCGAGATCGAGCTCGACAGCGCGGAGATCCGCGCGGCGCTCGAGGGCCCGCTCTCGGAGATCATGGCCGCCGTCCAGGCCACGCTGGAGGAGACGCCGCCCGAGCTGGCCGGAGACATCGCGCGCGATGGCATCCTGCTGGCCGGGGGCGGGGCGCTGCTGCGGGGCTTCGACGCCCGCGTCGAAGAGGAGACCGAGATCCGGGCCTACATGGCCGAGTCCCCGCTCACCTGCGTCGCGGCCGGAGCGGGCCAGGCCCTCGAGGAGCCCGACGTGCTGTGGCGGGTCTCGTCGCGGCGCCGGCGCTAGCTGTTGTGCTCAGCACAGCAGCTGGGGACACCGGTCGAGGGTTTCCACCGGTGCTCGCGCCTGCGATCATTGCGTCCATGTGGATCCTCGGCGTCGTGGTCATCGTGGTGATCGCCGCATGCCTCGCGGCGATCTTCCTCGGCGGCGGCGAGCAGGGGCCGTTCCTGGGGTTGTCCAAGCTCGGGTCGAGGAACCGAATCACCACGACGCGCGGGCAGACCGACTTCCAGGGCGACCTGCGCAAGCCGCGCAACGAGAACGAACTGCTCTAGCCCACGAGCAACGGTGACGGCGGGATCCGGGTCTCCCCGTGGATCCCGTCGACGATCATCGCGACCTCGTCGGTGAAGCACCAGACCCATTGCTCGCCGGGTTCGAGCGAGCGGATGAGCGGGTGGTCGGTCCCGGCCGCGTGCTTGGAGGCGTGCCGGCTGGGCGAGTCGTCGCAGCAGCCGACGTGGCCGCAGGCCAGGCAGATGCGCAGGTGCAGCCACTTGCCGCCTTCGCGCAGGCAGTCCTCACAGCCGGCCACCGCCTCGGGCAGCTCGGTCACCGTGATCGTGTCCAGATGGGTGCAGGTCGCCATGCCCTGAATCGTGGCAGGTCAGCGTGCGGTGCCCTCGATGGGCAGCCACACGTGGAAGGTGGTGCCGCCCGCGCCGGTGTCGAAGCCCAGCGTCCCGGCGTGGTGCTCCTCGATGATCTGGCGCGCGGTGTCCAGCCCGAGCCCGGTCCCCTGCCCGACGGGCTTGGTCGTGAAGAAGGGATCGAGCACGTGCGGCTGGGCCTCGGGCGGGATGCCCGGGCCGTCGTCGGCGATGTCGACGAGCACGCACGGCCCGTCGAGCCGTGTCGTGATCGTGAGGGTGCCCGTCTCGCCCATCGCGTCGATCGCGTTGTCGATGAGGTTGGTCCACACCTGGTTGAGCTCGGAGCCGCGGACGGTGAGCTGCGGGAGGGTGCGGTCGAAGTCCTTGACGACCTCGATCGAGGTGTGCTTGAGCTTGTGGCCGAGCATGACGAGCGTCGTCTTCAGGCCCTCGTGGACGTCGACGTGCACGAGCTCGCCGCGGTCCATGTAGGCGTAGGACTTGATCGCGGTCACCAGATCGCCCATGCGCGAGGCCGAGTCGAGCAGGTCGGAGGCGAGGCCGCGGGCGGTCAGCGACGCGGCCACCCAACGCAGCGCGGCGCCCGTCGCCGGGCCGGCGACCTCGTTGACCTCCGTCAGCCAGGCGTCGTCGATGCCCGCCACCGCGAGCGGCTCGGCCAGGCGCCACGCCTCGCTGACCCCGCACTGCTCGAGGCGCTCGAGCATCGCGTCCTCAGCGTCGGCGGCATCGAGGCCGTCGAGCACCTCGTGCGCCTCGGCGCCCGCGAGCGCGGCGCGCTGCAGAGCGACGAGGCGCTCGGCGTCGGCGCGCTCGACCCCGGCCTCCACGAACTCGCCGATCGTCGCGCTGATGACCTCCAGCGCGTCGGCGAGATCGGAGGCCGCGCGCTTGACGGCCGCGGCGGGGTTGTTGAGCTCGTGGGCGAGCCCCGCCGCCATCGTGCCCAGCGACTCCAGGCGTTCGCGGTTCTGCTCCGCGCCCGCGAGACGCGACAGGACCGGCTGCATCTGCTTCATGACGCGCTCGTGCACCGGTGCCTGAGCGAGCACGAGACGGCGGAAGTCGTCGGCCGGGATGAGCGCCACGTCGCACGACGTCGTCGCCTCCATGCGCACCGGCCAGCGGCCCGCGCGTGAGGACCGAGATGGCGCCGATCCAGGTCGGTCCGAACTGGCGCCCGACCGGTTCGGTGCGGCCCTGGCGCACGATCGAGGTCTGGGCCTCACCCTCCAGCAGACAGGAGAGCCCGTCGACCTCGACGTCCTGCTCGGCCAGAAGGTCGCCGGGCTCGTAGTGGACGCGCTGCGCGACGGCTGCCCACTCGGCCAACTGCTCGTCGTCGATGTCGTCGAAGAGGTCGACGGGGCGCAGGTCGGCGAGGGAGATCCCGGCCGCGGTGCTCATGCCTGGGCGAGGTACTCGTGGATGAGCGAGACGGCCATCGAGCCCTCCCCCACCGCGCTGGCCACGCGCTTGATCGAGCGCGCGCGCACGTCGCCGGCGACGAACACGCCGGGGACGCTCGTCTCCAGCGGGTAGGGATCGCGTTGCAGCGGCCAGCCGGCGGCCTTGACGTCGGCGCCGGCGAGGATGAAGCCGCGCTCGTCGCGCGCCACCACGCCCTCGAGCCAGTCCGTGCGCGGCGTCGCGCCGATGAAGACGAAGACGGCGTCGACCTCCTCGACGCTCTCCTCGCCGGCCGCGTCGCGCATGCGCAGCGCGCGCAGGCGCCCGTCGTCGCCCTCGGCCGCCAGCGGCTGCCAGCCGGTGCGCACCTCGACGTTCTCGAGCGCCTCGATCTGCTGGATGAGGTAGTGCGACATCGACTTGGCCAGCGAGTCGGCGCGGACGAGCATGATGACCCTGCCCGCATAGCGGCTGAAGAAGACGGCGGCCTGACCGGCGGAGTTGGCGCCGCCGATGACCACCACGGTCTGCTCGGTGCACGACTGCGCCTCGGTCAGCGCCGCGCCGTAGTAGACGCCCGCGCCGGTGAAGCGCTCGAACCCGGGCGCGTCGAGCTGGCGGTAGGAGATGCCCGAGGCCACGAGCACGCAGCTCGCGCTCAGGCTCCCGCCGCCGGAGAGCGAGATCTGGCGCCCGGCGCCCCCGACCTCGAGCCCGACCGCGCCCTGCACGCTGAGCAGCTCGGCGCCGAGGCGGCGCGCCTGCATCGTGGCGCGGTCGGCGAGGTCCGAGCCGCTCAGGCCCCCGGGGAACCCCAGGTAGTTCTCGATGCGGCTGGACTGCCCGGCCTGGCCGCCGGGCGCCTCGCGCTCGACCATCACCGTGCGCAGGCCCTCGGAGGCGCCGTAGACGGCGGCGGCGAGCCCAGCCGGGCCGCCGCCGACGATGACCAGGTCGTAGTGCTCGGAGGCGGGCTGGCTCGTGACGCCGAGGCGCTCGGCCAGCTCGAGGACCGTGGGGCGCTCGAGCACGCTGCCGTCCTCGAGCAGCGCCACCGGCAGCCCGCCGTCGTCGACGCCGGCCACCTTCAACAGCTCGCGGCTCTCGCCGTCGCGCTCGACGTCCATCCACCGCGCCGGAACGCGGTTGCGGGCCAGGAAGTCGCGCAGCTCGTGCGTCTCGCGCGAGAAGCGGTGCCCGATCAGGCGCACGCCCCCCGACTCCAGCGCGGCGCCGCTGGCCCACGTCGTCAGCAGGTCTTCGACCACCGGGTAGAGGTGCTCCTCCGGTGGGTCCCAGGGCTTGAGCAGGTAGTAGTCGAGCGCCACCTCGTTGATGGCCTGGATCGCCGCCTCGGTGTCGGCGTAGGCGGTCAGCAGCACGCGCTTGGCACTCGGCACGACCTGACGCGCCTGCACGAGGAACTCGGTGCCCGCCAGACCCGGCATGCGCTGATCGGCCACGATCAGCGCCACCTGGTCGCCGCGCACCACGAGGTCGCGCAGGATGTCCAACCCCTCCTGCCCTGAGCTCGCGCGCAGGATCCGGTAGCCCTCGCCGAACTGGCGGCGCAGGTCGCGCGCCACCGCGGCGAGCACGGCGGGCTCGTCGTCGACCGCGAGGATCGCGGGGCGCCGCCGGCGCTCGCCGTTGTCCGTGTCAGCCACCGACGGGAACGCTACTGATCGCCGTCTCTCCGCCCGCTTCGACGCGCGGCAGGCGGCGCACGCCGGGCACGGCGAGGAAGGCCAGCGCGCACGCGATGCCGACTGCGCTCATCCCCAGCAGCGTCCGTTGCGTACCGAGCGAGGCGGCCACCGGGCCGACGACGGCCGTCCCGACGGGCATGAGGATGGTGCTCGCCAGGTAGTCGAAGGAGCTCACGCGCGAGAGCGCGTCGCCGGGGATGTGCTCCTGCAGCGACACCTCCCAGAGGGTGAAGAACGCGGTCACGCCGATCCCGGTCACGAACTGCAGCGCGCACGTCGCGACCAGCCCCACGCCCGCCCCGTAGACCGCGGCCTGGCTCGAGGCCAGGATGAGCGCGATGCCGGCCGTCAGCAGCGCATGGCGGGGCCGGATGCGCAGCAGCAGCACGTCTCCCAGCACGCAGCCCAGGCCGAAGGCGACGGCGACGGCGGCCCAGGCGCTCGGGCCGCCGAGGCGCTCGGAGATCGAGACGGGACCGAGCACGAAGACGGCGGGCAGCACGATGCCCGAGTACGCGCACATGGCCCCCAGCCCGGCGAGCACCCACGAGCGGCTGCGCACCTCGCGCCAGCCGTCCCTGATCGCGGCGAGGAACGCGGGCGGGGCCGCCTCGATCCCCGCGACCGCCACCCGCGGCGTGAGCCGCAGCAGGCAGGCGACGCTGACCGCGAAGGAGCCGGCGTCGAAGAGCATCGCCGCGCCCGCGCCGATCCCGGCGATGAGCACGCCGGCCAGCGCCGGGCCGACGATGCTCGAGATCGAGAAGCTCAGCCCGCGCACGGCGTTGGCCGGCTGCAGCTGGCCGGGATGCGACACCGTCTGGGGCAGCAGGCCGGTGAACGCCGGCTGGAAGAACGCGTCGGCCGTTCCGTAGAAGGCGGCCAGCACGCCCAGCATGACCGGGGTCGCGGCGTCGGTCACCAGCAGGACGCCGCCGACGGCCTGGACCACGAGCCGCGCCAGGTCGGAGGCGATGAGCACGCGCCGGCGATCGCCGCGGTCGGAGATGACGCCGCCCGCCAGCGCGAAGACGAGGAAGGGCACGAGCTGCGCGGCCACCACGAGCCCGACCGCCTGGATGCTGCCGCCCGCCTCGAGCACCGCGAAGGGCAGCGCCACGAGCATGACGCGGTCGCCGATGAGCGACAGCACCTGTCCGGCGAACAGCAGCCGGAACTGGGCCTCGGTGCGCAGCACCTCCGGCACCAGCGCGCGAATCCTCGCCATCACCGGCGAGCCTAGGCCAAGGCGGCCCCGACCACCCGGCGCTCGGCCAGGCGGGCCGGCGTCTCGGGGTCGTGCGCGACGAGGTAGACGGTCGGCGTCTGGGCGGCGAGGGCGCGGATGCGCTCGTGCGTCTGCCGGGCGGCGGCCTCGTCGGTCGACGGGCCGTCGAGGATGCCGCGCAGCATCAGGTCCTCGGTGTAGGAGCTGTCGCCGGCGAGCAGGACGGCGTGCTCGCCGTCCTCGACGATGACGCCCATCTGGCCCGCGGTGTGGCCGTGGAGGGGCAGGATGGTGACGTCGCCGGCCTGCGTGAGCTGCAGGCTCTGCGGAAACGGCCCGTAGGCGGCGGGCGCGAGGTCGACGACGGTCGGCGCGAACCAGTCGGGCCAGTGGTCGTTGGGGTAGCCGCGCAGGCGCCCGCGCAGTCCCGAGGCGACCTCGAGGTCGTCGCGCGAGACGAGGATCTCGGTGTCGGGGAAATGGTGCAGGCCGCCCGCGTGGTCGGTGTGCAGGTGGGTCATCACGACCTAGCGCACGTCGCCCGGCGCGATCCCCAGCCCCCGCAGCTGGGGCCCGATCTCCTGCTCGGGCGTGACCCACAGGCGCAGCCCGAAGCGGTAGTAGGGATGCCAGCGCGGGAAGTAGCCCGGCTGCGTGCTGCGGGCGCTCTCGCCGGTGTCGACGACGATGACGCCCTCGGGATGCTCGATCGCGAAGGCGTAGATCGGCAGCGGGTCGACCCACTGCCGATCGAGCAGCATGTTCAGCTGACGGCGGGCGCCGTGCCCGACGGCCTGCACCTGGCGGGTCTTGATCGCGACGGTTCCCGTCTGGATCGCGTGGATCTTCATCGCGCGAACCCGCGCAGGATCAGCTCGGCGACGCCCTCGGCGAGGTGCCCGTCGATCGGGCCGCCGGTGACGAGCAGGCGATAGAAGAGCGCTCCGCCGAGCACGTCGAGCGCGAGCTCGACGTCGAGGTCAGCGCGCAGGTCGCCCCGTGCGACGCCGCGATCGAGCACCGCGCGCAACGCCGCGCGGCGCTGGGCGAGGAAACCGTCGCGGATGGCGCGAGCCAGCTCGGGGCGCTGGGGCATCGCCCCCACGAGGCTGGGCATGACGCCGGCCTTGACCGGGTCGCGGTACACCTCGACCGCGTCGTGCATGAGCGCGAGCAGATCCTCGCGCGTCGAGCCCGTGTCCGGGACCGTGATCTCGCTGACCAGTGCCGCGACGGTGGCGGTGACCAGTTCATCCTTGGATCGGTAGCGGCGGTAGATCGCGGCCTTCCCAACCCCGGCGCGTTCCGCGACGTCGTCCATGCGGAAGTCGTGGATTCCCACTTCGGCGACGAGCTCGAGCGTGGCCGCGAGGATCGCGCCGTCGAGCCGCACCTCCCTGGGCCGCCCCACCACGGCCTGCACGTTGCCTGTCATGAGTCCTCCTTACGGTACTGAGCAGTTTCGAATGTGAGGCTATCACATTACGAAACCGCTCAGTCTCATAACGGAGCGTCAGCGGGAGAGCACGCGCGGCGTCCCTGACGTCGAGTACACGTCCTTGCGGGCGATGCGCCCGTCGGCCGTGATCGGGAAGACGTCGATGCCGTCCCACTCCAAACCGCGGCCGTCGTCGGGGTGCGTCGCGCGCGCGGTCCACTCGCTCACGGCGAAGTCGCCGCCGAGGCGCAGCGCGCGGCGCTCGAAGCGCAGCGTCGGCCACCGCGCGAAGATCGCCGCGATGTGGGCGCGGACGGCCTCCGCGCCCGCCACCCTCTCCTCCGCGGTGTGGTTGTGGAAGACGATCGCGTCGTCATGCATCGACGCGATCGCGTCGAGCTCCTGCGCGTTCCACGCCGCGTCATAGCGATCGATGAGAGCGGCGATGTCCATGCGATGCCTTCAGGCGTGCTTGGCGTAGTTGCTGGCGCCGAACCAGTCCACGACGACGGCGGGCTCGTCGCCCACGACCCAGGCGTCGTGACCGCTCGGCAACGACGTGATGTCGCCGGGACCGGCGACGAACTCGGTGCCGTCGTCCATGCGGATCGCGAGCCGGCCGCTGACGTGGTACTGGAAGTGCGGTGCCTCGCAGCTCGCCGTGTTGGCGATCGGCCGGACGTCGTTGGACCAGCGCCACCCCGGCTCGAAGACGAGCCGTCCGACCTCGCCACCGCCGACCTGCAGGATCTCGGCGTGGCCGTTGGGGAACTCGCGCGTCTCCTCCGGCGCCGCGAAGCTCTTGTGCTCGGTCTGCTGCATTGCGGCCTCCTCCATCGGGTTGGAGCCGCTAACTTACCTACTAGTAGATAGAATGGCAACCCGACTTCGAACTCTGTGAGGATGGTCCGTGATGGCGAGCAAGCAGCGCAGCGAGGCGGGCGACACGGCCACCCGCATCCTCGACATCGGTGAGCGGCTCGTCCAGGTCCGCGGCTTCAACGGCTTCAGCTATGCGGACGTCGCCTCCGAGCTCGACATGACGACGGCGGCCCTGCACTACCACTTCCCCGGCAAGGCCGAGCTGGGACGGGCGCTGATCGAGCGCTACACCCAGCGCTTCCTCGCCGCGCTCGCCGAGATCGACGCGCGCATCCCCGACGCCCCGGACAAGCTCGAGGCCTACGCCGCCCTCTACTCGGGGGTCCTGCGCGGGCAGCGGATGTGCCTGTGCGGCATGCTCGCCGCCGAGTACCAGACGCTGCCCGACCCGATGCGCGACGCGGTGATCGCCTTCATCGACGCCAACGAGGCGTGGGTGGAGCGCGTGCTCTCCGACGGCCGGCAGGCGGGCAGCATCGCGCTGCCCGGACCGGCGAGCGACGCGGCACGGCTGATCGTCAGTGGCCTGGAGGGCGCGATGCTCGTCGCGCGGCCGTATGGAGACGTCGCCCGCTTCGACACCGCCGCCGAAGGGCTGCTGGCGGGCTTCCGACGGTGACCGCGCTACGCTGACAGCGTCAATTGGCTGGCGCGGGGCCCTTCTGGAGGCCCGTCGTCGAGTCGTGTGGAGGCCCGTTGTGGCCCGCCTGAGGCTAGGCGATCGTTCCGCGGATGGCGGGGGCCGGGCGATCGGGAGACCGGTATCGACGCGCCCCGGCGGCGCGTCGTCATGACGCCGTTGCGCAGGCCGCGCAGGTCGCTGACCAGCGGTGGCCCCGGGCGGGCGGTGATGCGCCACCTGCTCCCCGCCGCGGTCGGCGCCCTGATCGTGCTCGGCTTCCTGCGCTGGCTGGGCGAGGACCGGGGCCTCTACGGCAGCGTCGCCGGGGTCCTGCTGATGACCGTGGTCTGCATCTCGGCGGTCGGCGGGCTGCTGTGGTACTTCGCCCTGTGGGTCGACCGCGACGAGATCGCGCGCCAGGACGTGGAGGCCGAGCTGAGACGCAGCTCGCGCTACTTCGAGCTCTCCCGCGACCTCGTGTGCACGGCGGGCTTCGACGGCTACTTCAAGCAGCTCAACGCGGCGTGGACGGAGACGCTCGGATGGAGCGAGGACGAGCTGCGCGCGCGCCCCTTCGTGGAGTTCGTGCACGACGAGGACCGCGCGCGCACGGAGGAGCAGACGGCCGACCTCGCGGTAGGCGGCGTCACCGTCGACTTCGTCAACCGCTACGCGACCAAGGACGGCGGCTGGCGCTGGATCGAATGGAGCTCGATGGCCATCGTCGAGGAGGGGCTGATCTACGCCTCGGCGCGCGACGTCACCCAGCGCAGGGTGATCGAGGCGGCCCTGGAGCGCAGCGATCACCGGACGCGCCAGATCGTCGAGACGGCGCACGACGCCTTCATCTCGATCGACGCGCGTGGCGTGATCACCGGCTGGAACTCCCAGGCGGAGACCAGCTTCGGCTGGCCGCGACGCGAGGCGCTCGGTCGCCAGCTGGCCGAGACGATCATCCCCGAGGGCGATCGCGCGGCGCATCGGCGCGGCATCGAGCGCTTCCTCGCCACCGGCGAGGGTCCCGTGCTGGGGCGACGGCTCGAGTTGACGGCGCTGCATCGCGACGGCCGCGAGTTCCCGGTCGAGCTGACCATCTCTCCGCTCGCGATGGAGCAGGGCTACGCCTTCAACGCGTTCCTGCGCGACATCACCGAGCGCAAGGGCGCCGAGGCCGAGCTCGCGCTGGCGCGCGACCAGGCGCTCGAGGCGTCGCGGATGAAGTCGATGTTCGTGGCCAACGTCAGCCACGAGATCCGGACGCCGATGAACGGCGTGATCGGCATGAGCGAGCTGCTGCTCGACACCGAGCTCGACGAGGCGCAGCGCGAGTACGCCGAGGCGATCTCCGCCTCCGGCGAGGCGCTGCTGACGATCATCGACGACATCCTCGACTTCTCGAAGATCGAGGCGGGCAAGCTCGAGCTCGATCCCACGGACTTCGACCTGCGCGAGGCCATCGAGCGCGCGTGCGGCATGCTCGCCGCCCGCGCGCACGAGAAGGGTCTCGAGCTGGCGGTCGCGATCGGCCCCGAGGTCCCGGCGCTCGTGCACGCCGACTCCGCCCGGCTGCGCCAGGTGCTCACCAACCTCGTCGCCAACGCGATCAAGTTCACCGCCGCGGGCGAGGTGGTGGTGCAGGCCAGAGCGGAGCCCGCGAGCGACGGCGAGGCGCTGGTGCGCGTGGAGATCTCCGACACCGGCATCGGGATCGAGCGCGAGGCCCTCGAGCAGCTCTTCGAGCCCTACGCGCAGGCCGACGGCTCGACGACCCGCAAGTACGGTGGCACCGGTCTCGGCCTCGCGATCTCCAGGCAGCTGATCGAGCTGATGGGCGGCAGGGTCGGCGCCGAGAGCGAGCCCGGCAAGGGCAGCTCGTTCTGGTTCGAGCTGTCGGTGCCGCACGCAGAGGCGAGCGACAGCGCGCCGCGGGAGGAGCCGTCGCTGGCCGGCCTGCGCGTCCTCGTCGTCGACGACAACGCCACCAGCCGCAGGATCCTCGAGCGCCAGCTGAGCTCCTGGCAGATGAGCTGCGAGGTCGCCGACAGCGCGGCTGACGCCATGGAGCTGTTGCAGTCGGCCGCGGCCGCCGGCATCCCCTTCGCGCTGGGGCTGCTGGACCTCAACATGCCCGGCGTCGACGGCTACGAGCTCGCCGGGGCGATCCGCGCCACACCGGCGCTGCGCGGCATGCGCCTGGTGCTGCTGAGCTCCTCGGGCGGTGGTGCCGGCGCGCCGGAAGAGGCCGCCTTCGACGGGGCGCTCGTCAAGCCGGTGCCCCAGTCGCGGCTCTACGAGGAGATCCAGGCGGTCATGGCCGGCGCACGCGCCGTCGCGCCGCGCGTCCGAGCGCCCGCGGCGGCCGACGCTGCACCGCGTGGCGCGCTCCCCGCGATCCTCGTGGTCGAGGACACGCTCATCAACCAGGCGGTGGCGGCGCACATGCTCGAGCGCTGCGGCTTCGAGGCGCAGGTCGCCGAGAACGGGCGCAGGGCGCTGGAGGCGCTGTCGAAGCGGACCTACGCGGCCGTGCTGATGGATTGTCAGATGCCCGAGCTCGACGGCTACGAGACGACACGCGAGATCCGTCGCCTCGAGCAGGGCGGACCGCGCATGCCGGTCATCGCGATGACGGCCAACGCGATGCAGGGCGAGCGCGAGCGCTGCCTCGCCGCCGGCATGGACGACTACCTGACCAAGCCGCTGCGCCAGCGAACGCTGAAGGACACCCTTGCGCGCTGGGTCGCGGGAGCGCCTGGTCCGTCGGACGACCCCGGCCGGCCCGGCTCGGCAAATGGCGCGCCGGGCGACGACCGCGGTGAATTGCCGCTCCTCGACGATGCGGTGATCGCCGATCTCGAGAGCCTCGACGGCGACGTGCTGGCCAGCCTGGTGACGTTGTACTTCGACGAGGCCGCCGGGCACCTGACCGACCTCGGCGGCGCTGTCGACCGCGGCGACCTGCCGCTGGTCGCCCGGATGGCGCACACCCTGCGGGGCAACAGCAGCACCCTCGGCGCGGCACACGTCGCCCGCATCGCCGCCGAGCTCGAGACGACGGCCAACGCCGGCGACCCGACCCCTGCCGCCGAACTGCTCGACACGCTGCGCGGCGCGCTCGAGGACACCAGCACGGCCTTCCGCGGCCGTGCGACCGAACCCGACAACGATGGAGTGTTTCCCCTATGACGTCCGTAGAAGCCCAGCATCCGACCGGGCCTGGCGATCTCCCCGACGCTCGTCCCAGCCTCCTCATCGCCGACGACGATGCCTTCATGCGCACCGCGCTCAGCGCCCAGCTCAAGGACGCCTTCCGCGTCGTCGCCGTCGCCGAGGATGCGAGCGCGGCGATTGCACTGGCCGAGGAGCACCAACCCGATGCCGCCCTGCTCGACGTCGACATGCCCAACGGCGGGGCGCGCGAGGCGGTCCCGCAGATCGCTGCGCGCTCGCCCGGGACCTCGATCGTGATCCTGTCAGGCGACGAGACGCGCGAGATCGTCCTGGAGCTCATCAGCGCCGGCGCGATCGCCTACGTGCGCAAGGGAGTCACCGGCTCCGAGCTGTCCCAGACGCTGTCCGACGCGCTCAAGGCCAAGCGCGATCCCCCGCTCGCCTGACGCCCCCTCTGCGGGATGACCCTTAGGGGACGCGCACCTGCTAGCCCCTCGCCGCCCACCGGTTGTCCGGCTGGGCGGCGACGCGTGCCCAGACGATCCTTGTCGTACGCAAACGACACCGGGCCGTCCCGGGAAAAGAGACAGAACAGCAATGACCGCCACCACGCACCCACACGTCAACGCCAACGACGCCTCGCTCGCCGGCGCGCGGGCCTGGTTCGCCGAGAAGGGGCTCTCGCGTCCACGCGAGGGCCGCATCATCGCCGGAGTCACCGCGGCCTTCGCGCGGCGCTACGACCTCAACCCACTCGTCGCCCGCGTACTCGGCGTCGTGACCGTCCTGACGCTGACCCCGATCGTCTACGTCCTGGCGTGGATCCTCATGCCCAAGGACGCCGAGGCCGACGTCGTGCCCGCCGCGACGACCGCCGCCTGACGCCCACATCGCAGCGCCGCGGACGACGCTCGTCGTCCGCGGCGAGGCCCTCCGCTAGGCCGGAGCGGCGGCTTCGAGCTCGTCGATGCTGCCGGACATGATGGTCCGCACGTGCGCGGTGATGTGCTCGGCGGGCCAGTCCCACCAGGCGACGGCGAGCAGGCGGGCGACGTCCGCCTCGCTGAAGCGGGAGCGGATGAGCGAGGCCGGGTTCCCGCCGACGATGCCGTAGTCGGGGACGTCGTCGACGACGACCGCGCCCGAGGCGACGATGGCTCCGTGGCCGATCGCGCACGCCGGGCATCACCGTGGCGCGGTAGCCGAACCAGACGTCGTTGCCGACGACGGTGTCGCCGCGGCCGGGCAGGCCGGTGATCAGGTCGAAGTGCTCGGCCCAGGACCCGCCCATGATGGGGAACGGGAACGTCGATGGGCCGTCCATGCGGTGGTTGGCGCCGTTCATGATGAACCGCACCCCCTCGCCCAGCGCGCAGAACCTGCCGATGACCAGCTTCTCCGGCCCGTAGTGGTAGAGCACGTTGCGCGTCTCGAACGCCGTCGGCTCGTCGGGGTCGTCGTAGTAGGAGTACTCACCGACCTCGATCAGCGCGATGTCACCAGCGGCTTGAGCAGCACCACACGCGGCTGCTCGGGCATCGGGTGGAGGACGGTCGGGTCGGCGGGAAGGACGTCCATCGTGGGGATCCTCACACGTGCTCGCCTGACAACGAACCTCACGGGCCCGGCGACCGCTCGCCGCTAGGCCTTCTTCCTCGTGGCCTTCGCCTTGGCGCGGGTGATCGTGATGTTGCGGCGGGTCGTCGTCTTGTCGAGCTTGACGTTGACGCGCGCGGTGATCGTGTGATGCGCCGCTCGTCCCAGCAGCGTGCGCGCTGCCTTGGTCAGCGTGACCTTGATGTTCTTGGAATGGCCACCGGCGATCGAGTAGCGGGCCCGTCCGAGCGTCGCCGTGCGGCGCTTGCCGTGGACGCGAATGACCTTGGTGACCGTCAGCGTGCCGATGCAGCGCTGTGTCCCCTTGCAGGTCAGCCTGACCGTCGTGACCCGACCCTTCCCGGCGGCGAGCTTCGCCTTCCGCGTCACGATCGAGATCGACCGGACGGCGGCCTTGGGCGCGACCGGGGTCGCGAGGACGAGGGTGACGGCCGCGCTGGGGTCGCCGGCGCCCGCGCCGTTGAGGGCACGGACCAGGACGCTGTAGGTGCTGCCGTTCGTCAGCCCTGCCAGCGCGGCGCTCAGCGTTCCGCCCGCACCCGCCGTGGCGGCCAGGGCCTGCCAGGTCGCGCCGGCGTCGGTGCTGACCTCATAGCCGGTGAGCGCGCTGGTTCCGGGATTGCCCGGGACGCGGAAGGACAACGTCGCCGACGCGTCGCCCGCGGTGGCGGCGAGGTCGCGCGGGGCGCTGGGCTCGGGGGCTCCGATGCGCAGCAGGTAGTTGTTGCTTGCGACGGTCAGGACGCCGGCGCCGTCGGCAGCCACCTGGTAGGGGAACTGGACCGGTGAGCTCGTCGCGCTGCCCGCCACCGGAGCGCCGGCCGCGCCCGTGCCGGCGTAGATCGACAGGATCCCCGACGGCGTGACCTTCTCGATGAGGTTGTGGCTGGAGTCGGCGAGGAAGAGGTTGCCCGCGGGGTCGACGGCCAGGCTGCGGATCTGCCCGAGCGGGCTGCTCGTCGCAGGCCCGGCGACCGGCGGGCCGTCGACGCCGGTGCCCGCGACCCGCGCGAGCGTGCCCGACGGCGTGATCTTGACGACGACGTACTGGCTGGGATCGGTCAGGTACACGTTGCCGGCGGCGTCGACCGGCAGCCCACCGTAGCTCTGCGGCATCGGGCTGTTGTGCGCGGGACCGGCGACGGGCGTGCCGAAGGTGCCGTTGCCCGCGATCGTCGACAGCGTCCCCGACGGGGTGACCTTCTTGATCGTGCCACGCGTCAGGCCGCCGCTGTGCCCGGAGTCCTGGAAGTAGATGTTGCCCGCGGCATCGGCCCCCATCGTGAACTTGACCGCGTCGAGCGGGCTGCTCAGGGCCGGGCCGTCGACCGGGGTCCCCGCAGTGCCGTTGCCGGCGACGACCGACAGCGTCCCTGCCGCGGTGATCTTGTCGATCCGGCTGTGATCGGTGTCGGCAACGAAGACGTCGCCGGCCGGATCGGCCGTCAGGGCGAATGGGTAGCCCAGCTTGGAGCTCGTCGCCGGCCCGGGTGTCGGCACACCGGCGCCGCCCGTCCCCGCAAACACCGACACGGTCCCCGCCGTGACCTTGTAGACGTGATAGGTGAAGTCCTCGGGCATGAAGACGTTGCCGTCGGCATCGGCGCCGAGGCCGAGGAGGTTGTTGATCCCCGTGCTCCGGGCCGGCCCCGGGACGACCGGGCCGAGGCCGCCGTTGCCGGCGAAGATCGACACCACCGGAGCGGAGCCCGCCAGCGCCGGTGCCGGCAGGCTCAGCAGGCCACCGGTCAGCGACATCACCCCTGCCACGCCAAGCAGCGAGACGGCCCGGCGGCCCGATGGGACCGCAGAAGACCGTCGAAGGACTTGGCGCAAGATGTGCATCCTGCTCGCATCGGCATCCCAGCAGCGCAGCGCGAGCGCGGTGCGTCGATGCACACGAGTGATGTGGCGGCGTCACGATGCAGGCGGCCTATCGATGCTGGCGCCAAGCCGGCGGGCGCTCCAGGTCGTGGCCGAAGTGCTCGCGGCGCCATTCCCGCTCGATCGAGGCCACCGCGCGTGTCTCGCTCTCGCCCAGCGCTCGAAGCTTCGAGGCGAGCTCGCGCTCCTGCGCGTCCAGCTGGTCCTGCGCCTTGCGCATCGCGAAGAGGTTGCGGTCCTCCTCCTGGTGCAGCCGAGTCAGCTCGACATCGTGGTCCATGCCGATCTGCGTGCCCGCGGTCCCGTCGAGCAGGCGCTGCAGGTCGTCCAGCCTCCCGATGGCCCCGCGCTTGCCCGTCTCCTCGACGAACCGGCAGACCGCCTCGACCTTCGATGTCAGCGCGTCGCTGGCAAACGACTGCGTTCGCAGCCATGCGGTCGACGTCCGGGTCACCGGGCGCTCGTGCGGCGTGCCGCGGTCGGTCCAGATGGCGTCGACGTCGGCGGCGAGCACGAGGACGTCGGCGCCGCGGCCGATGGCGAAGTCTGCGCAGGCCAGGTCCTCGCCGATCACCGTCTCGACGACGTAGCCCATCTCGCCCTCGTGGTTCGGCGGCTGGTCGCAACCCCCCGCCGACTCATCGAGGGCGACGACGGCGAGCGGCATGGGCGAGCCCGGAACGGTCATGAGTCGATACTGATCGCCGGGGGCTGCGATCTCGTGCGGGATTTCCCGCATAGATGGTGCGGGTCGGCCCAGCCTCAGGGATCGCATTCGGGTGCCCGCGATCTGTTGCTCAGTCGAGGCCTGCGAGGAAGGCCTCGATCAGCGCCGCGAGCTCGCGCGGTGCCTCGAGTCGGGATCTCGTGGCCGCAATCGAGCAGCGCGAGGCGCGCCCGGGCGAGCGGCGCGACGACCGCCGGCGCGCAGGGCGTCGGGTCCGAACATCGGGTCACCGCTCCCACCGACGACGAGCGACGGGGTCGTGATCGAGGCCAGCCGATCCGTGAAGGATGTGGTCATCACGGCGCTCAGGGTGCCCTCCAGCGCGGCGCGACCGACCGTCGCGGCGTCGCGGCCGAACCGTTCGATCAGCTCGGGCTCGACCGGCCGTGTCATGTACGGCTCGGGCACCTGCGCCATTCGCACCGGGTCGCCCTCGCGGCTCAGCCAGTCGTCGGTCGTCTCGCGGGGCAGCGGGATCTCGCCGGCGGGACAGCCGGCGATGAGGATCTGCCCGACGACCCGGTCCGGCGCCAGCACCGACACGTACTGGCGCGAACTTGGCGCTCATGCTGAAGCCCACCACGACGAACTGGCCGAGGCCGGCGGCGTCGGCCACCGCGAGCGCGTCCGCCGCGATCCGCTCGAGCGTGTAGCCGTCCGTCGCCGGAGCCGACTCGCGATGGCCGCGGAGGTCGTACGTCACCGCGCCCAGCCGCGTCAGGTCGAGGTGCTCGATCGTCGCGTCGAAGTAGCGGCCCGAGCCGGCCCAGCCGTGCATGAAGAGCAGGTGCGGCGGACCCTCGCCGGCGGTCGCATAGGAGATCGCGACTCCGTCATCCGTCGTGACAGCCGGCATGGGCAAACCTCCTTGCGGGGACGGGGCGAGCTAACCAGTCGCGATCGCCGCCCGCAAGGCCGCCGACGCGCGCGCCTCCGCGATCGCCTCGTCCTGGGTCAGCGTCCGGCCCTGGGCCCGTGCGCGGCCCAGGCGGCCTCGCCGAGCGCGGACGCCGTCGCCTGCATGCCGGCCTCGTGCTCGGCGTGGATCGTCGGCCAGAGCGCGATCCTGGCCCGCTCCCGGATCGCCTCCTCGGCGCCGTAGAGGCGGGCCGCCCGGACGTGGTGCCCGCGATCCCCGGCCAGCGTGGCGAGTGCGCTCAGGCAGACGGCGATCCCCCATGCGTTCTCGAGCGCGACGAAGCTGCGAAGCGCCTCGGCCTGCAGGGCGCTCGCACGATCGAGGTCGCCCAGCTGGCGGACGGCGCGCCCGGCGTGCGTCAGGCAGGCCGCGACCATCCAGGCGTCGCCTCCGTCGCGCGCGATGCCGACGGCCTGCTCGTGGCGCTCCACGGCCTCGGCATGGCGGCCCTCGAGTCCGGCGAGCGCGCCGAGGTTCGCCTGGGCGAGCGCGGCCGGCCACCACAGGTCCCGCGTCGTCGGCCAGCGCGAGCGCCTCGCCGTAGAGGCGTCGCGCCTGCACCCAGCGGCCGCGATAGCGAGCCGCCGTTCCGAGCACGTTCAGAGCGACGGCGCGGTACCAGTCCTCGCCGCTCCCCGACAGCGTCAGGCTCTCGCGGCAGGCGCTCTCGGCGGCGTCGAGGTCTCCGTCCAGCACCTGGAGGAATCCTGCGACCGAGAGCGCCCGCGCACGCCCGATGCCCGGCTCCCGCGGGTCTGCGAGCAGCGCCGCGAGGGAGCGCCTGCCCTCGTCGATCAGGCCGTGCGCGATCCAGAACGGCGCCAGGCCGGCGGCCAGTCGCAGGGCGGTCTCCACGTCGCCGCCCCCGCCGGCCCAGGCGAGCGCGGCGCGCAGGTTCTCGCGCTCGCGTCCGACCCGGTCGCAGCCAGGCCGCACGCTCGGCCCCGCGCCGGTTCGGGCCTCCCTCCTCGGCCATGGCCAGGTACCAGTGCGCGTGGGCGCCTCGAATCGCCGGTTCCTCGCCGCCGGCGGTGAGCCGCTCGCCCGCGAGCTCCCGGATCGTCTCGAGCATGCCGAAGCGCCCGTCCGCCTCGGGCAGGACGAGGTTCTTCTCGGCGAGCGACTGCAGTCCGGCGGCCGCGCCCACCTCGAGATCGCCACAGCACACGCCGTCGGCGGCCGCGAGCGGCCATCCGCCGGCGAACACCGCGAGCCGCGCGAACAGGCGCTGGTCCACCGGCGCGAGCAGGTCGTAGCTCCACAGCAGCGTGTCACGCAGCGTCCGCTGGCGGGCGGGTACGTCGCGCGGACCGCCGGCCAGCAGCTCCAGCCGGCGCTCCAGGCGAGCGAGGATCTCCGCCGGCGCGAGCGTCCGGACCCGCGCCGCGGCGAGCTCGATCGCGAGCGGCAGCCCATCCAGCCGCGCGCAGATCTCCGCCACCACGTCCGTGACGGCGAAGTCGGGGCGCACGGCCGCGGCGCGGTCGGCGAACAGCGTCACCGCGTCCTCGCGCGCGGACAACGGCGGCACCGCGTACTCCGTCTCGCCGTAGAGATTGAGATGAGTACGGCTGGTCGCGAGGATCGTCAGCTCGGGCGCAGCCGCCAGCAGCTCGGTCGCGAGCGGTGTCGCCTCGAGCAGATGCTCGAGGTTGTCGAGCACCAGGAGCAGCTCGCGGTCGGCGAGGAACGCCTTGAGCGCGTCCTCGATCGACTGACCCCGGTTCTGCTGGAGGCCGAGCGCCTCGGCGATCCCGGCCGGCACCAGCTCCGGCTTCGCCACGGCCGCCAGCGGCACGAAGCGCGCCCCGTCGGCGAACTCGCCGGCGACCCCGCGTGCGACCTCGAGCGCGAGGCGCGTCTTGCCCGTGCCGCCCGCGCCCGTCAGCGTCAGCAGGCGCACGCCCGGTCGCGCGACCAGCGCCCGCACCTCCTCGAGCTCGCGGCGGCGGCCGACGAACGACGTCACGGATGCGGGCAGCTCGGTCCGGCGGCTGTTGCGCGTGAAATCGAGCGCGGGATCGTGCACGAGGATCCGGCGCTGCAGCTCGCTGAGCTCCTCGCCCGGCTCGAGCCCGAGCTCCTCGACGAGCGTCGTCCGCGCGTCGCGATACGCGTCCAGGGCCTCGGCCTGGCGGCCCGAGCGATACAGCGCCAGCATCAGCTGACCCGCGAGGCGCTCGCGCAGCGGGTGCGCCCGGACCGCCGCCGCCAGCTCCCCGACGAGCTCGGCGTGCCGGCCGTCGGCGAGCTCGTGCTCGAACCGTCCCTCCATCGCGGACAGGCGCAGCTCCTCGAGCCGCGCGATCTCGCTCTGGGCGAAGTCCTCGAACGCGAGGTCGGCGAGCGCCGGGCCGCGCCAGAGTGCCAGCGCCTCCCGTTGGCGGTCCTGCGCGAGCAGCTCGCGGAAGCGATACAGGTCGAGCTCGTCCGGCTCGACACGCAGCACGTAGCCGGGATGGCCGCGTCTCCAGCCTGCCGGCCCCGAGCAACCGCCGCAGCCTCGACACGTAGCCGTGCAGCGCGGTCACCGCGCTGGCCGGAGGCGACTCGCCCCACAGCGCGTCGACCAGCCGGTCCTGGGCGACGACCTCGTTCGCGCGCAGCAGCAGGTAGCCGAGCAGCGCACGCTGCCGGCCGCGCTCGATCGAGAGCACACGGCCGTCCTCCACCACCTCCAACGGGCCCAGGATCCGAAACTCGATGCGCGCTCTCCTCGGTCGGCCCGACGCTACCGGATTCCGGTGCCGCGCCGATAGCGAATCGTTAGCGGGGCGGCGCACCGTGGCCGGCGTGAAGAGCTACGTCGTGGAGCTGCAGCTGCCCGCCGGGGATGCGACGGATGTCGCTGCCGCCGGCGAGCGGGCGCGCAGCGCGGCCGAACAGCTGTCGCGCGAGGGCACCGCAGTGCGCTGGGTCCGCTCGGTCTACGTGCCGGAGGAGGACACCTGTCTGCTCGTGTTCGAGGCACCGACGGCGGAAGCAGTCGACCTGGCCGGCCGCCGCGCGGGGCTCACCTACGACCGGATCGTCGAAGGAGGACGCCCGACATGAAGGCAGATCGCAAGAGGCTGGTGATCCTGTTGTGCCTGGCCGGCAGCGCGCCGGCAATGGCCGGCTGCGGTGGCGGCGACGAAGCCAGCGCCGACGGCGCCGCAACGGCCCGGCCGGCCGCGAGCCCGCCGCTCGAGATCGCGCTCATGCCCGAGCACCGGTCCGGAGTGACGGGGACGGCCAGACTGGTACCCGACGGCGCGAACCTGAAGGTCACGCTCACGCTCGACAAGCGCGTCCTGGGCAGGCTCCCGGCACACATCCACACCGGACCGTGCAGCGACGAGCCGACCGCGAGCAACCCGCGCATCTGGACGGGCCTCGACGACGTCATCGACAGCCGCTCAGAGACGACGTTGGACATCGTGACGCTGCGCGAGCTTCAGTCCGAGCCCTCCTCGATCAACGTCCACGACCCGACCCATGCCAACCGAGCGCTGGTCTGCGCCGACATCCCGCGGGCCGGCTGAAGGAGCACACGATGACCAAGAAGATCCTCGCTGCCGCGATCGCCGCCGCGTGCGCGGTCGCGCTGACCGCCGGCGCAGCCCATGCCGGCGACGGCGGCCGCTCGACGATCGCGATGAGCCTGGTGCCCGACTTCGCCGTGCCGGTCACCTGTCCCGAACCGGAGTTCGGCTTTGCGCTCGGCGTGTTCTCCCTGGGCGGCCGGCCGCTCGGGACCGGCCGGACCTGCATCGCCTCGATCGACGGGTGCGATCCGCTCGTGGCGTTCTGCCGGCAAACGGTTCGCACGACCTTCACGCTCGATCTCGCGCGCGGCGCGCTGACGGTGCCGATGAAGCTGCACGAGGTCTGGCCCACCGAGAGCTCGTTCATCCAGGTGGGCCGCGGCGAGGTCCGCGCGGGCACGGGCGCCTACGCCGCCGCGAAGGGTCACCTCGCGGGCGGCGGCGCGGGCGCGTTCGACGAGCAGTTCGCCTTCACCGGACGGCTCGTCTACGTGGCCGAGCTGCGGGGCGTCCGATGAGAAGAAAGCGTGTGATCGCTGGGGCGGCCGGCGGACTGCTCATCGCCGCGACCGCCGGGGCCGTCGCCTCGGCGACCATCCCCGGCGATGGGAATGTCTACAAGGCCTGCATGCTCAAGAACGTCGGGACGATCCGGCTCATCGACCCGTCGCTGCCGAGCAGCAACCTGATGAGCCACTGCAGTTCGCTCGAGACGCAGGTGTCATGGAACCAGAAGGGCGAGCCGGGGCCGGCAGGGCCGCTCGGCACCAAGGGCGACAAGGGGGACAAGGGGGACCCGGGCCTACAGGGTCCTCCCGGAGTCTTCACGGGCACGCTCACGAGCCCGAATGGGGCGTACTCGATCAGTGTCACCGACGCGGGCATCGTCCTGCGGGCTCCCGGCGCCACTGCGCGACTCGTCGGAAACGACATCACGCTCGACAGCAGCAACTCGACGACGGTGCAGGCCGGGACAAGCTTCGGCCTCGTCACCGGCACGGGGCTGAGCCTCGCGAGCGGCGGCAACACGACGTTGCAGGCGGCCAACAGCCTCGCGGCGCGGAGCGGCTCCGACACGAGCCTGACGGTTGGGAAGGATCTCTCGGTGGCTGTCAGCGACACGACGAGCTTCCAGGGAGGCGGGAACGTGGCCGTCGCAGTCGGCGGCACGACCAGCGTGCACGGAGCCGGCAACGTGACGGTCGAGAGCGGGAGCGGCGCAACCCTCCGCGGCGGTTCGGGCGTCCTGCTATCGAGCCCCGGTCCGGTGACCGTCAACGGCACCCCGATCCCGTGACCGACTGAACTCGCCCCAACACATTTCGCTGGAACTTCGAGGCGCCCCCGGCAGGATTCGAACCTGCGGCCTGCGGATTAGAAGTCCGCTGCTCTATCCAGCTGAGCTACGGGGGCCTGCGGGACCCGCGGGTCCCGCGAGGTCGGGGCGGCCGGTTCAACTGCCCCGAACTTTGGCTCTACCACTGGGGTCGGCCGCCCTTTCCTACAGGCGATCCTACCGTTCCCCCCAGTTTGCCCGGCCCCAGAACGACGAAGGCCGCTTCGGCGGCGGCCTTCGGGGGCGGCTTGGCTGTGAGCGCAGCCGCGGGCGAGGAGGCGCACGACGCGGACCACGCGGCCAGCGTACTCGCGATGCCCTGGGCGACGAGAAGGGTGGATGGGTACACCGGCCCCATCGCCCCACAACACGACCGCGAGTCGCTGGGGGTCACGCCGCGCCGCCGAATCGCTGGACGACTGCCGCGATGTCCGTGGCGCTGAGCTGCCAAGTCGGCTGGCCAGTCTCGTCGAGCCTCGCAGAGCCGATGAGGTGCTTGTTGCATCTCGGTGAGCACGTAGGCGGCCCGAGACGTCTGCCAGCGTGACAGCAACACCCTGACCGGCCGGCACGCCGCATGAGATCGCTCCGCGACGGATTCGCGTCGCAGCATTGCGCTAGAAATGCTCGGCGTCGGCGCGGGCCTGATCGCCTACCGGCGACGCATCAGGGCGACGGTGCGGAGAAGCGCGGAGCGGACCTCAGGCGTCGGACGAGTGGTTTCCCACGGCGCGACGCGGGCGCTCCCCGATGGCAGCGGCGTTCCTCGCGCGTAGCGTTGATGTCGTTCGACTTCCCGGGAGGTCTCGATGTTTACGCGCATCGTTGTCGGCGTCGACTGCTGTGAAGGCGGCCGCGACGCGCTCACGCTCGCCATGCAGCTGCAGTCCGCCGGTGGAGGCGAGCTCGTCGCCGTCCACGCGTGCGCGCCCGGGCCGCTGCTCCGCGGCGACGTCCTGACCCGAGTCGAGGCCCAGCTGGCCCGCGTGGGCGCGACGGGCCGTGCGCAGGCCGTCCCCGACCGCTCCCCCGCCCACATGCTGCGCATGGCCGCCGAACGCGAAGGTGCCGAGCTGATCGTCATCGGGTCCTCCCACCTCGCCGGCGCCGAACGCATCCTGGCCGGCGACGACACGGCCGCGACGCTGCACTGCGCGCCGGGCGCGGTCGCCGTCGCCGTCGCCCCACGCGGGTTCGCGCGCACGCCCGGCACGCTGCGACGCATCGGCGTCGGCCTCGACGGCTCGACGAAGTCAAGCGTCGCGCTGGCGCTCGCGTGCCGCCTCGCCCATCAGACGGGCGCCCGGGTCCGCGCCACCACGGTCGTCCCCGTGCGGATGGCGCGGTGGCCCAAGCCGGCCCTGGACCCCGAGTGGTCCGGTCATGACGAGGCGGCACGCCGGCAGGACGAGCGGCTGCTCGCGGGCGTCGCCGCAAGTCCCGACGTCGACGTCACGCCGGAGGTCGTGGTCGGCACGGCGTGGAAGGAGCTCGCCTCGCGCAGTGCGGACCTCGACCTCCTCGTCGTGGGCGCCAGCGCGTGCGGACCCGTGCGCCGGCTGCTCCTCGGGAGCACGTCGACGAAGCTCGCGCGTCACGCCGCGTGTCCGCTGCTGGTGGCGCCGCAGGGCGACACGGCCCGCGAGCCCAGGACCGCGACGCGCATGCGAGCGGCGAGACCGGCCACCGCGACGCCCCTGCGCGACGCGCCCAAGCTGGGCACCCGAGCCCATGCCCGCATCGCAGCGCCCGCTCCCCAGCCAGGCAGGCCCGCAGGCCGAGGCGGCCACGGGGCGTCGTTCGCTGACCGGCTCACGCACGGGCGGGCGGCAGCTCGCAAGGGCCGAGGAGCTTGACGGCAAGCGACTCCTCCCTGCCGGCGCGGTGCACGCGGCCGAGTTGCTCGCAGCGTTCGGCACCTGCTTCCTGGTAACGGGATCGATCGCTTCATCCAGCCGGCCGGCTTCGGGAACGCTCGACACTTCGTGCCAAGCTGACTACCGCCTTGCTATTGGCGGGGAAGAGAGGACAGTGGAGAGTCTCCATTGGGACGTGCCGCGGTCGGAACGGCTGAGGCACGCCCACGGAAGGGGCCGTTCTGACCCCCGCAAAGAGTTTCTCGTCGGTGTTGTCGCCGGATGACGCAGTCACGTGTCAGATGCACCCGCGTGCCGCAACGCCGGCTCGCAAAGAGCAGGCGCGAGCGCCGTCCCGCCAACGGTTCGAACTGCGGTGCGCGGAGATACACGCGGTTGGCTGCAACGCCATGCTGCGCGCGGCAAGCTCTCGCGACGTGGTCGCTCTCGCCTGCGAGCACGGCGCGCTCGCGCACGGCTTCACCGGGGCCTGGTACAGCCCGAAGCGGCTTGCCGTCATTGCCGCAGCGGTGACGCAGGGCCCGCACTAGGTGCGCACAGGGTGGTCTGGTGTCCCGCCGGCGCCGCGCGGGATGCCCCCGGGTACGCGGGCCTGCGGCGGTGGTTCGAGCGGTTCGCGCTCGGTCTTGACCCAGTCGCGGCGTTCGGTGAGCTGGCGCACCGCGGAGCGCACGAGGACCGGCCACAGCAGCCAGCTGTAGAACGCGTAGACGTGCGCGATGAGGAAGCCGCGCGGGACGCCGCGCCGGGGGAGATCGTGCGGCGGTCAATCTTGCTCCCGGCAGGCGTGACGATCGCAGCAGGCAGGACTCCCGTGCGCAGGGCCCGAGTCCATCGGGTCCTGCTGGCAGGGCCGGCCGGTAGTTTCCTACCACTCCGGACGCGGCACTCCTACCGAGCGCCTACCAGTCGCCCGTTTGCGGCCGGCCACACGGGGGCGCGGGTGTTCGGGGCCATTCACCCCAGCGCCCAAGGCGGGCAGGTGCGTAGCCGTGCGTACGCCCCATGTTGATCGGGGCGGCCGGATTCGAACCGGCGACCTTTCGGCCCCAAACCGAACGCGCTACCAAGCTGCGCCACGCCCCGACGGACGACAAGTATGGCGGTGCGCGCGGAGGGGGACATCGAACAAGCGTTGGTAGAAGCGGTGCAGGACTCAAGGTCTGCGATCCCACGTGCCGAGGGGGGCCGTGAGGTCCATGTCCGCACGCTCTCGTCACAGCGTCCTGGCCATGTTCTCGGTCCTGGCCTTCGCGGCCCCGGCAACGGCACACGCCGACGCCGGTCCCGCGGCGCGCGCCCGGGCTGCGAGCGAGCGCTGCGCCGCTGCCGATTCACTGCCCGGCCAGGCGGCCGGCGACGACCTGCGCGAGGCCACGCTGTGCCTGATGAACGCCGAGCGCGCGGCGCGCGGGCTCGGGCGCCTGCAGGCCGATCCGCTCCTCGGCCGCGCGGCCGCGGGCTACGCGCGCCAGATGGTGCGCGGGCGCTTCTTCGACCACACCTCCCCAGGTGGCTCGACGATGATCGCGCGGATCAGGGCGACGAGCTACCTGCGCGACGTCTCCTCGTGGTCGGTCGGCGAGAACCTCGCGTGGGGCACCGGTGTGCTGGCCACGCCGCGGGCGACCGTCCGCGCCTGGATGCACTCGGCCGATCACCGCGCCAACCTGCTGGACCGCCGCTTCGACGACGTCGGGATCGGCGTCGCCGAAGGTGCGCCGATCGCATTGGGCGTGGGCGAGCTCGGCGGCACCTACGTGACCGACTTCGGGCGCCGCCGGCGCGGCTGACCGTGCGCAGGTGCGCTGCTAGGGTCGCGGGCCGCCATGGCCGACGTCCAGCCCCTGCGCGCCCTGCACTACGACCTGGCCAAGGTCGGCTCGCTGGGCGACGTCGCCGCCCCGCCCTACGACGTCATCGACCCCGAGCAGCGCGGCCGCCTGGCCGATCGCTCGCCCTACAACGTCGTGCGCATCGACCTGCCCGAGGGCGACCCGGGTGGGCGGGACCTGTATGCGGAGGCCGCGAGGCTCTTCGAGCGCTGGCAGGAGGAGGGCGCCGTCGTACGGGACGCCGAGCCCGCGCTGTGGACGCTCACCCAGGACTACACCGGCCCCGATGGCCGAGCGCTGACCCGTCACGGCGTCTTCGCGCGCGTGCGCGTGGAGGACTACGGCCCCGGGCGCATCCGCCCCCACGAGCGCACGCACCCCGGGCCCAAGGAGGACCGGCTCAGGCTCACGCGCGCGACCAGGGCGAACCTCTCCCCCATCTTCAGCCTCTACGACGACCCGACCGGCGCGACCGGCGCGGTGCTGAGCGCCGCCGAGCCCTTCGGCGAGCTGACCGACGCCGACGGCACCGTCAACCGGCTCGGCCGCGTGTCCGACCCCGCGGCGATCGCGGCCTTCCAGCAGGCGCTGTCCTCCGCCGAGCTGCTGATCGCCGACGGCCATCACCGCTACGAGACCGCGCGCGTCTACGCCGATGAGGTCGGCGGCGAGGGCGAGCACCGCTACGTGCTCATGTGCCTCGTCGCGCTGCAGGACGAGGGCCTGACCGTCTTCCCCACCCACCGCCTGATCCGCGACACGACGCGCGAGACCCAGGAGGCGCTGGGGAGCACGCTGCGCGAGCTGTTCACGGTCGAGGAGATCGACCAGGCCGACCTGCGCCCGCCCGACGGCGAGGGCCCGCTGACCATGGGCTACATCGACTCGTTCTTCAAGCGCGGCTTTCGCCTGACGCTCAAGGACCAGGCCATCGCCGACGATGCACTGAGTGACATGCCCGAGGCCTACCGCCATCTCGACACCGCGGTGCTCGAGGCGCTCGTCCTGAAGGGGCCGCTCGGCCTGACCGAGGACGACATCTCCCACCTCAAGGGCATGGGCTACAGCCGCACCGACGACGAGGCGCTGCAGCTCGTGCTCTCGGGCGACTACGACGCGGCCTTCTTCCTGCGCTCGACCCCCGTCGCGCAGGTGCGCGCCATCGCGGCCGCCGGCGTGAACATGCCCCCCAAGTCCACGTACTTCTTCCCCAAGGTCCCGACGGGGTTGCTCTTCAATCCGCTGCTATAACGAGAGGTAGGAGGATCAAGGAATGAAAGCCACCGCCACTCGTGACAGCGGTTTCCGGCACGTCGTGCGGGTACGCAGTCACGACCTGAGCATCGACGAGCCCACGGAGACGGGCGGCAGCGACGCCGGCCCGAGTCCACAGGAGCTGCTGGCCGCGAGCCTCGCTTCGTGTACGGCCGTGACGATGGAGATGTACGCGACGCGCAAGGGCTGGGACATCGGCGGCGTCGAGGTCGCCTGCGAGTACACGCCCGCCGAGCGCGGGTGCCCCACCCGCTTCGGGATCGTCGTGCGCCTCCCCGACTCGCTCACCGACGAGCAGGTCGAGCGCCTGCGCGTCATCGCCGCCAAGTGCCCCGTGCACCGCACGCTCGACGGCGAGGTCATGTTCGACGAGCGTGTCGAGCGCGTCACGCTCGCGCACTGAGCTGGCGCGCGCGCTGCGCGCGGTCCTCCTCGACGCCGGGGAGGCCGCGGCGCTCGACGTGCACGGCCGGATCGACGCCGCCGTGCTCGTGCCCCTCTACGTCGCCAACGGCGAGCTGCACGCCGTCTTCACCCGCCGGCGCGAGGACATGCGCCGTCACCCCGGCGAGATCTCGTTCCCGGGCGGGCGCCAGGACGACGACGAGACCGATCTGCGGCTGACCGCCCTGCGCGAGGCCGAGGAGGAGATCGGCCTGCCCGCGCGCGCCGTCGAGCTCGTCGGCGCCCTGCAGCCCACGCCGACGATCGCCACCAACTACGCCGTGTACCCCTTCGTCGGCCTCATCGAGCCCGGACGCGCGTGGGAGCCGTCGGCCACCGAGGTCGCCGAGGTGATGGAGGTGCCGCTGAGCGCTCTGCGCGCCGGCTACGAGCGCCGGCGGTTGCTGCGCCGCGGCGTCCCCTTCCGCACCGACGTCTACGTCATCGGCGAGGACGTCATCTGGGGCGCGACGGCAAGGATGGTCGGCGACCTGCTCGACCGGCTGCCCGACGACCTGGCCTGAGCCAGGCCGCCGGGCCTGCCAGCGCGACCCCGGGGGGCGAGGGGTCGCTACACGTCCTTCTCGATGGGAACGGCGACGAGGTTGCCCCACTCGGTCCACGAGCCGTCGTAGTTCTTGACGTCGTCGACGCCGAGCAGCTCGTGCAGCACGAACCACGTGTGCGCCGAGCGCTCGCCGATGCGGCAGTAGGCGATGATCGGCTCGTCGGCCAGGACGCCCTTGGAGGTGTAGAGCTCGCGCAGCTCGTCGGCCGTCTTGAAGGTGCCGTCCTCGGTCACCGCCTGCGCCCACGGCACCGACTTGGCGCCGGGGATGTGTCCGGCGCGCTGGGCGCCCTCCTGCTCATAGCCGGCCATCGCGATCAGCTCGCCGCTGAACTCCTGCGGCGAGCGCACGTCGACGAGGCGCTTGCCGTTGTCCAGCGAGCCCAGCACCTCGTCGCGCTTGGAGCGGATGCTGTCGTCGCCGGCCTGGGCGCTGAAGGTCGCCGGCTCGTAGGCCGGGACGTCGCTCGTGGTCGGGCGACCCTCGGCGATCCACTTCTCGCGCGGGCCGTTGACCAGCTTGACCTTGTCGTGGCCGTAGTACTTCAGGTACCAGTAGGTGTAGGCCGCGAACCAGTTGTTGCGATCGCCGTAGAGCACGATCGTGTGCTCGTCGGAGATCCCCCGCGACCCGAACAGCGCACCGAAGTCCTCCGGGCCCAGGAAGTCGCGCTTGACCTGGTCCTGCAGGTCCTTCTTCCAGTCGAACCCGATCGCGCCGGGGATGTGCGCCTCGGCGTAGAGCGCCGGGTTCTCGTCGACCTCGACGATCCGAATCGACTCGTCGTCGAGGTGCTGCTCGACCCACTCGGTGTCGACGAGCACGTCCTTTGCGTAGTCAGGCACGCCGTCCTCCTAGATAAATCCAGTCGCCTTTAGGGTATTTCGCCTAAGGGGCGAGTCTAGCCGAGTGGCGTTCGACCGTCAGAAGATGTTCGATGGCATCGCGTGCGCCGGCGACCCAGGCCTCGACGTCGCGCGGATCGGCCTCCAGGACCGCCCCCGGGATCTCGTTGAGCGTCTGCGCCAGCGCGAGCTCGGCGGCGCCGGCCTCGAGCACCGAGGGCTCGACGGTCCCGGCCGCCTCGTAGAGCACGCGCGCGCACGGTGGTGTCGGTCACCTTGTCGAGCATCATCCGCAGGCGCGAGCCGTGCAGGGCCGCGACGTTGGGACCGGTGGCCGTGCCCAGCAGCCACAGCAGCACGGTGACGTTGTCCAGCGCGTAGCGCAGCGACCCGATGCGATCGGGATCGCCGATCCAGCACTCGCAGCCGGCGGCCTCGATCTCCGCGCGGCGCACCGGCGAGCGCGTCACGGCGCGCACGGCGTGACCCTCGGCCACCAGCGTGCGGGCGAGCCGCAGCCCGCGGCAGCCGCCACCGACCATGAGCGCCCTCATTTGTCGTCGGACACGCGCTCGCGCAACCGCAGCGTCTCGGCCTGGTCCTCGGCCACACGGGCGCGCAGGTCCGCCTCGGTGAGCTCGGCCTCCCCGCGCGCGCGCCGGCGGCGATTGACCGCCTCGCGCATCTGGTCGACGTCGTCGATCTCGTTCTGGACCTCGAGCTCGGGCGAGCGCGTGGGGCGCCAGTCGAGCTGCTGGGCGCCCGAGCCGGGATAGAAGCGCCCCAGCAGAAGCAGCGCGACGAGCAGCAGGGCGACCCCGCCCAGCATGATCGCGGCGAAGGGATCCACGGCGCCGGCGCCCGCGCTCAGGCCCTGGCCGGGTTCTGCGCCTCGCGCAGGCGCCGGGCCAAGCGCTGCAGCAGCGTCCACGCCACCTCGGGCTGGGCGAGGATGAAGGGCCGGAACTGCCACGCGGACATCGCCGCCAGCACCACGTCGGTCTTCGCGGTGACGGTCGCCGTGCGCGGGCCCTCGGGATCGAGCAGGGCCAGCTCGCCGACGTACTCGCCCTGCTTCAGCGTCGCGACCTCCTCGCCGCCGACGAGGACGCTCGTCTCGCCTTCGAGGATGAAGAAGAACGCGACGCCGCCGGTGCCCTCGCCGACGACGGTGTCGCCCGCCGCGACGCGGCGCTCGGCGAGGTCGGCGGCGAGCCCCGCCAGGTCTGAGTCCTTGAGTCCGCGCAGGATCGTGACCTCGCGGAGCGCATCGATGCTGACGGCCATGGGCGGGCACTCTCGCATGCCACGGCCCAGGGGTCCACGGTAGCCTGCCGTCGGTGAACTTCGACCTCACCGACGAGCAGGCGCTCATCAAGCAGACCGCGCGCGAGTTCACCGACAAGGAGGTCGTCCCCCGGGCGGGGGAGAACTCGCGCAACCACCACTTCGACCTCGAGCTCGTCCGCATGCTCGCCGACCAGGGCTACCTGGGCGCGATCGTGCCGCGCGAGTACGGCGGCGCGGGCCTGGACTACCTGACCTACGCGATCGTCTGCGAGGAGATCGGGCGCGGCTGTTCGGCCATGCGCACGGTGATCTCGGTGCAGACCTCGCTCGTCTGCTCGACGATCCTCAAGTGGGGCACCGAGGAGCAGAAGCAGCGCTACCTGCCCAACCTGTGCTCGGGCGAGTGGCTGGGGTGCTTCGGGCTGACCGAGCCCGACACCGGCTCGGACGCCGCCAACCAGAAGACGCGCGCCATCCAGCAGGACGATGGCTCGTGGAGGCTCAACGGCTCGAAGATGTGGATCTCGCTGGGCAACCACGCCAAGCTCGCGCTCGTCTTCGCCCAGACCGATCCGGCGCTCAAGCACAAGGGGCTGGCCTGCTTCCTGGTCGAGACCGACCAGCCCGGCTATCACCCCTCGGAGATCAAGGGCAAGATGGGCCTGTGGGCGTCGGACACCGCGCAGATCGGGCTCGACGACATCCATGCTGCGCCCGACTCGATGCTCGGCCAGGTCGGCGACGGCTTCAAGGTCGCGATGAGCGCGCTGGACTCCGGGCGCTATTCGGTGGCGGCCGGCTGTGTCGGGATCTGCCAGGGCTCGCTCGAGGAGTCGGTCAAGTACGCCAAGGAGCGCCACGCCTTCGCCCGTCCGATCGCCTCCTTCCAGCTCGTGCAGGAGATGATCGCCGACATGGTCGTGCGCACCGACGCGTCACGGATGCTCGTGTATCGCGCCGGCGCGCTGAAGGACGCGGGCAAGCCCTCCACGACGGAGACCTCGATCGCGAAGTACTTCGCCACGGAGGCGGCGTGCTGGTGCGCGGACCGCGCCATCCAGGTCCACGGCGGGGCCGGCTACGTCGACGACCACCCGGTCGAGCGCTTCTACCGCGACGCGCGGGTGACCACGCTCTACGAGGGCACGTCGCAGATCCAGAAGCTCATCATCGGGCGCGCGGCGACCGGGATCAACGCGCTGGTGCCGTCCTAGACCGAGCGCGGCCGCCGGCGCACGAACCAGCGCCGGCCGGACGACGTCACGGCGGCCGGGCGTGAGCGACGCCACTGCGCGATGGTCATGCCCTGCGGGATGTCCGAGTCCTCGTAGAGCAGGGCGCCGGGCGCCTGGCGAGCATCGAAGTCCGAGGAAGAGGCGGAGTTCGTAGCGGGCATGGTCCAAGCTTCCCGCCGGCGCGCGGGGGCGACCAGCACCCCAAGGTGTAGACCTCACCCACCCCTTCCGAGACGGCGCGACCGTTGGCGGTGCCTCGCGTTTCATACTCTGCGCGATGCGGATACTTGCCGCGTGCTCTCTCGGCGGCGCGGGGCACTTCAACCCGCAGGTGCCGTTGCTTCGCGCGGCTCGTCGGCGCGGCGACGAGGTCCTGACCGTGGGGCCGCCGGCGCTGCGCGCGATGGTCGAGTCGGCGGGTTTTGCCTTCCGGGCGGGTGGCGAGCCCTCCGAAGAGCAGGTCGCGGCGATCAGGGAGCGCCTACCGGTCGCCCCCGCAGCCGAAGCGCTGGTCCTGGGCAACCGCGAGCTGTTCGGTCGACTGGCGGCCGACGCGATGCTGGCGGGAATGGAGGATGCGTGGCGCGACTGGGGTCCCGATCTGGTGCTGCGCGACCCGGCCGAGTACGCGTCAGCCGTCCTCGCGGCTCGGACGCGGACGCCGATCGCCCAGGTGGCGATCTCACTGGCCGAGGCGGAGGCCGGCTCGATCGCCGCCGCGGCCCCCGCGCTGGAGCAGCACCGCCGGGGCTTGGTCTCGGAGCTGTGGGCTCAGCCCTACCTGACGCGCTTCCCGGCGTCGTTCGACCCGTCGCCTTTCGCGGACACGGTCCGGTTTCACGAGCCTCCTGAAGCGCCTGTCTCGCTGCCGGACTGGTGGCGCGGCTCGGACGCGCCGCTGATCTACCTGACCTTCGGCACGGTCCTGGGCTACATGACGATGGCCGCCGAGACCTACCGCATGGCGCTGAAGGCGGTCGAGCGAACGAGCGCCCGGGTGCTGTTGACCGTGGGCCGCCGCTTTGACGCATCGACGCTGGGGCCGGTCCCGCCCAACGTCCACGTGGAGCCCTGGATCGACCAGGCCCGCGTGCTCGACCATGCCGACCTGGTCGTATGCCACGGTGGCTCGGGGACCACGCTGGCCGCGCTGGCCGCCGGCGTCCCGCTCGTGATGGTGCCGCTCTTCGCCGACCAGTTCGAGAACGCTCGACGGGTCGCGGCGACCCGGGCCGGACAGGTCGTGGAGACCACGGCGCCCCAGATCACCAGAAGCATCGAGGACGTGCTCGGGGATGTCACCTACCGCGACCGAGCACGAGCCATCGCCGCCGAGATGGCGGCCACGGCGACCGTCGAGGAGGTCCTGACCCGCCTACCGAGCCGGCGTCGCTGAGCTGAGCCCACCACACCCGAGCCGCCCGTCTACGGACACGCCTGGGCCGCCTGGGCATAGAGCCGGGCGCGCAGTTGGTAGCCGGCGGGTGTCGGATGCACGCCGTCGGCGGCCAGCAGGGCCGGGTTCGCGGCCGCCTGCTCAGCCCACGGCACGATCACCAGCCTCGGGTTGCTCGCGGCGAGACGTTGCAGCAGCGTGTTGGCCGCCCGGTAGCTGACGCCGTTGACGGGCGGTCTGGCGATCGTCGCCCAGATCACGCACCCGCGCGGCCCGACCGCCGTCAGGGTCCGGCGCACGGCGGCTTCCAGCGCCTCGGTGTGAGTCGGATCGTCGTTGGTGAAGAGGCTGATGGCGAGCACCTGACGTGGCGTTCCGCCGGAGAGGTCAAGGCCCGAGAGGACGCTCATCCCTTCCGCCAGCGGCCGCCCGACGCGCCCGAGCACCTGGACCTTCCACTTCGGGAGCGCCGCGGGCAGCAGGCTTTGCACGCCGACCGCGAGGCTGTCGCCCACGAGGACGAGCGTGCCGCCTGCGCCGGACGACGGTGTCGGCGCGGGTGTCGGCGCCGGCGCCGGCGTGGCGGGGGTCGCCGGGCTGGCCGGCGGCTGCGTCGTGGTCGCGCCACCGGCCTCGGACTCTGGCTGCTTCCGGCGGGCGCGCGGGCGCGCGGGCGCCTTGACCGCATGGACGGCGAACGTCAGTGTCGCGGCCGTGGCAGCGGCCGGCGAGACCGCGTAGTCGGCCGTGACCGTCCAATGGCGCGTACGGGGCGGCACGACAAGACGCAATCGGGCGGTCCATCGGCCCGTTGCCCCGGTGTAGGCGAACTTCGTGCACGAGCTCGCGGGGCAGCGTCCTTCGACCCGCACGACCTGCAGTGCGTCAGCGTGGCCTGAAACCGTCACGGGCGCCGAGATCGTTCCCGTCTGCGCGGCGCGGCCGCGCACGGTCGCGCCCTGGTCGGGCGCGAGGATCTCAACCGCGCTCGCTGACGGCGCGGGCTCCGGGGCGCGCTTGGCGGGCGTCGGCCGTTTGTCGCCCCCACACGCCGTCATCGCCAGCGCCGCGGCAAGCCAGCCGGCCATGAGCAGCGCAGGCAGGCGCGGGCTCACCCGACCAGCCCGTCGCGCTGCATGCGCCGGACGATCAAGGTCGTGGCGATCGACGCACCGGCCACCGACAGGTGAACGCCGTCCTCCTGACGCACGGACACCGTGTGCCCCTGCCAGCGGATGGTCTGGCGGAACTTTCCGCCCGGGGTGAAGGTGGCGCCGAGGTCGACGAGGTGCACGACGCCCGGGAACGACCGCGCGGCGGCCCGGAGCGCGCGGTTGACCGGCCCGAAGACGGTCTGGAAGTTCTTGCCCCGCGGCGTGGGGAGCAGCAGCCAGTACACGGTCCCTGCGCCGCGGCGGGCATAGGAGCGCATCATCGTGCGCGCCCGGCGGGCGTACTCGCGCACCCACGCGCCCCCGCAGCACGACGCCTTGTGCCCCGACCGCGTCCCCATCGGGAAGCCGTCGTTGGCGCCCAGGAACATGACCGTCACGTCGGGGTGCAGCGTGCGGGCGCTCCCGCGCGCGTGCGCGATCCAGTCGAACATGAACGGCTTGGAGATCCCGGTGGAGATGTGCGCGTCGCTGCGCACGGAGATCGGCCCGCGACCGCCCAACCGCCGCTGCAGATCGCCGTCGATGATCTGGATCATCGAGTCCCCGGTGGCGAGCACGCGCAACCGGCGCGTCGAAGGGCGCACGATGAGCACGCGATGCGTCGGGCGCCCCGCGGGACCCTGGACGGTCACGGGATAGCGCCCGGGCCGGGCCGGGTGAAAGCGGAAGGCGCCCCGGACCTGGCCGGCGGCCAGTCGCACGCTGCGGCAGCGGCGACGCACGCCGCCGGGCTGCGCCGTGCACACGCGCGCAGCGACCGCGCCCAGCCGCCAGCGGTCGCTGACCTGCACCGTCGCGGGCCGCCGCGCCCGCGGCCTCGTCGGCCGCAGCGCGACGCCCAGTCGCCCTGCGCATGTCGGCGTGCGCACGGCGCCCGCCGCACTCTGCGACGTGCCGTCCGCCGCGGTGACGGTCACGGTGAAGCTTCGGGTCCTGCGATCACAGCGCCACGGCGCGGCGCGATCGACAGTGGCCGCGCCCGCGGGCCCGATCGTCACGGTGGCGACGGGCGCGGGACCGGCGCCACCGTTCTCGGTCACCGCCGCCACGGCGCCGGGCGGTCCGCTGACGCGCAACGAGACCCAGCCCGTGTGCGGGCGCGTCACCGCGAGTCCGACCGCGGCCGCCGGCGCCGGCGGCGGGGTCTGTGCGGCAGCCGGCGCCCAGCCGGCGAGCGCGACAGCGATGATCAGGACAGCGGTGCGACGCGACATGGGCGTGGATCGGTCCTTTACCGCGCGACGATTCGTGCGACACCTGTCTGCACTAGGTTCCGCCTCCGCGTGGTCTTCCCGTCCGTCGAGTTTGCCGTGTTCTTCCCGGTGGTGCTCGCGGCCTCGTGGGCGCTCATGCCCCATCCGCGGGCCTGGAAGCCGTTCGCGCTGGCCGCGAGCTACGTCTTCTACGCCGCCGCCGACCCCAGGTTCTGTCTGCTCTTGGCGGGCGTCACCCTCGCCAACCAGGCGGGCGCCGTCCTCGTGGAGCGCACGCCCTCAGAGCGCTCGCGCAACGCGATCGTCGCCGCAACCGTCGCCGTCGACCTGCTCGTCCTCGGCTTCTTCAAGTACTACGGCTTCTTCGTCGAGAGCTTTGCACGCGCTGTTCGAGCGTGGCGGGCTGGGCGCGCCGCTGCCGCTGCTCACGATCGCGCTCCCGGTGGGCCTGTCGTTCTTCATCTTCCAGGCCATCTCCTACGTGGTCGACGTGCGCCGCGGGCTCTGCGAGCGGGCGAAGACGATCGACGTCGCCATCTACCTCTCCTTCTTCCCGCACCTGGTCGCAGGGCCGATCGTGCGGGCACGAGAGTTCCTGCCCCAGCTCGCCACGCCGCGCGACCCGCGCGACGTGCCGGTGGGCGCCGGCGTGCTGCTCATCGCCTTCGGCCTGATCAAGAAGGTCGTCATCGCCGACTTCCTGGCCAGATCGATCGTGGACCCGGTGTTCGCGGTGCCCGAGGCCTACGGCGCGCCGGACGCCTGGGCGGCGCTACTGAGCTACGCGGTCCAGATCTACTGCGACTTCGCGGGCTACACCGACATCGCGATCGGGCTCGCGCTGCTGATGGGATTCGTCTTCCCGCAGAACTTCGACCGGCCCTATCGAGCGCGCAGCGTGCGCGAGTTCTGGCGGCGCTGGCACATGACGCTGTCGCGCTACCTGCGCGACTTCCTGTACATCCCGCTCGGCGGCAGCCGGGGCGGCCCCTGGCGCACGGCGCGCAACCTCATGATCACGATGCTCCTCGGAGGCCTGTGGCACGGCGCCGCGTGGGGCTTCGTGCTCTGGGGCGGCCTGCACGGGGCAGCGCTGGTGGTCGAGCACGCCCTGCGCGGCCGCGGCCCCCGATTGCCGGCGATCCTGGCGTGGGCCACGACCTTCCTGTTCGTGTGCCTGGCCTGGATCCCCTTCCGTGCCGCCGACCTCGATACCGCGTGGGCTTTTGCCGAGCGACTCGTGACCCCGGGTCCCTCCACCCTGTTGAGCCCCGGCGTCGTCGCCGCGGTTCTCGGCATCCTCGCGCTCCAGCTCGCGCCCGAGCGCCCACTCGACGCGCTGCGCGAGCGCCTGCAAGCACTCGACCCGGTCCCGCTCGGCGCCGGGCTGGCCGTGGTCGTCGCGCTCGTGGCAGCATCGGTACCCGGCAATGCCGTCCCGCCCTTCATCTACTTCCAGTTCTGAGCGCGTGATGAGCGACACCGACCACACCGCCCCCGCGCTGCCCTCGATCCCGGCACCGCCGACGGGCCGCCACCTCTCCGCGCGCGACGCGCTGATCTGCATCGGCCTCTGCACGCTGCTGCTGCTCGCCTTCGAGGGCCGCTCGATCCGCCACTCGGGCGAGGAGATGAAGGCCGGCTGGGAGCGATCGCTCGTCCTCGCGGTCGGGCGTCCGGCGGGAGCGGTGTCCGACGCCCTCGGGCTCGCGGCCGTCAAGGACAAGCTCGTCGGCTGGGCGCATCCCGACGACGGGCTGTCCGGCCCGGGCGGCTTCGACGAGGCGACCGCGGGCGCCGCCCTGCGCGGAGTCCCGCCGGTGACCCCGGACGCGTTCGACCCACACGCGCTCGGCGCCCGGCCTGCCCCTCCGCGTTCGCTGCGGACCGTCCTCGTCACCGGGGACTCGCTCGCCCAGCCGCTCGACGCGAAGGTCGCGCGCGCCTTCTCGCGCGCGTCGACCGGAGTGAGTGTCGTGCGCGACGCCCGCATCGGAACGGGCATCTCGCAATCCGACCTGCTCGACTGGGGTCGCCTCTCGGTGACCCAGGTGCGCAAGCGCCGTCCCGACGCGGTGGTCGTCTTCATGGGCGCCAACGAGGGCTTCCCATTCCGGTCCGGCCAGCGGACCGTGAAGTGTTGCGGCCCCGACTGGGCGGCCGCGTACGCCTACCGCGTGCGCCGGGTCATGAACGCCTACCGCCAGGCCGGCGCCGCGCGCGTCTACTGGCTGAACCTCCCGGCGCCGCGCGATCGCGACCGCCAGCGCATCAGCCGCGCCGTGAACGCCGCCATCGCCGTCGCCGCCGAGCCCTACCGCGCGCAGGTCCGCGTGCTCGACCTCGCCGCCGTGTTCACGCCCGGCGGGCGCTACCGCGACGCCATGGACGTCGGCGGCCGCCGCCGGATCGTGCGCGAACCCGACGGCATCCACCTCAACGACGAGGGCGCAGCCGTCGCGCTCGGCCCGGTCCTGGGCGCACTGCGCGCCGACTACGGGCCGAAGGTCCCGGGCTGACGCGTCAGGGCGCTGCCAGCGTGCCGTCGGTGCGGACGGTGACCCCCCGCGCACCGAAGTCCTCGCGCGAGAGCTTCGAGACGAGCGATGCCGCGGCGTGCGTGGGGTCGACCTGCGGAAGGCCAGGCCCCGCTGAGCCGCAGCGAGGCGAACGTGCCTGCCGCAAACGCTCCCTCGGGTCCGACGCGCACCCGCAGCAGCCCGCTCAGCGCGCTACGGCCACCCAGCGCGAAGTTGTGAAAGCCGGCGAGGTTGCCCAGCGAATAGGCGATGAGGCGACCGCGATCGAGTTCGACGCCGCGCAGGACGTGCGGGCCGGAGCCGAGCACGAGGTCGGCGCCGGCGTCGACCGCGGCGTGGGCGAACGCCCTGGGATTGCCGCGCAGCTCGCCGAAGGCCTGCTCGTCGTGGTTGGGTGTGTGCACCTGGCCGGCACCCTCGGCGCCGGCGTGCATGAAGACGACGACCACGTTGGCGTGGCGTGCCGCTGTGGCCACGAGGGCACGGACCGTGCCCAGGTCGCGGATCGGCGAGGCCCACGCATACGCCGCGAAGCCGAGAAAGGCGACACGCGCGCGTGGAAGGTCCACGTAGGTGATCTGGCCACGCCGGCCGGCGTTGCGCACGCCCCAATGCCTCAACGCGAACCCCGTCTGCGCTGCCCCCGTCGCGCCGTAGTCGAACGCATGATTGTTGGCGACGTTGACGACGTCGACACCGGGGTCGGCCAGCGCGACGGCATTCTCGGCAGGGGCCTGGAAGGCGAAGCAGGTCGGGCTGGCGTGCGCCGCACACTTGGCGGGACCGCCGTGGCCGAGCGTGCCCTCGAGGTTCACCGCGGCGATGTCGGCACCGCGCAGGAGATCGGACACCGACGCAAGCATCCCGGCGCCGTGTGCCGGCGGGCGCCCGTAGGACGAGCCGGGCGTGACGTCGCCGCCCCACGCCAGCGTGAACGACTCGCCGGGACGGCCCTGCGCACCCGCGACCGGAGTCGAGCAGTCGCCACCGCCGCGGCGACACAGGCAGGACACCGTCACAGCTCGAGCCGACGCTGTCACCGAGCTAGCTGTACACCGCGGCCCTTCGCCGGTCAAACCGCCCAGCAGTCCGCACCGACATTAGGATCGCCGCCGTGGCGAGACGTCCTCGCGACCTGACTGCGGCCTCTGATCGCCATGACGATCGCGGCCCTTTCCATGGTCCTCGCCGCCCCGTCGGCTGCGCGGACGCTCGAGCTTCGCTACACGCCCTTCGCCGCCGACGGCTTCGCTGCGTGATGGCCTGCACGCGACACCGGCGTTCGGAGGCATCCTGCAGCACCGGCTCGTTCCTGGTCGCCGGGCCCGGCGTGTTCCGCTGCGTGCAGGACAGCTTCATCCACGACCCTTGCTACCTGGACATGGCGGCCGGCAACGCGGCACGCTCCGTGGTCGTGTGCGTCGATGACGCCATGGTCGCCCAACGTGCTGCGCCTGCGGGTTAGGGGCCCGCTCGACCCCCGGGACGCAGCACGCGCCGACGGCCCGCCGTGGGCGCTGCGGCTCGCGTCGGGCCGGCGCTGCGTGCTCGTCGGGGGCGCCGCACCGATCGTCCGCGGGCGTCGGATGAACTACACCTGCGGTCGGCGCTATCTGTTTGGCAGCCCGGATCGCGCGCAACCCACCTGGCGCATCCCCCAGGCGGTCACGCCGGGCGGTGCGGGGTGGCGCAAGGTGGCGATCGCGGCCGCCTGGCGATAAGCCCTACGTGTACTGCGTGTAGCGGAAGCTGACGACGCGGCTGCCCGTCTTGCAGCTGGCGCGGGCGGAGTACTGGGTGGGAATGCTCGCGCCGCGCGTCTCTGAGCAGCGGTAGTCGAGCACGCGCTTCACGCAACGCCCCTTGACCCCTCCGTTGGCCCTGCGGCAGGCGTTGAACGCCTTGACCACACGCTTCGCCTTGGCGCAACTGACGTGCTGGACCTTCAACGAGGTGACGTAGGTCGTGCCGAGCTTGCGCCCGTCCTTGTGCAGGTCGCAGCTGACGGCCGCCGCCGCAGGAGCCGCGCCCACATCCGTCGCACCGACCAGCGCGGACAAGCCGACCCCCAGCGCGAGGGCGACAACGACGAGCATCCCCAGCCGATGGAGCCTCGAGGTCATGCGCACATCGTAGGTCCAAATGGTGGTGCAAAGCAGCGGCTAGGCCGCGCATGAACGCGCGGCCGCCGCGTACAGCTGCGCCCGTGCGACGTAGCCCGCCGCGGTGGCATGGACGTGGTCGTGCGCCTTCCAGGTGTGGTGGTGCGCGACCTGCTCGGCCCACGGCACGACGAAGAGACGTCCCGCCAGCTGAGGATCGGCGGTGAGCTGGGTCAGACGCTCGTTGGCGGCCTTGTAGCTGACGCCCCGTACGGCTGGGCGCGAGATCGTCGCCCAGATGGCACAGCCGTGCGCCCCCAGCCGCGCGACGCTCGATCGCACGGCGGCCTCGAGCTGCTGGGGCTCGCGAGGCACATCGTTCGTGTAGAGGCTGAACGCCAGCACCGTGCGCGGCTCATCCGAAGCGTCCGCGACGCCCGTCCCGGCGAGGATGGCCATGCCCTCGGCGAGCGGGCGCCCGACGCGCGCGTCGAGCCGCACCTCCCAGTCCGGCAGCTGCAGGCTGAGCGGCTGCGCCGCGCCCATCGCCAGCGAGTCGCCGATCACCACGAGCCTTGGCCGTCCGGCGACCGACGGTCCTCCGCTGTCCTGCGCCACGAGCGGTGCCCACGGCGCCGGTGCGGCCAGCCCGGCCGACGCGCTCAGGACGACGCGGGCAGCGACCGGCGCTCGAGCGGCCGCAAGAGGCCAGTAGGCAATACGGAGGCGCACGTCACGGCGGCCGCGCGCAGTCGTGAGCTGCATGCGCGTATGCCACCGCCCGGCGGCGTCGGAGTACGTCAGCGCTTCACAGTCGACCCGGCCGCACGCGCCCGCCAGTGCCAGCTGCGCTGCGGGCCGCGCCGTCCCGCTGAGATCGACGAGCGCCGTCAGCCGCCGGTGATCGAGGCGCTGCGCGGCAAGCTTGGCCCCGGCGCCCGGCCCTACGACCTGGATCGCATCGGGCTGCCGAGCAGCCGGTACGGCCGGCGCGGAGGCGGCCGCGACGGCGCCGGACGCGCCGCCGAGGAGCAGCAGCACGAAGAGGTACCGCGCAGACCGCGTGATCAAGCTCCGCCCCGACATCGACCCGTGAGATCGTAGGGCTGACATGCGCCGGCGCCTGGGCGAAGCGGTGCAATGCAGCCGCTCGCACGGTGGGGGCAACCCCACCCGGGGTTCCCCAGGTGGCGGGCTGGCGCGCACCACGCTGCGCGCCTACCGTCTGAACCATGGACGTTCCCGGGATCTCGCGCCCCGTCCTCGTCGCGATGGTCGTCGTCGCGGTGGCGGTCTTCATCTTCGGCGCCACCAAGGCCGTCGGCCTGCTCACCGAGCGCACCGACACCCAGACCCGCACGCTGGCGGCCGCGCCGACGATCGTGGTCCACACCGGCACCGGCAACGTGCGCATCGTCGCCGCAGACCGCACCGACGTGCGCCTGACCACGAAGGAGAAGCGCTCGATCTGGGGCGGCGGCCGTGTCCGGGTGAGCGGCACCGCCGCCGACCTGCGCCTCAAGGATCACTGCGACGTCTTCCTCGTCGATGACCGCTGCGGCGTGGACTCGGTCCTCGAGGTGCCGCGAGCCACCAGCGTGCGGGTGATCACCGGCACGGGCGATCTGCGGGCCGAGAACCTGCAGGGCAGCGCCGAGCTCAGGGCGGGCACCGGCGACCTGCACGCCGTGGGGATCAGCGGATCGCTGCGACTGAGCTCGCAGACCGGCGACGTGCACGTCGAGGGACGGTCGTCCACGGTCTTCGCGCGCACGAGCACGGGCGACATCCACGTCGAGGACGGCCGGCCGGGCACGATCGACGCCCAGGCCGACACCGGCGACATCCACATCAGCGTGCCCGACCTGACCTACGCGGTCGACGTGCACACGGACACCGGCGACGACAACATCGACGTGCGCCCCGACGACGCATCGCCCCGCAAGGTGCGCGCGCACACGCAGACGGGCGACGTGCACCTGGAGGCCGACGGTTAGTTAGTTTCCTTCCGCGTGAGCGAGATGCCCGAGGTCATCGGCGTCGTCGGCGCCGGGACCATGGGCGCCGGGATCGCGCAGCTCGCCGCCGCGGCGGGCGCGCGCACGCTCCTGCACGACCCGGTGCCCGAGGCGCGCGAGCGCGGGCTGGGGCAGATCGCCGACGGCCTCGAGCGCTGGCGGACCAAGGGCCGGCTGGAGCGCGAGCCCGGCGAGGTCGCCGGCGTCGCCGAGCTCGACGCGCTGGCCGAGGCCGGGCTCGTCATCGAGGCGGCGCCCGAGCGCCTCGAGCTCAAGCGCGAGCTCTTCGCCGCCCTGAGCGCCGTCGCCCCGAGCGCCGTGCTGGCCTCCAACACCTCCTCGATCCCGATCACCGCCATCGCCAGCGCGGCGGCCGATCCCCGGCGTGTGGTCGGCATGCACTTCTTCAACCCCGCGCCGATCATGGCCCTCGTCGAGGTCATCGCGGGCATCGACTCCTCGCCGCAGGCGCTCGACGTCGCGCGTGCCACCGGGCGGGCGATGGGCAAGCACGTCATCGACGCGACCGACGGGCCCGGCTTCCTGGTCAACCGCTGCAACCGGCCCTTCGGCCTCGAGGCGCTCAAGCTCCTGCAGGAGCGCGTGGCCGACGTCGAGACGATCGACGCGATCGCCCGCGCCGCTGGCTTTCGGATGGGGCCCTTCGAGCTGCAGGACCTCGTCGGCATCGACGTCGGCTACGAGGTCTCGCTCTCCTTCCACGAGCTCAGCTTCGGCGAGCCGCGCTGGCGGCCCTCCCCGCTGAGCGCGCGCATGGTGGCGGCCGGGCGCCTGGGGCGCAAGACCGGCCGCGGCTGGTACGAGTACCCGCGCGAGCCCCCCGAGGAGCGCGCGCCGCCGGAGCCCGCCGGCGGCGAAGACCGGCTCGTGGCGGTGGCCGGCGAGCTGGCCGTCGCCCAGGAGCTGCGCGCACTGGCGGCCCGCGCCGGCTTCGATGCGCGCGACCAGGACGAGGTCGCGGGCGACGTCCCGTGGCTGCTGATCGATGCGGGCGCCGACCCCGAGGGTCCGCCGCTGCAGGGCGGCCCCGTCGCCCTGCTGTGCGCCGATGGCTCCCTGCATGCGCTCGACGGCGGCGGCGCCGCGGTTGGGTTCCACGTGCTGCCTCCGCTGGAGGGCGCGCCGCTGGTCGAGCTCACGCGCGGCGCCGGCACCGCGACACTCGCAGCCGAGCGCATCGAGGCGTTCTTCGCCGCGCTCGGCCTACAGACCGCGTGGGTCGGCGACGCGCCGGGGCTCGTGCTCGGACGCATCGTCGCCCAGCTGGTCAACGAGGCGTGCTTCGCCGTCGGGGAGGGCGTCGGCTCGCGCGAGGACGTCGATGCCGGCATGGTCCTCGGGCTCAATCACCCGCGCGGGCCGTTTGCGTGGTGCGAGGCGATGGGCGCCGAGCACGTGATCGCGGTGCTCGACGGCCTGCGGATCGAGCTGGGCGAAGAGCGCTATCGCACCGCGCCGCTGCTGCGCAGGCTGGCGACGTGAGCGGCGCATCTCACGGACACGACCGCTGAGGCGTTCAATGACCGTGTCCCAACCGCCGTTCCAGCGTTTTCTGGACGCCCATCGCGAGGATGTGTGGCGTTTCCTGGTCGCCTCGGTGGGCCGCGACGCGGCCGACGACTGCTTCCAGGAGACCTTCCTGTCCGCGATGCGCGCCTATCCGCGGATGCGGCCCGACAACCCGCGCGCGTGGGTGCTCACCATCGCCCATCGCAAGGCGCTGGACCACTTCCGCGCGCGCAAGCGCCGGGCGGTGCCGGTCGGCGACGACCTGCCCGACGTGGCGGCGCCGGCGGACCCCGAGCCCCGCGACGACGGCGTGTGGGCGCGCGTGTATGCGCTCCCGCCCAAGCAGCGTGCCGCGGTGCTGCTGCGCTTCGCCGGCGACCTCAGCCACCGCGAGGTCGCGACCGCGCTGGGCACGTCGGAGGAGGCCGCGCGCCGCAACGCCTTCGAGGGACTGCGCAAGTTGCGACAGGAGATGACCGCATGACCGAGGACCGCCTCGCCCCGCCCACCTTCGACCCCGCCGACGCCGCGGCGGCGGCCGCGCGCTTCGCCGCGACCGCCCCCGCCGACGTCGCCTACGCGCTGGTCGACTCGCCCATCGGCACGCTGGTGGCCGCCGCCACCCCGCGCGGGCTCGCCACCCTCTCCTACGAGGACCATCACGGCGGCACCGACGCGGTCCTCGATTGGCTCGCGGCCAAGCTCTCCCCGCGCATCCTCGAGTCGCCCGCGCGCCTGGACGACGTGCGCCGCGAGCTCGACGAGTACTTCGAGGGGCGCCGGCGCGACTTCGACCTGCCCATCGACTGGACGCTCACGACCCCGTTCGGCCGGCGCGTGCTGAAGGCGACCGCCGCGATCCCGTTCGGTCGCGTCAGCACCTACGGCGAGATGGCTTCGCAGGCCGGCAACGCCAAGGCCTCGCGCGCCGCCGGCCGCGCGCTCGGCGCCAACCCGATCCCGATCGTCGTGCCCTGCCACCGCGTGATCGGCGCCGGCGGCCGCCTCACCGGCTACACCGGCGGGCTGCACCGCAAGGTGGCGCTGCTGGAGATCGAGGGGGTCGTGCTGCCCGGCTAGGCCGTGGCGCCGACCACCAGCAGCTCGCACGGGCCCTCGAAGCCGTCGGGACCCTCGAAGTCGCCGAGGGCCGCGCCGACCTCGTCCCACGCCGCCGCGCGACCCGCGTCGTCGAGGCCGGAGAGCATCTGGTGCAGGGCGCCGAAGCTCTCCTGCTCCAGGCGCAGGCAGTCGGCCGCCGCGGGCAGCTGCAGCGGCGCGTCGACGGCGCGCACCTCGATCGCGCCGAAGCCGGCGGCAGCCAGCGCGCCGGAGAGCACGCCGTCAGCGCCGAGGCTGAACGGGCCGGGCTGCCCCGCGACCGGCGCGCCGAGTCCGGCGCGCCGGCGGATGATGCCCACCGGAACGCTGAAGAAGCCGTTGCGGTCGGGCGTGGAGAAGACGATCGCCGCCAGCCGCCCGCCGGGACGCAGCACGCGGCGCACGCTCGCCAGCGCGGCGGGCAGCGACGGCAGGTACATGAGCCCGAGCCGGCAGATGGCCGCGTCGAAGCTGCCGGGCTCGAGGTCGAGCGCCTCGGCGTCCATCGCACGCACCGCGACGTTGGCCAGGCCGGCGGCGCGCGCCTCGGCCTCGGCGTAGTCGAGGATGGCCGGCGCCAGGTCGGTGGCGAGGACGGCGCCGTCGGGTCCCACGCGGCGTGCCGCAGACAGCGTCTGCCCGCCGGCGCCCGCGGCGACGTCGAGCACCCGCGCGCCCTCCGCGACCCCGGCCAGGTCGAGCATCGTCTCCGTCGCCTCCCCCAGCCAGGCCTCCAGCGTCGGGCCCCAGCGATGCCAGGGCTCGGCGGCCTGCTGCCACTGCTCACGCGTGGTGGCCTTGTACGCGGAAGGGTCGAACGGCGCCGCTTTCGTCGCGGACATGGTGGGACCTCCAGGGTCGGGTGGCTCAGACTTCTTCGATCCAGCCCATGAGGTCGTCGCGCGTGACCTTGCCGACGAGGTCGGGGTGGTCGGCGCGGATGTGCCCCTCGATGGTGGCGACCACCTCGTCGGCGCTCTCTCCGCGGGCGACGAACCCGCACTCGCACTGGATGGCCTTCGCCATGAAGCCCCCTCTCGGCTGGCGTTTGGTGAGGTTGTAGCTCCGAGACCTTGGATCTATCTTGGCGCAACCTTGGAGCACGAGCCAGCGTGGCGGATCCAACTGTGCGGACGCGTGGCGATCGAGCGAGCGGGCGAGCGGCTCGAGGCCGGCCTGCCGGGCCGTCAGGGGCGGCGATGCTTCGTGTACCTCGCCGCCCACCGCGCGCGGCCGGTGCCCCGCGACGAGCTGCTCGAGGCGGTGTGGACGGGCACGCAACCCCCGGCGGCCGACGCGGCCCTGAGCGCGCTGGCCTCGAAGCTGCGGCGGGCGCTGGGCGCCGGCGCACTGACCGGCCGCGGCGAGCTGTGCCTCGCGCTGCCGACCGAAGCGTGGATCGACCTCGAGGCCGCGCGCGAGGCGATCCATCATGCGGAATCGGCGGTGGCCATGCGGGCCTGGGCACCGGCGTGGAGCGCCGCCCAGGTCACGATGCACACGGCGCGCCGCGGGCTGCTGCCCGGCGACGAGGGCGAGTGGATCGACGAGCTGCGCCGCGAGCTCGACAGCCTGTACGTGCGCGGGCTGGAGGCCTACGGCGAGGCCGCCCTCGGCCTCGGCGGCGCCGAGCTCGCCGCCGCCGAGCGCGCCGGCCGCGAGCTCGCGCACCGCGCCCCCTACCGCGAGGGCGGCCACCGGCTGCTCATGCGCGCCCTCGTCGCGCGCGGCAACCCCGCCGAGGCGCTGGCCGCCTACGAGGCCCTGCGCGTGCTGCTGCGCGACGAGCTCGGCATCGGCCCGAGCGCGCCGACCAAGGAGCTCCACCTGGCGATCCTCGAAGGCTAGGCGGGCGCCGGTTCGGCGGCACCCGTCGCGGGCGCTGTCTGCGCGGCCGCCGGCGCCCGGGCGGCATCGCGCGGGAGTGCCAGCGCGGGCAACGCGACGAGCGCCGTGGCGCCGAGGTTCCACCAGAAGGCCGCGCCGAAGGCATGCGCCGCGCCCGTGCCCGGCGCAGCGCTCCCGAGCTCGTGCTGGAGCAGCACCGCGAACACCGCGGTGCCGACGGCCCCGGCCACGCGCATGACGATGTTCATCGTCGGCGTCGCCCGTGCGACGGCCTCGGTGGACAGCGTGCGGTAGGCCGCGGCCATCAGCGGCGCCATGATGAAGCCCATCCCGATCCCGCGGGGAACGAGCGACACCGCGAGCAGCGCCTGGCTGGAGTCGGCGGAGACCTGTGTGAACGCGATCGTCCCCAGGACGGTGGCGGCGACGCCGATGAGCACGAGCGTGCGCGGACCGCGCATGTCGGTCAGCTTGCCGGCCACGGGCATCGCCACCATCGCCGCCAGCCCCTGCGGCGCCATCAGCAGGCCGGCGTCGAGCGCGCTCAGGCCGCGGGCCGCCTGCTCGTAGAGCGGGAACAGGAGCATGACCGCGAACATCGTCGCGGCGAAGAGCGCCATCGCCGCGCTGGAGGCGGCGAAGACGCGATCGGCGAACAGGCGCACGTCGAGCAGCGGATGGCGCGCGCGCAGGGCATGGACGACGAAGGCGGCGACGAGCGCCGCGCCCACCGCCATCCCGACGACCGCCTGCGTGCCGCCGAGGCCGACGTTGCCGGCCTCCGAGACGCCGTAGACGAACGCGGCGAGGCCCGGCGAGAGCAGCGCGATCCCGAGGGCGTCGATCGGCGCGTCGGGCCGGCGATGCGCATCGGGCTCCAGCCAGCGCCACGCCGCCAGCAGGGCGAGCGCGCCGACCGGAAGGTTCACGTAGAAGATCCAGCGCCACGAGATGGCGTCGACGATGAGCCCGCCGATGACCGGACCGAGCACGGGCCCGAGCAGCGCGGGGACGGCGACGACGCTCATGACCCGCCCCATGCGCTGCGGGCCCGCGGCACGGGCGAGCATGGTCTGCCCGACCGGCAGGATGATCCCGCCGCCGATCCCCTGGACGACGCGGAAGGCGATCAGGCTGCCGGCCGACCACGCCGCGCCGCTGAGCACCGAGCCGGTGAGGAACAGCCCGAGCGACGCGAACCACAGCGTCCGCGCGCCGAAGCGCTCCACCGCCCAGCCGGTGAGCGGGATGACCATCGACAGCGCGAGCAGGTAGCCGGTGCTGACCCACTGGATGGTCGCGACGGACACGTCGAAGTCGCGCCCGAGGGTGTTGATGGCGACGGCGACGATCGTCGTGTCGAGCACCGTCATCACGGCGCCGAGCATCACCACGGCGGAGAGGCGCTTGAGGGCGGGATCGAATCCGCCGTACGCTGTATCGCTCATGCCGTACACCGTATCACGATCCCGATACGGTGTACGGCTAGACTTGCGCAATGCCCAATCGCGCCCCCGCCGAGCTCGACTGGAACGCGTCCGCACCCGCCGCCGGCGGGGGGCTGACGCGCGACGCCATCGTGGCCGCTGCGGTTGCGATCGCCGACCGCGACGGCCTCACCGCGGTCTCCATCCGCCGCGTCGCCGCCGAGCTCGGCATCCGGCCGATGAGCATCTACACCCACATCGCCAGCAAGGACGATCTCGTCGACCTCATGCTCGACGAGGTCATCGGCGAGGTACTGCTGCCCGAGCCGCTGCCCGACGACTGGCGTGAGGCGCTGCGCCAGATCGCCCACCGCTCGCACGACGCCTTCGTCGCACACACCTGGACGCTCGAGGCCTTCGGCCAGCGGCCGCGCTTCGGCCCCAACACGTTGCGCCACGTCGAGCAGACACTCGCCGCCGCCTCGCTCACGGGGCTCGACCAGGAGGCGGCGGCGATCGTCCTGAGCGTGGTCGACGAGTACACCCTCGGCCACGCCATGCGCGTTCTGCTCGTTCCCGACGAGGACCGGCTGCGGGCGACGATCGAGCAGACGCTGCGCGCCGCCGACCCCGACGCGTTCCCGCACCTCGCCCGGGCGACGGCGGGGGACGTCCTGGGCCCGCACCACGGCGCGTTCGAAGCCGGCCTGGAGGCGCTCCTCGACGGGTTCGAGCGCACGCTGCTCGCGCGCTGAGGGCTAGCGCGCGACCGGCGCGCGCACGGCGTCGAGAAAAGCCCCGATCAGCGGATGCAACGGCGCTCCCGCCAGCGCGCCGACCTGGGGCTGGAACAGCGTGGCCAGGAAGAAGGGATGCGACGCCAGCTCGATGCCCTCGACCCCGGCGTCGGGGGCGCGCGCGCAGACGACAACGCCCGCGGCGGTCAACGCCTGCTCGAAGTCCGGAGCCAGCCCGTAGCTGCACCAGTGAAAGCCGACGAAGGGCTCGACGCCGCAGATGGCGGCCAGGCGCGTGCCCGGCACGCACGTCACGGTGCGCTGCTCGCCGACGAGGCTGCACGCCAGCGGCGCGACCACCAGCGCATCCGCGTTGGGATCGGTCTCCGCGTGGCGCGCGTCGATCCCGGCCAGGCTGCGGGCGAGCTCGACGACCGCGTACTGGAAGCCGCCGCACGTCCCGAGCAGCGGCAGGCCCTCCTCGCGCGCCCGAGCGATGGCGGCGTACACGGCGTCGTCGTCGCGATAGGGCGTACCGGGGACGACCCACACGCCGTCGACGGCGTCGAGCGCCGCGTCGACGTCGGCGTCGGTGGCGAGCCACGCGGCGTCGGCCCAGCGCGGGAAGCGCGCCAGCGTGGCGTCGAGCTCGCGGTGCGTGACGTAGTCGAGATTGCGATCGCCGAGGACGGCGATGCGGACGTCGCTCACTGCGCCCCCGGCCGCGGGAACTGGGTGCCCACGAAGCGGTCCCACATGCCGTCCGTCATGAGCGCCCGCTGGCCGATGAGCACGCGCGCGCTGGGCGTCACGCGGTAGCGGATCTTCGGCGACTTCGAGGTGATCGCGCGCTCGATGGCCTTGGCCACGGCCTCGGGCGGGCCGCCGAGGTGGCGCGCGGCGCCCTTGGTGTAGACGTCCTGCGTCCCCTTCGCGACCGCCGCGTTGAAGCCCCCGTACGGGCCCTCGGCCTCGGCCTGGCCGACCGCGGTGGCCGCCACCTCGCCGAAGTTGGTCCGGATGAGCCCCGGCTGGATGATCGAGACGCGGATGCCGAAGCCCCTGACCTCGAAGCGCAGCGCGTCGCTGATCGCCTCCACCGCGTACTTGGTGGCGTGGTAGTAGCCACCGCCCGGGAAGGTGAAGTTGGCGCCCATCGAGGAGACGTTGACGATCCGCCCCGAGCGCTGCGCGCGCATCGCCGGCAGCACGAGCTGGCACATGCGCACGAGGCCGAAGACGTTGGTCTCGAACTGCCGGCGGACCTCGTCCATCGGCACGCTCTCGACGGCCCCCGACTGGCTGTAGCCCGCGTTGTTGACCAGCGCGCCGACCGCGCCGTGCTCCTCCTGCACGGCACGGACCGCCTCGACCATGGAGGCCTCGTCGGTGACGTCGAGCGCCAGCAGGCGACAGCCGCCGGCCTCCAGGTCGGCGATCGAGTCGAGCCGGCGCGCGGTGGCGTAGACCGGGTGCCCGCGCTGGGCGAGGCGCACCGCGGTGGCGCGGCCGATGCCCGACGAGCAGCCGGTGACGAGGACGGCGGTGGAGGGCGAGCTCTGCGAGGCCATGGTGGGCGAACGATACGGCTGCGCGCTACCCCGCTCCCACCAGGCCGTCGCCGGCCGGCGAGCGCAGGTAGAGCACCACCCGCCCGACGCGGTGACCGTGGACGAGGCCCGCCTCGCGCAGGACGCTCAGGTGCTGGGAGACCCCGCCCGCGGAGACGCCGAGCGCGTCGGCCAGGTCGGTCGTCGAGCGCGGCCGGTACAGCGCCATCAGCACGGCCGCCCGCACCTTCCCGAGGAGGGCGCCGAGGGCGTCGGGCGCCGCTGTGCGTCCGGCGTCCCACAACGTGCCCACCCCGCGCGCCGGATAGACGATGGTCGGCTGCCAGTGCGGATCGGTGACCAGGACGACGTCCGGCCACGTGAACACGCTGGGGACGAACAGCAGCCCGCGCTCCTCGAGGTCGACGTCCTGCTGCGCCCGCTTGTCGATGCTGAGGATGCCGTCGGCCCAGCTGACGGTCGGATCGACGTCGGCGAAGAGTCGCTCGGCGCCGCCGTCGGCCATCTGGCGCGCACGATGCAGCACGTCGCCCTCCAGCAGCGCGCGCACGCGCGGCCAGTGCGGCGCCAGCGCGCGATCCCAGTAGGCCCGCAGCAGGTCGGCGACCGCGGCAACGCCGGCGGCCGGGTCCTCGACGAAGGGCTCGAGCACCGCCGGCATGGCCGGCTTGCGGCGATAGCTGCGCTGCACCTCGGCCAGCGCCTGCTCGGGCGGCGTCGCGGCCACCACGGCGAGCTGGTCCTCGAAGTCGTCCAGCGGGCTGGTGGGCGGAGGCGAGACGAAGTCCGGCGTGTAGACGTCGGCGGGATCCAGCGCCCTCAGCAGCGAGAGGTCGAGGCCGGCCGTCAGCCGGCGGGCCTCGATCGCCCACGGCAGGTGCAGAGCGCCCCCGCCGGGGTCGTCGAGCACGCGCAGGCTGCGCCGCGCCTCCGTCAGCGGCGAGATGGCGAAGCGCACGTGGGCGAGGGCGCCGTGCCCGAAGCGCAGGGTGATCATTTAGCTGAGTCTAAATCTCTCTGCGATCGAGCGGACCAGCGAGATGCTCTTTGCATGGCCCTTTACCCCTCACTTGCCCACCAGCTCTCGGTCTCCCGCCAGCACGAGGCCGAGAGCGCAGCCGCCCGCGCCCGCCGGGCCGCCGGCGCCCTGACGCCCCGCCAGCCGGAGTCGCACGCGCCGTCGCGGCCGGCCGTCTCCGATCGGCGGCTGCGCGGACGCGCGGGCATGACCGCGCGGCTCGTCGGCATCAACCACGTCGCCCTCGACGTCGGCGACGTCGAGGAGGCGCTCGCCTTCTACGGACAGGTCTTCGAGCTGCGCCTGCGCGGGCGCGAGCGCGGGATGGCCTTCATCGACGCGGGCGACCAGTTCATCGCCCTCTCCGAGCGCAGCGGCGGCCAGTCCGGCGGTGGCAACCGTCACTTCGGGCTCGTCGTCGACGACAAGGACGCCGTGCGCGCCGCGCTCGAAGCCGCCGGCGCCGAGATCGTGCCCAGCCGCGGCCTGGACTTCCGCGACCCGTGGGGCAACCTCGTCCAGGTCGTCGAATACAGCGACATCCAGTTCACCAAGGCGCCGGGGGTCCTGCGCGCGATGGGCCTCGACGGCCTGAGCAAGGGTCGCGCGGCGCTCAGCGAGCTGCGCGCCAAGGGCGTCGAGGTGGCCGGTTAGCGCGGCTGCGCGCGGCGGCCGTTCGCCGGCGGCGCGGACGGCGCTGCCGTCGGCCGCGGTACCGGCGTGACCTTCGGATACATGAACTGGTGGGTTGGCATCTTGCTCGTTAGTCCGGTGAACGTCCCTTTCGATACAAAGACGTTCTGATGGGCGCATTCCTTACGCCCGTACGTCCGTGACGTTCGGCACAGAGGGCTCGGCACCTGCCGCGTGGGCCCGGCTGTCGTAGCCCCAGAAGCGCGGGAGCGCGACGGCCAGGGCGACCGTGCCGGCGACGCAGGCGATGCCGCCCGTGACGACGGAGGCGCGGACGCTCGTGAGGGCCGCGAGGAGGCCGGCCTCGGCGTCGCCCAGCAGCGGCCCCGACGACCACGAGATCATCTCGACGCCGGCCAGGCGCCCGCGCAGATGGTCGGGGATCGTCTCGTTCCAGATCGCCGAGCGGAAGATGCCGCTGATCGTGTCCATCGCGCCCGCCACCACGAGGCACGCGACGGCCAGCCACAGGGCGTCGGCGAACCCGAAGGCGACGATCGCCACCCCCCACGCCGCGGCCCCGTAGACGATCGCGCGGCCGTGGCGGTGCACGCGCGCGGTCCAGCCGCTCGTCAGCGTGACGGCGATCGAGCCCGCGGAGGGCGCCGCATAGAGCAGCCCGAGGACCTCGGGGCCGCCGTAGCCCTTGGCGATGGCCGGGAAGAGCGCCATCGGCATGCCGAAGAACATCGCGTTCATGTCGACCAGGTACGTCCCGATGAGGTCCTGGCGCGAGGTCGCGTAGGCCAGGCCCTCGCCGATGGTGCGCAGCGACGGGGGCTCGGCGTCGGGCGGCGGTGGCGGGGTGCGGATCGCGGTCAGCACGACCAGCGAGGCCGCGAAGCTGACGACGTCGACGCCGTAGGTGACGGTCAGGCCCGCCCCCGCGATGAGCAGTCCGGCGAGCGCCGGGCCCGCGAGCGCCGCCATGTTGTGAAAGCTGAACTGCAGCGCCGAGGCCGCCTTGAGCTCGTCGCGCTCGACCAGCCGCGGGATGAGTGCGTCGAGCGGCGGCCGGCGCACGGCGGTGAAGGCGGCCATGAGCGCCGCGCACACGTAGAGGACCCAGACCTGCGGGTCCGGCAGGGCGGCGTTGACCAGCAGGGCGCCGGCCGCGACCGCGGCTCCCACCTCCGCGAGCTGCACCAGCCGCCGGCGATCGAAGGCGTCGGCGAGCGCGCCGCCGACGAGCGCCAGCACGATGATCGGCGCGAACTCCGCGACGCCGAGCAGGCCGACGGCCAGCGACGAGCCCGTCAGCTCGTAGACCTGGAAGGGCACGGCGACGAAGGTGGCCATCGAGCCGGCCTCCGAGACGGTCTGACCCAGGACGAGCAGCCCGAAGTCGCGCCGCCGGCGCAGCAGACCGAGGTCGACGGCCACGGCCCCCAGCGCGCGCCGCCAGACTGACGCGGTCTCGGGCGTCTCCGGAACCGGAGCGCTCACCGCGCCCTACTGGCGCTTGCGGGCGCACGTGCGGTAGTGCCGCGTGCCCTGGATCACCCGGCCCGACGCGGTCGTCGCGACGATCTTGACCGCGTAGCGGCCCGTCGGCAGGCCGCGCAGATTCACGGGCGCGGTGAGGCGCGTCCCGGCGAGCACGCGCACCTGCTTCCCGTTGACCTGGACGGTCGCGCGGACGAGCGGATCGGCCTTCGGCGCGCGCAGGCGGATGCGGAAGTCACGCCGGCTGCGGCACTTGCGCGTCTCCTTCGGCAGCGAGACAACGGAGCTGAAGGTCGGCTTGGGCGCCGGCGGGAGCACGCGCTTGAGGTCGTTGCAGATCGTGCCCCCCACCGGGTTGCCGGCGACGTCGAACGTCGGCGGCCCGTCGCCGGGCGAGACCGTGCAGAAGCGCAGCGTGAAGCTGGTCGGGTCGCTGTTGGTGATCGTCCACGTCGACTCGCCGCCGGGCTTCTCGCTGCAGTCGGTCCCGTACCAGGTGTGGGTGCCTGTGTAGGACATGGCGCTCCCGTTGATCTGCCACATCTGCTGCCCCGCCGGGTGCGGACACGTCCCGGCGAACACCGTCGGCTTGACGACGGTCCCCGTGAAGGTCCCGGGCCCGGTCGCCTGGACCAGCACCTCGCCGTTCTGGAAGAGCCACGAGCCCTCGATCGGCTCGACCGCACGCGCAGGTCCGGCGCCCGCCGCGATCGCCGCCACGCCACCGCCGACCACGAGCAGCGCTCGCGAGCGTCTCACCATCGCTCCCCTCATGGTTCCGCGGGCCAGCGTACGGCCTGCGCGGGCGGGCCGCACCTAGGATCCACCGATGCCAGCGGTCTTCCTCATCGGCGGCGGCCGCGACGACCACCAGGTCCAAGCGTCGCATTCGCCCTTCGTCGCCGCGTGCGACGGCAAGCCCATCGTCGCGTTCGCGCTCGAGGATCCCGAGCGCTGGGAGGGCGCGCTGCGCCTCGCCGGCGCCACCGACGTGCGCTGCCTGCTCGAGCCGCCCTCCGCCTCCGACCTGGCCGGCGCCGGCGGCGTCTACGTCGGCGGCGGCTCGACGCCGGGCTACCAGGAGGCGCTGGACGGCTGGAGCGCTCCGCCCGACCTGCCCTACGCCGGCTTCTCGGCCGGGGCGGCGGTGGCCGCGACGCGCGCCATCGTCGGCGGCTGGCGCCTGGGCGGCCGCGACGTCTGCGCCGAGGAGGCCGGCGAGGACCTCGACGAGCTCGCGGTCCGTGACGGGCTGGGGCTCGTGCCCTTCGCCGTCGACGTCCACGCCACGCAGTGGGGCACGCTGACGCGGCTCTTGCACGCCGTCGGCGCGGGGCTGGTCGCCGAGGGCTGGGCCATCGACGAGGGCACCGTGCTCGTGGTCGACGACGGCGCCGTGTGGGCGCATGGCCTGGGCAGCGTGTATCGGGTCGCGCCGCGCGGGGGCGGGGTCGTGGTTAGCGTGCAGCCCTGATGCACGCCGTCACCTTCCAGGCGCCGGGCGAGGTGCGCGTCGACGAGCGCCCGGACCCCGAGCTGCAGGCCCCCGACGACGCGATCGTCCGCATCGAGGCCACCGGCGTGTGCGGCAGCGACCTGCACATCTTCCATGGCCGCGTCGCCATCGAGCCGGGCTTCACCATCGGCCACGAGTACGTCGGCACGGTCGTGGCGGCCGGCGACGGCGTGAGCTCCGTCGCCGTCGGCGACCGCGTCCTGGGCTGCTTCCAGGTGGCGTGTGCCATCTGCCGCGCGTGCCGCGCGGGCAACTTCCACAAGTGCGAGCGCTCGCGGACCTTCGGTCACGGGGCCGCCCTCGGCGGGCTGCAGGGCACCCAGGCCGAGCAGGCGCTCGTGCCCCACGCCAACCTCACCCTGCGCCGCGTGCCCGAGGGGATGGCGAGCGACGTCGCGCTCTTCGCCGGCGACGTGATGGGCACCGGCTTCCACGCAGCCGAGCCGGTGCGCCCGGGCGACAGCGTTGCCGTGCTGGGCCTCGGGCCCGTCGGGCTGTGCGCCGTCCAGGCCGCGCGCGCCGCGGGCGCCGCCCAGGTCATCGCCATCGACGCCGTCGAGGCCCGGCTCGACGTAGCCCGCGGCTTCGGCGCGGCGCCCGTTCACCTCACCGAGGACGACCCGCGCGCGGCGGTCAAGGCAGCCACCGACGGGCGCGGCGTCGACGTCGCCATCGACGCGGTCGGCGACCCGCGCGCACTGGACCTGGCCATCCGCGTGGCCGCCAGCTGCGCCACGGTGAGCGTCGTCGGGGTCTACGCCGAGCGCTGCGAGGTGCATATGGGCCTCGTGTGGATCAAGGCCCTGAAGCTGCACACGGGCCAGGCCAACGTCATCGGCCATCTCGATCGCGTGCTCGCGCTGATGAGCGCCGGCGTGCTCGACCCCGCGCCGCTCGTCAGCCACCACATGCCCCTGGCCGACGCGCCAGCGGCCTACGAGCTCTACGACCGTCGCGAAGCGCTGAAGATCGTCCTGGAGCCCTAGATGATGCCGCAGCTCGACGGCGTCACCCACCGCATGGTGGACGCCCGCGGGCTGCGCTTCCACGTCGCCGAGGCAGGGGCGGGCGACCCCATCGTGCTCCTGCACGGCTGGCCGCAGCACTGGTGGATGTGGCGCCACCTCGTGGCGCTGCTCGCGCCGCATGCGCGGCTGGTGATGATCGACCTGCGCGGCTTCGGATGGTCCGACGCGCCGCCCGGCGGCTACGACAAGCAGACGATGGCCGGCGACGTCCTCGCCGTGCTCGACGCGCTCGGGCTGCAGCGCGTGCGCCTCGTCGGCCACGACTGGGGCGCGTGGATCGGCTTCCTGGCCTGCGCGGCCGCGCCCGAGCGCGTCGAGGCGTTCCTCGCGCTGGGCGCGCCGCGCCCGCTCGGCAGGCCGGCCCCGCGCCAGCTGCTGCAGATCTGGCGCTTCGCCTATCAGGCGGTGATCGCGGCGCCGCTGCTCGGCCGGCGGCTGGTCGCCGACGAACGCTTCACGACGCGCGTGATCACCGCGATCGCCGTGCGCCACGAGGCGTGGACGGCCGACGACGTGCGGGCGTTCACGACGGTGCTGACCGAGCCGGAGCGGGCGCGGGCAAGCGTGCTGCTCTACCGCACCTTCCTTCTGCGCGAGGTCGGGCGCACCCCGCGCGCGCGCCTGGCGACGCCGACGCGGATCATGATCGGCGCCGGCGATCCCGCCATCCGTCCGTTCCTGCTGGACGGCGCCGAGCGCGAGGCCGACGATCTCGCCGTCGAGATGGTGCCTGATTGCGGGCATTTCGTGCCGGAGGAGCGCCCGGAGCTGGTCGCCGAGCGTGCGCGGGCCCTTTTCGGGCTCCGTTGATCCGGAAAGTCGCACATGCGTCCAATTTGCTGCGGTGAGCGGTCGATGAGGCCGACGAACGGGGCGTGGCGCTCAGGGCGTCGCGATCACTCTCATGACCGCCTCCCTCTCCCGCTACCTCGTCTGTGCGCTGCTCGCGATCGCGATGCTGCCGGCCGCTGCGCAAGCCGCCGCGACCGTGCCCGTCCCGGCCTCCGATGCGCTCGCCAGCAGCGCCCACGCGCTCGCCGTCGCCCGCTGGGGCGTCGAGCCCTGCGGCGGCCAGGTCGCCGTCACCTGGGCCCACATGGGCGCCGGGATCAACGCGCGCTCGACGTGGATGAGCGTCGACATCCACGAACCGTCGACGTACTCGCAATGCTCGATCGCGTACAACCTCGACGTCGACTGGGACTGGCCCAAGCTGTGCACGGTCATCGAGCACGAGCTCGGCCACCTGGCCGGCCACGAGCACGTCAACGACCCCCACAACGTGATGTCGCCCTACTACGTCTTCCCGACGCCGGAGTGCGCCGGCGCGCCGCCGGGCGCCCAGCCGGCCCCCGCGGCACCCGTCGCCGTCGCTCAGACGCCGTCAGCGACGACTCCGGGGAGCGTGGCTTCCAAGCGCAAGGTCGTCAAGCGCAAGGTGGTCAAGCGCGCGACCGTCAAGGCGAAGGCGAAGGCGAGGGCGAAGACGAAGGCGACGGCCAAGAGCGCGAAGGCACGCGCGGCGCGCGCCAAGAAGAAGGCCGCTCGCAGCCGCAGCCGCGCCCACGCCCGGCGCAGCCGCCGCGAACCGCTGACCGACCCTCGCTGCGACTGCGACGGCGAGGCCCAGGGCAGCCGCGTGCGAGGTCGCCCCTGACCCTACTCCTCCATGGTGTAGGCCGAGCCGTGCGTCAGGCGCGCGGCGCCCATTGGGCTTCGGCGAGATCGCCTTCCGGCATCCCCTCCGGCGTGGCGATCTGCGGCGTGTCGCGCAGGTACCACTCGGCGTCGAGCGCCGCCTGACACCCGGAGCCCGCCGCCGTCACCGCCTGGCGGTAGGTGTGGTCGACGAGGTCGCCCGCGGCGAACACGCCCGGGACGCCGGTGCGCGTCGACTTGCCCTCGGTGATGACGTAGTCCTCGTCGTCGGTCTGCACCTGCCCCGCGACGATGCCCGACTGCGGCTCGTGGCCGATGGCGATGAAGGCGCCGCCGAAGGGCAGCTCGCGCTCCTCGCCGGTCTCGGCGTTGCGGAGCCGCGCAACGCGCTGGAACGTGCCCTCGCCCTCGTGGAACTCCTCGATCACGTACGGGGTGAGGAACTCGATGTTCTCGATCGAGCGGGCGCGCTCGAGCATGATCTTCGAGGCGCGGAACTCGTCGCGGCGATGGACGATGTAGACCTTGGAGGCGAACTTCGAGAGGAAGATCGCCTCCTCCATGGCGGAGTCGCCGCCGCCGACGATGATCGTGTCGCGCTCCTTGAAGAAGGCCGCGTCGCACGTCGCGCAGTAGGAGATGCCGGCGCCGCCGAGCTCGGCCTCGCCGGGGACCCCGAGCTTCTTGTGCTCGGCGCCCATCGCGAGAACCACGGTGCGGGCCAGGTACTCGTCGTCGCCGACCCACACCTTGTGGATCCCGCCGGGCTCGTTGGAGAGCTCGACCTTGGTCGCCTGGTCGGTGATGAAGCGCGTGCCGAAGTCCTCGGCCTGGTCGCGCATCTTCTGCATGAGCGAGGGACCATCGATGCCGCCGGCGGGAAAGCCGGGGTAGTTCTCGACCTCGGTGGTCTGCTGGAGCAGTCCGCCCCAGAAGAAGCCCTCGATGATGAGCGGGCGGAGGTTCGCGCGCGCCGTGTACAGGGCGGCCGTATAGCCGGCCGGGCCGCTGCCCACGATGATCACGTTCTCGATGTCCGCCACAGGATCACGCTCGCTTTCCGTACTCACTTTACTTTGTATAGTAGCTCGCGGGCGCCCGTCCGTTACGCCTGCGCCACCGCCGCGCGCGCCGCGCGGTGCTCCTCACGCCAGGCGGCGACGCGCCGCCGCAGCTGGAAGTAGGCGATCGCTCCCGGCAGGGTGGGCAGCCAGAAGGCGAACGCGCGATAGGTGAGCACGGCGCTGATCGCGTAGTCCGAGGAGACGCCGAGCGCCGCGAACGCGCCGATCATCCCGCCGTCCACCCCACCGATGCCGCCCGGTAGCGGTAGGGCGTTGCCGAGCATGCCCACGAAGTAGGCGAGCACGATGACCGCGAAGGGCGGCGGGTTGGACCCGTAGGCGTGAAAGCACGCCCAGAGCGTGGCGATGTCGAAGCCCCACCAGGCGACCGCACCGAGCACACCCCACTCGCGGTCGCGCACCAGGGCGATCGCGGTGCGCACGCCGGCGGCGGCCGAGGCCGGGATGGTCACCACCTTGGCCATGATGCGCGCGCCGCGCCCCGAGCCGGCGGCCCACTGTGTGATGCGCCGCTCGGCGTCGCCGGGCAGCAGCGTCATGGCCAGGAAGATCCCGATGACCAGGAGGGCGAAGATCGCGGGCACCACCGTGATGGCGAACGGGGCCGGCCCGTTGAAGAGGCCGACGTAGAGCCCGAGCCCGAAGACGACGATCGCGCCCATGTAGACCACGTAGAGCAGCGCGAGGAAGGCGACCATGCGACAGGCCACCACTCGGCGCTCCATCCCCGAGCGCCGCAGCGCCCACGCCGTGAGCGCGACGCCGCCGGCGCCGGCGGCCGCGAACAGGCGCGTGGCAGCCACGCCGGCCATGGTGATCTCGTAGCTCGCGCGCCAGCCGATCCGCGTCTTGCCGCGGACGAAGACCGTGCGGAAGAGGATCACATAGCCGCAGAAGGACAGGCACTCCAGGAAGAACGCCGCGATCAGCCAGCCGGGCTTGCCGTCGCCGAGGTTGTGGATCGACTCCGAGGTCCCGCCGGAGATCTTCGGCAGGACGAAATACAGAAAGGCGATCGACGCGGCCACGAAGACGCCGAAGCCCAGGGCCCGCTCGCGCGTGATGACCACGCGCGGCATCTCCTCGAATTCGGTGTCCTCAGGCTGCTGGGCATTGGGAGCGTCGACAGGCGCCGAGCTCATACGTGCGCCCGCGCCTCGAGCTGCTGGAGGATGCGGCTCATCGCGCGCAGCGCCGGCGCGGCGCGATGACCGTGGCGGCGCACGCTCTCGGCCAGCGCCAGTCCCGCGACGAGGTCGATGACGTAGTGCTCGCCCAGGTAGACGAGCGCGAACCCGAGGGTGAGGGCGTAGGACCAGCCCAGCGCGCCTTGCACACGCCCAGCGTCGCTGAGGACGTGAGCGGCCATCACTGATGTCGCGAAGTGCAGAGAGGGCATGGCGGCGAGAGGGTTGCCTCCAAGAACATCGTAGAGAGGGCCCCAGGCGCCCTTCCACACCGCCTGTCCGTGCTCGCGCATCATTCGACGCATACCCGGCTCGCGCGGTCCCAGCGCACCCTCCTCCGCCGCGTACCACGGCGGAGCGGTGGGCAGCGTCCAGTAGCCGATGAGCCCGAGGTCGAAGACCGCGTAGATCTGCGTGGCGCCGCGCGGGAAGAGATCACGCCGCCGCGCGATCAGGTAGGCGACCGTCCCGTGCGGGACGGCGAACCACAGCCAGTGGCACCACACGAGCGCCTGCTCGGCGGCGCGCAGCGGCTCGCCCTCGTTGCCCGCGAACGCGCGCTGCAGGCGCAGGCCCGGCAGCTCGCCGAGGCCGATGATCCGATCGGCGCGCACCGGATAGTGCATGCGCACACGCGCGCGCAGGCGCTCGGGGTCGTCGTTGGGCATCTGGTAGCTCGTGACGTAGGCATACATCTGCAGGCACACCACGCCGACGTCGCGCCGAGCCGACCGGCGCATGGCCACGGACAGCCCGAGCGGCGCCGCGGCGGCGGCGGCGGTGACCACGGGCGGCGGGAGGCGAAGGCGCCGGCGGACGAGCGGCGCAGCCGCGCCGAGCACCACGACCCCCCACGCGGCCGTACGAATGGCGCTCGGACCGCGCATCGACGTGGGCGAGGATAACGACGGCAGCGGACCCCGCGGCGCGTCGGAGCGAGGGGAGCTTCCTGTACAAAGGCCCGGTGCCCACCCTGCACGAGGGAGACGAGTTCGCCGGCCACCGGATCCTGGGGATCGCCGGCCGCGGCGGCATGGGCGTCGTCTACCGGGCCCTCCAGCTCGACCTCGACCGGCCCGTCGCGCTGAAGCTCATCGCGCCGCAGCTGGCCGAGGACCCCGACTTCCGCGATCGCTTCGTGCGCGAGTCGCGGGCGGCGGCCTCGATCGACCATCCCAACGTCATCCCGATCTACTACACGGGCGAGAGCGACGAGGGGGCGCTGTACATCGCCATGCGCTACGTCGAGGGCTCCGACCTGCGCACGCTCGTGCGCGCCGAGGGGCGGCTGGACCCGGCCCGCGCGGCGCAGATCGTCGCCCAGGTCGCCAGCGCCCTCGACGCGGCGCACGCGCGCGGCATCGTCCACCGCGACGTCAAGCCCGCCAACGTCCTGCTCGGGGCCAACGACCACGCCTACCTCACCGACTTCGGGCTCACCAAGCGGGTGACCTCGCACACCGGCTCCACCCGCGACGGCGGCTGGGTCGGGACGCTCGGCTACGTGGCGCCCGAGCAGATCCGCGGCGAGCGCCTCGACGCGCGCGCCGACGTCTACGCCCTGGGCTGCGTGCTCTACCACTCGCTCGCCGGCGTACCGCCCTACCAGCGCGAGAGCGACGAGGCGACCCTGTGGGCGCACCTCAACGACGACCCGCCCTCGCTGCACGACCGCGCGCCCGACGTGCCCGCGGGCTTCGACGCCGTCCTGGCCCGCGCGATGGCCAAGGACCCCGACGATCGCTTCCCGTCGACCGGCGACCTCGGCCGCGCCGCCCTGGCCGCCGCCGGCCGGCCGGTGGCGCCCACGCCCGAGCGCCTGGTGGCGATCGGCGAGGCTGCGCCCGGCGACCGCCAGGAGACCGTCGTCTCGCCCGACCAGGCACCGACCGTCCTGGCGGCCGACGCGCCCACGCAACGCCGGCTGTGGCCGTGGGCGCTGGCCGCGGTGCCGATCGCGGGCCTGGCGCTCATCGCGGCCCTGGCGCTCGGCGGTGGCGACGGCGGCGGCGACGGCAACAGCACGGCGACGACGGGGAAGTCGACCAGCACCGGCGCGGCCAAGCCCGGACAGCCCCCGGCGATCAAGAGCGTGACCGTCGGCGGGCGGCCCAACAACATCGTCCTGGCCAACGGCAAGGCATGGGTCGTGCGCAGCGGCAACGACCGGCTGGCCGTGATCGACGCCGAGAGCGTCAAGCGCCAGTCCTACAGCCCGCGCGTGGTCGACCCGACCGGCGAGGCTGCCGGCTTCGGCAAGCTCTGGGTGATCAGCCAGAGCACGCCGTCGCTGGTGGCCATCGGGCTGAAGTCCCACCGCCAGGAGGGCAGCGCGGTCCCCCTGCCTCGTCAGGGCATGGCGGTCGCGGTGGCCGCGGCGAGCGCGTCGATGTGGGTTGGCGTCCGCGGCAACCCCGGCCTGCTCCTGCGGGTCGACCCCAACAACCGCGCGCAGCCGGCGAAGACGATCGAGTTGCCCGACGGCCTGCAGAACATCGCCGTGGGCGGCGGCGCGGTGTGGATCATCGCGCGGCGCGCGAACACCGTGACGCGCCTGGACATCTCCAGTGGCAACCAGCGCTCCATCTTCGTCGGCGAGAAGCCGTTCGGCATCGCGTACGGCCGCGGCGCCGTATGGGTGACCAACAACGGCGACGACACCGTCACCCGCATCGACAGCGGGTCGCTGAACACCGGTCAGATCCCGGTCGGGCGCGGGCCGAAGGGCATCGCCGTGGGCGCGGGCGCCGTCTGGGTGGCCAACTCGATCGCCTCGACGGTCACCCGCATCGACCCCGACACCAACCGTCCGTCGGGGCCGCCGATCTCGGTGGCCCTCAACCCGTATGGCGTGGACACCCTGGGCAACGACGTCTGGGTCACGAGCCCCAGCGACCACAAGGTCCAGCGGCTGAGGCCCTAGATGAGCTAGAGGTCGCGCGTCGAGACGACGCCGGCCTGCAGCGCCTCGGCCACCAGCCGCGAGCGCTTCTGGTTCTGCGGGAGGTGCTCGATGCCGAAGCGCTGGAACAGCGTGCGCAGGTGCGACTTGACGGCGTCGACGCTGAGATGCAGCTCGTCGGCGATCTCCTGGTTGGTGGCCGGCACCGCGAACTCGTCGTGCTTGTAGGGCCGCGACAACGCCACGAGGACCTGGCGCTGGGTCGGCGGCAGGTCGCCGAGCGTGAGCCGCTGACCGGCGATCTGGGTGGGCATCGAGTCCTCGGACTCCGGCCGGCGGTAGGCCATCGAGGTCTGGCCCACGCGCAGGACGTCGCCGTCGCGCAGGCGTGTGCGCCCCGAGATGCGCGTGCCGTTGATGTAGGTCCCGTTGCGCGACAGGCCGTCGTCGCTGACCGTCCATTCGCCGGCGATCGCCTCGAGCTCGGCGTGCAGGCGCGAGACCTCCGTGTCCCAGGGCAGGCTGAGCTCGTTGCCGCTGCCGCGGCCCACGCTCACGCGCTCCAGCGAGGCCAGGTCGAGCAGGCGCTGGGAGCCGTCGCCGTCGCGGAACACGAGGAAGGGGCGGCCGCGGCGTTCGGCCTCGATGCGCTCGCGCAGCTCGGCGGGGGTGGCGGAATGGGCCTGGAGTGGGGACGGCATCGCGACTGTCAAGGCTACCCAGGGTGATGGATGCCCCACCTCGGGGGGCCAGGTGTGACCCTCGGGTGGCTGGGAGCGGGCCCCGCCAGCACCGAACCTGGGGTCATGACGATCCTCCTTCACCCGACCGCCTACCGCGCCGCCACGGACGAGCAGCTCGTGGACCTCGTGCGCGACGGCGACGATCGGGCCTTCGATGCCATCCACGCACGCTACGAGCAGCGCCTGATCGGCTACGCGCGCCAGATGCTCGGCGGCGCGCACCACGACGCCGAGGAGATCGTCCAGGACGGCTTTGTCCGCGCGCTGACCGCGCTGCGCGCCGATCGCCGCGAGATGGCGCTGAAGCCCTGGCTCTTCACCATCGTGCGCAACCGCACGCTCGACGTCCTGCGTCGCCCCGTGCGCACGACCGACCTCGAGCTGCACGCGCCCATGCTGCGCGACGCCGGTGCCGACCCCCATGAGCAGGTGACGCGCGCGGACGACCTGCGCGACCTCGTCGGCGAGCTCAAGCGCCTGCCCGAGCGCCAGCGCATCGCGCTCGTCGCCCACGAGCTCGAGGGCGACTCGCACGAGTCCATCGCCCGGCGGCTCAACGTCTCGGTCGGCGGCTCGAAGGCCCTGGTCTGCCGCGCGCGCTCGGGCCTCGCCCGCGCGACCGTCGCGGCCTAGTCCAGCCGGTCGGGAAGGCCGAAGGCCTCGTAGTAGCGAGCCAGCCTCGCGGGGTCGGCCGGCTGGTCGGGCCACGTGTCGAAGCTCAGGCCGTCGGGCAGCTCGATCGTCCGCGTGATGAAGGATGTGATCTCGCTGATCCGTGCGTCGCGCAGGGTCAGCACGTCGAGGGCGAACGGACGATGGGTCTGGTCGCCCTCGTCCCATGCGTAGCTGGCGACCGCGGGCTGGCCGTTGGCCCGGGTGGGCAGGTGGCGCCAACGCCACTCGCCGTTGAGCGGCGCGTTGGCCAGGAAGATGGCGATCTCGTCGCGCCCGCCGTACCAGCTCGCCAGCGGCGGCATCGACCAGACGGCGTCCTGCGCCAGCAGGTCGACGACCGCGCCGACGTCGCCGCGTGCCATCGCGTCCATGTAGCCCTCGACGACCTCGCGCAAGCGCTGATCGCCGAGCGCGCGCAGGGTGGCCTGCTGGCTGCGCTCGGGGAGGCGCTCGTCGACGGCCTTGCGGGCGCGCTGCATGGCGCTGTTGACCGCGGCCACCGTCGTGTCGAGGGCCTCGGCGATCTCCTGGCCGGAGAAGCCCAGGACGTCGCGCAGGATGAGCACGGCGCGCTGGTTGGGCGCCAGGTGCTGGAGCGCCGCGACGAAGGCCAGCTCGACGCTCTCGCGGCGCTCGTAGCGGGCCTCCGGGCCGGCGCGGCCGTCCTCGAGCCCGAGCCGCTCGTCCGAATAGGGCTCCACCCACGTCGACTCGACGAGCGGCGTGCCCGGGACGTCGTGGGGATCGGCGGCGGGGCCGTGGTCGATGGGCAGCACGCGCTTGGGCCGGCGGTCGACCGCGGTCAGGCACGCGTTGGTCGCGATCCGGTACAGCCAGGAGCGCAGCGAGCTGCGCCCCTCGAACCGCGGCAGGCCCCGCCAGGCGCGCAGCAGCGCGTCCTGGAGGGCGTCCTCGGCGTCGTGAACCGAGCCCATCATCCGGTAGCAGTGGGCGTGGAGCTCGCCGCGATGGGGCTCGACCAGGCGCCGATAGGCCTCCTGATCGCCGCTGCGAGCGGCCCCGAGCAGCTCTCGCTCCAGCGCCGTGACGGTTGCGGCAGGGGTGGTCATCGGTGCCTGTGCAGACCGCCGGCGCGCCGCGAATTCATCGCTGCGATGAGTTCCCGGCGCTTTGGCGGTCCAACAGGACGAGGTCATGCTTGCCCCCTCCACACCTGTGGTGCACCTGGAGCTGCACACCGGCGACCTGCAGCGCGCGCGCGCCTTCTACGGCCAGCTCTGCGATTGGCGCGCGGACCGGATCGACACTCGCCACGGCTCCTACCTCGCGCTCGAGCTGGGCGGCGAGCTGGGCGGCGGCATCGTCGAGTGCGCGACCCAGCGCCCGCTGTGGCTGCCCTACGTCGAGGTCGCGGAGATCGGCGCGGCGACCGACCGGGCTCGCGACCTGGGCGCCGCGGTCCTGCTCGAGCCCCGCGAGGGCCCGGCCGGCTGGCGCAGCGTCGTCGCCACGCCGGCCGCCGGCGAGATCGCGTTCTGGCAGGGCAAGCGATGAGGCGCCCGCTCAGACGTCGGGCGCTTGCTGTCTGTCTCCCGCCGCCGGCGCGGCCTCGCTGCGCGGCGGCGTCGCGTCGAGGAAGACCTGCCACACCGTGGGAATGCGCTCGCGCAAGTCGCGGTCGATCTCGCTCGAGGCGCGCTCGATCTCGTCGGCGCTGAGGCCGTCGGCCAGGTCGACGCGCGCGGCGACCAGCAGGCGATCAGGCGCCAGGGCCATGGTCAGCAGCTCGAGCACGCGGTCGACGCCGGGATGGGCCTCGACGATCTCGGTGATCGCCTTGCGCTCCTCGGGCGTCGCCGCCTCGCCGATGAGCAGGTTCTTGGTATCGCGACCGAGGGCCACGGCGACCGCCGCGAGCAGCACGCCGATGGAAACCGACGCCAGGCCGTCGTAGACCTGGTTGCCGGTGGCCTGGAACATCGCGACGCCCACGAAGGCCAGGACGACGCCGATGACGGCCGCCGAGTCCTCGAAGAGGACCGTCTTGGTCGTCGGATCGCGGCTGGCGCGCACGTAGCTCGCGTACGGCTGTCGCCGCTCGCTGGCCTCGTGGCGCGTGTGGCGCCATGCGCGCACGAGCGACGCGCCGTCCGCCAGCAGGGAGAAGCCGAGGACGGCGTACACGATGGTGAACGAGCCGTGCTCCGCGGGCGGGCCGAAGATCCGGTGCAGGCCCTCGTAGAGCGAGAACCCGGCGCCCGCGACGAAGATCCCGACGGCCGCCAGGAAGGCCCAGAAGAAGCGCTCCTTGCCATGGCCAAAGGGGTGCTCGGCGTCGGGCGGGCGCTCCCCCAGCGCCAGCGAGAAGAGCAGGAAGACCTGGTTCATCGTGTCGGCGATCGAGTGGGCCGCCTCGGCCAACATGGCCGACGAGCCCGAGGCGACGCCGGCCACGAGCTTGGCCACCGCGATCGACGCGTTGGCCGCCAGCGCGACGATCACGGTGCGGCGCGCGGCGCGCGGCCCGCCGCTTTCGGACATCAGCGCGAGCCGTTGCGCGCGGCCGTGGCCTCGGCCACGAGCGCGGCGATGAGGCGGCTCTGCTCGTCGGCCTCGGGGTGCCACTGGACGCCGAGCGCGAAGCGGTGATCGGGCGCCTCGAAGGCCTCGGGCAGCTCGTCGATGGACGACCAGCCGGTGACCTCGAAGCCGTCGCCGACACGGTCGACGCCCTGGTGGTGGTGGGACTTCGTGCCGTGCGTGACCTCGCCGGCGGAGCGGGCGGCCAGCGAGCCGTCGGCCAGGCGGACGTCGTGGTCGGCGCCGTCGAAGCTGCCCGGGTTGCGCCGGTGCTCGTGGTGGCCGTGGCTCTCGGGCAGGTGCTGCAGCAGGGTGCCGCCCGTGGCGACGTTCATGAGCTGCATCCCGCGGCAGATGCCCAGCAGCGGGAGGTCGCGCTCCAGGGCGCGGCGGGCGAGTGCGATCTCGAAGTCGTCGCGCTCGGGGACCGTGCCGCGGGTCTCGGCGTGTGCCTCCTCGCCGTAGGTGGCCGGGTCGATGTCGGCGCCTCCGGCCAGGATGAGCCCGTCGAGCAGGTCGAGGATCGCGTCGGGATCGTCGTGCGCGCGCTCGTCGGGCGGCAGCAGCAGCGCGAGCCCGCCCGCGCGCTGGACGGCGTCGACGTAGGAGCGCGGCAGCAGGTAGGCCTGCTGGTCCCAGACGCTCCAGCGCGCGCGCTCCAGCGCGGTGCAGATCCCGATGACGGGGCGTGGCATCGCCCCCACGTTAATAGGTGGGTCGGGCAGCGCGAGGAAGCGACTCACGCGGCGTCGCGGCCGGCGACCTTCTCGCGCGCCGCGGCGAGCGTCACGCCGTGCTCGGTCAGCACGCGCGCGGCGACGCCGTCGCCCTCGCGCAGCAGCCCGAGGACGAGATGCTCGGTGCGCAGGTCGCGCGCGCCCGAGGCCGGTCGCCTCGCGCAGCGTGAGCTCGAGCGCCTTCTTGGCGCGTCGGCAGAACGGCACGTCGCATGCTCACGCCGCCGCGCCGGCAGCGCCCCCGGCGGCTGAGGGCGCCGGGGCCGAAGGCCCGCTCGACGCGCTCGCGGACGGCCTCGAGGTCGATGCCGAGCGTGGCCAGCGCGTCGGGGTCGAGGTCGTCCTCGCCGCGACCGACGATGCGCACGACGTCCTCGCGTACACCGGCGGCGTCGAGACCGAAGCCGGCCAGCAGCCGCGCCCCGCCCCCGCCGGTCGCAAGCACGCCGAGCAGGACGTGCTCGGTGCCGATCCACCCATGGCGCAGGGCGACGGCCTCGTGCTGGGCGGCCGTCACGGCCTCGCGGGCGTCGTCGGTGAAGCGCTCGAACATCAGCCCAGCAACCTCCTGCGTCGCCCGTGCTTGCGGTGCACCGCCTGCTTGGACACGCCCAGCGCCGCGCCGATCTCCTGCCACGACCAGCCACGCTCGCGGGCGTTGGCGACGTGCAGCTCCTCGAGGCGCTCGACGAGCATGCGCAGCGAGGCGACCGCCGCGAGCCCGACCTGGGGATCCGTGCTGTCGACGGCGCCGGCGAGATCGCGTGTCTGCTGTGCGGCCATGACGTCAACATACGTTGACGACATCCGTTTGTCAACCTATGTTGACGCGCCGAGCAGCGGATAGGTTGCGCGCCATGGCCGATCTGGAGACCGTCAACGTCCGCCGCGATGGCGCCGCCGCGACCATCGAGCTCAACCGCCCCGAGACGCTGAACGCGTGGAACGCGCAGCTCGGGCACGACCTGCTCGCCGCGGTCACCGCGGTCGCGCAGGACGACGGCGTGCGCGCCGTCGTCCTCACCGGTGCGGGCCGCGCGTTCTCGGCGGGCGCCGACCTGCGCGACCTGTCGGGCCGCGAGGAGCGCACGCCCGAGGGCCATCCCGACGTGCGCAAGGTCCTCACCGAGCGCTACCACCCGATCATCACGACGATCCGCACCATGCCCAAGCCGGTGCTGGCGGCCGTCAACGGGCCGGCGGTGGGCATCGGGCTCTCGCTCGCGCTCGCCTCCGACCTCGTCGTCGCCGCCGAGTCGGCCTACCTGCTGCTCGCCTTCGTGAACATCGGCCTGGTGCCCGACGGCGGGTCGTCGCTCTTCGTCCCCACGCGCGTCGGGTTCGCGCGCGCCACCGAGATGGCCATGCTCGGCGAGCGCGTCGACGCGGCGAAGGCCCTGGAATGGGGCCTCGTCAACCGTGTCGTGCCCGACGACGCCTTCGCGGACGAGGTGGCGGCGCTGCGCGACCGGCTGGCCGCGGGGCCGACGCGCTCCTACGCCGGGGCCAAGCGCGAGCTCAACCACTGGCTCTACGCGCGGATGGACGAGCAGCTCGAGCTCGAGGCGGACATCCAGCAGGAGATGGCGGGCTCGCCGGACTTCGCCGAGGGGGTCGCGGCCTTCGTGCAGAAGCGCCCGCCGGCCTTCAGGGGTTTGTAGGTTCGCGCCACCTCCGCTCGCCGTCCGCCGGGCTGTGAATACAATCCTCGCGCCTTGGCCCGGAGCCCTGCCACCGGTCGGTCGCGTCGCCTCGCCTTCGCCCTGCTCTTCGCCCTGCTCGCGCTGCTGACCTTCGCCGGCGCGGCCTTCGCGGATGCGTTCACGCCCGAGAGCGGAGGCTCGCCCAACGCGGACGAGATCGACTCGCTCTACAAGCTCGTGCTCGCCGTGGCCGTGGTCATCTTCATCGGCGTCGAGGGCGCGCTGCTCTACTCGCTGATCAAGTTCCGCGCGCGCAAGGGCGCCGTGGCCGCCCAGATCCGCGGCAACACGCGCCTGGAGGTCGGCTGGACGGTCGGCGCCGCGCTGATCCTCGTCGTGCTGGCCGCCTTCACGTTCGCCAAGCTGGGCGCCATCCGCAACCCGCCGAACTCCGGCGCCAACGGGCTCCAGCTCGCCGCCAACGGCACGCTCTTCGCGTCGGGGCCCAACCAGAAGCTGCCGCCGAACGGCAGGTCACTCAACGTGTGCGTCAACGGCCAGCAGTACATATGGCGCTACACGTACGCCCAGGACTGCTCGAACGCGCCGCTGGCCTCGGTGTTCTCCTACCAGCAGATGGTCGTCCCGGTGGACACCACGGTCACGCTGAACATCCAGGCCCAGGACGTCGCGCACTCGTGGTGGATCCCCAAGCTGGGCGGCAAGTTCGACGCCATCCCCGGCTACACGAACTACACCTGGTTCAAGATCCCGGGCAAGCTCGCGGGCACCGTCTTCACCGGCCAATGCGCCGAGCTCTGCGGACGCAACCACGCGAACATGACCGCGACGGTCCGCGCGGTGACGCCGCCCGAGTACGAGAAGTGGCTCGACCAGCGCAAGGCCGACATCAAGGCCGCCGACGACGCCGCCGCCCAGGCGCGCAAGCAGATCGAGCAGCAGACGCCGTAGCCCCCTTCATGGCCGCCACCACCGAGCAAGCCCTCACCCCCGTCCCGCAGATCGTCGCGCGCCGCGTCGAGCCCGAGCGGACCGGTTGGACCTCGTGGGTGACGACGACCGACCACAAGCGCATCGGGATCATGTACCTGGTCCTGACCTTCGTCTTCTTCATCCTGGGCGGGACGGAGGCGCTGCTCATGCGCCTGCAGCTCAGCCAGGCGAACAACACGCTCCTGGACCCCAAGACGTACAACGAGCTGTTCACGATGCACGGGACGACGATGATCTTCCTGTTCGTCGTCCCGATCATGGCCGGCTTCGGCAACTACCTCGTGCCGCTCATGATCGGCGCCCGCGACATGGCGTACCCGAAGCTCAACGCCCTGTCGTTCTGGCTGCTGGTGGCGGGCGGGCTGGTGTTCTACGGCTCGATCTTCTTCAACCCGCCTGAATGCGGCTGGACGTGCTACCCGCCGCTGTCCTCGAAGGCCTACCTGCCCAACGGCGGCGTCGACGCGTGGATCTTCCTCATCCACCTCACCGGCATCAGCTCGCTGGTGGGCGCGATCAACTTCTACGCGACGATCGCCAACATGCGCGCGCCGGGCATGGGCTGGGGCCGTCTGCCGCTCTTCGTCTGGTCGATCCTGGTCTACGCGATCCTGCTCATCGTCGCCCTGCCGGTCATCGCCGCGGCGGTGACGATGCTGCTCACCGACCGTCACTTCGGGACGCACTTCTTCGACGCGTCGAACGGCGGCTCGCCCTTGCTCTGGCAGCACCTGTTCTGGTTCTTCGGGCACCCCGAGGTCTACATCATGGTCCTGCCGGGCTTCGGGATCATCTCCGAGGTCCTGCCCGTCTTCGCCCGCAAGCCGATCTTCGGCTACAAGGCCATCGCCACGGCCACGGTGCTGATCGGCTTCCTCGGCTTCCTGGTGTGGGCGCACCACATGTTCTCGACGCCGAGCCCGACCTACGTGCTCGTGTTCTTCATGCTCGGCTCGTTCCTGATCGCCATCCCGACCGGCGTGAAGATCTTCAACTGGGTGGCCACGCTGTGGCGCGGCACGATCGAGTTCAAGACCGCGCTGCTGTTCTGCGTGGGCTTCATCGGGACCTTCCTCATCGGCGGCATCACCGGCATCTTCCTGGCCGTCTTCCCGGTCGACTGGCAGCTGACCGACACCTACTTCGTGGTCGCCCACCTGCACTACGTGATCATGGGCGGCGCGGTGTTCGGCGTCTTCGCGGGCATCTACTACTGGTTCCCCAAGATCACGGGCCGCCTGCTGAGCGAGGGCCTCGGGAAGCTGAGCTTCTGGCTCATCCTCGTCGGCTTCCAGATCACCTTCCTCATCCAGCACTCGCTCGGCCTCGACGGCATGCCGCGGCGCGTCTACGAGTACCCCGACGTGGGCCACCTCGAGCTCTACAACCTGATCTCGACCGTGGGCTCGTTCATCCTCGGCATCGGCGTGCTGGTCACCGCGTTCAACGTGCTGCGCAGCGTCAAGCGCGGGCCGATCGCCGGGCCGGACCCGTGGAAGGCCAACACGCTGGAGTGGTTCACCACGTCGCCGCCGCCCGTCAACAACTTCGACGTCATCCCGCGCGTGCGCTCGGTCGAGCCGATGAAGGACATCCGCCGTCAGGTCGAGCGCCAGATGGCGCCGACCGAGGCGCGGCCGGCCCCGGCGACCGAGTCCGCGGTGCGTGCCTGATGGCCGCGCCGCGCGCCAGCGCCGTCGCGCTCACGCCGCTGGCCGGCGCGCGCCAGGTGGTGGCCGACTACGTCGCGCTGACCAAGCCGCGCGTCCAGTCGCTGCTGCTCTTCACGACCGTGACGACGATGCTCGTCGCCGGCTCGCCCTCGCTGGAGCTGATCGTGCTGACCTGCCTGGGCGGCTACCTGTCGGCCGGCGGCGCGGGCGCGATCAACCACGCCTACGACCGCGACATCGATGCGCGGATGGCGCGCACGGCCGACCGTCCGGTGCCCGCCGGGCGCGTGTCGGCACGGGCGGCGACGATCTTCGGCTTCGTGCTCGCCGCGCTGTCGCTGGTCGAGCTCTCGCTGTGGGTCAACCCGCTGGCCGCCGCGCTGTCGTTCTGCGGGTTCGTCGGCTACACGCTGGTCTACACCGTGTGGCTCAAGCGCCGCACCCCGCAGAACATCGTCATCGGCGGCGCGGCCGGCGCCGTGCCCCCGCTCGTGGGCTGGGCAGCCGTCACCGGCGGCCTGGACGGGATGGCGATCTACCTCTTCGCGATCGTCTTCTTCTGGACGCCGCCGCACTTCTGGGCGCTGTCGCTGCTGATGAAGGGCGAGTACGAGCGCGTCGGCGTGCCGATGCTGCCCGTCGTGCGCGGCGAGACCGAGACCCGCCGCCAGATCCTGCTCTACAGCGTGCTGCTCTACGCGGTCACCCAGCTGCCCTTCTGCGCCGGCGGCCTGGGGACGATCTACCTCGTCGCCTCGTTCGTCCTCGGCGTCCTCTTCATCGGCGGCGCGTGGCTGCTGACCCGCCGCGCCGACCGCCGCTCGGCGCTGCGCCTGTACCTCTTCTCGCTCGCCTATCTGGCCCTGCTCTTCGGCGCGATGGTCGCCGACGTCAAGCTCTAGGATCCGCACCCTGCCATGGACCGCAACCTCGCCCGCAAGAACGTCCGCTCCGGCCTGATCGTCACCGCCGTCTGCTTCTTCATGTTCGGCATGACCTTCGTGGCGGCGGCCATCTACATCTCGTGAGCCCGCTCGATCCCGAGGTCCCACCCGGCGGCGAGGAGATCCACCTCCCGGGCGGCAGCATCCAGCCACTGCTGCTCACGGTCGGGGTCACGATGGGGATCGTCGGCGTGACCACGAACGTCTTCATCTCGATCGCGGGCGTGATCCTGTCGATCTGCGTGATCGTCGCCTGGATCCGCGACACGCGCCGCGACATCGACGAGCTTCCGCTCGAGCACCACTAGCTTCGCGGTCGCCCTGCGTTCGGCGGCGCCGTTGCGCAGCGCTTACTGCCGCATCGAGGGGAGGGCGTGTGCGCGGGCGCAGGCGCGTGCGGTCGTCCTGTCGCGAACTGTCCAGGATTGGGGTCGGTTTCCGGGAGCAATCCGGGACAGTTCGGGCACTAGCGCCATCGCGGAGCCGCAGGCGCCCCGGCCGCCGCTCACTCCTTCCCTCGATGAGCAGTTGTTGGCCGCGCACCGCCGCCGACGGCGACGGACGCGAGACGAACGGCTACGCAGCCGCGCCGAACGGGGCGCTGGCCGGCACTTCGCAGATCGCCCCGTCGTCGGTCCAGCAGCGCACGATGTCGCGCATGGAGAGCAGGCCGGCGACGTCGCCGCCGGTGGTGACGACGAGGTGGCGGAAGCCGCCGCGGACCATCGCGACCGCGGCCTCCTCCAGCGACCAGTCGGGGGCGGCGAAGACGATGTCGGAGGTCAGGTGGTCCGACACGCGCTCGCTGTCCGGATCCTGCCCCAGGCCGATCGAGTCGAGCAGGTCGCGCTCGGTGAGGATGCCGGGCCCGGGGCTCTCAGGATCGAGCACCACGGCGGCGCCGACGCGGCGGTCGGCCATGAGTCGCGCCGCCTCGCGGAGCGTGTGGCCGGGCCCCACGGTCAGGACCACCTTGGTCATGCCGTCACGTACCTGCATGCTCGTTTGCCGCCTCCTCGAGGCCTAGCTTGCAACGATTGGCTCAATCTATCAGCCTCTGACATGGTGTCCAGCGCCCACGCGCCAAATTGAGGGCACTCATGCGGGTCACCTCATCCTGGGACGGGTACGGCTCGTTTAACAAGAGAGTTCTGACCATGCAACGCGCCGCCACAGTCCGACACCGCACCAGCCTCTTCGAGGAGGCCACCTCGATCGTCGAGGCCGAGTTCGCGTCGGACCTCAGCCTCGACGACATCGCCCGGCGCGTGGCCTCCAGCAGGCGCCAGCTCCAGCGCGCCTACGCAGAGATCGGCAACACGACCTTCCGCGAGCACCTCACGGGCGTGCGCATGGAGCGCGCCGCCGACATGCTCAGAAGCCGCGGGCAGACCGTGCGCGAGGTCGCCCATCGGGTGGGCTATCGCCAGCCCGCGCAGTTCGCGAAGGCCTTCCGCCGTCACCATGGCTCCTCGCCCTCGGCCTACCGGTCGCGCGGGCCCATGGAGAGCTTCGGCGACGCTGCGCGCATCGCCCCTCAGCCCGCCTGACGCGCCGCCGGGCGTCACCGGGTAGCGGGGGAACGTACGTCGTTGCGCTCTGTCGCGGACGACCCATAGGATGCCGCGGGCATGCCGGAGGACAGCACGCCGCGGCGCGAGCGCAAGCGCACCGTCCAGCAGATGGTCATCGTCGGCGTCATCGCCTCTGCGGTGGGGATCGCGATCGGCCTGAGCATCCATTGGTTCCCGCCTGCCGACTCGACGCAGGCGGACAAGATCGACACGCTCTGGGACGTCCTGATCATCGCGACGGTGCCCGTCTTCGTGCTCGTCACGGTGATCGTGGGCTTCTCGATCCTCGAGTTCCGCATGCGCCCCGGCGAGGAGAACCTCGACGGGCCGCCGATCCACGGCAACACCAGGCTCGAGGTCATCTGGACCGCCGTCCCGGCGATCCTCATCGTCGGCCTCGTGACCTACGCCTACGTGGTCATGCGCGACATCGAAGAGGCGCCCGCGGCCGGCAACGAGCGCGTCGTCGCCGTCACCGGGCAGCAGTTCACCTGGACCTTCGCCTACAACGAGGGCGGCAAGAAGTTCTCCACGGCCCAGCTCTATCTGCCGGCGGGCAAGTCGGTGAAGTTCGACGTCAGGTCCAAGGACGTCATCCACGACTTCTGGGTTCCGGACTTCCGCATGAAGATCGACGCGGTGCCCGGGATCACGACGCACTACCGGGTCACGCCGAAGAACCCCGCAGCGATCGGCGACCACGCGATCGTCTGCGCCGAGCTCTGCGGGCTGGGCCACGCCTTCATGCGCCAGACCGCGCACATCCTCTCCCAGGCCGACTTCGACAAGTGGGTGCAGAAGATGACCACCCGCCCGGCCGCAGGCGGGGGCGGCGGAGGCGGCGGAGCCGCCGTGGACGCCAAGGCGCTCTTCACCGACGGCGACGCCGACACCGGCGCCACGGCCTGCGCCACCTGCCACACGCTCGCCGACGCGGGCGCCAAGGGCCAGGTCGGGCCGGACCTCGACAAGGTGCTCAAGGGCAAGGACGCGGCCTTCATCAAGGAGTCGATCGAGCAGCCCGACAAGGAGATCGCGCCCGGTTTCCAGGCCGGGGTCATGCCCTCGAACTTCGGCGATACGCTGTCAGCGGAGCAGGTCGACGCGCTCGTCAAGTACCTGTCCGAGGTGACCAACAAGTGAGGTCTCGCCCCTGATGCCCGTAGCCCTGCGCGCAGCCGGCTGGTGGCGCGCCCTGGCCTACACGGTCGGCGGCGTGGTCTTCTCCTACGCCATCACGATCGGGCTGCGAGCGCTGTTCGGCTACGAGCCGCTGCTCGACGGCGAGGCGGTGCTCGCAACCGCGCTGCTCGCGACGCCGCTGTTCTTCCTCGTCGGCCTGGGCTGCTTCGACTACTGGTTCTACTGGGCCGCAGGGCGCCCGACGCGCCCCGAGGACCACTCCGGCCACGGCGCGCACTCGTGGAAGGACTACTTCCGCGTCAACACCGACCACAAGGTGATCGGCATCCAGTACGTCGTCACCTCGTTCTTCTTCCTCTTCGTGGGCGGGCTGCTGGCGATGCTGATGCGCGCCGAGCTCGCCGCGCCGGGCCGCCAGTTCGTCGACGCCAACACCTTCAACGGGCTCTTCAGCGTCCACGCGTCGCTGCTGATCTTCCTCTTCGTCATCCCGGTCTTCGCCGGGCTGGCGAACTTCGTGCTGCCGCTGATGATCGGCGCGCCGGACATGGCCTTCCCGCGCCTGAACGCGCTGTCGTTCTGGATGCTGCCGCTGGCCGGCACGATGATGCTGCTCTCCTTCGCGGCCCCCGGGGGCTCGTTCGCCAGCGGATGGACCGCCTACGCGCCGCTGAGCACCTCGGCGCCGATCGGCCAGGAGTTCTTCACCATCGGGGTGCAGTTCGCGGGCGCGTCATCGATCGCCACGGCGCTGAACTTCCTGGTCACGATCATCACCATGCGCGCGCCGGGGATGTCGTTCTTCCGCATGCCGCTGCTGGTGTGGGCGAACTTCTCGACCTCGCTGCTGGTCGTCATCGCCACGCCCTTCATCGCCGCCTCGCAGTTCTTCGTCCTGCTCGACCGGACCCTGGGCTTCAACTTCTTCGACCCCGTCCAGGGCGGCGACGTGCTCATGTACCAGCACGTCTTCTGGTTCTACTCGCACCCGGCCGTCTACATCATGATGCTGCCGGGCTTCGGGATCATCAGCGAGATCCTCGCGGTCAAGGCCCGAAAGCCGATCTTCGGCTACCGGATGATGGCCTTCTCGCTGCTGGCCATCGTCGTGCTGGGCTTCACCGTGTGGGCCCACCACATGTTCGTGTCGGGCATGCAGCCGTGGATCCGCGTGCCGATGATGGTCACCACCGCGATCATCGCCATCCCGACCGGGATCAAGATCTTCTCGTGGCTGGCGACGCTGTGGCGCGGCGTCCTGCACCTCGACACGCCGATGCTCTTCGCCCTGGGCTTCCTGACGATGTTCACCTGCGGCGGGATCTCGGGCGTGATGCTGGCGATGATCCCGCTCACGATCCACGTCAGCGACACCTACTTCATCGTCGCCCACATCCACTACGTGCTCTTCGGCGGATCGCTGTTCACGATCTTCGCCGGGGTCTACTACTGGTTCCCCAAGATGACGGGGCGGATGTACGACGAGCGCCTCGGGCGCCTGCACTTCTGGCTGACCTTCGTCTTCTTCAACCTGACCTTCGGGCCGATGCACATCATCGGCGTGCAGGGCATGCCGCGGCGCGTCTACGACTACGCCGACAAGTTCGCCACCTGGAACCTGATCATCTCGATCTGCGCCTTCATCCTCGGACTGAGCACGCTCGTCTTCGCCTACAACATGGTCGCCTCGTGGCGTGGCGGGCCGCGGGCCGTCGCCAACCCGTGGCGCGCCCTCACGCTGGAGTGGCAGGTCTCCTCGCCGCCCCCGATCTTCAACTTCGACGCGATCCCGACGGTCGTCGGCGGGCCTTACGAGTACGGCGTCCCGGGCGCCGTCCACGGTGTCTTCAAGGGCGCTGAGGTCCCCGCTCCGGCGGGCGCCCACGCGACGACCACGGCCGAGTAGGAGGCGCACGTGGCCAAGACCATCCTCGTAGTGGCGAACGAGACCCTCGGCGGGGCCGGGCTGCTGGCCAGGATCAAGGAGAAGGTGGCCGGCGACGACGACGCGCGTGTCGTCGTCTGCGTCCCGCGCACGAACCCGCGCCAGGGCAACATCATCTACGACGAGGCCGTGTTCGACGCCGCGCAGGTGCGGATCGACCTCGCGCGCAAGATCTTCCGCGAGGAGGGCATCGAGGCCATCGGCGAGGTCGGCGACCCCGATCCCTACACCGCCACCATGGACGCGATCGCCGAGCACCACCCCGACGAGATCGTCATCTCGACCTACCCGGCGGCGTCGTCGGGTTGGCTGCGGCGCGACCTCATCGAGCGCATCGCGGAGGCGACCTCGCTGCCGGTCGAGCACGTGACGGTCGACCTCGACCAGGAGGGCCTGCCCTTCGGCGTCACCCTCGCGGTCGCCAACCGCACCGCCTCCTCGCCCGCCCTGCTCGAAGCCCTCAAGGCCCGCACGTCCGACCTGGAGCGCCACGTCTTCATCTTCGTCGTGCCCCAGGAGGGCGGCCAAGGCGTCGCCGCCCGTCAGGCGCGCGCCCGCCTGACCCAGGTCATCGACCGCGCACGCGCCGCCGACCTGATCTGCGCCGGCATGATCGCCGACCCCGACCCCTATAACGCGGTCATGAACGCGCTGCAGTTCTTCCGGGTGGACGACATCGTCATCTCCACCTTGCCGGCGACCCGATCGGGCTGGATGCGCGCGGACCTCGTCGAGCGCGTCAAGCGCGCCTCCAACAAGCCGGTCGAGCACGTCGAGTCCACCGACGCGGCCGAGGCCGTCGCGTAAGGAGCGTCATGGAAGCCGCCTCGATCGCCCACGGCGAGCACGAGCACCACGGGCCGCCGCCGGCGAACCGCTCGTCGCGCGTCGAGACCCAGCTCCTCGGGATGCTGCTGTTCATCGTCTCCGAGGTCATGGTCTTCGGGGCCTTCTTCACGGCGTACTTCTTCATCCGCGTCGTGGCCGGCGACCAGTGGTTCCCGTACCAGGGCCACGAGCTCCCGGTGGCCGTGGCGGGCGTCAACACGGCGATCCTGCTGTCGTCCTCGGTCACCATGCACTGGGCGGAGACGTCGATCAAGAACGGCAACCGCTTCGGGCTGAAGGCGGGCATCCTCTCGACCTTCCTGCTGGGCTGCACGTTCCTCTTCGTCCAGATCAACGAGTACGCCCACATCGGCTTCGCCCCGCACGACTTCGCGCAGGCCTCGGTCTTCTACGGCCTCACCGGCCTGCACGGCGCGCACGTCTTCGTCGGCCTGACGCTGCTGGCCATGGTCGTCGTGCGCTCGTTCCGCGGCCACTACTCGCCCGAGGAGCACCGCGGCGTCGAGGTGCCCGGCATCTACTGGCACTTCGTCGACGTCATGTGGGTGGTCGTCTACACCTCGGTCTACGTCCTCTAGTGCTCAACCCCCTGCGCTCCGAGGACGAGGCGTTTCGGACGCTGATCTGGGTCGTCGCCGTGGCGGCGGCGATCGTCGTCCTCGTGCTCGTCGGGCGCGCGCTCTTCTGAGTCGTATCACGGCGCCGCGCGGTGTCCTCCTAATCCCCACGGAACACGATGATCGCCGGCCCTGACGGGCGCCGATCTCCAGACAGGGGAAAGACATGCCGGAAGCACCTTTGGTGACCGCCCGCAACCCGTACGCGCTCGCAGAGGCCGTTCTCGGACGACCGGTGGACTGGTCGGCGATCGAGGATCGGCGGGCGTTCGTGGAGGACGTCCTGCATACGCCCTACGAGCAGCTCTTCGACCCCAAGCACGGCTCACCGGTCTATCTCGGCTTCGGCCTCGACGCCGACCTGCAGATGACCGCGGCCGAGCCGCACGGCGCGAACGGGGCGAACGGCTCGGGCACCGAGAGCGATCTCGATCGGTTCCCCGAGCTCGATGTGCGCGAGATCACCACGCTCGCGGATCTCGGGCGGATCGTCGGCGACGACGTCGGCCAGCTGCCCGTCCGGGTGCTCACGGCGTCGCGCGCCGGGGGCTACACGATCGAGGTCGGCGAAGGGCCGAAGCAGCGCACGGCGACGCTCGAGCGGATCTTCTCCGACACCGTGATCAAGCGCATGATCGAACTGCGGCTGATCGACACCGGGTGGACGCCCCCGGGCGCCTCCTGGGTCGATACCGGCACCTTCTTCAAGGAGGCCGCGGAGTTCTTCGATCCCGTCCAGGGCGCCCTGGGGGATTGCTGGCTCATCGCCGCGATGTCCTCGGTGGCGTGGGCCATGCCCTATTCCATCGCCGAACGCTCGCGGGCGACGGGAACCCCGAACGAGCAGTTCACGAACCTCTTCCGGTTCGTCGACCCCGCCACCGGCGTCCCGGTGGAGTTCGAGGCGACCGACGAGACGCTCGTGTGGAGCGGCAGCACCTCGCCGCTCTACGGCCACTCGAGCGAGGCGGGCGAGATCTGGCCGGCGCTCGTCGAGAAGGCCTTCGCGATGTGGCGCGGGAACGTCACGAGCGACCATCCGAACCTCACGGTGCTCAACGGCGGCGACCCGTGCTGGGCATCCGCGGCGCTGACGGGCCGCAAGCCGCACTACACGGGGACGGCGCCCGCCGCGGCCAGCGACCTCATCAACCTCGTCAAGGCCAACTCGGTCAACAATCGCACGGTCAACCCGATGACGGCATGGACGTACCCGTCCGGCGATGCCTCGCCGGACAAGGTCTCCTACGGCGATGCCAATCTGGCCGCCAGCCACGCCTACTCGGTCCTGGGGTGGGTCCATGGCACCGCGCTGGCCCGGTTCGCCCAGCTCGAGCACTGGCACGTGCTCAGCCAGGACTACATCGTCCTGCGCAACCCCTGGGGGTACTTCGAGGCCACGACCGGGAACCTGAACGGCACCGTGGCGATGCGCGACGTCAGCTTCTGGCGCTCGATCGAGCTCGACGCGGTCGACGGCGTCTTTGCGATCGACGCGCCGACGTTCAAGCGCTATTTCGCGGGCATCGGCGTGGCCAGCTGACGCGCGGCGAATGCAGGCTCCGCGGCCGGCTCGACATCGGCCGCGGGGCCTTCGCGACCCTCGACCTCGCGCATCCCGGGTAGAAGGAGCGCGGAGAAGGTGACGACGGCGCCCACGAGGCCGGCGACGATCAACGTGTTCTGCGCGCCGATCGCTCCGCTGACCGGACCGGTGAGGGCGAAGGACAGCGGCAGCAGGCCGATCGAGATGAGCCAGTCGAGGCTCGAGACGCGGCCGAGCAGCGCGGCCGGGACGTGGCGCTGCTTGGCCGTCGCCCACACGATCGTGCCCGCCGTCTCCAGGGCGTTGAAGGCGAGGCTGGCCAGCATGAGCTGCCACACGGCGGAGGCGAGGCCGTAGCCCGCGACGGCCAGCGTGGCGAAGGTCCACGTCAGATACATGAAGGTGATGTCGCGCCGCGGCAGCCCGCGCTGCCCAATGACGACCGCACAGCCGACCGAGCCGATGCCGCCGGCGGCGAAGACGATCCCGAGGTCGGCGGCGCTGCCGTGCAGATCGTTCTTGACGATGTAGGGCAGCAGCACCTCCGCCGGGCCCATGAAGAGCAGGTAGGCGATCGCCGCGCTGGCGAACGTCGCCCAGAGCCACACGTGGCTGCGGACGTAGCGCAGGCCCTCGCGCATGTCGCGCGTGACGCTGCCCCGCACCGCCGGCGCGGCGCGGCGCGCGGACGGAGCCATGGCCAGCAGTGCGACCGCCGAGATGACGAACGATGCCGCGTCGAGCGCGAACGCCGTGCCCGCCCCGAACAGCTCGATGAGCACGCCGCCCAGCGCCGGCCCCGCCAGGCGCAGCGCGATCGGCCGCACGAACTGGTCGAGCGCATTGGCCTGCGGGAGGTCGGCGGCGGGCAGGACCTCGGGCACCAGGGCATCGAAGGAAGGGCTGAAGAACGCCGTGCCCGCGCCGTACACCGCCGCGAGGGCCGCGATGTGCCAGAGCTCCAGGGCACCGGTGAGCGAGAGCAGCGCCAAGAGGCCGACGGCGAGGCCGCGCAGGACGTCGGCGGCGACCATGACGCGCCGGCGGTCGAAGCGGTCGCTGACCACCCCGCCCAGGAGCAGGAAGGCGATCGTGGGGACCGTCATCGTGATCCCGACGAGCGCCAGGGCCGTCGGCGCGTTGGACAGCGCGTAGACCTGCCACGCCATCGCCACGAGGAAGATGCCGTCGCCCAGCAGCGAGACGCACATCCCGCTCCACAGCAGGCGGAAGTCGCGATGGCGCAGCGGCGCCAGCAGGCGCACGCGGCTCAGACCGCCTCCGTGGCCGCCTCCGCCCTCGTAGCTAAGGTGCATCGGTCGCTGCGGGGTGCTCGGCGCGGAGGTACTCGATCGTCGTGTCGGCGTCCATGGGGCGGGCGAAGTAGAAGCCCTGCCCGAGCCCGCAGCCGAGGTCGCGCAGGGTCGCCCACTGCTCGGGGAACTCGATGCCCTCCGCGACGACGTCGAGGTTCAGCGTCTGCCCCAGGGCCACCACCGCGGTGGCCAGCCCGGAGGCCTCGGGCGATGCGCCCGCGGCCAGGAACGAGCGGTCCATCTTGAGGATGTCGACCGGGAAGCGGCTGAGGTAGCTCAGCGACGAGTAGCCCGTGCCGAAGTCGTCCATGGCCAGGCGCACGCCCAGGGCGCGCAGCTCCTCCAGCCGCTGTACCGCGAGGTCGGTGTCGGTCATCATCACCGTCTCGGTGATCTCCAGCGTGAGGGTCTCGGGCGCCAGGCCGGAGTCCTCGAGGGCCTCGCGGACGTCGCCCACGATGTCCGAGTGCTGTAGCTGCTTGACCGAGAGGTTGATGCTCATCGTCAGCGGCGTGTCACGCGGCACCAGCCCCTGGATCGTCTTGGCCTGCCGGCAGCCCTCGCGCAGCACCCAGCGCCCGATCGGGATGATCAGGCCCATCTCCTCGGCGAGCGGCACGAACTCGTCGGGGCCCACCAGCCCGCGCTCGGGGTGGCGCCAGCGCAGCAGCGCCTCCAGGCCGGAGACCCTGCCGTCCTCCAGGTGGACCAGCGGCTGGTAGTGCAGCTCGAGCTGATCGGTGACCATTGCGCGCTGCAGGTCGGCGCGCAGCTCCAGGCGCGCGAGGACACCCTCGTGCATCGCCGGCTCGAACAGGCGGTAACCACCCTTGCCGTCGCGCTTGGCGATGTACATCGCGGCGTCCGCGTTGCGGATGAGCTCGTCCGCGTCGGCGGGCGACTCGCCTTCGACGACCGAGATGCCCAGGCTGGTGCGGACGACGATCTCCTTGTGATCGAGGGACAGCGGCTCGAGGAGCGCGTCGAGGATCCGCTCGGCGGTGTCGGCCGCCTCCTGGGCGCTGACGACGTCCTCGAGCAGGACCGCGAACTCGTCGCCGCCGAAGCGCGCCGCGGTGTCGGTGGCGCGGATGCTCGTCGCCAGGCGCTCGGCGACCTCCCTGAGCACCTCGTCGCCGGCCGCGTGCCCGAGGCTGTCGTTGATCGTCTTGAAGTCGTCGAGGTCGAGGAAGATGACCGCGATGCCGTTGTGCTCGCGACGGTTGCGCGCGACGGCATGGCGCACGCGCTCGACGAACAGCGCGCGGTTGGCCAGGTTGGTGACGGGGTCGTGGAAGGCCTGGTGGGCGAGCTGCTCCTCGAAGATCTTGCGCTCGCTGACGTCGCGGCTGTTGAGGACGATCCCGCGGACGGCGTCGTCGTCGAGCAGGTTGGTGTGCAGCACCTCGAACTGGCGCAGCGTCCCGTCGCTGTGGCGCAGCGAGCATTCCAGGACCTCGGTGTCGCTGCCGACATACGCGGCGCCGTCGGCCAGCAGCTGCAGCAGGCGGCTCTTCTCGTCGGGGTCCAGGAGGCGATCGAAGCGGGTGCCGATCACATCCTCGGCGGCGTAGCCGAGGACGCGCTCGATCGACGGGCTCTGGTAGATGATCGAGGCATCGGCGTCGAGCACGGTGATGAGGTCGCTGGCATGCTGGACGAGCGAGCCGAAGCGCGCCTCGCTCTCGCGCCGGTGGACCTCCTCGGTCAGCGCCGCGCTCTCGAGCGCGAGCGAGATCTGCGTGGCGAGTGCCCGCAATGCGCTCTGCAGCGCGCTGCGCAGCGCACGGGAGGTCGCCGTCGCGCCGGTGACGACGAGCAGGCCGCGCGCGTCGCCGCGCAGCGTGAGGCCCAGGACGTGGGCGTGGGCGTGCTCGGGACCGAGGCGCAGGTCCTCGCGTATCTCGCCCGTGAGCACGACCCCGCCGCTCGGCTCGGCCAGCAGCTCGGCGGCGGTGACGCCACCCAGCGGCCACGCCCCGCTGTCGGGCTCCAGGGTCCCCTCGGCGGCGACGACGCTGAGCCGGCCGTCCTCGACCAGGCACAGCCGCGCCGCGGCGCCATCGTCGAAGAGGGCACGGACGGCCTTCAGCGCCGCGCGGTAGATCTCCGCACGGCTGGTGGCGGCCACCAGCGACGCGCCCGCCGCGCTCAGCGTGCGCTCGCGCGCCACCGAGCGTTCCTGCTGGCGGACGAGGCCCGCCATGCGCAGCACGACGAGGCCGAAGAGCACCACCGACGCCGCGATGATGACGAGGAGGTCGAGGTTGCCGCGGCGCAGCTCCTGCGTGGCCTCGACGACCGGCGCGATCAGCGACGCCACCGTCAGCAGCGTCAGTCGCAGCGGCGTGAGCCGCGCCACGCGGTCGGGCGCGGGCTGCTCGAGCTCGCGCATCGAGGGGTGCAGGGCGGCGGCGCCCCACAGCAGATAGAAGCTGATCCAGCCGACGTCGAGCGCGACCTGTCCGTGGTAGGTGCCGTTGAGGGTCACGACGCCGTAGGCGAAGTCGGTGACCAGCAGCGCCACGATCCCCGAGGTCAGGAAGTAGAAGGCCGGCTGGCGCTTGCCCGTGTCCACGGCGAGGCGGATCGCCGCGGCCAGGAGCAGGATGTCGCCGAGCGGGTAGGCGATCGACACCAGCTTGCCCGTCACCGTCATCGACTCGTCGTGCAGGTAGGGCGCGATGAGCGCGACCCATGACAGCAGCGCGAGCCCCAGCGTCATGATGAGGGAGTCGATGACCCCCGCGCGATCGCTCTCCGGGTTGCGCCGGCGGATGAGCATCAGCAGGCCGGCCATCAGCGCCGGGTAGACGGCCACGTAGGCGCCGTCGCCCAGCGACGGGAACGGGACGTCGGCGCCGAAGAGCCGCGGGTAGCTGTAGGTGTAGAGGTCGCCGAGCCAGAACAGCGTCATCCCGACCGCGAACCAGATCCACGGGCCGCGCGACGCCGGCTTGTAGCGGCGGATGCCGACGACGATCGCCACGACGGGCGAGAGCCCGAGGAGGTTGAAGACCGGTCCGCTGGCCGCGAACGGCGGCACCCACACGTAGAGCGCGCACAGCAGCGCGCCGAACCCGAGATACAGCTGCCACAGGGCAAAGCGCCCGAGTCCCACCCGGCTGCGCATGGCTAGGCTGCCGCCTCCAGCCATGGCGCTCCGGGGCTGCGGGCGGGCTGGAGCTCGCCACGATGGGCCAGCTCCTCGAGCGCGGCGATCAGCAGATCGATCTCCGCGTCGGTGTTGGCGGCGGTGAGCTGGACGCGGAAGCCGACCTCGTCCTTGGGGACCAGCGGGTAGGCGGCCAGCGTCACGTAGACGCCGCGATCGAAGAGCATCTGGCCGACGGCGCCGATGCGGTTGTGGTCGCGCAGCGGGATCTCCACGATCGGGAAGCCCGAGCGGTTGGGCGTGTGGACGCCGCAGGCGCGCCAGGCAGTCGAGCACGCGCGCGGTGCGCTCGCACAGCACGCGCCGCAGCTCGTCGCCGCGGGTCTCGTTGACGTCGAAGCCGGCGAGGACGGTGGCCAGCGAGGCGACCGGCGACGGGCCCGAGTACAGATAGGGCGGCGCGGCGACCTTGAGCAGGTCCTTGACGTCGGTGGGGCACGCGATGAAGGCCAGCAGCGAGGAATAGGCCTTCGAGAAGCCGCCGACGAGCACGATGTGGTCGTAGCTCTCGTCGCAGTGGCGCACGACGCTGTTGCCGCGACTGCCGTAGACGCGACGACTCGTCCGGGCCGCGCTCGCCGATCACGCCGAAGCCGTGGGCGTCATCGACGTAGAGCAGCGCGCCGTGCTCGCGGGCGACGGCGGCGAACGCGCGGATGTCGGGCGCGTTGCCGGTCATGCTGTTGACCCCGTCCATGCACACCAGGCGCGTGCGGTCGCGCTCGGCGCGCAGCAGCTCGTCGAGGTGGTCGGGGTCCTCGAAGCGAAAGCGCTTGACCGCCGCGCCGCGCGCACGCGCCACCTGGCAGCCGTCGTAGATCGTCTTGTGCGCTCGCGCGTCGAGGAAGATGGTGCCCGAGGCGGCCAGCAGCGGGATCACCGACATGTGGATGTGGGTGATCGTCGGCAGCACGAGCGCGTCCTCGGCGCCGAGCAGCGACGTGAGTCGCTCCTCGATCTCCTCGTAGAGGACCGGGCTGCCGAGCAGGCGCGACCAGCTCGGATGCGTGCCCCACGCGTCGATGTAGGCGGGGATCGCGTCGATGATCTCGCGGTCGAGATCGAAGCCGAGGTAGTTGCAGGACGCGAAGTCGGCCAGCCAGTGATCGCCGATGCGGATCATGCGCCCGTCGATCTCGTCGATGACCGCATCCATCATCGGGTGCGAGTCCTTGAGCTCGGAGAGGTCGCGGCAGGTCTCGAGCCAGTGCTCGATCCAGGGCCTCGTCGAGACCCGCGTGGGCGCCGTGTCGCGCCCGCGGGCGGGCGTGGGTAGACCTTGGGCTGCTGCTGCGCTCATGCCCAGTCCTAGTCGGCCGCGACGAGCGGTGGCTTGAGTGCGTCAAACGGATATGCGGGCCGAGCGGACTACTTGACGGTGAGCTTGCCCTGCATGCCTGCCTGGCGATGGCCCGGCACCGAGCAGTAGAACGTGTAGCTCCCGGCCGCGAAGTCGGCGCTGAACTGCGAGACCCCGCCGTTCTGGACGACCTCGCCCTTGCCCTTGCCGTCGATGACGATGTCGTGCGGGGTGCCCGACTTGTTGCCCATCTTGACCGTGATGTTCCCCGGTGTGCCCTGCGCGGTGTCGGTCACGAACGCGAGCTGGCCGGTGGGGTCGGCGTCGATCTGGAGGTTGCCGTTCTTCTCCACCGCCGGCTTGCCGCCGCCCGCCTGCTTGACCGCCGTGGCCAGCAGGCCGGTGTCCTTGCCGCCGGCCGCGACCGACTGCGCCACGTAGGCCGCAACGTCGTAGGCCTTGTCGCCGGTGACGAGCTTGGCCGGCATCACGCCGTTGAGGTTGGGGTGCAGGATCTGGCCGTGGATGGCGCCGGTGATCCCCGAGCGCTTCATGCCGTCCTTGAGCGCCTGCTGAAAGGCCTCGTCGAGGTTCGGTCCCGTGGTGCCCTTGGTCTGGGCGCGGGCGAGGACGTGGCACGAGCCGCACTTCGCCACGAACAGCTGCTTGCCGGCGATGAGGTCGGCGTTGTCGGCCTCGTTCTGCGCCGAGCAGGCGCTCAGGGCCAGCGCGGCGCCCGCGGCCGCGAGCCCAGCGAACGCGGCCCGCAGGCCGTGTCTGGAGAGCACAGGACCCATCGGCGCGGCACTCTATCTCAGGCTACGGGCGGCAGCTCCGCCAGGCGACCCTGCGCCGCGGCGATCACCCCGCGCGCCACGCCCTCCCACGAGAAGCGCTCCCGCGCGGTGGCCACGAGCGCCGCCCGCGTCGGCGCGCGGACGTCGTCGGGCGCCTGCAGCCATCCCCGCACGCGCGCGGCGATCGCGCGCACCGCGCCGTCGTCGATTCCGAACGACAGCCAGTCGCGCGCCTCCGGCGGCACCGCCGCCGCCAGCAGCGCGCTGACCTCCGCCGCGCCGGAGTGCCCGGCCGAGACGGGCAGCACGCCACAGGCCGCCGCCTCGGCCGCCACCATCCCATACGCCTCGGGGAAGGTGCTGGGGAAGACGAGCGCCTCGCAGCCGGCCAGCAGCGGCGCCAGCTCGTCGTGCTCCAGGCGCCCGGTGAGCACCACGCGCTCGCGCAGGTCGCCCGCCGCCGCCCAGTAGTCGTCGTCGGCGCTGTCGAGGAAGGCCAGCAGGTGGCGCAGCGGCGCGCGCGGCCCGCCCTCGAGCTCGCGCCCGGCGTGCGCGATGGCGCGGACCGCTTCGCGGTCGCCGTCGGCCAGCGCGTCGAGCAGCGCCACGAGGCCGTCGCGGAAGCCGCCGAAGCCGACGACGACCAGGCGCGCCTCGGGGACCAGCGGCCAGGCCGCGAGCAGGAGGTCGATCCCCTTGGAGACGATGAGCTTGCCGATGAAGCACACGTGGCGGTCGCGGTCGAGGTCCAGCCCGCGCAGGGCGTCGGCGGCCACCTCCGCGTCGCGGGCGAAGGCGCCCTCGCCGCTGTCGGCCTCGCTGGCGTCCAGCCGCTCGATCAGGGCCGCCACCCCGGCGGCCGCGTCGTCGCGCGGGCGGAACTCGTCGACGTCGACGCCCGGCGGCCCCAGTCGCGTGCGCTCGGGCAGGCCCGGGTCCTGCATCGCCTCAAAGAGCGACTCGCCGGTGTGGCGCGAGCCGACGAGGACCGAGCGCGCGCCTTGCAGGCCCTCGCGCGCCCAGGGCAGGAAGCGCTCAGGATCGCGCTTGACGACGTACTCCAGCGCGCTGCCGTGCACCTTGACCGCGTAGGGCACGTCGCCGCCCAGCCCGCGGGCCAGGATCGCCGGCCCCATGACGAGGTGGTTGGCGAGCGCCACGTCGGGGCGGGCGCGCGCGCAGACGTCGCGCACGGCGGCGACGTTGGCCGCCACGTAGGCATCGACCTCGGCGTCGCTGCACTCCAGCAGCGTGCGGGCCTCGAGCCCCTCGTAGCGGTCGGCGACGTAGATCGGCAGCAGGCCGCCGATGTCCGGCCGCCACGCCGTCACGCGCACCGGCTCGCGCAGCGTCTCGACGTGAGCCTCGCCTCCCTCCCACCGACCGATGGCGTCGACGAAGTCGAGCTCCTCGGGCCGGGGCTCCTGGCAGAGCAGGTCGACGCTGTGTCCGGCCCGCGCCAGCGCCGCGCACAGGCGCGCGTTGTAGACGTTGGAGCCCGTCCCGCGTAGGAGGTAGCCGTGGAAGACGAGCACCCGCATCGGCCGGGGACCTTAGTAGGCTGCCGCGCATGGTCGGCCGCCCGCGGTATCGCCTGCGTACCCCTTCCACGGGCCGGGAGATCGTCATCGAGGCCGAGCCCGGCAAGGTCTACACCGACCGTGAGACCGGCGAGGAGCTCGAGGTCGTGGGCATCGTGGTGCCGCTTCCGCCCTCGGCGTCGAACCTGCCGTGGGCCGTCGAGAACCTGCGGTTCTGCACCTGGTGCGACCAGCTCGCGCAGCGCGATCTCAACGACTGCCCCACCTGCGGGCGGCGCATGGCGCCGCTGGCGTCCTAGAACGCCTCTACCCTCTCTTCACATGCGTACGTACGTGGTCGCCCTTCTCGCCGTCGCGTGCCTGGGCCTGAGCGCCTGCGGCAGCGACGACGCCGCTCATGACGCCGTGCCCTCGGCGCTGCCCGAGCTCACCCCACCGCCGGGCTCCGACGCGCTCGCCCAGACCTCGACGGGCACGTCGAGCACATCGAGCGACACCACCTCCACCGACCAGACGGACACCACGTCGACCGATCAGACCCAGACGCAGGGCCAGGCTCCGTCGGGCACCACGACCGGCCAGGCGACGACGCCACCGCCCGCGCAGAGCGGGACGGGCGGCACAGGGACCGGCACCACGGGTGGCACCGGCGGCACGGGGACCAGCACGAGCGGCGGCACCGGGGGCGTCTCGCCCGGCGAGTTCAGCCAGTTCTGCAAGGACAACCCGGGCGCCTGTTAGTGGGCCTCGGGGGCGTACACCGCGACTACGAGGGCCTGCACCTCGATCGCGCCGACGTGGCCCCCGACCCCATCGACCAGTTCCGCGCCTGGCTCGCCGCCGCCCGCGAAGCCGGGATCTACGAGCCCGAGGCGATGACGGTGTCGACGGTCGACGGCGACGGGCGTCCGGCCGCGCGCTTCGTCCTGCTGCGCGGGCTCGACGAGCGCGGCTTCTCCTTCTACACCAACTACGACTCGGCCAAGGGGCGCGCTTTGGCGGCCCACCCCTACGCGGCGCTGACCTTCGGCTGGCTGGAGATCCATCGCTCGGTCCGCGTCGAGGGTACGGCGGAGCGCCTGTCGGAGGCCGAGAGCGACGCCTACTTCGCCGCGCGCCCGCGCGCGGCGCGCATCAGCGCCTGGGCGTCACCGCAGAGCGAGGTGATCGACGCCCGCGACGACCTCGAGCGCGCGTTCGCCGACGTCGACCGGCGCTTCGCCGACGCCGAGGTCCCCCGTCCGCCGCACTGGGGCGGCTTCCTCGTGCGCCCCGAGCGCGTCGAGCTCTGGCAGGGCCGCGCAGGCCGCCTCCACGATCGCCTGCGCTACGAGCGCGACGGCGACGGGTGGCGGATCGAGCGGCTGGCTCCGTAGGGCTTACGCAGCGGGTGGCGTGGCCGGCGCCGGGGCCGGCGCGGTGACCAGCGTCGCCGAGTAGGCCAGGCGCGCGGTCTTGTACAGGCAGTAGTACTGCGCGAGCTGGTTGGGCTGCGTCTGCACGGTGTTGGTCGAGGTGTCCTCGCACGTGCCCTTGCCGCGGCTCGCGCGCCACGAGGTGTCGGCCCCGAGGCCGACGGCCAGCGCGGGCGCCCAGGTGGGCACCGTGAGCGCGACGAGCCAGCCCTTCTTGACCGGGATCGACTTGGCGAGCGGGAACTGGACGGTGGTGCCGAAGAAGGGCGTGAGCTTCTGCAGGTCGCCCTGGCCGACGGCGCGCGAGCGCAGCTTGCGGCGCGGGTTGAGGATCGTGATCTGCGCCTGGGACTCGCCGCCCAGCTTGTCGTTGAAGAAGGTCGTCTGCTTCTTGCCGGGCTTGCCGAGCCCGATCGTCCAGGCGACGATGCTGCCGTCCTTGGGGATCGTCATGACGCCGCGCGTCGGGCCGATCTTGGCCTGGTAGCCGGTCGTGCGGCTGACGGCCAGGCACGGGCGCGTCGGGCAGCTCGGCACCGGGGCCGGATCGACCTTGCCGATCTCGATGATCTCAGCGGAGGAGTAGGCGGGGAGCGCGAGCGCCGCGCAGGCAGCGCCGGCGACCGCAAGAAGGGGTAGTCGTGACATCAGGGCCATGGAACACGCTCGCAATGCTGGGGTTTCGCCCTTGCGGGCTTGCCTAGGAGCTTCCTCGGATACGGAAGGTGGCCGTCTTGGGCGCTTCGGGTGCCGTGTCGACGCACGACACGCGCGTGCATCCGGGCTTGGTCACCTCGGCGATGAAGTCGATCGTCTTGGGTCGTCCGACGAGGGTCTGGGAGAAGCGCAGGGTCATCGTGCGGTCGCTGGTGCGCCCGACGATCGCCGCTCCCGCCCTGGCCAGCTCCTCGCCCGGCTGGGTCTTGAACACGGTCCCGCGCATGGTCTCGCCGTCGGCGCGCGCCGTCGCGCACACGAGGTAGTCCGGAGGCGTGGCGCCGGGCTTGGTCACCGTCCACAGGCGCACGCACAACGAGCCCGGCGGCCCCTCTGACGCCACCAGGTCCTTGGGCTGCCAGGGCGCGGCCAGGGTCAGCGCGATCCGCACGCGCCGGTCGGAGGCCAGCCCCAGCTGCGCCCGGGTGAGGTCGGGCGCGCCGGCGACGGCGTCCTTGGGATCCTTGACCACGGTGGGCGACGGCGTCTCGGCCGCAGGTGCGGCGGAGGCGAGCACGAGCGCGGCGGCGCCGCCCGCCACGAGGGCCCGGCGCGCGCGGCGAGATGCCCGGGAGGCCGCCATGGGCGGGATCATGACGGCTCGGGCCGCCGGAAACGCCAGGTGCAAGAGCCCTCTCAGCGGCCCTCGTAGGCCGCGTGGCCGGGACCGTGCTCCAGAAACGAGCGCACCGCACCCTTGAGGTCCTCGGTGGCGAAGAGGCCGCCGGCCAGCTCGGGGACGCGCGCATCGGCCTCTCGCACGCCGCCCTGCACCTGCGCGCGGACGATCGCCTTGGTCGCCGCGTGCGCGCGGGTCGGCCCGTCCGCGAGCGCGCGCGCGAAGCTCCGCGCGGCCGCGTCGAAGCCGTCGTCGGGGAGCACCCGATTGACGACGTTCCAGCGCTCGAGCGTGGCGGCGTCGTAGAGCGCGCCCGTCATGACCAGCTCGCGGGCGCGGGCGGGCCCGGCCCGCTCGGCCAGCCGCTGCGTGCCCCCCATGGCGGGCGTGAGGCCCACCACGGTCTCGACCAGGCCGAAGCGCGCCGACTGCGCCGCCAGCAGCAGGTCGCAGGCCAGCGAGAGCTCGAACGCCGCGGTCAGGCACAGGGCGTGAGCCGCGAAGACGGTCGGGAAGGGCAGCTCCTCGACGGTGTGGATCATCGCGAGCAGCTCGGTCCACAGCTCGCCGGCCGCCTGCGGCGTGAGGCCGTCGAAGAGGTGCACGTCGACCCCGCCGCTCACCACGCGCCCCTCGGCGCGCACGAGCAGGCCGCGCGGCGGGTCGGCCGCGACGTCGGCGACGGCCGCCTGCAGGGCCGCGATCATCGCGGCGTCGAAGAGGTTCAGCGGCGGCGCGTCGAAGGTCAGCGTCGCGAGCGCGCCCTCCCGCTCGAGGGATACCGGCTCGCCCATCAGGCGCGCAGCGCCGCGCCCGCGGCGGCGATCTCGTCGGCGTCGCCCGGGCCCGGCACCCACGGCAGCCGCAGCGGGTCGTCGCGGTAGCGCGGGATGACGTGGAGATGGAAGTGGAAGACCGTCTGCCACGCGTCGGAGCCGCAGGAGTTCAGGAGGTTCACCCCGTCGGCGCCGAGCGCATCGGTGGCGCGCGCGGCGAGGCGCCGCGCGGCAGCCGCGCACGCTGACAGGTCCTCGTCGCCGACGGCGAGCAGGTCGGCGGCGTGCTCGCGCGGGACGACGAGCGCGTGCCCGCGGGTGGCCGGGTTGATGTCCATGAACGAGACGGTGCGCTCGTCTTCGGCGACGATCGTCGCCGGCAGCTCCCCGGCGACGATCTTGCAGAACAGGCAGTCGGGATCGCGGTCGGCCATGGCCGATGAGCCTATATCGTGGCCCGCCCATGGCCGTGACCGCCGACGCCACCATGCGCGCCGAGCTCGAGGACGTGGTGCGTCACCTCGCCTCGTTCGAGCGGCCTTCGGCCTCCGACGGCGAGCGCCGCGCGGCCGAGTGGATCGCCCGGCGCCTGGGCGAGCACGGCTGCGACGCCCGCGTGGAGCAGGAGCGCGCGCACGGGACCTACTGGTGGCCGATGGGGTTGCTCTGCGCGCTCGCCGGCGCCGCCGGGCTGACCGGGCGCCGCGTCCCGGCGCTGGCCGCTGGTGGCTTCGCCGCGGCGGCCGTCGCCGACGACATCACCGGCGGGCGGCAGTGGTTTCGCCGTCGCCTGCTCCCCTCGCGCCCGACGTGGAACGTCGTCGCGCAGGCCGGCGATCGCGACGCGGAGCGCACGCTCGTGGTCGTCGCCCACCACGACGCGGCGCATACGTCGGTGCTCTTCTCCCCCGCTCCGAGCGCCTTCGTCGGCAAGCACTTCCCGGGCCTCCTCGAGCGCACCGACACGACTCCGCCGCTGATGTGGCCGGTCATCGGCGGCCCGCTGCTCGTCGCCGCCGGCGCGCTGCTGCGCGCGCGCCGCGTTCGCGTCGCCGGCACCGCGCTGGCGCTGGCCTCGGCGGGCGCATTCGCCGAGATCGGGGCGCGCGCCGTGGTGCCGGGCGCCAACGACAACCTCACCGGCGTGGCCACCCTCGCCGGACTGGCGCGCCGCCTGGCGCAGGAGCCGGTCGCGGGCGTGCGCGTGCTGCTGGTCTCCACCGGCAGCGAGGAGTCCTTCATGGAGGGCATGCAGGCCTTTGCGCGGCGCCATTTCGCCACGCTCCCGATCGATCGGACGCACGTGATCTGCGTCGACACCGTCGGCTCGCCGGAGCTCGTCATGCTCGAGGGCGAGGGCATGCTGCGCATGCACGACTACCCCGCGGCGTTCCGCGAGGTCGTGGCGCAGTGCGCGCGCCGCGCCGGCGTGCACCTGCGCCGCGGCCTGCGCTTTCGCAACGCGACCGACGCCCTGATCGCCCGGCGCGCCGGCTATCCCACCGTCATGCTCGGCTCGGTCAACCAGCTACAAGCTGCCCGACAACTACCACTGGCCCACCGACGTACCCGACAACGTCGACTTCTCGACGACGGAGGATGCCGTCGCTTTGTGCCACGAGGTTGTGCGAAACCTGGCCCTATGACGGGTGGCATATCACCACACCGGAAGTAGGATGCATGGACCTTGGGGGGCTCCAGGAGGTCCAGCAGGGCGGTCTTCAGCCGCCTATGGGAGGCGTACGGCCAAGGACGGCTCGACGACGCGCTCCATCTCATCGATCCCGACTGCGAGTTGCGCGTGTCGGTCACCGACCGCGTCTATCGCGGCCACGACGGCGTCCGCGCGGGGATGGTCGACTTCCGGCGAGCCTGGAAGAGCGCCACGCTCACCTCCGACGAGGTCATCGAGGTCGACCCGCAGACCATCGTCGTCATCGGCCACGTGACCGCCTTCGATCATGCGGGCGCACGCCTATATGACGCGCCGCTCGTGTGGATGGCGGCGTTCTCCAACGGCCGTCTGCAGCGTGTGACGTCCTACTCCGCACGCGCCGAGGCGCTCGCGGCCGCTGCAGAAGCTCGCCAGGGGGCCGACTAGATGGCCGTGCAGACGCACTCCAACAGCGACGTCTTCGAACGGGTGTGGGAGCTCTACGCCGCCGGCCGCGGGCCGGAGATCCTCGAGCACCTCGACCCGGCCATCGAGTGGCGTCCCCTCCTGGTCGGGCCTGCCTCCTATCACGGCCACGACGGCGTGCGCACGTGGGCCGTCGCCGTGACGCAGGCGTGGAAGAGCGTCACCGTCGTGCTCGACGAGCAGCGCGAGGTGGACGGCTGCGTCGTGGCGTCCGGCCGGATCGCAGCCTTCGACTACGGCGACGAGCAGGTCGTCGACAGCGTGCTGACGTGCGTGGCGGAGTTCCGCTCCGGGCGGATCGTGCGCGCGTGCTCGTTCTTCTCCGACGACGACGCGCTGGCGTGGGTCAGCGCGCGCCCCGCGCTGCCTTAGCCAGCGCGAGCGCCTCCTCGCGCGTGGAGACCTCGCCCGCGAAGCGGGCCTCGGCGATCCGCGTCATCAGCTCCCCCAGCTCGGGGCCGCGGGCGATGCCCAGCGCGGCCGCCAGCTCGTCGCCGCGCACGAGCGGCGGCTGTGGGCCCGCGGCACGCCGCGCCAGCGCCTCGGCCAGCACCTCGCGGGCCAGCGCGAGGTGCAGCGCGATCGCCTGCTCGGCCTTGCGCCCGCGCGTCGCCAGCCGATCCGCGACGCTGAGCAGCGTCACGTCGGCCTCGACCGGCTCGGTCTTCAGCAGATAGCGGTAGAGCTCGTGGCGGTCCAGGGGCATATCGTGGACCAGGAACCCGAGGCGCAGGTGATGGCGCGTGAGCGCCGCCACGTGCGAGCGCAGCCGCTCGCTGGCGCGCAAGCGGACCAGCGCGGCGCGCGCCATCTCCGCCCCCTGCTCGTCGTGGTGGGGGAAGCCGATGCGACCGTCGGGCAGCTCGGTGCGGGTGCGCGGCTTGGCGATGTCGTGCAGCAGAGCGCCGAAGCGCAGCCCGCCGCCGCGGGTCAGCTCGTCGGCCAGCGGCTCGGCCAGCAGGGCGCGCACCGGCGCGGCCAGCGCCTCGTCGCCGAGCGCAGCGGCGGGATCGCGCTCGAGATCGATGCTGGCCTGCAGGACCTCGAGCGTGTGCCCGTGGACGTCGAGGTGGTGGTACGGGTTCTGCTCGACGCCGCGCAGGGCGGCCAGCTCGGGCAGGACCGCCGCGACGAGGTCGAGCTCGTCCATGAGGCCGAGCCCGCGGACGGCCGCGTCGGCGGTCACGACGCGGCGCAGCTCGGTGAAGACGCGCTCCTGGGCGGTGCCCGCCAACCCCGGCGCATGCGCGCGGACCGCGGTCGCCGTTTCGGGGTCGATCTCGAAGCCGAGCTCGGTGGCCAGGCGCGCGACGCGCAGCGTGCGCAGCGGATCGGCCACGAACGCGTCGGCGCTGACCATCCGCAGCCGCTTGTGGTCGAGGTCGCTCGCCCCTCCGTGGGGATCGACGAGCTCGCCGCCGCCCAGCGGCTCGGCCATCGCGTTGACCGTCAGGTCGCGGGCGGCGAGGTCAGCCTCCAGCGAGCCGCCCTGCAGCGGGGTGATGTCGACCTGCCAGCTGCGATCGCGGGCGACGACGCGCCAGGCGCCGAACTGGTCGGAGAGCTCGAACGAGGCGCCACCGGCCCCGCGCCCGAGGCTGCGCGCGGCGCGGCGCACGTCGCCGTCCACGACGACGTCGAGGTCGGGCGTCGGACGGCCCAGCAGCCGGTCGCGCAGCGCGCCCCCGACGAGCCACGCGCGCTCCCCCGCCAGCGCCTCGCGCAGCATCTCGATCACAGCGGCGTCCCGTCGCGGTGGTGCTCTCGCGGCACGCGCGCCGTCAGGGCACATGTGACCTCGTAGTTGATGGTCCCCAGCCGCTGCGCCATCGCCTCGGCCGGGAGGCCCTCGGCGATCAGCAGCGCCTCGTCGCCGGTCTGGACGCCGCCGCCCCCAGGGCCCAGGTCGAGGGTGACGTTGTCCATGGACACCGTGCCGACCAGCGCGAAGCGCGTGCCGCCGACCAGCAGCTCGGCGTTGTTGGTCAGCCCGCGGCTCACCCCGTCGCCGTACCCGATCGGCACGGTGGCGAGCACGGTGTCGTCCGCGGCCACGAAGCGCCGGCCGTAGCCCGCGCTCTGGCCCGCCGCGCAGGGCTTGATCTCGGCCACGTAGCTGGCCAGCTCCATGGCGGGCTCGAGCTCGCGGGCGCCGGCATCCTCCTGGAACGGGTCCAGGCCGTAGATCGCCACGCCGGCACGGACCAGATCGAAGTGGCTCTCGCCGTCGCGCAGCAGCCCTGCGGAGTTGGCCGCGTGCAGGATCAGGCCCGGATGGCGCTCGCGCAGGGGCCTCGCCCAGGCCTCGAAGCGCGCGAGCTGCTCGCCGAAGAAGTCGTCGCCGCGCTCGTCGGCGGTGGCGAAGTGCGTCATGGCGCCGACGAGCTGCACGGGCGCGCTCGCGGCGGCCGCCTGCGCGACCCGCGTCGCCTCCTCGGGGTCGCGCGTGCCCAGGCGCCCCATCCCGGTGTCGAGCTTGACGTGTACGCGCCCGCCGCCGCGTGCGGCCACCGCGTCGACGAACGCCTCGCGCCAGGCCACGACGTCGGCGCCGGCGCTCAGCGCGGCGTCCAGCTCCTCGGGGCTCAGCGCGCCGAGCACGAGCAGCGGCCCCTCGACGCCGGCGCCGCGCAGCGCTGTCGCCTCGTTCGCGGTCGCCACCGCGAGCCACGTGGCGCCGCCGGCCAGCGCCGCGCGGGCGGCGGCCAGCGCCCCGTGGCCATAGCCGTCGGCCTTCACCACCGCGCACAGCTCGCTCCCGGGCCGCAGCTCGCGGCGCAGGCGGACGACGTTGCGCTCGATCGCGGCGACGTTGACCCGGGCCAGCGCCCGCAGCGGGCTCACTGCTGATCGCGTGTGAGCGCCTCGAGGACGTCGACCGAGACGGGCTCAGCGTCCAAGATGTCGCGCACGGTCAGGGCCATCTACCGTGCCGGAGTCTAGAGCGGGGCCCTACCAGGCCGTGCTCGGGTCGTCGCGCGCTGTGACGTCGGCGACGACCACGGAGACGTTGTCGCGGCCCCCGCCGGCGAGCGCGAGCTCGACGAGCCGCTCCGCGCATTGCGCGCGCGCGGCGATGCGCAGCGTCGCCTCGATCGTCGCGTCGTCGACCACGTCGGACAGTCCGTCGGAGCAGAGCAGCAGGCGATCGCCCGGGCGGGCCTCGAAGGTCGTCAGGGCGGGCGCGCGATCGGGCTCGCCGTCGAGGGCGGCCAGGACGAGCGAGCGCTGCGGATGATCGCGGGCGGCTTCGGGCGTGAGCTCGCCGCTGTCGATCATGAGCTGCACCCACGAGTCGTCGTGGGTGAGCTGGGTCAGCGCGCCGTCTCTCAGCAGGTAGGTCCGCGAGTCGCCCACGTTGGCCACCACGCAGCCGTCGTCGCCGAGCGCGACGGCGGTGACCGTCGTGCTCATCCCAGCCATCGCGGGGCGGCACCGGGCGATGAAGCCGATCGTCTCGTTGCCCCACGCGATGCCCGTGGCGAGCGCATCCTCCAGGCGCCCCTGCAGCCGGCACCTGTCGACGTGGACCAGGGCGTTGATCAGCGTCCGGCTCGCCACCTCGCCCGCCGCGGCACCGCCCACGCCATCGGCCACCGCCGCCAGCCGCGGGCTCGCGAAGACCGCGTCCTCGTTGTTGGCGCGCCGGCCGACGTCGGTGCGCGCCGCGCACTGCAGGCTCAGACCCGTCACGGACGAGACGGTAACGGACTAGATGATCGATTCGCTGAGGCCGTTGGCGGCGAGCACGGCGCCGAGCTCGGCGATGAGCCGCGCCTCGACCGGCATCTCGACGACCTCCGGCGAGACCGTGTGCTCGTACGCGGGGAAGTCGCGCGTCCCGTAGCCCCTGACCTCGTTGTCGAGGGTGTGGAACGCGCCCTCGACGCTGAGGACGAGGCCCGACTCATAGCGCTTGGGCGGCAGGTGCTCGTCGCGATCGACGGCGCGGACGATCCACCCCTCGACCCGCTTGCGCCGGCGGAAGCCCGAGCCCCCGGACATCGCCGTTGTCTTCGTGCCCGGGTCGCCGGCGGCATGCATCGCGCTGAGGAAGGCCGCGGTCGCCTCGGCGCAGCGGTCGGCCAGCGGGCGGTCGTCCTGCGTGCGCTCGATCTCCCACTCCGCCCGCGTCGGGAGGCGGTCGATCGCCGCGAGGTTGCGCCCGCACGCGGCGCAGAAGACGCCCTCGCCGGGCGGCTCGCCGCAGTGCGGGCAGACGCGCGCCTCGGCCTCGACCATCATTCCTCGTCGGTGTAGGCGTCCTCGAGCAGCTCGGGCAGCGTCGTGAGGAACGCGTCCTCGAGGTCCTCGGAGACCGTGACGCGGACCCCGCTGACGTGCACCTCGGTGCCGTGCGCGTGCGCCTCGGCGGCGACCGTGGCTCCGGCGAGCACGAAGAACGGCGTGAGCGAGAAGTACTCGAGCCCCAGGAACTCCTCGGGATCGATGCCCGAGGCGTCGAGGACAGCGCGCAGCCGCTCGTCGTAGTCGGAGTGGCCCTGGGTGATGTAGGCGACCTGCTTCATGAGCGCACCTCAGCCGTCCTCGCCTGTCGCAGCAGCTCGCCGAGGGCCTCGGGCGGGCGGGCGCCCGCCGCGCCGATCCTGCGATCGACGGCGATGAAGGGGACGGCGTGGATTCCGAGCGACATCGCGGTGCGCTCGTCCTCGCGGACCTCGGCCGCGTAGCGCGTGCCGGCGAGGACGTCGCGCACTTCGTCCTCGGCCAGGCCGACCTCGACGGCGACCCGGGTGAGCGCGTCCGCGTCGCCGATGGGCTCGCCCTCGGTGAAGTACGCGCGCATCAGGCGCTCGGTCATCGCGTCCTGGAGGCCGTGGGCCTCGGCGAGGTGCACGAGCCGGTGGGCATCGAAGGTGTTGCCGCCGCGCGCGAGGTCGAAGCGCATGTCGAGACCGTCGGCCGCCGCGACCTCGGCGAGCTTGCTCTGGCTCGCCTGCGCCTGCTCGCGGGTCATGCCGTACTTCTCCGCCAGGTGCGTGGCGCTGTCGACCGAGCGCGCGACCGGCGCCTGCGGATCGAGCTCGAAGCTGCGCCACGTGACGGTGACCTCGTCGCGGTGCTCGTAGGCGGCGAGCGCCGCCTCGAAGCGGCGCTTGCCGACGTAGCACCAGGGACAGGCGATGTCTGACCAGATCTCGACTTGCATGAGGACCAGACGCTAGCGCGCGAAGGGCAGCGCCTCGATCACGTCGCGCGCGATGACGCCGTCGACGCCCTTCTCGTGGGCGGCGTGGATCCCCGCACGTGCGTGCAGGCGCACGCCGGCACAGGCGGCCATGAAGGGATCGACGTCACGCGCGAGGACGGCGGCGAGGACGCCGCTGAGCACGTCACCGGTACCGGCCGTGGCCAGCGCGCCCGTCGCGCCGGGACTCACAGCGACGAGCCCGCCCGGCTGGGCCACCAGCGTGTCGTCGCCCTTGAGCACGACGATGGCCTGCGAGCGCTCGGCGGCAGCGCGGGCGTGCTCCAGGCGCCGGGCCTGGACGGCGGAGGACTCGACGTCGAGCAGGCGTGCGAGCTCGCCCTCGTGGGGCGTGAGGACCGTGGGCGCCTTTCGCCCGGCCAGCGCACCGAGCTCGCCCGCGTGCGCGTTGAGCCCATCGGCGTCGAGGACCACGGCGACCTCGGCCCGCGCCACGAGCTCACGGGCGAAGGCGAAGGCGCCGTCGCTGCGGCCCAGGCCCGGACCGACGACGAGCGCGCCGCCGCGCGCGGCGAGCTCGATGACCTCGTCGACGCCGGCGGCGGTGTGGGCGCCGTCGTCGTCGGGCAGGCCGCGGGTCATCGCCTCCAGCAGCCGCTGGGCCAGGACGATCTGCTGGGAGGCGGGGACGCACGCCGTGACATAGCCGGCGCCCGCGCGCTGGGCGGCCTCCGCGGCCAGCGACGGCGCGCCGGTGAGGCCGCGCGAGCCGCCGGCGACGAGGACGTGTCCGCTCGTGAACTTCGTCCACCCCGCACGGCGCGAGGGCAGCAGCGCGAGCAGCGCAGCGTCGTCGATGAGCGCCACGTCGGGCTCGTCGACCGGCGCGCCCGTGGGGATCCCGATGTCCACCACGCGTACGTTGCCGGCATGGGACTTGCCGGGGTTGATCCACAGCCCAGGCTTGGCCGTGGCGAAGGTGGCCGTCGCGCGGGCCCGGATCGCCTCGCCCTCGGCGACGCCCGTGGCGGCATCGATCCCGCTGGGGACGTCGGCGGCGACCACCGGCACGCCGGCGGCGTTGAGCGCGGCGATCGCGTCGGCCACCGCGCCGTGTGGAGCGCCCGAGAAGCCCGTGCCGAGCAGCGCGTCGACGACGACCGCGCAGTCCTGCAGGGGCGGCGCCGCGAAGGGCTCGATGCCGTCCACGCGCTCGGCGTTGGCGCGCGCATCCCCGGTCAGCTCCTGCACAGGCGCGACCGCCAGCACGCGGACCTCGCGCCCCGCCTCGCGCAGCAGCCGCGCGGCGACGTACCCGTCGCCGCCGTTGTTGCCCTTGCCGCAGGCGATCGCGATCGGCCCGTCGGGGGCAACGGCGACGACGAGGTCGGCGAGGCCGCGCCCGGCGCGCTCCATGAGCTCGAGGCCCGGGATCCCGAGCTCCTCGATGGCCCAGCGGTCGGTCGCGCGCATGCGCTCGGGGTCGGGCAGCCCGGCCAGCCAGGACGGCAGCGTCACCGCAGCACCGCCACCGCTGCGGCCGTCGATTTCGTGTGCGTCAGCGAGATGTGCACCTCGACGCCGAGCGCCGCCGCGCGCGCCGCCACCTCACCGTGCAGGGTCACGCGCGGCGGCCCGTCGCCGCCGCCGACGACCTCGATGTCGCGTGGGTGCAGGACGTTCATCTCGAGCGCCTTGCTCACCGCCTCCTTGGCGCAGAAGCGTGCGGCCAGGTGGCGCGCGGGTCGCCCCTGCGTGGCCGCATAGGAGCGCTCGCCGTCGGTGAAGAGCCGCTCGGCCAGCGCCGGCCGGCGCGCGAGCGCTTCCTCGAGCCGGTCGATCTCCAGGAGGTCCAGACCGATCACCGCCGCCATTCAACCAGGGCCCAGGTGTTGCTCGGTGTCGTCGTGAAGGGCTCCGACGTTCGTGACGGCCCGAACAGCATCACCGAGGGGAACTGAGTGCGCCGGGGCGAGGGGCGCGCTGGTGGGTGGCCGGTGGTGTGGCCGAACGTCGGTCTTCCCCCCTCTGGAGGGGGTAGGACCGACGTTCGACGCCCCGGCGCGTCGCTCGGGCCGAAGCCGAGCACAACACCTAGGCTCCCGACGATGGCCGACGAACGCGAGATCGCCGCCTACTACGAGCGCGGCACCGAGGAAGGGCGCCTGGGCGACTGGGGTCGCCTCGAGTTCCTGCGCACCCTCGAGCTGCTGTCGCGCGTCCTGCCGGCGCCACCGGCCACCATCCTCGACGTCGGCGGGGCGGCGGGCGCCTACGCCCTGCCGCTGGCCGGTGAGGGCTACGACGTGCACCTGCTCGACCCGGTCGCGCTGCACGTCGAGCAGGCCCGCGCCGCGTCGGCCGCCCGGGCTGCGCCCCTCGCCTCCACCGTGGTGGGCGACGCCCGTGAGCTGCCGTTCGCCGACGCCAGCGCCGATGTGGTGCTGATGCTCGGGCCGCTCTACCACCTGACCGCGGCGAGCGACCGCGCCCGCGCCCTGGCCGAGGCGCGGCGCACGCTGCGTCCCGGCGGGGTGCTGGCCGCCGCGGCGATCACGCGCTTCGCCTCGACGCTCGACGGCATCGCGCAGGGCTTCCTGCTGGAGCCGGCTTCGAGGAGATCGTCGAGCGCGACCTCGCCGACGGCCAGCACCGCAACCCGGGCGCGCACCCACGCTGGTTCACCACTGCCTACTTCCACCGTCCGGACGAGCTCGAGCGCGAGGTCGTCGCGGCCGGCTTCGAGGTCCGCGCGCTGCTGGCGATCGAGGGCGCCGTCGGCGCCGCGGCGGAGACCCACGCGCTCGACGCCTGGCTCGACGACCCCGCCAAGCGCGAGGTCCTGCTGCGCGCGATCCGGCGTGTGGAAGCCGAGCCGAGCCTGCTCGGCGCGAGCCCCCACGTGCTGGCGGTCGCTACTCGACCGTGACCGTCTTGGCCAGGTTGCGCGGCTGGTCGACGTTCAGGCCGCGCCGGCGCGCGATGCGATAGGCCAGCAACTGCAGCGGGATGACCGCGAGCAGAGGCTGCAGCATCCAGTCGGTCTGCGGGATGCGCACGACGGACTCGGCGTGCTCGCCGATGGCGGTGTTGCCCTCGGTGGCGATGGCGATCACGTGCGCGCCGCGTGCGCGGACCTCCTGCATGTTCGAGACGACCTTCTCGAGCACCGGCGATTCGGTGGCGACGGTGACCACCGGCGTGGACTCGTCGAGCAGCGCGATCGGGCCGTGCTTCATCTCGCCCGCCGCGTAGGCGTCGGTGGAGATGTAGGAGATCTCCTTGAGCTTGAGCGCGCCCTCCAGCGCCACCGGCAGCCCGACGTGGCGGCCGAGGTAGAGGAAGAACTCCTTGTTCCAGTGGGCATCGGAGATCTCGCGCACCGGCTCGTCGACGCTGGCCAGCAGCTCCTCGATGCAGTGCGGGATCCGCTTGAGATCGGCGATGATCTCGGCGCGCCGCGGCGCCGGCAGCGTGCCGCGCAGCTCGGCGAGCTTCAAGGCCGAGCATGATCATGACCGCCACCTGGCAGGTGAAGGTCTTGGTGGCCGCGACGCCGACCTCGAGGCCGGCGCGCGTGTAGAGCACGCCGTCGGCGTCGCGCGTGGCCTGCGAGCCCATGATGTTCGTCAGCGCCAGCACCGTCGCGCCGCGCTCGCGGGCGATGCGCATGGCGGCCAGCGTGTCGGCCGTCTCGCCCGACTGCGTGATGCCGATGACGAGGTCGCCCGGCCCGACCACGGGGTTGCGATAGCGGTACTCCGAGGCGATGTCCATCTCCACCGGGATGCGCGCCCACTCCTCGATCGCGTAGCGGCCGATGAGCCCCGCGTGGTAGCTCGTGCCGCAGGCGACGACGATGATCCGCTCGACGCCGCGCAGGATCTCCTCGTCGAGCGCGCCGTCGTCGTCGAGGTCGACGCCGTCCGCGCGCACGGTGCGGTCGGCGATCGTCTCGGCCAGTGCGTCGGCCTGCTCGTGGATCTCCTTGAGCATGAAGGTCTCGAAGCCGCCCTTCTCGGCGGTCTCCTGGTCCCAGTCGATCTCGACGATCTCGCGCTCGAGCTCGGTGCCGTCGGGCAGGATGAACGTGGTGCCCGCGGGAGTGATCTCGACGATCTCGCCGTTCTCGATGTACTGCACGCGGCGCGTCTCGCTGAGGAAGGCCGGGATGGCGCTGGCGAAGAACGTCTCGCCCTCGCCGCGTCCGACGATCAGCGGGCACTCCTTGCGCGCGCCGACGAGCGTCTCGGGCTCGTCGGCTGACATCGCGACGAAGGCGTAGTGGCCCTCGAGCTCGTTGTAAGCGGCGCGCACGGCCTCCAGGAGCGAGCCGGTGGCCATGTGGTGGGCGATCAGGTGCGCGATGACCTCGGCGTCGGTCTCGCTGGTGAAGACCGCGCCCATGTCGCTCAGGCGCTCGCGCATCGACAGGTAGTTCTCGACGATCCCGTTGACCACGATGTGCACGCGGTCGGCGGTGTCGGAGTGCGGGTGGGCGTTCTCCTCGTTGACGCGCCCGTGGGTGGCCCAGCGCGTGTGGCCGATCCCCGTGGTGGCGGTGCGGGTGGCGGTGGCGACGCCACCGGACTCGTCGTTGCCGACGCGCGCCGAGACGGCCTCGCGCAGATGGTCGAGATTGCCGACGGCGCGCACCGAGTCGATCGCGTCGCCCGCGATCATCGAGATGCCGGCTGAGTCGTAGCCGCGGTACTCCAGGCGCGTGAGGCCTGCGAGCAGTAGATCCTGGACGGGACGCTTGCCTACGTAGCCGACGATGCCGCACATGGGCAGTTCCCTTTCGCTCTGAGACACAACGGGACCGCTTCGTGCGGCCCCGGACGCTGGGTCACGGTAGCAACGCCTGGGTTCTCGCCCGGCTTCTGCGGGGTTCCGCGGCGAGTCGCTGCTCCCTTCCTTCCCACGGTGGCAGATGTGACCCGCTGTTGCCACTTCTCGAAAGTTTCGAAAAGAGTTTACGGAAGCTGTCTCTTGACAAGGATGTCGGCGGTATGGAAGTGTTGTGGAGCGATTTTGTAGTAAACAAACACAAATTCTCCGTGGCCTACCAGCTGCCAGGACAACGCAGTGAGACCGTCAGGCGGTCCAACCTCAGCTCAATCCTGCGAGAGCTGCACAATCGCGGCCCCGTTTCGCGTTCGGAGCTGGTGGCGAGGACAGGTCTGACCCGCAGCGCGATCCGCGGGCTCATCGGCGAGCTCGCCCTCTCGGGCCTCGTCTCCGAGCAGCCCGGCGCCCGGCAGGGCACTCCGGGCCGGCCGTCGCCGCTGGTACGGCCCAGCCCCCGCGGCGCCGTCGTCCTGGCCCTCGAGATCGCCGTCGACTCATTGGCCGTCGCCGCGGTCGGGATCGGCGGGGAGGTCATCGACGTCGTGCGCCTGGACCGCCCCCGCGACCGCTCCTCGGTCGACGAGACGATCGCCGACCTCGCGGCCCTCGCGCGCGCCGTGCAGCGCCGGTTGCCCGACACCGAGGGACTGATCGGCATCGGCGTGGCGATCGTCGGCATCGTGCGCCGCGACACGGGCGTCGTGACGATGGCGCCCAACCTCGGCTGGCGCGACGTCCCGCTCCGCGATCGCCTGGCCGACGCGCTCGGGACGTCGCTGCCGATCGCCGTGGCCAACGAGGCCGACCTGGGCGCGCTGGCCGAACTGCGCCGCGGGGCGGCCGTCGACGCCCAACACGTGCTCTTCATCTCCGGCGAGGTCGGCGTCGGCGGCGGCCTGATCGTCGACGGCAAGCAGCTGACCGGTGCCGGCGGCTTCGCCGGCGAGGTCGGGCACATGCCCGTCAACCCCGAAGGCCGCACGTGCCGTTGCGGATCGGTCGGCTGCTGGGAGACCGAGATCGGCGAGGGCGCCCTGCTGCGCCGCGCGGGCCATCCCCCCGATGCCGGACGCGAGGAGGTCGAGGCCGTTCTGCGCGAGGCCGCCGCGGGCGCGCCGGACGTGCTCGAGGCGCTCGACGCCGTCGGGCGCTGGCTCGGCTTCGGCCTGGCCGGCCTGGTCAACGTCTTCAACCCGCAGGTGGTCGTTCTCGGAGGGCTGTTCGGCCGCATCCACCCATTCGTCGAGACGACGCTGGGTGCCCAGCTCGATCGGCTGGCCCTCCGCCAGACGCGGGAGGGCGTGCGCGTCATCCCGGCCGCCCTCGGCGTGGACGCCCCGTTGCTCGGGGCCGCGGAGCTGGCCTTCGAGCCGCTGCTCGCCGACCCGTCCCTGTGGACACGTCCCGCCGTGGCGACGGCCTGAACACGAAGGAGGAGACGCCGGATCGAGCCCCCAACTTTCACCCCCAGAGTCACAAGCCCGCCACGGACGCCGACGGGTCCGGCGCGTGACGGGTATCTATTCGAGTCAGGAGGAGGGTCGCGCGATGAGTAAGCCCAGTCGCGCAGCCGCCGCGCTACTCGCGGCAGCAGCGTTGGTGGTCGCCGCGTGCGGAGGCAGCGACGACGACACGAGCAGCAACAGCTCCGGTGCAGCGAAGACGAGCTCGAACAAGCCCGTCACGATCAACTGGTGGCACATCGCCAACAACGATCCGCTGAAGACGATCTGGAAGAACGCGGCGGCCCAGTACATGGCCGCTCATCCGAACGTGAAGATCAAGATCACGGTCCTCGAGAACGAGGCGTTCAAGGCCAAGCTCACGACCAACATGCAGGCGGGCAAGCCGCCGGACGTCTTCCAGTCCTGGGGCGGCGGCACGCTGAAGGAGCAGGCCGACGCCGGGCTGGTCAAGGACATCACCGCGCCGACCAAGCCCTGGATCGGGACCCTCAACGACGCCGGCGTGGGGCTCTACAAGATCGGCGACAAGCAGTACGGGATCCCGTACAACCTCGGCCTCGTGGGCGTCTGGTACAACAAGAAGCTCTTCAAGAAGGCCGGGATCGACGGCCCCCCGACCAGCTGGAACGAGTTCCTGGGTGACATCTCCAAGCTGAAGTCGGCCGGCATCACGCCGATCGCCGTCGGCGAGAAGGACAAGTGGCCCGGCATGTTCTGGTGGGCGAACCTGTCGCTGCGCGTCGCCGGCAAGGACGCGATGGCCAAGGCGGCCACGGACGGCGGCACCTTCACCCAGCCCGGCTTCGTCGAGGCCGGCAATCAGCTCAAGAAGCTCATCGCCCTGAAGCCCTTCCAGCAGGGCTTCCTCGCCTCCCCGTGGGACGGCGCCGGCGGCGAGGCCGCCACCGTGGGCAACGGCCGGGCGGCCATGGACCTGATGGGCCAGTGGGCCCCGTCGACCTTCGCGGCCAACACGAAGGACAAGAAGGGCCTGGGCAAGAACGCCGGCTGGTTCCCCTTCCCGACCGTCGACGGCGGCGCCGGGCAGGCCAGCGAGCAATTCGGCGGCGGCGACGGGTTCGCCATCGGCCGTGATGCCCCGCCCGAGGCGGTGGACTTCGCGAAGTTCCTCGTCAGCCCCACGATCGCCAACAAGGGCGGCGCCAGCGGCGCCATCCTCCCGGTCGCCAAGGGCACCGAGAGCTCGGTCACCGATCCGAACATGAAGGCGGTGCTCGACGCGCGCGGCAAGGCGTCGTTCGTGCAGCTCTACCTCGACCAGGCGTACGCGCCGGCGGTCGGGCAGGCGGTGAACGACGCGGTCCAGCAGCTGTTCGCCGGCAAGGCGTCGGCTGAGCAGGTCTCCAAGAAGATCGCGGATGCCGCTCAGGCCGGTTAGGCCGACGGCATCGGTTCCGGCAGGCCAGGCGGCGCCCCCCAGCCGCCTGGCCGAGCCGGTCTCGGTCCAGGTCAAGAAGGGCAGGGGCGGGCCCGGCCCGCACGATCGCCGGCGCGCGCGGCGCGCGCGGGTGGCGCGCAAGTGGGTCACGATCGCGCTCTTCCTGGCACCCGCCCTCGCGCTGTACTGCCTGCTGGTCGTGGCGCCGATCTTCCAGGCCTTCCACTACAGCGGCTACAAGTGGAACGGCCTGTCCTCGCCGACGGACTTCGTCGGCCTCGACAACTTCAAGCGCGCGTTCAACGACGACGTCTTCCGCGGCGCGTTGAAGCACAACGGCATCATCATCGTGCTCTCGCTGGCGGTGCAGCTCCCGTTCGCGCTCGCCATCGCGTGGGTCCTCAATCAGCGCCTGAAGGGGCGCGCGCTGCTGCGGGTCCTCTTCTTCGCACCGTTCGTGCTCTCCGAGGTCGTCGCCGCCGTGGTGTGGTCGCTCATACTCTCGCCGGGCGGACTGGCCGACCACACGCTCGACGGCGTCGGACTGCACTCGGTCATCCACGACTGGCTGGCGGATCCGAGCATCGTCCTGTACTCGGTCTTCATCGTCATCTCGTGGAAGTACTTCGGCTTCCACATGGTCCTCTACCTCGCGGGGCTCCAGCAGATCCCCAAGGAGCTCGAGGAGGCCGCCGCGATCGACGGCGCCAATACGCGCCAGATCTTCCGCCACATCACCCTCCCGCTGCTCGGGCCGACGATCCGCATCTCGATCTTCCTGTCGATCATCGGGGCGATCCAGCTCTTCGACCTCGTCTGGGTGATGACGGGCGGCGGGCCGGTCGACGCGTCGAACACGATGGCGGTCTACATGATCAACCACGCCTTCAAGCGCTTTGAGTTCGGCTACGCGAGCGCCGTCGCGGTCATCATGCTCGTCATCTCGCTCGCGATCGCCATCGCCTACCAGCGCTTCGTGCTCCGGCGCGACCTGCAGGGCGCCATGACCACGATGGGACGGTAGACATGGCCACCGCAGACACCACTGTCGCCCGGCGGCGCCCCGGCGCCGGCGGGCGCCGCCTGCGGCGCATCGGCGGGCGCACGGCGCTCTACGTGATCGCCTGGTTCGCGGCGATCGCCACGCTGGTGCCGATCCTCTACGCGATCCTCGGCGGCTTCCGCGACACCGGACAGCTCTCCACCAATCCCGTCGCGCTGCCGGATCCGTGGGTGTTCTCCAACTACACGGGCATCCTCAAGTCCTCGACGTTCTGGCACCAGGTCTGGAACAGCACCCTGATCGCGCTCGCGTCCACCGCGCTGACCGTGCCGGTGGCGGCGGCCGCGGCCTTCGTCTTCGCCCGCTTTGCGTTCCGTGGCCGCGAGGTCCTGTACACGATCTTCACGCTCGGGCTGCTCTTCCCCGTGGCGATCGCGATCCTTCCGATCTTCATCATGGTCCGCAACCTGGGGCTGCTCGACAACCCGCTGGGCGTCGCGCTGCCGCAGGCCGCGTTCGGGCTGCCCCTGACCATCATCATCTTGCGACCGTTCTTCCACAGCATCCCGTCCGACCTGCAGGACGCGGCGGCGATCGACGGCTGCGGGCCCCTGCGCTTCTTCGTGCAGATCCTGCTCCCGCTGTCGCGCCCCGTGCTGGCCACGGTCTCGGTGCTGGCCATCGTCGGCAGCTGGAACGCCTTCCTGCTGCCCCTGGTCGTCCTCACGGACTCGGGCGGCTGGACGTTGCCCCTCGGCGTGACCAACTACTCCCAGCAGTACACGACCGACACCGCCAAGGTCCTGGCCTTCACGACGCTGTCGATGGTGCCCGCGCTGATCTTCTACGCGTTCGCCGAGCGCCAGCTCATCCGGGGCCTGACCAGCGGGGCGGTCAAGGGTTGAGCGTCGCCGCCGAGCCCTACCTCGATCCGGCGCTCGCGGTCGCCGATCGCGTCGACGACCTCCTGAGCCGGATGACGCTCGAGGAGAAGCTCGCTCAGCTGGGCTCGATCTGGGTCTTCGAGATCCTCGACGGAGCCCGCGTCGAGCCCGCCAAGGCGCACGATCGCCTCGGGTCGGGCATCGGACAGATCACGCGCGTGGCCGGCGCCACGAGCTTCGAGATGCCGGTCGTCGCCGCGCTGGCCAACGAGATCCAGCGCTTCCTCGTGGAGGAGACGCGCCTGGGCATCCCGGCCATCGTCCACGAGGAGTGCCTGCACGGGCTCGTGGCGCGCGACGCCGTCTGCTTCCCGCAGTCGATCGGGCTGGCGGCCGCATGGGATCCCGGGCTGGTCGAGGCGCTCGCCACGAGCTTTGCGCGCCAGCTGCGTGCGATGGGCGCCCACCAGGGGCTGGCGCCGATCTTCGACGTCGCGCGCGACCCGCGCTGGGGGCGCATCGAGGAGACCTACGGCGAGGACCCCTACCTGATCGCAGCGCTCGGCGTGGCCTACGTGCGCGGCCTGCAGGACGGCGCCGACGCGCCGGTGCTCGCGACCGGCAAGCACATGGTCGGCCACGGCCTGCCCGAGGGCGGCATGAACCGCGCCCCGGCGCACATCGGCTCGCGCGAGCTGCGCGACGTGTACCTGTGGCCCTTTGAGGCGGCGGTCCGCGAGGCCGGGATGCGCTCGATGATGCACGCCTACGAGGACGTCGACGGGGTGCCGTGCGTCGCCTCGCGCGAGCTCTTCACCACCACGCTGCGTGACGAGTGGGGCTTCGACGGGATCGTGGTCTCCGACTACGCGGGGATCGACGAGCTCTCGACCTCGCACGGCGTCGTCCGCGACCTCGGATCGGCCGCCGTCCTCGCGCTCGAGGCGGGCATCGACGTGGAGCTGCCCTCGACCGCCGCCTACGGCGCGCCGCTGGCGCAGGCGCTGGCCGAAGGCCGCGTCGACCCGGCGCTGGTCGATCGCTCGGTCGCGCGCGTGCTGGCCGTGAAGTTCGAGCTGGGGTTGTTCGAGGCGCCCTACGTCGACGCGCAGGCCGCGCATCCGCCCCTCGAGGACGACCGCGCCCTGGCCCGCCAGGCGGCGCGGGCCTCGATCGTGTTGCTGGCCAACGACGGGATCCTGCCGCTGCGCGACGACCTGCGGTCGATCGCCGTCATCGGGCCCAACGCCGACAGCGCGCGCAACCTCCTCGGCGACTACGCGCACATCGCGCACATCGAGACGCTGCTGGAGATGCGCGACAACCCGATCGGGTTCCCGGTCCCCGACGACCTGAGCCTGTCCGACACCCTCGAGGGGCGCTCGACGATCCTCGACGCCATCCGCGAGCGCTGCGCCGACGGGGTCGAGGTCCGCTTCGCCGCCGGCGGCGCCATCCTCGAGGCGAGCGACGCCGAGATCCAGGCGGCGGCCGACGCGGCCCGCGGCGCGGACGTGGCCATCGTCGTCGTCGGGGAGCGCTCGGGGCTGACGCTGGAGTGCACCTGCGGCGAGATGCGCGACCGCATGGAGCTCACGCTCCCCGGGCGCCAGGAGGAGCTGGTGGCCGCGGTGGCGGCGACGGGCACGCCGGTGGTCCTGGTCCTCGTCGCCGGACGGCCGCTCGCGGTGGTGGCCGCCGCCGAGCGCTCGGCCGCCGTCTTGAACGCCTGGGTGCCGGGCGACGAGGGACCCGCGGCGATCGCCGAGGTCCTGTTCGGCGACGCCGACCCCGGCGGCAAGCTCCCGGTCACGGTGCCGCGCCACGTGGGCCAGATCCCGATCTACTACGCGCACAAGCCCTCGGGCGGGCGCTCGCATTGGCACGGCGAGTACGTCGACGGATCGCACCTGCCGCTGTGGCCCTTCGGCCACGGGCTCTCCTACACGCGCTTTGCGCTGCACGGCCCCGAGCTCGACCGCACGACGCTCGCGCTCGGCGACGAGGTCGCGATCGGCGTCGACGTGGAGAACGTCGGCGAGCGCGAGGGCGACGAGGTCGTCCAGCTCTACGTGCGCGACGAGGAGGCGAGCGTCACCCGCCCGGTCAAGGAGCTGCGCGGCTTCCGGCGCGTGCGACTGGCGCCGGGCGAGCGCCGTCGCGTGACCTTCCGCCTGGCCGCCGAGCAGCTCGCCTTCAGCGGCCTCGACGGCGGGCTCGTGTTCGAGCCCGGCCGCGTGCGGGTGATGGTGGGCACGTCCTCGACCGAGCTGCCCTGTCAGGCCGACGTCGAGCTCACGGGCGAGGCCGCCGCGATCGCCCGGCGCGCGCGCTACCTGACCGAGGTCACCGTCAGCTGATCGTGGCACGGCGCAACCGCGTCACGCCGCTCAGCGAGCTGGTCGCCGATCCGGCACGCGGCCTGGTCTACGGCAACCGCGGCTGCCTGCACGACGCCGCCGGGGAGATCCGCCGCCGCTACGCCGGCCGGCGCTGGATCGCCTGCCGGCTGCGTTTCCGCGGCTGGCACCGCACGCCGCTGCTGCAGCCCGGCCGCTTCACCGAGCTGTTCTTCCTCGACGAGGCGACCGCCATGGCCGCCGGGCACCGGGCCTGCGCGCTGTGCCGGCGCGAGGACTACGACCGCCTCGTCGCGCTGTGGCGCGACCTGCACCCCGGGCAGGTGGGCGCCGACGCGATGGACGCCCAGCTGCACGGCGAGCGCGTCGTCTCCGGCACGCGCGCGCAGCGCCACCACGAGGCGCCGCTCGCCGACCTCCCCGACGGCACCTTCGTCCTGCGCGACGGCGCGCCGTGGCTGGTGCTCGGGCCGCAGCTGCTGGCCTGGACGCCGGCGGGCTACGGCGCGCGTGTGGCCCGGCCCGCGCGCGAGCAGGCGGTGCTGATCACGCCACCGTCGCTGGTCGACGTGCTGCGCTTCGGGTGGGAAGGGGCCGTACCCCTGCTTCACCCTTCGGCGAGCGCCTAGGGGTAGGTCGCGGTGGCCGCGGCGCCAGGCCGGACCGCCCCGCGCTGCGCTGTGCTGACTTCACCCGGTCCTGCCAGGTGAAGTCAGCACCAGCGTGCGTGCGCAGCGCCGCGCAGCACCGCAGACGCGAAGCGGACGGCCCCCGAACCGCCCGAACTACCGATCCCCCACTGCACCTAGGAGGCGCCGGTGACGATGGCGACGAGGCGGTCGCAGGCGGCGACGGCCTCGTCGTCGCTGGGCGCCTCGACCATCACGCGCACGAGCTGCTCGGTGCCGCTGGGGCGGACGAGCACGCGCCCGCGGCCTTCGAGGGCCTGCGCCTCGCGCGCGCTCGCCTCGGAGAGCTCGCGGCTGGCCATCGCCGCGTCGCGGTCGGCCACGCGCACGTTGACGAGGCGCTGGGGCAGCTTCTGCATGGCGTGGCGGTCGGCCAGGTCCGCGCCCTGCAGGGCCTCCAGCGTGAGCAGCGCCGAGGCGATGCCGTCGCCGGTGGCGTTGAAGCCCATGTCGATGATGTGGCCCGACTGCTCGCCGCCCAGCGTCCAGCCGCGCTCGCGCAGGGCCTCGAGGACGTAGCGGTCACCGACCTGCGTGGTGGCCACCTCGACGCCGGCGTCGCGCATCGCGACGTGGAAGCCGTAGTTGGTCATGACCGTCACGGCCACCCCGTCGCCGGGCAGCCGCCCGGCCCCGCGCAGGTGCAGGGCGGCGAGGGCGATGAGCTCGTCGCCGTCGACCACGACGCCGGTGCGGTCGACGGCGAGCACGCGGTCGCCGTCGCCGTCGAGCGCGAAGCCCACTGCGTGGCCGCCGGCGACGACCGCCTCGGCCAGGGCGTCGACGTGCGTCGAGCCGCAGCCATCGTTGATGTTGCGCCCGTCGGGGGCGTCGTTGAGCGCCGTGACCGTCGCGCCGAGGCGCCGGAAGATCTCGGGCGCCGCGCGGTAGGTGGCGCCGTGCGCGCAGTCCAGCGCGACGTCGAGGCCGGTCAGGTCGAGCGCCGCGAAGCGTTCGTGCAGGGCGCGCAGGTAGTCCTCCTGGGTCCCGTGGAGGGCCCGCACGCGGCCGATGCGAGCACCCGGCGACGGCGCCTCCCCCAGGCGCGCCTCGACGGCGGCCTCGCTCTCGTCGGAGAGCTTGAAGCCGTCGGCGGCGAAGAACTTGATCCCGTTGTCGCGGTAGGGGTTGTGCGATGCCGAGATCACCGCGGCGAGATCGAACCCGTAGCGGCGCAGCAGCAGCGGCGCCGCGGGCGTCGGCAGCACGCCGCCCAGCAGGACGTCGCCGCCCGCGGCGGTGACGCCGGCGGCCAGGGCGGCCTCGAGCATCTCGCCGGACTCGCGCGTGTCGCGGATGACGAGCACGCGGGGGGCATCGGCCTGGGACTCCAGCGTGACGGCCCGCCCCAAGGCGACGCCGAGCTCGGCGGTCAGCAGCTCGCCTGCGACGCCGCGGACGCCGTCGGTCCCGAAGAGCTGGCGGGCCAAGACGCCGGGTCTAGCGCTTGCTGAACTGCGGACGCTTGCGCGCCTTCTTGAGGCCGGCCTTCTTGCGTTCCTTCACGCGCGGATCGCGCGTGAGGAAGCCGCGGCGCTTGAGCTCGCCGCGCAGGTTGGGGTCGGCCTCCAGGAGGGCACGGCTGATGCCGTGGCGCAGGGCACCGGCCTGCGACGAAACGCCGCCGCCGTGCATGCGCGCGACGACGTCCATGCGCGTTTCGTAGCCCACCGCCTCGAGCGGCTGGCGGATGTTGCGCTGCAGCGGCGTGCGCGGGAAGAACTCGTCGAGCGTCCGGCCGTTGATCGTGTACGCACCGGTGCCCGGCCTGAGGATCACGCGCGCCACGGCGGTCTTGCGCTTGCCGGTCGCGCTGTAGCGCGCGCCGGCGGCGAGGTCGATGGTGACGGCGGCGATCGGCTGGTCGTCGGGGACGTCGTCGGAGTCCTCGCCGGAGGACTCGCCGTCCTCGTCCTCGTCATAGGGACTGTCGCCGCGCTCGGAGCCCTCCATCACGATGTCGACCTCGAGGTCGGCGCCGGGGATCTCGGGCTTGACGCGCGGAGTGCGCTCCTCCTCGTCATCGTCGTCGTCCGATGCGGTCTCGGCCGCCGGGGCCGGTGCGGCGGGCTGCTCGGCGGCGGCGGGCGCCTCGGCTACCGGCTCGGCGGCAGCGGGCTCCTCGGCTACCGGCTCGGCGGCAGCGGGCTCCTCAGCTACGGGCTCGGCGGCAGCGGGCTCTTCGGCGGCAGCGGGTTCCTCGGCTGCCACGGGCTCCTCGGCCGCGGGCTGCTCCTCGGCGGCCGGCGGCTGCTCGGCGGCCGGCTCCTGCACCGGCTGCTCGTCGCCCGCGGTCGGCTCCTGCGGGGTCTCCTCGTCGGCGGGCGTGCGGTCGTCGGCCATCAGGGCTTGATCTCCATCGGGGTCGGCTTCTGCGCCACGTGCGGGTGGTCGGGACCCGCGTAGACCTTCAGCTTGGTGAGCTGCTTGCGGGCCAGCCGATTGCGGGGCAGCATGCCCTTGACCGCGTGGCGGATGACCTCTTCGGGCCGGCGCGCGAGCATCTCCTCGAGCGTGCGCTCCTTGAGGCCGCCCGGATAGCCGGAGTGGCGGTAGTACTTCTTCGCCGCGCGCTTGTTGCCGGTCACCGAGATCTTCTCGGCGTTGACGACGACGACGAAGTCGCCGGTGTCGCAGTGCGGCGTGTACTCCGGCTTGGTCTTGCCGCGCAGCGCATCGGCGATCCGGGTGGCGAGCCGGCCGAGCGTCTGCCCGTTGGCGTCGACGACGAGCCAATTTCGCTCGCGGGTGGCAGGGGTGGCGACGTAGGTCTTCATGACAGCGTGAAGGAGCCGCGCGGCGGTTGTCCGCGCGGCGCGAGGGCGCATGATAGGGCAATCGCAGCGGCGCCCGCCGTCCGCTCGAAAGTCCGCTTCCTGACATCCGCCGGCGGGTATAGGATCCCGCGCCACCACCAGTAGACACGCCGAGTCTGCCGACGGCCCACCGGGTCTTCGGCAGAGCGGGGGACCCACTGGGGCGCGTTCGCGCGCCCCTGGGGCGAATCCGGGAGGGATGCCCGGTAGCGCGGATCGGCCGCGCGAGCCCGTCAGCTCACCCCGTAGGCGGCCAACCGAACCGTGGACCTGCCTGCGCGCTCCCCCGTACCCCTGGCCGCTGCCAAGCGGTGGATCGCCATCGGCGCACTCGCGACCACCGCCATGCTTCCGGGCGCCGCGCTCGCTCAAGCGCCGGCCGGGACGGGTGGCGCCGCACCGGCACAGGCTCCCGCCCCCGCCCTTGCCGTGCCGGCGCCCGCCGCGCGACCGGTCGTCGATGCCATCACCTGCCGGACCGCCTGCCTCGGCATCGCCCGCGCCACGCCGGGAAGCGTGGTGCGCATCAGCGGCGAGGGGATGGCGACGGTCACGAGCGTCGTCCTGCTCGGCCGCCGCGGCTACCGCGACGACGTGACCGTGGCGGCGACACCCGTATCGCCGACGGCGGTCGAGGCCACGGTCCCCGCAGGCGCGCACGGCGGCCTGGTGCGCGCCATCTCCGCCGCGGGCCGGCGCTCGCTGCGCTCGAGCATGCGGCTCGTCATCCGCCCGACCGGCACGCGCGACCCGGGCGGGCCCGTGGTCGAGGCCAAGGTGCAGACGCGCAAGCTGCTCTTCGAGGGCGGCCGCAAGGCGACCGTGGCCTTCTACGTCCGCGGCGTCGCGCCCGTCGACGTCACCGTCGACGTGGTGCGCGCCAGTGACCGCGTGGCCGTCGCCCACTTCGCCGTGCCGGCCACCGCGCCCGGCAGCGTGCAGAGCGTGGACTGGGACGGCACGATCGCCGGCGTGGCGCAGCCCGAGGGGCGCTACGTCTTCCAGGTGGCGGCCGCGATCGCCGGCGGCGTCGGAGCGCGTGCGGCGCAGGCGGGCGCGCCGGCGCCGCGACGCGAGAGCTTCTGGCTCGTGCACGACGTCTTCCCCATCGCCGGGCCGCACACCTACGGTCAGGGCTTCGGCGCGCAGCGCAGCGGCCACGTGCACGAGGGCCAGGACGTCATGGCCGACTGCGGCCTTCCGCTCGTCGCGACCCAGGCCGGCACCGTGAAGTTCGCGGGTAGCCAGGCCCTGGCGGGCAACTACGTCGTCATCAGCGCCGCCGACAAATCGGCCGACTACGTCTACATGCACCTGCGCGACCCAGCCCTCGTCCACAAGGGCGACGCGGTCACCACCGGCCAGACGATCGGGTTCGTCGGACGCACAGGCGACGCCACGGCGTGCCATCTGCATTTCGAGGTGTGGCCGGCGCCCGGGTGGTACACGGGCGGGCAGGCGGTCGATCCGCTCCCGAGCCTCAAGGCCTGGGACGTCGCGGGCTAGCGCCGCCAGCGCTACGAAGGAAGGCGCGCGGACTGCAGCGCGCGCTCCATGCGCTCCAGTCGCTCGATCCGCTGCTCGAGCGGCGGGTGCGTCGCCCCGATGCGCCCGGCCCAGCCGTCGCCCTCCTCCTCGACCGCGAGCAGGTGGAAGACGTCGCGGCAGGCCGCCACGCGCAGGTCCTCCTCCGGGATCAGCCGCAGCTGGCCGGAGATCCGACGCAGCGCCGAGGCCAGGGCGGCAGGCCGGCCCGTGAGGGCGGCCGATCCCGCGTCGGCCGCGAGCTCGCGATCGCGCGATAGGACCTGGGTGCCGAGCAGCGATACCCGCCCGACGGCCGCGGCGACCACGCCGCCCATGAGGCCGAACCACCAGCCTCCGTGCAGCATCCGCTTACCGCCGTCGAGCAGGATCGCGCCCGGCCCTCCGACGGCGGTCATGACCGCGGCGTCCCGATTGACCAGGTGCGCCAGCTCGTGGCCCACGACGGCCTCGAGCTCGGCGGGCGTGAGCAGGTCGAGCAGGCCGCGAGTCACGTGCAGGCGCGCGCGCTCGCGCGAGAGCCCGACGAGCCACGAATTGGGCTGCTGCTCGGGCTCGACGACGATCTCGGGCTTGGGCACGTCGGCCAGCACGCAGAGGCGATCGACGATCGCGTGCAGCTCGGGCGCCTGGGCCGGCGTGACCGGGTCGGGGCGCGGCCGGTTGCGGCGCTCCGTGATCGATCCGCCGATGCCGATGGCGGCGGCGATCGCGAAGGCGGCGACGAGCTTGAAGGGCGCGAGGGCAACGATGGCAGCGGCGCAGGCCAGCACGATGAGCGGCGTGCACACAGCGGCGAGCAGCATCCGGGCCTGAAGGCCGCGGTCGGGCCGGAAGAGGTCGGGCCGGCGACGTCGCCGCATCGTGCCTTTGAGAGTACTCCGACCGGCGAGCGAGCGCGAGCGACACGCAACTTATCGGTTGCGCATCCTGCGCCTACTCGCGGTAAGGCCCGAGCAAGCGCAACTGATAGGTTGCAGATCGTGCGCCTGCTCGTCCTCGGCGGGACCGTCTTCCTCGGCCGCCACGTCACCGCCGAGGCGTTGCGCCGCGGCCACGAGGTCACGGTCTTTCACCGCGGCCGCCACGGCGCCGAGCTCTTCCCCGAGGCCGAGCACGTCCTCGGCGACCGCGCCGGCGACCTCGCCGGGCTGCGTGGACGCCAGTGGGACGGGGCGATCGACACGAGCGGCTACGAGCCCGCCGACGTGGCGCGCTCCAGCGCGCTCGACCTCGGCCACCTGGTCTTCGTCTCGACGTGCAACGTCTACCCCGGATGGCCCTCCGAGGCGGTCGACGAGGACAGCCCGGTGTGGACCGAGGGCGACGACTACGGGCCGCTGAAGGCGGCGTGCGAGCGCGCCGCGCAGGCCGCCATGCCCGATGGCGTCGCCAGCGTGCGGGCGGGGCTGATCTGCGGGCCGCACGACAACATCTTCCGCCTGCCCTGGTGGGTGCAGCGCATCGCGGCCGGCGGCGATGTGGTCGCCCCGGGCGACCCCGAGCGCACCGTCCAGCTCGTCGACGCGCGCGACCTCGCCGGCTGGATGCTCGACCTCGCGGAGCGGCGCGTGGCCGGTGCCTTCAACGGCACCGCGCCGCCCGGGCGCACGACCATGCGCGAGCTCCTCGAGGCCGCCGTCGCGGCGACCGGAAGCGACGCGCGCCTGCACTGGGTGCCCGACGACGTCCTGGTGGCCCACGAGGTCGTGGAATGGGACGAGCTGCCGCTGTGGATCGCGCCCGCGACCGGCGCGGGAACGTGGGCGGTCGGGACCGAGCGCGCGCAGGCGGCCGGGCTGCGCTGCCGCCCGATCGGCGAGACCGTGGCCGACACGTGGGCATGGCTGCGCGACGGCGGCGCCGAGACGATGGGCGACTGGCGCGCCGAGAACCGCCCCAGCGGCCTGAGCCCCGCTCGCGAGCGCGCGCTGCTCGCCGTGTGAAAGGCTCGCGCGATGGCGCGCGAGCTGAAGCTGGGCCTCAACACGGGCTACTGGGGCGCCGGGCCGCCGGCCGGCGTGGAGGACGCGATCGCCGAGGCCGAGCGCCTGGGCTTCGACTCGATGTGGACGGCCGAGGCCTACGGCTCCGACGTCCTGACGCCGCTGGCCTGGTGGGGCGCCCGTACCGAGCGCCTGCGCCTGGGCACGGCCATCGTGCAGATGTCGGCGCGCACGCCGGCGGCCACGGCCATGGCCGCCATGACCATGGACCACCTCTCCGGCGGGCGCTTCATCCTCGGTCTCGGCGTGTCGGGCCCGCAGGTCGTCGAGGGCTGGTACGGCCAGCCGTTCGCCAAGCCGCTGGCGCGCACGCGCGAGTACATCGCGATCCTCCGCGACATCTTCGCGCGCGAGGGCCGCGTCACCGCGCCCGGCCCGCACTACCCGCTCCCCTATCCGGACGGGACCGGGCTGGGCAAGCCGCTGAAGTCGACGCTGCACCCGGTGCGCGAGACGATCCCGATCTTCCTCGGCGCCGAGGGACCGAAGAACGTGGCGCTGTGCGGCGAGCTGTGCGACGGCTGGCTGGCGCTCTTCTTCTCGCCGCACAACGAGGGCTTCTACCGCGACGCGCTGGCCGAGGGCTTCAGATGTCGTCCCACCCACCCGCGCGGCGCTCGTTCGAGGACTTCGAGGTGTGCGCCACCGTGCCCTTCATCGTCCACGACGACGTCGAGGCCGCCGCCGACATGCTGCGCCCGATGTACGCCCTGTACTTCGGCGGCATGGGTGCCCGCGGCGCGAACTTCCACCACGACGTCGCGGTGCGCCTCGGCTACGAGGCCGAGGCCAAGCGCTGCCAGGACCTCTACCTCGACGGACACAAGGACGAGGCCGCCGCCGCGCTGCCGACCAGGCTCGTCGAGGACCTCGCCCTCATCGGCCCGCGCGAGAAGATCCGCGACGACCTCGAGGCGTGGCGCGAGTCGATCGTGACGACGATGCTGGTCGCGGGCTCGCCGGAGATGCTGCGCGACGCAGCGGAGCTCGTGCTCGCCTAGCGCGAGGGCGGGTCGGAGCTCGAGTCCGACGGGCCGAGCTGGACCGAGAACGGCTCGCCCGTGGGAAGCGTCCCCTGCAGGAAGAACCGGCCGTCGCGCATGACGAGCTTGTCGTACTTGGGCGCGTGGCCGGGTGCCGCCCCGAGGGGCCGGAAACGCTCGAACTCTTGATCCATGGCCGCCGACTTTAGCGGGCGAGCGGCGGAATCACGCAGATGAAGCCGAGCGGCTCGTCGCCGATGGCCTCGAAGCAGTGCAGCTCGTCGCCGGACACGTAAACGACGTCGCCCGGGCCCACCTCGTGGACCTCTTCGCCGAGCGTCACGCGGGCGCGGCCCGTCTGGATCACGACGCCGTGGTCGTGGGGATGGTGCTCGCGCCGCGTCTGCTTGCCCGGTTCCACGTGGAAGTAGCGCACGTGGTAGTTCGGCACCTCGTCGAGCGCGCCGATCAGGTCGTGGCGCTCGACGCCCTCCAGCGAGGGGTCGTCGTAGGCCGCCGGCGCGACGTCATCCCACGCGCGCGGCGACTGGCGATGGCGAACGAAGCCCATGGCCCTCAGGTTATTCCCACTCGATGGTGCCCGGAGGCTTGGACGTGATGTCCAGCACGACCCGGTTGACCTCCCTGAGCTCCCCGATCATGCGTGCGGCGATCTGCTCGAGCAGGTCGTAGGGCAGGCGCGCCCAGTCGGCGGTCATCGCGTCGTCGCTGGTGACGGCGCGGATGACGACCACGTAGCCGTACGTGCGCTCGTCGCCCTGGACGCCGACGGTGCGCACGTCGGGCAGGACGCAGAAGCTCTGCCACAGCTCGCGATAGAGGCCGGCGTTGCGGATCTCGTCCTGCAGGATGAAGTCGGCGTCGCGCAGGACGTCGAGGCGCTCCTTGGTCGCCTCGCCGCCCACGATCCGGATGGCGAGGCCCGGGCCCGGGAAGGGCTGGCGCCACACCAGGCGCTCGGGGAGCCCGAGCTCGGCGCCGACGGCACGTACCTCGTCCTTGAACAGGGCGCGCAGCGGCTCGACGAGCTCGAACTGCAGGTCGTCGGGCAGGCCGCCGACGTTGTGGTGGGACTTGATCGTCGCCGCCCCCGTGCCGCCGCCGGACTCGATGACGTCGGAGTACAGGGTCCCCTGCACGAGGAAGTGCGCGTCGCCGATCTTCGCCGCCTCCTCCTCGAAGACGCGGATGAACTCGGCGCCGATGACCTTGCGCTTGCGCTCGGGCTCGGTGATGCCGGTGAGCTTGTCGAGGAAGCGCGTCTCGGCGTCGACGGCGACGAGCGGGACCTTGAAGGTGTCGCGGAAGGCGGAGATGACCTGCTCGCCCTCGTTCTTGCGCATCAGCCCGTGGTCGACGAAGACGCAGGTGAGCTGGTCGCCGATCGCGCGGTGCACGAGCAGCGCCGCGACCGAGGAGTCGACGCCGCCGCTCAGCCCGCAGATGACCTTGGCGTCGCCGACCTGGTCGCGGATGCGCGCGATCTGGTCCTCGACGATCGAGGCCGGCGACCACGCCATGTCGCACTCGCACACGTCGTGCAGGAAGCGCTTGAGGATGTCCTGCCCGAAGGGCGTGTGCACGACCTCTGGGTGGAACTGGATGCCGTAGATCCCGCGCTCCTGCGACTCGAACGCGGCCACGGGCGACTCGGTCGACGAGGCCAGCGCCCGGAAGCCCGGCGGCGGCGCGAAGACGGTGTCGCGGTGCGACATCCAGCAGCTCTGCTCGGCCGGCAGGCCGGCGAGCAGCCGGCCGTTGTCGGAGACGGTGAGCTTGGAGCGGCCGAACTCGCCGACCTCGGCGCCCTCGACGCGCCCGCCGAGCTTGACGGCCAGCAGCTGCATGCCGTAGCAGATGCCCAGCACCGGGATCCCGAGCTCGAGCAGCGCGGGATCGAGCTTGGGCGCCCCGTCGGCGTAGACCGACGCCGGGCCGCCGGAGAGGATCAGCCCCTTCGGCTTGCGCCGCGCGACCTCCTCGGCGCCGACGTGATGGGGAAGCAGCTCGCTGAAGACGCCGCACTCGCGCACCCGCCGCGCGATGAGCTGCGAGTACTGCCCGCCGTAGTCGAGGACGACGACCTCGTCGACGGCGCGCGGGACGTCGACCGGCGCGCTCTCGTCCGCCAGCTCCGTGCCGGCGGTCGCGGCCGTGACTACCCCGTGCTCGCTCAATCCGCCCCCGTCAATGCGGGGGCCTTGTCTGCGGCTGGCGTGCCGTTGCCGTTCGGCTTGTCCGGGTGCGCGGAGGCCGCCGCGCCGCGTGAGCCCATGCCCACGCCCTGGGAGGTCTGCAGCGCCTTGCCCTCGGTCTGCAGCGAGGGGGCGATCATGAGCTCGGCGCGGTTGAACTCGGCGAGGTCCTTGTAGCCGCACGTCGCCATCGAGGTGCGCAGCGCGCCCATGAGGTTGAAGCTGCCGTCGTTCTCATGGGCGGGCCCCGTGAGGATCTCGCGCAGCGTGCCGTTCTGGACGGTCTGCACGCGCGCCCCGCGCGGGAGCGTCGGGTGGAAGGTCGCCATGCCCCAGTGGAAGCCATGCCCCGGCGCCTCGTAGGCGCGCGCCAGCGGGGAGCCGATCATCACCGCGTCCGCGCCGCAGGCGATCGCCTTGGAGACGTCGCCCCCGGTACGCATGCCGCCGTCGGCGATGACCTGCACGTACTCGCCGGTCTCGAGCATGTGCGTCGAGCGCGCGCCGGCCACGTCGGCGATGGCGGTGGCCTGCGGGACGCCGAGGCCCAGCACGCCGCGCGTGGTGCACGCCGCGCCGGGGCCGACGCCGACCAGGACGCCGGCCGCGCCCGTGCGCATGAGGTGAAGACCGGTGTGGTAGGAGGCGCAGCCGCCCACGATGACGGGGACGCCGACCTCGCGGATGAACTCCTTGAGGTTCAGCGGCGTCGAGGTCTGCGAGACGTGCTCCGCCGAGACCACCGTGCCCTGGATGACGAGGATGTCCAAGCCTGCCTCGAGCGCCATCTCGTAGTAGCCGGCCACGCGCTGGGGTGTCAGGGACGCCGCGGCGACCACGCCGGGCTCGGCCTTGATCTCCTCGATGCGCCGCGAGATCAGCTCGGGCTTGATCGGCTCCTGGTAGATCGCCTGCATCTCGCGCGTGGCAGCGTCCTTGGGGAGCTGCGCGATGCGCTCGAGCTCTGCGTCGGCGTCCTCGAAGCGCGTCCAGATCCCCTCGAGGTTCAGGACGGCCAGGCCGCCGAGCTTGCCGATGATCTTGGCCGTCTCCGGCGAGACGACACCGTCCATGGCCGACGCGAGCAGGGGCAGCTCGAAGCGGTAGTCGCCGAGCTTCCAGGAGATGTCGATGTCGTCGGGGTCACGCGTGCGCCGGGAGGGCACGATCGCGACATCGTCGAAGCCATACGCGCGGCGGGCCTTCTTCCCGCGGCCGATCTCGATCTCCATCAAGTCATCCTAGGGTCGCGGGCGGACGAGAAGACCCCGCGCAGGCGGGGTCGCAGGTAGGGTCTTTCGTCGGGCCTGTGGCGGCGGCAGACCACGATCGATCCACCTTAGCACCGCGCTCTGGCGTCAGCCGGAGCCGCGCGGGCGGCGCCGGCTGGGCGCGCGATGCGCGGGCTGCTCGGGGGCCTCTCCGGCGCTCGGCGCGCGCCACGGATGGGCCTGCGGGCTGCCCTGCTCGAGCGTGAACGGCGTGCCTCGGTGGCGCAGCTCGAGCGCCTCGCCGTCGCGCAGCTCGTAGCGCGCCTCGCCCGGCACGATCTCCACCCGCAGCCGGCGCCCGCGCAGGACGAGCCCGAAGGCGAGGCGCTCCAGGTGGGGCGGCAGGCGCGGGTCGAAGGAGAAGCCTTCCCCGTGGTCGCGAAAGCCGCCGAACCCCGCGACCGCCGCGATCCAGGAGCCGGCCAGCGAGGCCATGTGGAGCCCGTCGCGCGTGTTGTGCTCGAGGTCGTCGAGGTCCATCAGCGCGGCCTCGCCGAAGTAGTCGAAGGCCAGCTCGAGGTGGCCGACCTCGGCGGCGAGCACCGCCTGCACGGAGGCCGAGAGCGACGAGTCGCGGACCGTCAGCGGCTCGTAGTAGGCGAAGGCGCGCGCCTTCTCCTCGGCGGTGAAGCGATCGCCGCAGGCGACCATCGCGAGCACGAGGTCGGCCTGCTTGACGACCTGCTTGCGATAGAGGTCGAAGTAGGGGAAGTGCAGCAACAGCGGGTACTCGTCGGGGTCGGTCGCCTCGAAGTCCCAGCGGCTCGTGGCGCGTGTAGCCCGCCGACTGCTGGTGGACGCCCAGCTCCTCGTCGTAGGGCACGGCGATCTTGGCGGCCGCGTCGCGCCACGCGGCCATCTCCTCGTCGTCGACCCCGAGCGCCGCGGCCTCGCTCGCGATGGCGCGCGCACGACTCCGCCGCGCCGGCCAGGTTCCGGGCGGCCAGGAGGTTCGTGTAGACGTTGTCGTCGGCGATCGCCGAGTACTCGTCGGGCCCCGTGACGCCGTCGATGTGGAACGTCCCGCGCGCGTCGTGGTGGCCGAGCGAGCGCCACAGCCGCGCCGTCGCCACCAGCAGCTCGAGCCCGGCGGCGCGCGCGAAATCCTCGTCGGCGGTCGCGTTCACGTAGCGCAGCACCGCGTCGGAGATGTCGGCGTTGATGTGGAAGGCGGCCGTGCCGGCCGGCCAGTAGGCCGAGCACTCGTGCCCGCGGATCGTCCGCCAGGGGAACGCGGCGCCCTCCAGGCGCAGCGTGCGCGCGCGCTCGGTGGCGAGGTCGAGCGTCGAGTGCCGCCAGCACAGCGCGTCGCGGACGGCGTCGGGCGCGGTGTAGGTCAGCACGGGCAGGACGTAGCTCTCGGTGTCCCAGAAGACGTGACCGTCGTAGCCGTCGCCGGTCAGCCCCTTGGCGGGGATCGCGCGCTTCTCGGCCCGCGCGGCCGCCTGCAGCGTGTGGAAGAGCGCGAAGCGCACGGCCTGCTGGAGCTCGTCGTCGCCGTCGATCTCGACGTCCGCGCGCTCCCAGAAGTCGTCGAGGTACTCGCGCTGGTCTTCGAGCAGGCCGTCGAAGCCGGTGCGTCGCGCCGACGAGATCGCCGCGTCGGCCTGGTCGCGGATCGACACCATCGACCGCTCGCTCGACCATCCGTAGGCCAGCAGCTTGGTCAGCGTCAGCGTCTCGCCGTGGCCGACCTCGGCGCTCACCGTCACGCGCGCCATGTCGGGCATGCTCTCGTTCTCGGTCACCGTGCCCTCCGGCCCGTCGACCAAGTGGTCCATCACGGCCGCCATCCGCAGGGCGCTCGTGCGCGTCCTGTGCACGAGCAGCGAGCGCAGGTCGTGGATGCCGTCGAACTCGGCGACGAGCGGCGCGCTCAGGATGGCGGCCGCGCGCGGGTCCTCGCTGCGAGCCGGGACGTCCTCGTTGGCCACCAGCTCGGACTGCAGGACGATCCGCGTCTCGCCGTCGAGCGGCTGCCACCTCGTAGCGGATCGCTGCCACCGCGCGGTGCACGAAGGACACGAGGCGCACCGAGCGCACGCGGATCTCGCGGCCCGCCGGCGAGCGCCAGTGGACCTCGCGGCGCAGCACCCCGGCGCGCAGGTCGAGCGTCCGGCGGTGCGAGACCAGCTGGCCGTAGCGCACGTCGAAGGGCTCGTCGTCGACCAGCAGGCGGATGAGCTTGCCGTTGGTGACGTTGACGACGGTCTGGCCGTCCTCCGGGTAGCCGTAGCCGGCCTCGGCGTAGGGCAGCGGGCGCACCTCGTAGAAGGCGTTGAGGTACGTCCCGGGCATGCCGAACGGCTCGCCCTCGTCGAGGTTGGCCCGCAGCCCGATGTGGCCGTTGGAGAGCGCGAGGACCGACTCGGCCTGCGCCAGCATGTCGAAGTCGAGCTCTTCCTCGGTGACGGCCCACGGCTCGACCGAGAAGTGCGGCTGGACGATCACAGCAGCTCGGCGAGGTCGTCGACGACGACCGTCGCGCCGTGGGCGAGCAGCGCGTCGCGCTGGCCGGCGCGGTCGACGCCGACGACGTAGCCGAAGCCGCCCGCGCGCCCGGCCTGCACGCCCGCCAGCGCGTCCTCGAAGACCGCGGCGTGCTCGGGGGCGACGCCGAGCTCGCGCGCCCCCTCGAGGAAGGTGTCCGGCGCGGGCTTGCCCCTCAGCCCGCGCTCCTCGGCGACGATGCCGTCGACGCGGACCTCGAGCAGGTCCTCGATCCCGGCCGCCACCAGCACGTCGTGGCAGTTGTGGCTCGAGGAGACCACCGCCCGCCGCAGGCCGGCGTCGCGCGCGGCGTGCAGGTAGCGCACCGAGCCCTCGTAGGGCTCGACTCCCTCATCGCGGATGAGGCGCAGCACGAGCTCGTTCTTGGCGTTGGCCAGGCCGTGGATCGTCTGCGCGTCCGGCGGATCGTCGGGCGAGCCCTCCGGCAGCTCGATCCCGCGCGAGGCCAGGAAGTCGCGCACGCCGTCCAGGCGCGGCTTGCCGTCGACGTACTCGTCGTAGTCGCGCACGAGGTCGAAGGGCTGCTCCCCGCGAGCCTTCAGGAAGGCGTCGAAGGTCTGCTTCCAGGCGCGCGCATGGACCTCGGCCGTCTTGGTCAGGACGCCGTCGAGGTCGAAGAGGCAGGCGGTGATCCCGTCCGGCAGCCCGAGCATCGCGCGTACGGTATTAGCCGCGGGCGCTTCAGGGCACTTCAGCGGGCGTCTCGAGGCGCTGCACCTCGATCTCGCCGAGCAGCCGCTCGACCTCGCGCGGCTCGATCAGGCCGGCGCCGAGGCGCTGGGTCGACTCCGCCCCGCAGGCCACGCCGAAGCGCAGGCACTCCGCCGCGGGCGAGCCGGTGTAGCGGGCGGCGACGAAGCCGGCCAGGAAGGCATCGCCGGCGCCCACGGCGGCGACCGCCTCGCGCGGCTCGATCCACACGCGATGCAGCGTGGGCGCGCCGTCGAGCAGCACCGATGCGACACATCCGTCGGGCAGCGTCATGATCGCCTCGCGGGCGCCGAGGGCCACCATCTCGCGCACCGCGATGACGCGGTCCTCGTCGTCGTTGAACTCGTGGCCGACGAGCTCCTCGGCCTCGATCACGTTGGGCGAGATCACGTCGGGCTCCGCGCGCACGGCCAGGCGCATCGGGTCGCCGTCGGCGTCGACCACCGTCTGCACGCCGGCCTTGCGCACCTCCTTGATGAGCTGCGCGTAGACGTCGGCCTCGACGCCGCGCGGCAGCGAGCCCGCGAACACGACCACGTCCGCGCCGCGCGCGAGGTAGATCAGCTTGTCGCGGAAGAGCTCGATCTCCTTGCCGCTGACCGCGGGGCCGCGCTCGTTGATCTCGGTCGTCTCGCCGTTGGTGGGGTCGTGCACCGCGGTGTTGGTGCGCGACTCCTCGCGGATGCGCACGAAGTCGTTGAGGATCGACTCCTCCGTGAGCTGCTCGACGATGCGCGTGCCGGTCGGCCCGCCGGCGAAGCCCGTTGCGATCACGGGCTGGCCGAGCGACTTGAGCGTGCGCGCCACGTTGACCCCCTTGCCGCCCGGCATGGTGGTCTGCTCGACCGTGCGATGTCGGCGCCCAAGCCTGAAGTTGGGCACCGATAGGGACTTGTCGATCGCCGCGTTGAGGGTGACGGTGATGATCATGCGATCCCGCTGGACCTCTCCTGGCGGCGCCGGCGCCGGACCGCGCGACGTCGCAGGAGAACCAACTGGAGGCTAGCGAGTGCGAGAGCGCTGAGGATCACGACCGTCAGCGTGCGACTCAACACGTCGTCGCCGCGCTGCCAGAGAGAGGCCTCCGAGATCGCCGCGCGCGTCACCAGCGGCACGCTCGCGATCGTCCGCCCCCGCCAGCGGACCTGGATCGTCCCCACCCGCGATCCCGCGGGCAGCGGGCCGTCGAGCTCCTGCGGCACGTCGAGGACGCGGATCGGCAGCTTCTCCCCGCGGCGGGCCGTGCGCACCACGGTGCGCGCCGCCACGAGCTGCACGTGCTCGTCGCGATGCGCGAGCTTGACGGTGGCGAACGCCTGCCCCGCGCGGACCGGCCGCACGCGGTGGTAGCGGGCCAGGCCGTAGCGGATGAGAGCCAGCGAGTCGGCATCGCGCGCCGCCTCGCTGGGCTCGTCGAGCACGACCGAGATCACCGTCACCCCGGCCTTGGTGGCCGAGGCGACGAGGATGTACCCCGCGCTGGAGGTGTGGCCCGTCTTGACGCCGTTGACCTCGGGCACCGCTCGCACGAGCAGGTTGCGGTTGAGGATCGTGCGCGGATGGGCGCCCGTGCGCAGCGTCGCGCGCGGCAGGTTGGTGACCGCGCGGAAGAACGCGTTGCGCCGCAGGATGAGCGTGAGCTTGACCAGGTCCTCGGCGCTCGAGTGGTTGCTGGGGTCGTCGAGGCCGATCGCGTTGGCGTAGTGGGTGTGGGTCAGCCCGAGCTGGCGCGCGCGGCGGTTCATGAGCGCGACGAAGGCGCTCTGCGAGCCGCCGACGCGTGCCGCGAGCGTCGCCGCCGCATCGTTGGCGCTGGCGAGCAGCAGCCCCCGCAGCAGGTCGGCCACGGTCATGCGCTCGCCGCCGTGCAGCCCGATGATCGACTCGGCCGGCGACGCGCGGTAGGGCACGGTGACGAGGACCTGCGAGAGCTTGGCGTGCTCGAGCGTCACCAGGGCGGTCATGAGCTTGGTGGTCGAGGCGACCGGGCGCGAGCGGCTCGCCTGGCGCTGGAAGACGACGTCGCCGGTGGCCGGCTCGACGACGATCGCCGCGGGCGCGCGGATGGCGGGCGCCGCGGCGGGGGCGCTCGCCGGGCGGGCGAGCGCCAGCGCGAGCAAGAGCCCAAGCGCCGCCGCGAGCAGCGCGGCCGCCGCGCGGCGGTCGCGCGCGGTCACCGCGAGAGCCTGACCCGCTGGCCGGCGTGGAGCGTGTCGGCTTCGAGCTTGGGGTTCAGGCGCTGGATCGTCGCCAGCGAGACGCCGGTCTTGATCGAGATCGCCGACAGCGTGTCGCCGCCCTTCACGATGTAGGCACGCCGGCGCTTGCTCTTCTTCGCGGCCTTGCCCGACGTCGTCTTCGTCGGTGTCGCCTGCTGCGTGCTGTCGGTGCCCGTCGACGAGGTCTCGTCGTTGAGCAGCGTGTTGTCGACGACGGCGTACACCGCCACCACGCAGGTGATCAGGGCTACCGGGGCCAACCAGCGGCCGATGCTGCGACGTCGACGATTGACCATGGGCTGAGCGGAGCATAGGGCGCGGGGAGCGGGGCCGATCACCCAAGCGACCAGGCCAGCGCGCGCAGGCGCTCGGCCTCGCGACGCGCGGCCTGCGCCGGCTCGCCGCCGTGGTGCTCATGGGCGCCGACGATCGAGCGCGAGGCGGTCACGAGGCCGCCGGCACGACCCGCCGCGAAGGCCGGGGCGAGGTCCTCCACGCGACCGCCCTGCGCCCCGACGCCGGGCAGCAGGAACGGCGTGTGCGGCATGAGCTCGCGCGCGCGGGCGAGGTGCTCGGGCGCGGTCGCGCCGACCACGGCGCCCACGTCGCGCAGGCCGCTGGCGGGACCCGGCGTGCCGAGGCCGTCGACGAGCCGGGCGACGCTCTCCCAGACGCGATCACCGCTCTCGGTGACCAGGTCCTGCATGTCGGCGGCCCCGGGGTTGGAGGTCCGGACGAGGACGAACAGGCCCGCGCCCGGCGTGCGCAGCGAGCTCAGCGAGTCGACGCCCATGTACGGGCTGGCCGTATAGGCGTCGGCGCCGGCGCCGGCGACGGTGCCGAAGGGCGTGGGCGTCTCGCCGGCGAGCGCCTGGGCGTAGGCGGCGGCGGAGACGTCGATGTCGCCGCGCTTGGCATCGGCCAGCACGAGCAGGCCGCTGGCGTGCGCGTGCTCGACCAGGAGCTCCAGCACGCGCCAGCCGTGCGGGCCGAGGCGCTCGAAGCAGGCGAGCTGCGGCTTGACGGCGACGCACGCCGGGCCGGCGGCGTCGATGGCGGCCGCGCAGTGTGTCGCGACCGCGACGGCGGCGCGCTCGGCCGGTGACCCGACCGCGGGCGCCGCCGCCTCGGCCTGCGGCCACAGACGTGCAGGGTCGGGATCGAGCCCCAGAACGACCTGGGACTCGCGCTCCGCGACGAGGGCATCCAGCCGGTCGGCGAAGTGCAGACCGGCCGGCGCCCGGCCGTGTTGCGTGTCGCGGGCTCTCAGCGCTTAGTGGTTGACCGACTTCTTGAGACCCGAGCCGGCCGTGAAGCGCGGCACCTTCGACGCCGCGATCTGGATGGGCTCGCCCGTACGCGGATGCACGCCCTGACGCGCGCCGCGCTCGGCGACGTGGAACTTCCCAAATCCGGAGAACGTCACATCGCTGCCGCGCGACAGCGTCTCCTGGATGGTGTCGAGCACGGCATCAACAGCCTTGCCGGCTTCGGCCTTGCCCAGCTCGGCGCGACTGGCGACCTGATCGACGAACTCTGACTTCGTCACGCTTTTCCCTCCTGGTGAGGTCGTGGTCATTCGACGCTATCAGCGGATACGGACGACGGACGCCCGAATACCGCATTCCTACGCCGTTTTCCTAGCCATGTCGGGCTTGAACACCGCTCGTTGCGATGTTTTGCCCGGCGACGGCGCAGGCCCCTAGTGTGCCGTAAACACGGGACGCGCCGCTTTCTAGGCGATGTCCAGGCCCTCCAGCGCGGTCCGAAGATCGGCCCGGAGCAGGCGTTTCAGCGCCCTCGGGCCGGTGCGCACGACGATCGTGTGGCGCCCCGAGCGGGCCACCATCACCTCCGGGCCCTCCCCGGCGGGTGCGAGCGCGGGATCGCCGGCCAGCACGGCGCCCGCGGCGTCGAGCACGGCCGCGGCGCGCACGTCGATGGACAGTGACGCGAGCCATCCGAGCGCACCCGCGGGCGTGAGCGCAGAGCGCGTCGTCATGGCGAGTTGGAAGGATAGGCCGCGTGAGCATCGGCCGGATCGCCTGGCTCGTGACCGCTCTCGTGTGCCTGATCACCTGCCTGGTCCTGTTGCTGTCGGGCTATCAGGGCTACGCGGCGGTCTTCCTCGTCGTCGGCGCGTCGGCGGCGATCAACCTGCTCTGAGCGGGTCGGGGGGCTCGCCGGTGGTGACCTCCTGGCCCGGGCGCACGCGGTCCTCGGGCTCGAGGTGGATGAGCACGTCGGCCGGCCCGAGGCGCTCGCGGATCGCGGCCTGGAGGCGGTGGGCGATGCCGTGGGCCTCCTCGAGCGTCATCCCCGCACGGAACTGCACGTGGAGGTCGACGTGGCGCCGCGCGCCCGCCTGGCGGCCGCGCAGCTCGTGGAAGCCCACGATCCCCGCGTCGGCGAACTCGATGACCACCGCGCGGATCGCCTCGAGCTCGGGATCGGGGAGCGTCTCGTCGACGAGCACCCGCGAGGAGCGGGTGAGGATGCGCACTCCCGCCACGGCCACGACCGCCGCCACCATGAGCGCGACCACGGGATCGAGCCACTCCCACCCGGTGATGGCCACGATGGCCAGCGCCACGAGCACGCCGAACGAGCTCAGCATGTCGGTGGTCAGGTGCGCCGCGTCGGCCGCCAGTGCCGGAGAGCTGGTCGCCACGGCGCGGGTCGAGAGCCTGCGCGAGACCACGAAGTTCACGACGATCGACACCGCGAGCACGACGAGGGCGACGCCGAGGCGCTGGACGCCCGTGCCCTCGATCAGGTGACGCACCGCCTCGAAGGCGATGACCACCGAGCCGACGAGGATGAGCACGCCCTCGATGGCGGCGGCCATGTCCTCGATCTTCTCGTGGCCGTAGGGATGCGACTCGTCGGCCGGCACGTCGGCGGCGCGCAGCGAGAAGAGCGCCACGATCGAGGCGACCAGGTCGGTGGCCGAGTGCAGGGCCTCGGTCAGCAGCGCGACCGAGCCGGTGACCGTGCCGGCAGCCGCCTTGAGCAGGATGAGCGCCGAGTTCGAGGCGACCGACAGCGCTGCGGCACCCGTCTTGGACGGCTCGCTCATCGGCTCGCGGGTGTGGTCTCGCGCAGGTGGTCGCGCAGCGCCCGCGCGGCGCGGCCGCGATGGCTGATCGCGTCCTTCTCGGCCGGCGTGAGCTCGGCCATCGTGCGGCCGTCGTCGCGGTCGTCGGGGACGAAGATCGGGTCGTAGCCGAAGCCGCCGGAGCCGCGCGGGGCCGGGGCCATGGTCCCCGTGCAGCGCCCCTCGAAGAGATGCTCCTCGCCGGTGCGCGGATCGACGAGCGCGATCACGCACACGTAGGCCAGCGCGCTGCCCGGCGGCGCCCGCTCGATGAGCAGGGCCAGGTTGTCGGCGTCGGTCGCGTCCTCGCCGGCGAAGCGCGCCGAGCGCACGCCGGGGGCGCCGCCGAGCGCGGCCGACTCGATGCCCGAGTCGTCGCCGCAGGCCGCCTCGCCCGTCGCCGCGGCCGCCGCGCGCGCCTTGGGCAGCGCGTTGGCGGCGAACGTCTCGCCGGTCTCGGGGGGCAGCACGACCGCGTCGGGCAGGGGCGCGACCTCGCAGCCGTCCAGCAGGCCGGCCAGCTCGCGCACCTTGTGCGGATTGCGCGTGGCGAGGACGAGCTTCACGCGCCGGGCGCGCCGACCGCGCGCTCCTGCGCGGCCTGGAGCTCGGCGACGCCCTTGGCGGCGAGCGCGAGCAGCGCGTCGAGGTTCGCCCGCGACAGCGGCGTGCGCTCGGCGGTGGCCTGGACCTCGATGAGGCCGCCGTCGCCGGTCATGACGACGTTGGCGTCGACCTCGGCGCTCGAGTCCTCGCGAGTAGTCGAGGTCGAGCAGCGCCGCGCCGTCGACGATCCCGGCCGACACCGCGGCCACGGAGCCGGTCAGCGGCGAGCGCTCGAGGACCCCGCGCTCGCGCAGCGCGTCGCAGGCCAGGGCCAGCGCAACGTAGGCGCCGGTGATCGACGCGCAGCGCGTCCCGCCGTCGGCGGTGAGCACGTCGCAGTCGAGGTAGATGGTGTTCTCACCCAGGGCGCTGAAGTCGATGACCCCGCGCAGGGAGCGCCCGATCAGGCGCTGGATCTCGACCGTGCGCCCGTCGGGTCGCCCGCGGGTGACGTCGCGCTGCTTGCGGTCGCCGGTCGAGGCGGGCAGCATCCCGTACTCCGCGGTGACCCAGCCGCGGCCGCTGCCGGCCAGCCACTTCGGCACGCCGTCGGTGTGCGACGCGGTGCAGATGACGCGTGTCTCGCCGGCGCTCATGAGCACCGAGCCGGTCGCGGTGGCCACGAAGCCGGGCTCGATGGTCACGGGGCGCAGCTCGTCGGGCGCGCGCCCGTAGGAGCGCTCGCTCATGCCGCCGCCTCCGCCGCGCGCAGCGCGACGTGCTCGACCTCGCCGAGCGGGAGCTGCAGGAAGGTCGACCCGAGGGCGTTGAAGGCGTCGACGTCGCCGGTGGTCAGGAAGCGGTAGTCGCCCTCGCCGACGTGCGGGCTGGCAAGGCCGCGGGCGCCGAGCACGTGCTCGACCTGGTGGGCGACGGGCGCGCCGGAGGTGACGATCCGCACTCCGCGCCCGAGCATGCGCTGGAGCATCGGCGCGATGAGGGGGTAGTGCGTGCAGCCGAGGATCACCGTGTCGACGCCGGCGGCGCGCAACGGCGCGACGTAGCCGCGCACGGTGTCGACGACGCGCTCGTCGAACGGGAAGCCGCCCTCGATGATCGCCGTCAGGTCGGGGCACGCGACCGCCGTCAGCTCCACGAACGGGTCGGCCTGCGCGATGGCCGTCGCGTAGGCCCCGCTGGCCACCGTGGCCGGCGTGGCCATCAGCCCGACGCGCCCGTTGGTCGTCGCCGCCACGGCCTGGACCGCACCGGGCTGGACGACGCCGAGCACGTCGACGCCGAGCGTCGTCTGCGCCATGCGCTCGCGCAGCGCCGGCAGGGCCGCCGCGGTCGCCGAGTTGCAGGCGACCACGAGCAGCTTCGCGCCGCGCGCCAGCAGCTCCTCGGCGCACTGCAGCGCGAAGCGCTCGAGCTCGGCCTGCGTGCGGGTGCCGTAGGGCAGCCGGGCCGCGTCGGCCAGGTACAGGAAGTCCTCGTGGGGAAGCTGCACGAGCAGCTCGTGCAGGACGGTCAGCCCGCCCACGCCGGAGTCGAAGACGGCGATCGGGCGCGCACGGGGGTCCGCGGTGCGTGGTGCCACGGCGCCATGGTAGGCGCCCGGAGCCCCACGCGACCGGTCGCCCGGGGCTCACCCCTTCTTGGCCGCCACCCCCTCGATCGTCGACCTGATCTTCTCGGTCACCGCGTCGGCGATGCCCTTGCCCTTCACGCCGCCCGCCGCGAGCACGACGGTCGCGAACAGCCCGGCGACGAGCAGGATCAGGGCGACGTACTCAACCGTCCCCTGCCCCGCCGCGCCCGCCAGCCGGGTGCGCGCCCGCAGCGCATCCGCGTGCACGCGCCCCATGATCCTGTAGCCCATCTGACGCCTCCTCGGGTCGTGTGTGACAACGCGACCGAGTCTCCGCGGGAGGCTGTGACGGCGAAAGACGGCAACTGTGGAGAATCACCCCCGAATGCGTGCCCTCATCGTCACGAACATGTGGCCCTCGGCCTCCGAGCCCGCGCTCGGCAGCTTCGTGCGCGACCAGGTCGACGCCCTGCGCGAGCTCGACGGCGTCGAGGTCGAGGTGTTCGCCTTCCCGCCGGGCGGCTACCTGGGCGCCGCGCGCGAGCTGCGCCGTCAGCATCGCCGCGCGCGCTTCGACGTCATCCACGCCCACTTCGGGCTCACGGCATGGCCGGCGCTCGCGCTGCGCGGGGCGCCGCACGTGGTCACCCTCCACGGCACCGACCTGCGCCACCCGCGCTCGGGGCGGATCACCCGCGCGGCGCTGCCCTTCGTCGACCTCGTGGCCGCCGTCAGCCCCGACCTCGCGCGCGAGGTCCCGGGCGCCGGCGAGCGCCGCCGCGTCGCGGTGCTGCCGTGCGGCGTCGATCTGGACCGCTTCACGGCGATCCCGCGCACGGAGGCGCGCCGCCGGCTGAACCTGCCGCTCGACGAGCCCTGCCTGCTCTTCCCGGCCGACCCCGCGCGCGCCGTCAAGCGCTTCGACCGCGCCCAGGAGGTGGCAGGCGACACGCGACTCCTGTCGCTCGGGCGCGTTCATCCCTTTGAGGTGCCGCTCTACGTCAACGCCGCCAACGCCGTGCTCGTGCCCTCCGCGCACGAGGGCTTCGGCCTGGCCGTGCTGGAGGCGCTCGCCTGCGACGTGCCCGTGCTGGCCACGCCGGTGGGCGTGCACCCGACCGCCCTCGACGGCGTGTCCGGAACCCTCTGCGCGCCCTACGATCGCGCCGCATGGCAGGGCGCCCTCGCGCCGCACCTGGAGGCCTCCGATCCGCGCGTCGCAGGCCGCGACCGGGCCGCCCTGTGGTCGGCTCGGCAGATGGCCCGACGGGTGCTCGACGCCTGGGGCGAGGTGCTACGGTTGCCCGTCGAGGCGCCGAATTCGGGTGCCGTTTCCGCATGAAGGGCCCGCTGAACGTCATCCGCCGCCGGCGCGCCGAGCGTCCGGCCAACGGGGTCGAAACCGCGCAGGCCGCGACGGAGGCGCCGACCCAGGCGCACGCCACCGCGGACCTCGCCTCGACCGCGCCTCCGGCTGCCGGCGACCAGGTCGCGTCCGAAGGGACCGCGGCTGCGACCGACCAGGAGCAGTCCGCCGCCGAGGTCCCCGCCGGCCAGGAGCCGGTGCCCGCCAGCCCGAGCTTCCGCCAGCGCGGCCGCCTGCGCCGTCGCCTCCGTTATCTGCGCCGCGTGCGCGAGCTGGGGTTCCGCGACCTCGGCGGCCTCGTCTTCGACCAGCACCGCTTCTCGCAGGTCAACGAGGGGCTCGTCCACGGCAAGCTCGCCGCGCTGGACGCCGTCGACGGCGAGCTGCGCGCCCTGGAGATCGCCCTCGACGATCGCCGCTCGCTGACCGAGCTGCGCGAGCCCGGCATCTCGGTGTGCTCGCGCTGCGGGGCGCTGCACGGCAGCGATGCCCGCTTCTGCCCGTCGTGCGGGACGCCGGTGCACGGCGCACGGGCGATCGCGGAGGTGGGCGAGGCCGTGAGCCTGCCCGTCGGCGAGGCCGGTGCGGTCGCTCCGGCGCCGAGCACGCCCCCGCAACCGCTCGTGCCGGCGCCGATGCACCTGCAGCCGCTGGCGCCGATGCCCGAGCCCGAGCCCGCCGCGCCTCAGGCCGAGGCCGCCGCGCCCGTGGAGCCCGAACCGTCGCCGGACCCGCCGCCCTCCGACGGCGATCAGCCGACCGAGGTCATGCGCCCGGTCGACGAGGAGGCCGCAGGCGAGGGCGAGGGCGAGGGCCTGGGCGAGCCCGTGGCCCAGCCGACCGGCGAGCGCCACGAACCGTGAGCATCGCGCCACCGGGCGCCCCGCCGGATCCGGGCACCATCGCCTGCCCGCGCTGCGCCACCACGATCGGCCCCGACCAGGCCTGGTGCCTGGCCTGCGGCGCCCCCGCCCGGACACGGCTGGTCCCGACGCCCAACTGGCGCGCACCGGTGGTGCTGCTGGCGGTCATCGCCACCCTCGCCGGCATCGCGCTCGCGATCGCCTTCGTCAGCCTCACCAACGACACCGAGCCCGCCGCGCCGGTCAACTCCCAGGCGCCGCCACCGTCGGCCACGACCGCGCAGCCGGCGGCTCCCGCGCAGCCCGCGCCCACCCAGGCCACGCCCACCGAGTCCGCGCCGACGACCGCGGCGCCCCAGGGCACGACGACGAGTGCCCCCGGCACCGCGACCGGCGAGGGCGGGACCGCGACCGGCGAGGGCGGGACCGCGACCGGCGAGGGCGGGACGACCTCGGCTCCTTAGGGCGCCTGCGTCCGCGTCGCGTTGGCGGCGCTGCGCGACGCAAACAGCATCACCGAGGGAAGGGTGTCCCGGCGCGTGTGACGGGTCCCCGGGGCGCGGAGTCTCTGCGCAGTTCACGCGCGTTTCGCAACACCTTCGCCAGCAGGCCAAGGGGGTGGGCTCTATTGACCGCCATAGTCGCCGTCAAGAGACCCACCCCTCCGCGGCGTCGGAGAGGTGTTACGAAACACGCGCGGTTTGCGACGGATGACGCACGCCCCGCGGAGCCGCCCGCGCCCCGACCACCACTCACTCATTCCCCTCGATGAGGCAGTTCGCGCCGCACACCGCCAAAGCGCGGAGCGGACGACGAACTACGTCGCCAGCGCCCCCACCAGCGGCCAGCGCCCCGCCAGCCGTCCCGCCGCCTGCGCGGCCTGCGGGTGAAGGGCCACGGGCCGGTGCTCCGCCGGGTCCTCGGCGCCCACCACCTCGAGCGTCGCCACGGTCGACTCGGCCAGCGCCTCGAGGTCGTAGCCGCCCTCGAGCACGACGCCGATCGGCACGTCGAGCTCGTCCGCCAGCGAGCGCATGCTCGCGGCCATCTGCGCGTAGCCCTCGCGGGTGACGCGGCAGCCCGCCAGCGGATCGCGCACGTGCGCGTCGAAGCCGGCCGAGATCAGGATCAGTCCCGGGCGGTACTCCAGGCCCAGCGCGACGACGAGGTGCTCGACCAGCGAGCACCACGCGGCGTCGCCCGAACCCGCCGGCACGGGCAGGTTGACCGTGTAGCCCTCCCCCGGCCCGGACCCGTCGTCGCCGGCCGGGCCCGTGCCCGGGTACAGCGGCGACTCGTGAATGCTCACGTAGAGCACGTCGGGATCGCGGTGGAAGATGTCGTTGGTCCCGTTGCCGTGATGGACGTCCCAGTCGAGGATGAGGACACGCTCGGCACTCCAGTGGTCGAGCGCGCGGCGCGCGGCGACCGCCACGTTGTTGAAGAGGCAGAAGCCCATCGCGCGCGACGGCAGCGCGTGGTGGCCCGGCGGGCGGTGCAGCGAGGCGCCGAAGCGAGGGCCATCGCCACCCAGCAGCGCGTCGACCAGAGCCGCCGCCCCACCCGCCGCGTGCAGCGCGGCGCGATAGGAGCCCGCGGACATGATCGTGTCCGCGTCCAGCGCGCCGCCACCCGCCGCCGACACGGCCTCCAGCGTCTCGACGTAGGCCTCGGGGTGCACAGCGCAGACGACGTCGCGGTCGGCGGCGGGGGACTCGCGCACGTCCCAGCGCAGCCAGTCGCGCTCGGCGAGCGCGCGCTCGACGGCCACGATCCGCGCCGGGCGCTCGGGGTGTGTTCCCGTGTCGTGCTCCAGCGACGACGGGTGACGAAGCAGGAGCGGCGCGGGCATCTCGTTACGGTACCCGCGCATGGCCGCTCCCGCGCGCATCGAGACCGACCTGGTCGTGGTCGGCGCCGGCGCCGCGGGTCTGTACGCCGCGCTGACCGGGGCCCACGCCGGGGCGCGCGTCGCGCTCGTCTCCGCCACCCCGCTGGCGCGCACCGCGAGCTACTGGGCGCAGGGCGGGCTGGCGGCGGCGCTGGCGCCCGACGACTCCCCCGACCTGCATCGCGAGGACACCGAGCGCGCCGGGCGTGAGCTGGTGCGCACGAGCGCCGCGACCGTCCTGTGCCGCGAGGCCCCGCGCACGGTCGGCGACCTCGAGCTCATCGGCGTGCACTTCGACGCCGACGGCCACGGCAATCGCGCGCTCGGCCTGGAGGGCGGACACTCGCGCCGGCGCGTCGTGCACGCCGGCGGCAGCGCGACCGGCCGGCGCGTCGTGCGCCAGCTCTCCGCGGTCGTGGTCGAGACGGCCGGCGTGACCGTCATCGAGGGCGCGCGCGCCGCGACCCTGTGGGTGCGCGACGGCCGCTGCGTGGGCGTCGTCTGCGAGGACGGGCGCGCGATCCACGCCCGCGCGGTGATCCTCGCCACCGGCGGCTCGGCCGCCCTGTGGCAGCGCACGACCAATCCGCCCGGCTCGCTGGGGATCGGCCTGCTGCTGGCGCGCGGGGCGGGCGCCGCGCTGGCCGACCTCGAGCTGATGCAGTTCCACCCGACGGCGGTGACCGGCATCAAGGGCCGCGAGGGCTTCCTCGTCACCGAGGCGATCCGCGGCGAGGGCGCCACCCTCCTGGACGCCGCGGGCCAGCGCTTCGTCGACGAGCTCGCGCCGCGCGACGAGGTGGCGCGCGCCACCTGGTCGAAGATGACCGAGAGCGGACGGCCGAGCGTCGATCTCGACATGCGCGCGGTCGACCCGCTGCAGTTCCCCAACGTCGTCGGCGCGCTGCGCGAGGCGGGGCTCGATCCGGCGACCGAGCTCGTCCCCGTGGCCCCCGCAGCGCACTACGGCATGGGCGGGATCGTCGCCGACCTCGACGGCGCGACGACCGTGCCCGGGCTCTACGCCGTCGGCGAGAGCTCGTGCACCGGCCTGCACGGCGCCAATCGCCTGGCCTCCAACTCGCTCACGGAGTGCTTCGTCTTCGGGGCGCGCGCGGCGCTCGCCGCCGTGTCCGAGCCGCGCGGCGCGGCCGGCGACCCGCCGACGGCGCCCGTCCTGGAGCCGCCGAGCGCCGAGACCCGCGCGGCGCTGTGGCGCCACGCCGGCCTGGTGCGCGACGCGGCCGGCCTGCAGGCCCTCGCTGAGGACCCCCATCCGCTGGCGCGCCTGATCGCCCGTCACGCCCTCCTGCGCGCGGAGAGCCGCGGCGCGCACACGCGCTCGGACTGCCCGCAGACCGATCCGGCGCTCGATCGCCACCACTCGGTCACGCGCGGCGACGCGGACGAGCCCGCCTTCGAACGGTGGGTCTGACACGACGAACCGCACCGTCTTGCCCGCGACGCCGTAGCCGGCGTGGCCGAGGTTGCGCCGCCCGGCCCGCAAACACCGCCAGTTCTGGTGAACGCGTGCGTTTCTTAACGCGAACTCAACACTGGCTGCGTTTTGACCTTCACACGCCCGGGCCATACTCGCGGCTGGTCCAGGAGCACGGGGGAAGGCCAAACAGGAGGACACGGTCGAAGCTCATGTACCAAGTCAGCAGGGCGATCTACCGAGAGCTGTCGGGAGACATCGACGGCGGTAGAGACGCGCACGAGCAGGTGCTTCGCGCATGCGAGGCCACCGTCGAGCGGCTGGTCGGTGATCGCCACTACTTCGCGCGCCCGGCGCGCTATCTGTTCCTAGAGATCAAGTCCCACTTTCCCATGCACGCCCAGCCTCGAGTCTGGCGCGTCGTGCAGGGGTACGTGGACTGCGCGCTTGATGTCCTGGAGCGCATGCCCCAGAACGGATTCGACGTCCAGGGCCGGCCACTGCAGTGCCGCGCAACCACGCGGCGCGGCACGGCCTGCCAGCGGATGCCGTTGCATCACAACGGCTACTGCCCGTCGCATCAGCATCTGGCCGAGACAGAGGAGATCGAGCTGGTCGGTGGGCCAGTGGCCGAGCAGCTCGCGGCGTAGCCCGCGAAGGCCATAGCGGGAACGAAGCGGGCGTCATCTAGGGTCCGCGGATGCTTCTCGGCGTCGACGTGGGCGGCACCTTCACGGATGCCGTCCTCGTCGCCGCGGGCGTCGTGCACACCGCCAAGGCGCCGACGACGCCCGACGACCAGTCGCGCGGCGTCATGACCGCGGTCGAGCGCGCGCTCGACGCCGCGGGCGCCGCCCCCGGCGACGTCGAGGGCTTCGCCCACGGTATGACGGTGGCCACCAACGCCCTGCTGGAGGGCACCGTCGCGCGCACGGCGTTCGTCGCCACCGACGGGTTCACCGATGTCGTCGCCCTGGGACGCCAGGCGCGGCGCGAGCTCTATCGCCTGTGTGCGGCGCACCCCGCGCCGCTGACCCCGCCGGAGCGGCGCTTCGCCGCACGCGAGCGCACCGGGCCCGACGGCGTGCTCGAGCCCCTGACCGACCTCGACGCGCTCGTCGATGCGGTGGCGGGCGCCGAGCCGGAGGCGATCGCGGTCTGCCTGCTGCACAGCTATCGCCACCCCGAGCACGAGCGGGCGATCGGCGCCGCGCTGCAGGAGCGCCTCGGGGTGCACGTCTCGCTGTCGCACGAGGTCGTCGGGACCTTCCGCGAGTTCGAGCGAGCGGCGACCACGGAGGTCGACGCCGCCCTCTCCCCCCTGCTGGCGCGCTACCTGCGCCGCCTGCTCGACGCGTCCGGCGAGGCCGGCCTGCCCACCCCGGCGATCATGCAATCCAGCGGCGGCCTGGCGGCGCTCGACGCCGCCGCCGACCACGCCGCGCTCACCGTGCTCAGCGGCCCGGCGGGCGGCGCGGCCGCGGCCGCGCTGCTCGCCGAGCGCTGCGGCGAGCCCGACCTGCTGTGCTTCGACATGGGCGGCACCTCGTGCGACGTGTGCGTCGTCGAGGGCGGGCGCGTGCGCGAGACGACGGCGCGCGAGGTCGGCGGCCGGCCGCTGGCCCTGCCGATGGTCGACATCCACACGGTCGGCGCGGGTGGCGGCTCGATCGGCTGGCGCGACCCCGGCGGCGCACTGCGCGTGGGCCCGCATAGCGCGGGGGCCGAGCCGGGACCGGCCTGCTACGGGCGCGGTGGGACCGAGCCCACGGTGACCGACGCCAATCTCGTCCTGGGCCACCTGAGCGCCGACGAGCCCCTGGCCGGCGACGTGGCGCTCGACGCCGACGCCGCGCACGCGGCCGTCGAGCGGCTCGCCGATGGGCTCGGGCTCGACGTGCGCGCCTGCGCGGAGGGCATCGTGCGCGTCGCCAACGCCGAGATGGTGCGCGCCCTGCGCGTGATGACCGTCGAGCGCGGGATCGATCCCCGGCGCTTCGCGCTGCTGGCCTTCGGCGGCGCCGGCCCGCTGCACGCCGCGGCGATCGCGCAGGAGCTGGGGATGACGCGGATCCTCGTCCCGCGCGCCTCCGGCGTCCTCAGCGCGCTCGGCCTGGCCGCCGCCGACCGCCGCGCCGATGCCCAGCGCACCGTGCTCGGCGACGACGAGGCGAGCGTCGAGGCGCTGGCCGACGAGGTCCGCGCCGCGCTGGGGGGCGAGCCGGAGATCGAGGTCGCGTGGGACGCGCGCTACCGCGGCCAGTCGCACGAGCTCACCGTGCGCGGCGGCGCGCGCGAGGAGCTGCGCGAGCGCTTCGAGGCCCTGCACGAGGAGCGCTACGGCCACCGCGACCCCGACGGCGAGGTCGAGCTCGTCACCGTGCGCGTCACCGGCCGCCTGCCCGCGCCGCCCGTCGACTTCGGCGCGCCCGCGGGCGAGCGGGTCGCGGGGCCGACGGTCGTCGCGCTGCCGGAGGCGACCCTCGTCGTGCCCGAGGGCTGGAGCGGGGCCACCGACGACACCGGCACGCTCGTGCTGGAGCGGGCATGACCGTCGACCCGATCGCCCTGCAGGTCACCGCCGGCGCGCTGCGCGCCGCGTGCGAGGAGATGGGCGCCGTGCTCGTGCGCTCGGCCCACAGCGCCAACATCAAGGAGCGCCGCGACTGCTCGACCGCCCTCTTCGACGCCGCCGGCGAGATGGTCATGCAGGCCGAGCACATCCCCGTCCACCTCGGTGCCATGCCCGCCGCGGTCGCCGCCGTGCGCGACCGCGATCACGAGGACGGCGTGTCGTGGGTGCTCAACGACCCCTACGCGGGCGGCACCCACCTGCCCGACATCACCGTGGTCACGCCCGCCTTCCACGACGGCGAGCTGCTGGGCTTCGCCGCCGCCCGCGCCCACCACGCCGACGTCGGCGGGCGCGTGCCTGGCTCGATGCCCTCCGACTCGACCACATTGGACGAGGAGGGCGTCGTCATCGCGCCGCGCGTGCTCGACGACGCGGCGATCGACGAGCTGGCGGCGCAGATGCGCCAGCCCGCGCACCGGCGCGCCGACCTGCGCGCCCAGCTCGCGGCCAACCGCGCCGGCGCCCGGCGCCTGGGCGAGCTCGCCGATCGCGTCGGCCTGGAGTTCCTGCGCGAGGCGACCGCCGCCGTCCTCGACTACGCCGAGCGGCGCACGCGCGCGTGCCTCGCGGACCTCGAGGATGGGACCCGCACCGCCGTCGACCTGCTCGAGGCGGCCGAGGGCGACCTCGAGCTGCGCGTGGCCGCCACCGTCGCCGGCGACGAGCTGACGCTCGACTTCTCGGGCTCGGCCGCCCAGCACGCCGGCAACCTCAACTGCCCGCTGGCGGTGACGGCAAGCGCATGCCTCTTCGCCGTCCGTGTGCTCACCGACCCCGACATCCCGCCCAGCGCGGGCGCCTACCGGCCCATCACCGTGATCGCCCCCGAGGGATCGCTGCTCAACGCGCGCTCGCCGGCCGCCGTCGCGGGCGGCAACGTCGAGACCTCCTCGCGGGTGGCCGACCTCGTGCTCGGCGCCTTCGGCCGCGCGCTCGGCCAGGGGACGATGAACAACCTCACGCTGGGCACCGACGATTGGACCTACTACGAGACCCTGGGCGGCGGCCAGGGGGCATGCGCGGACGCCGACGGGCCCAGCGCGGTCCACGTCGCGATGTCGAACACGCTCAACACACCGGTCGAGGCCCTCGAGCTCGAGTTCCCGCTGCGGGTGACCGAGTACGCGCTGCGCCGCGGCTCCGGCGGCGACGGGCGCCACCGTGGCGGCGACGGCGTGATCCGCGAGCTCCAGGCCCTCACCGACATGACCTTCTCGCTGCTGACCGAGCGCCGCCGCCACGCGCCACCGGGGGCCGACGGCGGCGCGGACGGCGCGCGCGGGCGCAACCTCCTCGACGGCGAGGAGCTCGAGCCGAAGGCGTCCGGGACGCTGCGATCCGGCCAGCGGCTCCGGCTGGAGACGCCGGGGGGCGGCGGCTATGGCGAGCCTGCGGCGGGCTGAAACAGCATCAATGAGGGGAGGGGCAGCCACCCGCGCTGGGGTCGGGCGCGAACTGCTTCGGTTTGTGTCCGGTTTCCGCACCTGATCCGAAGCAGTTCGGGCACCAGCGCCGTCGCGCAGCCGCGAGCGCGCCGACCGCGGCTGACTCCCTTTCCTCGATGACGCTGTTCGGGCCGACTAAGGCGCCTCGTCGAGGTGACGCTCCAGCGCGTCGAGGCGGTCCGACCAGAAGCGCCGGTAGGGCTCCAGCCACGCGTCGATCTCCGACAAGGGCTCGGCGCGCAGGCCGTAGACACGCCGCTGGGCATCTGTGCGCACACTCACCAAGCCGGCCTCGCGCAGCACGCGCAGGTGCTTGGACACGCCCGGCTGGCTGATCGTGAGGCGCTCGACGAGCTCGCCCACCGACCGCTCGCGCTCGCGCAGGAGGTCGAGGATGCTGCGGCGCGTCGGTTCGGCCAGGACCTCGAATGTGCTCGCCATGCAGCCTATATTTCTGCGCAGTTATATGTGTGTCAAGCGATGTGCGCCGCAACTAAGGGTGTGCCTGAGGCAGGTAAGGGGTCGGCGGGCGCAACTGGCTCCATCCGCCCGATGTGGCGCTGGCCGGCGCAGCGCAGGATGTCGTCATGTTCAACGACCGCCTCATGAACCCCCTGTCACATGCCTTCAGCGACGATGTCGAGCGATACTGGAACCGTGCCCACGCGCGTGACGAGCAGCCGGTTCATCGGCCGCAGCCGAGAGCTCGCGGAGCTGGAGGCGGCGCTGGCCGACGCTTCCGCCGGGCGGCCGTCGCTCGCGTTCATCGCGGGTGAGTCGGGCGTAGGCAAGACGCGCCTGCTGAAGGAGCTGGAGCGCGGAGCGCTCGCGGCTGATGCACGCGTCGTCAGCGGGGACTGCGTGTCCCTCGGGGAGGACGAGCTCCCTTACGCCCCCATCGTCGCCGCCCTGCGATCCCTCACGCGCGACGGCGACCCCGTGCTCGACGAGCTCGGCCCGGCCACGCGGGCCGGGCTCGCGAGCCTTCTGCCGGAGCTCGCGCCGGCCACCGCGATGCCGGTCATGGACCGCGACGCGCCGGCGCAGTCGCGCGTCTTCGAGGCGTTGCTCACCCTGCTCGACCAGCTCGGGCGCGAGGAGCCGGTCGTCCTGGCGATCGAAGACCTGCACTGGGCCGACGCCTCCACGCGCGCCTTCCTCTCCTTCCTGGCGCGCAGCCTGCGCGCCGAGCGCGTGCTGCTCGTCGCCACCTATCGGCCCGACGAGCTGCATCGTCGACACCCGCTGCGCCCGCTGCTGGCCGAGCTCGAGCGCGGCCCGCGCGCGCGGCGCATCGAGCTCGTGCCGCTCACGCAGCCAGAGCTCGCCGAGCAGCTCGAGGACATCCTCGGCGCCGCCCCCGACGTCGCGCGCGTCGCCCGCATGTACGCGCGCAGCGAGGGCAACCCGCTCTTCACCGAAGAGCTCCTGGCCGCCGGCCTCGACGGGCGCGGCGAGCTTCCCCCGACGCTGCGCGATGCGCTGATGGTCCGCATCGAGGCCCTGCCCCAGGACGCCCAGGAGCTGCTGCGCGTCCTCTCCGCCGGGCGCAGCCTCGATCACTCGCTGCTCGCCGAGGCCTCCGGCCTGGAGCCTTCCGCGCTGCGTGAGGCCCTGCGCGAGGCAGCGGCCGGCCACGTGATCGAGGTCGACGAGGACGGCGACTACGCCTTCCGCCACGCGCTGCTGCGCGAGGTCGTCCACGACGACCTGCTGCCCGGCGAGCACGCCGAGCTGCACCTGGCGCTCGCGCGCGCGTTCGAGCACCGCATGCAGGAGCAGGGCGGCAACCCCAGGCTCGCCGCGGGCATCGCCCACCACTACCTGTCCGCCGGCGACCAGCCGGCGGGGTTCGCCGCCGCCGTGCGCGCGGGCGACGCGGCCGAGGAGGTGCACGCCCACGGCGAGGCTGCACGCCTCTACGAGCGCGCGTTGCAGCTGTGGTCGCGCGTGCCCGACCCCGAGGCGCTGGCCGGGATCGACCACGCCACGCTGCTGTGCCGAGCGGCCTCCTCGCACCACGACAGGCCACGGGCCGAGGCGCTGTACGAGGCGGCGCTCGCGGAGATCGACGAGGCCGCCGAGCCCTACCGCGCCGCCGATCTGCTCGAGCACCTCGCCAACGTCCGCTGGGGGCTCGGTGCCGCCGAGTCGGCGCTGACCACGCTCGAGCGCGGCCTGGCGCTGCTGCCGACCGCCGACGCGAGCCCGGAGCGCGCGCTTCTGCTCGGCCTGCGGGCGAAGTTCCTCATGTTGCGCGGGCGCCATCGCAGCGCCGTCCAGGCGGCCCGCGACGCACTGACCGCGGCCGAGGCGGCCGCGGAGCCGGCAGCGCGCAGCCGCGCGCTCAATGCGATGGGCACGTCGCTCATGGCCCTCGGCCAGGTCGACCAGGGCGCGGGCAAGCTGCGCGAGGCGCTCGACCTCGCCGTCGAGCACAAGTGCCTGCCCGAGATCCGCGCGGCCTACATCAACCTCGCCGACCTCCTGCACCAGCTTGGGCGCTCCGAAGAGGGCCGCGCCGTCGCCCACGAGGGCGCCGAGCGCACGACCGGGACCGGTGGCTACAGCTCGTGGGTGAGCACGGTCGAGGCCGAGATCGCCCTGGACACCGGCGACTGGGCCTATGCCGAGCGCCACCTGCCCGACCCCGGGCCCGTCACCGGCACGACGTTCGTGAACTTCGCCCTGCGCCGTGCGGAGCTTGCCCTGGGCCAGGGTGACGCCGCCCAGGCCCGATCGCTCCTCGACGACGTCGACGTCGCCGCCGTCAACATCGACGAGCCCCAGTTCCTCGGCGTCATGGGCGCGCTGCGCGCCGAGCTCGAGCGCCGGGCCGGCGATCTCGACGCGGCGCGCGCGGCGATCCGGCGCGCGCTGGATCGCATCGAGACCTGCACCGACGACGTCTCGCGCCTCGCCCGCGTGGCCGCGGTCGGGGTGGTCGTCGAGGCCGACGCCGCGCAGCGCGCCTGCGACCTCGGCGACGACGAGGAGCGCCGGCGCGCCCTGATGGAGGCCGACTTCCACCTCGGCCGCGTGGGCGCCGCCGCCGAGGACGGCGGGCCGGTCGAGGAGGCGTGGCTGCGCAGCGCCGAGGCCGAGCACGCCCGCGCCAACGCGAAGGCCGATCCGGCGGCGCACGAGGCCGCGGCGCAGGCGTGGGAGGCCGTCCAGCGCCCGTATCCCGCCGCGCTCATGCGCTGGCGCGCCGGCGAGGCGCACGTCGCGGCCGGGGATCGCGAGGCGGCGACGGGGTCCCTCGAGCGTGCGCACGCGACCGCCGCGGAGCTCGGCGCCGGCTGGCTGCGCGACGAGATAGAAGGCCTCGCCGCCCGCGCGCGGCTCGTCCTCGCCGGCGCCGACGGCGCCGTCGAAGAGCCGATCGCGACCGCGCCCCAGGACGATCCGTTCGGCCTCACGCCGCGCGAGCGCCAGGTCCTCGTCCTCGTGGCCGAGGGGCGTACCAACCGCGAGATCGGCGACTCGCTCTTCATGGCCGAGAAGACGGCCAGCGTCCACGTGTCGCGGATCCTGGCCAAGCTCGACGTGCGCAGCCGCACCGAGGCGGCGGCGGTGGCCCACCGCCTCGGGCTCGACGGCGACGCAGCCGTCGCGCGACCGGCCTGAGCGCTTTCGTAGGATCCCCGCCCATGGAGCGCATCGGGTTCGTCGGGCTGGGGATCATGGGGTCGCGCCAGGCGGCAAACCTGCGCCGCGCCGGCTACGAGCTGACGGTCTACAACCGCACGCGCGCGACCGCCGACGCGTGGGCCGCCGAGCACGGCGCCACCGTCGCGGCGACGCCCGCTGAGGTCGGCGCGGCGAGCGACGTGACGATCACGATGGTCGTCGACGGCGCACAGGTGCAGGAGGTCCTGCTCGGCGAGCACGGCGTCGCCGAGGGCGCGGCGGAGGGGACGCTGTGCGTCGACATGTCGACCATCGCGCCCGGCGACAGCCGGCGGATCGCCGCCGCGCTGGCGCAGCGCGGGATCGGCTTCGTGGACGCACCGGTGACCGGCTCGAGCCCCAAGGCCGAGGACGGCACGCTGACGATCATGGCCGGCGGTGCCGCGAAGGACTTCGAGCGCGCCCGTCCGCTCTTCGAGGCGATGGGCGAGCTGATCGTGCACGTCGGCGACGAGGTGGGCCAGGGCGAGATGGTCAAGCTCATCAACAACGCGGTCGCCGCGGCCAACGCCCACACGCTCGCGCAGGCGCTCGTCGTCGGGCGCGCGACCGGCATCGACCTCGACGCGCTGGCCCAGGTGATGGGAGCGGGCAGCGGCGGCTCGGCCATGCTCGCCCTGAAGGCGGGCCCGATGCGCGAGCACGATTACGCCACACTGTTCAAGCTCGAGCACATGCTCAAGGACGTGCGGCTCTGCCTCGAGGAGGGGCAGGCGGCGGGCGTTCCCTTCCCAGCCGCCGCGGCCGTGCGCGAGGCCCTCACGGCGGGCATGGGACGCGGTCTGGGCGATGCCGACTTCGCCGCCCTGGTCGAAACCGTGGAGGGTCTCGCCGGCGTGCGCCTTTAGGCGCGCTCATACGACCGTCCACCGAAGTCTCCATGCCGTCTGCAGCTTTGGCACGCAAAGGTGCGCAATTGCGGCAATTCCTTCGCACCCGCGCGAGGAGTCCGTATCAACAAGGGCGGATGTCATCCCCTGGAGACCCGCCGGGCACCTCACGCCGCCGTTTGACGTTGCTCGAGGGCTCGGGCGTGTCCCCGCTGCGCTCGCGCGCGGCGGCGTCGCGCGAAGCCGGCGAGCCGGTCGTCCGTGCACGCCTCGCGGCCCTTCCGGACCGCTGCTGGCAATGCCGCAGCAAGGTGCGCGGGATCGTCGGCGTCCTCATCGATCCGGCCCAGACGCCGGACGGAACGGGCTTCCTGCCCTTCGACGACGTCTCCGAGATGCTCGCCGACCGGCTCGATCCGCGCGCGCTCGCCGGCCGGCGCATCGGCCGGGTCGCCCACCGCGAGAGCCCGGGCGTCGCCGGCGGCTATCTCGCCAACGGCTGCATCGAGTGCGACGCGCTCATCGGGCGCTTCCAGCTCGAGGACCTGCTGCACGAGCACCTGCAGGCCGGCGGCAACTACGCCCAGCTCGACATCGGCGTCCCCGTCGAGCTCCCGGCCGTCGCCCTGGCGCACCGTCTCACCGCGCACGCCTAGCGTCCCGTCGCGCCTCACACGGCGATGACGACCTTGCCTTTGGCCTTCCCCTGCTCCAGGTAGCGGATGGCCTCGGGGACCTCGCTCAGGGGGTAGCTCCGGTCGACGACCGGCGTGACCTTCCCCGCTTCGATGAGCTCCTTGAGGACGATCATGTCCTCGTGGTTCTCCCGGGAGATGAACGTGCCGAGCTTCTGGCTCACGAAGCGCGAGAGCAGGATCGCCCGGATCTGGCGATCGGTGCCTCCGAGCCAGCGGCCGCCCGTCTCGCCGCCGCCGATGACGAGCGTCCCCTGGGGGGCGAGCGCTCGCCGCAGGCGTGACAGCGACGCGTTCCCGCCCAAGTCGAGGATCAGGTCGTAGCGCTGCTCGTCCTGGGCGAAGTCCTCGTGGGTGTAGTCGATGACGCGGTCCGCGCCGATGGATCGGACCATGTCCACCTTCGCCGTGCTGCACACGGCGCTGACCTGTGCGCCGAACGCCTTGGCCAGCTGCACGGCATAGGTCCCGACGCCGCCCGACGCGCCGGTGATCAGCACGCTCTGGCCGGCGCGCAGCTTCCCGTGGTCGCGCAGGCCCTGCAGGGCGGGCAGGCCGGACGCGGCGATCACCGCCGCCTGCTCGAAGTTGAGGTTCGCCGGCTTGGGCGCCAGCTTGCCCTCCAGCGCAGCGGCGTACTCGGCGTAGGAGCCCTTGCCCATGCCGAAGACCTCGTCGCCGGGTCCGAACCTGCTCACGCCGCTGCCGACCGCCTCGACGACGCCCGCGAGGTCCATCCCCAGGACGGGGTTCTTGGGCGCGCGCAGGCCGTAGCCCGCCAGGCGTATCGGGTACGGGAGGCCCGTCATCACGTGCCAGGTGCCGCGATCCACGCCCGCCGCGCGAACCCGCACGAGCACCTCGTCGTCCGCGATCTCGGGTCGGTCGACGTCCTTCAGCTGCAGGACGTCGGCCGACCCGTACGTCTCGTGGATGATCGCCTTCATGCGCGCTCCTCCAGCGGGATTGTGCGCGTACCTTTGAGCGCCAACGCGCCAGCCATTGTCTGCCAAAATACCTGCATATCCAGGGCTATTTGGGTTTTTCGCCGAGCTTTGCGAGAATGTCGCCATCCCGAGGCCAAGGACGAGGTCTTCGTCCGTCGCCCGGGATGTCCTACGTAAGTCCCCCCTTTCTCTCCTTTCCTATGCCAATTGCTTTCAAGGAATGGGCGGTCACCGTCCGTGCCCTCGCCGAGGGCGAACAGCTCGTCACCCTGCGCAAGGGCGGCATCCGCGAAGAGCGCAAGCACTTCGAGGTCGAGCACGACCGCTTCTTCCTCTATCCCACATTCGAACACCAGCGCAACGACGTCGTCCGGGCCTCGCATCAGCCCGAGCTGCGGCGCGCCCTCGAGGAGGGCGTGTGGCCCGACGCCGAGCCGCCCGCCCAGGCGCTCACGCGCGAGGGCGGCATCCCGCAGCCCGATCGCGTCCGCATCCGGGCGTGGGCCGAGGTCGCGGCGCACTGGACGGTGACCGATCCGCGCATCGTCGACGGCCTTTCGCCGTACTACGTCTGGACGTCGGACTACTGCGAGAAGCGCCTGCAGTGGAAGCGCCGGCACCCGCTGCACGTCCTGCTGCTGCGCACCTACCGCATCCCGCGGCCGGTGACGGTCAAGGTCCGCGAGGACTTCCACGGCTGCAAGTCGTGGCTGGAGATCACGCGCGACCTGCCCTTCGAGGGCACCCCGGTTCTCTCCGACGACGAGTTCGATCGCGCGTCGGAGGAGATCGAGGCGATCGTCCACGGCAGCGTGGTCGAGCGCGTCCCCGCGCTGGCCTAGCAGCGACCTCCTGACGCGTCGCGCCGCTTAGCGGCGCATCGCGTCGCGCTGCGCCGCTACGCTGCCGCGCGGTCCAACAGGAGGTCACATGCGGGGTTTCATCGCCGCCCTCGGGGCGGTCGTGTTGATTGCGGTCGTCCCGGCGGCGCAGGCCGACGTCCAGCCTTACGCCACGAACGACGCGGGCGGCTTCCACGACGTCCTGCCGCCGGGCGCCAACGGCATGGCCAACGGCGTCGAGCTCGCGGCCTTCCTGACCACCGGCGCACGCCCCGCGCACAACGACGACCAGCTCGCGATGTACCGCGACCTGATGTACGCCACGCCCGGGCTGAAGGCCGAGGACCTCGGGCGCTACTACAAGGACTCGACGTTCGGCGTGCAGCCCGCGGACATCGCGTCGAGCATCACCCCGCGCGCCGACGTCACCATCCTGCGCGACAACAGCTTCGGCATCCCGCACATCTACGGGACGACGCGCGGCGGGACCATGTTCGGGGCCGGCTACGCCGCCGCCCAGGACCGCCTGTTCTTCATCGACGTCCTGCGCCACCTGGGCCGCGCCCAGCTCTCCTCGTTCATCGGCGGCGCGCCCGCCAACCGGGCCATGGACGCCGAGCAGTGGTCGCTCGCGCCGTACACCGAGGCCGACTTCCAGCGCCAGTTCGACCTGGGCGACGACCTCTACGGCGACCGTGGGCGCCAGCTCCAGGACGACGCGCTGAACTACGTCGCGGGCATCAACCAGTACATCGCCGAGGCCCGCCTGGACCCGACCAAGATGCCCGGCGAGTACGCCGCGCTCGGGCGCCCCCAGGGACCCGACGAGTGGAAGGTGACCGACCTCTTCTCCACCGCCTCGCTCGTCGGCGGGATCTTCGGCAAGGGCGGCGGGCGCGAGCTGGCCGAGTCCTCGCTGCTGGACGCGTTCAAGGACCGCTTCGGCGCCCGGAAGGGCCGCACGCTCTGGGAGCAGTTCGCCGCCTTCGACGACCGCGACGCGCCCACCACCGTGCAGGGCAAGCGCTTCCCCTACCAGACCAAGCCGAAGAAGAAGGCAAAGGGCGCGGAGGAGCCGCCCGATCCGGGCTCGTTCAAGGCGCTCGATGTCGCGCGCTCGCAAGGCGCCCCGCCCGCCGGCGGCGGCGGCGGGCCTGCTGCCGGGCGGCAACCTCCGGGCGCCCGGGGCCCCATCGGTGCCCGGGGTCCCGCCGCTGCCGGGCCTGCCGCTGCCCGAGCTCGGCGCCCTGCCCAAGGCGATGTCCAACGCGCTGCTCGTGTCGGGCGCCAACTCGGCCAGCGGCCACCCCCTGGCCGTCTTCGGCCCGCAGGTCGCCTACTTCGCCCCGCAGATCCTCATGGAGGAGGACCTGCACGGGCCGGGCATCGACGCGAAGGGCGTCGCCTTCCCGGGGGTGAACCTCTACGTGCAGCTCGGCCACGGCCGCGACTACGCCTGGAGCGCCACCTCGGCCGGCCAGGACATCATCGACACCTTCGCGGTGCCGCTGTGCGACGCGACGCACTACCGCTTCCGCGGGCGGTGCCGGGCGATCGAGGTGCTCGAGCGCAAGAACACCTGGACCCCGAACCTGGCCGACTCGACGCCGCCCGGCTCGGAGACCCTGCACGCCGAGCGCACCAGGCTCGGGCTCGTCGCCGGCCGTGGCACGTACAAGGGCAAGCCGATGCTCTACACGGTGCTGCGCTCGACCTACCAGCACGAGGTCGACTCGGCCGTCGGCTTCAGCCAGTTCAACGACCCCGAGGCGATCCGCTCGCCCCAGGACTTCCAGCGCGCGGCCGGCAACGTCGGCTACACGTTCAACTGGTTCTACGCCGACAGCCGGCACGTCGCCTACTTCAACTCGGGCAACAACCCGGTACGGGCGAAGGGGACGACCGGCCAGCTGCCGATGGCGTCGACCAGGGAGTGGCGCGACTTCAACCCCGACCTCAACACCGCGCGCTACACGCCGTTCGCCCAGCACCCGCAGGTCGTCGACCAGCCGGTGCTCACGAGCTGGAACAACCGCCAGGCCCCCGGCTACGCGGGCGCCGACTCCAACCTGTTCAGCTCGGTCTTCCGCTCGCAGATGCTCGATCGCCAGCTCGCGCTGCGCCTGAAGGGCGGCCACAAGCTGACGCTGCCCGAGATGGTCGACGCGATGGAGCAGGCCGGCACCACCGACCTGCGTGGCATGACGTCGCTGCCGCTGGCCCTGCGGGTCCTGGGCACGCCGAAGGACCCCGCGCTCGCGGGCGCCGTGACGAAGCTGAAGGCCTGGTCGGCGAGCGGCACCCACCGCATCGACCGCGATCGCAACGGCGCCTACGACGACGCCGACGCTGTGCGCATCATGGACGCGTGGTGGCCGCGGCTCATCGACGCCATGTTCACGCCGGTCATGGGCCGCCACCTGCTCGAGCAGCTCGAGGCGACCTACCAGATCGACAACGAGCCCAACAACCACGGCGACCATCTCGGCTCGGCTTATCAGGAGGGCTTCTACGGCTACGTGCTCAAGGACCTCAAGCGCGTGCTGCACCGCCCGGTCAAGCAGAAGTACGCGGTCGCCTTCTGCGGGCACGGCAAGCTGGCCGCGTGCCGCAAGGCCCTGACGTCCTCGCTGAAGAGCGCCCTGGCCGAGAAGGCGACCGACACCTACCCGGCCGACGCGGCCTGCCAGGCGGGCGACCAGCCGTGCCTCGACGACGTGCGCTTCCGGCCCCTCGGCGGCGTCACCCAGCCCCTGATCCCGTGGATCAACCGGCCGACGTACCAGCAGGCGGTCGAGGTTCAGGGCAGGAGCCCGCGATAGCCCGGGTCCTCGCCACCGCGGCGAGGGGATCGCGCTAGTCGGCCTGACGCGGGTCCATCGGACCCGGGTCGACCGGGTACTCGGTCGACGCGACCTGATGGACGGCGAGCTCGCTGGGCCGTGCCAGCAGCCCGAAGACCTCGTGGCGGTAGGCCTCGTGCGCGGCGCCGCGATAGTGCGCCTCCAGGGCGGTCTCGTCATCCCATGCGTGCACGACGACGAACTCGTCGGCGGCGTCGAGCGCCTCGGCGACGTCGTAGGAGCGGCAGCCGGGCTCGGCGCGCGCCGCGGCGGCGGTGCGGCGCAGAAGCTCGAGCAGCTGGGCGCGCCCGCCGGCGACACCATGGACGCGGGCGACGGCGATCACGGTCATAGCTCGCCGTTGTACAGCAAGCGGGTCCGCGGTCCCAGGTTCGCGCTGAGGTGCCCGATCCAGGCGTTGCCCTCGAAGCACTCGAGCTGCAGCAGCGTCTCGAGCTCGCGGTCGCCGGCCCCGGCCTGGGCCTGTTGCTCGACGAAGGCCCAGAAACGGCGTACGACGTCCTCCTGGCCAGGGCGCACGCGGGCGCGCCGGGCGAAGGGGGCCACCTTGATCGCGTGATCCTCGAGCCAGCTGCGAGCGTCGCCGAGCGCGGAATAGGCCAGCGGCTCGTCGCCGAGGTACTGATCGCGGGCGTCCGGGCGGCCGAACGCCTCGGGCACCGCCGCCATCAGCGCCTCCACGAAGCCACGCTCGTCCACCGTGCGAAAGCCTAGGGGCGTGCCCGCCCGCATGACGACTAGCCTGCCTGGATGGACGTCGTCATCGCAGGTGCGCACGGGCAGATCGCCCGGCGCCTGACCAAACTGCTCGCGGCGCGCGCCGACCGCGTGCGCGGCCTGATCCGCAACCCCGACCACGCCGACGACCTGCGCGCTGACGGCAGCGAGCCGGTCCTCTGCGACCTCGAGACGGCCGCGATCGAGGACGTGGCGACCGCGATCGCAGGCGCCGACGCTGTCGTCTTCGCCGCCGGCGCCGGCGCCGGCAGTGGCGCGCAGCGCAAGCTGACGATCGACCGTGACGGCGCGATCAAGCTGCTGGAGGCCGCGCGCCGCGCCGGGATCGAGCGCTACGTGATGATCAGCTCGATCGGGGCCGAGGACCCGCCCGACGGCGACGACGTCTTCAGCGTCTACCTGCGCGCGAAGGCGCAGGCCGACGCCGCGCTCGTCGCCAGCGACCGCGGGTGGACGATCGTCCGGCCGGGCTTCCTCACCGACGAGCCCGGCACCGGCCGGGCGCGGCTGACGGCCGGCCCGGTCCGCGACGAGGTCAGCCGCGACGACGTCGCGGCGGTGCTGGCCGCGATCCTGCACGAGCCGCGCTCCGTGGGCCACACGCTCTACGTCGTCGCCGGCGACGATCCGATCGAGCAGGCCCTCGCCGCCGTGCTGGGAGGCTGAGGTCACGGAGGCCGTCATCCTCTGCGGCGTCCAGGGCGCCGGCAAGACGACGCTCTACCGCGACCGCTTCGTCGAGACGCACGTCCGCGTGGCGATGGACCTGCTGCGCACGCGCGCTCGCGAGGAGGCGTTCGTGCAGCTGTGCCTGCGCGAGCGCCAGCGCTTCGTGATCGACGCCACCAATCCCACCCCCGCCGATCGCGCCCGCTACGTCGCGCCCGCGCGCGAGGCGGGCTTTCGCGTGGTCGGCTACCTGGTCGAGGTGTCAGACGCCGAGGCGCTCGCGCGCAACGCGGTGCGCACCGGGCCGCGGCGCGTGCCGGCCGCCGCGCTGGTGGGAACGGGCCGGCGCCTGGTGCGCCCGACGCCCGAGGAGGGCTTCGACGAGCTGTGGCACGCCACCGCCGCGCCAGACGGCGGCTGGCGCATCGAGCCGCTGCTCGTGACACCGCCGCTCCCCGGGCTCTAGCGGACGGCGATCAACAGCAGCGCCTCGTCGATCGCGCGAAGCGTGTCGGCACTCAGCGTCACCGCGGCGGCGCGGGCGTTCTCGTGGACCTGCTCGGGGCGCGACGCGCCGATGATCGCGGCGGCGACGTTGTCCTGGCGCAGCACCCAGGCCAGGGCGAGCTGGGCCATCGTCAGTCCCGCCTCCTCGGCGATCGGCCACAGGCGGTCGACGGCGTCCAGCGTGGTGCGGTTCAGCCACTGGCCGATGAAGCGGCTCATGTCGCGCGACGCGGCGCGCGAGCCGGCCGGCACCTCTTCGCCCGGCCGGTACTTGCCGGTGAGCACGCCCTGGGCGAGCGGTGACCACACGATCTGCGAGATCCCGTGCTTCTCGCAGAGGGGGATGACCTCGGCCTCGGGCGCGCGCCACAGCGCCGAGTACTGCGGCTGGCTGGAGACGAACTTCGCCACGCCGGGCAGGGCGAGCGCCTCGGCGATCCGCTCGACGGGCCACTCGCTGAAGCCGATCCAGCGCGCCTTGCCGGCCTGCACGACCTCGGTCAGCGCCTGCATGGTCTCCTCCAGCGGCGTCTGATCGTCGTAGCGGTGGCACTGGTAGAGGTCGACGTGGTCCATGCCCAGGCGCTCCAGCGAGCCGTCGATCTGCTTGTGGACCTGCTCGCGCGAGAGCCCGCGGTCGTTGGCGGACATCGGGAAGTAGAGCTTGGTCGCGATCGCGAAGGAGTCGCGCGGATAGCTCGCGAGGATCTCGCCCCACGCGCGCTCGGCGGCGCCGCGGCCGTAGACGTTGGCGGTGTCGAAGAAGGTGATGCCGGCCTCGAACGCGGCGCGGGTGCACGCCTCGGTGCGCGCACGCCCGATGCCGCCCGAGTAGGTCAGCCACGAGCCGAGCGCGATGGCAGAGACCTCGAGGTCGGAGTCGCCGAGCCTGCGGTGTTCCATGCTCAGCCGATGATCTCGGTGCCGAGCCAGGCGATGACCGCGACGAGCACCGCCACGCCGAGCAGGACACCGAGCAGCCGTGCCGGACGCTCCACCGCGGGGCCCGGCTGGGCGCCGAGCAGGTCGGCCTGCATCAGGACGTCGCGCGCGGCCGGCAGGCCCGACGCGGGCACGAGGATGTCGCGCCGGCCGGCGGCGAGCATGTCGGGGACGTCGAACCCTGCCGAGCGCCGCGTCATCGACGGGATCCCCTCCTCCAGGAGGATGCCCTGCACCATCTCGGCCTCGGCCTGGTGCTGGGCGCTCACGACGCGGACGAGCTCGCCCTCGGTGAACTGCGGCTTGATCTTGCGCGCGCGCGCGTGCGCCTCGGTCACCGGCTCGTCGACGCCCGTGCGTCCCGAGTGGACGAGCGGCATGCCGCAGGCCGGGCAGAAGCGCTCGTTCGGCGGATGCGTCGTGGCGCAGCTCGGGCAGACCAGCGGCTCATTCACTGTGCACCTCGACGTCGACCTCGACCTCCGTGACGACGCCGTCGTCGATGCGGTAGGAGCGCACCGTCGGCTCGCCGTCGCGCGGCACGCCGACGATGAGCCACTCCACCCCCGGCCAGCCGGCGGCGAAGTTGATGTCGGTCTGCGAGGGATAGGGCTCCGAGCGCGTGTGCGAGTGATAGATGGCGCCCAGCTCGGCGCCCTCGTCCTCGAAGGCGTCCTGCGCCCGGAGGATCTCGCGGCCCTCGACCTCGAAGCGCAGCGGGCTGGCCGCCACGTTGGTCGCCTCGTGGATCACGACGGCGCGCTGGTCGCGCACGCCGACCATCCCGCAGCACTCGTTGGGGAAGTCGCGCCGCGCGTGGGCGACAATGCGCTCGAGCAGCGCGGAGTCGATCCGCACTTACTCGGTCTTGAGAGCCGGGCGCTCTTCCTCGTCGTCGCGCTCGGACTCGCCGTTGAGCGACTCCTTGAACTCACGCATGCCCTTGCCGATGGAGCGCCCGACCTCGGGCAGCTTCTTCGGGCCGAGCACGATGAGGGCGATGGCGAGGATGACGACGAGCTCGAGAGGTCCGACGTTGGGCATGGGCTCAGCCTAGCGTGCGCAGGCCCTCGGCACGACCGCTTTCACCCGACGCGCCGTAGGCCGTTCACCGCGTCGCGGCCAGCGCCGCGACGGTCGCGGGCACGCCCTCGCGCGCCGACGGGTAGCGCGGCGCCCAGCCAACTACCACCAGACGGTCGAGTCGAGGTTCTCGATCTCCTCCACCGGGCGCGTGTAGATGCCGCTGGAGAGGTACTTCCAGCCGTCGTCGCAGACGATGAAGACGACGTTGCCGTCGTCCATCTCGTTGGCGATGCGCACCGCGATCGACGCGATCGCGCCGCTCGAGACGCCGGCGAAGAGCCCTTCGTCGTCCAGCAGCCTGCGCGTCCACACCACGGCGTCGTGGTTGGTGACGAAGATCTTCCGGTCCAGCAGCGACAGGTCGATGATCGGCGGGATGAAGCCGTCGTCGAGGGAGCGCAGGCCCTGGACCGGCTCGCCCTGCATGGGCTCGGCGGCGACGATCTTCACGCGGTCGCCGAGCTCCTCCTTGAAGCGCCGGCCGTTGCCCATGAGCGTCCCGCCGGTGCCCAGGCCGGCGACGAAGGCGTCGACCTCGCCGTCGAGCTCGTCGAGGATCTCGAGCGCGGTGCCGTTGTAGTGCGCCAGCGGGTTGGCCTGGTTGCCGTACTGATAGGGCATGTAGTAGGTCGCATCGGCCTCGGCCATGTCGAGAGCCATGGCCACCGCGCCGTTGGAGCCCTGCGCGCCCGGCGAGTAGACGATCTGCGCGCCGTACATCTGCAGCAGCTGCGTGCGCTCGGGCGTCACGTTGTCGGGCATGACGACCTTCAGGTCGTAGCCCTTGTGGGCGCAGATCATGGCCAGCGAGATCCCCGTGTTGCCCGAGGTGGGCTCCAGGATGGTCATGCCCGGGCCGATCACGCCCTTCTCCTCGGCATCCTCGATCAGCGAGCGCGCCACGCGGTCCTTGATCGAGCCCGTCGGGTTCTGGGACTCGAGCTTGGCCCAAATGCGCACGCCGGGCTTCGGCGTGAGGCGCCGCAGCTCGATCAGCGGCGTGTTGCCGATGGACTGGATGAGGTCGCCGTAGCGACCGCCGCACGGCTTGTTCTGGAGCGGAGGGACAGCCACTTCAGAAAGTGTAGCGACGGGTTGACCGCGCCGAGCGAGGTCAGCGCAGGCCGCGGCGCTCGCGCTCGCGCTGCCAGACCGTGTCGGGGTGCTCGTCGGGGTGGTCGGGCGGCGTGGTCTCCCACTCCGGGCGACCGCGCTTGAGGCGAGCGGTGAGCGCCTCGCGCTTGCGCTCGGAGGCGACCTCGACGTCGAACCAGCTCAGCGAAGCGCCGAAGCCGTCGGAAACCGCCGTCGCAACGGCGAGCGCTAGCACGATGGCCGCGATGAGGGCCGCCCCCGGGGCGACGACCGCGAGCACCGCGGTGGCCATGAGGGAACCGAGGAGGACCCAGCCCAGCACCGTGACCCGCATGGGGCGAGCCTACGCCGAGGTCACGTCGCGCGCAAACGCCTCATAGGCGTCGATGTAGCGCTGCAGCTCCTCGTCGGTGTGGGCCACGCTCAGCGTCCACTGCTCGTCGACGCCGGGCGTCATGAAGATCCCGTGGTTCATGTGGTAGAGCCATGAGAGCGTCGATAGCTCCTCGTCGACCTTGGTCGCGTAGTCCCGGTACTCGTAGAGCGGCTCGGAGGAGAAGACGACGCAGCCCTTGCTCCCCATCCCGACGGTGTGGCACGGCAGGCCGTAGCGCTCGATGACGTCGTCGAGGCCGGCGCGCAGGCGCGCGTCGCGCTCCTCGAAGCCGGCGTACGCCTCGTCGGTGAGGACCTCGGTCAGCGCCGCCTGGGCCGCGGCCATGGAGAGCGGGTTGCCGTTGAAGGTGCCGACCTGGCGCACGTTGCCGGAGGTGATGAGGTCGGCGAGCGTCTCGGTCATCCCGACGGCTCCGCTGGGGTAGCCGCCGGCGATCGCCTTGGCCAGGCAGACGACGTCGGGCTGGACGCCGAAGCGCTCGACGGCGCCGCCGGCCGCGATGGTGGCGCCCGTCTTGACCTCGTCGAACACGAGCACGACGCCGTGCTTGGCGGTGAGCTCGCGCACGCGCTCGAGGTAGCCCGGCTTGGGGGCGACGATGGTGATGTTCATCATCGCCGGCTCGAGGATGAGGGCGGCGACCTGGTCGCCGATGTCCTCGAGGACGCGTTCGAGCAGGTCGGCGTCGTTGAAGGGGATGGCCTTGGTCAGCTCGGTCACGGCGCGCGGGTGCCCGGCGCCGAACGGCACGCTCGCGGGCACGTCGCGGTCACCGAGCTGGTCCAGCGGCGGGCGCACGCTGACCATCACGGCGTCGTGGTGGCCGTGGTAGGAGCCCTCGATCTTCAGGACCAGCTCGCGGCCGGTGGCGGCGCGGGCCAGGTGGATGGCGTCCATCGTGGACTCGGTGCCGGAGTTCGTGAAGCGCCACTGCGGCAGGCCGAAGCGGCGCACGAGCTCCTCGGCGACGACGATCGAGCCCTCGGTGGGCGCGGCGAAGTGCGAGCCGCGACCGGCACGCTCGCGGACCGCGGCCACGATGGCCGGGTGGGCGTGGCCCACGCACATCACGCCGAACCCGTTGTGGAAGTCGACGTACTCGTTGCCGTCGACGTCCCACACGTGCGACCCCTCGCCGTGGGAGAGGTAGATCGGCCGCGGGTCGGCGGCCTGGAACGAGCTCGGCACGCCGCGCGGCATGACGGCCAGCGCGCGCTCGTAATAGCGCTGCGAGCCGGCGGTGCTCGCCAGCAGCTTGCCGCGCTCGTGGTCGATGAGCTCGCGCAGCCGCGCGCGGTCGATGGTCTCGTGGGCGGTGGCCATGGGCCCCAGGGTAGGGGGTGCGGCGGCCGCTCGAGCGCTAGAGCAGCGCGCGGGCCAGCGCCTCGTAGTCGGCGACGGGCGCCGGGCCGTGGCCGAGTGGCTGCAGCGCGACGTGGTCGGCACCCGCGTCGAGGTGGGCCTGGACCGCCTCGGCGATCTGCGCGGCCGAGCCGTGCGGGATGACCGCGTCGATCAACGCGTCGCTGCCGCCGCCCTCGACGTCGTGCTCGGTGAACCCGAAGCGCAGGAGATTGGTCGTGTAGTTGCGCCGGCCCAGGTACATCTCGGCGTACGCACGAGCGGCCTCGCGCGCCGCGTCGTCGTCGGTCTCCACGACGACCGCGAGCTCCGGGGCGACGAGCACGTCGGGCCCCACCTGCTCGCGCGCGAAGCGCGTGTGCTCGGGCGTGACCAAGTACGTGTGCGTGCCCAGCGACCGCTGGGCCGCGAGCGCGAGCATCTTCGGCCCCAGCGCCGCCGCCACGCGCTCCTCGCGCGGGACGGGCTGCGGCGCGCTGTCGAGGCCATCGAAGAACGCGCCCATCCGCGCCAGCGGGCTCGTGTACTCAGCGGTCGCCTCCGGATGCCCGACGCCGATCCCCAGTAGGAACCGCCCGGGGAACTCGCGCACCAGCTCGGCCCGCTGCGCGGCCACGTCGCCGGCCTCGTGCTGCCAGACGTTGAGGATCCCGGTCGCGACGGTCAGCGTGCTCGACCGCTCCAGGAACGGCCGCACCTGCTCCAGCGACGGGCTGCCGCCGACCCAAAGCGTCGTGAAGCCCAGCGCCTCGATCTCGGCGACGGCGTCGGCGCCGTCGTGCCGGCGCCGCCAGATCCCGATTCGTCCCAGGTCCATGGGCGACAGCGTCGCATGCCGGAGGATGGGGATGCGGGTGTGCACGTCAGGAGTCCCAGATCGGCCCGAAGGCCGGGATGCCGAGCCGCTCGAGGCCGTGGACGAGGCGCAGGGTCGTGGCCTTGTTGCTCACGACGAAGACCGCTTCGGCATCGAAGTCCCGGCACGCCTGCTTGGCCAGTTGCGCGAGGTCGGGCTTCCCCAGCCGCGTCGTGTCCCAGATGACGGCATCGGGCTGCGCTGCCTGCACCTCGTCCACGAGGTCGTCGCCGTAGGTGGCCCTGGGGTCGCGCGTGGACCACACCAGGCGCGCGGGGACGCGAGCGGCGAGGATCTGCCCGAGGCACGGTCCGATGCCGCTGCCGGTGACCACGTAGACGACACGCTCGTAGAGCAGCGCGACCTTGGCCATCGGCGCCGAGATCGGCGCCCCCCGCACCCAGACGTGCGACGGCGGATCGTCGATGAACCGCCCGGTCCAGTCGCCGGCACGCGAGATGAGCAGGCGGTATCCGGATCGACCCGGCGTCATCACCGTCGCGAAGGCGTGCCATTCGCGCAAGGGGCTGCGGCTGATCCCGACCGCCGCCGCGAACGCCGGCGTGACGCCGTAGTCGAAGTGGACGATGGCGGCGTGCGAGGAGGGGCGCTCGACGGTCACCGGCACGCGCCGCAACCGCAGCCACGGCGAGGCGACGCTGGCCGTCAGGATCGCCAGCACCCAGACGTGCCAGCTCGACGCGATCGCCTCGAGCGCGGCGGCGTCACCGCGCTGACGGACGGCGAGGTGCACCGTGAGGATCCAGAAGAGCCCGATGGCCGTCCAACCGCCGAAGCGGTGCGACAGCTCGAACACGTTGTGGGCGCGGCTCCTCACCGGCGGGGCTGCGCAGACGACGACGAGCAGCGCCAAGGCGACGAGGCCGTAGCTGAGCACGAGGGTCGTGACGGTGACGCTCGTCGGATGGTGCGCGCGAGCCAGGGTTGCGACCCCGGTGAACGCGCAGAGCCACGCGGTTCCGGCGAGCGCGCCGCCTGCGTGGATGCCGCCGACGTGGTGCACCTTCGAGACGCTCCAACGCATCCACAGCGGCCAGGAGCGCGAGCCGCGACCTGCGAGGCCGAACAGGATGTTCAGGACCTTCTGCTGGCGAATGAGGACCGCGGCGGTGAAGTTCACGAGCGTCAGGGCCGCGAGCGCCGACAGCGCGCTGCCGTCGTCGATCCCCCAGTCGCCGCGGTCCATGTGGTGCCAGAGCACCCCGCCGTTGATCAGCAGGACCGCGACCATCAGCCGGTGGTAGGGCATGAGCCGCGGGTGCTTGAGCAGGCGCCGCGCGGCGGGCGCGAGGCCAGGCAGGCGAGCCGGGGCAGGTCGGGTCAATGCCTCGGTCGCGGTGGCGGCGCCACCGGGTGGGAGGGCGAGGGCTTGCTGCTTGGGGGGGAGCCGCATTCCTCTCACGACGCCGTCTCCCGCGCGAGCTTCCCGACTGTGTCGATGCGCACAGCGGCGAGTTGTTGACGCGGCGCCCGCGCGACGCGACGATCGGCGCATGCAGACGACAGCCACCCTCGGGGCCGAGTTCGCGCGCGCCCTGGCCGTCAAGGACTACAGCCGGGTCGCGGACCTGCTGCATCCCGAGATCGACTTCCGCGCGCTGACGCCGCGCCGCACCTGGGAGGCGAGCGACGCGAACGCGGTGATCTCCGGAGTGCTGCGCGAGTGGTTCGAGGACTCCGACGAGATCGAGGGGATCGAACGGCTCGAGAGCGACGCCTTCGCCGACTGCGACCGCGTCGGCTACCGGTTCAGCGTGCGCAACCCCGACGGCCACTTCCTGGTCGAGCAGCAGGCCTACCTCTCGGCCCGCGACGGGCGCATCGGCTGGATGCGCGTGGTGTGCTCGGGCTTTCGCCCCACCGGGGACGGGTAGAGCCCCTCTTCGTCCCGAGAAGCGGACCACGAGGAGGACCCAGTGACCGGCAGCGACGAGGAGCAGGGCCGACAGAAGCCGAGCGAGCAGCGCGGCGGAACCACGCCGGACGAAGCGGAAGCCCGCGAGAAGGGCCAATGGGCGGGCAAGGCGGACGAGGGCGTCGTCCCGGCCGAGCTCGGCGGATCCGACGCTCCGCGCGAGATGCTGGCCGAGGACCCCGAGCTCGGCAGCTCGGTGCTCGGGCGCACGACCGGCTCGGAGGAGCCGGCGACCGACGACGGCGTCGACCTCAGCGCGGGCGACCACGCCGACGCGGTGACCGACGGCGGGCCCGACGTGCCGCGCGACGCGGAGCCCGACCTGAAGGACGTCGCCGCCGCGGCTCGCCAGGCGGACGTCGACTCGGCGGCCTGAACCCTTCGCGATAGACAAGGACTCCCGGAGCGTGGCGGCGCCCGGGGCGTATCACCACGTGGTCGACGGCGCTCGACCACCCGATGCCCCAACCCGCGCAGGACTCCCGCCAGCGCCTGGCCCCGTATCTCGAGGCGCTCGTCTCCTTCGCCGCGCGGCGTCCGCGGCGCGCGATGGTGCCCGGCCACAAGGGCGGCCTCGCCGCGGACGGCGGACTGCGGGCGGCGCTGGGCGACGGCGCGCTCGCGCTCGATCTGCCGACGCTCATCGAGGGCGTCGACGTCGGCGTCGGCGGCCGCGCGTCCCCGTACGAGCTCGCGCGCCGGCTGGCGGCCGATGCCTGGGGCGCGCAGCAGACCTGGTTTCTCACCAACGGCGCCTCGCAGGGCAACGTGGCCGCCTGTCTGGCCATCGCGCAGCGCGGCGATCGCGTCGTCGTGCAGCGCACCGTCCACGGGAGCACGATCGACGGGATGGTCCTGGCGGGGCTGCGCCCCACCTTCGTCGCACCGGAGATCGACGCCGAGCTGGGGCTCGCGCACTGCGTCCTGCCCTCCACGCTGGACGCGGCGCTCGCCGCCACGCCCGGCGCGGCGGCGGCGATCGTCGTGTCACCCACGTACTTCGGTGCCGTGGCCGACGTCCGCGGCCTGGCGCGCGTCGCCCACGCCCACGGCGTGCCGCTGATCGTCGACGAGGCGTGGGGCGCGCACCTGGCCTTCAGCGATGCCGCTGCCCGAGCACGCCCTGGCCGCCGGCGCCGACCTCGTCGTCTCGAGCACGCACAAGCACGCCGGCAGCCTCACGCAGTCGGCGATGCTGCATCTCGGCACCGGCGCCCGCTTCGACGAGGGCGGCATCGACCACGCCCTGCGGCTCGTCTCATCGACGAGCCCGAGCAGTCTGCTGCTCGCGTCGCTGGATGCGGCTCGCCGGCACGCAGCGCTGCACGGCGCGGACCTGCTCGAGCGCGCTGTGGCCGAGCTCGCGGTGGTCCGCCGCGCCATCCGCCGTGTCCACGGCCTCGAGGTCATCGACGAGCGCCTCGTCGGGTCCTTCGGCGTCGCGGCGATCGACCCGCTGCGCGTGTGCGTGGACGTCCGCGGCACGGGCGTCAGCGGCCACGAGCTCGCGCGCCACATGCGCCACGGCGACGACGTCCACCTCGAGCTCTGCGGCGAGCACGTCGTCGTCGCGGTGTTCGGGCTCGGCGAACGCGTCGCACGGTCCGGCGCCGAGCTCGTCGCGAGCCTCGAACGGGCGTGCGCGCGGGTTGGACGCGGCGCTGCGCCCGTCGCGGTCGCGCAACGGAGGCTCGCGCCGCCGTGGGGCCGGGCGGCGATGTCGCCGCGCGCAGCCTTCCTGGCCGCGCGCGAGCGCGTGCCCATCGCCGCGGCCGAGGGCCGGGTCGCGGCCGAGTGCCTGGCGGCCTACCCGCCCGGCATCCCCAACGTGATCCCGGGCGAGCGGCTGACGGGGCCGAACCTCGCCAACCTGCGGCGGACGCTCGAGAGCGGCGGCACCGTGCGGGGCGCCGCCGACGCGACGCTGCGGACCCTGCTCGTGGTGGCGGAGCCCGTGGCGCTGGCGATGAACGCCAGCGCGCTGCGCCCGCTCGCCGACGCGGCGGCGTGATGCTCGCGCCCGCTCTGGCGCTCGGCGCGAGCGTCGCCTGGGGCGGCTCGGACTTCGCCGCGGGGCTCGCCAGCCGGCGACTGCCGCTGCTCGCGGTGCTCGTCGGGTCGCAGGCGGCGGGGCTGGCGCTGCTGCTCGGGCTGCTCGCCTTCACCGGCGAAGGGCTGCCGCCGGCCGACGGGGCGCTGGCCGCCGTGGGCGCCGGCCTGGTCGAGCTGGCCGGGTTCGCCGCCCTCTACAAGGGCCTCGCGCTCGGCCCGATGTCCGTCGTGGCGCCGATCTCGTCCGCCGCCGCGATCGTGCCGGTCACCGCGTCGGTCGCCGCGGGCGAGCGCCCGGCGACCGCGGCCGCGCTCGGCATGGCCCTCGCCCTGGCGGGTGCCGCGCTGGCGTGCGCCGAGCGCGGGGACGAGGACTCCCGCCGCCCCGGCCGCCTCGTGCCGGGCGCCGCGCTCGCCCTGGTCTCCGCGCTGTGCTTCGGCGCCTTCTTCGTCGCCATGGACACTGCGACCGCCGCCGCCGGTCCGGCCTGGGCCGTGGCGCTCAACCGATCGACGTCGGTGGCCGTGCTGCTCGTGGCGGTGGCGGTCGTGCGACCGCGCCTGAGCTTCGCCAGGGGCGACCTGGCCTCCGTCGCGTCCGTCGGCCTGCTCGACGGCGCCGCCAACGCGCTGTTCGCCTTCGCCCTCACGGAGGGCCTCACGAGCACGGTCTCGGTCCTCGGCTCGCTGTACCCGGTGACCACGGTCGTGCTCGCCGCGCTGCTGCTCGACGAGCGCGTGGCGCCGCGGCAGGCCGCCGGCCTGACGACCGTGCTCGCCGGGATCGCGCTCGTCAGCGCGCACCCGTAGCCACGCCAGGGCCGGTGAGTCGCTGTCCTGGTCAGGGGTCGCCATACGACCACAGGACAGGACGGTGGCGGCGAACCTGTTGTGAGAGACACGGTTTCGTGCGCAGTTCACGCGTCTTTCGCAACACATTCCGCCTGCGGCCACAGGGGTGGGCCGGAATGTTCATCTGTGGGATGTATTAGCCGGCCCACCCCCTCACGGGCCTCAGAGAGATGTTGTGAAACACGCGCGGTTGCACCCCAGGGGCACGCCCGCACGGAGCCGCCAGCGTGCCGAGCCGCCGGTGACTTCCCATCGTTCGGTGACGCTGTTGACGCCGCGCCGCGCCGCCACGCGGACGACGCGCGCGAACGCCCCTTGTCAAGATGTTACGAGTCCGTATAATACGAACTCGTGACAAATCCCTCCGTGATCGCCGCCCTCGAGGCCACCGTGCACCGCGTGCTCGACCACCTGGCCGCCGAGCTCTCGGATCTCGGCCTGCGCCAGGCCGAGGTCAACGTGCTCGCGCAGCTGCAGCCGGGCGCCCCGCGGAGCGTCGGCGCGCTCGCGACGGCGACGGGCCAGCGGCCCTCCACCCTCACCGGCGTCCTCGACCGCCTCGAGCGGCGGCGGCTCGTGCGCCGGCGCGTCAATCCGGCCGACCGGCGCTCGTTCACGATCGAGCTCACCGCGTCCGGCGCGCGCGCCGCCGCCCGAGTCCACGCGGCCTTCGCCGCGCTCGACGAGGCGGTCCTGGCCGACGTCCCGCCGTCGGCCGCCGACGGCTTCCATCACGTGCTCGACGCGCTCGAGCGCCAGACCAAGGACAGCTCATGACCGACCACACCTTCCTCATGCGCTTCGAGGCGGCCTCGCTGCCCTCCTTCGACCACCGCGACCACCTGCGCGTCGCCTTCGCCTACGCGCGTCGCGGTGGCGTCGAGCACGCGGTGGCCCGCGCCCGCGACGGGCTGCGCCGCTTCGCCGCCGCCCACGGCGAGCCCGGCCGCTACCACGACACGCTCACGACGGCATGGGCGCGCGTCGTCGGCCACTACGCGCTGCTCGCGCGCGACGACGACTTCGACGCCTTCCTGGCCGCGCACCCGCGGCTGGTCGATCGCGACCTGCTGTCAGCGCACTACAGCCGCGAGCGGCTGTTCAGCGCGGCCGCGCGCGCGGGCTTCGTCGAGCCCGACCTGCGGCCGCTGCCCTGAGGCGCCCAGGCGTCAGCCGCCGGCCATGGCGGGGAGAATCACGAGTACGTCGCCCTCCCCCACCGGCGTGTCGAGGCCGTCGAGCACGCGCACGTCCTCGTCGTTGAGGTAGACGTTGACGTAGCGATTGAGATCGCCGTCGGCGCCGAAGATCTGGTCCTGGGTCTCGGTGTGCGTGTCGACCAGGGAGTGCAGGACCTCGCCGACGTTCGAGCCGTCGGCCGAGACCTCGCGCTCGCCGCCGACGGACGGCCGCAGGACGGGCGGGATGCGGATGGTGGCCATGAGCGGTCGCGGAGCCTAACCGGCCGCGGCGCAGAACGCCTCGTAGTCCGGGAAGACGCCCATCTCGTCGTCGGAGATGGCGTCGGGCTCGCGCGAGCAGATCGGGCACTCGGGGTCGCGGCGGACCTTGAGCTCGGTCGTGGTGGCGGCCAGCGCGTCGTACATCAGCAGGCGCCCGATGAGCGGCTCGCCGGCGCCGATGATGAGCTTGACGACCTCGGTGGCCTGCAGGAGGCCCATCGTCCCGGGCAGGACGCCGAGCACGCCGTTGGCCCCGCACGACGGCGCGAGCTCGGCCGGCGGCGGCTGGCGGAAGAGGCAGCGGTAGCACGGGCCCTCGTAGGGGGCGAAGACGCTGAGCTGGCCCTCGAAGCCGAGGATCGCGGCGCTGACGACGGGGATGCGCAGGCGCACCGATGCGTCGTTGAGCAGGTAGCGCGTGGGGAAGTTGTCGACGCCGTCGACGACGATGTCGTAGCCCTCGATGATCTCCATGATGTTCGAGGAGTCCAGGCGCGTCTGGTACTTGACGACGTCGACGTCGGGGTTGAGCGCCTTGATCTGCTCCTCGGCGGAGTCGACCTTGGGCACGCCGACGCGATCGGTCGTGTGGATGACCTGGCGCTGCAGGTTGGAGACGTCGACCACGTCGTCGTCGACGATGCCGAGCGTCCCGACGCCGGCGGCGGCGAGGTAGAGCGCGGTGGGTGAGCCGAGGCCGCCGGCGCCGAGCAGCAGCACCTTGGCGTCGAGCAGCTTCTGCTGGCCCTCGGTGCCGACCTCGGGGAGCAGGAAGTGGCGCGAGTAGCGCTCGCGCTGCTCGGCCGTGAAGGTCTTGGGGACGTCGACGGGGTAGCCGCGGTCCTTCCACAGCGTGATGCCGCCGGTCATCGACTCGACGTGCTCGAAGCCCAGCTCGTGCAGCGTGTTCGCGGCCAGCGCGCTGCGCTGCCCGGAGGCGCAGTAGAGGATCACGTGCTGCGAGCGATCGGGGACCTGCGCGTCGATGCGGGACTCGAGATAGCCGCGCGGGACGTGCTTGGCGCCGGGCAGGTGGCCCGACTCCCACTCCCCGCTCTCGCGCACGTCGATGAGGGCGACACCCTCGCCCGCGAGCTCGCGGACGGCGGAGGGATCGATCTCGTCGATCTGCGCCTTGATACGGCGGACGTACTCGCTGCCGGACACGCTCACGGTCGATTCACCTTGAAGTCGGTCGGGATTCACTTCAAAAAGTATAGCGAGTCGATATCCGGCTCCACAACGACCATGGGCGCCGCCGGAATCCAACCCGGCGGCGCCCATGAGTCGTCTGAGATCTGGCCATCGGTCGCCCTAGGAGGAGGCACCTGTGTCCATCTCGACTTACCGGAGGTATCGGCAGGGGCAAGCGCTGCCGATATCGGGTCTGGACCCCATTTCCCCATGAAGCGCCCCACCCTCCTCACGCAGATCCTCGCGCTCAATGCGCTGCTGATCACTGCGACCGTCCTCGCCGCGTCCGTCGCGGCCAGCCTGCACTCCGATCCGCTGATCGAGCGCAAGCGCTTCCTCGTGCTCGTCGCCGCGCTCCTGGCCATGGTGCTCGTCAACGGCTGGCTCCTGCGCCGGCGCTTCGCGCCGCTCGAGGAGCTCATCGACGCCATGGAGCGCGTCGCCTTCGGCGGGCGTGACCCGCGCTCGGCGATACCGACCGCGAACGTCGAGGAGGTCGCGCGCCTGCACCGCGCCTTCGACCGCATGCTCGAGCGCCTGGAGTCCGAGCGCACGCGCACGGCCACGGCCGTCCTGCAGGCTCAGGAAGGCGAGCGCGCTCGCCTCGCGCGCGACCTGCACGACGAGGCCAACCAGGCGCTCACGGGCGTGCTGCTGAGGCTCGAGGCCACCGCCCAGCACGCTCCGCCCGAGCTGCGCGACGAGCTGCGCGAGACGCAGGGCGTCGCCACGCAGGCCATGGGCGAGCTCGTCCGCCTGGCCCGCGAGCTGCGCCCCGTCGCCCTCGACGACCTCGGCCTGGGCGCCGCCCTGCGCACGCAGGTCGACGAGTTCGGCCGCCGCGCCGGCCTGAAGACCACGCTGAAGATGCCCGAAGGCGGCGTCGAGGACCTCGACGCCGACGCGCAGATCGTCGTCTACCGCATCGTGCAGGAGGGGCTTTCCAACGTCGCGCGCCACGCATCGGCACGCAGCGTGCGCGTCGACGTCGAGCGCCCGTCCGGCGGCACGGTCGTGCGGCTCAGCGACGACGGCTCGGGCTTTCAGCCGGGAGTCGCGGCCCCCGGACTCGGGCTGAGAGGCATGCGCGAGCGCGCGGTCCTCGCCGGCGGGAACTTCTGCGTCGAGTCGACGCCGGGACGCGGCACGACCATCGAGCTGAGACTGGGAGCGGCGGCGGCATGAGATTGGTGATAGCCGACGACCACGGCGTGGTCCGCGGAGGGCTCAAGCTGCTGCTCGACCGCCAACCCGACATGAAGGTCGTCGGCGAGGCGGCCGACGGCGCCGAGGCCGTCGCGCAGACGCTCGCCCATCGCCCCGACATCGCCATCCTCGACGTCGCGATGCCGCGCCTCACCGGGCTGCAGGCGACGCGCGAGATCAAGGCGCTGGCGCCGGAGGTCGACGTGCTCATCCTCTCGATGCACGACGACGAGCGCTACCTCTTCGAGGCGCTCAAGGCCGGGGCGTCGGGCTACGTGCTCAAGCACGAGGCCGACCACTACCTCGTCGACGCGGTCCGCGCCGTGGCGCGCGGCGACTCGTTCCTGACCAACGCCGCCCAGCGCGCCCTCGTGCGCACCTGGATGGAGGACGACAGCGCCGGCCCGCGCGAGCCGCTCACCCCGCGCGAGCAGGAGGTCATCAAGCTCATCGCCGAGGCTCACACCAACCGCGAGATCGGCGCGATCCTCCACCTGGCCGACAAGACCGTGGAGTCGCACCGCGCGAACATCCTGCGCAAGCTCGGGATGCGCGACCGCGTGGAGCTCGTGCGCTACGCGATCCGGCGCGGGCTGGTCGAGCCGTAGGAGCGTTGTTTCCTCGGGGCGCCGGCGGCGGTTTGCGGCCAACAGCTCATCGAGGGAGGTGCCCCGGATCGTTCACGGTCGTGCGGCGCGATATGTCGCGAACTGCTTCGGTTTATATCCGGAAACCGCACACAATCCGAAGCAGTTGGGCGCCCGGCGCGGCTGCCTGGCCATCCCCTCGATGCCCTGGCCGCGAAGCGCCGCTGTGGCCCGCAGACTCACGCCCCGCGCAACGCCTCGGTGGGCGACATGCGCGCCGCCCGGCCGGCCGGGTAGAGCCCGGCGACCGCGCCGATCGCCAGTGCGGCGCCGACCCCGCCGGCCAGCGCCTGCGGGGGCACGACCGCGGTCCAGCCGCGCGCGCTGGCGTAGGCGCCGGTGACGAGCGCGCCGACGGCGATGCCCGCGAGCCCGCCGGCGGCCGCCAGCAGCAGCGACTCGACGAGGAACTGCGCGCGCACGTGCCCGCGGGTGGCGCCCAGCGCCCTTCGCAGCCCGATCTCCGAGCGGCGCTCGAGGACCGAGATGACCATCGTGTTGGCGATGCCGATCCCACCGACGAGCAGCGCCACCGCGCCCAGGCCCAGGAACAGGCCGGTCAGCGCGTCGTCGGCCTGGGCACGCGCCGCGAGCGCGTCCGACGGCCGGCTGACGTCGACCTCCTCGGGGTGCTCGGGGTTGGCCGCCGACGGCAGCAGGTCGTGCACGCGCGCGACGACCGACGGGTCGGCGCGCAGGTACACGGTGCTCGCCGAGCGCTCGGCGCCGAGCTCGCGCACCGCGGCGTCGTAGCCCATGAGCGCCGCCCGGTCGAGCTCGGGAGCGAGCTCGATCGGGGCCATGATCCCCACCACGGTCCACCAGCGCCCGGCGATGTAGACCAGCGCGCCCGGACGGTCGATGGCCATCTGCTGCGCGGCGGCGGAACCGAGGACGACCGAGCGCGTGCGGGTCGTCGCCGCGTTGAGGAAGCGCCCGCGGAGCATCGACCCACCCAGGGTCTGCAGCAGGCCGGGATCGGCCGCGTCGACCGCGACGCCGCCGGTCTCCTCGGGGTCGATGCGGTCGCTGCGGCGCACGGTGGCGTCCAGCGCGCGCACCGAATCGACGCGCTGCACGCCGCCCAGGCGCCTCAGGGTCTGCGCCGCGCTCTCGGGCAGCGTCGCGTCGTCGCCGCCGAGCGTCTGCCCCGGCGCCGCGGTGAGCAGGTTGGTCCCCAGGCGATCGATCTGCGCCAGCAGTCCGGCGCGCGAGGACTCCGACAGCCCGAGCACGGCGACCATGCTCGCGATGCCGATGGCGATCCCCAGGGCGGAGAGCACGGCGCGCAGGCGGCGCGTGCGCAGGCCCACGGCGCCGAGGCGCAGCAGATCGGCGGGCAGCAGCCGCGAGGTCATGGCGCCACCACGCGTCCGTCGCGCAGCGCGATGCGCCGCGGCAGCGCCGCGGCGAGGTCGCGGTCGTGCGTGATGATCATCACCGTCGTGCCCTCGGCGTTGAGCTCGCGCAGCAGGGCCAGGACCTCCGCGCCCGCGCGCGAGTCGAGGTTCCCCGTCGGCTCGTCGGCGAAGACGATCGCCGGCCGGGCGACCACCGCGCGGGCGATCGCCACGCGCTGGCGCTCGCCGCCGGAGAGCTGCTCGGGACGATGGTGCAGGCGATGCCCGAGCTCCACGCGCTCGAGCGCGACCCGCGCCGCGGCGGTGCGCTGCTCGAGCGGCGTGGCGCTGTAGAGCAGGCCCTGGGCGACGTTCTCGAGCGCGGTCATCCCGTCGATCAGGAAGAACTGCTGGAACACGAAGCCGATCGACGTCGCGCGCAGCCCCGCGAGCTGGCGGTCGTCGAGGTCGTCGAGGTCGACGCCGGCCACCGTGACGCGCCCGTGCGACGGGCGGTCGAGCGTGCCCATCACGTGCAGCAGCGTCGACTTACCCGAGCCCGACGGGCCGACGACGCCGACCAGCTCGCCGTCGTCGACCTCGAGGCTGACCCCGTCGAGCGCGCGCACGCCGCCGGCGTACTCCTTGCTGACGTCCTTCAGTGCGAGGCTCACCGGGGCACCACCACGCGCGCGCCCGCGGCGAGGCCGGACCCGGTGACCTGCACCCAGTCGTCGGCGAACGCGCCGAGGGTCACCCCGACGAGGCGGTGCGTGCCCGCGAGCTCGACCGCGTAGCGGCCGGGAGCCGTCGCGACCAGGGCCGTGACCGGCACGGCGAGCGCGTCCTTCGTGCGCCCGGTCTCCAGCGACACGCTCACCGGCGCTCCGTCGAGGCGGCCGCGGCGGCCGCGGTTCAGCGCCACGCGCAGCTCGACCGTGGGCGAGGCGCCGTTCTCGCCGGCGGTGGCGACGGTGCCGACGTCGGTCACCTTCCCACCCACCTCGCTGCCGTCGGTCAGGGTGACCCTCACGGCGTCGCCGCTGTGCACCTCGGCGGCCAGCCCGGCGTCGAGCTTCGAGGTGATCACCGGCGTGGTCGAGGTCAGCTCGGTCACCGGCGCGCCGGCGCGGACCGGGTCCCCGACCTCCGCGTCGTGCTTGCCGACGCGCGCCGGGCCGTCGCTGACGACGAACTGCGACCGCGCGATCGTCCCGCTCTCGGTGAGGTCGCGATCGTCCTGGAAATCGACCACCGCATCGGTCGTCGCGGACGTCCAGTCGTCGTCGACGGTGCCGGGGTCGTACCCGAGCGCCTTCAGGTTGCGCTCGAGCTGGCGGACATCACGGCCGTCGGAGACGCCCGGCCCGAGATCGCGGTACATCGGGATCGTGCCGTAGAGGACCCAGGCCGTCGCCTTGGCGTCGATCGACATGAGCGACCGGCCCCGCGTGACGGTGTCGCCCTCGTCGCGCAGGCGGGTGATGGTGCCGGCCGCGGGGGCGGCCGCCTTGGTCGTGTCGGTGAAGCCGAGGGTCCCGTCGACGTCCTCGCGCGCGACGAGGTCGCGGCGCTCGACGGCGGCGGCGCCGAGCGGCACGGAGTCGTTGGCGGCGCTGGTGGGCTGGTCGTCGCCGGGCGCGAAGAGCAGCCACGCGACGACCGCGATCCCGGCGAGTGCCGCCACGGTCAGGACGGAGCGGGCGGCGCGGCGGGCGGTCAGGCGGCGCCCACCGGTCCGGGCGGCGACGCTCACTTCTCCTCCTCCGTGCTGGCGCCGGGTCCCGGGCGGTCGCCCAGCAGGTGGTTGCACACCTTGTCGGCGGCCTGGAACTTCGGCGAGTCGGGGCTGACCCCGAGGCCCGTGCGGCCGCTGCTGTTGCTGTTGCTCTTCGGGCCCGGGCCGGCCTGGAAGGTGAGGCCGCCGTTGCCGGAGAGCTTCGGATCGGGCATGTCGACGCCCTGCCCGCGCATGCAGCGCGCGTACTTCAGCGCGGCCTCCTGGAGCTTGGCGCGCTTGGCGGGATCGATGCTCTCGCCACCGCCGATCTGCATGTACTTCTGGCAGGCGCTCTGCGCGGACTTCATCTTCGGGTCGTTGAAGTCCACCTTGCCGCCGGAGACGGAGAGCTTGATGCCGCCCGTGCCGACGCGCTGGGGGTCGGGCATGTCGATGCCGTGCTCGCGCATGCACTTGGAGAACTTCAGGGCGCCTTCGAAGGCCTTGTCCTGCCGGTTCGCGCCGCTGGCCGGCTTGCCGCCGTCGTCGGAGCTGCCACAGGCGCCGAGCGCCAGGGCGGCCCCGACCGCGGCGAGGAGGAGTGGTGATCTGGTCATGGGCGGACATGAGGCCCGACCAACCTGACCGCTTCCTGAGAGCGACTTAGGAAGTCGGTGAGAGGGGCAGCGTCAGGCGCAGCCGGGCGCCTCCGCCGGCCGCGGCCTCGGCCACGACGCTGCCGCCATGGGCGTCGGCGACGTGCTTGACGATCGCCAGGCCCAGGCCGGATCCCGGCAGCCCGCGAGCCGCGGGGGCGCGGTAGAAGCGATCGAACACGTGCGGCAGATCCTCCTCGGCGATGCCGGGGCCGTGATCGCGCACGGTGACCTCGCACGCGGCGACCGCGACCTCCACCGGCTGCCCGGGTGGGCTCCATTTGACCGCGTTGTCGAGCAGGTTGCCGACCGCGCGCGCCAGGCGTCCGCGGGAGCCGCTGACCATGCACGGCTCGCTCGTGACGACGAACCGGGTCGCGGGTGCAAGACGGCGCGCGCGCTCGACGGCGTCCTGCACCACTGCGTCGAGCCACAGGTCCTCGGGCGCCTCGAGCGCGCGTTCGCCGGGGCGTGCGAGATCGACCAGATCGCCGACGAGGACCGTGAGGTCCTCGAGCTGGCCCCGCACCGAGGCGAGGACGTGCGCGCGCTCGGCCGGCGGCATCGCGCGGGCGCGCTCGAGCAGCTCGACGTTGGCGCGGATCGAGGTCAGGGGTGTGCGCAGCTCGTGCGACGCATCGGCCACGAGCTGGCGCTGGGCATCGCGTGAGGCCTCCAGCGCGCCGAGCATCGCGTTGAACGCCGCCGCCAGGCGCCCTGGCTCGTCATCGGCGATCGGCTCGATGCGATGGTGCAGGTCGCCCGTCGCGGTGACCTGCTCGGCGGTGGCGGTCAGACGGCCCAGCGGCCGCGTGGCCGCGCGCGAGACGCCGACGCCCAACCCCGCGGCGACCCCGACGCCGCCGACCGTCACGGCGAGCAGGATCCAGCGCAGCCGCCCGAGCGTGTCGTCGACCTCGGTGAGCGGCTTGCCGATCTGCAGCGTCGATCCGTCCGGCCCGCGGGTGGTGAGCAGGCGCGTGTGCACGCCGAGGACGGTCTCGTCGCGCAGGGATTCGCCGACCTTGCCGGCGGCCACCTCGCGCTCGGCCGCCGTCGTGGGCAGCTGCGGGCCCGACGCGGAGCGGATGACGTCGCCGTTGGGCAGGGTCGCCTGCACGATCCCGGCCGTGTCTCCGAAGGCCGTGGGCGGCAGCTGGGCCTGGAACATCTCTCCGGGGCCGACGGTGGTCTTGCCGGCCTCCTTGCCGCTCCCGACCGGAGCCGACGCGGTCCGGTTGACGAACACGACCTTGGGCCGTAGCTCGTGCAGCGACGCGTCGACCCCCCCGCGCAGCTCGTGGCGCACGACGACGAAGGTGACGATCGCGGCCAGCACGATGGCGGCGGCGACGGCGCCCGCGGTGAGTACGACGATGCGCCGGCGGAAGGTCATGGCCGCGGGGCCCGCAGGACATAGCCCACGCCGCGCACGGTGTGCAGCAGCCGCGGCTCGCCCGCGGCTTCGGTCTTGCGGCGCAGGTAGCCGACGTAGACCTCCAGCGAGTTTGAGGCGGGGCCGAAGTCATAGCCCCACACGCGATCGAAGATCTGCCCGCGGGTGAGGACCTGGCGTGGGTGGTGCAGGAACAGCTCGAGCAGCAGGAACTCGGTGCGGGTCAGATCCACCAGCCGCTGGCCGCGGCGCACCTCGTGGGACTGCGGATCGAGCTCGAGGTCGTCGAAGCGCAGGACCTCGTCCTCGCCGCTCCATCCCGACCGGCGCAGCAGCGCCCGCACACGGGCCAGCAGCTCCTCGAGCGCGAACGGCTTGGACAGGTAGTCGTCGGCCCCCGCCTCGAGACCCGCGACGCGGTCGCCGACCTGGTCGCGCGCGGTGAGCATGAGCACCGGGGTGCGATCGCCGATGTCGCGCATCCGCCGGCACACCTCGAGGCCGTCGAGCCCGGGCATCAGGACGTCGAGCAGCACCGCGTCGGCCGGCGCGTCGGCCTGGCTGCGCACCGCCTCGCGCCCGTCGCTGGCCAACGCGACCTCGAAGCCGTCGAGGCGCAGGATCCGCTCGAGCGCCTCCCGTACGGCGGGCTCGTCGTCGACGACCAGGATGCGCATCAGGTCACGATGGTGAGCGATGAACCTGAAAGCAACGTGAACCGCTAGACGATCGGTTCCGGGGCCCGCGTGCGCGCATGTGCGCGGGCCGTGGATGCCGGTCGTCGCGGCCCGAAGGGGAACAGTGCTGGTTGCCCGGGCCCCTTCGGGGCGTGGCGATCCGGCGCCGCGGAGCGCGTACAGGCGGGTGCGGGGGCCCCGGAATCGGTCGTCTACGCTTCGGCCGATGCCCGCGCGCGTGCGCCTCGCGCTCATGGTCTTCGCCTCGCTGGCCATCCTGGCCGCCGCGGGCGTCGTCGTCTTCGCGCGCCCGGACCAACCGCCCCCGCTCGGGGCCAGCGGCTTCGCCGGCGGCCTGCGCCCGGCGGTCCCGCCCAAGGACTTCACCCTGCGCGACCAGGACGGCCGCGCCGTCTCGCTGCGCGGCTACCGCGGACACGTGGTCGTGCTCACCTTCATGTACTCGACCTGCCAGGACACCTGCCCGGTCACCGCGACCACCATCCGCGGAGCCCTCGACGACCTCGGCCACGACGTCCCGGCCCTGGCGGTCAGCGTCGACCCCGCGCACGACACGCCCGACAGCGCGGAGGCCTTTCTGGTCAAGCGCGGCCTCAGCGCCGGGCGGATGCGCTTCCTGCTGGGCACGCGCGCCCAGCTCGCGCCGATCTGGCACGACTACGGCATCCGCCCGCAGGGCAACGGCTTCGAGCACTCCGCCTACGTGCTGCTGATCGACAAGCGCGGGCGCCAGCGCATCAGCTTCCCGGTCGAGCAGCTCGTCGACCGCGACCTGGCCCACGACATCCGCAAGCTCGAACGAGAGCGCGCTTAGGCGGGCGCGTCGTCGTCGCCCGGCGCAGCGTCGCGCCGGCGCTCGCGGCGCTCCTGGACCCAGAGGACCACGACGACGATGATCACCGGCGCCAGGTAGAGCAGCGCGTGGTACCAGTGGCCGGCGTGGGCCAGCGGCAGCGCGGTCATTGGGCGGCGGCGGACAGGAGCCAGAGCCCGAGGCTGGTGAAGGCGACCATGACCGCAAGCATCCAGTACTGCGAGCGGGTCGCGTCGCGCGGGCGTTCGAAGACCACGAGGGCGCGATCGTGCGCGAGCGTGAGGCCGGCCGCGTGGCCGAGCACGAGCGCGAAGACCTGCACGTACCAGACGCCGTTGGCGCCGACGAGGTTGTAGTTGATCGTCGTGGTGGCCGTTCCGAACAGGTTCGACCCGTGGCCGAGGGGATCGGAGATGAGATAGGCCATCGCCTGGCCCTGGTAGATGAGCAGCGAGAAGTAGTGCGCCACGACGTAGGCGAGGGCGATCGGGATCAGCGAGTGCACGAAGCGCCGTGACAGGTCGGTGACGTCGCCGCCCGCGATCGAGCACATGCCGAGCACGCCCAGGCGATAGAGGCCGCTGATCAGGCCGACCATGGTCAGCAGCCCGATCGTGAAGGTGATCTCGAGCGCCGTCTCGCCGCTGAAGCCGAGGTTGATGAAGCGCTGCTGCAGGTGCGGGGCGATCCCGCCCTGGCCCGTCCAGATCGCGCCCTGCGAGAGGCCGTCGAAGCTGACGGTGCCGATCATCGTGCACAGCAGGGCGACCGTGCCGGGGCCGGCATCGAGGGCGGGCGCGCCGGACAGCGGCGGGCGCACGAACAGCGTCCGCGCGCGCCAGTGCAGCGGCGAGAGCATCGAGAACAGGCGGAAGTACAGGCCGAACGCATCCGCGTTGTTCGACCATGCGTCGATGCCGTAGAGGCTCATCCCGACGAGCTGTATGGCGGCGTAGAGCAGCGCCATCGTCGCCAGCTGGCTGGGATCGTCCTTGTTGACGTAGACCAGCTCGACCCACGCGAAGGCCAGGATCCCCAGCGCGGCCGGCCAGCGCCCCAGCCACGCCGGGTAGGCCATCGGCGCGGGCGGCTCGCCGCCGCGACGCGCGCGCCCGTAGAGCCACGCAGTGCCGCGCGCCGCCGCCCGCCAGGGATTGAAGGCCGCGAACACGTCGCCCAGCAGCAGCGTGGCGAAGGGGACCGCCACCCAGAAGACGACGTAGATGACGGTCGGCGCGAGGTTGGCCGTCGCCGTCTGCGTGCCCGCGTAGCCCGCCCACACGACGGCGACGAAGGCGCCCACCCCCAGGGCGCCGCACAGGACCTCCAGCGCCGCGGGGAACGTCGCCACGGCGCGCTCGCGCGCTCCCTCCAGGCGCGGGCGCGGCCACAGCACGGCGAGGGCGACGAAGGAGACCACGAGGACCACAGCCGCGGCCCACGCGAACAGCCAGCGCGGGATCGGGAGGTCCTGCTTGCCCACCAGGCCGTGAGCCAGCGCATTGGCCGGGAGCGCCAGCGCGGCGCCCAGCGCCAGCGCGGCGGTGACGGCCAGCCGGCGTCTCACGGCGCGACGTCGAGCTCGGCGATCTGCTCGCCGTGGTCCTCGAGCTCGACCACGAAGCGGCCGTCGATCGACCCCTTGAACGAGAACGTCACCGAGCCGCCCTTGGCCACGTCCTTCATGAGGTCATAGCCGTGGACGTGGATCTCGTCGGCGGTGTCCGAGACGATGCGAAAGCGGATCTGATCGCCCTTGTCGAAGTTCAGCTTCTTGACGCCACCCTGCGGCTTGGCGTTCACGACACGGACGGTCGGCGGCGCCGGCGGAGCGGCGGGCTTCGTCGCGGTGGTGGTCCCGCTCGTGTCGGTCGACTGCGTGTCGGTCGATTGCGTCGCGGCGGGCTGCGTGGCGGCGGGTTGGGTCGCGTCCGTCTTGGGGTCGTCGCTCCCACCGGAGATGACGATGTAGGCGACGACGAGGACGACGATCGCGCCCACGACGATGGCCAGGCGCTGGAGGTTCGAGAGTCCGGTCTGCTCCTGCACGACCGGGAAGAGTAGGGGGCGGGCCAGAGGCCCGCCCCGGTACTCAGGGTCCTACTTCTTGCAGGCGGCCGTGTCGGTGACCGTCTTGCTGGTGTTGTCCGTGTAGATGAACGTGCCCTTGAACTTGAGCTTGCCGCCCGAGCAGCCCTTGAGGCCGACGTACGGCAGGTCCTTGGCGGTGCCCCCGACCGAGGTCGAGAAGTTCAGCAGCGTCGCGGTGATGCCGGTGAGCGGCTGGACCAGGTTCGCCGGGATCGGCACATCGAGCTTGTAGCCGTAGTCGCCCGTCGCCCGCTTCAGCGAGGCAGCGATGACCGAGTCGATCTTCAGCGGCGTCTCGCCCTGCACGTGCAGGTAGAACCAGCGGTCGCCGTTGGCCTTGGCCGCGCCGTTGTAGGCCGTCACCGTCAGCTGTTCGGCCGAGCCGACCGTCGCCTGTCCGGTGGCCTTGCCGGCGCCGATCTTCGAGCTGGCGCACTTGGCCTTGACGTCCGCGCCGACCGGCGCCGACTTGTTGGATGGCTTGCACTCCTTGAACGCCTTGCCGTTGAACACGATGTTCTTGTCGAAGAAGATCGTCGCCTTGTTGGTGGCGAACGTGCCGGCGGGGCTGCCCGGCCCCGGGGCGGTCGTGGTCACCACGTTCAGCTTGCCGAGGGACTTCGGCTTCGCCTTGGTACCGGCCTTGTTGTGGGTGACCGTCACGTCGATGGCCTGTGTGGCGTCAACTGCTGAAGCGACGCCCACCACGACCAGAGCGGAGACCATCGTGGCCGCCGCGACAAGCATGAGCTTGTGCATCAATCCTCCTGCTGGATGGGTCAAGTGAGTCTTGGGGTGCAAACCTACATATGAGCGAGAGTTGCGGCCGCATAGGCGGTCGTTTCGGTCCGCTAGCGTGACCGCGCCGTGCGTCCACCGGTCGACGACATCCCCGCTCCGCCCTTTCCCGCGAGGCTGCCGTGGGTCAACGTGGCGCCCTTGCGCATGGACAAGCAGCGCGGGCGCCCGGTGCTGGTCGAGTTCTGGGACTTCTGTCGTCCCAGCTCGCTGCGCACGCTCCCCTACGTCAAGGCATGGCACGAGCGCTACGCCGCCGACGGCCTGCGCGTCGTGACCGTCCACTGCCCCGGTTTCGCGCCCGGTGAGGACGAGGCGACCATCCGCGCGGCCGTGGATCGCCTGCACATCGAGCACCCGGTCTGCATCGACCTCGGCTTCGAGCTGTGGCGCGCCTACGACAACGAAGGCTGGCCGGCGCGCTACCTCTGGGACGGCGAGGGGCACCTGGCCGAGTACCACTACGGCGAGGGTGCCTATGCCGAGACCGAGCTGGCCATCCAGGAGCTCCTGGGGACCGCGCGCGAGCCGCTCGGGCCGTTGCATCCCGAGGACGAGCCCAGCGCGCTCATCGTGGCCCAGACGCCCGACCAGCCCGGCGCCTACAGCGGGCCCTACGGCGCTGGCGCGGTGTGGGCGGTGGTCAGCGGCGCCGGCGAGCTGCACGTCAACGGCGAGCGTGTCGCCGTCGAGTGGCCGGGCGCGCACCGGCTCGTGGCCCACCCGCATCACGTCGAGGGCGTCCTCGACCTGCGGATCGGCGACGGCGTGGACTGCTACGCCACCTGCTTCACGCCGGGGCTGGTGCCGCCGGAGGGCTGAGGGCGCCGGCCTCGACGCCCTCCAGCAGCCGCACGAAGCGCGGCTCGCCGCCGTCGTCGAGCTGGGCCGCCGCGCCGGGCCAGTACGGATTGCCCCAATGGCGGTCCAGGTACATCGACTCGTAGACCCAGCAGCCGGTGTTGAGAAGCCGGCCGCCGCCGGCCAGCCGCCACTCGTTGGGGTCGTCGTCGGGCAGCGGACCCGAGCGGTGGGTGTGGCCGAAGATCACGTGGCGCGCGTCGATACGCAGGCGCGCCACGACCTCGCCCATCGCGCGCAGGCTCGCGCGGCGCAGCTCGACGCCCGACAGGTCGGCCCGCAGCGGCCCCAGCCCGAGCCGGTTGAGCCCCGCGATGGCGAGCGGGAAGGCGCCGGCGAGCACGCGCCCGCGCCAGGCCTCGCTGCGGCGGTCGGGCGACAAGCGCTCCCAGGCGCGCGCGGAGATCTTGCCCGGCGCGGCGGCGCGCCCGTCGTCGACCCGCGCGGCGATCGCGTCGAGCAGCCCGTACATCGGGGCGAGGCCGACCTCGTAGTCGTCCGGCGCGGCGGCGCGATCGGCCGGAGCCCGCAGCACCCGCCCGAGCACGCCGGAGCCCAGGCGCTCGAAGCTCGGGACGGTCACGTGGCGATCGAGGTAGTGGCCGTGCGTGGCATAGACGCCGTCGTCGAGCCAGATGCCCGGATAGACGACGTCGAGCGACGCGGGCTGCACCATCCGGGCGATCGCGCGCGAGCCGATCGACGCCTTGGGCCCGGCGCGCTCCTGCAGCCCGAGCGGCTCGGGTCCGTTGCGCGAGCGCCACTCCAGCCACGGCGAGATGAGCTTGAAGTCGTGGTTGCCGGGAACGAGGACCACCTCGCCGTCGTGGCCCAGCGTCTCGCCGACGGCCTTCAGCACGGGCCGGGCGGCCTCCAGCGCCTCGTGCATCGGGCCGTGGCGCAGCTCGAGCAGGTCGCCGAGGACGACGAGCCGGTCGACCCCGTCGAGGGCGCTGAGCAGAGCCTGCTGGGCGGCGGGCCGGCGCAGGACGTCGACGTCGCTTCGGGCCCCGAGGTGGAGGTCTGAGATCACGAGGGTGCGCACGGGGCGTGCAGGCTACTGTGCGCGGCCGTGGCCGCCCCCGCGCTCGATGGGATCCTCGTCGCCGACCTCTCGCGGGTGCTGGCCGGACCGCTGTGCACGATGAGCCTGGGCGACCTCGGGGCCGACGTGGTCAAGGTCGAGCGCCCCGACGGCGGCGACGACACGCGCGCCTGGGGGCCGCCGTTCGTCGACGAGGGCTCGACCTACTACCTGGGCCTGAACCGCAACAAGCGCTCGGTCACCCTCGACCTCAAGGACCCCGCGGACGTGGCGCTGGCCCGCGAGCTGTGCGCGCGCGCCGACGTGGTGGTCGAGTCGTTCCGGCCGGGCACGAGCGACCGCCTGGGCCTGGGCTACGACGAGGTCGCGCGGACCAACCCGGGGGTCGTGTACTGCTCGATCAGCGCCTTCGGCTCGGGCGAGCGCGCCGCGGCGCTACCCGGCTACGACCTGCTGCTGCAGGCCATGAGCGGGCTCATGTCGGTCACGGGCGAGCCGGACGGGCGCCCGCTGAAGGTCGGCGCGGCGCTCATCGACATGATCTGCGGCCTCTTCGCGACGAACGGCATCCTGGCCGCCCTGCGGGCCCGCGAGCGCGACGGCCACGGTCAGCACGTCGAGGTCTCGCTCATGGACTCGGCGCTCGCCGGCCTGCTCAACCAGGCCTCCGCGCACCTCAACGCCGGCGTCGTCCCGGGCCGTATGGGCAACCGCCACCCGTCGATCGCCCCCTACGAGACGTTCGCCGCCGCCGACGGCGACTTCGCCGTCGCCGTCGGCAACGACACGATCTTCGCCCGGCTGTCCGCGGTCGTGGGCCGTGCTGAGCTGGCCGGCGACGAGCGCTTCGCCACCAACGCGGCGCGCATGGAGCACCGTGACGAGCTGGCGGCGGAGCTCGAGGCGGCCTTCGCGAGCGCTCCGGCCGCCGACTGGGTGGTGCGGCTCGGCGAGGCGGGCGTGCCGGCCGGGCCGATCAACGACGTCGCGCAGGCCTTCGCGTTCGCGGCCGAGCTCGGGCTGGAGCCCGTCGACGAGACGGACGGCGTGCGCACCGTGCGCTCGCCGCTGCGCCTCGGCGCGACGCCGGCGGCTGTGAGCCGCCGGCCGCCGCGCCTGGGCGAGCACTCCGACGAGATTCGTCGCTGGCTCGGAGGGGCCGAACGTCGGTCTTCCCCCTCCAGAGGGGGTAGGACCGACGTTCGACGCTCCGAGGGTTGGCTAGGCCGCCTGGGCCACCGGCTCTGCCCCGATGGGCAGCTCCACGACCTCGTGGTGGACGTTGTTCTTGCGGATGAGGAAGAACGACGCCACGGCGGCTGCTGCCGCCAGGCCCGCGCCGGCCAGGAAGGCGTTGTGCAGGCCGTCGACGAACTCCTGCGGCGAGCCGTTGCCGATCCCGGCGGCCGACGGGATCAGCGCGCCGAGGCCGGCGATGCCGACCGCGATGCCCGCCTGGCGGAACGTGTCGTTGACGCCGGCGGCGAGGCCGCTCTGCTCCTGCGGCGCCGAGCCCAGGGCGACCGCGATGACCGACGGGTTGAACAGGCCGACGCCGAAGAGCGCGATGAGCTCACCGGGCAGGACGACCGTCCACGACGAGCCGGTGCCCGCCAGCGTGAACAGGACCATGCCGATGGCGACGAGGCCGAGGCCGACCGAGATCATGATCCGGTGCGGGACCTTCTCGCCGACCTGGCTGCTCGCGCCGGCCACGACGAAGTTCAGGATCGTGCCGGGCAGGTAGACGAGGCCGGCCTGGATGGCCGACAGCCCGAGCACCTGCTGCAGGTAGAGCGTCGCGTAGAGGAAGATCGCGAAGAACGACGCCGAGATCCCGAAGGCCGCGATCTGCGCACCCGTGAACGACGGGTTGCGGAAGAGCCGCAGCGGAAGCATCGGGTGCGTCGAGCGCGCCTCGATGATGAGGAAGGCGACGAGCGCCACGGCGGCGCCGGCGAACTCGGCCACGATCTGGGTGCTGCCCCAGCCGACCTCGTTGCCGCGCAGCAGCGCGAGCACGAGCAGGAAGAGGCCGGCGGTGAGCGCGATCTGGCCGGGCACGTCGACGGGCGGCGTGGCGGGATCGCTCGACTCCTGGACCTTGGTCCGCGTGATCCACAGGCAGAAGATCCCGATCGGGATGTTGATGAGGAAGATCCACTGCCAGTCCAGGCCGCTGGTCAGCGCGCCGCCGACCAGCGGGCCGATGGCGAAGGAGGCGCCGATGGTGGCGCCGTAGGCGGCCAGCGCGCCCGCGCGCTCCTTCATGTCCGGGTAGGCGTTGGCGAGCAGCGCGAGCGAGACGGCGAACATGATCGCCGCGCCGATGCCCTGCACGGCGCGCGCTACATCGAGGAAGACGATGTCGGTCGAGGCCGCACAGGCCGCCGAGGCGGCGGTGAAGACGGCGAGGCCGATGGTGAACAGGCGCCGGCGGCCGAAGCGGTCGGCCAGCGAGCCCGCGGTCAGGACGACCGAGGCCAGCGCGAGGGTGTAGGCGTCGACGACCCACTGCAGGCCGCTGAGGCCCGTGTCGAGGTCATCGGCGATGCGCGAGAGAGCGGTGTTGACGACGGCGATGTCGAGCATGAGCATCGCCGTGGCCGCGCAGACGACAGCGAGCGTCCAGCGCTTCGTTGACAAAAGAGAGGTCGCAGCATTCATGGTCTGCGCACTGTGCCTTTGCATAGGCGCGAGGTCGATGCGGTTAGCCCCACCCCGCGGGTCGTGGGGGCTCCCGGCGGTCCGTGACCAATTGCACGCTTCGGTTGTCGTCCGCCTGGCGGTTGTGGCGATGCGCGGCGGTCAACTGCATCATCGAGCGGCAAGGGAGCCGGCGGGAGGCGGGGGCGAGCGGCCGGCCCGGAGCGGGCGGTTCCCGAACTGCGTGGGATTGCTACCGGAAACCGGAAGTAATCCCACGCAGTTCGCGGCGAGGACGACCACAGGCGCCTGCGCCCGGACACACTCCCTCCCTCGATGACGCTGTCTTGCGCCGCGCAGGGGCGCTCAGCGGGCGCGGACGATCACGAACGACCGCGCCGCGACCAGGCGCTCCTTCGTCGCCGTGACCCGGACGGCGCCCGGCCGCGACCGGGCCACGATCACCCGGGCCGTGCCGTCGCGATCGGTGAGGGCGTGCACGGCGCCGACGGCGACGCGGGCGCCCTCCACGCGGTGCACGCGCCCGCTGTAGCGGTGGGTCACCGTGACGGTGACGCGCGTTGCTCGGCCGGCCACGACGCGGGCCGGCGCGACGCGCACCCGCAGCCGGGCGTCGGCGGCGGGGACGAAGGTCAAGAGCTCGCTGTGGCCCGTCCCGTACGTCGGCGCCTTGCCGCCCGGCGCGAACGGCGACAGCAGCCAGTGCAGGAGACCGCCGCGCGCGTCGAGGACGTCGAGGCCCTCGGACTCCGCGGCCACTCCCGGCAGCTCGAGCTCGAGCACCGGCGCCGTCGCGCCGGTCACGTCGATCGACCACAGCTGCAGCGTCCCGCCGTCCTGGCCGGCCAGGATGAGGCGGCCGCGGTAGAAGGCGGCGCCGGTGACGCCCGACGGCGGCACCGCGCCCACGAGGCGCGCCACCGGGCGCACGGGCACCGTGGCGCCCGGCGCCAGCGCGGCCGTGTCGTAGGCCAGCAGGTCGTCGCCGCTCGACGTCCACAGCTGCGAGCCGCCGGGACTGACCTCGGCCCACATCGCCTTGGGGATGTCGGCCGGGTCGAGGGGCACGGCATAGCGCAGGTTCAGGGTGGCGGGGTCGGCCACGCCGATCGCCCCGCGCCCGCAGGTGTTGCCGCCGTTGGGCGCGCCGGGGACGTAGCACTCCAGCGGCAGGAGCAGGCGCCCGCCCTCGCGGGCGTCCCAGGTCAGGTCGCCGATGTGGTTGAAGCCCTGGGCGCTGAGGTCGGGCGAGAGCGCCGAGGCGTTGACGGCCTTCTGGCGCAGATCGCGGTCGGTGCGGTACAGGCCGACCGCGATGCCGTCGAAGAACCAGCTCCCGGTGGCCGAGTGCGTGAGGCCCTGGAAATAGGAGAGCGGCACGCTGTCGGCCTGGGCCAGGCGCCAGCGGCCCGGATCGGCCCCGGCGGCGGCACCCGGCAGCGCGAGCGCCGCCACGAGCGCGGCGCTCGCGACCGCAGCGGTCAGGCGTCGACCGATGCCGGCTCCGCGAGGTGGGCGACCCAGATCTCCTCGGAGGGCCAGCGATGCGCCCACTCCGGCGTCACCCACTCGTAACGGGTGGTGGCGCCCTCGGGCGCCTGGAGCTCGTGCAGCGCCTCGACCACGAAGCCGCAGCGGCCGAGCAGCGCGATGAGCTCGCCGTGGGGCAGGTGGAACTCGACCGACCCGTCGCTCCACTGGAAGCGGCGCATGCCGAACTGCGGCAGCGCGAGCGCCTCGCCCGAGGGCTGGTCCTCGTCGTGCATCGTGAGCATCACGAGCGGCGTGTTGGTCAGGAACCACAGCGTCCCGCCGGGCCGCAGGAGCCGCGCGGCCTCGGGGATCCACGCCTCGGGATCACACCACAGGCTCGCGCCGTACTCCGAGATCGCGACGTCGAAGGAGTCGTCGGGGAGCGGCACCGCCTCGGCGCTGCCCTCGATGAGCGGGAAGTCGAGGCCGTGCTCGGCCTGCAGCGCGCGCGCCGTGGCGAGCTGCTCGGGAGTGATGTCGATGCCCACCGGGCGCGCTCCGCGGCGCGCCAGCCACGCCGAGACGTAGGCCGTGCCGCAGCCGAGCTCGATCACGTCGCGCCCGTCGATCTCGGGCAGCGAGCGCAGGCTCGCCTCGGGGATCTCCCACGTGCCCCACGTGATCTCGTCGTCGGCCCAGTGGCGCCGTCCGGCCGGCTCGTACTCGGCCGCCTGGACACCCCAGGCGATCCGGTTGGCGCGCGCGTGGTCGCTGAGGCTCACGCCGACTGGGCGGCGAGCGCCTGGCGGATCGTCTTGGGGAGCATGAAGCGCACGTCCTCCTGGACGACCTCGAACTCCTCGACGTGCTGGGTCCCGCGGGCGCGGAAGAAGGCGACCAGGCGCTGGACGAGCTCCTCGGGAGCGCTGGCGCCGGACGTGATGCCCACCACGCGCGTGCCCTCCAGCCACTCTTCGAGGACCTGCTCCTCGCTGTCGATGAGGTACGAGTCGGCGCCGTGCTCGCGCGCGACCTCGACGAGGCGATTGGAGTTCGAGGAGTTGCGCGAGCCGATGACGAGCACCAGATCGCAGTGCGGCGCCATCTGCTTGACGGCCGCCTGGCGGTTGGTCGTGGCGTAGCAGATGTCGTCGGTGCGGGGACCGACGATGCTCGGGAAGCGCTCGCGCAGGCGGTTGATGATCGCGCGCGTCTCGTCCACCGACAGGGTGGTCTGCGAGACGTAGGCGAGCTTCTCGGGATCGGCGACCTCGAGCGCGTCGACGTCGGCCTCGGTCTCGACCAGCACGATGTGATCGGGCGCCTCGCCCATCGTGCCCTCGACCTCCTCGTGGCCGTCGTGGCCGATGAGGACGATGGTGTAGCCCTCGGCGGCGAACTTCAGCGCCTCGCGATGGACCTTGGTCACCAGCGGGCAGGTGGCGTCGATCGTGTTCAGCCCGCGGCGGTCGGCCTCGGCGTGGACCGCCGGCGACACCCCATGAGCGCTGAAGACGGTGACGGCGCCCTCGGGGATCGAGTCGTCGAGCTCCTCGACGAAGATCGCCCCGCGCTCACGCAGCTGCTCGACGACGTGCTTGTTGTGCACGATCTCCTTGCGCACGTAGACCGGCGCGCCGTGCAGCTCGAGCGCGTGCTCGACGCTCTGCACGGCACGGTCGACGCCCGCGCAGTAGCCACGGGGCGCCGCCAGCAAGAGCTTCTCGGGAGAGGCGGCCATGGCCCCATGGTAGGGGCCCAACCGCTCAAGAGCGGTGAGCGCGGGCCGATTCCCCACAGAACCCGTGCGCCGGCTATCACTCACCGCTCTGATCGTTGCGATCGCCCTGCTGGCTCTGAGCCTCGGCGTGGCCGTCAACGAGCACAACCGCCACGACGCCGCGGCCGAGCGCACCATGGACGGCGAGGCCGCCACGCACGCCTCGCTGCTCGACGCCTCGATGGACCGCGCGCGGACGATCACCCTCGTCGTGGCCCACAACGCGGCCTTCCGCGGCTTCTACCTCCAGCCCGGCAGCCGCACCTCGAAGCTGCGCCCCGGGTCCACCTACGTCGACGGGGCGAACGACGCCCTCGTCTACCTGGAAAGCCTGTTTCCCACCCAGATCGGCGAGCTGTGCTTCATCGACCGCAGCGGCTCGGAGAACGCCCGGGTCGTGCACGGGCAGCGGGCCCCCGTCTCCGACCTCTCGCCCGACGAGGCGAGCAACCCGTTCTTCGGCCCCACCTTCGCGCTGCGGCCCGGCCAGGTCTTCCAGTCACGGCCCTACATCTCGCCCGACACGCACGACTGGGTGATCGGCAACGCCACGCCGATTCCCCTGGGCGCGCAGCGCCGCTCGGTGGCGATCGTCCACTACGAGCTGTCCGTCGAGAGCTTCCGGCGCCAGCTGCGCGCAGACGACGGTGTGAACGGGCTGCTCCTGATCGACGGGCGGACCGGCGCCGTGGTCATCGACAGCTCCCGCCCTCAGAAGGTCGGCGCGCCCCTCGGCGTCCCGGGCGACCGCCGCTTCGCCGCCCTGGCGCGACGCCCGAGCTCGAAGGGCGTGACCAAGATCGACGGGCACGTGGCCGCCTACCGGCATCTGAGCGCCGGTGACGGAAATGCCAATGACTGGATCCTCGTGGCCACCGCGCCCGACCCCGCGCCCGGACTTCTCGGCGACGTCGGCGTGGGGCCACTGGCCATCCTGGCCGTGGCCCTGGTGCTCATGACGCTCGCCGCGCTGTCGCTGCGCGCATCGCGCCGCGAGCTCGAGTCCGCCGCGACGAGCGACAGCCTGACCGGGCTGCCCAACCGCCGCCAGCTCATGGCCGATCTCGAGGCCCGCGCGGCCCGGCCCGCCGACGCGGCGGTGCTGCTCCTCTTCGACCTCGACGGCTTCAAGAACTACAACGACTCGTTCGGCCACCTCGCAGGCGACGCGCTGCTCACGCGCCTGGGCCAGGCACTCCAGCGCAGCGTCCGGCCCCACGGCCGGGCCTATCGCCTCGGGGGCGACGAGTTCTGCGTCCTCGCCGACGCAGGCGCCCGCGCGCACATCGAGCTCGCGGCGCCCGCCGCGCTGGGCGAGCACGGCGACGGGTTCGCCGTCACCGCCTCCTACGGCGTCGTCGCGATCCCCGGCGAGGCGCCCGGCTCCGGGGAGGCGCTGCTCATCGCCGATCAGCGCATGTACGCGCAGAAGAACTCCGGACGCGCCACGGCACGCCGCCAGAGCACCGACGTGCTGCTGCGCGCCCTTGCCGAGCGCCATCCCGGCCTCGAGGGCCATCTTGGCGGCGTGGCCCACCTCGCCGGCGCCGTCGGCCGCCGGCTCGGCCTCGAGGGCGAGGAGCTGGAACATGTCCTGGTGGCCGCCGAGCTCCACGACGTGGGCAAGGTCGCCATCCCCGACGCGATCATCAACAAGCCCGGCCCGCTCGACGACGACGAATGGGCCTTCATGCGCCGTCACACCCTTATCGGCGAGCGGATCGTCGCGGCTGCTCCCGCTCTGGGCGCCGTCGCCCAGCTGGTGCGGGCAAGCCACGAGCGCTGGGACGGCGAGGGCTATCCCGACGCCACCGCGGGCGAGGACATCCCCCTGGGCGCGCGCATCATCGCCGTATGCGACGCCTACGACGCGATCGTCGCCGACCGTCCGTATAGCCGCGGGCGCAGCGCCGCAGAGGCGATGGCCGAGCTGCACCGCTGCGCCGGCGCGCAGTTCGATCCGGCGGTGGTGGATACGTTCGCCGCGGTGCTCTCAGCACAGGGCGACGCCGCCGCGGTCGTCGCCGCCTAGCCCGCGCGCAGCTCGCCGACGAGCGCGAACACCGTCTCCCCCACCGCGTCGAGGCTCGCGACCGAGAGCTTGTCGAGCGTGTCCTTCAGGCCGTCGGCGTAGCGGTAGGAGAAGTCGATGAGGTCGATGGCGGGGATCCCGGCGGCCAGGAAGGGCGTGTGGTCGTCGAAGATCGTCACCTGGTCGCTGGGCGGGAAGACGGCGCCGACGCCGATGGTGCCGGCCGCGGCGCGCAGGCGCGCCCACAGCTCCGGGGTCGAGCTGCCCTCGCGCGGCAGGCGCACGCCCTTGTTGGCGATGTAGTCGAGCAGCACCATCTGCGCGACCTCGCGGCGATGCGCGGCGACGTAGGCCCGCGAGCCGCGCAGCGCGCAGGTCGGGAACCGGGCGTTCGAGCAGCCGGGGCCCTCCTCCTCGCCGTCGAAGAGCACGAAGCGCACCTCGTGGCCGGAGCCCCCGGCTTTCCGGAGATCGCGCGCGAGCTCGACGACGGCCGCGGTCCCGGCGGCGCTGTCGTTGGCGCCGACGAAGCCCCTGGGGTGGTACTCGCTGTCGTAGTGCGCGCCGATCACGATCGCCGGCGCCCGGCCGGGGATCGTCCCGACGATGTTGCGCAGGCGCGGATGGCCGGGCAGCGCCTCGAAGCGCCCGTTGGGCAGCGCGTCGCGCAGCACGGGAGCGAGGCGCCGCAGCGCCGCCGAGCCCGCCGGACGCTGACCGTAGGTCAGCTGGCGGCGGATCAGCGCGAACGCGCGCGGGGCGTCGAAGCGGTCGACGCTCGGGCGCGGCACCGCCGGGGCAACCGCGGGCGCACGCTCGCTCTTGACGTCACCACCGCCGCCGATAAGCGGGAAGCCTTTTACCGCCACGACGATCAGGCCCGCCCCGAGGACGAGCTGGACGACGAGCGCGACCACCAGCACGCGGACCGACAGCCCGCCCTGGCGCTCGGACTCAGTCGTTGGCGGTCACCGCCTCGAGAAGCTCGGCGAACTTGCGCTGCGCCGCCTCGCGACGGGTGGGCACGTGCTCGGTCGGCACATCGTCGGCCGGCGGCTCGTAGCCGCGCAGGATCTGCCGCGCGACCGACTGGCGATGGACCTCGTCGGGGCCGTCATAGAAGCGCGCGGCGCGCGCGTAGCGGTACATGGCCTCGAGGGGCATGTCGGTCGAGTACCCCAGCGCCCCGTGGATCTGCAGGGCGCGATCGACCACGTCGTGCAGCACGGCGGCGCCGTAGAACTTGATCAGCGAGATGTCCGTGCGCGCGGCGGACGGCCCCTGGGTGTCCATCACCCACGCGGCGTGCAGCGTCATGAGCCGCGCCGCCTGCATCTGCGCGGCGGAGTCCGCGATCCAGTTCTGGACGGTCTGCTTCTCGGCCAGCACGGCGCCCTGCGCGTAGCGGTAGGTCGCGCGCTCGCAGAGCATGTCGAACGCGCGCCGCGAGACGCCCAGCCAGCGCATGCAGTGGTGGATGCGCCCGGGGCCGAGGCGGTGCTGGGCGATGAGGAAGCCGGCGCCGGCCTCACCGAGCAGCGCCTCGGGGCCGAGGTGGACGTCCTCGTAGAGGATCTCGGCGTGGTTGCCCAGCTTGCCGTAGGACTCGGCGGGGTGCTCCATCGTGGGGACGTCGCGCACGATGGTCACGCCGGGCGTGTCCACCGGCACGATGAACATCGACGCGCGCTGGTGGGGCCGCGCGTCGGGGTCGGTCACCGCCATGACGATGAGGAAGTCGGCGATCGATGCGTTCGAGGAGAACCACTTGTGGCCGTTGAGGACCCAGCCGTCGCCGTCGCGCTCGGCCCGCGTGCGCAGCTCTGTGGGGTCCGACCCGGCGGTCTCGGGCTCGGTCATCGAGAAGGCGGACTTCAGGTCGCCGGCCAGCAGCGGGTGCAGCCAGCGCTCCTTCTGCTCGTCGGTGCCCGCCAGCGCGAGGATCTCGGAGTTGCCGGAGTCGGGCGCCTGGTTGCCGAACGCGTTGGGCGCGAACGGCGACGACCCCAGGATCTCGTGCATCAGCCCCAGCTTGACCTGGCCGAAGCCCTGCCCGCCGAGCTCGGGCGGCAGGTGCGCCGCCCACAGGCCGCGGCGCTTGACCTCCTCCTGCAGCGGCGCGTAGATGCGATCGAGCGCGGGCTGGTCGAGCTGGGAGACGATCGTCTCCAGCGGCCAGATCTCCTCGCGCACGAAGGCGCGCATCCAGTCCAGCTGCTCCTGGAACTCGGGCTCGGTCGAGAAGTCCCACGCCATGCTTGTTCGCCGTCCTCCGGGTTGCGTTCGGCGACATCGTAGTCTGCGACCCATGGCCAGCATGCCGGCGTTCGTCCCCGCTGCCGAGGCCGTTGGCCGCATCGCGCTCGAACCGGTACCTGAGCCGTCGCCGGCCGACGACGAGGTCCTCGTGATTGTCGAGGCCTACTCGGTCAACCGCGGCGAGCTCTTCCTCCTCGACGCGCCGCGCGACGGCTGGCGGCCGGGCCAGGACGTCGCCGGGCGCGTCGAGCGCACCGCGCCCGACGGCAGCGGTCCGGCGCAGGGCACGCGCGTCGTCGCACACGTCCCCGCCGGCGGCTGGGCGCCGCTGGTGGCGGCGCCCACCAACGCGCTGGCGATCCTGCCCGACGCCGTCGCGACCCCGAGCGCATCGACCCTCGGCGTCGCGGGCCTCACCGCGCTGCGCCTGCTGCGCACGGCGGGCAGCGTGGCGGGGCGGCGCGTGCTGCTCACCGGGGCCTCGGGCGGGGTGGGGCACTTCGTGGTCGAGCTGGCCACTGCGCAGGGCGCCCGCGTGACCGCCGTCTCCTCCTCACCCGAGCGCGGCGAGCGGCTGCTGGCGCTCGGCGCGGCCGAGGTCGTGCCCGACGTCGAGTCCTCCGAGGGGCCGTTCGAGGTCATCTTCGAGTCGGTCGGCGGGCTCTCGCTCGAGCAGGCCGTCACGCGCCTGGCGCCCCGCGGCACGCTGCTGTGGCTCGGTCAGGCCAGCCGCCGGCCCGCGTCGCTGGACTTCTTCGAGGTGGTGTCGACGGCCCCGTACGCGACGATCATCCCCTTCAGCTACTGGCGCAGCGGCGCCAGCGACGCCGACGACCTCGCGACGCTGGTGCGCCTCGTCGCCGGCGGCCGTCTGCACCCCGAGATCGGGCTGCAGGCCGACTGGCAGCGGACGCCCGACGCGCTCGTGGCCCTGAGCGAGCGGCGTGTGCGCGGCAAGGCCGTGCTCACGATCCCCTGACGGCGCCGCCCCGCCCGACGAGCCGAGCGCGAGCGCACCTGGCTGCCCGCGGCGGCGTTCGGCGGCGGGCGCGAGTCGGTCGCCATCAAGGTCTCGGCGGCGCCGGCCATGCTCGCCGCGTTCTCGCAGCACGGCAGCCTCGACCCGCAGCTCGCCAAGGTCCTCATCGAGATGAACGACTACGCGTTCCTGCTCACCTGGGCCGGCGGCAACCAGGCGCCGCCCTTCGGCTTCCTGCTCGGCTTCATCTGGTTCGTGACCGCGAGTGTCGTCCTGATGCGCCCGCGCTACGCACTGGGTCGCGCCGCCGTCGCCCAGCCGACGGCGCAGTAGCCGCCCGTCGACCCGGGGAGGCCGTGTGGTGTCGGCGCGGCCTCCCTCGCGATAGCTTGCACCCATGTCTCAGGAGCATCTCGACCGGCTGACCGCGATCGACGCGTCGTTCCTTCACCAGGAGGGGCCGACCTCGCACATGCACGTCGGCGGGCTGACCCTGTGCGAGGGACCGCCGCCGCCGTACACCGAGGTGCTGGACACGCTGCGCGGCCGGCTTCACCTCGTGCCGCGCTACCGGCAGAAGCTCTCGGTCCCGCCGGCCGGCACGGGACGGCCGCTGTGGATCGACGATCCGAGCTTCAGCATCGAGTACCACGTGCGCCACACGGCGCTGCCGCATCCGGGCTCCGAGGAGCAACTGCTGCTGCTGGCCGGGCGGATCTTCTCCCAGCAGCTCGACCGCTCCAAGCCGCTGTGGGAGGTGTGGATGGTCGAGGGCCTCGAGGGCGGAGGCTTCGCGCTCATCACCAAGACCCATCACGCGCTGATCGACGGGATCGCGGGGGTCGACATCGCGCAGGTCATGTTCGACCTCGGACCGGTCCCGGCCGAGGTCCCCCACCCCGACGAGGCCTGGGCGCCCGCCCCGGAGCCGACCGGGGCGCAGCTGCTGGCCTCGGGCACGATGGGCCTGGTGCGCACCGGCCTGCGGACGGCCGCCGCGGCCGCGGCCCTCGCCACGCGCCCGGCCGAGGCCCTGCGCTCGGCGCGCGTGGCCGTCGAAGGGCTCGGCGAGGTCGCATGGGCGGGCATGAACCCGGCGCCCCCGACGCCGCTGAACGTCGAGATCGGCCCGCACCGGCGCTTCCTGGTGGTGCGCAACGAGCTGGCCGACTTCAAGGCCGTCAAGGACGCGTTCGGCGGCACCGTCAACGACGTCGTGCTGACCGTCGTCAGCGGCGCCCTGCGCACCTGGCTGCACTCGCGCGGCGTGCGCACCGAGGGGATGGAGCTGCGCGCGCTCGTGCCCGTCTCGATCCGCACGCATGACCAGCGCGGCACGACGGGCAACCGGATCGCGGCGATGCGCGGCCCGCTTCCGGTCTACGTCGAGGACCCGATCGCGCGCCTGCGCACGGTCAAGGCCGGGATGGACGGCCTGAAGGAGTCAAAGCAGGCGGTCGGCGCGGAGGTGCTGGCCAGCGTGCAGAACTTCGCGCCGCCGACGATCCTCGCGCAGGCGTCGCGGCTGAACTTCTCCACGCGCCTGTTCAACCTGATCGTGACCAACGTCCCGGGGCCGCAGTTCCCGCTCTACGTCCGCGGGCGCGAGATGCTCGACGTCTTCCCCGTCGCGTTCCTGCCCAAGGAGCACGCACTGGCCATCGCGATCATGTCCTACAACGGGCGCATGAACTTCGGCCTGCTCGGCGACTACGACGCGCTGCCCGACATCGGGACGATCGCCGAGGGCATCCAGGCCTCGCTCGCCGAGCTGCTGACCCTCGCGCGCGAGCACCAACGCGAGGCCGCGCGGGGCGAGCGCGCCCCGGCCGGGGTGTAGACGGCGTCGGCTAGGGCCGCCGCGCGATCCGCGTGTCGGCCTGCTTGGGCGCGGGCTCGCGGTTGCCGGCGTGGTCGATGGCGACGCTGTAGAAGCGGTAGCGACCGCCGCGGCGCAGGGTCACCCGCCGCGAGGTGCGGGTGGTCGAGAACAGGCGCTTGAACGGCCCGTCGTCGGTCGCGCGCCAGAGCTCGAAGCGCGCGATGCCGGACGCGCGAACGCCCGCCGGAGCGCTGTCGGCCGCCGTCCAGCGCACGGTGATCGTGCGCTGGGCCGTGCGCGCGGCCAGCCGCTTGACCCGCGAGGACGGCGCGCGGCGGTCGATGCTCGCCGCGCGCGTCAGCGCGGCGCCGGCGTCGAGGATCCCCCAGCCCAGCTCGCCCGTCCAGACGCCGCCGGGACGCCGCGCGGTCTCCTTGATGAGGCGCACGATCTCGGCCGCGGTGAGGTCGGGATTGAGGTGGCGGACCAGCGCGCCGGTGGCCGCGACCATCGGCGTGGCCATCGACGTGCCCTGCACGTAGGCGTAGCGGGCGTCGCTGGCGAAGGTGGTGCGACAGCCGCACGGTGGCCGCGGGGGCAGTCCGACGGAGCCGGTCTCGAGCTCGTTGGGCCCGGCGGTGAAGGCGCCGAAGATCCCGGGCGGCCCGGTCGCGGCGTGGGTCGCGTCATAGGCGCCGTAGGCCGCCAGTGAGATCTGGCTGCCCTGCCCGGCGAACGACGCGCGGGCGTCGGAGGCGTCGGCCGCCGTGACCGAGAGCCCCTTGCCGGCGGCGAGGTCGGGGCCCGTGCCGGTCGGCTGCAGGAGGTTGGCCGGGTAGCCCTGCTCGGCGATGGCGCTGTCGGCCGCCGCCGCCGCCATGACCACGTTGTGCGCGAAGGCGTAGTCGACGGCGTCGCGCACGGACTGGCTGGGGTCGGGGCCGGGGTCGGTGCCGAAGCTCATGTTGATCGCGTCCGCGCCGTGGTCGACCGCGTAGACGATCGCCTTCGCCACGCTCGAGTCGCTGAAGTCCGATTTGAGGATCAGCAGCCGGCAGCGCAGGCCCGCGCCGGCGAGGCCGACGCCGTTGTTGCCGGCGCCGCAGGCCAGGGAGGCGACATGGGTGCCGTGTCCGACGGTGTCGGTCGTCGCCGCGCTGCCGTCTGAGCTGAAGCTGGCGGTGCCCAGCACACGGTCGGCCAGCTCGGGATGGCTGGTCTCGGCGCCCGTGTCGATGACGGCGACCGTCGCGCCCTGACCTGTGGACACGTCCCACGCCAGCGGGAAGCCGCTGCGCGCCGCCCACCACTCGACCATGGTGCCCGCGGTCGTCCCGGTCGCCGTCTCGGGGGTGATCAGCGCCGGGTCGTTGGGCTCGAAGCGCAGGCTGGCGCGGTGCTCGACCTCGACGCGCGCCACGCGCCGGTCGGCGCGCAGGCGCACGGCCAGCGCGTGCAGGCCCGAGCCGTGGCGCGGGCGCACGGTGATGAGGCGGATCTGCGGGACGCTGAACCCGGCCGGCCGGGCGCCCGCCTTCGCGGCGAGCGCGGCCGCGCTGACGCGCGCGCCGGGCGCCGCCCCGGGGGCGAGCGTGACGAGCAGGCGTCCGGTCTGCGGCGCCTGGGCATGAGCGGCGGGCGCGATGACGAGCCCGAGCGAAAGCAGGACGAGGGCCCGTCGCATCGTGGCGCCGGACGATAGCCCAGCAACCGGTCCGTTCGACGCTGTCTCCCGGCTCAGTAGCCGAGGGCGAACTTCGCGTCCTCGCTCATCTTCTCCGGGGTCCACGGAGGCATGAACACCATCGAGGAGGACACCTCTTCGACGCCGTCGAGCTCGGAGACGAACTCGTCGATCTGCTCGGTCACCTGAGGGCCGATCGGGCACGCGGGCGTCGTCAGGGTGAAGGTCACGTGGACGCGGCCACCGTCGATCTCGACCCCATAGATGAGCCCGAGCTCGACGAAGTCGAGACCGAGCTCGGGGTCGATGACGTTAGCCAGCGCGTCCTCGACCTCTTCGAGCGTAGGCATGGGTTGAGTGTAGCCCCGGCCGTCGTATAGGTTCCAAGCCATCGTCGAGTTCTCCGAACAGCCGGCCCGATTGCGCTGCTCGGGAGACGAGGACATCGCGACGCGGGGGCGGCGCCGCAGAGCCCTCTCCCGCGCCCTCGCCATCCAGAGCGATCTCGTCGTGGACCTGCGCGAGCTGACGTTCGCCGACAGCTCGTTCCTCCTGGATCTCGCGATCATCGCGCGGCGCCTGCGCCAGACCGGGCTGCTGCTGCGCATCTGCAGCCCGCAGCCCCAGGTCTGGCGCGTGATCGAGATCGTCGGCCTGCACCGGCTGCCCGGCGTGGTCGTCGAGCGCCCCGTTCCCGCCGCGGCCTAGCCGCCGCCCCGAGCCCACGTGTCGAGGCGCTCGAGCGACTCGCGCAGCTTCTGGCCGACCTCGCGCCTGCCGAACACGCGGATCACCGCCCCGCGCAGGACCGAGGCGGGGACCTGTGCGCTGTGGAGGGTCACGCGTGTGCCGCCGTCGACGGGCTCCAGCGTGGCCGTGAACAGCGTCTGCGCCGCGAAGCGCGGCGCCGGCCGCCCATCGAGGCGCTCGGCCTCGTGGCGCCAGGCCAGCCGCCGCGGCGGCTCGTGCTCGACGACGACCTGGTCGATCTCCGAGCGCTTGGAGCCCCAGTGGCCGTGCATGCGCTGGCGGCGCCCCACGCCGGTGCCCTCGAGGACCTCCCCGCCATCGGCGAAGGCGAACCACTCCCCCAGCCGGCCGGGCTCGTCGAGCAGCGGCCAGATCGCCTGCGCGTCGGCCGGGATGGTGCGCGTGGCGATGACGTCGATCATGGTCGATATCATTTCAGTCTGTGAAAGATTCAGCAACTGAGAGATTCGAGGCGGCCTACGGCCGGGTGTGGATGCACCTGCGCCGCGGCGACGACGGCGACCTCTCAGAGCACGAGCGCCAGCTCCTGCACCACATCCCGGCCGCCGCGCCCGGCGTGCCCCTCGGCGACGTGGCACGCCACCTCGCCCTGCCCAACTCGTCGGCCTCGGTCCTGGTCAAGGACCTCGCGCGCAGGGGCTTCGTCCGGCGCGCGCGCGACCCGCGCGACGAGCGGCGGCTCGCGCTCGTGCTCACGCGCCGCGGCGCCGAGCGCGTGGCGGCCGACTCGGTGCTCGACCCCGAGCGCCTGGCCGGCGCCCTGTCGGCGCTCCCCGCCGCCGAGCGCCGCGCGCTCGTCGCCGCCCTCGAGCGCGTGGCCGAGGCGGGCGCGGCACTGCCCGCGCCGGCCCCGCGCCGCCGGCGCCGCACGCGGTCGACCTCGTAGCCTGTAGGACGTGCTCCTCCCGCTGGTCCTGCTCTTCATCGTCGTCCCGATCGTCGAGATCTACGTGATCATCCAGGTCGGCCAGGCGATCGGCGCCCTGTGGACGATCGCGCTGCTCGTCGCCGACTCGATCCTCGGCTCGCTGCTCATGCGCGCACAGGGGCGCACGGCGTGGCGGCGCTTCAACGAGGCCATCGCGGCCGGTCGCGTGCCCGCGCGCGAGGTGGTCGACGGCGCGCTCGTCATCTTCGGCGGGGCGCTGCTGCTCACCCCCGGCTTCGTCACCGACATCTTCGGCGCAGCCTTCCTGCTGCCCCCGACGCGCGCCGTCATCCGCGGGCTGCTCGTGCGGCGCTTCGCCGGGCGGCTGGTCGTGGCCGTCCCGGGCAGCATGGGCCGGCGCCCGCCGCGCCGCGAGGGCGCCGACGTCGACAGCACGGCGACCGAGGTCGACCCCCGCACGCTGCCGTGACGGTGGGCCCCGAGCACGACGCGCCGCGCCCCGCGCACGGCAACGGCTTCAGCGATGCGGTGACCGTGGCCTTCGGCGATCCCGCCGCCGAGCTCTTCGGCGTCGCCCGGCTCGGGCTGGCCGAGGGCGGCGCCAGCGGTCTGGCCATCCTCTTCTGGCGCGGCGAGCCCGTGGCGGTGAGCGCGGAGGGCGGCGTCGAGGTCTCGGCGCCGTCGTCGTGGGACGAGGTCGGCGCGGCGGGCCTGGACACGACGACGATCGAGCCGCTGCGCGCGTGGCGCCTGCAGTACGCCGGCGACGACGCCGCCTTCGACCTCGAGCTCGAGGCGACCGGCACGCTGGCCGAGCTCGACCCCGAGCACGACGTCGCGCGGGCCGGCGGCATGGCGGGCTACGAGCAGCCGGTGCGCGTGACCGGCAGCGCCACCGTGCGCGACGCTCGGATCGAGCTCGACGGCCTCGGACAGCGCGGGCACTCCTGGGGCGCGCCCGACTGGGATCGCATCGAGCTCGCGCGCACGGTCTCGGCGTGGCTGGGCGACGACCTCGCGGTGTCGCTGACCGCGATCCGGCCGGCCGGCAAGCGCGATCACGCCGCCGAGGCGGTGGCCGCCTCGGTCCTCGAGCGCGGCGAGGACGGCGACGCACGGACGCTGGCGGTGGCCGATCCGCGCCTGTCGACGATCTACGACGCCGACGGGCGTCAGCGCCGGGCGGGCCTGGAGCTGTGGATCGAGGAGGACGGCTGGCCGCGCCGCGCGGCCGGCGAGATCGCGTGCGGCACGTCGCTGGACCTCGGGCGCCTGCGCCTGGACTGCGCCTTCTTCCGCTGGCACATGGAAGGCCGCGAGGGCTTCGGGCGCTACGACGTGCTGCGCCGGGCGTCGTAGTGCTCGACTAGTTGTCGGAGCCCAGCCGGTCCCAGAGGTAGAGCTCGAGGCACTCGCTCGCGAGCTCCACCGACCGCTCGCGTGAGAGGAACGGCAGCACGGTGTCGAGCGCCTGCTCCTCGGCCACGCCGGCGTCGAAGGCCTCCTCGCCGCGGAAGCCGGCCGCGATCTTCAGCGCCTCGCGGCGGTTCTCGCCCAGCGAGGAGAAGACGTTGACCAGGAACTCGCGGTTGGCGATCGGATGACCCACCTCCAGCGAGGCATGCCACGCGGCGAGCATCGACAGGTCGTGCTCGTCGAGGTCGGCCACCGCCTTGGCGTAGTGGGCCTCCAGCTCGGGCTCGGGGATCTCGTCGACCCATGCGCGCACGAGCTCGCCGAGCAGCTGTCGGCGAGCCTCGCGTCCCACGGACTCGGCGATGACGCGTATCGCATCCTGGGGTTCGATGAAGCAGAGCGGCATCTACTGCTCCCTGGCGCTCGAGGACATCACTCGCCAGGCACGGTAGGCGCCCCATCGGACGGCAAGACCGCGTATCCATGCGGATTCCCGCACGTTGCGGCGACGGCCCGCCGGGGCCGCCGCCGCTCGCGGCTCAGCGCTGCTCGGCGCGGCCCTCGCGGCGCTCCCGCAGGATCGCCGCGATCCGCGCACGATCGGCCATGCCGCGCGGGCGGATCGGGCCGGTGAGGAGGACCTTGTTCTCGACCAGCTCTCGCATCTCGGACTTGCGCATCGACGGACTCCTTCTCGCGGTTGGGACTTACCGGAGAGGACGCGCACGGGCCGCCGCGCTTCCCGTGATCTACGTCACGGACCCTCGAAGCCGAACTCGCCCGCGGCCGCGCTGCCCGAGCGCGCGCTCCCGGCGGAGGCCGCCGAGGCGCGCGGCTGTGCGGCGACGGTCGTCGTGGCGGCCGTCGTGGTCTTCGCGCCCGCGGGCCGCGGGCGGCTCGACGAGGTGACCGCGCGCGGCTTGGTACGCGGACGCTGCCGCGCCTGCGCCTTGCGGTGCGAGGACGACCTGTGCTGCGCGTGGACGCGCGGCCGCGACGCCGTCTTGAGCGCCGGAAGCGCGACACTGCCCGCGGCCCCGCGCAGGATCGCCGAAGGCCGATCGCCGGGCGCGGAGGTCACGACGCCCTCCACGGCGAAGCCGCCGCCGGCGACCGCCGCGGCCGACGCCGCCGCCGCGGCCATCTTGCCGGCCGTCACGGTGTCGAAGACCGCCTGCGCGCGCAGGAACGAGTTCGCCGCGCGCTCGTGCAGATGCAGCGAGACCGTCTCGTACACGCGCACGAAGAAGCTGCCCGTGTGCTCGACGCCGCCGTTGGCCAGGACGACCCCGGTCGCCGGGAACACGACGGCCAGCGGCCGCGACGCGTCGTGCAGCCCGCGCACCGCGGCCCGGCAGGCCAGGCACTGGCGCAGGTGCGCGCGCAGCGCGACGGTCTGCGCCGCGTCGGCCTCGCCGTCGACGAAGGCCGAGAGCGTGGGCGCCAGGCGCTGGCACTCCTGTCCGGACTCGATCCCCGCGTAGCGCTCCAGGAAGCTCTTGCGCCCCTCCGCGAGACATCGATTCACCTTCGTGTAGGTCCATCCGGTCGCCTCGCAGATCTGCTCGTAGGAGTGCCCGAGCGCCTTGAGCCAGAGCGCGCGCACCTCCTGCGGCTTGAGCCCGTGCAGCGCCTCGGCCGAGCGGGCGACGCGATCGGACGCCAGCACGTGCTCCTCGGGCGACGCCGACGTGCGCGACTCGAGCGCGTCGAGGTCGACCTCGGAGAAGCCGACGATCTTGCGTCGCGAGCGGTTGATGGCCAGCGCCTCGTGCTTGACCACCGTGTGCAGCCAGCCCGCGGCGCGCTCGGGATCCAGGCGCGCCGCGTGGCGCATGAGGATCTCCAGGCCGCGCTGGTAGGCGTCGTGCGCGTCGTCGGCGCACATCGAGTAGCGCCGCGCGACGCGCAGCAGCGAGTCGGCCTGCGAGCCCACGAGCTCCAGGACCAGCGCCTCCCCACGCTCACGATCGCCCTGCCCGGACTCCTCGGGCGGGACGACCTCCGACGCTTCGAAGCCGCTGGACGCCATGGTCGAACCTTCCTAGCGCCTATAGGGCGAGATCTCATCCCTGGCCCCGGCTGCAATACACGCAAATTGCGCAGATTTCCTGAACACGGCCGAGCTCGAGAGGAGCGACCTCGGCAGGCGCTGGTCTCGGCGTCAAAGTTGACGCGGGGGTCAACGAACACGAGGGGCTCCGAATGACCGTGGAGATCGCCAGCTTCGACCGTCGAGGCGAGTCGGAGGGGAGCCGGCGATATCCGACCGTGCTCCGGGCCGCTCGCCCGATGCCAACGATGTGATCGACCGGCTCTCGGCGCGCAACGGTGATCCAGTCCACGCGAGCCGTGCGTCCGGCGAGGGCTTCGAATGTCCCGTCTGACGATCCGTCGTCCACGACGATCCAACGGTCCGGGGCCCGACCGGCCCCGCGGGCGCTGCGCTCGGGTCTAGCGCCGGAAGTCGGGTGGGAGCACGCTGCGGGCAAGAGTGGGTGCGGGGCGGGCGGCCTTGGTCGCCGGCGGGCCGTCCGGGTCGACGGTCCAGTCGGGGTGGCCGGGCATGGGCGGCGTCGTGGTCGCGTAGAGCCAGTCGGTGAGGAAGGCGGTCAGGTCGCGATGAGCGATCCTGGACGCGAACGCGATGAAGTCCGCGGTGCTCGCCGAGCCGCCGCCGTAGCGCTGCGGCCACTTGCGCTCGATCTCGCGAAACGTCGGGTCACCCACCACCTGGCGCAGGGCATAGAGGACAAGCGCGCCGCCCTCGTAGACGTTGGGGCTGAACATCTGCGCGATGTCGTCGGCGCCGTGGATCGGGGCGGCGACGGGCCCGAACGCGGCGCGCAGCTGGTCGCCCCGGGCGTAGGCGGCGTGCACCTGGTTCTCGAAGGAGCCCCCCTCCAGGTAGAAGTCCGGATCGCCGCGCTCCTGCGCGTACTCCCACTCGTACCACGTCGCGTGCCCCTCGTTGAGCCACAGGTCGCTCCACAGCGCGGGCAACACATCATCGCCGTACCACTGGTGGGCCAGCTCGTGCACCATGATCGGCTCGTAGAGCCGCGGATCGCCGAACGGCGTGTTCTCGGCCGGCAGGAACAGAAATGACGGATACAGCGAGATGGTCTGGTCCTCCAGGGCGAACGGGAACGTCGCGTCGGAGGACAATGACCCATAGGTCCTGAACGGGTAACGGCCCACCTTGTCGGTCATCCAATCCAGGTGCGCGCGGGCGCGGACCAGCGCCGGCTCGAGCTGGCCGATCTGGCTGGTGGGAGCAACGTCGCGCAGGCGCACGCCGCGCTCGGGGTCGCGCTGGCGGACGGTGAGCGCCCCGAAGGCCAACTGAATGAGCTCGGCCGCCATCGGCTCGCGCTGCTCATAGGTCCACAGGGTGTGACCCCTATGGGTCTGCTCGCCGGTCAGCTCGCCGTTGGCCACGAAGGTCGAGCCGGCGGGCGTGAACGCCCGGAAGGTGTAGCTCGCCGGATCTGACGGCACGTCGTTGTTGGGGAAGATCCGATGCGCCCCATTGGGCTGCGCCGCCGTGATCGAGCCCGACGGCGTCGCAAACCACGCCGTCGCCACGACCTTGTTGAGGTCGCCGGCGTCCTCGGGACTGATCTCCCGCGGGCCGGAGGTGTACGCCACGCGCACGACGAACCGCCCGTGGTCGCGGATCGGACGGACTGGAGTGATGACCAACTCCTCGCCCTGGCGGACAAACGCCGCTGGAGCTCCGTTGACTCGGACCGAGCCGACCGAGTCGCCCGAGAAATCAAGGTCAAAGCGCGATAGCGCCTGGGTCGCGCGCGCATCGATCGTCACGATGCCCGGAATCGTCTGCACCGAGGCGGTGGTGGCGTACGCGAGTTCGAGTGTGTAATGCCTGACGTCGTAGCCCCCGTTGCCCAGACCGGGGAACAGCGGATCGCGGATGTCGGAGGCTCCCGGCGACGGCGGCGCGGAGGGCCTGGCCGCCACCGGCGTGGCGGCAGCGCCCAACACGGCCGCCAGCGCCGCTGTCAGGACCGCAAGCGATCGGGGACGCGAGAGGAGCCTGCCGCATGAACGCATGGTTGGCCGAACCTACGCTCGACGAAAGCAGCAAGTCCAGCCGTGCCGGACAGCGCGTTCGCAGAGAAACACGCCCGCCGCGCCAGAACCGCGCCAACGGGCGATGCGGACCGCCGTCCAGACGCCGACCCGGGCGCTCGCCGCGGAGAGGACAACAGCCGCCGAGCGCCGTACGCGACGTGGTGCGGAGCGTCGCGTCGGTTGAACGGCGTCGCTGCCGGGTCCTAAGACGTCCCAGCCGCAGCGGGCACTATTTCTGCATTGCGGCGGGCTTCGCCTCGAGCTGGGCGATGGGGTGCTCGTGGTCAGGTCTTCCACGGTGCCGACGTGGCTCTCGAGGGGGTCGACGTTCACGGCCGTGCTCGAGGTGGCCCTCGAGCGTGCGGTAGCGCTCGCCATCACCACGCGGCCGCCGCAGGCCGGACGTCGGCCTGCCGGCGGCTGCCGGCTTGCGCCGTCTGTGTTCGCAACCCCGCCTCATACGATCCGGGTGCGATGAATCTCGAGGCGCTCGTCCTGGGGTTGTTCAGCGGCCTACGGCCCGGGACGAGCCTCGCGGCGGTCCTGACGTTGCTCAAAGCGCCCAAGCCACAGCGGCACTTGCTGTTCTTCACCGCCGCGGGCCTTGCCTCGAGCTGGGCGATCGGGCTCGTAGTGGTCGGCGTCTTCCACGGTGCCAACGTGGCTGTCGGGGGGTCGACCTTTACGGCCGTGCTCGACGTCGCCCTCGGTGCTGCGGCGCTCGGGTTCGCCGCCGGGCTGCAACAGGGCTGGGTTCAACCCACGCGTCCGCGCAGCTCGAGCCCGTCGGCGGCCGCCACGTCCTCGCGGTTCGGCCGGCGCCTGCACAACCCCTCCGCCCGCGTAGCCGCCGCCGCCGGGATAGGCACGCATCTACCCGGACTCATCTATCTGGTCGCGCTCAACGCGATCGCCTCCGAACGGCCTGGGCCCGTGGACGCCGCCCTGCAGGTCGCAATCTACGACGCCCTCTGGTTTCTGGTCCCCCTCGCATCGCTCGTCCTGGTGGTGGTGCGCCCCGATGCGGCCCTCGCCCATCTCGACGCCGCGACGGCGTGGGGCCGTCGTCACGAGCATGCCATCCTCGTGTCGGGCTCGCTCGTTCTCGGCGTCTACCTCGTCGTCAAGGGGACGGCAAGCCTGCTCACCTGAAGCGGCCGCTCGTGGGCGATTGCTCGCGGGCCCCCTTTCGTGCGAAGGCAGCAACGAACCCGTCAGTGCTCCGTCCATGCAACTTGGTCGGCAGTCGGACATCGAGCACGGCGCTCGTCGGGGCCGCTACTCCATTCGCGTGATTCCGGCACTCGGATCGCGCATCGGCGCGCACCGCGGCTCACGAGTGCTGCCTTGCGTCGAAGCAGTCCGTAGACCGTTACTGTGGCGCTCGGAGTTCGTCAGTGCGTGACGCTGACCAGCTTGAACTCTTCGTGGTGTCCCTTGACTACCCGTTCGGCGATCTCGCCCACGCCCGGCGCGTAGTACTTCTGCTCGGTCTGCGGTTCCAGCGGGCTGCGCTCGCTCGTGACCAGCACGCCATCGAAGGCGCCGTACGGAACGGTCTGGCTCCCGCTGAGGCGGAGGACACGCGCCTCGTCGAGGGCCTTGCCGGGCGGGTAGTACTCCTGGCGGTAGGCGTCGCCGGGCCGTGGGTGCGCCGGCATGATGATCCCGGGCTTGGCCCCGTTGACGCCTGACTTCCATGAGTCGCTGGCCTTGACGAAGTGGCCGTGCTTGAGCTCGAAGGAGTCCTCGCCCATGTACCAGACGTTGCCTTGCTTGTCCTGCGCGTACCAGTCGTCGGTTCGCTCGACCGCCCGTCCGTGCTCCGAGACGGTGTCACGAACGACCGTGCACTTCACGGCGAGGATCCGCTTGGTCCGATGCAGGACGACCTCGTCGTCGCTCTGCCGGGTCGTCCCGCGGACGCCCTCGAAGTGCAACGTCGTGCCCGGCTTGTAGGGCAGGTAGCGGTTGTCGATCTTCGCGACGAAGTTTGCGGCGTCGATCTTGGGTGCGTAGGTCCCGTGCGTTGGCGCGAGCTCGCCGGGTCGCGGTGGTGTCGACGCGGCCGTGGCGACCACCGCCGTGAGCAGCGCGAGCCCCGTAGTCGCGGCCGCGGTCCATGCAAGTCGTGCGCGTCGTCGGCTCATGGTCACTCGCCTCCGTTCTGGGTTCTGGGGACCCGTCTTAGCGAGGCGAAGATGAGAGGACATTGAACGCCAACGCCTCTCGGCGCGCGGTCAGTCAGGATCGTCTGCTCCCGTCGAGGCTCAGCGCGTACGGGTACGGCCCCGCGTGGTAGTAGCGCGGAGGGTCCCCGGGCTGCCTTGCCTATGGCGGTGCTTTGACACAGCGCTGCTTTGCGCGAACAGCGAGCGCCGACACGGCGTTGGCGCAGACGCTTGGAAAGGACGACATGCGAGCGCGCCGTCCGGGCGCGTGCCGACGCCCGCAACCGCGGGCGAAAGCGAGCGCAAACCGGCGGCCAGGTCGAACGCCCCTTGATCGTCCTGAGCGTGGCCGGGCGAACCCCTCCCCACCGGGACGTCCATCCGGGCATGCGCGCGCTTTGAGAGGACGACGGGCCGCCGACGCCCGCCGCCACGCAATCCGGCTGCTCGATATCGGCGTCCTGCCGGACACGCCAATGGTCGTCCTCAACCAGCGGCCGGCTCCCCGTCGAGCCCGGTGCGACGATCCGATCGCCTTGCCTACTACATGGGTTGTTGCCCGCATCCCCGCGAGGGCCACGTGAGGTGCGGCAGGCTCCCGTCTCCGTCGGTGATCAGAACTCCCGACCGAGGGCTCCTACTCGTCGTCCCGAGCGGGCGCCTGCCGGAGGTCGTCTGAGACCCCGTCCGTCGTCCTGAGAAGGTGCGCGAGGCGCGTTGCGCGCGGCGACCGGATCCAGGCCGAAAGCAGTAGCGCGTGAGCGACCGCGCCGCATGATGACGAGAGTGTCGAGGCGCATGGAACTGGGAAGCCCCGGTCGGCGGTGCGGCCGCTTGCACTGACAGGCGAAAGTGGCAGCGTGTAAGCGCGTCCAGGACGGTAGTCGAAGGATCGCGACTTCCGGCTGCTCGCCTGCCGGTGTGCCCGGGATCTCCCCTGGAGGATCAGTGCGGCGATGTACCGATGTGAGCAGCGCCGTCGCGGGCTAGCGTCGGGACCGCATCGCACGACTTAAGAAAGGACGTGATGGCCCGCGAGCGTCAGCGGCTGAGGCGTGGATGGTGGGTTGTGCGTGCCGTTCGCGTCGCTGCGCTGGCGGTCATGGTCGGCGTGGTCGCCGCCACCGGCTCCGAGGATCTGTCGGTGGCCCGCGGTGCAACCGTCAGCGTCGACGTAGGGCGGTCGGACGCGGTCGCGTGCCCTTCGTGGCGGCGATCGGCTTCGTGGTCGCCCGCGCGGGTGCTCTCGGGTGGGGGGCGGCAGTTCGGTCCGTCAAGACTTGCGGTTGCGCCGGCGGGAGCGGCGATCGCCGCGTGGGGGCCCGGGGTGACGGTGTCGTACCGGCGTGTTGGCGGCCGCTTCGGTCCTGGGCGCCGGCTGGCCGGGCGCACGGAGGAACCGGGCGAGCTGGACGAGGGAGGCACCCAGATCGCGTTTGTGGTCGGCCAGCCGGTCGTAGCCTGGGCCGCACATGTGCATGGTGCGCGGCCGCCCCGCTTTCAGCTCCACGTCGCGGTGCTGTCGCTACCACGGTTGCGTGTTCGCAGCCGCAGCGTGGTGGAGGTTGACCGATACACGTCGTTTGCGCTGGCCGGCAGCCCCGGCGCCTCGGGCCTGCTCGCCTGGTCCAACGGAGCGGAGGTCGTTACCGCCGACGTCACCGAACGTGGGCTTGGGACGCGGCGCGCGCTCGGCTTCCGTCCCGACCTGATCAATCCTCCGCTGGCCGCGGCGATCGACCCGCACGGCGGTATCAACGTGGCGGTGGGAGGCTGGTCGGCTCAGAACGCATCCCCCTCGCTGACGCTCTTGACCAGGGCGCCCGGCCGCGCCGTCGTCACCGATCAGATGCTGTTGCCGAGCTACCCCGGGGCGCTCCGCGTCGCGCGCGATCCCGACGGTGCCACAGCGCTGCTGTGGCAACGCGTATTGGCTCCGTCGACCGGACCGGGCGTAGTGGAACGCCGCGTGATCGAGGGTGTCGCGCGCGGGCCCGACGGCGATCTCGCCGGTTCCACGCTCTCGACGCTCGCGCAACCGACCGACCCGCCGGGATTTGCGGCCGATCCGCGGGAAACGCCGATCGCAGTGTGGCCGACGCGCTCGACAGCCGTGGCGGCTCGTGGCCGTCAGCGCCGCGGGCGGCGGCTGGGGTCGCCGCAGGACCATCCTCAAGACTCAGCGGCGCCCGCACGCGCCTCGCGTCGCGCTCGACCGTCGCGGCCGCGCCGCTGCCACGTTCAGCGCGACGTGCGGTGCTCACGCCGCTCTCATCGCGTGCGCCGCTCGGGTGCCTCTGTCCAGCATGTGCCCGACCCTTGCTGCAGCCGGCTGCATACCCGCGCAGCCACAGCGTGGGGATCGATTCACACGTGCGCCATCACCGAGCTGTGGTCGCGTCGGCCTCGAGCAGAGCGGCCTGCGATGCTCCCGATCGTCGTCTCGACGTCAGCCTGAACCGTCCCATGCTCGCCTGGCCACCGCCGCGCAGCGGGCGCGATGGCGGCACTCGCGTCCTGGCGGCTCCTGCATCGAAGGACACCATCGAGAGCAGGTCCAGGCGATGAGGGCGGCTAGCGGCGCTGTCGCATCGAGGCAGGAGGAGCAGTCCGCGGCTCCGGTGCGCGGCCGCTCCTGCCAGGCGAAAGGAGCAGCGGCGCGGTCGACGCCAAAGAGTGCCGCCTCGCGTGGACAGCGGAGCGCGGTTAGTGCCAGATCGTGGTGATTGGCGTGGCTGCCCGGGCATGGGCGAGCGGCGTCAGCCCCAGGCCGGTTGCGAGCGTGCGTTCGAGTCCGTAGTGGTCGTGGCGTTTTCGGTCGATGGCACCGGCTCGTACCTGTGGTCCGAGGATCGCGGTCAGGATGTGGGCTGGGCGATAGGGCGGGTCGGAGCCCTCGTCCCAGGTGATGAAGATGACACCGTCGGGTCCGAACGCGGGTGAGGCCTGGATCTTCGGGATCTCGCTTGCGAGGAAGTCGTCGAACTGGCGGATGCGGTCATGTGTGCCGCAGAGGTCGTGGCCGTCGGCGCAGTCGTTCGGGACGATGACGTTGAGGCTGCCGACGTTGCCCGAGGCAAGGTCATGGTCGAAGAACGAGGTGTCGTTGGGGGCGGTGGTCCCCATCGGCAGGTCGAAGCTGCGGCAGGGCGCTGCGGGCGTGATCGCCTCGTCGACGCGGCCGCCCTGGATCTGTGTGAAGTAGAGCGCTGGGTTGTGGTGGGCGGAGTAGATGTTGCGCGCCCAGGCGGCCCCGCCGTCGACGGGGTTGCAGGCGTTCGGCATCGACTGCTCGTAGTCGCGCCAGCCGCGTCCGGTCGCCGTGAGCTGGGAGAAGAGGTTCGGGACGCGCTGATGGCAGTGGTCCGGCAGGTCGTTGTTGGCCTCGCACGCGGTGTACTGCCCGGAGACCATGGCGATGTACTGGCCCAGCGAGCTCGACTTGACGAAGGAATGCGTGTTCGTGAGCCACGCGCCCTGAGCTTTGACGGTCCCGGTGAGGAACGGGGCGTGCGCGGGCGTGATCTGCTCATAGCTCGTGTTCTCCCCGACGATCAGGAATGCGTGACCGAACCGGGGAATCGCAGCCGAGCTGCCCGAAGCCAACAGCCCCGAGCAGGCAACGGCAACGACGGCCGTCAAGAGGAACATCGAGCGGTGACGGGAACGGGGCATGCCTCAGCGCCAGACGCCGGTGAAGGCGTGCGCGCGGGCGGCGTGCGCGAGATGGCGGGTGATGCCGAAGCCGTCTTCGAGGGTGCGCAGCAGGCTGTAGTGGTCGAACTTCGCGGCGCTCGTGCTCGGCTTGACTTGCGGGCCGAGCAGCGCGGCACCGACGTGCAGCGGATCGGCATCGGACCCCTCGTCCCAGACCACGACGATCAGGCCATCAGTACCGAACTGCGGGCGATGCCTGGATCTTGGGGACCTCGCGCGCCACGAAGTCGTCGAACTGATGGACGGCGTTGTGCGTTCCGCAGCGATCGTGGCCGTTCTCGCAGTCGTTGGGGATGACCATGTTGAACCGCGCGACCGTGCCCGCAGCGAGTGCGGCGTCGAACACGCTCATGTCGTTCGGGCCCGTGGTCCCGGTCGGGAGCACCTTCTGGCGGCATTCCGGCGAGGGGATCACGTCCTCGGAGCTGTGGTTGGCCTGAATGTCGTCGAAGTACAGCGCCGGGCTGTGGTGGGACACGAACAGGTTGTGTGACCAGGTCGTGCCGTGGTCGAACATGTCGCACGCGTTGGTCGCCGACTCGGTCCATTCCTGCCACGGGATGCCGCGCCCGTCGAGCTGGTGGAACAGGTTGTCCACCGACTGATGACAGGCGATCTGCCCGGGCACATCGCCGTTGGTGAACGAGAAGTCGTTGTTCCGCTCGCACCTCACGAACTGGCCCGACACCATCGCCGCATAGTCGCCCAGCGATCCGTCGGTCAGCCCGTGGTAGTTCGTCAGCCACGCGCCGTTCGGGATCACGGTGCCCGTCAGATACGGCGCGTTTCGCGGCGAGACCTGGCGGAAGCTCGTGTTCTCTCCGACGATCAGGAACACGTGCCCGAACCGCGGAACACCATCCACACCAGCGGCGGCGGCTTGCGTCGCGGAGGCCATCCCGACGGCGAGCAGCGCGGCCAGGATCAGGACGCTGCGAGTGGGCATCCCACCACGCTAGGAGCGCGAGCCTGACGGGCTCCTGAACGCGTCATGACGACTTCAACCTCGCTCCTGAAACGGACGACGAGGAACGCCGGCTCCGACGCGACCGGGGCGCTGCTGCTGCGCGCGAATTCGAGCAGCGCGACGACGCGATCGGCCCGGCGTCGACCACTGCTCCATCGAGGCACAAGCAGCGGCGGGCTCGAACGCGAGCGGCGCTGTCGCAATGGACGATTACGAGCAGCGGCGACACGCGACGCGGGCGGAGGCACGCTGCTCCTTTGACCAAGCAGGGGTCTCGGTTAGCGTCGAGCTCACGCCCGCCCCGGACGATGGGCAAGCGACTGCATCGGGCGCGGCGTGCTTCCCGCTCTCGTGACGGAGTGAGCGCTGTCGGTCCGCCTGGCACGTTCGTGAGCTCGTGCCGCGGACGCTAGGACGATCGGCGCGAGTACTCCGACCGGTTGGTCCCTAAGCGTTCGAAGGAAGTGGTCGCTGTCGTCGGCCGGCGCTCAGCCACGTCGATCGGCACCTCTAAGCAGCAATTCGCGACCGAAATCGGCGGTTCCAAGGCTCGAGCGACTCGGTGTATCACCGGTCGCGATGCAACGCCTCCTCTTACCCAAACGAAGGAGGCAGCGTGACGCTTGTCAACGTCGGATCGACCACCCACTACTCAATAAGCTACGACGACAGCCTCGTCGGCGCTGACGGCCCTGACCGGGCCAACGCGTTGCTCGCGGTCTGCGAGCAGGACTACGCGATGATGGCCGGCTGGTTTCCCGGGCTGTCGTTGACGGTCGGCCTTCCGGTTTCGGTGAACATCGTGCCGGGCGGCTACGCCGGCGCGGGCTGGGGGCCGCCGATCTCGCTTCGGCCGGGAAACGGCTCCGGTCTGGATGTCGTCCGCTACCTGCTGGTCGCCGAGGTCGTGGAGATGTTCATGCTGGCCCAGGGCGGCGGCTGGTTCGCTCCAGACGACTCCAACGAGGGCGAGGCCGGTGAGGGACTCTCGCGCTTCCTCTCGACGGAGTTCCTGGTCCAGAGCGGCCTCGGCCATTCGATGCCGTTCTTCGACACGGCGGGGATCTGGCTGAACAGCGACCGGCTCGACTACATCAACAACGTCGACGTCTACGACCACGCGCCTGATGAGAAGACCGGGTGCGCCACGCTGTTCATCTACTACCTGAGCTATCAGCTCGGGCACGACATTCAGCACATCATCGCGGCCCAGGCACCGACGCTCGCGGGGGTGTACCGCAACCTCACCGGCGACGCCGCTGATCCCTTTCCCGCGTTCAAGCAGATGCTCGACGCCGCCTTCCCCCGCACAGCCCCGGACGGCACCCCGATCCCGTCGGTCATCCCGGGACCCAACCCCGACAACCCCTATCCGCTCAACCAGTACGAACCGGAGGTTCCCGTGGTCGCTCGTGTGTTCTGGCAGATGAATCCGGGTCGAAACGTCGTCAATCTCAACTGGGACGCGATCTCGGCCGACTCGGCGGTCATGGTCTCGGCCAGCGAGTACAACTCCAACTCCCAGCAGCTGCCCGACGGCAGCGACCAGCGCTTCGTCGGCGCCGCCGACGTCACCGTCGCCAACGTCACGCCGCACGGGCCGCCGTTCGACCCCAACCACGGCGTCACCTTTGTGGTCGAGGTCGGCTGGTCCTCGCCGCTCACGATCTGCACGGACGTCGCGGTCATCGCCGACGCCCCGGTGGCGGTCGTCTACCCGGGGCCCCAGACGGGCTCTCGGGAGACCGTGAACGGCCGCGGCATCCACCGCACATTGGAGTCCCGTCCCGCCCACGAACCCGCAGCCGACGGCGACCGTCAGCGCGGCGCCGGCGTCCAAGGGATCGCAGGCGACGACCGACGGCCCCGTCACCGTCCACCAGGCCACCATCTCGGGCTGAGTAAGCCTCGATCCGCGGTGGCGCTTGTGCTGTGAGGTGTTGACAAAACAGCGGCCTCCTGCGCAGGGCGCTTGTCGGTTGCGACAGGCAGCCGGCCCCTGCGCACGAGGCCTCCCGGATCGTGAATGCTGCGGCGGTCCCGCGAGGCCTGCCCGAGTCGCGGCGAATCGTCGCAGCGCGCTGCGACGGACGCCCACACGCAACGGCGGATCACATGAGCATCCGCCTACACGCTGCTCCTGATCTGTGCAGGGACGCCGGCAAGCGCGGCGGCCGGATGGTTGATGGAGTGGTCGCGCTTGGGGGTACGCAACGGGCGCTCGGTCTGTCAGGGCCGTCCAGGGGGTGCTGGCGGGAGGACCGTGCCGGGAGCTGGCCGCGGTGCATCGAGATCCTCGATCGCGTCGGCGATCAGCACGTCCCGTACTCCTCGAGCCGGTCGTGCGCGAACCGCGCACCGTTCATCGACTCGATGACCCCGCGCACCGGCCCGCCATGCATCGCCGCCCTCGCGGCAAGGCCGCGCAACCCGTCGGCATCCGGCGGCGACGCCCACTCGTCGACGATCTCACCAGCTCCCGAAACCAGGCAGACGTCGACCTTTCGGCGACTCAGATCCGGTCCAGCGTGCAACATGAAGACGGGCCTCCTTGGATTCGCTTCTCGGTGACACGTTGAGCGTCCCACCGAGGAGGCCCTCCTTCATCGCAGTCCTGAGCGTGGCCGGGCGAACCCTCCCCACCGGGACGTCCGTCCGGGCATGCGCGCGCTTTGAGAGGACGACGGGCCGCCGACGCCCGCCGCCACGCAATCCGGCTGCTCGATATCGGCGTCCTGCCGGACACGCCAATGGTCGTCCTAACCAGCAGCCGGCGCCCCGTCGAGCCCGGCGCGACGACCTGATCGCCTGGCGGCCGTTCGAGGCCGTCCTCCGGCATCTGCAGAGGACCGGCGAGCACGCCCATCCCTGATTCCTGGCCCCGGCGCCTCGCTGGCGATACTCACTGGCTATGAGGCGCGATCCCGGCGCGACAGCCAGCCGACGACCCCGCCCAACACGAGCCCCGCCTCCGGCGCGAGGGGGAGATCGGTGGTCACGCTGACGATGATGCCGAGCGCCAAGCCCAGCAGCGCTCCGAGCGCGATCGTGGCTCCGACGCTCACACGCGCGAGTCTATGCGCGGTGTCGCAGTGCGCGGGGACCTGCCCCCGCTACTGGGCCGCTGGTGCTCTCCGTGGGGGGTGTCGGACAAAGCTGGTTGCCTCGCCGGGGGCCAGCGCCGGTCAGCTGAGCAATCGCGGCCGTTGCCCGTACGCGCGGTCCGCGGTCTCGGCGGGAACGCCATCGCCTGACAGCTAGAGGGCGTCTGAGTGGCGACCTCGCATCGCGACGCATACCGTTGGACGCATGCCCGATACCTACCCCGCCCAAGTTGACGTGGAGTATCCGGAGCGGCCGCTCAACCGACTGACGACAGGCTTGCGGATCTTCACCATCATCCCCATCGCCATCGTGCTCGGCACCGTCTCCGGGGAGACGTGGAGCTGGTACGGCGACAACGGCGCAACCCACACGGGGCGGACCGTGGTCGTGGGCGCCGGCGGCCTGCTCTTCGCCGGGCCGCTGCTCATGATCCTCTTCCGCCAGAAGTACCCGCGCTGGTGGTTTGACTGGAACCTCGAGCTCACGCGGTTCTCCTCACGAGTCGCGCTATACGGCGCGCTGATGGACGACCGCTATCCCTCCACGGACGAGGCGCAATCGCTGCGCCTGGACATCCCCTACCCCGACGCGCGGACCGATCTGAACCGCTGGCTGCCGCTCGTGAAATGGTTTCTCGCGATCCCGCACTACATCGTGTTGGCGTTCCTCGGCATCGCCGCCGTCGTGTGCATCGTATTGGCGTGGTTCGCGATCCTGTTCACCGGCCGCTACCCGCGCGGCCTGTTCGACTTCGTCCTCGGCGTCGGGCGCTGGGGCGTGCGCGTGGAGGCCTACGCGTTCCTGCTGACCACCGACCGCTACCCGCCCTTCTCACTGAGCCCGTAGGAGAAGCGTGAGACTGCGTCACACGCGAGGAACCGGCCCGGAAAAGGGAGTACTGTCGGTAGTTGAGCTGACCCTGCGGGCCAGGAGTTCAGCCCTCGAAGCGAAAGCAACCGAAGCGCGACAGCGCCGAGGCGCGGAGCTCGAGGCCATGATCGAGACCCGCGGGGCCGGCTGGTGGCTCACGCGTTGGGTCTCGTTCCCTCTCCTGCCGCGCGACACCTCCAGAGGGTCAGGAGGTCTTCGGCAATGCAAACGCAGCGCACCGTCGACGGCGCGCTCACGCCAGAGTCGCCAGATCCGACGCCCGCCAGGTCGCCAGTGGTGCCACAGCGCTCGGCGCGTCGAGCGACCGCGCGTCGCGCCAGCAGCCGTCGCGCCACGGCGCGTCGGCGCAAGGACGACGTCGAGGGGCGCATCGTCGAATATCTGAAGGACCACCCGCAGAGCACCACGGGCGACATCGCCAAGGGATTGAACGCCGACCGCGGCACGATCGCCGCAGGGCTGTCGCACATCGTCAGGGCCAACGACGGGGCCAACGACGCCACCAAGGGCCAGGCGGCCGACTAGTCATGGCCGAGACCCTCGGCCACCGCGGGTCCTCCGAGGCGCGCGCCTCGGAGGAGGACGTCGGGACGACGATCACCGCCGTGCTGGACGACGGCCCGCTGCGAGGCGGTCGCATCGAGGCGCACGTCGTCCAGGGCCGCCCGCCGAGCACGATCGACGTGCCCGCCGACGACGGCAGCACGTGCCGCTACTGCCTGGCGAGGTGGACCCAGAGCGGCCCCTCCGCGATGTACACCTTCCTCTACCGCGTGTAGACGCTCCGCGTCACGCGGCGGGCCGGCACGTTTGAGACACTTCCGGAACCGAGCGAGGGGTTCGACATGGAGTCCTCCACCACGAGACGCATCCTGATCGTCGCGTACCGCACGGCGGGCACGCCAGGGCTCTTGGACGAGGTGCGCAGCCGCGCGACGCACGAGCGATGCCGTTTCGTACTGCTCGTACCGCGTCCCTACTGGGACCCTGAGACGGAGGAGGCGGCGCTCACCCTCGAGCTCGCGATCCCGCTGCTGGAGGAGGCAGCGGGCGGGCATGTCGAAGGCCTCATCGGCGACACCGACCCGCTCGTCGCGGTGCGCGAGACACTCGAGCGCGAGCCGTTCGACGAGGTGATCGTCTCGACGCTGCCGGCGCGCGTGTCGCACTGGCTGCATCGCGACCTGCCATCGCGCGTGGAACAGCTCGGCGTATCCGTCACGGTCGTGACGGCCAGGACGTCAAGCCGCCGGCTGCTGACCGAGCGATAGCCCACGATTCACCCAGGTCCAGTGGCGTCATGCCGCGTGGCGCGAGTGATCCATCGCTGCCTGGTCGGCGCCGGTCGCGTAGTACTCGGCCGCTTCCATCAGTTCCGCTCGCAGCAGGGAATCCTCTGGCAGGCGAGCGGCCCGCCGACGTAACAGAGCGGCAACCCGGAGCATTGTCCGCACTTCTCGGCGACTGAGCCGGATCTCCGGCGCGACCGGAGCCACGAGGCAGAGATGCCCGCGGTGGAACCACGCTCTGCCCCGTCCGATGCGTGTTCATTGTCTTCGAGCCTCCATGCTCGATTCCGATGACCGACTCCCATGATGGCTGCGTCCATCGACGCGAGGCAGTTCTCTAATCAACGGCTGTACCGGCGAGCGCCAGGCGTCTACAGGCCGCTTCGCAACACCGTCCTCGGCACCTGGCTGATCGCGATCCCGATCTACGCGACCGTTCCGGTCGCACCGCCTCGGCTCGCTCACGCAGGGATCGTCGACGCGGTCAGCGAGCAAGCCGGATTTGCGCTCACCGGCCGCTCCACCCTCTTCTTCAACCCGCTCGCCGCGGTGCCCAGCCTGCACGTCGGCTTTGCCTTCGCGATCGCGATCGCCGCTGCAGCGACCCTGCGCGCGCCGCCGGCCAAGGCGCTGGCGATCTTGTCGGGGCCGCTCGTCTCCCTCGCCGTGGTTGTGACCGGCAACCACGACGTCTTCGACATCGCCGCTGGCCTGATCGTCACCGCGATCGGCTACCCCATCACGCGGCCGATTCCTCGTGTCGATCGCGCCTACACCGCGCCTCGATCGACCGGCCGACGATGACGTTCTCGTCTGCGTGTCATCACCTGTAGCGCAGGTCGTGGTCGCAGCGCGACGACGACCAGATCACCGCCGCCGCCGACGTCCGACACGAAGAGGCGGGCGCGGCCTCCGGCGTCGTCAGCGCCGCCAGCGGGATGCTCGCCTTAGCCCTTCGCGTATTCCTCCGCCGATCGCGACTCGAACTCGAATCCGACGAACCGCTCGTCGCCGACCACCCCACACGACGTGGCCGGGCTCAATGACGTACGCCTCGCTGCGATAATGGCGGCGCAGTTGGGGCTCAGGTCACGACGTTCGCGGTCACCCGGGCGTGCCAGACAGGCCGTCGCGTTGCCGTGGTATCGGAGCGGCGGGGACCGCTTGTTTCTGCGCGGGCGATACGGGCAGCGCCCTCAAGGGAACACTTCAGATGTACGGGGTGTGTCCGCGACCAAACGTGAAGCACCGACAAAGGAGACGTGATGGCGGCAGAACGCGGAAGGGGCGGCAGCGCCGGGGGAATCGGGCTCGGTGGCATTCTGGTCATCGTCGGCATCGTTCTCATGATCGTGTGGAGCTTCTGGATCGGGCTCATCATCGCTCTGGTGGGGCTGATCGCGTTCGGCGGTTTCGCGAGAGGCAAGTGGTACTGACCGCCTAGCCCGGGTGGTTGCCGGACCCGACGCCGAGGCCTCGGGTCCACGACCCGGCGACCTCGCGGAGCTGCGCCATCCGCACGAGCTTCACGCGCGGGCGCCCGCGGGGGCCGCCAGCCGCGCGCTCGTGTGCGTCGATCGCGGTCCAGCCCGCCCAGGTGACGAGCCCGGGCGCGAGCGCCGCCAGGTGCGTCGCGACGGCGTGCGGATCGGCGTCCGCCGGCTCGTTGAGCCTCGCGGCGTCGCGGTCCTCCACGACCCGCGCAACCGTGTCGGCCGCGTCTTTCTTGTTCGTGCCGATGACGCCGCTCGGCCCGCGCTTGATCCAGCCGACCGCGTACTCGCCCGCCAGCGCCTGCCCATCCTCGCCGCAGACGCGCCCGCGGTCGTTGCGGATGATTCCACGGCGCTCGTCGAACGGGATCCCCTCCAGGGCGCTGCCGCGGTAGCCGATCGAGCGGATGACCAGGCCGCAGTCGATCGCCTCGTGCTCGCCCGTCGCCACCGCGCGCAGCTTGCCGTCCCGGGAGCGCTCGACGCGGTTGCGCGCGACGCTCAGGGCGGTGACCGCGCCGTGCTCGTCGCCGACGATCTCCACCGGCGAGCGCAGAAAGCGCAGGACGATCCGGTGGCTCTTGGACTGCACCGGGCGCTGCGCATAGTCGCGCAGCAGGGCGACGTTGCGCCGCGCGGTCGCATTCGCGTCATCGGACTCGAGCCACGCCGCGCTTTCGTCGTCGAGCTGCACCTCGGCCGGCTCCACAATGACGTCGGCGCGCGCGAGCTCGCCCAGCTCGCGTAGCTCGGGGTTGGTGAACGCGGCCTGCGCCGGCCCGCGGCGCCCGAGCACGACGACCTCCTCCACGGACGCCGCCAGGAACGCGTTGAGCGCGTGATCGGCCGTGTCGGTCGTAGCGAGCTCGTCGCGGTCGAGCACGAGCATCCGCGCCACGTCGATCGCCACGTTGCCGTTGCCGACGACGACGGCGCGCCGCGCCGAAAGGTCGAAGGTGTGGTCGGCGAAGTGGGGGTGGCCGTTGTACCAGGCGACGAACTCCGTCGCGGCGTGCGAGCCCGGCAGATCCTCACCCGGGATCCCGAGCCGGTTGTCGCTCGCGGTGCCGACGGCGTAGACGACCGCGTGGTAGTGCTCGAGCAGGTCGGCCCGCTGCACGTCTCCGCCGAGCTCGACCCCGCCGAAGAAGCGCAGCCGCGGGTGCGCCGCGGTCCTCTCGAAGACGCGCGTGACGCTCTTGATCTTCGGGTGGTCGGGCGCGACGCCCGAGCGCACGAGGCCGAACGGCGTCGGCAGCGCGTCGAGCAGGTCGACCTCGAAGCCCTCGTCCAGCAGCTGTTGGGCGGCGTAGAAGCCCGCTGGGCCGGCGCCGACGATCACGCAGCGCAACGCCCTCATGAGATCACCACTTCCCGCGCGACCATCGCCGCGGCGGTCGGCACCGCGGCGCGCAGCGGGGGACTGAGCACGTCGGTGAATGCGCGGACGGGCCCGACCTCGGCGCCGATGACCACGACTTCCGCGGCATCGCCGGCCGCCGTGAGGGCCGCGAGCAGGCTCGCCAAGCCGAGCTCGTGGAGGCTGAGCTCGTCGCCGGACGACTCGAGCTCGCTCGCGTCGAGACGATGGACGGTCCCGACGCGCGCTCCGACCCGTACCGCGTCGACGAGGACCGCCTTGGCGCAGCCATCGAGCCAGCCCAGGGCGTTCAGGCCGGCGACGCCGGCGTCCACGAGAGTGACGCTTGGTGGCAGTGCGTGCAGAACCTGCAGGCGCTGGAAGACGTGGTGGCCGAACCCGTCGTCGCCATGCCACTGGTTGCCCAGGCAGAGGACGCACCGCCGCAGCCATCACAGCGTGAAGCTCCGAGACGCGCCACGGCCGCGCGCGAAGTGGACCGTGCAGAACAGGCAGGCGTCGTGGGAGCGGACGACGTGGCCGAGCTCGACCGGGTTCTCCAGGTCCTCGATCTCCAGGCCGATGAAGCTCTCCTCCCAGTGCCCGCGCCGGCCCGAGGAGTCGCGAGGTGAGCCGTTCCAGGTGGTCGGCGTGATGACCTGGTAGTTGTCGATCTTCCCGCCCCGGATCCTCACCCAATGGCCCAGGCTGCCCCGGGCGGCGTTGATCGCGCCATATCCGTCCCCGTCGGCGCGCGGCTCCGAGCCGACGTAGGTCGGCTCGCCGAGATGCGCGAGCAGCTCGCCACGGTCCGTCGCATCGCCTGGAGCACGGCCACCGGACGGTGGAGCCGGGTGAACTGCCGCAGCCAGGTGTTCGGTCCCTCCGCCGCGAGCAGCGAGGCGTGAGCGGATCGCCCGCGATGACGAGGTCCGAGAGCGGGCCGAGCTGGACGACGCGATCCTTGTAGCGCGTGGCCTTGGCGTAGACTGTACGGCTCCTCGCGCGCATCGTCGGGGCGGTCTCGCTCTCCCAGGGGTGGCGCCCGCCGCCGGGATCGGCGAACCAGGAGTGGCGCAGGTGCTCCGCGACCTCGAAGTGCGAGAACGGCTCGATCGTGTCCGTCTCGCCGTCGTAGAAGCCGCCGGCCTGAGGCACGGCCGCTCCTCGAAGGGGGGCTGCCAGCGATCGGGGTCGTAGTAGCACCCGGAGCTCAACAGGTGCGGCGTCCCCTCGCCGAGGTCCTCGAGCCCGACCGACGTGGCGAAGCTCGCGAACACGCCGACCGCCGACTCGTCGTGTGCGGGGAGCTCGAGCCAGGTCGCGAAGTCCTCCACGGTCTCGAGCGAGAGCCACTCTCGCAGGAGCAGCCGAGGACCGATCGCTCATACCAGGTCTGGTACGAGTCGATCGCGGCGTCGCACTCCTGCAGGCGAGCCTCGTCCAGGGCGCAGGTCACCCCGCCCGGCATCATGTAGGTCGAGTGCGGCCACTGGCCCCCGAAGGCGATGACGACCCCGAGGATCCGCTTCGTGGCCTCGACGGTCTCGCCGCCAGGCGGCCCTTGAACGGGGGCTCGAAGAGCTCGACCACCCGATCGTAGAGCGGATGGTCGCGTAGGCCGGGTTGCAGAAGTCGGGCGCAAACATCAGGAAGCGTGTGCCTGGCGTCGTTCATGACCGACTCCGCCATCAGGCACAGGTTGCGGATCCGCGTCCCGTTGGCGGCGATCGGGGACTGATAGGCGACCTCCAGGGCCGTCGTGGCCGCGTAGAGCTGCGACGTGCTGCAGATCCCGCAGATCCGCGGGGCGATCACCAGCACGTCCTTGGGATCGCGCCCGAGCAGGATCTGCTCAAGCCGCGATACGTCGTCCCGACGCACCAGGCGTCGACGACCGTATGGCCCTCGACCTCGAGCCTGATCTCGACGTCCCCTTCGACCCGGTTCATCTCCATCCTATCGTTCGCGCCGCTCATGACGCGATGACGCCGACCGCCCGTGGTCGGAATCGCATCGCCGCTCGGACCGGGGCAGGGCCTGGGGATGACCTGCCTGAACAAGCGCCTTGGGCGTCGGGAACTTGGCGCCGATGCAGCCGTAGCAGGAATACCCCACCCTCTCCGGCCGTGCCGCATTTCCTTCTTCGCGACGGCTCCGAGAGGCAGGGGCCGCAACGGTGGAGGGCCCGTACCCGTCCAGCTCGAGCGGTCGGCCGTCAAGGACCACCTCATGGTCTCGATCATCGTGGCCGCATCGACCGGACATCCGGCCAGATTCAGGACGGGGTTCCACCGCGCGAGCGCCACTCCGGCGCCGAACAGTCCCCCGGCCGGTCGTTGCGTGAACTGCAGCCCGCTGGATTCCGTGGGATTGGGCGGGGCCGCCGGGATCCCCCCGAAGGCGGCGCAGGTCCCCATCGCCAGCACGTAATCCGCCTTGTCGCACAGGGCCGCGATGATGTCCCGCTTCGGCCTGCCCGCGAATACGTGTCGAACATCCCCGTCCCGTCCGGTCCGTGGATGATGCTGCCCTCGACGCACAACAGGGTCAGCTCCTGTTCTCCGGCGACGATGCGTCCGATGATGACCGCGACTTCCTTCGGGGACTCCAACGAGAGGGACGGGTGCCAGAGTAACTGGACACCCTGGGCCTCCAGGAAATCGGGCAGGTTGTCGCCCTCCTTGCCCGGCCCCTCCGCGCCGAGGATGGCCATCGACTCGCCGCTGCAGGCACCGCATTCCATCCAGAGCAGGGTCGGCTGCGGAGTGACGCGACCGGGGCCTGTCCCTTCCCGCCCGTCATCGTTCTGTGATCCTTTGCACCGTCCCTCGAGCGAGTGGGGACGGGACCGCCAGAGGTGGTGGCACTGCCAGGCGACCGGTCATGCGCCGGTGACGGTCCCGACCGTCAGCGCCGTGATCTTGATGAAGCTGGCGGTCACCCGGTCACCGGTCTGCGACGTGCAGCGCAGCGCGACGGTGGGGTTCCTCAGCCGCTTGGGCACGACCGCGCTCAGCGCGATGTTCTCCGAGGAGACCCGCCCCGGTTTCGCCGACCTGGGTCTCGTCGAGCACCGCCTTCCGGGCCTGCGGTGGCGCTGGTGTCGACGAGGCCGCACCGGTTGGCGACGCCCGACGGCGGCTCGAAGAGCGGGCTCCGGCCGATCGCCACGTGCAGCCTGGCCTGGATCAGCCAGTTCCGGCCGGCCTCGGGAACCTGCGATCCCCGGGGTCGGCTCGGTGGGCTGCGTCGGTGCCGGGTTGGCTTGACGGCTTGAGTCGGCGGCGGAGGCGAGCGCCAGCTCGAGCGGTTCGGGCACGCCGACAGGTCGCTTCCGTCGCACGTCGGCACCGTGAGGTGGTCTGCGTTCTCGTCCTCGGTGACCTTCAGCTCGCCGCGCAACGCCGTACGGGCGCCGTCGAGATGTCGGCGGCCTTGATGCCCGCGTCGCGGATCTCGGAGGAGCGGACGGCGCCGCTGCTGATCTCCGGTGACCGCACGGCGTCGTTGGCGATCTCGGGGGAGCGGACGGCGTCGCTGCGGATCTGCGGAGACCCGACGCTGTCGCGATCGAGCGTGACAGCGGCGACGCGGTGCCGCCGAGCGCAACGAACAGCGCCAGGCCGGCGATGACGTCGGCGGAGCTGAGGCGGCCGGCCGGGAACGGGCGCCATCGGATCGGACCCCGGTGCCGGCCGGGAGCGTGGTGCTTGCGAAGCATGTTGACTTCCTTGTGACGGGGTGAACGTGTGACCGCGGCGGAGCCGCCTGCGATCGTCGGCACACGGCACAGCCGTGTCGGCGCCGATCAGAGCGCAGGCTGTCTGAGGTCTGCGCCCATTGCGACGACGGGCTCCGGACGTGGACGGGTGCGGGCGCCGGCGTGCCGGGCGAGGAAGCCGGTCACCGCCGCGGTGACGGTGGCCTGGTCATCGACGAAGGGCCAGTGGCCACTTCGCTCGAGGACGCGGATCTCCGCGCGCGGGAAGGCTGCGCGCTGGCGCTCGGCATTGGTGACCGGCAGGTAGGGGTCGTGACGGCCCCAGAGCACGAGCGCGGGCCGGTCGAGCGGGCGCAGGGCCTGGGCGAGCCGCTCGCCGTCGCCCGCCACGTCCGCGACGGAGCGGTAGAGATCGAGAACGGCGCGACGGGTCTCGCGGTCGAAGTCGTCGTACATGCGGTCGACGAACGCCCGCGGGAGCCCCCGCGGGTTGCCGCGCCGTAGCAGGAGGCGAAAGCCGAGGCGGGTCGCCGCGGCCATGAACAGCTCACCGGCGTGCGGGGCGCGCCACAGCCGGGCGAGCGCATGCCAGCGATAGCCCGGGAGCGCTCCGGTGCCGGAGGACGGCGCTGGCGAACCGATGGGGCTCGCTGTTTGCCGACCAGGCCCCAGGGCCCACCGAAGTCGTGTGCGACGAGATGGACGTGCTCGATCCCGAGCGCATCGAGCGCGCGGCCGACGAACGCCGCATGCGCCCCGACGGTCGGTGAGAACGCCGGCGCGTCCCAGGCCACGGCCCGCCAGCGGCGGCCCGCGGCGGCGAGCAGCGGCTCCCAGTCCGCGCTCGAGCCCGGGGTGCCTTGAAGGAAGACGATGGCCGTGGAGGCCGACGACGGGCCCGCCGCCCGCAGCAGCGTACGGACGTCACCCGCGTAGTCCGCGCCGCACGCCGTCGCTGCGCCGGGCCGGCCGCGCACCGCGCGCCGCGATCGCCGGGCGCAGCACGTGGCGCGGACGCTCGAGCATGCCGGCCACGGCGCTGAACGCCCCGGCGGGGGTGACGTCGTGCTCGGCCGTCGCCTGCAGCCGGCTCAGGTACTCGTTGACGAACCGCCCGCGCGCGGACCGCGTCCCCTCGATCTCGGGCAGCGCCAGGTCGGCGCCGACCGACAGCTCCCAGGCGTGATCGACGGGGACGCTCGCGGCGCGGAAGAAGCGGCGGGCGAGGTCGCGCTCGCCGCGCTCGAGGCAGTCGCGCAGCGCGACCGCCTGGGCGGCGGCCACCGTCATTCCCTGCCCGTAGGTCGGGTTGAACGAGCAGATCGCGTCGCCCGCGACCAGCAGCCCGGCCGGGAAACCACGCAGGCGGTCGTAGCGGCGGCGGACGCTGGCGGAGAAGCGATGCGTCGCGATCTCGTCGAGCGGCTCGGCGGCCTCGATCGCGTCGAGGACGTCGGGAGGCGCGACGGTGGCCGCAAACGCAGCGAACCCTTCGGGGTCGCTCGGTGGACGGTGCTGGGGCCATAACCGCCAAGCCCGAGGATCCAGCGACCGTCTTCCTGGGCAAACAGAAACAGGGTGCGCGGGTGACCCGGACGGGCGCCGATCAGCACGAACTTGTCGCCGTCGAGCGGGTCGGCGGGCAGGGAAAGGGGCCGACTGGCGTAGGTGACGCCGACCTTGAGGCGCTCCACCGCGGGGCTCTCGTAGCCCAGCGCCTGGAGCCAGGCGGGGATGCGGGCCGCGCGGCCGGTGGCGGCGACGACCAGGTCCGCCGCGAGCGTCTCCTCGGCGCTGCCGTCGGCACGGCGCAGGACCCGCACGCCGGTGATCCGCTCGCCGTGGCGGCCAGTGGTCAGCCCGAGGCGTCGCAGCCATCGATCAGCGTGACGCGAGGCAGCTCCCGGATGCGGCGGCGCACGTGGCCCTCGATGAAAGGCCGGCTCGCGAGAGTCGAACTGGCGCCCGTCGATGCGCGGGCCAGCTGATGGCCGCCGATCACGAAGCGCATCTCCTCGAGCGCCGCGCAGGTAGGCGCCCGGCGGCGGCCAGCTCGGCGCTGAAGCCCGGCAGCAGGGCGTCGAGGCAGGCCTGCCCGTGCGGCAGGAGGGCGTGGGCGTGGCGCCCCTGCGGCACCGCCCGGCGGCCCTCGAGGCCGGCCGGCAGGGCGTCGCGCTCGATCACGGTCACCCGCTCGTAGCCCTCCGCGAGCGACCGGGCGGCCAGCAGCCCGGCCATACTCCCGCCGATCACGACAGCGTGCTCACCGATGCGTCTCACGTGCCCTTCCTCCTCGTAGCAGTCGTTGCGCAGGATCGGCCGGCCGCCTGCCGAAATGCCAGACGAGCTTCTGCCGAGTTTCTGCTGAGTCGCGTGGGCCGGCGCCTGGTTCACACGCGGGCGCCGTCGAGCGCACCAATGCGATCGAGGGCGTGCAGGCGTGACACGACGGCCCGCTCGCCCGTCGTGGCGCTAGCGA
>CAVUKO010000008.1:0-122719 GCA_963742125.1 uncultured Actinomycetes bacterium | reverse complement strand
GCGAATCGGCCAAGGCCACCGCCGCCGAGAAGGTGCGCCTGAAGCGCTTGCAAGCGCCCCACCGCGGGTCGGCCAGGCAGCTAGCACCGCCCGCGGGCGCCTCCTCCGCGGACCGCCTGGCCGCCCGCGCGGCGCTCGTGCGCGCCGCGGAGGCGTCGATCACGCGCGACGCGCAAGCGCGCGGGCGCTCCGGCGAGCTGAAGGGAACGATCACGGGCACCGAGTGCGGACCGCTGCTGAAGGCCAAGGCCGCCGTGCCCGACGATCGCGTCCTGAGCAAGCCGATCGGCCGCTATGACTGCGTCGCCGTCACGCACTCGGTCAACGGCGAGTCCGGGCAGTCGGTCGGGCGCCTGGGCTTCCCCTTCGTCGCCGCCCTCGACTTCCAGAAGTTCACCTACGTGTGGTGCCGCAACACGCCCGGCCAGGGCGAGCGCGGGGTCGCGCTGGCCTTCGTGCGCCTGGACCGCGCCTGTCTGGCGGCCAAGGGCCGCGCGCTGGGCACGGGCTACGTGGACGTGCCGGGCAGCTAGCTCGGGACCTTCGCGCCGCGCGGCGGCGTATAGGAGGGCATGAGACCGCTGCCGTGGGTCCTGTGTGGAGTCCTACTCGCCCTCCCGGCCTCGGCGCTGGCCGCCGGCGGGCCCATCTCACCGCAGCAGGGCGGCGTCGGGGCGGCGGCGCCCGGCGGCAAGGTCACCTACATCGCGGTCGGCGCCGGCAACCGGACCGTGATCGAGAGCGTGCGGCGCGCCGGCGGCGCGGTCGAGCGCTTCACCAGCCTGCGCGGCAGCTTCGGCGTCCCCGGCGTGGCCTCCGACGGCTCCGCGACCGGCCTGTCGGCCGACGGACGGACGCTGGTGCTCTCCGGCGGCGTCGGGCGCTACCCGATCCTGCGCACGCATCTGGTCGTGCTCGACGCCCTGCACCTGCGCACCCGGGCGCGGATCGACCTGCCCGGGTGGTTCAACGTGGACGCGATCTCCCCCACCGGGCGCTGGCTCTACCTCATCCACTATCCGTCGGCTCGCGACACCAGTCGCTACGAGGTCCGCGCCTACGACGTGGCCCAGCGTCGCCTGGTGGCCAAGCCGGTCATCGACCCCCGCGAGCCCGACGAGGCGATGCAGGGCTTCCCGATGACGCGGGCCATGAGCGCGGACGGCCGCTGGGCGTACACGCTCTACGACCGCGGCGGCGAAGCGCCGTTCATCCATGCGCTCGACACCGAGCGCCGGACCGCCGCCTGCATCGACCTGCCGGGGCTCACCGGCGCCGACCTGTCGGGACTGCGGCTCGTCGTGGCCCCCGGCGGCGGCACGCTTCGCGTCGCGGGTCCCCACGGCGCGGTCGCGCTGGTCGACACGCGTACGTTCGCGGTCCGCCCCCCGGCGCCGGGCCCCGCGCCGGCGCCGGCCCCGAGCACCACGGCTCCTGCGCAGAGCAACCCGCCGTGGGCGCTCGCGGCCGTCGTGCTCGCGGCGCTGGCGGCGCTGGCGGCGGCTGTGCGCCGCGTCGCGCGGCGGCGCTCGCCGCCGGTGGCAGACCGGCGCTAGCGGTTCTTGCGCCGCTGCGCGCGCGCCTGGCGCGCCTTCGCGCGGGCGCGCTGCTTGGCCTGCTGGCTGTGCTTGTGCGGGACCCCGGCGGCCACCTCCTCGCCCGTGTGGTGCGAGAACTTGCGCGTGCGCTCGCGCGCGTCGCCCACGATGGCGAACCCGATCCCGCCCAGCAGGATCACGCCTGCCCCGAAGATGAGCACCTGCTGCCAGGTCTTCAGGCCGCCGTCGCCGGTCGTGCTGGTGTCGTCCGGGGGCGGGGCGGCGGTCGCCGTCTGCGTTTCGGGCGCGCCGAGGGTCGGCGTCTGCTGGGCGCCGCCCGGCGCCGCGAGGGCCAGGGCGAGCACGAGCACGGCAAGGGCGAGCAGTGGCTTCGGACGGACCGCCATGGCCGGCGAGTCTAAGGCCTTCACCGCCGGCGCCGGGCCAGGGGCCGCGCAGCCCGCCGCGACGCGGCCGTGCCCGGTACGAGGTCGAACGCGATCATGCCCCGGTTGGTCGGCCGCACGAGGTCGGTGATCTCCATGGCGCTAGATTCTGCCTACACCATGCCGCCCAAGCCCCGCCAGATCCGCATCGAGCAGCGCGGCGCCCTCGCCGCCATGCAGGCGCTGCAGGACCGCTCCGACGAGGAGCTCGAGCGCGAGCAGAAGTTCAAGGCCGCCGCGCTCGCCATCCTCGGCGCCCGCGCGGCCGAGCGCTATGACGCCGACGCGGCGCGCGACTACTTCCGCCGCGCCATCGCGGCCTCGCGCCCGCAGGAGCGGATGCAGCTGCGGCGCATGGCCGACGCTTCACTGGCGCTCGCCGAGCGCCGCCCCGACGACCTCAAGGCCGCGGTCGAGCGCCTCGGCCAGGCGCCGCCCTCCAACCGCCAGCTCCTGCTGCTGCGCCTCATGGGCTTCCTGGCGCCGCCGGCCAACGCGCCCTGGTACATCAAGGCGCGCGGCTTCGTGATCATCCTGCTGCTCGTCATCGCGCTGCTGGCGCTGGGCTTCGGGATCGTCAAGCTCGTCTCGCTGCCGTTCGGCGGAGCCAGCACCTTGGTCAGCGTGCTGCTGGGCATCGTCGTCATCGCCGCGATCCTGGGCATCCTTGCCCTGTTCGGGCGCCGCCGGCAGGCGAGCGCCCGCGAGAAGGCGCGCGCCGCTCAGGGCGGCTGACGTGTGCGGGCGCTACTCGCTGTCCTCGCCTGACCCGGCGCGCCTGCGTGAGCGCTTCGCGATCGGCGAGAGCGTGGCGGTGCGCGCGCGCTACAACGTCGCGCCCGGCGACGACGTCCTGGCGGTCACCACCGACCGCGAGGGCGCGCCGCGCGGCGAGCTGCTGCGCTGGGGCCTCGTGCCCTACTGGGCCAAGGACCCCAAGACCCTCGGCCTGAAGCTCATCAACGCGCGCTCGGAGACGATGCTCACCAACGGCGCCTTCCGCGACGCGCGCCGCTGCCTGGTCATCGCCGACGGCTTCTACGAGTGGGAGAAGCGTCCCGGCGAGCCCAAGCAGCCGTGGTGGATCACGCGCCCCGGCGGCGAGCCGTTCGCCTTCGCGGGGCTGTGGTCGAGCTGGCGCCCGGCCGAGGGCGTCGAGCCGCTGCGCACGGTGGCGATCGTCACCACGACGGCGTCCGAGCAGCTCGCCCACGTCCACGACCGCATGCCGGTGATGCTCCCGCAGGACGCCGAGGACGCCTGGCTGGACCGCGACACCGCGCCGTCGGAGCTGCTCGACCTGTGCGTGCCCCTCGAGGAGGCGGGCATGCGCGCGGTCAGCGACGCGGTCAACGACGCGCGCCACGACGAGCCCGACTGCCTCGAGCCAGCCGCTCCGCGGCTCACTCTGTTCTGAGCGTCGCCTTCTCGATGACGACGGGCGAGCTCGGCTGGTCCTGGGCGTCGACCGCGGCACGGCCGATGAGCTGGGCGACGTCCATCCCGCGCACCACGCCGCCGGCCAGCGCGTAGTCGGGCGGCAGCTTCGCGTCGTCGCCGGTGACGATGAAGAACTGGCTTCCCGACGCGCCGCGCGGATCGGCCTCGGTCTTGGCCATCGCGACGACGCCGGTGGTGTAGGCGAGGTCGTCCGGCGGCGTCTCGACCACCGTGAAGCCCGGGCCCCCCATCCCGGTGCCGAGCGGATCGCCGCCCTGGATGACGAAGTCGTGGACGATGCGATGGAAGGTCAGCCCGTCGTAGAAGCCGCGCTTGACGAGATCGGCGAACGAGGCGGCCGTCCTCGGCGCGCGGCCCGTCGCGAGGCGGATGGTGATCGTCCCGCAGTTGGTCTTCAGGTCGACGTCGTAGCGCTTGCCCGCCGCCAGCGTTGCCTTTGGCTTGCTCAGGTGCTGCTCGCCCTTGGGCGCGGGCGCCGCGACCTTCTGGCACGTGGCGCGGGCGGCCGCGGGCGTGGACGCGGTGGATGCAGAGTCGTCGCTGCCGCAGCCGGCCAGCAGCAGCGCCGCGCACAGGGCGAGGACGGTCGATCGCACGGCGGCGAGGATAATGGGCGCACTCCTGTGCCCGTCGCGCCTGGCCTCGCGCCCTACGACACCTTCCTCCTGGACCTCGACGGCTGCGTTTGGGTGGGCGACGAGCCCACGCCGGATGCGGCCAAGGCCGTCGGCGCGCTGCGCGCGGCCGGGCGGCGGCTCGCGTTCGTGACCAACGACGCGCGTCACGGCGAGGAGGACGTCGTGCGCAAGCTGTGGCGGCTGGGCTTCCAGGCCGCGCGCGAGGAGGTCGTCACCGCGGGCGGCGCCCTGCAGCACGTGCTCGCCGAGTCCGGGCGCGGCACGGCCTTCGTGATCGGCTCGGTGGCCGTCCACCGCCACGTGTCCGACGCCGGGCTGCGGATCCTCAACGGCTCCGACCATGCCGACCGCGTGGACGTCGTCGTGGTCAGCGGCCACGAGCGCTTCGACTTCGCCGAGCTCAGGGGCGCGGTCCAGGCCGCGCTGAACGGCGCCGAGATCTGGTGCACGAGCCGCGACGCGACCTTCCCGATGCCCGACGGGCCGTGGCCGGCGACGGGCTCCGTGGTCGCCGCCGTCGAGGCCGCCACCGGCATGCAGGCGCGCTCGGTGGGCAAGCCCGAGCCCCAGCTCTTCCTCACGGCCCTGGACCGCCTGGGCCCGGCCCGCGCGCTCGTGGTCGGCGATCGCCTCGACGCCGACATGGCCGGTGCGCGAGCCGCCGGGCTCGACGGGGCCCTCGTGCTCACCGGGGCGAGCACCGCGGAGATGGCCCGCGACGCCGACCCCGCCCCCGCCTTCGTCGCCGCCACGCTGGCCGAGCTGCTGCTCGCCCCGTGAGGAAGCGCACCCACCACAAGCACTCCTCCAAGAAGGGCTACCGCCGCCTGCTCGATCGCCTCGCCGCGCACGACGCCGTGCACCGGGTGGCCACCGGCCGGGTGACGCCGCGGATGGGCGCCGGGCGGCCGGTGGCCGCGATCTCGAAGGTCCGCCGCGTCTCCAGCGGCCTGTCGATCACGATCAACACCGAGGGCGCGATGGTCGACGCCTACGTGATCACCGACAAGCCCGACGAGGTCGAGACCTTCATCAGGGAGTCGGGGTGGTCAAGATGAGCGGCCACGTGGCACGCGACATCGCGCTGATCGTCAATCCCTCCGCGGGCGGCGGCCGCGCCGCCAAGGCCCTCCCGGCCGTCGAGGCGCGCCTGCTCGCCCTCGGGCTCGGCGTCGAGGTCGACGCGACGCGCGACCTGGGCCACGCCCGCGAGCTCGCCGTCGGCGCGGCGCAACGCGGGCGCGTGGTGGTCACGCTCAGCGGCGACGGGATGCTGGGCGCGGTCGCCGGTGCGCTGCGCGACGTCCCGGGCGCGGTCGTGGGCATCCTGCCCGGCGGCCGTGGCAACGACTTCGCACGGGTGGCGGGCATCCCGCTCGACGCCGAGGCCGCATGCGACGTGATCGCCGGCGGCACGGCGCGCGCGGTCGACCTCGGGCTGGCGGGCGACCACCCCTACATCGGGATCGCGTCGCTGGGGTTCGACTCGGAGGCCAACCGGATCGCCAACGAGGCGCCGTCGCAGCTCGGCCAGCTCGTGTACCTCTACGGCGCCCTGCGCGCGGTGGCGGCCTGGAAGCCGGCGGAGTTCACCCTCGAGGTCGATGGCGAGCGGGTCGGCTTCTCCGGCTGGGGCATCGCGATGGCCAACTCCAAGGCCTACGGCGGCGGCATGTTCGTCGCCCCCGACGCCGAGCTCGACGACGGGGCCCTCGACGTCGTCAGGCTCGAACGCACGAGCAAGGTGCGCTTCCTGCGCAGCGTGCTGCCCAAGGTGTTCAAGGGCGAGCACGTCCACGAGCCCAGCGTGCACGTGCTGCGCGGGGCCGAGGTGCGCGTCGACGCCGACCGCCCGTTCACCGTCTACGCCGACGGCGACCCGGTCGGCGAGCTGCCGATGACCTTCCGCGCCCTCCCGGGCGCGCTGCAGGTCCTCATGCCCGCATGACGGCCCTCGACGTCAAGGTCGCGGCCGCGCGCGCCGCCGGCGCGCTGTCGCGCAGGACCGGCCGCGGGGGCACGTCGCTGCCGGGCAAGCTGCTCATGCGCCTGGAGCCCCACGCCATCGCGCGCCTGGGTGCCCGCCTGCAGCGCGGCAGCGCCGTCATCTCGGCCACCAACGGCAAGACGACGACCGCGGCGATGGTGGCCGGCATCCTCGAGCGCGCCGGCGCGCATCTGGTCCACAACCGCGCCGGGGCGAACATGGCCGGCGGCGTGGCCACCGCGCTCATGGACGGCCCGCGCGGCGGCGACACCGGCCTGTTCGAGGTCGACGAGTTCTGGCTCGGGCAGGTCGTCGACGAGCTGCAGCCGCGCGCGCTGCTGCTGGCCAACCTGTTCCGCGACCAGCTCGACCGCTACGGCGAGCTCGACTCGATCGCCGATCGCTGGGCGGACGTGGCGGCGCGCACCTCCGCCGCGCTCGTCCTCAACGCCGACGACCCCACCGTCGCCGACCTCGGCCGCGCGGTCGGCGCCACCTACTTCGGAGTGCAGGACGACGCGATGGCCCTGCCCGCGATGCAGCACGCCGCCGACGCCACGCACTGCCGGCGCTGCGGCGCTCCCTACCGCTACGACGCCGTCTACCTCGGCCACCTCGGGCGCTATCACTGCGACGCGTGCGGCGCCACGCGCCCCGACCCGCAGGTCAGCGCGCACGACATCGTCCTGGAGGGGGTGCGCGGCGCGCGCTTCACGCTGCGCACGCCGGCGGGCGAGCGCGCGATCGCCCTGCCCCTGCCCGGGCTCTACAACGTCTACAACGCCCTCGGCGCCGCGGCGCTGGCGCTCGCCCTCGGCGCCACCCTGGATCAGGTCGACGCCGGCCTGCACGCCGTCTCGCCCGCCTTCGGGCGCGCCGAGACGCTGCGCGTCGGCGGGCGCGAGCTGTCGATCCTGCTGGTCAAGAACCCGGCGGGCGCCAATGAGGTCCTGCGCACGCTCGTGCTCGAGGACGGCGAGCACGACCTCTTCGCCGTGCTCAACGACAACATCGCCGACGGGCGCGACGTGAGCTGGGTGTGGGACGCCGACTTCGAGGTCCTGGCCCCCCGCGTGCGGCGCGCGACGTGCAGCGGCACCCGCGCCGCCGAGATGGCGCTGCGCCTGAAGTACGCCGGCGTCCCCACCGACCGGATCGCCGTCGAGCCCGATCTGGGCGCCGGCCTGGATCGCGCCCTGGGCGGCGGCGATGGCCGGCTCTTCGCCCTGCCCACCTACACCGCGATGCTGGCCCTGCGCGACCTGCTCGTCGCGCGCGGTGCCGCCCGCGGCTCGTTCGCATGACCGAGGTCCTCTGGCACGACATCGAGTGCGGCGGCTACGACCTCGACCTGCCGCTGTGGCGCGAGCTGGCCGGGCACGAGGGCTCCCCCGTGCTCGACGTCGGTGCGGGCACCGGGCGCGTCGCGCTCGACCTCGCCCGCCGCGGCCACGAGGTCGTCGCGCTCGACCGCAGCGCGGAGCTCCTCGAGGCCCTCCGCGAGCGCGCCGCGGGCCTCGCGATCACCACCGTCGCGGCCGACGCGCGCGACTTCGCCATCGATCGCCGCTTCCCGATCATCGTGGTGCCGATGCAGACGCTGCAGCTCCTCGGCGGCGCCGACGGCCGCGCGCGCTTCCTCGCCCGCGCACGCGAGCACCTGACCGCCGGCGGGCTGCTCGCGGTCGCGCTGGCCGACGCGCTCGAATCCTTCGACGAGGAGCACGACCAGCCCCCGGTCCGCCGGACCTCCGCGAGGTCGACGGCGTCGTCTATGCGAGCCGACCGGTCAGGCCGTCCGCGACCTCGGCGACCGCGCGGCGATCGATCGCGTCCGTGAGATCGTGCGCGATCGACGGCACCCGCACGACGTCAGCGACGACGTCGATCGAGCTCGATCGCGTCGAGCCCGACGAGCTCGCCGACGAGGCGGTCGCCGTCGGCCTGCGCGCCGCAGCCGCCGCGGCGGATCCCCCAGACGCTCGAGTACGTGGGCTCGACGGTGGTGATGCTCCGTGGCTGAGCGCACGCTGCGCGTCTGCGCGCTGTATCCCGACCTCATGAACATCTACGCCGACCGCGGCAACCTGCTGCTGCTCGAGCGCCGCTGCGCGTGGCGCGCGATCGGCTTCGAGGTCGTCGCCGCGGGGCTCGGCGAGGGGATCGACCCCGCCGCGCATGACCTCTTCTACATCGGCGGCGCGCAGGACCGCGACCAGGCGCTGTGCGCCCAGGACATGGTCGACACCAAGCGCGACGCGCTGCACGACGCGGCCGACGCCGGCCGCGTCGTCCTCGCCGTGTGCGGCGGCTACCAGCTCCTCGGCCACCACTACCAGCTCGGCGACGAGCGCATCCCCGGGGTCGGGCTCGTCGATCTGCACACGGTGCGCGAGCCCGGGCCGCGGCTCATCGGCAACGTCGCGATCGAGGTGCGCCTTCCCGGCCTCGACGGCCCGCGCGTGCTCGCCGGCTTCGAGAACCACGGCGGGCGCACGCACCTGGGCGCCGGTGCGCAGCCTCTCGGCCGCGTGCTCAAGGGCCACGGCAACACCGGCGCCTCGGGCTTCGAGGGCGTGATCCGCGACCACGTCATCGGGACCTACCTCCACGGCCCGCTGCTGCCCAAGAACGCGTGGTTCGCCGACTGGCTCATCGCCACGGCGCTCGCGCCTCGACGAGCCGCTGACCCCGCTCGAGGACGGGCTCGAACGCGCGGCGCACGCCGACGCGCGGCGGGTGGCAGGGCTCTAGCGACGGCCGTCGCGCCGGGCCCCGGCCTCCAGCAGCTCGGCCGTGCGCTCGGCCCCGAGCCCGGCCAGCGCGGCGGCCTTCGTCGCGTCGTAGAGCTCCGCGTCCGGGCCCGTGAGCTCGCCCCCGGTGACGACGACGAGCTCCGCCGCGCGCCCGAGCAGCAGCGCCGCCTCGGCGTGCTCCATGCGATCGGCGGCGACGGCCGCGAGCCCCACGAGGGCCAGCGCGGCGTTATGGCTGAAACCCGCGCGCTCGCACAGCTCCAGGGCCCGTGAGAGGTGCTCGGCGGCCTCGTCGAGGCGTCCGCTGCGGCGGGCCACGGCGCCCAGCCCGAGCAGCGCGTAGGAGTCGTCGTCGGCGAGGCCGTGCTCGTGGTTGTAGGCCAGCGTCCGCTCGAACCGGCGGCGCGCATCCTCGAGGTCGCCCGCCGCGAGCGCGAGATCGGCGAGGTTCGTGTTCGCGATGATGACGTCCTGCTCGAGGCCCAGCTCCTGCGCGAGCGCAGCGCTGCGTTCGATGTGCGCCGCCGCAGCGGCCAGGTCGCCGCGGTCGCGGACCACGAGGCCCAGGACGGTGTGGCAGCCCATGACGGGCTCGAGCGCGCCGGCGCCCGTCCCACGCTCGATCCCGCGTCGCGCCAACTCCTGCGCGCCGTCGAGATCGCCGAGCAGCCAGGTCAACCCGGCGAGCGCCCGCAGGGCCAGGGCCTGCAGCCGCGCGTCGCCCGCGCACCGGTCCAGCGGCCCGCGGATGCGATCGCGCCCCTCGCGGAAGTGCCCGCGTGTGTACCAGTACTGGTAGAGCCCTGTCGCGATGCGCAGCGCCGTGTGGTCGTCGCCGGCGGCCTGCGCGCGGTCGAACGCCGCACGCAGGTTGTCGAGCTCTGCGTCGACGAGGGCGAGGCCTCGGGCGCGCAGCGCTCCCTTGAGCTCGGTGCGCTCGACGAGGTCGGCGTAGTAGGCGGCGTGGGCGCCCACCACGGCCGGGGCGTCGGCCGTGCGGTCGAGCAGGCCCGCCGCGTGCTCGCGCACCGTCTCGAGCATCGTCAGGCGCACGAGGCCCGACGACACCGCCCGCTGGAGGAGGCTCAGGTCGACGAGCGTCTCGATGCTCTCCAGTGTGGCGTCGCAGACGGCTTCCGCGGCGTCGAGCGAGCCGCCGCCGGCGAAGACGGACAGGCGCGCAAGGGTCCGCCGCTCGTCGTCGCTCAGCAGGTCCGTGCTCCACGCGAGCGTGTCGGCGAGGGTCTGCTGACGCGCGGGAGCGTCGCGGGGCCCGGCGCCGAGGGCCGTGACCCGATCGGCGAGGCGGTCGAGCAGCAGGCGCGGGGTCAGCGTCGCAGTCCGCGCCGCCGCCAACTCGATCGCCAGCGGCAGGCAGTCGACGCGCCGGCAGATCGCGCGGACGGCGTGCTCGTCGCCCGGCTCGATCGCCGCCGCCGGGTCGCGCGCCGCCGCGCGCTCAGCGAAGAGCGCCACCGCGTCGTCCTCGGGAAGCGGAGCCAGCGCGAAGACGTACTCGCCGGAGACGTGCAGCACCCGGCGGCTCGTGACGAGCACCGTCAGGCGCGGCGCCCGCGCCGCGAGCCGCGCCAGCTCGGGCGCGGCGGCGACGACGTGCTCGAAGTTGTCGACGACGAGCAGCAGCTCGCGGTCGGCCAGCCAGCGCGCGAGCGACCCCGCGGGCGGCTCCTGGGGCGTCTCGGGCGCGCCGACGGCCTGTGCGATGGTGCCGATGACGAGCTCGGGGTCGCGCACGGCCGCCAGCTCGACGAAGGCCGCGCCGTTGGCGAACTGCGGGCCGGCGACGCGCGCCAGCTCCAGCGCGACCCGCGTCTTGCCGCTCCCGCCCGCGCCGCTGACGGTGACGATGCGAACGTCCTCGCGCGTCACCAGGGCGGTGAGCTGGCGCAGCTCACCGCGACGACCCACGAGGGCCGAGCTCGGCACGGGGATCGCGCTGGCGGACGGCGCCGGCGGCGCGGGAGCATCGAGCCACGGGGCGTGGTTGAGGATCGCGTGCTCGAGGTCGCGCAGCTGCGCGCCGGGCTCGAGGCCGAGCTCGTCGCGCAGGACGCGAGCGGCATCCTGGTAGGCGTCCAGGGCGTCGGCCTGCCGCCCGCAGCGATACAGCGCGAGCATGAGCTGCGCGCGCAGGCGGTCGCGCAGCGGATGCTCGGCGACCAGCGACGCGAGCTCCGCGAGGACCTCCCCGTGGCGTCCCAGGGCGAGGTCGGCGTCCAGGCGCTCTTCGAGACAGGCGAGGCGCAGCTCGGCCAAGCGACCGATCTCGACCGCCGCGAAGTCCGCGTGGTCGGCGTCCTCGAGCGGCCGTCCGCGCCACAGGCCGAGCGCGCGCCGCAGGAGCGCCGCCGCCAGTGCCGGGTTCGCCGCCGTCATCGCCTCGCGCCCGCCGGCGAGCAGCCGCTCGAAGCGGGCGGCGTCGAGCTGCTCGGGCGCGACGCGCATCACGTAGCCCGGCGGGACGGTCTCGATCGCCGCGTCGCCGAGCGTCCGGCGCAGCTGGGAGACGTAGACCTGTACGAGCTTGGCGGCCGACGACGGCGGCTGCTCGCCCCAGACCGCGTCGATCAGCGCATCGGCCGAGACGACCTCGTTGCTGCGCAGCAGCAGGCGCACGAGCAGCGCGCGCTGCTTGCGCGCGCTGAGCACCACCGGGCGTCCGTCGTCGACGAGCTCGAGCGGACCGAGGATCCGGTACTCCATGGCCCTGCTCCTATACCAGCACTAAACCGCCCCGCGTGAGCATCGCCGCCATGGCGTATGCATTCGTCGAGGACATCCCGGCCAGCTGGGAGCAGTACGAGGCGGTGGACGCCGCGATCGCCGATCCGGTTCCGCAGGGCCTGATCCTCCACCTCGCCGGACCCACCGACGATGGCGTTCGGACGATCGAGATCTGGGAGAGCCGCGAGGCGTGGCGGCGTTTCCAGGACGACCGGCCCGCCCCGGCGCTCGAGTCGCGACCGACGCTGCGCGAGCTTCACGCGCTGCACGTCGTCAGCGCGCGGGAGCTCGCGTGATGGCGACCGTCACGCTCATCGCCCGGCTCGCGCTGGCGGCGCTGTTCGCCATCGCCGGCGCCGCCAAGCTCGCCGACCGCGACGACGCGCGGCGCACGCTGCGCGGCTTCCAGGTGCCCGAGCGACTGGTCGCCGCGCTCGCGGTCCTCGTGCCCGGTCGCCGAGCTGGCGACCGCCGGAGCGCTGATCGCCTCGCGCACGGTCGCCGCCGGTGCGCTGGCCGCCGTCGTCCTGCTCGCCGCCTTCAGCGCCGCGATCGCGGGCGCCATCGCGCGCGGTCGCCAGGTGGACTGCGGCTGCTTCGGACGGCTGTACTCCGCCATGGTCAGCCGGCGCACGCTGGCGCGCAACGGCGCCCTGATCGCCGTGGCCGCGTTCGTCCTGGCCCGCGCGTTGACCGCCGCGCCGACGAGCGCCACGGACTGGATCGCGACGCTGTCGGGCTGGCCGGCGGCGGCGCTGGCCGCATGCCTCGCAGCGCTCGTGCTGACGCTTGTCCACGGCGCGGTGTCCTGGCAGCTGCTGCGCCAGAACGGGCGCCTGTGGCAGCGCCTGGACGAGCTCGAGCGGCGCCTGCACGCGGAGGTGTCCGCATGAGCAGCGCACGCCGGGAGCTGCGGAGGATCCTCGAGCGCACCGACGAGGACCTGGCCCGGGCCTTCGCGACGTACCGCGCCGAGTTCTCCAGGCTGCTGGCCGACCCGAGCTCGGTGTCGCTCTCCGAGCGCGGCAAGCAGGCGCTCGGCCGCATGCACGACCGCACCCACGCGCTGCGCGCCGAGATCGCCGGCGTGCAGCCGCGCATCCACGAGGCCGACGTCCTCCTCGACGCACTGCACCGCTACGACAGGGGGCTGCTCGGGCTGCGCGTGGCCCTCGCCGCCGCGATCGACCACGAGCGGGCCGCCCGCATCGACCGTGCCGCCCGCCGCATGCAGCACGGCAGCGCGACGGTCGAGCAGGTGTGGCGGGGGCTGGCGCCGTGACGCACTGGTTCGACCGCCTCGCGGTGAGCGCCGCCGAGGGGTCGCGGATGACGCGCCGCGCCGGCCTCGAGCGCGCCGCCGTCGCGCTCCTGGCCGCGGGGCCCCTCGCAGCGCTCGCCCAGCGCGCGACGGCCGCACCGTCCACTGGGCGACCGTCCGCCGCCGACACGTGCGATGCGTGCCACGCCGGCGTCCGGCACAGCTTCGGTCAGTCGCAGGTGGCGTGCTTCTCGGGGAGCAGCCCGAGACGCGAGCGGCACGCGCGGCGACGGCCCCCAAGCCGCCGCGCGCCGCTCGTCCTCTTCGCCCAGAGCGCGTGCTACTCGCGTCGCGGTCGCCGGCTCGGTCAGCGACAAGGTCGCCTGCCAGGCCGGTGGCGCGTGCCAGGACGGCAACCCTCCCGGCTCGCCCACCCCGCCGCAGCTCCAGCCGCCGGGCACGGACCTCTGCGCCCCGTGCCTGCAGGTCGGTGGCAAGTGCTGCTACGGCAGCGATCCCACGGCGCCATGCGCGTGCATCCCACCCAACCGCGAATGCAAGGACTTCTGCTCGTGATCCGCCTCGTCGCTCTCATCGGCGCCCTCGTCGTGACCGCGGGCGTCGCGTCCGCTGCCGCCGCCACCGACCCGAAGGGCCTCGCCCTGCGCCAGTCGGACTTCCCGGCCAACGCCCGGCTCGCCTTCGAGCAGGCGAGGCCGTCGGCGCCGCTGCCGGGCGGCGGACACGGGCCGGCCTATGCGGCCACCTTCCGCATCCCGCGGGGCCAGAAGCGCGAGGACGTGCACGTCCTCGTCGTCACGCCCGGCAGCGTGGCCAAGGCCCGTGGCGTCTTCGCGCGCGCCGTGGCGGACGCGAAGGACTTCGTGGACACCGTCCAGCACAGCAACCCGCGCCTGCCCAGCTACGGCGACGCGCAATACGTGGCGGTCACGGGCGATCCGGGCGCCGAGGAGACGGGCGGGCGGATCTGGGTACGCAAGGGCAGCGTCGTGTGGGGCATCGAGGTGAGCACCGACCCGCTGGCGCACGACTTCGGCCTCTCGCGGGCGATGACGCTCGCCGAGCTGCGCACGTACGCCCGCAAGCAGAAGCTGCGCGCAGGCGACGGGCGATGAGGGCGGCGCTCGCTGCCGCGGCGGCGCTCCTCGCGCTCGCCGCGACGGGCTGCGCGGCGCGGGTCGATGAGCGCGCGGCGCACCGCGCCGACCACGGTCTGCCCATGAGCTTCGCGGCCAACGACGGCCAGTTCGCGCCGCGCGTGCGCTACGCCGCCCTGGGCGCCGGCTACGAGCTCGCGGCGACCGACGCGGGGTTCGAGCTCGCGCTCGGCGGGCGCCGCATGCGCATCGACTTCGCGGGCGCAAAGCGGCGCTCGCCGGCCGCCGGCGGACGACTGCCGGGCGTCGCCAATTACCTCCTCGGCCGTGACCAGCGGCGCTGGCGCACGGGCGTGCCGACCTATCGCGAGGTCGTCTACCGCCGCGTCTGGCCCGGGATCGACGTGGCGCTGTACGGCGCGACCACGCGACCCGAGTACGACCTGCGCGTCGCCGCGGGCGCCGATCCGCGCGCCGCGCGGCTCGCCTTCGCCGGCGGGCGCGTGCGGATCGCGCGCGACGGCTCGTTGCGGGTCGGCCCACTGCGCCAGCCCGCCCCGACGGCGTACCAATGGCGGCGCGGTCGCCGGGTTGCCGTCGCCAGCCGCTACGTACGCCACGCCGACGGCACGATCGGCGTCCGCGTCGGGCGCTACGACCGCCGCCGCGCCCTCGTGATCGACCCGGTGCTCGCCTACTCGACCTACCTCGGCGGCAGCGGGACCGACCAGGGCACCGCGATCGCCGTCGACGGCGCCGGCAGCGCGTACGTGACGGGGCAGACGCAGTCGACGGGCCTCGCGGGCACGGGGACGCTGCGGGGCGGATCCGACGCCTTCGTCGCCAAGCTCTCCCCCGACGGCCGCGCACGCGCCTGGAGCACGTACCTCGGCGGCGGCGGCCTGGACCAGGGCAACGGGATCGCGGCCGGCGGCGACGGCGTGGTCGTCGGCGGGTGGACGACCTCGGCGGACTTCCCGGCGCAGGCGCCCGCGCAGAGCACCAACGCGGGCTCCAAGGACGCGTTCCTGGTGAAGCTCTCCCCCGCCGCCGGCACCCTCGTCTGGAGCACCTATCTCGGGGGCAGCGACTCCGACGAGGCCACCGGCGCCGCCGTCGACCCGGCGGGGAACGCCTACCTCGTCGGCACCACCGACTCGACGAACTTCCACACCGCCAACCCGGTCCAGGCGACGAACGGCGGCGGCAGCGATGCCATCGCGGCGAAGGTCGACACGACCGGCGCGCTCGTGTACTCGACGTACCTCGGCGGCAGCGCCAACGACGTGGGCGCCGGCGTCGGCGCCGACGGCAACGCGTACCTCACCGGCGGCGCCGGGTCGACGGACTTCCCCACGACGACGAACGCGCTGCAGCCGGCGAACGGCGGCAGCTTCGACGCGTTCGTCACCAAGCTCGACCCGACAGGCGCGTCCGTGTACTCCACCTACCTCGGCGGCGCGGGTTACGACGTGGCGGCGGCGATCGCACTCACGCCGGCCGGCGCGCCCGTGGTCGTCGGCTCCACCCAGTCGCCCGCGTTCCCGACCACGGCGGGGGCACCGCAGGGCGGCCTCAGCGGCCCGAGCGACGCGTTCGTCGCGCGCCTGACCACCGCGGGCACCGCGCTGGCGGCGTCGACCTACCTGGGCGGCGCCAGCGTCGATGCCGCCGGCGGCGTCGCCGTCGACCACGCGGGTCGCACCGTTGTCGCCGGGCGCACGCTGTCGACCGACTTCCCGACGGCGAGCCCCGCGCAGGCGGCCAAGGGCGGCGCGCTCGACGCCTTCGTCACGCAGCTGAACGGCGCCGGGACGACGCTCCTGAGCTCGACGTATCTCGGCGGCAACGGCGAAGACCAGGCCGACGGCGCCGCCGTCGACGGCGCCGGCGACGCGTACGTCACGGGCCGGACCGGCGCCGACTTCCCGACCGCGAACGCGCTGCAGGGCACGAGCGGCGGCGGGCTCGACGCGTTCGTGACGAAGCTGGCGACCGGGTCGGCGAGCCCGCCGGCGGGCGCGGGCGGCTCGGCCGGAGCCGCCGACGACCCGTCGGCCGTGTCGCTCCTCATGGCGTCCGGGCCGCCGGCGCCCGTCACGACGATCATCGCGCGCCCGCCGGCGCTGACGCCCGACCAGGTCGTCCAGTTTCGCTTCCGGGGCCGCGTGCCCGGCCAGATCGACCCCTCCCGCGGCGTCACGTTCGGCTGCCGCGTCGACGGCGGCAGCTTCAGGCCGTGCACATCGCCGTACACGACGGCGAGGCTCGCCCTCGCCGAGCACCGCTTCGAGGTGCGCGCGGTGAGCGCCACCGGCGCCGTCGACCCGACGCCGCCCGGGTTCACGTTCCGCGTCACGCAGCCGCGCGCGGAGGTCCATCGCCACGTCTGCGCGCTCGAGCCGGTCGGCGGCTATCACGACCGCGGCACGCGCGACTGGGGCCCGTGCGACTTCCCGGAGCTCGTCTGCCCGCGCGCGGCGGCCTGCCTGCTCGACCTCGCGGTCGACGAGCACGACGAGTCCTACCTGTTCAACTACGACGTCCACCTGCAGCGCTACGACGAGTACGCGCCTGGCCGGTTCGCCTATCGCGACAAGGTCTACTGCTTCGCACCGCCCCTCTCGACGCCCGTCAACCCGAAGCTCGAGGTGCGCTTCGACCCGCGCCGCGGCGACTACAACCGCCGCCATGCGTGTCACGCCCAGGCAGCGCGCGGGGTCGTCGACACGAGTCTGGACCACCGCGAGCGCTACCGCTGCGCGGGCCTGGGGCACGCCCCCAAGCCGGGCGGCGACCGGACGACCGGCAGCGGCGTCGAGCAGGACGCGCACCTGGAGTGCCGGATCACCGTCACGATCCAGCGCCACGTCACCGAGCTGGCCGACGTCGTCAGCGACCGGGCGAAGGACGGCGCCTCGCTGCTCGTCTACGTGCCCCAGCCCGGCCGCGTGACCGTCAGCGCGACGATCGGCACGCGCGTCGTGGCCGCCGCGGCGCGCACCCGGCCGGCGCTCGCCTCGGCGCGCAGGGCCGTGTCAGCGGCCGGCGCCGTCCGCGTGCCGCTGCGCCTGAACCGAGCGGCGAGAAAGCTGCGGCGCCGCGGAGCGCTTCGCGTGGCGCTCACGATGACCTTCCAGCCGAAGACGGGTGAAGCGCTGACGCGCGTCACGACCGTCCGGCTGCGCCGCCGGCGCTGACGACACGGCCATTTCCCACTAGATCAGTAGAGTAAGGTCGCCGGTGGGGACCCCTCGCTACCATCGAGGACTTCCTCCCCCGAGGAACTTCCTCCGTGAGCGCAGCCAACACCGCCCAACCCGAGGGGCAGTCGTCGCACGCCCAGGCGGCCACCCTCGAGTTCCGAAACGTCTCCAAGACCTACGAGGGGTCCGGGGCGCCGGCGATCCAGGATCTGACCTTCGAGGTCCCCGCCGGCGACATCTGCGTCCTCGTCGGGCCCTCGGGCTGCGGCAAGACGACGGCCATGCGCCTGGTCAACCGCATGATCGAGATGACCAGCGGCGACATCCTGCTCGACGGCGTGTCGGTCCGCACGCGACGCCCCGCCGACCTGCGCCGCGAGATCGGCTACGCGATCCAGCAGATCGGCCTCTTCCCCCACCAGACGATCGGCGAGAACATCGCCACCGTGCCGCGGGTGCTCGGTTGGCCGCGCGAGCGCATCCGTGCGCGCGTCGACGAGCTCATCGAGCTCATCGGGCTCGATCCCGCCGACACGCGCGACCGCTACCCCGCACAGCTCTCCGGCGGCCAGCGCCAGCGCGTCGGCGTCGCCCGCGCCCTGGCCGCCGACCCGCCGCTGATGCTCATGGACGAGCCCTTCGGGGCCATCGACCCGATCAACCGCGAGCGGCTGCAGAACGAGCTGCTGCGCCTGCAGCAGCAGATCCGCAAGACGATCGTCTTCGTCACCCACGACATCAACGAGGCGATCAAGCTCGGCGACCGCGTCGCGGTGCTCAAGCAGGGTGGGGTGCTGGCCCAGTACGCCACGCCGGCGGAGCTGCTGATGGCCCCCGCCGACGACTTCGTCGAGGACTTCGTCGGCGCGGACCGCGCGCTGAAGCGCCTGGCGCTGACGCGCGTGGGCGATCTGGACCTGCGGGCGGTCGACAACGGCCTGCCGTTGACGCTCATCCGCGACGAGGCGGGCCGACCGGTCGCGTGGGAGCGCGCGGGCACCCGCTATCCGGTCCGCACCGTGGGCAGCGACGAGACGGTGCGCGACGTGCTGAGCGAGCTGCTGCTCAGCCCGCTGGCGGTCGGGCTGGTGATCGACGCCGAGGGTCGCGTCCAGGGGCTGCTCGACGTCGAGCTCATCCACGAGCTGCTGGAGCGCGAGAGCCCGGAGCGAGGGCCGGCATGAGCGGCTCACTCGTCCTCGCCCAGGCCGGCGGCGGCTTCTTCCGCGACCGCTCGAAGGTCGACAGCTGCGTGGCCAACAATGGCTTCTGCCCCAACTGGATCGTCCACCACCTCGACCGCTACGTGTCGCCGTTCTGGCAGCACCTGTTCCTCGTCGTGGTGTCCGTCGGCCTGGGCTTCGCGATCGCTTTCGCCCTCGCGCTGGCCGCACATCGCCAGCGCCGGCTCGTCGGCCCGATCACCCAGGTGACGGGGATCCTCTACACGATCCCGAGCCTCGCCTTCTTCTTCCTGCTGTTGCCGATCACCGGGCGCGGCAACACGACGGCGCTCATCGCGCTGACCGCCTACACGCTGCTCATCCTCTTTCGCAACATCGTCGACGGACTCGACGGCGTGCCCGAGGAGGCGCGCGATGCCGGGCGCGGGATGGGCCTGACCGACCGCCAGCTGCTGTGGCACGTGGAGTTGCCCCTGGCGCTGCCGGTGATCATGGCCGGCCTGCGCGTCGCCGCGACCACCACCGTCGGGCTCGCGGCGCTGGCCACCTTCGCGGGCGCCGGCGGGCTCGGCGACCAGATGGCCTCCCAGAAGGAGTTCATCTCGAACATCGCGGTCGGCGGCGGGCTGTGCGTGCTGATGGCGGTCGGCCTCGATGCCATCCTGCTGCTCGCCCAGCGGCTGCTCACGCCCTGGACGCGCGTGAGGACGGCATGACCCTGGCCTTCCTCGGCGGTCTCGGCGACGCGCTGCAGTTCATCGTCACCAAGAGCGAGGGTCCCGGCGGCGCCCAGGTCGGCGGCACCCAGCTGCTGCCGCTGCTGCGCGAGCACCTGCTCGTCACGGTGACCTCCGTCGCGATCGCCACGGCGATCGCGCTGCCCATCGGGACGTGGCTCGGACACAGTCGGCGCGGCTCGTTCCTCGTCATCAGCGTGACCAACGCGGGACGCGCCGTCCCGTCGCTCGGCGTCGTCTTCCTGTTCTTCGCCGCACTGGGCGCCGGCTTCTTCAACATCACGCTCGCGCTCGTCCTGCTCGCCATCCCGCCGATCCTGCTCAACGCCTACACCGGCGTGCGCGCGGTGGACCCCGAGGCGGTGGACGCGGCCCGCGGGATGGGCCTGACCGGCGCGCAGATCCTGCGCCAGGTCGAGCTGCCGCTGGCCCTGCCGCTCGTCTTCGGCGGGATCAAGAACTCGACCGTCAACGTCCTCGCCACCGCCACGCTCGGCCCCGCGGCCGGCGTCGTGACGCTTGGCGACCCCATCATCTACCCCTCGAGCTATGGCGACGCCGGCCGATTGGGAGCGGCCATCATCGTCGCAGCGCTCGCCATCGCGGCCGAGGTCGGCCTGTCCGCGGTGCAGCGCAAGCTCACCCCCGAGGGGCTCAGGCTCAGCGAGCAGGCGGCATCAAGGCGCCGGTTGCTCTCCATCTCCAAGAGGAGGATCGCACCCACATCATGAGCAGGCGACGCTTCATTCCCGCGCTCGCAGCCGTGCTCGCCCTCGCACTGGGCGTCGCCGCATGCGGCAGCGACAACAACGACGACGGTGGCGCCGCAAGCTCGTCGACGCCGGCCACCACGGCTGCGCAGTCGGCCGCGATCAAGCGCAACGATGCCAACGGGAAGACCACCCTCACGGTGGGCTCCAAGAACTTCACCGAGCAGAAGGTGCTCGGTGAGATCTACGCCCAGGCCTTCGAGGCGGCCGGCTACACGGTCAAGAAGGCGCTCAACCTCGGCGACGAGAAGACGGCGCTGAAGGCCGTCAAGACCGACCAGATCTCCGGCTACCCGGAGTACACCGGCACCGCGCTGCTCTCGTTCCTGAAGGTGCCGGCCAAGGACATCCCGACCGACGAGAACGAGGCCTACGAGCAGGTCAAGGCGGGCCTGGCGAAGCAGGGCATCGAGGCCTTCCCGCCCACCCCGTTCACCTCGTCCAACGAGGTCGGCCTGCTCAAGAAGAAGGCCGACGAGCTCGGGGTGACGAAGATCTCCGACCTCAAGTCCAAGGCCGGCCAGCTCACGCTCTACGGCTCGCCGGAATGCCGCACGCGCCTGGACTGCCTGCTCGGCCTCGAGCAGGTCTATGGCCTGAAGTTCAAGAAGTTCGTGCCCGTCGACGTCGACCAGCGCCACGAGGTGCTGACCAGTGGGCAGGCCGACGTGTCGATCGTCTTCACGACCGACCCGCAGATCAAGCGCAACGACGAGGTCCTGCTGGAGGACGACAAGGGCATGTTCCCGCCCTACAACTCGACCTTCCTGATGAAGCAGTCGATGGCCGACGCGGCCGGGCCCGACCTGGCGGCGACGGTCGCGGCGGTGAACAAGAACCTCACCGCCGACGTCATGCAGGAGCTCAACGCCCGCGTCGACCTGGACAAGGACACGCCCGAGCAGGCCGCGCAGGCCTACCTCAAGCAGTTCAAGCTCATCCCGTCGTAGAGCTCCGACGTCTCCGCGGGGCGGCCGTGCCCCGCGGAGACTTCAGGCCCCCTAGGAAGGCTGGCGGCCGCGCACGGTGACGTCGCCCGCGTCGGCGGTGGCGGAGATGGAGCGCAGCGCACGGTCGTTGCGCAGGATGCCCTCGACGGTCACGTCGCCCGCGGCCGTGGTCGCGTCGACGCGGTACTCGCCGCCGCCGGGCACGGTGACGAGCACGTCGCCGGAGTTGCTGTTGGCGCTGACCGACACCGGCTGGGTGGTGAAGGCCACGTCGACGTCGCCGGCGTTCGTGGTGGCGGCGACGGAGATCGCGTTGAGGTCGCGCGCGGTGACATCGCCGCTGTCGGTGGTGAGCTTGAGATGGCCGGCCAGGCGCTCGGCCGAGATGTCGCCGCTGTCGCCCTGCACGACGACGTCGGCGTCGAAGGGGATCGCGAGGTCGATGTCGGCCTTGCAGCGGTTGACCGGGCCCGTGTCCGGGCACGAGCCGCTCACGGTCAGCGTCGCGCCGTGCACGCTCGTGTGCACGGTCGGCTCGCGCCACAGCCACTGCAGCTGCTCGCGGACCATGACGCGCCGTGACTCGGTGCCCTCCAGATGGACCTTCCCCGTCCCGGCCCGTACGACGACGCGCTCGATATGGCGATCGATGGTCGTCGTGGTCGTGCGCTCGTGCTTGAAGGCCTCGCTGACGCCGACCGAGAAGCCGCACACGACCAGCAGAACGCCGAACACGAGCAGCACGAGTCTGGGCGTCGAGAGTGCCACCGGTGTGAATGTAATTTGAACGCGTTTCGGTGGCCGGGCGGCCATCAGGCCTTCGCAGGTACGGGCAGCCGTACCTACCCGGGAGCCGACGGAGGCGCGTGGTAGCGTCGAGCGCCATGCTGCTCTCCGACTACCAGACGCTCTCGCGGCGCACGGCGACCTATCCGGACGCCGGCGAGAACCTCGTCTACCCCACCCTCGGGCTGGCCGGGGAGGCGGGCGAGGTGGCCGAGAAGGTCAAGAAGCTGCTGCGCGACGACGGCGGCGTCCTCAGCGACGAGCGCCGGGGCGCGCTGGCCGCCGAGCTCGGTGACGTCCTCTGGTACGTGGCCCAGGTGGCCACCGAGGCCGGCCTGGACCTCGAGGAGATCGCCCAGGCGAACCTCGACAAGCTGCTCTCGCGCCAGCAGCGCGGCGTGCTGTCGGGCTCCGGCGACCAGCGGTAGCTGTCGCCCGGCGTCGCTTAGGCGCCCTGCAGCCCGCTTCGAGGCGGTGATCATGCCCGCCTCGACGGCGCGCGAGCGGCTGCGAGCGCAGACCGGCTCGCGAGCCCCAAGAGCGCGAGGATCATTGCGGCGCCCGCGATCCCGACCGACGACCAGTCGAACCCGTGGCGGGGCGACGGCCCGGTGATCGTCACGGCGACCACACCGGTCGGTCTGCCCGGCTGCACACCGATCCCGTCCACGCGCGGCGGGACGCCCGGGTCCGGCGCGTGTCTGGCGGCCGATGGGGCGCTCACGACGCCGCCGCGCACGGGCGCGTCGGCGACGCGGCCGATGGCAGTCGGCGCCGCACACGCGGCCAGGGCCGCCGTCAGGACGAGGGCCCGTCGCAGCGTCGGCGGCCCGGATCTCGCTTCGTCGCGCATGGTCATGACTGCGCCTTCGGCGCCCGATCGGCGCGGACGCGGTGGGTCAGCTCGGCCAGCTCGCGGTTGAAGCGCTCGGGCTCCTCCAGGTGCGGCACGTGACCGACGCCGTCGTACCATGAGGCCTCGGCGGTGGGGCAGGTGGCGAGGACGTGCTCGGCCATCGCCGGCAGCACGACCGAGTCCGCCCGGCCGTGCGTGACGAGCAGCGGCACCTCGCAGCGGAGCGCAGCACGTCGTCGAAGTCGATCTCGCGGGCCGCGAGATTGGCGCGGATCGTTGCCGGCACGACGACGTTCCAGCACACCGCCGTCTCGAGGTCGTCGTCCGAGAGCGGCTTCGCGAGGCACGCCCGGACGAAGGAGCGCATGGCCCGGATGTTGGTCGGCAGGTCGTCCGCGGTGGCGTCGGCGAAGTGGTCGAGGAAGCCGGGGCCGATCAGCGTGCCGAACGCGGCCTCGCCGAGCTTGACAGCGCCCTCGACGAAGTCGATCGCGGCGATCCGATCCTGGCCGTGCGCGCGCACGTAGTCGCAGATGACGAAGGCGCCGTAGGACCAGCCGACGAGCACCGGCCGGTCGAGACCCAGCTGGTCGATGATCGCCGCCACGTCGTCGGCCCAGAGCGCGCCGTCGGTGTAGTGCTCGGGCTCGAGCGGCGCCTCGGACATGCCGTGGCCGCGGAGGTCGTAGGCCACCAGCCGGAACTCGTCGGCGAGCGCGCTCTCGTACTGCTTGGCCCAGCAGAGGTGGTTCTGCGACCAGCCGTGGATGAACAGGATCGGCGGACCGTCCGGCTTGCCCCACTCGCGCACGTGCAGGCGCAGGCCGCCGCCGCCCTCGACCGTGTGGACCTTCATCCGCCGTGCCGGCGTCTGCTGCGCGTTGTGCGACCGTCGTCATCTGCTGGCCTCCTCGTGGTTCGTCGAAGTCGCTGTGATCGTGGCCGCGGAGGAGCCGCGAGCGCATCGGGCGAGGAGCCTTATCTTTGGCCGCGCGCATCCGTATCTCGTGCCGCGGTGCGTACGGACGCCTTCCCCGCGAGTGACGGCGCGATACTGGCCGCGATGGAGGCTCGCGCCACCTTCGTCGGACGTGCACGCGAGCTCGCGGAGCTCGAGCGTGCGCTCGACGCGACGCACGGCTGGGTGCGGGGCTGACCGTCCTCGTCGCCGGGGAGGCGGGCATCGGCAAGACCCGGCTCGCGTCCGAGCTCGCGCAGGCGTGCCCGTGCCGAGGGCTTCGAGGTCCTGCTCGGGCGCTCGATCGATCTCGTCGGCACGGAGCTGCCCTACCAGCCGTTCGTCGAGGCGCTGCGGCCGCTCGGAGACCTTCGGCAGGTCGACGGGCCGCCCGCGGGCTCGCAGCTGCGGGTCTTCGAGGAGACGCTCGCGCTGCTCACCGAGCGCGCCGCCGCCGCACCGGTGCTGCTCGTGCTCGAGGATCTGCACTGGGCGGACACGTCGACGCTCGACCTGGTCGTCTTCCTCGCCCACAACCTCCACGACCGGCGGGTTCTCCTGCTCGCGACCTATCGCGCCGACGACCCGACCTCGGCCGAGCGGATGCGTCGGCTCGCCGACGGCGTCCGGCGCTCGGGCGCGGCGACCCTGCTCGAGCTCGGCCCGCTCGAGCGCGACGACTTGGCGGCGCTGCTCGCGGCCCGCGCCGACGCCCCGGTGCCGGCCGCCCTGACGGACACGATCGTCGCCCGCTCCGAGGGCAACCCGTTCTTCGCCGAGGAGCTCCTCGCGGCCGCCGACCGGACCGGCGAGCTTCCGCGCGGCCTGCGCGACCTGCTGCTGCAGCGCATCGACCGGCTCGACCCTGCGACGCAGAGCCTCCTGCGCCTGGCCGCGGCCGCCGGACGCGACGTCGGCTACCCGCTGCTGCGCGCTGCGGCGGCGCTCCCGGAGCGCGACGTGCGCGAGTCGCTGCGCCGGGCCGTCGAGCACGGCGTCCTCGTCGCCGAGCAGGCGACGCGGCAGCTTCCGCTTCCGTCACGCGCTCCTGGCGGAGGCGATCTACGCGACGATCCTGCCCGGCGAGCGCGAGGAGCTGCACGCGCGCCTCGCCGAGGAGCTCGCGCGCAGCGGAGCCGCGTCGCCGGCGGAGCTCGCGCCGCACTGGGCGGCGGCGGGCCGCAGCGCGGAGGCGCTCGCCGCGTCGGTCGACGCGGCGCGCCAGGCCGAGGCCGTCTTCGGCCTGGCGGAGGCTCACGCGCACCTCGAGCGGGCGCTCGCGCTGTGGCCCGCCGTGCCGGACGCGGCCGAGCTCGCCGGGCTCGACCTCGCCGAGCTCTGCGCCTGGGCAGCCGAGCTCGCCGGCCACGTCGGGTGCCGCGCCGCGCGCGGTCGAGCTCGCCCGGCGAGCGATCGAGCTCGTCGGCGCGCAGGACCCGCACCGTGCGGCGCTGCTGCACGTCGCGCCTCGGCGAGTACCTCCACGACGATCGGCGAGCAAGAGACGGTCTGCTCGCCGCGTTCGAGCGCGCGGTCGAGCTCGTGCCGGCGGAGCCGCCCTCGCCGGAGCGCGCGTATGCGCTGGGGTCACTCGCCGGCGGGTTGATGGTGCACTGGCGCCATGCCGAGTCGTTGCCGATCGCCGAGCAGGCGCTCGCGCTCGCTCGGCGGCATCGGCGCACGCGAGGCAGAGGTCCGGGCGCTCACCGTGCTCGGCGGCGACCTCGCCTACCTCGGCCGCGGCGAGGAGGGTCTCGCGCAGTTTTCGCCAGGCCCTGCAGCTCGCCGAGGAGATCGGCGATCGCATCGGCCTGGAACGAGCGTACGTCAATTTCACCGACGCGCTGACGATGCTCGGACGGCCCCGAGAGTCGGCGCGACTGGCGCAGGTCGGGGCTCGAGGCGATGCGCCGCTACGGGATCGACAGCACCCTGCTCGTCGCGAACCGGATCGAGGCGCTGCTCGCGATCGGCGACTGGGACGAGGCCGACAGCGCTCAGCGCCGCCGCGCTGCGCGGCATCACCTCGAGCTTCCCGCACTGGCTCCTCATCCTCCGCGCCGACGTCGAGATCGGCCGCGGCGAGTTCGACGCCGCGCGAGCGCACCTCGAGGCCGCGAGCGCGACCCTGCGCGAGGACCGCGTGCTCGGCCTCTACGACGCCTACCTCGCAGAGCTCGCCCTGTGGGAGCGCCGCTGGACGGACGCCGACGCGGCCATCCAGGACGGGCCTGGCGCGAGCACGGCATCGCGACGCCGCGCAGATCCGCGTCGCAGCTCTGCGCCAAGGGACTGCGCGCGCAGGCGGAGCTGGCCGCGCTCGCACGCGCCCGCCGGGACGCCGACGCGCTCCGCGACCGGCTCGGCCGCGCGCGGAAGCTGCTCACCGTCGCGCGGCGCGCCGCCGCGGAGGCCTCGGCGATCACACCGAACGCCGACGGCTGGCGCGCCCTCGCCGAGGCCGAGTACGACGCGCGCCCGCGGCGAGCCGCGGCCCGAGACGTGGTCGGAGGCGGCGGCGACCTGGGAGCGGCTCGAACGACCGCCGCTCGCCGCCTACTGTCGCTGGCGCCAGGCCGAGGCGCTCGTCGCCGCCGGCGCCTCCCGCGCCGAGGCGAGCGTGCCGCTCCGGGAGGCGCACGCCGTCGCGACTCGGCATCGGAGCAAAGCCGCTGGCCGCAAGAGCTCGAGCGGCTCGCCGAGCGGGCGCGGCTCGATCTCGCGCCCCCCGACGCGGGATCGGCGGACAGCGAAGCAGGACCTGGAGAAGATCCTCGGCCTGACCCCGCGCGAGGCCGAGGTGCTGACGCTCGTCGCCCGCGGCTACACCAACCGCGAGATCGCGGAGGCGCTCGTCATCAGCGTCAAGACGGCCGGCGTCCACGTCTCCCACATCCTGCGCAAGCTCGACGCGCCCAACCGGCTCGAGGCGGCCGCGATCGCGCACCGCCTCTCCCCTTGACCGCGTCTCATCCGCCGCGGAAATCCGTGGGGCCCGGCGCTAGCCGGCGCCGTTGGAGACGGCGAAGCGCTCGTAGCGCTCGGCGACCGTCACCGGCACGCGTCCGCGCACGCGCACGCCCTCGGCGGTGTCGGTGCGCTCGAGCTCGCCCGCGAGCTCGTGGAGCTCGGCCAGCCGGCCGCCCTCGTCGAAGGGCAGCAGAAGGTCGATCGACCGCAGCGTCTCGTCGAAGGCGCTCTCGACGCGGTCGCCGAGGTCGTCCATCCCGGCGCCGGTCAGCGCCGAGACGAGGATCCCGTCGGGGTGCGCGAAGCGCAGCTCCTCGCGGCGCTCGTCGTCCAGGGCGTCGGCCTTGTTGAGCACGAGCAGGCGCGGGCGATCGCCGGCGCCGATCTCCTCGAGGACGACGTCGACGGCGCGCAGCATCTCGTCCATCTCGACCTCCGGCACGGAGGCGTCGACGACGTGCAGCACGAGGTCGGCGATCGTCGTCTCCTCGAGCGTCGCGCCGAAGGCGTCGACGAGCTGATGGGGCAGCTTGCGGATGAAGCCGACGGTGTCGGTGAGCAGGTAGGGGCGGCCGTTCAGGCGCGCGGCCCGGGTGCTCGGATCCAGCGTGTGGAACAGGCGGTCGGCGACGCCGACCGACGCGCCGGTCAGCGCGTTGAGCAGGGTCGACTTGCCGGCGTTGGTGTAGCCGACGAGCGCCACCTGCGGCAGGTGGGCGCGCTCGCGCTCGGCGCGCATCACCGCGCGCGAGGACTTGACCTCGGCCAGCTTGCGCTTCAGCGCGGAGATGCGGTCGCGGGCCAGGCGGCGGTCGGTCTCGATCTGCGTCTCGCCGGGGCCCCTGGTGCCGATGCCCGGCGCCGACGCCGAGGCGCCCAGGCGCTCGAGGTGCGTCCACAGGCCGCGCATCCGCGCGAGGTTGTACTGCAGCTGCGCGAGCTCGACCTGGAGCTTGCCCTCGGCGCTGTTGGCGTGGTCGGCGAAGATGTCGAGGATGATCGCCGTGCGGTCGATCACCGGGATGCCGAGCTCGCCCTCCAGGTTGCGCTCCTGACGCGGCGAGAGCTCGTCGTCGCACGCGACCACGTTCGCGTCGGCGGCCTTCGCGGCGGCCTTGACCTCCTCGACCTTGCCGGGCCCGAGGTACGTGTTCGGATGCGCCTTGTCGCGGTGCTGGACGGCCTGGCCGACGACCGCCACGCCCGCCGTGCGCAGCAGCTCGCGCAGCTCTGACAGGTCGTCGCCGTCGGGCAGCGCCGCGATGCAGAAGGCGCGCTGCTTCGGCCGCCCTTCCTGCTCGGCGGCGGTGACGGTGCGCGAAGGCGTTGTGCGGCCATGGCGGGTGCGTTCCATCTGCATCCCAGTCTAGGGCGCCCAGCGCGGTGCGACGCGGTGCGTGGCCGCGAGCAGCACCCCCCAGAGGCCGAGCGCGACCGCCCCGGCAACCTAGTGAGAGCCGGGCTCGTCGAGCGCCACGATGCGCACGGCGTCGGGCGGGAAGGTCGCCCAGGCGGCGGTGCCCGGCACCAGGCCGAGGCGCTCCACCTCCTCCGCGGGGCGCTCGACGACGACGTCGCCGATGCGCAGGCGCACGCGGCTGCCCTCGGGGGCGAGTCCGTGGACGGCGCCGGGCAGGCCGTTGAGCCCGTCGGCGGGCGCCTGCAGCGCCACCCCCACCTCCCACGGGTAGACGGCGACGCCGACGCGGCCGGACGCCGGCTCGGCCGCGCGCACGACGCCGCCCGCGTCGAGCGCGACCTCGAGGCCGCCGTCGCCGCGACCCGGCAGCAGGTTGCCGCCGGTGAAGGACGCCACGAAGGCGTCGGCCGGGTGGGCGACGAGCTGCGCCGCGGTCCCCTCCTGGCGCAGGCGCCCGTCCACGATCACCCCGATCCGGTCGGCCAGCGCGGCCGCGTCGCGGAAGTCGTGGGTGACGATGAGCGTGGGCAGCGCCAGAGCGCCGAGGACGTCCTGAAGCTCGCCGCGCACGACCGCGCGCGTGTGCGCGTCGAGCGCCGACAGCGGCTCGTCGAGCAGCAGGACCTGCGGATCGCGCGCCAGGGCGCGCGCGACGGCCACGCGCTGGCGCTCGCCGCCCGACAGCGCCCCGGGGCGCTCGCCCGCGAGATGGCCGATGCCCAGGCGCTCCAGGAGCGCGCCGACGTCCGCGTCGCCCGCGCCGCCGAAGGCGACGTTGGCGCGCACCGTCATGTGGGGGAAGAGGGCGTACTCCTGGAAGACGAGGCCCACCGAGCGGCGCTCGGGCGGCAGGTCGACCTTCGCGGCGGCGTCGAACCACGCACGCTCGCCCAGCGCGATGCGCCCGCGGTCGGGGCGGCGCAGGCCCGCGATCGCGCGTAGGACGGTCGTCTTGCCGGCGCCCGAGGGCCCGACCAGCGCGACGGTCTCGGCGCCGATGCTCAGGCGGAGGCCGAGCTCGAACGAGCGAAGGGCGACGGCGAAGTCGAGCTCGAGTGTCTCCACGAGGAGAAGATCTTGTACGAGAGCAGCACCCCGCCGCTGAGGACGACGAGCAGCACGCCGATGGCCAGGGCCACGTCGAGGCTCGACTCGAGCTGCTCGTAGATGGTCAGGGTCAGCGTCTGGGTCTGCCCGCGTACGTTGCCGGCGAAGATGATCGTGGCGCCGAACTCGCCCACCCCGCGGGCGAAGGCCAGCACCCATCCGGCCAGCAGCCCGCCGGCGGCCAGCGGCAGCCCGATCCTCCAGAACGTCCGGCCCGGGCCTGCGCCCAGCGTGCGCGCGGCGTCGGTCAGCGTCGAGTCGACCGACTCGAAGGCGCTGATCGCCTGGCGGATGTAGAAGGGTGAGGCCACGAAGGCGACCGCGAGGACGACAGCCGCCTCGGTGAAGGGCAGCTCGATGCCCGCGTCGCGCAACCACGCGCCGAACAGCCCGCCGGTCCCCACGGCGGCCAGCAGCCCGATGCCGGCGACGGCCGGGGGCAGCACGAGCGGCAGCTCGACCAGCGTCACGACGAGCGCCCGGCCGGGAAACCGCCGCCGCGCGATGAACCACGCCGTCGGAGTTCCGAAGCCCAGAATCAGCGCGTTGGCGATGAGGTTCGTGCGCACGGTGACCGCGAGCGCGTCGCGGACCGCCGGCTGGCCGAGCAGGCTCGGGACGTCACGGAGCGGCACCTGGGTGAAGAGCGCCACGATCGGGATGGCGAGAAACGCGAGCGTTATGCCCGTGCACAGCGCCAACAGCGCGGTGAAGGCCCCGCGCGGCACCTACTTGCGCGGCGGGAGCCCGAAGCCGTAACCCTTCAGCGCGGCCCGTCCGGCCTTGCCCGTGACCTCCTTGATGAAGGCCTGGGCGCCACTCGTGTCGGCCCCGTCACGGCGTACCGCGCAGACCTGGTAGCGCACCGGCGGCTGGGACCACTTGGGCAGGCTGATCATCTTCGTGCGGTCCTTCACCGCCAGCCCGTCGGTGTAGTAGACGAACCCGGCGTCGGCGGCGCCCAGGGCGACCTGGGAGGAGACCTGGCCCACGTTGGTCTGCTGGCTGACGGTGTTCGAGCTGAGGATCGACGACAGGCGCAGGCGCTTCAGGAGCGCGCGCGTGTACGCGCCGATCGGCACCCCGGCGGTTCCGATCGACAGCTTGCGCCCCCCGGAGCGCAGCGAGTAGACCGAGGTCACGTTGCCGGGGTTGTCGTTGGGGATCAGCAGGACGAGCCGGTTGATCGCGAAGGTCACCGGGCGCGTGCACAGGCCTTCGCGGAAGAGGGTCTGCGCCTCCATGAGGCTGGCCGACGCGAAGACGTCGGCCGGGGCGCCGCGCTCGATCTGCAGCTGCAGCGTGTTCGAGCCCCCGAAGCTGTAGGTCGGACCCTTGTCCATCGCCGGGAAGACGTTGGTCAGCGAGGTCGCGGCATAGACGGTGAGGGCCGAGGCCCCGGACGGAACCGCGAGGGCCAGGGCGACGGCGAGGATGGTGGCGAGTGTCCTACGGCGCATGGTCATCGAACTCCTGGCGAGCCGGGAACGGTCACGAGCTTGTCGAGGGCGCCACCGGCCTCTTCGGTGCTGAGCGGAATCGGCAGGCCGGCGGCGATCGGCTTGCCGGCCATCGACCTCAACCAGCCCAGAAGCTGGCCGTCGACGGTCAGCAGCCGGGCGAGCAGCAGGCGCGTGCCCTCGTCGGCCGAGAAGCCGGCGCCGTTGAGATAGACGCCGACGAGCAGCTCCTCCAGGCTGGTGCCCAGGGCTACGGCGCGGTCACGGGTGGAGAACGCCGTCTTGGGCAGGTCGAACTCGAAGTCGTCGGAGCCCACGGCGTCTGCGCCCATCGCCGCGTTGAGCTTGATCAGGTGATCGCGCTTGGCTCGGCGCGCTTGCTCGAGGTGCCGGCGCTCGCCGGCATCGAAGAGCCCGGGCGTCGCCAGGGCCTCGCGGTAGAACGCGCGCGCGGCGCCTTCGCCCACGGCGCCGAAGGCGAGAAACCCGAGGTCGTCGCCCTGCGGGGTCGCCGGCGGCGGTGCGCCGAGGGCCACGCCGGCGCCGAGCACGCCGCCGGCAGCGGTGGCGGCGCCAGACGCGCCGAGGAGCAGAAATCCCTTCCGACTGAGCTCCATGAACCTATGCATATCCGACCATATGCCTAGGAGTCAACATTTGACTACCATCGCCGCGTGTTCCGCTGGCTCGCGCCAATCGCTGCCCTCGGGCTCCTCGCCGGCTGCGGCACCGACACGACGAAGCCCACGCGGCCACCCGATCCGGCGAAGACCACGGTCGCCCTCCTGCAGGCGCCCAAGCGCCCGGGCGAGATCCTCGTGCGCGGCGATCTCTCCCCCGCCTCGCACGGCCCATACGGCTTCGACGGGCGCTACGTCGTGCGCTTCGAGCAGTTCGCGCCCGAGGACCCGAACGTGGACTTCACCGCCCAAACTGCGTTCGTGGCCACCCTCGATCGCCGCGCCGAGCAGGACGGGCCGGGCAGCGTCGCGCTCTTTCACGCCGCGCGACGCACGAGCCGCCGGACCGTCACCCTGCACGGGCGCCTCTTCGTCGACGTGAGCTTCGGCGACTTCCCCTACGCCCTGCGTTTCACCCCCGTGAGCTGAGTCCTCAATCTTCTCCACCCGGGCCGTCGGTGGGGGTACGGTTGCGCATGTCCACCATCCCCATGGACGAGGCGATCCGCATCGGCGCTGCTGCTACGGCACTTGGTGTCAGCATCGACACTCTGCGTCGTTGGGAGCGCGACGGCCGCGTCACGTTCCAACGGCGCGGCCAGCAGCGCTACATGAGCTCCGAGGAGCTCGCGCGACTGCTGCGCGAACGCGCGGCGTCGGGGGGCAGCGCCCGCAACCGCCTGGCCGGAATCGTCCTGGCCATCCGCCGCGACGAGGTGATGGCCCAGGTCGACATGGCGTGCGGCCCGCACCGCATCGTCTCGCTCATGACGCGCGAGGCGGCCGACCAGCTCGACCTGAAGCCCGGCGACTCCGCCACAGCGGTCATCAAGGCCACCACCGTGGTCGTCGAGCGCGCCTGAGACGCTCGCCAGCAGTAGCGTGCGGGCTGGATGCCCACGCTGGAGGATCTCGAGCGCGTCGCCCGCGGCGGCCCGCCCGCACCGCTGGACCCCGACGACCGCGCGCGGATCGCCGCCGCGCGAGCGGTGGTCGACACGGCACTCGCCTCGGGCAGCGCGGTGTACGGCGTCAGCACCGGCATCGGGAACCTGGCGAGCATCCGCATCGGGGCCGGCGACGCGGCGGCGCTGCAGCTGAACCTCGTGCGCTCACACGCCGTCGGCGCCGGCGCGGCGCTGCCCGGCGAGGTCGTGCGCGGGATGCTCGCGCTGCTGGCCGCATCGCTGCGGCGCGGGCACTCCGGGGTCCGCGAGGAGGTCGTCGAGCTGCTGCTGGCGATGCTCGAGCGCGGCGTCGTCCCCGTGGTCCCCGCCAAGGGCTCGGTCGGCTCGTCGGGCGACCTCGCCCCGCTGGCCCACGTCGCGCTCGTCCTCGTCGGTGAGGGCGAGGCCGAGCTCGACGGCGAGCGCCTGGACGGCGCCGCGGCGCTGCAGCGCGCGGGGCTGGAGCCGGTGGCGCTGGAGCCCAAGGAGGGACTGGCGCTCATCAACGGCACGCACCTGATGGCGGCGGCCGGCGGCCTGGCCGTCCGCGACGCGCGGCGCCTGCTCGACGTCGCGGTCGTCGCCCTGGCGCTGTCGTTGGAGGCGTTCAAGGGCTCGACCGTCCCGTTCGACGAGCGGCTGGCCGGGGTGCGACCGCACCCGGGCGCCCAGCGCGTCGCCGCGCGGCTGCGCGCGCTGCTGGAGGGCAGCGAGGTCGTCGCCAGCCACGCCGACTGCGGCCGCGTGCAGGACCCCTACACGCTGCGCTGCGGGCCGCAGGTGCTCGGCGCCATCGACGACGCCCTGACCTACGTCGAGTCCGCGCTCGAGCGCGAGCTGCACGCCGTGACCGACAACCCGCTCGTCTTCCCCGACGACGGCGACGTCGTGGCCGGCGGCAACTTCCACGGCCAGCCGCTCTCGCTGCCGCTCGACCACCTCGCCCTCGCGCTGTGCGAGCTCGCCTCCTTCAGCGAGCGGCGCACCTACGCCCTCCTCTCCCCCAGCTACGCCGGGCTGCCGGCCTTCCTCTCGCCGCGGCCGGGGCTGTCGTCGGGGCTGATGCTCACGCAGTACGCGGCGGCGGCGCTCGTCAACGAGTGCCAGGTCCTCGCGCACCCCGCCGGCGCGGGCTCGATCCCGACCTCGGCCGGCCAGGAGGACTTCAACTCGATGGGGGCCTTCGCGGCGCTCAAGGCGCGCACGGTGGTCGAGAACTGCGCGCAGGTCATCGCCACCGAGCTCGTGTGCGCGTGCCAGGGCCTCGAGTTCCATCGCCCGCTGCGCACCACGCCGGCGCTGGAGGCCGCGGTGGCCAAGGTGCGCGCGCTCGTGCCGCGCATCGAGGACGACCGCGTGCTGAGCGGCGAGCTCGCCGTGTTGGCGGACACCTTGCGAACCGGGGAGGTCGTGCTGTGAGATGCCGTGGCTGGGCGCAGGAGGCGGCTCTGCTGATGCTCGAGAACAACCTGCATCCCGACGTCGCCGAGCGCCCGCAGGACCTCGTCGTCTACGGCGGGATCGGCAAGGCCGCGCGCGACCACGCGTCGCTGCGGACGATCAAGCGCGAGCTCCAGCTCCTCGCTGGCGACGAGACGCTGCTCGTGCAGTCCGGCAAGCCGGTGGCCGTGTTCCAGACCCACCCGGACTCGCCGCGCGTGCTGATCGCCAACTCGAACCTCGTGCCGCAGTGGGCGACGTGGGAGCACTTCCGCGCCCTCGACGCCGCCGGGCTGATGATGTACGGCCAGATGACGGCGGGGTCCTGGATCTACATCGGGACCCAGGGCATCCTCCAGGGCACCTACGAGACGTTCGCCGCGGTGGCCCGCAAGCGCTTCGGCGGCACGCTGGCCGGGCGCCTGGTGGTAACCGCGGGGCTGGGCGGCATGGGCGGCGCGCAACCGCTGGCGGTGACCATGAACGGCGGGTGCGCGCTGTGTGTCGAGGTCGACCTGCAGCGCATCGAGCGGCGCATCGAGACGGGCTACCTCGACGAGCGCGCAGCCGATCTCGACGACGCGCTGCGCCGCCTGGACGCCGCGCGCGGGCGCCGCGAGGCGCTGTCGATCGGGCTGCTGGGCAACGCGGCCGAGGTGCTGCCCGAGCTCGTGCGCCGCGGCGCGGCGATCGACGTCGTCACCGACCAGACGAGTGCCCACGACCCGCTCAACGGCTACGTTCCCGCCGGGCTGACCATCGAGCAGGCCGACGCCCTACGCGGCTCCGATCCCGACGACTACCTGCGCCGGGTCGGCGAGAGCGCGGTCGCCCACGTGGCCGCCATCCGGCTCCTGCAGGAGGCCGGCGCGGAGGCCTTCGACTACGGCAACGCGCTGCGCGGGCTCGCCGCCGCGCACGGCGACGCGGACGCCTTCGCCTACCCCGGCTTCGTCCCGGCCTACATCCGACCGCTGTTCTGCGAGGGCAAGGGCCCGTTTCGCTGGGTGGCGCTCTCGGGCGACCCGGCCGACATCCATGCCACCGACGACGCGATCCTCGAGCTCTTCGGCAACCAGGAGCACATCGCGCGCTGGATCGGCCTGGCTCGCGAGCACGTGCAGTTCCAGGGGCTGCCGTCGCGCATCTGCTGGCTGGGCTACGGCGAGCGCGATCGCGCCGGCGTGCGCTTCAACGAGATGGTGGCCAGCGGCGAGCTGCGCGCGCCGATCGTCATCGGGCGCGACCATCTCGACGCCGGCTCGGTGGCCTCGCCCCAGCGCGAGACCGAGGCCATGGCCGACGGCTCGGATGCCGTGGCCGATTGGCCGCTGCTCAACGCGATGGTCAACGTCGCCTGCGGCGCCTCATGGGTCTCCATCCACCAGGGCGGTGGCGTCGGGATGGGGCTCTCGATCCACGCCGGCCAGGTGTGCGTGGCCGACGGCACGCCCGAGGCGGGCGAGCGCATCCGTCGCGTCCTGACGGCCGACCCCGGCATGGGCATCGTGCGCCACGCCGACGCCGGCGAGCCGCTCGCCGTGGAGGCGGCCGAGCGCAGCGGGGTGCGGATGCCGATGCTCGACCCGGCGTGACCATCTGCGTCGAGCACGCGATCGAGGTCCTGCGGGCGCCGGCCGGCCTGCCGTACCTGCGCCACGACCGCGCCGGCGAGCTCGTGCTCGACCCGGTGCCGGTAACCCTCGACGGCGAGCGGATCGCGGCCCTCGAAGCCGACTCCGGCGCTGCGGTGCGCATCGACGCCAGCGGCTGCGCGGTGCTGCCGGGGCTCGTGGACTGCCACACCCACCTGCCCTTCGCCGGCTGGCGCGCGGAGGAGTACGAGCAGAAGGTCACCGGCGTCCCCTACGAGGAGATCGCGCGCGCCGGCGGGGGAATCGCCTCGAGCGCGCGGGCCCTCGCGCAGGCCTCCGACGAGGACGTCCTCGCCCAGGCGCGGGCGCTCGTGGCCGAGATGCTCACCACGGGGACGACCGCGTATGAGGCGAAGACCGGCTACGGGCTCTCGGTCGACGGGGAGGCGCGCGCCGCGCGCCTCGGGCGCGAGCTCGGCGCCGACCGGGTCACCGGGCTCTTCGCCCACGCCGTTCCGAAGGGCTACGACGCCGACGCGTGGATGGACGAGGTCGACGCGCTGGCCGCGTCGTGCGACGTCGACGCGCTCGACATCTACGTCGAGTCGGTCGCCTTCGCCAACGAGCACCTCACGCGGCTGGGCGCGATCGCGGCGCGCGAGGGCGTGCCGCTGCGCGCCCACGTCGAGCAGTTCAACGCCAACCGCTCCGTCCCGGTGGCGCTGGCCGCCGGTGCGCGCTCGGTCGACCACCTCGCCTGCCTGCATCCCGACGACATCGCCCCCCTCGCCGCCGCCGAGTGCGCCGCCGTGCTCCTGCCCGGCGCCGAGTTCCTCGGGGCCGAGCGCGTCGCACCGGCGCGCGAGCTCGCCGACGCGGGCGCGATCTGCGTGCTCGCCACCGACCTCAACCCCGGCACCTCGCCGGTCTCCTCGCTGCCGGTGATCATCGGGCTCGCGGTGCGCCGCTACGGCTGGAGCGTGCGCGAGGCGCTGCTGGCCTGCACGCTGAACGCGGCGTGGGTCCTCGGGCTGTCGGGCGAGCTCGGCTCGCTGGAGGTCGGCAAGCGCGCCGACCTCGTCCTCCTCGACACCCCCGTCGCCCACCTCCCGTACCGCTTCGGACGTAATCCGGTGTGCCTGGTCATCCGCGCGGGCGAGGTCGCGTGGGTGCGCCCGGACGCCGCGTGGAGGATGCCCTCGTGATCGCCGCGGCGGACCTGGCGCGGCGCCTGGCCGATCTCGAGCCCATCGGCCTGGACGAGCGCGGCACCACACGGCTGGCCTGGACGCCCGAGGACGAGGCCGCGGGGGAGTGGTTCGCCCGGCGCGCGGACGAGGTCGGCCTGCGCGTCGAGGTCGACCCCGCCGGCAACCGCTGGGCGGTGCCTGACGCGCCGGCGCCGTGGTGGGGCGTCGGCTCGCACCTCGACAGCGTGCGCGCCGGCGGCCGCTACGACGGCGCGCTCGGCGTGTGCGCCGGCTTCGCCGTCGCCGAGCACGCGCCCGTGGCGGTCATCGCCTTCGCCGACGAGGAGGGCGCGCGCTTCAACACGCCCACCTTCGGCAGCCGCGCGCTGGCCGGCATCCTCGACCCCGCCGTGCTCGACCGCCGCGACGACGACGGCGTGCGCCTGGCCGACGCGATGCAGGCCGCCGGGGTCGATCCGGCCGGCGTCGCCGAGACGCCCGCGTGGCTCGGGCGGCTGCGGGGCTTCCTCGAGCTGCACGTCGATCAGACGCCCGACCTCGAGCGCTTCGCCGTCGTCCGCGCCCTTGCGGCGCGGATGCGCGTGCAGGCCGACCTGCACGGGCGCGCCGACCACGCCGGCACGACGCGCCGCCACGAGCGCAGCGACGCGCTGCTGCGCGCCGCGATCCTCATCGTCGCCGCCCACCAGCGTGCCACCGACGACATGGTCGTCACCGCTTCGCGCATCCTCGTCGAGCCCAACGCCCTGACGACGATCGCCGCCCACGTCCGCCTGTGGCTCGATGCGCGCTCGGAGAACCCCGCGGCGCTCAGCGCCTGGCTCGACGACCTGCCCGCCGGCGCCGAGCTGACGGTCGCCTCGCGCTCGGACGGCGTCACCTTCGACCCGCCAGCTGCGCGCCGCGCTCGGCGATGCCGACGGCGTGGCGTGCTTCGCCGGCCACGATGCGGGCATCCTGGCTGAGAAGCTCCCCGCCGCCATGCTCCTCACGCGCAACCCCACGGGCATCAGCCACTCCCCCGACGAGGCGGCCGACCTCGACGACGCCGCCGCCGCGGCGACCGCCATCCTCGAGGTCGTGCGATGAGGACGGCGACGATCGCCGCCATGCCCAACGCGCACTCCCACGCCTTCCAGCGCGACCTGCGCGGGCTCGGCGAGCGCAACCCCGACGACTTCTGGTCGTGGCGCACGCAGATGATGCACCTCGCCCAGGCCCTCGACCCCGAGTCGATGCAGCGCGTCGCGGCGCAGGTGTACGGCGAGATGCTGGCCGCGGGCTACGGGGCGGTGGGCGAGTTCCACTACGTCCACCACGAGCCCGACGGCCGCCCCTACGACGAGCCCAACGCGCTCGCGCTCGCCGTGGCGCAGGCCGCGCTCGACGTCGGCCTGCCGATCGTCCTCATCCCGGCCGCCTACCACCGCGGCGGGCACCCGCGCTTCCACGATCCGGACATCGAGAGCTTCCTCGCGCGCGTCGACGCGCTGCGCGAGTGGGCCGACGGGCGCGACGGCGTCTCGGTCGCGGTGGCCGCGCATTCGGTCCGCGCGGTGCCCCCCGACTGGCTCGAGGCGATCGCGGGCTACGCCAGCGACCACCGCCTGCCGCGCCACGTGCACGCCTCCGAGCAGCCGCGCGAGGTCCGCGACTGCCGCGCCCAGCACGGCGCCAGCCCGATCGAGCTGCTCTCCCGCACGGGCTTCCTCGGGCCGCGGACGAGCGTCATCCATGCCATCCACGTCGACGAGCGCGACGTGGCCCTGCTGGCCGACAGCGACACGATCGTCATCACCTGCCCGACGACGGAGGGCAACCTCGGCGACGGCAACCTGCCGGCACTGGCCTATCGCGATGCCGGGGTGCGGCTGGCGATCGGCTCGGATTCGCAGGTGCGCGTCGACCCGTTCGAGGAGACGCGCGAGCTGGAGACCGGCGCGCGCCGCGAGGGCACCACGCGCCGCGCGCTGCTCGCCCACCACGGCGACCTTTGGGCCGAGCTGGCCCGCAACGGCCTGGCCAGCCTCGGCCTGGAGGGCGGCGACACCATCGACGTCGACCTCGATCACCCCGATCTGCGCGGCGTCGGCCAGGAAGAGGTGGCGCTCGCGCTGGCGACGTGCGCGTCGGCCGGCGTGGTCTGCCGTCAGGCCAGCCGCGTGCGCGCCGGCGGGGGCAGCTTGTCGTAGCGGTCAGCCAGCGCCGGCACGGGCAGCACGATGACGCCCTCGCGCGGGTCGCCCACCCACGACCCTCCCCCCTCGGCCAGCGCGCGCGCCGCGTAGGCGGCGGCGCAGGCGTCGAGCTCGTCGAGCGTGCGGTGCCACAGCCCGCCGTCGTCGTCGACGACGCCGCGCATCCGCAGCGCGGCGATGCGCTGCTGAAGGCCCCACGGCGTGCGCTTGGGGGACGGGCGATGGCCGAGCAGCGAGCAGAAGACGGCGTCGGGATAGGTCTCGCACAGGCGCCCGAAGCGCATCGCCCCGGCGTCGACGGGCGCCTCGAACGCACCGGAGTCCGGGCGGTAGAGCCCGAGGCCGTCCAAGGCCTCGAAGAGCTCGAAGCCCACCTCCATCCACCCTTCCCACGCCCCGAGCGCCTGGCCGGTGGCGGGCACCGGGTACAGCGGCAGCCGCCGCCGGAAGAGCAGCGCGTCGCACACGCGCGAGCGCTCGTAGCGGCCCTCGGGCAGCCCGAGCGCCTCGCGCAGGGCCATCCCGTCGCCCAGCAGGTCCAGGCGCCGCCCCGAGGGCGCATCGACCGCCACGACCGCCTCGCGCCCGAAGCCGAGGACCGTGCGCACGACGGCCGTCACGTCGCCCGGCTCGTAGAACGTCGCCACCAGCTCGGTGGCGCCATCGGCCCCGCGGCGCGGGTGCAGGCTGCAGAGCTGCTGCTGGCCGGCCTTGGCCGACACGTCGATCCCGCAGTAGCGCATCGCCGACGAAGGCTACGGCGCGCGCCTCCTATCCCGACGTCGTCGGCTGTGACGGCTGGGTCCCGAGGGTCACCGTGACCTTGATGGTCTGCGAGCCGCGCCGGACGGTGGCGGTGACGCGCTCGCCCGGCCGGTGCCCGGCGATCGTCGCGACGAGGTCGTTGGTGCCCTTGATCGGCGCAGTGCCGAGCGCGGTCACGATGTCGCCGGCGCGCAGGCCCGCCTTGTCGGCCGGACCGCCCGTCGTCACGCTCTGTACGAGGGCGCCGGGGTTCGAGGTGTCCGCGGACGACGTGCTCACGCCGAGGTACGCGTGCTTGACGGCCTGCCCCGCTTCGAGCTGGGGCAGCTCGGACCTGACGAGGTCGATCGGGACGGCGAAGCCGACACCGGTACTGGTGTCCGACGAGCCGCCGGTGGCGATCTGGTCGACGATGCCGACCACCTTGCCCCCGGCGTCGAGCACCGGGCCGCCGGAGTTGCCGGGGTTCACGGCCGCGTCGGTCTGGATCGCGTGCGCGACGGTGAAGCCGTTGGGAGCGCTGATCGTCCGGTCCAGGCCCGAGACGATGCCCGTGCTCAGGCTGCGCTCGTAGGTGAACGGGTCGCCGATCGCCGCCAGCTGGTCGCCGACGTTCAGGGAGGCGGAGCTCCCGAGCGTGAGCGGGTGCAGCGTCAGCCCCGAGGGGTCGACCGAGAGGACGGCGACGTCGGTCGCGTTGTCCTCGCCCAGCAGCTTGGCCGTGCGCGTCGTGCCGTCCTGGAACTTGACCGTGATCGACGACGCGCCATCGACGACGTGGGCGGCCGTGACGATGTTGCCCTTGCCGTCGACGACGAAGCCGGTTCCGGTGGCGGTGGCGGTCCCTCCGGACTGCCCCCCAGGTCCACCGAAGGGCGACGCGGCGCCGCCGGACGCGGTGACGCCGCGTGACGTGATGTCGACCACGCCCGCCGCCGTGTCGGCGTAGAGCGCGCTGGCGTTGAGCGTCGTCGCGCCGGTGGTCTCGCTGGCCGCCGTCGTCGGGGCGGCCTGGGTGATCGTGGTGCTGGTCGTCGACCCGCCGGCGCCGGTGACGAGAAGCAGGCCGGCGCCCGCGGCGCCCGAGATCAGGGCCGTGAGCGCAAGGAGCAGCGCCAGGCCACGGCGTGTGGGCCCGGGCGCCCGCGTGGGCGGTGCGGCGTGCGTGTCGGCCTCGTGCTCATCGGGCGCGACGCGGGGCGGTGGATTGAAGAGCGAGTCGGGAGACATGGTCGGCTTTCGATCGGGGGCGCACGACCATGCTGCGCGCCGGATCTGATGCCTGGATCAAGGGAATGCAAGAAAAGGCTGAGAATCGGTGGGCGGCCGCTCTCGCGTGATACGTGGGTCCGAACCGATTCGACAACGCGCTCCGACCCGAGGATGCTTTGCGTCAGGCGACCGCGGGAAGCACTGCCCCGCGGTCGATCCAACCGAGGTGTCGCCATGAAGTTCACACGCTCAGAGCCCCGCCCGGCCCGCCGCCTGCGCGGCTCGCTGGACGGGCCGTCGCGGACGATCACCGTCGAGCCCGTCGAGGCGCCGACCCCTGCGCCGCCGCCCGAGATCCATCCCGAGCGCGAGCCCGATCGGCCGTCCGAGCCGTCGCGCCCGGCGGAGCCCGCGCGCTGACCGCGCAGGGGCGATGCAGGCGAGCGCCCCCGACCTCATCCGCGCCGTCATCGGCTTTCGCCAATGGCGCCTGCACGGCGACGAGCTGTTGTCGCTGCACGCCGACGACCGCTGGGGGCGCGGGTTGCAGACCGCGCGCTGCCTCGGCGAGGCGGCCCACGACGGGCCCGCGCCGCAGAACGGCTGCACGTGCGGGTTCTACGCCTGGTACGCGCCGAGTCCGCGCACCGCCTCGGCCGCGACGGCCGAGCTCGTGGGAGGCGCGGTCGCGCTGTGGGGCCGGGTCGAGCTGCACGCCCACGGGATCCGCGCCCAGCACGCCATGATCGTCGCGCTCGCACTGCCCATGTCGTGGGGTTCCAAGCGCCGGCGGCTCGTCGCCGTGGCCAACGCGCTCGAGGTTCCCGCGGTCCCGGCGCGCAGGCTCAAGGCCGCCGCGCTCGAGCACGGCGACATCATCCCGCAGCGCATGCGCCCACCGGACACGACGCCCAACAAGCGCGCCGCCCCGGGCCCGCCCGACCCGGCCCGGCTCTATGCCGTGGCCGACGGCCTGCCCCGCCGGCGTTAGCTGGGTAGCCTGCCGGGGCGTGTCCCTGGCCGACCGCCTCGCCGCACGCACCCTCGAGCTCGTCGACGTCCCGTCGGAGTCACGCGACGAGGCCGCCGTGGCGGCGCACGTGCTCGGCGTCCTGCGCGACGGCGGGGTCGATGCCCGCGACGCGGGCGACACGTGCGTGCTGGCCGGCGCGACGCAGCGCGGCGAGCGCCCGCTCGTGCTCCTGGCGGGCCACTTCGACACGGTCCCGGCGCAGGGCAACCGCCCGGGCCGGCGCGACGCCGACGCGGTCCACGGCCTGGGCGCCGCCGATATGAAGGGCGCGCTCGCGGTCATGGTCGAGCTGGCCCGCGCGCGGGTGGCCGCGACGATCGACCTCGGCTACGTCTTCTTCGGGCGCGAGGAGCTGGCGGTCACCGAGAGCGCGCTCGCCGGGCTGCTCGAGCGCGAGGCGGGGCTGCGCGCCGCCGACCTCGTGGTGGTGATGGAGCCGACCGCCAACGCGATCCATGCCGGCTGCCTGGGCAACGTCAATGCGACGTGGACCTTCCACGGGCGCTCGGGGCACTCGGCGCGCCCGTGGCTGGCCGACAACGCGATCCACAAGGCGGCCGCCGGGATCCACGCGCTGGCGCAGGTGCCGCCCGACGCGCGCGAGTTCGACGGGCTGCGCTTCACCGAGGTCGTCTCGGTCACGCGGGTCGCCGGCGGGATCGCCGACAACGTCGTCCCCGCCGAGGCCGTCGCGCACGTCAACTACCGCTACGCCCCCGATCGCAGCGCCGACGAGGCCGAGGCCTGGCTGCGTGAGCTGTGCGAGCCGCACGGCACGCTGACCATCGACGGCAATGCCCCCAGCGCGCCCGTCGCGATCGCCAACCCGATGGCCCAGCGCCTGATCGCCGCCGGCGACCTGCCGGTGGAGCCCAAGCAGGCATGGACGCCGGTCGCCGAGTTCGCCGCGGCCGGCATCGACGCCGTCAACTTCGGGCCCGGCGACCCGGCCCAGGCGCACACCCGCGACGAGCACGTGCGCAACGAGGCGCTGGCGCGCTGCTACGAGACGATCGAGGCCTTCGCGTGCGCCTGAACCCGGTCCTCGCCGGCATGACGAGCTACCCCTTCCTGAGGCTGATCGAGGCCAAGCGCGCCGCGCTGGCGCGCGGGGTCGACGTCATCGACTTCGGCGTCGGCGAGCCGCGCGAGGTCACGCCGGCCTTCATCCCGCGCGCGCTGGCCCGGGCGCTCGACGACGAGCCGGTCTCGACCTACCCCGCCGCCGACGGCCTGCCCGAGCTCCGCGGGGCGGTCGCGGACTGGACGCAGCGGCGCTTCGGCGCGGCGCTCGACCCCGACACCGAGGTGATCCCCACCCAGGGCTCCAAGGAGGCGATCTTCCACCTCGCCCAGGTCGTGGCCGGCCGCGGCGACCGCGTCGTGGTCACCACGCCCGGCTACCCCGTGGCCGCCCGCGGCGCGCTGTTCGCCGGGCGCGCAGGTGGTCGACCTGCCGCTCGATCCGGCCCGCGGCTGGCAGCCCGACCTCGACGCTGCGGACTGGGACGGGGTCGCGCTGCTGTGGCTGAACTTCCCCAACAACCCGACGGCGGCGACGGCGTCGCTCGAGCTGTACGAGCGGGCGGCCGCGCTGGCGCGCGCCCACGACTTCGTCCTCGCGGCCGACGAGGCCTACTCCGAGCTGTGGTTCGAGGGCGAGGCGCCGGTCAGCGCGCTCCAGCTGAGCGACCGGGCGAACGTGATCGTCTTCAACACGCTCTCCAAGCGCTCCTCGATGCCCGGCTATCGCTCGGGGTTCGCGGCCGGCGATCCCGCGATCGTCGCCGCGCTGAAGCGCTATCGCCCCAACGTCGGCGTCGCCCCGCAGACCTTCATCCAGCGCGCCGCCGCGGTGGCGTGGGCCGACGAGGACCACGTGGTCGAGGTCCGCGAGCGCTACCGGGCCAAGCGCGATGCCCTCCTCCCCGCCCTGCTGGCCGCCGGCCTGGAGCGCTCCGGCGGCGACGGCTCGTTCTTCCTCTGGCTGCGCGTCGGCGGCGGCGAGGACGCCGAGGCCTACGCGCTGCGCCTGCTCGACGAGCACGGCATCGTCATCGCCCCCGGTCCGTACTTCGGGCCCGGCGGCGAGGGCCACGTGCGCATCGCGCTCGTCCCGACGCCGGCGGAGTGCCGCCGCGCCGCCGACCTCCTAGCATCAGGCGCATGAGTGCCGCCACCGACCTGACCGCCCTCGCCGCCGAGATCGAGGAGCTCTTCGACCGCGCGACGAGCGATCTCGGCGACGAGGCCGCCGCCACGGTCGAGGAGGCGCTGTCGCTGCTCGACGACGGCAGCGTGCGCGTCGCGGCGCCCAGCGACGCCGGCTGGCAGGTCAACGAATGGGCCAAGAAGGCGATCCTGCTCTCGTTCCGCACCCGCGGCATGGAGACGATCGAGGTCGGTCCGTACGAGTACCACGACAAGATGCCGCTGAAGACCGGCTGGGCCGAGCTCGGCGTCCGCGTCGTGCCGCCGGCCACCGTCCGCCAGGGCGCCTACGTCGCCCCCGGCGCCGTGCTCATGCCCTCCTACGTCAACGTCGGCGCCTGGGTGGGCTCCGGGACCATGGTCGACACGTGGGCCACGGTCGGCTCGTGCGCGCAGATCGGCACCGACGTGCATCTGTCGGGCGGCGTCGGCATCGGGGGCGTGCTCGAGCCCCTGCAGGCCACGCCGGTCATCGTCGAAGACGGCGCCTTCGTCGGCTCGCGCTGCATCGTGGTCGAGGGCGTCCGCGTCGGCCGCGAGGCCGTGCTCGGCGCCAACGTCGTGCTCACCGCCTCGACGCCGATCATCGACGTCCGCGGCGAGGAGCCCGTCGAGCTGCGCGGCGAGGTGCCGCCGCGGGCGATCGTCATCCCCGGCACACGCAAGAAGAAGTTCCCGGCCGGCTCCTACCGCATCCCGTGCGCGCTCATCATCGGCGAGCGCAGCGCCTCGACCGACCGCAAGACCTCACTGACCGAAGCGCTGCGCGAGCACGCGGTCAGCGTCTGAGGTTCGCGGCGGGCTGAACAGCATCACCGGGGAAGGGAGTCAGCGCCCGCGCGAGCCTGGGAGGTCCTCCGCGATCGGACTGACGTGATCCCACCGTTCGGACACCGGCGCGAGTAGCCCACACCGCTGCCGCCCACTCGATGCTGCTGTTCAGGCCGCCGCTAGGGCCGGAAGCGGATCGAGCTCTCCCGCGAAGACCGGCACGGCCCAGCCGGTCAGGTCGACGTGGAGGTCCTCGCCCACCTCGACCTCGAGCTCGCCGCCATCGAGCCTGACGGTCACGGGGGAGTCGCCGCCGCGCAGGACGTGGGCGATGGCGGCGCCGCAGGCGCCGGTGCCGCTGGAGGCCGTCTCGCCGACCCCGCGCTCGAAGATCCGCGCGCGGATGGCGGCGCCGTCCAGGGCGGTGAACCACGAGACGTTGGTGCGGTTGGGGAACTGCGGGTCGGTCTCGATCGGCGGCCCGAGCGCGGCGAGGTCGAGGGCCTCGAGCGTGGCGGGGTCCGCGACGTGGATCGCGGTCTGCGGGTTGCCGATGACGAGGTGCTGGAAGCGAAAGCCGTTGACCTCGCCGGCGTGGCGCAGGGAGGCGCGTCCCATGTCCACCCGGCAGGTCGTGTCGGAGAGGATCGTCGGGCGGATCTCGCCGGCCGCGGTCTGGATGGAGAACTGGCGGGCATCGGTCCAGCCGGTGCGGCGCAGGTAGAGGATCGCCTGGCGCGCGCCGTTGCCGCTGAGCTCGGCCTCGGAGCCGTCGGTGTTGAAGATCCGCAGGCGCGCCACGAAGCCGGGCTCGTCGGGCGGCGCGAGGACGAGCACGCCGTCGGCGCCGATGCCCGTGTGGCGGTCGCACAGCGCGCGCACGAGCTCGGGGCTCGGCTCTCCCCCGGAGAGCTCGGACGCCTCGACGATCACGTAGTCGTTGGCCAGCGCCTGCCACTTCTCGAAGCGCATCGCCGTCAGCCGAGCGCGGGCAGCCCGTCGATGCTCACCGCGTTCTTCTCGGCCACGTAGTCGTCGAGCGCGCCGGGGCCGCCCTTGGCCAGCTTGCTCTGCGCCCACGCGAGCGATTGCGGGCGCTCCCCCTCGTATGACATGAGCGGCACGCCGAAGCCGCACGAGTCGGCGATCCGCTCGACGCCGACGCGGATCACCGTGCGGTGCTGCTCGGGCAGGGCGGTCACCTCGGGGAAGTCGACGGCGCCGGGTTCGAGGACCTCGCCGCGGCCGTGCAGGCGCACGATGCGCGGGGGTCCCTCGAAGGCGCAGAGCATGACCACGATGCGCCCGTTGTCGTGCAGGTGCGCGACGGTCTCCGCGCCGCTGCCGACGAGATCGAGGTAGGCGACCGTGTGCTCGTCGAGCACGCGCAGGGTCTCGATCGGTCCCTTGGGCGAGACGTTGACGTGCCCGCCGTCGCCGCTGGGCGCCGTGGCCACGAAGAACATGCGCTGGCGGGCGATCCACGCCGCCAGGCGCGGGTCGATCGCGTCGAAGACCTTGGCCATCGCCCATGGAGGCTACCGGCGCACCGACGGCATGCTGAGGCGTATCCGCTTCAGCGCGACGGTGCCCGCCGAGCGCACCGGCCCGTAGACGCTCGAGCCGCCGACGATCTGCAGCGTGTAGCGCGCGCCCGGGTCGATCGCCGCGGCGACGCCCTCCAGCGAGCGCGAGACGGTGTGCGGCAGCCCGTCGAGCGTCACGGCGAGCGGGGTGACCTGGTTGCCGAGCACGATGTGGCGCTGCTCGTCGACGATCTGCGCGAAGACGTACCCGCGCGGGTCGGTCGCGGTCCCCTGGTAGTCGAGCTCGAGCTTCGGCTCGCCCACCGCGTCGACGTGCTGCGCCGGCGCGGGAATCGCGACGTTGACGGCGTTGGGCGAGGGCGTGGCGGCGACGGCGAGGCCCGACGACGCCGTGTCGGCCGGGCTGAAGGTCAGCGTGCCCGAGCCCTGGGCGGCCAGCGCCGGTCCCGGCGCCATCGGCCAGCCGGGCGCGCTGCGCCACTGGCCGTCGTCGGCCAGCCACTCGAAGGCCGGATCCGCGTCGGCGGCGTGGTCGTCCATGAGCCAGCGCCGCAGCCAGGCCACCACGCGCGTCTCCACGCGACTGTTGTCGCCCTGCGTCAGGCACACGCCGTGGCCGCCACAGAACCACAGCATGTGGACCGGCGCACCGCCGGCCTTGAGCAGCTCGAAGTTGCGGATCGCCTCGCTCGGCGTGAACAGCGTGTCCGCGGTGCCCTGCACGAGCAGCGTCGGGATCCGGATGCGCGAGACGAGCTCGTCGCCCGGGCCGCGGCTCTCGAACCACGCTCGGTTCTCGGCCGACAGGTGCCCGGTGGCCAGGCCCTCCTCAAGCGCGGCCGTGACGTGTGGATCGAGGCTGCCGGTCTGCACGCCTGCGGGGCTGATCACCCCGAGCGCCGTCGCCGTCGGGATGCCCAGGCCCGCCAGCGCCGCCGACCAGCCGCCCTTGACGAGATCGTCGCGATAGAGCGCGGTCAGCAGCGAGTGCCACGCGATGTCGGGCGCGATCGCGTCGAGGCGCCGATCGATGGCCGCCGCGACGAGCTCGATCCCGCCGGCGTAGGACGCGCCCGTCATGCCCGCGCGCGGATCGCCGGCGCTGTCGAGCTGCTGCTCGGGCTGCGTCGCCAGCCAGTCCAGCAGCGCCGACACGTCGCGGCCCTCGAAGTCCTGAGCGTCGACCTCGACCGTCCCGCCCGACTCGCCGAAGCCGCGCGAGTCCCACGTCAGCACGTTGAATCCGGCGCGCCTCAGCGGCCCGAGGCCGACCTGCCCGACCGGCGCCAGCGTGGCGCTGTTCTGATCCTTGTCGCGCGTCGCGCCCCAGCCGTGCGTCTCGAGGATGGTCGGCGCCTTCTGGCCCGGCGCGAGGCCCTCGGCCGGGAAGAAGGTCGCGCTGATCGGCGTGCCGTCGAAGGACGTGACGATCGCGTCGCGGGCGGACGCGGCGGGCGCGGCCACGAGCGCGGCGAGGGCGACGACGGCTGCCAGCAGTAGACGAACGCGACCGTTCATTGGCGGCAGCATGGCAGGCCCCGGAACGCAATGCGCCGGTTCTCGTCATTTCGAGCTGGGCAGGAGCTTCTCGGCGATCTCGCCCGGCTCTCGGCCGGTCACATCGACCACCTCGACGCCCGCGAGCTTGCGCATCCAGGTCAGCTGGCGACGGGCGAAGTTGCGGGTGCGGCGCTTCATCGCCTCGACGTCGCCGGCCAGCAGCTCGTCGAAGCCCAGCGCCTTGCGTGCGGTCTCCGAGGCCCCCGCCGCGTGGGCCGCGCGTACCTCGTGCGCGGCGCCTGCCGCCACCATGGCGTCGACCCGGGCGTCGATGCGCCCATAGAGCGCCTCGCGATCCATGACCAGGCCGACGAGGCGCGTCGGATGACGCGTGTCAGACGTCCACAGCTGGTTGGGCCCCGACGGGGGCTCGAGCTCGCCCAGCTCGTCGAGCTCGAGCATGCGCACGATCCGGCTGCGGTCGCGCGGGTCGACGCGGTCGGCGGTCCATGGAGCGCGGCGCACGAGCTCGGCGTGCAGCGCCTCGGGTCCGCGCCGGGCGAGCTCGGCCTGCCAGCGCGACCGCACCTCGTCGGGCGCGACGGGGCGCAACTCGAGCTGCGCGAGCGCCGCGCGCAGGTACAGCCCGGTCCCGCCGACGACGATCGGCCGTGCATGCTGGGCGAGCAGTGCGTCGATCTCCGCATGGGCCAGCTCGCTGTACTCGCCGACCGAGAAGCGCGCGTCGACCGGAAGGATCGAGACCAGCCGGTGCTCCAGGCGCGCGCGCTCGCTCGCCGGGGGGACGCCGGTGAGGGTCTCGAGGCCCTGATAGACCTGCAACGCGTCGGCCGAAACGGCGACCGGACGCTCGCCGCGGGCGCGCAGACGGTCGGCGACGGCGAAGGCCACCGCCGTCTTGCCCACGCCGGTCGGCCCGAAGATCGCCAGCACGGAAGGCGCGGAAGCGGCCACGGGGCAGGAGTATCGTCAGGCGGGTGACGGTGCGCATCGGCTGTGGGCTGTCGACCGGCGCCGACCCGCGCCTGGCGGCGATCGAGGCAGGTCAGGAGGCGCACGCCGCGCTCGAGGGCGCGCGCGCCGATGTTGTCTGCGTCTTCGCCTCCGGGGCGCACCTGGCGGCGCCCGAGGCCACGCTGGAGGGCGTCCACGAGTCGCTCGCGCCGCCGGTCCTCGTGGGCTGCGGCGCCGGCGGCGTGGTCGGCGACGGGCGCGAAATCGAGCGCGGCACCGCCGTCGCGGTGTGGGCCGCCGCGCTCGGCGACGGCCGCGCCGAGGCCTTCCACCTCGACGTCACCCAGGGCGCCGACGCGATCGCCGTCGGCGGACTGCCCGAGCTCGAGGACGCGACGTGCGTCGTCCTGCTCCCCGACCCCTACTCGTTCCCGACGGACCTCGTGCTCGGTGAGCTGGCGCGCCGCGCTCCGGGTGTCCCGGTGCTCGGCGGCATCGCCAGCGCGCGCACCCACGACGGCGAGGCAGCCCTCTTCCTCGACGATCGCCTCTGCGGCGAGGGCGCTGTCGGCCTGGCGTTCGCGGGCGTCGAGGTCATGCCCTGTGTCTCGCAGGGCGCGGCGCCCGTCGGCCCCGAGCTGACCGTGACCGCGGCCGACGGCCACGTCATTCGCGAGCTCGCCGGGCGCCCGGCGCTCGAGACGCTGCGCGCGGCGATCGAGGCCCTCGACCCCCACCAGCAGGCCCTCGTCGCCAGCGGGCTGCTGCTCGGGATCGTGATCGGCGGCGGCAGGCCCGAGTACGAGCAGGGCGACTTCCTCGTGCGCGGCGTGATCGGCGCCGACCCCGAGGCGGGCACGCTGACCGTCGGGGCGCGGGTACAGGAGGGCACCGTGGTGCGCCTGCACGCGCGCGACGCCGAGTCGGCCGATCGCGACCTGCGCCAGGCGCTCTGCCTGCGGCGCGAGGCGCTGGGCGGCGGCATGCCGGCCGGCGCGCTCGTCTTCACCTGCAACGGGCGCGGCGAGGCGATGTTCGGAACGCCCGACCACGACGCCATCACCCTCGTCGAGGAGCTCGCGGGAGCGCCCGCAGCCGGGTTCTTCGCCGCCGGTGAGATCGGCCCCGTCGGCGGCGATCCGTTCCTGCACGGCTTCACCGCCACTGTGGCAGTCTTCCCGCCGTGAACCTCGCCGGGCGGACCGTCCTGCTCACCGGCGCGACGGGAGGCCTCGGCCACGCCATCGCGCGCCGTCTGCGCGCGGCCGGCGCCGAGCTCGTGCTCACCGGCCGGCGCGCCGAGGTCCTCGAGCCGCTCGCCGCCGAGACCGGAGCGCGCTCGCTGGCGGTGGACCTGACCGATGCCGAGGCCGTGCAGCGCCTGGCGAGCGAATGCGCCGGCGTCGACGTGCTCGTGTCCAACGCGGGCCTGCCGGGCACCGGGCAGCTGACGTCGTTCACCGTCGAGGAGATCGATCGCGCGCTCGCGGTGAACCTGCGCGCCCCGATGGTGCTCGCCCGCGAGCTCGCCCAGCACATGGTCGCGCGCCGCAGCGGCCACCTCGTCTTCATGTCCTCGCTCTCGGGCAAGGTCGGCACGCCGCGCAGCTCGGTCTACAGCGCGACCAAGTTCGGCCTGCGCGGTCTCGCCCAGAGCCTGCGCGAGGACCTGCGCCCGAGCGGCGTCGGCGTCAGCGCCATCTTCCCGGGCTTCGTCCGCGACGCGGGCATGTTCCACGACACCGGGACGAAGCTCCCGCCCGGCGTCGGCACGGTGGCGCCCGAAGCCGTGGCCGAGGCCGTCGTGCGCGCGATCCAGCGCAACCGCGGGGAGATCGACGTCGCTCCGGTGAGTCTGCGGGCCGGTGCGAAGGCGGCCGGCCTGGCCCCCGACCTCGCGGCGACGGTCAGCCGCAAGCTGGGCGGGCAGCGGATCGCCGAGGACCACGTCAGCGCGCAGACGACCAAGCGCTAGCGCGAGGCCGACTAGCGCCAGTCGTCGATGCGGACGATCGAGTCGCGCAGCGAGCCCGCGAGCATCTTGTAGGTGCCGCCGGTCTCGCCGCCGACCACGACGACGCTGATGTCCTGCGGGCGGAACATCGGGACCGCCTCGTCGGGCTCGGCCTTCAGATGGGTCGCGTAGGGCTCCTGGCCCAGTACGGCCCACGGACGCACGAGCGTCTGCATCCACTGGTTGTCCCAGTACTCGCGCGCGGGCAGCAGCGAGTTCTCCGCGAGCCAGTCGACGAGCTTCTCGCGCGTGTCGAAGCCGAAGTCCACGAGCTTGTTGGCGGCGATCGGGTCGAGCGCGACGATCGGCCCGATGAACGGGTCGCAGGCGCGCAGAGCGCCGCGGAAGCGCTCCTGCCAGGTGTCGTCGCGGATCGTGCCGAACTGCGTGTACCAGCCGCCCAGGAACAGGCTCACGGTGCTCTCGGTGGCCTCGAAGCCGTGCTGGACGTGGAACGGCGTCCACGGGCTGCGCTCCTCGTTCTCGGCGAAGGCCGCGCTGTAGGCGTAGGAGTTGCCCTGTGAGCCCATGTAGGTCTCGCCAGGGACCGAGCCGCCCTGCAGGTTCTGCGAGGCCAGGCTGTACGCACGGCCGATCGTCGCGTTGGCGTGGCTGTAGGGGCCGAAGGCGCCGATCCCCGAGTTCATGGCGATCTCGTTGCGGATCGGCCCGTTGACCATGGCGATGGTGGCGAAGGACGTCGTCGAGCTCGAGCGCGCCGTCATGCCGCTGGCCATCGCCGCCAGGATGACCGGCAGGTACTCCGGCCGGGCGCCCGCCATCACCGCGTTGACGGCGACCTTCTCGACCGTGAACTCCCAGAACTCGCGGAAGGCGGTGGGCCGCATGCGCCCGACGACCTCGTCACGCGCATGGCTGGTGCCCGCCAGCATCGCCTCCACGCGCTCCTCGGTGGGCAGCACGACGGGCAGGAAGTCCGTCCAGTGCTCCGCCACGAACAGGCGCTGGAGGTTCTCCTCGGTGTCGGGCTCCAGCAGCGCCGGCGCCGAGCGGTCGAAGGACAGCCCGGCGAGGTCCTCGTCGTCGAGCGGGCTGGTCAGCCCCTCGATGACGCGCTGCATGAACGCGCCGCCGTTGACGGCGTCCTCGCCGTCGATGTAGGCGCGCAGCTCCGTATCGGATCGCCCGACGACCGGCTGCGGGACGAAGGCCTGGCGCGTCGTGGGCATGCCGTTGGCGCGCGCCACCGAGCGCGCGAGGCGCGCGAACACGTGCGTGTGAACGGCGACCGTCGGGACCCCGTAGTTGCTCTCCAGAGACGTCGCGAGCCCGACGACCGTCGGGCTACAGGTGCTTCAAAGACCCACCGCGAGGACGGCGGCATCCCCGTCGGCCTGGATCGCGGCGCACATCTCTGGGTCGTCGACCCAGCTCTCACGCGGCGCGATGCGCTTGATCTGCACGCCCGGCATGTGCTCGGAGAACCACGCGTGCAACTGGTCGACGAAGGCCTCGGAGTTGTCGAACAGGCAGTCGACGAGATAGAGGCTGCGGCCCTCCAGGCTCGGCAGCCGGGGTGCCAGGGGCTTGCCCGTGACCTGCGGCGGATATCCGCGGGGGTCGTGGACGGTGAGCTTCTCAGCCATGTGAGCCTCCGTTCCCGCGCGCGGCCGCAGTCGCCGGCGTGGATTGCCGTTCGCCCCCCGAATCCTCGTCGAGGTAGCGATGAGCCGCCTTGGCCGCCGCCGCGCCCTCGCCGGCCGAGATGGCCGCCTGCCCGAGCGAGCCGCGGCGCACGATCCCGGCCGCGAACACGCCCGCGAGCGGGGTCTGCAGCGCGCCATCGGTCGGCACCCGCCCGTCCTCGTCGAGGTCGAGCTGGTCACGCAGGTACTCGCTGTTGGGCGCCAGCCCGACGTAGACGAAGACGCCCCCGAGCTCGAGCTCGGCGACGTCGCCCGACGCAACGTCTTGCACGCGCACGCCGCTGACGGCGTCCTCGCCGAGGATCTCCTGCACCACCGTGCCGTAGCGGACGTCGATCTTCGGGTGCGCGAGGGCGGGCTCGCGGTAGGCGGCCTGCGCGGAGAGCGCGTCGCCGCGATGCAGCACGATGACCTCGCCCACGGCCTCGGCGAGCGTGAGCGCCTCCTGCAGCGCCGAGTCGCCGCCGCCCACGACCCCGACCGTGCGGTCGCGCATGAGCGGTGCGTCGCAGCTCGCGCAATGACTGACGCCGCGGCCCCGCAGGCGCTCCTCGCCTTCGACGCCGAGGGTCCTCAGGTGCGCGCCGGTGGCCAGGATCACGGCCCGCGCCCGGACCTCGCCGTCGCTCGTCGCCAGCCGCCATGCGTCGCCGTCGGGCTCCAGGCCCTCGAGCTCGGCCATGCGGACCTCGGCGCCGTCGTCGGCGGCCTGTTCCTGGAGCATCGGGCACAGCTCGTAGCCGGCCACGCCCTCGGGGAAGCCGGGCACGCCGTCGATCCGCTCGATGCTGAGCAGCAGTCCGCCGGGAGCGCGGCCGCCGAGCACCAGCGTCGAGCGGCCCATGCGCGCCGAATGCACGGCGGCGGTGAGGGCGCCGATGCCGCCTCCGGCGATCGCGATGTCGAAGTCGTCAGCCACCGCGCTGACGAGGATAACCGCTACACATAGCGCACATGCGTGCGCTGGTCGCACACGAACATCTCATGTTTCCTGCCTGCCGGCACGCCGTTCGACCCGGCCGTCGTCGACGCGCTCTGCGCCGCGCTGCGCCGGCCGCTGACCCAAGCGGCCTGACGCAGCGCTCGCCCGGTCACGCTCCCGCGGGAGCGCGGCCCGCGATCAGAACATCGTGTTGTCGTTCGCCGTCGGCTGCGGCGGCACGGCCTGGATCACGTCCCAGTGCTCGACGACCTTGCCCTGGCGGTTGAGACGGAAGATGTCGGCCACCGCCGAGCCGCGGTCGGATGGCGACAGCGTGAGGTGGCTGTGGGTGACGACCATGTCGCACTCACCGATGACGCGCTTGATGTCGACGTGGAGCTGCGGGTTCTGCGTCGTGAAGAACTTCACGAAATCGATGAAGGCCGCGAAGCCGTCGGCGGCCTGCGGGTTGTGCTGGATGTAGACCGGCCCGCCGTACTTGGCCACCGCCTCCTCGGGCTTCTTGTCGTTGAACGCGGTCGTGTAGTAGGCGACCACCGTGGCCTTGTTGCGCTGGACCTGCGCCGGCGAGCACGCCCCATGCGATCCGTGATGCTTGCCGTGGGACGGCGGCTGGTGATGCTGCGTGTTGGCGAGCGCGGCGCCGACGCCCACCGCCATGATCGTGACCGCCGCGAAGGCGACCAGATGGGAGCGACCGAGGAGCTTCATGGCTTGCCTCCTGTGAGGGGATGTCGCTTGCGCGGCATGTCCTACCACAGGTCTGAGGCCCTGTCAGGGAACTTGACAGGGACCCTGAGGCCGGGGTCGAGGGCCGGCGATCAGGCGCGCCCGGCTAGGCCGCGCGGGCCGTCTGCCCGGACACGGCCTCGAGCACCTCGCTCGCCAGGCGTGGGCCGTCCGAGGGCCGCTCCGGCGTGGCCGAGATGCGCACGACGACCTCGTCGCCGTCGATCTCCTCGAGGGCGATCTGCGGGCGGTCGCGCATCGGCGTGTCGATGCCCTCGTCGAGCATGTGCTGGACCTCCAGCGGCGTGACGCCGGCCGCCAGGCGCGCGCGCAGGTCGACCCCGTCGGGCTCGCGCAGCGGCACGATGGCCACGTTGAGGACGACGGAGTTGGGGATCATCACCTGGTCGTCGCCCTGCGCGAAGGTCGTGTAGAGCAGCCCCAGCGAGCTGACGATCCCCTCGATCTGCCCGGCGATGCCGCCGCCCTGCAGCCGCACGCGCTCTCCCACCCGGAAGGGACGCGCGCTCAGCAGCACGGTCCCGGCGATGAGGTTGCCCAGCGTCTGCTGCGCCGCGAGACCGACGATGACGGCGGTGAAGGCACCACCGACGGCCAGCGTGCGCGGGTCGAGCCCGGCGACGCGCAGCGCGACGATGATGGCCAGCCCGACGAAGAGCAGGCGGATGAGGAACCCGACCGTGCCCGCGGTCCCGGGATCCAGGCGCCGGAACAGGGTCGGCCCGAGCGCGCGCCCGACGTCGCGGGCGATCTGCCAGCCCAGGACGATGAGCACGACGGTGGTGGCGATCTGCACCGGCGTCTCGTACTCGGGTCCGAACACGTCGTCGCGATAGCCGTAGACCACCAGGATCCCGACCAGGACCGGGACCATGACGATGGCCTGGATGCGCGCGCGCTTGACCGCGCGGACGCTGAGCTGCCGCGCGAGTCCGGCCTCGCGCCAGGAGTGGCTCTGGGTGTCGAAGAGCTTCTTCATGTGTGCGTGAGTGCGGTTGTGATGAACGTCTACGTACAAGGACAACACCACCCTGCCCGGTCGGTATCGCGACCTACCTGTGACGGTCGTCACAGAGCAATGCCTGCTCGGCGGCCCGGTCAGAACAGCTTCGTCTGCTCGCCCTCCGGTGCCCGCGATGGTCGCTCGCCCGCCGCGATCCCAGCGCGCATCGGCTCATACTCGCGGCCCGGCTCGCGCCGGAAGGCGCCGAGCGAGCGCGTCCGCGTCGCCGCGCGCGTCCGGCGCACGAGCGCGCCGATCCGCTCCTGCTCTACCCGCGGCAGGTACGCGCCCCGTGCATACAGCTCCTCGTAGCGCTCGACGAGGTCGGGCCGATAGGACCGCAGCCACTCCATGAAGATGCCGCGCACCTCGCCGCGCAGGTGCAGCCCGATGCCGCTGACCCCCGTCGCCCCCGCGTCCGCGGCGGCCTGCAGGATCTCCTGCACCTGGGCCGGGTCGTCGTTGATCCCCGGCATGAGCGGCGCCACCAGGATCCCCGTCGGGATGCCCGCTCGGTTGAGCTCGGCCACGGCCTCCAGCCGCGCCCGCGGGATTGGGCGTGTGCGGCTCGCTGGCCCGCCACGCCTTCTCGTCGATCGTCGGCACCGAGAGGTTGGCGCTGATGTCCGTGACGTCGGCGATCTCCTTCATGAGGTCGAGGTCGCGCAGCAGCAGCGGCGACTTCGTCAGCACCGAGCACGGGTTGGCGGCGTCGCGCATCGCCTCCCAGATCCCGCGCATCAGCTTGTAGCGGCCCTCGACCCACTGGTAGGGATCGGTGTTCGTCCCCAGCGCGACGTGCTCGCCCTTCCACGACGGTCGCGCCAGCTCGACGCGCAGCACCTCGGGCACGTTGACCTTGACCACGATCTCCTTCTCGAAGTCGCGGCCCGCATTGAAATCGAGGTAGGTGTGGGTGGGGCGAGCGAAGCAGTTGTGGCTGACCACGCCGTTGGCGATGAAGTCGCCCGGTGCCGGTCGTGATGTCGTAGAGACGCATCGCGCCCGAGTGGCTCGATGCTCGTCACGTGGGTCCTGGCGTCGGACTTCAGGGCCATCCCCTGCGACAGTCCGCTTGCGGGTGATCGCCGGGTCGGTGAGGTGGAAGAAGCGCAGGCGCTCGCGTAGGCCGCCGCGGATGCGGACACTGGCGACGCCCGTCTGCGTGTCGGGGCTCCTCGACGTGATCGGAACCCGAAGTGCGCGCAGGCATGCCCGCGACCCAGTCGAGGATGTAGCGGTCCGGTGTTGGCGATCCGCAGCGCGTCGCACCGCACGACGCCCTCGGCGTCGAAGATCCCGGCAAGGAACCCCTTGCGCCAGTCGTCGCTGGGCGACAGCGGCCAGGCGATCAGCTCGCTCGATGCTGGCTCGACGCTCGCGGTCGGGCGGATCGCCCGCACCGCTCGATGGCCGCCGCCGCCGATCGCGAAGCCGTCGGGAGTCGCGAAGCGCTTGCGTCGCCACGCCATGGAGGTCGCTAGGACCGCGCGCGCTCAGCGCCTCGCCGTCGGCGAGCGCGAGGCGGAACCGGTGCGAGCGTCGCTCGGTACGCCGTCGGCCGCGAGTACGCGTACGAGCCGAGGTGCCCGTCGCCACGGATCATGCCCGCAGAGGTAGCCGCGCCTGTAGTCGTCGGACCGATCGCGGGCCCGCGGCGAAGCGGCCCGTGCCGAGTAGCTCGTTGTTGTACCGTCAGGTGCGGCCGCCGGTTGGCTCCCTGCCCCGAGCCGCGTGACGAACTTCCACCCGCGGTCCGTCAGGAACCGGTGGTCGCCGCTCGCGACGAGCTCGGTGCCGTCCTCGAGCGTCACGCGATACGCCGGCTTGATCGTCGACCAGTGCGCGAGCACCTCCGTCGTCACGTAGCGGCGATAACGCCCGCGCGCTTCGGTGCCGCACGATGCGGTCTCCAACGTGCCAGGTGCGCCAGCAGTCGGGTCCGTCCGTCCGCCATCAGGATGGGCGTATCGGGGCCCATGCAGTAGGCGCAGGCATGGCTGCATCCGCGGTACGGGTTGATCGTCCAGCGGAAGGGCATCCGCGAGCGCTCGGGGACGCGGTTGAGCGCGGACTTGGCGCGGACCTCGTAGAACCGGGTGTCCAACGCCTCGGGGGCGTCGAAGTGGCGCACGATCGCCGGCTCGCGGTAGCCGGGCAGCGCGGTGCCCTCCTGGGCTTCGATCGTGAGGTTGTCCCAGCGCACGAACGTATGTTCGCACAGTGGGGGGACGGACCGCTACGGGACGCCGTCGCTCGCCGCGTGCAGGAGCGCCGAGACGGTGTCGGACACCGGGGTGGCGATGCCGTGGCGGCGGCCGAGCCGGCCGATCACGCCGTTGCGCGCCTCCCACTCCAGTTCGCGGCCCGCGAGGCGGTCGGTGAGGATCGAGGAGCCGGCGTCGGTGGGCAGCGCCTCGATCCAGGCGATGACCTCGTCGGCGTCGCGCGCGGTGAGCTCGACGCCCTCGGCGCGGGCCACCGCGGCGCACTCGTGCGCCAGCGCGCGAGCGACCTCGCGGACGTCGTCGAGAGCGAACATCTCCGCCGGGCGCCCGGCCAGCGCCATCACGCCCGAGACGGCGTTGGCGCACAGCTTGCGCCACGCCTCCAGGGCGAACGCCTCGCCAACGGTGACCTCGGCGTGGTCGCCCAGCAGCGCGGCCAGGCCCTCCCCCGCCGGCCCGCCCGGGACGGCGAGGCGCAGAGCGTCGCGCTGGCGCACGCGGCCCGGCGCCACCGGCTCGACCGGGCACCAGTTGACCACGGGCAGCACGTCCGCCGCGCCGACCAGCGGGCCGACGCGCTCGACGTGGTCGATCCCGTTCTGCAGGACGGCGACCGTCGTGTGACCGGCGCACAGCGCGGACAGCCAGCCCGCCGCGCCCTGCGTCTGATGCGCCTTCACGGCCAGCAGGACCCAGTCGGCGGGCGCGTCGACGCCGCCCGGCTCGGTCAGCAGCGGCGCGTCGACCTCCACCGCCGAGCCGTCCGGCAGCTCGACGACCACCGATTCGACCGCCCGGCGCGCGCAGAGCACCAGCTCGTGGCCGCCCGCGGACTGCACGGCGGCCGCCATGGTGGCGCCGATGGCGCCGACGCCGACGACCGCCACGCGCGCCACGGCCGCGCTACGCCACCGCGCGGGAGAGCAGCGACTCCTCGCCGGCCAGCGTCGTGCTGGTGGCCGAGTGGACCTCGACCGCCACGAGCTCGCCCGGGGCGGCCAGGCCGGTGAAGTTCACGGTCTTGCCGTGCCGCGAGCGCCCGCGGATCCGCGAGGCGTCGGTGCGCGACGGGCCTTCGACGAGCACCTCGAGCGTGCGCCCGACGAAGCGCTGCGCGCGCTCGTGCGCGCGCCGCTGGACCACCTCGACGAGGCGCTCCATCCGGGCCACCTTGACCTCGTGCGGCACGAGCCCCTCGGTGAGCAGCGCCGCCTCGGTACCGCGCCGCGGCGAGAAGACGAAGGTGAAGGCGCTGTCGTAGCCGACCTCCTCGCACACCTCGAGCGTCTGCGCGAAGTCCTCCTCGGTCTCGCCCGGGAAGCCGACGATGATGTCGGTGGTGATCGCGCAGTCGGGGACGTGCTCGCGGATGAGCGCGACGCGGTCCAGGTAGCGGCCGCGGTCGTAGGTGCGGCGCATCGCCTTGAGGATCCTGCTCGAGCCCGACTGCAGCGGAAGGTGGATGTGCTCGCAGACCGAGCCGAGCTCGGCGTGCGCGCGGATCACGTCCTCGCGCATGTCCTTGGGGTGCGGGCTCGTGTAGCGCAGGCGGTCGAGCCCGTCGATGGCGTCGAGCGCGTGCAGGAGCTCGGCGAAGGACCGGCGGTCCGGACGCAGGTCGCGTCCGTAGGAGTTGACGTTCTGGCCGAGCAGCGTGACCTCGCGCGCGCCGTCGGCCACCTGGGCTCGGACCTCCTCGACGAGCTCGTCGAACGGGCGCGACACCTCGCTGCCGCGCGTCGAGGGCACGATGCAGTACGAGCAGCGGCAGTTGCAGCCGACCGAGATCTGCACCCACGCCTGGAACTCGCGGGCGCGCTTGGCCGGCAGGTGGCCGGTGAAGCCCTCGAACTCGAAGTAGCCCTGTGCGCTGAGCGAGTCGGAGGTCAGGAACTCGGCGAGCTTGTGGACCTGGCCGGGGCCGAAGGCGACGTCGACGAACGGGAACTGGCGAAAGACGTCCTCCTTGACCGACTGCGCCCAGCAGCCGCCGACGCCGATGACGACCTCCGGCCGCGCGCGCTTGACGCCCTTGGCCTGATGCAGGTGGGCCACGAAGCGGCTGTCGGCCGCCTCGCGGATCGAGCACGTGTTGAAAAGGATGAGGTCGGCGTCGTCGCGGGCCGGCGCCTCGGCGTAGCCCAGCGACTCGAGCATGCCCTTCATGCGCTCGGAGTCGTGCTCGTTCATCTGGCACCCGAAGGTGGTGACGTGGAAGCGCTTGGCAGCCGCCATGGGTTCGCCTCAGGGTACCGGCGTCGTGCTGCGCGACGTCACTCGCGCGGTGGCCACGGGGCGCGCTCGGGCGTCGCGGTCCGGGCGAGGTCCGCGTAGGCCTCCTCGGAGGAGTCTGTGTCGTGCGGGGGCGAGGCGCCGTAGCGGGCCGCGAGCTCGTTGACCGTGTACTGGGTCGTGATGTCCGGCCCCCGCTTGCCGACCATGAGGATCACGCAGGGGCCGTCGCCCGCGCCGACGGTGATGTGGTGGGTCCCCGGCGGGCAGTGCAGGTAGTCCCACTGGCGCATGTGGCGCTCCACGCCCTCGACGATCGCGATGCATTCGCCCGTCAGGACGAGGAAGCCCTCCTGGGCGCTCTCGGCGTGGTAGCGGCCGTTCGGCTGTCCCGGCATCAGGCGGTGCGGCCCGATCCCGAACTGCGAGAAGCGGGCGTCCGCGGCGCCGAGGTCCAACCAGATGCCCAGGTCCGGATCGCGCTCCCAGCTCGCCTCGGCGAGGTTGAGGATGAACCAGCCTTCGCCCTGGACCACCTTGCCGGTCTCGGTGTCCCTGATCGTGGCCTCGTTCACGGCGGGCGCGCTAATCGCCACCACCGCCACCGCCGGAGTCCCCGCCACCGCCGGAGTCGCCGCCACCGCCCGAGTCGCCGCCCCCGCCCTCGAAGCCACCGCCGCTGTCGTAGCCGGCGGCCCCCGTGTCGCCGGCGGCGGGATCGCTGCCGCCGCCGTGTTCGTCGGCCGGCGGCACGTTGCCCTCCGGCGCGGTGGCCGCGGCGCCGGCGGCCGCGGTGGTCACCGATGCGTCCGTGGTGGCGGAGCCGGTGCCAGCGAAGTCACGATCCGCGGGGCGCTTGCGGCGCAGGAAGTCGAGTAGTCCCATGCCGTGGTGGATACCAGGTCGGTCCTACTTGGCGTAGTCGACGGCGCGCGACTCGCGGATGACGGTCACCTTGATCTGCCCGGGGTACTCGAGCTCCTTCTCGATGTCGCGCGCGATCGCCCGGCTGAGGAGGATCGCCGCGTCGTCGTCGATCGCGTTGGGTGCCACGATGACGCGGATCTCGCGCCCGGCCTGCATTGCGTAGACCTTGTCCACGCCCTCGTGGCGCGTGGCGATCTGCTCGAGGTCGCGCAGGCGCTTGACGTATTGCTCGAGCGACTCGCCGCGCGCTCCCGGGCGTGCGCCGGACAGCGCGTCGGCGGACTGGACGATCACGGCCTCGACGGTCTGGGGCTCGACCTCGTTGTGATGGGCCTCCATCGCGTGCGCGACGGCCTCGGGCTCGCCGTGCCGGCGCGCCAGGTCCCCGCCGACGAGCGCGTGCGGGCCCTCGATCTCGTGCGACACGGCCTTGCCGATGTCGTGCAGCAGCGCGGCGCGGCGGGCGGTCTTCGCGCTGGCACCGAGCTCGTGGGCCATGATCGCCGCCAGCTGTGCGCACTCGACGGAGTGCGCGAGGACGTTCTGACCGTAGGACGTGCGGAAGCGCAGGCGACCGAGGAGCTTGGTCAGCTCGGGATCCAGGCCCTGGACGTTGGCCTCGAAGACGGCCTTCTCCCCCAGCTCGGCGATGTGCGACTCGAGCTCGGACTTGGCCTGGTAGTAGGTCTCCTCGATGCGCGCCGGGTGGATGCGCCCGTCCTGGAGGAGCTTCTCGAGGGTCATGCGGGCGACCTCGCGGCGCACGCCGTCGAAGGCGCTGAGGACCACGGCGTTGGGGGTGTCGTCGATGATGAAGTCGACGCCGGTGAGGTTCTCCAGCGCGCGGATGTTGCGCCCCTCACGCCCGATGATGCGGCCCTTCATGTCGTCGCTGGGCAGCTGCACGACGGAGACGGTCGTCTCCGCGGCGTGGCTGGCCGCCAGGCGCTGCATCGCCACCGAGAGGATCGAGCGCACGCGCCGCTCGGCGTCGCGCTTGGTGTCCTCCTCGACGGCGCGCAGGATCTTGACCGAGTCGTGGCGGGCCTGGTCCTCGACCTCCTTGAGCAGCGCCTGCTTGGCCTGACCCGCGCTCAGCCCGGCGACGCGCTCGAGCGCGCGCTCGTGCTCGTCGCGCAGGTGCGCGAGCTCCTCCTCCTGCGCCGCGAGGCGCTCGACATGCGCCTCGAGGTCGCGTTCGCGCGCGTCGAGCTCGGCCGAGCGGCGGTCGAGCGTGCGCTCGAGCGACTTGGCCCGCTCGGAGGCGCGCACGTCGGCCGCCGCGGCGGCCGCGGCCGCTTCGCGCCGTCCCGCGTCGACGGCCGGCGCGTCGGCGTGCCCGCCATTGGCCGTGGCGAGCCGTCCGCGCCCGTACAGCGTGGCGGCCGCGACGAGGCCGAGTGCCAGGACGGCCGCCGCGATGACGAGTTCCATTGCCGTGTCCTCTCCCCGCGAGCCGGGATGGCGCCCAGCCCAGACGGTCTTCCGTGGTTCATGGAGCGGACGGCCGGCCGTGGAGGCGGCGGAAACGGACGAAGGGGTGGCGTGCGGCCGTGCAGGCCGCGCTTCAGTTGCGCTGGCGGTGTTCGGTGGTGGTGGGTGTCGACGGGCGGGCTCGCCCGGGTGAGGTTCTCATGTCGATCGCGTCGAAGCTGAAGCTGCCAAGAAACGGAAATAGGCTGATTTGCTGGTCTTTCGTCGCCCTCGCGGGCAGTCGTTCGCTGCATGGATCGTAGTACCGCACGACGGCCGGTGCAATCCGGCGGCGCGAAGGGCCATCGCGCCGGGCGGGCGCCGGGGCGCTGCTCAGGCCGCGTCGCGCTCGAAGGCGCGGACCGCGTCGTAGGCCAGCTCGAGCTCGTAGCCCTTGCGGACGAGCAGTCCGAGCGCGCGGTCGCGATCGCGGTCGTGGGCCGGGGGCCGCTCGAAGCGCCGGCGCAGGACGGCGAGCGCGGCCTCGAGCTCCTCGCCGGCACCGCGCTCGCCGAGCGCGGCCGCGATCAGCGCCGGGTCCACCCCGACCGCGAGGAGGCGGCGCTCGATCCGCTCGGGGCCCCAGGCGTCGATCGTGCGCCGGTCCTCGGCGAAGCGCTGGGCATAGCGCGCGTCGTCGAGATAGCCCAGGTGGCGCAGCTCGTCGATCGCATCGTCGACGACCGCCGGCTCGATCCCCTCGGCGCTCAGGCGCTCGCGCACCTCGGCGACCGTGCGGTCGCGGTGGCCGAGGTAGCGGAAGGCCAGGTCCAGCGCGTGCTGCAGGCGTTCGCTGTCGGTCACGCCGCCTGTTCGATCGGAGTGGGCGGAGCGTCGGCGTCGGTCACCGGCACCTCGCCGGGCACCATCGCGTCGGGGTCGATCGGCTGGACGAGGTCGCGGTCGATGCCCAGCGCCTCGTAGATCTTGGCCTCGATCTCCTTGGCGACCTCGACGTGCTCGTCGAGGTACGCCTTGGCGTTGTTGCGCCCTTGGCCGAGGCGCTCGTCGCCGTAGGAGAAGAACGAGCCCGACTTGGTGACCACGTTGTGCTCGATGCCCAGGTCGATCAGGCAGCCCGACGTGGAGAAGCCCTTGCCGAACTCGATGTCGAACTCGGCCTGGCGGAAGGGCGCGGCGACCTTGTTCTTGACCACCTTGACGCGGACGCGGTTGCCCACCGCCTCGGTGCCCTCCTTGAGCGTCTCGATGCGGCGGATGTCCAGGCGCTGGGAGGCGTAGAACTTCAGCGCGCGACCGCCGGGCTGGGTCTCCGGCGACCCGAACATCACGCCCACCTTCTCGCGGATCTGGTTGGTGAAGATGCACAGCGTCTGCGTGCGGTTGAGGTTGCCGGCCAGCTTGCGCATCGCCTGGCTCATCATCCGCGCCTGCAGCCCGACGGTCTGGTCGCCCATCTGGCCCTCGAGCTCGGCGCGCGGCGTGAGCGCGGCGACCGAGTCGATGGCCACCACGTCGACCGCGCCCGAGCGCACGAGCATGTCGGCGATCTCCAGGCCCTGCTCGCCGTAGTCGGGCTGGGAGACGAGCAGCTCGTCGATGTTCACGCCGATCTCGCGCGCGTACAGCGGGTCCATCGCGTGCTCGGCGTCGATGAACGCGCACACGCCGCCGAGCTTCTGAGCCTCGGCGAGGACGTGGTAGATCAACGTCGTCTTGCCCGAGGACTCCGGGCCGAAGACCTCCACGATGCGTCCGCGCGGGACGCCGCCGATGCCCAGCGCGAGGTCGAGCGACAGCGCACCGGTGGGGATCGCATTGACGCGGACCTGCGCGCCCTCGTCGCCCATGCGCATGACGGTGCCCTTGCCGAACTGGCGCTCGATCTGCGTGAGCGCGCCCTGCAGCGCGGCGTCGCGGGCCTTGAGGGCCTTCTCCTCTTCGGTGGGCATGCGGTTGCGGACCTCTCTGGGGTTGGTGCTTCGTGGGCAGTGCAGTGTCGTGGCCGGGTCGGACGGAACCCGACCGTACGCACGTTCGTGTCACGGCTCTACACGCGTTCGTCACGAATGTGCGCAGGCGCTGCTGGTCACCTGCCCACGGACGCCTTGCACGCGCCGCCCCTCCGACGTAGCGTCGGCGCACAGACCGCGGGAAGGAGGAGCCATGAACAACCCGCGACCGCGCCGCCCGACGGCGGCGTTCGTTCTGTCCGCGCTTGCGCTCACCGTCGCCCTCGGCGGCGTGGCCTACAGCGCCATCCCGGACCCGATGGGGGTGATCCACGGCTGCCGCGCGAACACGGCCGGAACGCTGAGGGTCATCGACTCCGGAGCCGGCCAGGCGTGCGACACAAGCCGCGAGACGGCGCTGAACTGGAGCCAGCAAGGCCCCGCGGGCGCCACCGGCCCCGCCGGCGCGCAGGGCCCCGAGGGACCGCCCGGCCAGCCACCCGCGTTCACCAAGTCGGTGATCAAGGTCACCGTCCCGGACGGGGGCGGCTTCGTGGAGGTGGCGCGGTTGAACGTGCCCGCCGGGCGCTACGTCGTGATCGCCAAGACGGTGGCGCTCGTCGCCGGATCCAAGACCCTGGGCGTGTCGGCCGCCGGCTGCCTGCTGAAGGTCGGCGTCTCCGGGCTCAACGGCCAGCTCGTCGGCGAGCAGGCCTCGGATCTCTCCAGCGCGAACCTCGTCACGGGCAACGGCCTCGGCGTCGCCACGGCGACGCTCGTCACCACAGTGGCCAACGAGTTCGCTCCGCGTGGCACGCTGGCCAAGCCGGGGGCGATCTCCCTGCGCTGCCAGCCCGGGGTGATCCCGTCGAACGACGTCACCTTCACCCAGATCCGCGTCACCGCGATCCGCGTCGCCGAGCTGCCCGAGCTACGGACCTTCAAGGTGCTGCCCCCCAAGCCGGTGCGCAAGGTCAAGGCGGTGCGGAAGCAGAGCTAGACCCCAGGTCGGCGCGCTCGAGTGCCTCATAGCGCGAAGGTCCGCCGCCGCCCAGGTGCGAGCGGAAGAGCACCACCGCCCGGGCGGTGAAGCTCGCCTGCGGCGCCTGGGGCAGCTCGTCGACTCGCGGGCGCCACTCGCGGCGAACCCGCGCGACCGTGACGTGCGCGCGGAACGGCCGCGCCTCCGGCTGCCACGGGAGGGCGCCGGCGAGACGCTCGACCATCGTGGCCTGGAGCGCGCCGAGCGCCCCACCGGCGTCCTCCAGCGCGACCGTGAGCACGTGCGGCCGACGCGGGGAAAGCCACAGCGCGCCGGCCAGCGTCAGCACGGGCGCCGGCGAGCCCGCGACGCTGCGCACGACCGCGCGCGCGGGCTCGACCTCGTCGAGGGCGCGGTGGCCGAGGAAGGCGAGCGTGAGGTGCAGCGCGTCCTGCCGTGACGGGCGCAGCGCGCGATCGTTCTCCGCGGCCGCACGTCCGAAGGCCGCCAGCCCGGCACGGACGTCGGCGGGAAGCTCGAGCGCCACGAACAGGCGCGCGCTCATCCCGGGCCGAGCGCCTCGTCTCCCACGAGCATCAGGCGGACGAGGTGCATGGCCACCGTGGTCGAGCGGTCGCGCACGTCGGCGCGGTCGCCGGGGAGGTTCACGCTGCGCGTCAGGCGCCCGCCCGCCCCCGCGACCGAGATGCAGACCAGGCCGACCGGCTTGGCCTCGGTCCCGCCGCCCGGTCCCGCGACGCCCGTGATCCCGACGCCGACGTCGGCGCCCAGCCGTGCCCGCGCGCCGTCGGCCAGCGCCTCGGCGACCTCGTTCGAGACCGCCCCGACGCGCTCGATGAGCGCCGGATCGACCCCCGCCAGCGCCGCCTTCGCCTCGTTGGAGTAGACGACGAGCCCGCCGAGCACGTAGTCCGACGAGCCCGCGAGCTCGGTCAGCCGCGCGGCCAGGAGCCCGCCGGTGCACGACTCGGCCGTGGCGATGGTGAGGCCCCGCGAGCGCAGCTCGTCGGCCACCTGCTCGTCGACCGTGCGCCCGTCGTCGGAGAAGAGCGTGTCGACGTGGCGGGCGCGGACGGTCTCGACGAAGCGCTCGTAGACCGGAGCCGCGGCGGGTGAGAAGCGCGTGACGACCTCGACCTCGCCGCGGCGCAGGCAGGTGGTGATCTCCAGACCGTCCAGGCCGTGGGCGTCCTCGGCGAGCCGCAGCGTCTCGGCGATCTCCGACTCGGGGATCCCGAACAGCCGCAGCATCTCCTGGCGCAGCTCGACGGCGTCCGCCACGGCCGCGCGGAACGCGTCGGTGGCCGCGGCGGCCGGCCACATCGCGTGCAGCTCGCGTGGCGGGCCGGGCAGGACGACGATCGTCGGGCCGCCGTCGACGGGCACCACCAACCCCGGCGCCGTGCCGACCGGCTCGAGGATCGTCGCCCCCTCGGGCACGACCGCCTGCTTGCGGTTGGAGGCACGAATGGCGTCGGGGTCGAGATCGGGCCAGCGCGACAGCAGCGGGCGCAGGATCTCGGCGATGCGCTCCTCCAGCGCGTCGTCGAGGACCATCGGCCGGCCCGCGAAGGCACCCACGACCTCCGCCGTGAGGTCGTCGGCGGTCGGCCCCAGCCCTCCGCTGGTGACGACGACGTCGACGCCGCGCGCGGCCAGGAAGCGCAGCGCCTCGTCCATGTCCTCGCGGCGGTCGCCGACGATCAGCGTGTAGGCGTGGTCGACGCCGACCTCGCGCAGGCGCTCGGACAGCCACGGCCCGTTGCGGTCGGTGACGCGGCCCGTGAGGACCTCGGTGCCCGTCACCACGATGCCCGCCCGCGCGCTCACGCGGTCGGGCAGCGCGGCCATTGGGCGGCGGGCAGGCGGCGCACCCTGCGCGGCGTGATCTCGTAGCCGATGCCGTTGGCCACGGACGGGACGCTACGCGACTTGCCGTTGACGATCAGGCGCGCCTCGGAGGTCCCGAGCTGGAGGCGAAAGCGCGAGGACTTGTACGGCCCCTGGCGGGCGCCGCCCGTGAGGACGATGCCGGGGACCGGGGTGCGCTTGCCGGCCGCCTTCAGGCACACGTAGACCTGTCCGGTGGCGACGATCGTCAGGCGCGCGACCTTCGGCTTGGCCTTGGCCTTCTTCTTCTTCTTCTTCGTCGACGTCTTCTTGCTGGGCGACGTCGTGGCCGGCTGGCTCGTCGTGGGCGGCGGGGTGCTGCCCTGCGTGGCGCCGTCGTTGCTGTTGCGGTTGCCGACGACCCACAGCGCCACCAGCAGCCCGACGACGACGAAGGCCACCAGCCACCCGCGCGGGACGCCGCCGCGCGGCCGGCGCCGGCGCTCGCGCTGGCCGGGCGGGGCGATGGGCTGCAGCTCGACGTCGCTGAGGCGCTCGTGGCGCAGCTTGTACTCCTCGATGAGGAGCTTGCCGTCGAGCCCGAGCGCGTCGGCGTAGGTGCGCAGGAAGCTCTTGACGTAGGTCGGCCCCGGGAGGAGGTCCCACTCCTCGTTCTCCAGCGCACGCAGGTATTTGGCACGGATCTTCGTCTCGGCTTCGATCTCCGAGATGTCGATCCGGGCGCGCATGCGCGCCTCCCGCAAGGTGGTGCCGATGTCCGGCATCGGGCGCGAAGGCTACCGGCGGTCCCGTGAAAGCCCTGCGCAGCGCCAGCTTTCCTGCAAGCGTCAGTCCAGCACGTCGTCGGGCGGGACTCTGACCGTCTCGGACTCGGGCTCGCGCGCGGGCTCCAGGGCAGCCAGCACGCGCGGCAGATCGCCCTCGGTGACCAGCACCTGGCGGGGCTTCGAGCCCTCGTAGCCGGAGATGATCCCGCGGCGCTCGAGCATGTCGATGAGCCGCCCGGCGCGCGTGTAGCCCAGGCGCAGGCGGCGCTGGAGCATCGAGGTCGAGGCGGTGCCCATCTCGACCACGAGCGAGATCGCGTCGCCCAGCAGCGGATCCTCGTCGGGGTCGAAGCCCTCCTCCTCGGCCTTCTCGATGGCCTCGGCCTCGACCTCCTCGAGCAGGTCCTCGCGCAGCTCGGGCTCGCCCTGACGCGCCCAGAAGCTCGTGAGCGCCTCGATCTGGGGCTCGTCGATGTAGGCGCCCTGGATGCGCTGCAGGCGCGAGGTCCCCACCGGCGAGAAGAGCAGGTCGCCCTGGCCGAGCAGCGACTCGGCGCCGTTCTGGTCGAGGATCACGCGCGAGTCGGTCTGCGAGCTGACCGAGAAGGCGATCCGCGACGGGACGTTGGCCTTGATCATGCCCGTGATGACGTCCACGCGCGGGGACTGCGTGGCCAGCACCAGGTGGATGCCCACCGCGCGCGCCTTCTGGGCCAGGCGGATGATCGAGTCCTCGACGTCGGCGGGCGCGACCATCATGAGGTCGGCGAGCTCGTCGATGACGCACAGGATGTAGGGCAGCGGCTTGTCGTCCTCGCGCACGCGCAGCTTGTTGAGCTCGATGAGCGAGCGCGTGCGCTTGACGCTCATCACGCCGTAGCGCCACTCCATCTCGCGGACGAGGTTCTGCAGCGCGTTGGCGGCCATCCGCGGCGAGGTGATGACCGGCGTGAGCAGGTGCGGGATCGCCTCGTAGTGGTTGAGCTCGACCTGCTTGGGATCGACGAGCACGAGGCGCACCTCGTCGGGCGTCGCGCGCAGCAGGATCGAGGAGAGCATCGCGTTGATGGCGCCCGACTTGCCCGCGCCCGTGGTGCCGGCCACCAGCAGGTGGGGCATCTTGGCCAGGTCGGCGGGGATCGCCTTGCCCGACACGTCCTTGCCCAGCCACACGGTCAGCGGCGAGAAGTCCTTGGGCGGCTCGGAGAAGACGTCGCCGAGGGTGACGACCCGGCGGTGGCGGTTGGGGACCTCGACGCCGACCGCGCGCTTGCCGGGGATCGGGGCGAGGATGCGGATCTCGGTGGCCGCCAGCGCGTAGGCGAGGTCGTTCTTGAGGTTGGCGACCTTGGCCATCTTCACGCCGGGCGCGAGCTGCAGCTCGTAGCGCGTGATGTGCGGGCCGGCCACCGCGCCGATGACCTGCGCCTGCACGCCGAGGTGCCCGAGCGCCTCGACCAGGCGTGCGGTGGTCTTCTCCTGGCCCGCGGTGTCGGGCTTGACCTGCTCGGCGCTCGAGCGCTTGAGGATGCGGGCGTCGGGCAGGCGGAACTCGACCTCGCCCGGGTCGAGATGCTCGAGCGGCAGCTGCTCGTCGGGCTCCGCGGCCGCCGGCTCCGGCGGCTCGGGAAGCGGCTCGGGTTCGGGCTCGGGCACGGCGTCCTCGACCTCGGGCAGCGCGGGCGGGGCCACGGCGGCCTCGAAGAGGTCGGGGTAGCGCAGCGCGCCGTCGAGGTCGCCGCGCCGGGTCGTCGGGCGGATGACGACCTCCTCGTCCTCGAGGTCGGGCGGCAGCAGGGGCTGGGTCCGGTCGGGGTCGTGCTCGGGGTCGCGGCGCGGCCGCGGTGGCGGACGCAGCGTGCGCGCCGTCTCGACGACCTGCTCACCGGTGACGCGCAGCACGCCGGCGACGGTCGCGCCGGTGAGCAGCAGCAGTGCGGCGCAGAACAGGAAGATGGCCAGGATGTGCGCGCCGACGTCGGAGAACAGGCGCGTCACGCCGTCGGCCATGACCTGGCCGAGGTGCCCGCCGCGCTCGGCGACCGGCGCGCCGTCGCCCGGCCCCAGGCCGAAGGTGCCCACCGCGAGGCCCAGGCACGCCGCCCCCAGCAGGCACAGCGCGCCCGCGCGGAAGGGCCGCACGCCCGCCGGGAGCGTCGGGCGCAGGACGAGCAGGACGCCGGCGGCCACGAGCGCCACCGGCGTCGCCCACGCGACGCGGCCGATCCCCCAGGTGAGCCCGTCGACGATCGCCTGGCCCGCCTCGCCCCCCTCCCAGCGCAGATAGAGCGGGAAGGCGAGGAAGATGCCGACGGCCACGAGGCCGAGCCCGATCAGGTCCAGATGGCGCTGCTCGAGGACGGGCAGGCGCGGCGGCCACGGGACCGGCGAGCGGTGCGCGCGGGCCTTGGAGCGGCGCTTGGCGGGCTTGCGGGCAGGGGGCATCGTTGACGCCCCTCCGTTCGACGTGCGCGCGGTGGCTCCTGCGGGTGGGTCAGGGGCGCAACGCGGCGCCGGTGCGTGTGAAGGTCACGCGGCGCTGGGTGCTCTGCCGCTTGCCGTCGGCGCTCGCGGTGATCCTGAGCGTGAGGCGGGCCCGCTTGACGGTGACAATGCGCGCACGCGCGCGACGGGTGAGCCTGATCGCGAGCTTGGCCGTCCCGGCAGCGCGGAGCGTGCGACTCGCGCGCCCGACAGTGCCGCTTGCCGCGAGCCGCAGCCTCGCGGCCGTGACGCGATCGAGCAGCAGACGGGCGCTCAGCCGGCACGGCTTCGAGCAGGCGATCCGGACGACGAGGCCCTTGCGACGCAGCGTCCGCAGGCTCTGCCCGGCCGCAAGGCGCAACGAAAGCCGCGGAGCTCGAGACGGCGCGGCGCCCGCCACCGGCGCAGGCGCTTGTGACGGTGATGCGCCGACCGGAGTCAGGCCCGCCGACGTGCCGGGCAGCGGCTGCCAGTCCGGCGACTCCTCCGTGCCGGGCAGCGCCGTGAGCGGCCGCTGGTCGGTCCCGTCGGCGGCCATCGTCCAGATGTCGCTGCTCCCCGCACGGGTGCTGGTGAACGCGATGCGCGACCCACCCGGCGACCACGCCGGGCCTTCATCGAGTCCGGCGCTCGTCGTCAGCTGGCGCTGGTCGGTGCCGTCCGCGGCCATCGACCAGACGTCGTTGCCGGGATCATCGCCCGCCGGGCCTCGCTCGAACGCGATGCGCCGGCCGTCAGGCGACCACGAGGGTGAGGAGTCGAACACGGCGTTGTCGGTGATCGCCGTCACCGCGCCGCCGTCCACCAGGGCGACGGCGATCTCGACGTCGTCGGTTGGGGCCGGGCGCGTGGTGAACGCCACGTGCGTGCCGTCGGGCGAGAGCGACGGGTAGCGCTCGTCGCCGGGAAGGGCGAGCAGCGGATGCGGCGAGGACCCGTCGGCGCCCATGACCCAGATATCGCCGCTCAGGTCGACGCCCGGGACGCTGCGGCGGAACACGATCTGGCGGCCGTCCGGCGACCAGCCGGGCTGTGAGTTGTGGTGATCGCCGCCCGTCAGGACGGTGCGCCCACTGCCGTCGGCGTTCATCACCGCGACCTGCAGGACGTCGCTGGTGCCGGCGGTTCCGACCCGGAAGGCGACCCGCGAGCCGTCGGGCGACCACGATGCCTGCGCCTCCTCCACGCCCGGCGTCGCGGCCAGTGGCTGCAGCGCGGACCCGTCGGGCAGGACGGTGAGCAGGTCGCGGCCACTGGAGAGGACGACGCGGCCGTCGGCGCCCGCGAACGCCGCGGCGCCCGGCGCCGCCGCCACCAGGCCGAGGACCACGATCGTGGAGACGAGCGCCTGCCGCATGAGCCACAGGCTACGCGGCTACTCGTGCAGCCACTCGGGGCCGCTCCGGTCGTAGCGTGGTCGATTGCTGTTGCAGGACAACAGTTATCGACCACTGTCCTGGGTTGCACGGGCAGGAGCCGTACAACCCAGGACAGTCCGGGGTAGCTCACCCCCGCAGAGGACGACCACCCGCGGTCGCGCCGCCCCAAGGGCCGCTTCCCCTCGGTGATGCAGTTGAGCGCCGCGCAGCGCCCGCCGCTCCATGCGCCACCAGGTGACGACGTCCGCGCCGGCGAGCGTTCGACGCGCGCGGGTGGGGCCCTGCGATGCGGGTAGGAGGCCTAGGTGGCGACCGTCGCCCTGCAACCCCGTGTCCGCGTCCTCGGTGCCGCCGGCCTCGGCGTCCTGTGCGTGTCGCAGTTCGTCGACGTGCTCAGCGTCAACACCGCGGTCATCGCGCTGCCCGACATCCGTGCCGACCTCGCGATGGGCGCCTCGGGGGCGCAGTGGGTGATCAGCATCTACGCGCTGCTGTTCGGGAGCCTGCTGCTGCCGGCCGGGCGTCTCGGCGACCGCGTCGGCCATCGGCGGCTGTTCACGATCGGCCTCGCCGCCTTCGCGGCGGGCTCGCTGCTGTGCGGCGTCGCGCCCTCCGGCGCGGTGCTGGTCGGGGCGCGTGCGGCCACCGGCATCGCGGCGGCGCTCACGGTCCCCGCGGCGCTCGCGCTGCTGGTGACCGGCACCGATGAGGCGCGCCGACCGCGTGCGCTCGGATGGTGGACGGCGGCCGGCGCCGGCGGTGGCGTCGCCGGCTTGGCGGTGGGCGGCGTGCTCACCGGCGTGGCGGGCTGGCGGGCAGCGTTCATCGTCCCCGCCGTCCTCGCGCTGGTCTGCCTGCCTTTTGTGGCGGCGCTGGGGCCCGGGCAGGCCCCCGACGATCGCCGGCCGCTCGACCTCGGCGGAGCGCTCGCCGCCGTCGCCGGGCTCGTGCTCCTCCTCGCCGGGCTCAGCGCGATCGGGCAGGGCGGCATCGGCGTTCCGGCGTGGGCGCTGCTGGCGGCGGCCGCGGTCGCGCTGCTCGCCTTCGTGCGCATCGAGGCGCGCGCCAAGGCTCCCCTGCTCCCCCGCGGTTGGACCTCCGATCGGCGGCTGGCGGCAGGGACGCTGGCCTCGGCCGTCAACACCGCGGCGACGACCCCGCTCGCGGTGCTCGGTGCGGTCTACCTACAGGACGTGCGCGGGTGGTCACCGGCCGCCAACGGCCTGAGCTTCGTGCCCTTCAGCATCATGGTCATCGTGGGGTCGATGGTCGGCGCGACGCTGCTGCGCCGTCTCGGCGCCGCGCGGACGTTCGCGCTCGCGCTGGTGGCGCTCGTGGCGATGCCGCTGGTCTCGTGCGCGATCAGCGCTGGCTCCGGTGAGGTCGTGCTCACGGTGGCGCGGGCGGTCGACGGCCTCGGGCTGGGCATCGCCGCCGTCGTCGCGACCTCGCTGGGGACGTCCGGCGCCGCCGCGGACGGTCGTGGCCTGGCGGCGGGCCTCATCAACACCGCCGCGCAGCTCGGTACCGCGATGAGCGTCGCGCTGCTCGTGCCGCTGGCCTCCGCGGCCGGGGACACGGTGAGCGGGGTGCGGCTCGCGTTCGCGATCAGCGCGGCGATCGCGGCCGCGGGGGGCGTGGCGACGCTCGCGCTGCTCAGGCGGTCGGACTAGCCCGCCTCGAGCCACTCCGTCTCGAACCCCGCGCTGACGTGGATGTCGATCTGGCGCAGCGGCCCGTCGCCCGAGTTGACGAAACCATGCCACTGCCCGGCGGGGACGACCACGACCTGGCCCGGCCCGACCTCGTGCTGCTCGTCGCCGAGGAAGAACGTCGCGTTGCCCTCCTGGGTGATGAGAACCTCGTCGTAGGGGTGCTTGTGCAGCGAGGGGCCGTGCCCCGGCGGAGCGTCGACGAGGATCGCGCAGATGCCGACGCCCCCGTGATCGTCTCCGACGAACTCCCGGGCGATGTTGCTGAAGGGCAGCTCGTCCACGCTGATGATCTCGACGTCGCGGTCGCTCATGGCCGCAGCAGTCTGACGACTTCATCCGCCGTTCACGCCCTTCGCCTACCGTGGTCGGGTGATCGTCGTCGCCGCGCGGGGCCTGGTGAAGACCTACGGCAGCGGGCGCGCCGCCCGGCGCGTGCTCGACGGCGCCGCCATCGAGGTCCGCGCCGGCGAGCTCGTGGCGGTCGTCGGGCGCTCGGGCTCGGGGAAGTCGACGCTCCTGCACCTGCTCGGGGCGCTCGACCGCCCCGACGAGGGCACCATCGAGGTCGCGTCCGAGCGCGTCGACGGGCGCCCCGAGCGCGAGCTCACGCGCCTGCGCCGGCGCCACGTGGGCTTCGTCTTCCAGGCCTATCACCTCGTCCCCGAGCTGACCGGCGAGGAGAACGTCCTGCTCCCCACGCGGCTGCCCGGCAGCGCCCGCGGCGCGCCGGCGCGCGGGCGCGCGCTCATCGAGCGCCTCGGGCTCAACGGGGCGGCGGCGCGGCTGCCCCACGAGCTCAGCGGGGGCGAGCAGCAGCGCCTCGCGGTGGCGCGGGCGCTCGTCCACGACCCTGCGCTCGTGCTCGCCGACGAGCCGACGGGCAACCTCGACGCCGAGGCGGGGGCCGCCGTGCTGGCGCTCCTGCGCGGCGCGGCCGACGACGGGCGCGCGGTCGTGCTCGTCACCCATGACGAGGCGGCCACGAGCGCCGCCGACCGCGTCGTGCGCCTCGTCGACGGGCGCCTGGAGCCGTGAGGCGCAGCCGGCTGGCCTTCGCGGGCGTGCTGCTGGCCGCGGCGATGGCGGGCGCCGCCGTGACCGTCGCCTACGGGCTGGCCACCGGGTTCGATCGCGCCGCGCGCCAGGCCGACCTGCCCGACGTCATCGTGCGCTTCCGCGCCGAGTCGCGCGACGAGATCGATCGCATCGTGCGCGCCCTGCCGAACGTCGCGGCGCGCTCGTACCGCCTCGAGTTCACCGACGTGGGCGTCAGCGGGAAGGACGGCTCGTCGGGCAAGGGCAGCGTGGCGCTCGTCGACCCGGGCCGGCGCGGCTACGCGATCGTGGCCGGGCGCGACGTCGACGGGCGCCCGAACGAGGTCGTGATCGAGCGCGGGGTGGCCAACGCGTGGCACGTCGGCGTGGGCGACGACGTGCAGGTCGGGCGGCTGGGATCGCTGCACGTGGTGGGGATCGCCGTGGCGCCCGACAACGTCGCCTTCCCGCTCGCGTCGGCCCCGCGCATGTACGTCGCGCGCACGTGGCTCGAGCGCGAGGCCCAGCAGCGCTTCCCGGTCGACCAGGCGCTGATCTGGGCCGCCGACCCGGGCCGCGTCGACGTGCTGCTGCAACAGGCGCGCGCCACCAGCACCCAGGTGCGCGGCGTGCGCTTCGTCACCCGCAGCGGCGTGCGCGTGCTCATCGACTCGGCCGCCGGGATCGTCATCGCGCTGCTCGTCGCCTTCTCGCTCGTCGCGCTGGGCGCCGCGGCGACGATGCTCGCGGCCACCACCGCGGCCGACGTCCAGCGCCGCCTGCCGGCCATCGGCGTGCAGCGTGCGATCGGGTTCTCGCGCGGGCGGATCGCCGCCGAGCACGCGTGGCGGGCCACGCGCGCGGGTGCCGTGGCCGGCGCGGCCGGGATCGCCATCGGCGCGCTCGCGGTCCGCGGCGCGGCGGGCGACCTGCTCGAGGCGCTCAACGAGCAGCCCCCGGGCTGGGCGCTGCTGGCGCCCCTGGCCGGCGCGCTGGTGGCGATCGTCGCGGTGGTCGGCGCCGCCGCGGCGTGGCCCGCATGGCGCGCGACGGCGCGGCCGACGGTCGCGCTGCTGCGCGGCGCGGAGGTCGCGAGCGCCAGGCGCCTGCGCCTGGGCGGCGGCTTCGCCGCGCTCGGCGCCCGGCTCGCGCTCGCCCGCCGCGGACGGGCGGCGGCGAGTATCGCCGTGCTGGCGGTCAGCGGCGCGGTCGTCCTGCTCATGCTCGGCCTCGCCTCGCTCGTGGCCTCCCTGCGCGACGACCCCGGCTCGGTGGGCAAGCGCTACGACCTCACCGCGCGGCTGCCCGCCTATCGCACGCCGGAGGTGCGCGCCCTGCCGGGCGTGGCCGACGCCGCGCCCCGCTACGTCGTGCAGGGCGCGGACTCCTTCGCGCTGGGCGAGCCGGTCAAGCTCGTCGCCTTCCCGGGCGACCACACCCGCTTCGAGGACCCGCCGCTCGACGCCGGGCGGCGCCTGCGCGGCAACGCCGAGGCCGAGATCGGCGTCGGGCTGGCCCAGGCCCTGGGCATCGCGGTCGGCTCGACCCTCGCCGTGCAGTTGCCGAGCGGCGGCGAGGCGCGCTTCCGCGTGGTCGGCACCGTGCGCGCGCTCGACGACAACGGACGCGTCGCCTACGTGCGCCCGTCCCGCGTGCTGGCCGCCGACCCCGGTGCCACGCCGCAGGTGGTCATCAAGCTCGCTCGGGGCGCCGATCGCGCGGGCGTCACGCGGAGCCTGGCGACGCTGGGCGCGCAGCCGGCCGCCGTGGGCGGCGCGACCACGCGCAACGGCGCCTTCCTCGGCACGCTGGCCGCGCTGCTGCGCGTGGTGGCGATCGTCGATGCGCTCGTCTGCCTCTACGCGCTCGTGCAGGGCCTCGGGCTCGTGGCCCGCGAGCGCGCCCCGACGCTCGCGCTGCTGCGCGCCACGGGGGCCGAGGGCGCCACCGTCGGGGCCGTCCTGGCCGGCGCCGCGCTCGCCGTCGCCCTCCCCGCCGCGGTCCTCGCCCTCGCGCTCGAGCGGCTCGTGCTCGCCCCGCTCGTCGGCCACCTGGCGGCCGGCTACGCCGATCTCGCCCCGCAGTCCTCGGCCGCCCAGGCCGCGCTGGCACTCGGCGGGCTGGCCCTGCTGGGCGTCGTGGCCGCGGCGTGGGTCGCGCGCCGCGCGACGGCCGCGCCCCCGCTGCAGGGGCTGAGGGAGGAGTGATGCGCGCGACGGTCCTCCTCGCGCTCGTCGCGCTCGCGGTCGCGAGCTGCGGTGGCGAGAGCGCGCAGCCCCCCGCGCCCGGCGGGTCCACCCTCGCGGCGACCTGGCGCGACCCCGACGGCGACGGCTTCCTGACCCGCGGGCCCGGCGAGCCCCTGCGCGACCGCGTCGACCTCGCGCGCGCGACCCGGCCCGGCCGCACCCTGGCCACCCTCGCGGTGCTGACCGACGTGCACGTGCGCGACGAGGAGTCGCCTGCCCGGGTGCCCTTCCTCGACCGCCTCGGCGGCCCGTTCTCCTCGACCTTCCGCCCGCAGGAGGCGCTCTCCGCCCAGGTGCTCGACGCCGCCGTGCGCTCCGTGAACGCCGCGCGCCCGGATGCCGTCCTCGTCACCGGCGACCTCGTCGACAACGCACAGGCCAACGAGCTCGCGCTGGCGCGCACGGTCCTCGACGGCGGGCGCGCGCGGCCCGACTCGGGCGCGCCCGGCTACGACGGGGTCCAGGCCGCCGCCGACCCCGACCCCGCGTACTACCGCCCCGACGTCGATCCGCCGCGCCACGCGGGCCTGCTGGCCGCCGCCCAGCGGCCCTTCCAGGCGCCCGGGCTGCGCGCCCCCTGGTACGCCGTCCCCGGCAACCACGACCTGCTGGTGGCCGGCGAGCTGGCCCGCACGCCGTCGACCGCCGCGGTCGCCGTGGGCGGCGAGCGCCTCGTCCAGCCCGACGCCGGGCTCGACGTGCCGCGCAGCGAGAACGCGCTCACCCCCCAGCTCGTCGACGACGCGCTCAGCGGCGGGCTCCCCGGGCGCACCGCGCGCACGGCACCCGACCCGGGCCGGCGCGAGCTGACACCGGCCGAGGCGATCGCCGGCCTGCGCGCCGCCAGCCGCCACGGCGGCACCGGCGCGCGGATGGACTACGCCTTCGACGCCGGCCGCGCGGTGCGCGTGATCGTGCTCGACACCGTGCGCCGCGACGTCGGCTCGGGTGGCGTGCTGGCGCCCGCGCAGACGCGATGGCTGGGCAGCCAGCTCGCCGCGGCCGGCACGCGGCGGGTGGTCGTCGTCTCCCACCAGCCGCTGACCAAGGTGCAGGGCGGCGCGACCGCGCTGGCGCTGCTCGACGCCGATGCCCACGTCGTGGCGGCCCTGGCCGGCGACTCGCACCACAACCGCATCGCCCCGCGGCGCACGCCCGCCGGCGGCTACTGGCTCGTGCAGACCGCGGCGCTGGCCGACTATCCCCAGCAGGCGCGCGCGCTGCGCGTGCGCGAGACCGCGAGCGGCGGGACCGCGCTCGAGACGTGGATGCTCGACACCGCGCCCGACCCGCTGGCCGACACCGCCCGCGAGCTCGCCCATCTCGACGCGCAGGGCGGGCGCCCGCAGCACGAGGCCGGCACGCGCCTGGACCGCAACGTCCGCCTCTACGTGCGCTGAAGCGGCGGGGCGGGGAGCGCGCTTGCGCCACAGTTCCCCTTAGCGGCGCTTGACCCGCCGTCGTACAGTGATCGTTTGCAGATGAATGCCACCGGCCGCGACCCGCGTGTGCTCGTCGTCGAAGACGACGAGGAGATCGCTCAGGTCCTTCAACGCTCGCTGCGCCTGGAGGGCTACGAGGTGCGCGTCGCCGCCGACGGCGAGACGGCGCTCGACCAGTCGGCCGCCTTCAACCCCGACCTGGTCATCCTCGACCTCGGGCTGCCCAAGCTCGACGGCATGGAGGTGGCACGGCGGCTGCGCTCGGCCGACGACGTGCCGATCCTCATGCTCACCGCGCGCGACGCGCTCGAGTCGCGCGTCGAGGGCCTCGACGCCGGCGCCGACGACTACCTGGTCAAGCCCTTCGAGCGCCAGGAGCTGCTCGCCCGCCTGCGCGCGCTCCTGCGCCGCCGCCCGCCGCGCGGGAGCGCCTCGGTGGTCGTGGGCGACCTGGCGCTCAACCCCGACACCCACGAGGTCAACCGCGGCGCGCGCGACATCGACCTCACCCAGCGCGAGTTCGAGCTGCTGGAGTACCTGATGCGCAACGAGCGCATCGTCGTTCCCCGCCAGCGCCTCCTGGAGGAGGTCTGGGGCTACGACCCGTTCGCCACCACGAACACGATCGAGGTCTTCGTCTCCAACCTGCGCCGCAAGCTCGAGGCCGGCGGCGAGGCGCGGTTGCTGCACACCATCCGCGGCGCGGGATACGTCTTGCGTGCTTGATCGCATCGCGATTCGCTGGCGCCTGGCGCTGCTCTCGGCGGGGCTGACGCTGGTCATCCTCTCCGGCTTCGCCGTCGTCATCGGCCAGGTCACCTCCTCGCGGGTGCGCTCGGACTTCCAGAACGAGCTCGCGGCCGCGGTCGACAACCTCTCAGACCGCGTCAGCCTCGTGTGCAACTTCACCAAGGGCAGGTGCCGGCGCGGCCAGCCCGAGCTGCAGGACTACGCCGCGCCGGGCAACGCCACCATCCGGATCCTCCTGCCCGACGGCACGCCCCTCGACGAGACCGAGAAGGCACCCAACTTCGGCCTGATCTACCCGCAGCGCAGCGCACGCATCGGCGGGCTTCGCATCGAGGTCCGCAAGCGTCCGGTGCGCAGCGTCAACGCGGAGACCGGACGCCCGAGCCGCCTGCTGTTCCCGGTCGTCCTGCAGTACGGACGCAAGGCCTCCGACATCGAGGCCTCGATCCGCCGCATCCGCCTCTTCCTCTCCGGCGGCGTCCTCGGCGGCACGCTCCTGGCTCTGCTGGGTGGCGTCGTGCTCGGCCGCCGGGCGATGCTCCCGGTCGCGCGCATGACGACGGCCGCGCGCGACATCCAGCGCACGCGCGATCCCTCCAAGTCGATCCCCCAGCCCGCCGCCGACGACGAGGTGGCCGAGCTCGCACGGACGCTGCAGGCGATGCTCGACGGCCTGGAGGCGTCGCGCGAGGAGACCGAGGGCGCCCTGGACCGCCAGCGCCAGTTCGTGGCCGACGCCTCGCACGAGCTGCGCACGCCGCTGACCTCGATCCTCGCCAACCTCGAGCTGCTGACCGACGTCCTCGACGGCGACCGCGGCGAGGCCGCGCGGTCGGCGCTGCGCTCCTCCCAGCGCATGCGGCGCCTCGTCGGCGACCTGCTGCTGCTCGCCCGCGCCGACGCCAACCGCCAGCAGCCGCGCGAGCCGACCGACATCAGCCGGGTGCTGGTCGAGGTGGCGTCCGAGCTCGGTCCCGTCGCCTACGGCCACCACCTGACCGTCGACGCCGACGACGCGGTGGTCGACGGAGCCCGCGACGAGCTCTACCGCATGACGCTCAACCTCATGGAGAACGCGATCCGCCACACCCCCGACGGCACCCGCATCCGCGCACAGGTCACCGCCGACAACGGCGAGGTCGTGCTCACCGTGCAGGACGACGGCCCGGGGGTGGCGCCCGAGCTGGGCGACCGCATCTTCGAGCGCTTCGTCCGCGGCGCCGGCGATCGCGGCTCCTCCAGCGGCCTGGGCCTGTCGATCGTCCGCGCCGTGGCCGAGTCGCACGGCGGCCGTGTCGTGCTCGAGGACGCCGATCCGGGGGCGCGCTTCGTGGTGCGCCTGCCGGCGGCCGACGTGCCGGCGCGCGAGCCCGAGGCCGCTCCCGCCTGACGGCGCGTGCGCGTCCTCTTCACGACGACCGGCCATTCCGGCCATCTCCTTCCGCTGGTGCCGCTCGCGCGGGCGTGCGAGCGCGCGGGCCACGATGTCCTCATCGCGACGCACGCGCCGCGCGCCGAGAACGTCGAGCGCCTCGGTCTGCCCGTGCACCCCATCGCGGTCGCGCCCGACGCGGCGTGGGCGCCGCTGATGGGCCGGCTGCCCGGCCTCCCGCAGTCCGATGGCGACGCGCTGATCATCGCCGAGGGCTTCGCGCGCATCGGCGCCGGCGGGGCGCTGCCCGGCTTCCTCGCCGTCGTCGAGCAATGGCGACCCGGGGTGCTCGTGCACGAGTGCTACGAGTTCGCCGGTCCGATCGCCGCCGAGCGCCACGGCGTCCGCACCGTCCGCGTCGCGCTCGGCCTCGCCTCCACCGAGGACTGGGTCACTGAGCTGGCCGCCCCCGCCGTCGCGGACCTGCGCCGCGAGGCGGGCCTCGCGCGCCAGGCCCAGGGCGCCGCGGCGCTGCTGAGCATCGTCCCGCCGGGCCTCGACGACGGCCCCGCCGAGCGCTTCCGCGACGCCGCGCCGCCCGCCCCGCAGCCTCTCGCGGATTGGTGGGAGGACGCCGACGCCCCGCTGGTCTACGTCACGCTCGGATCGGTGACGGGCTCGCTGCCCCCCTTCTACCCCGGCCTCTATCGCCGCGTGCTCGATGCGCTGGAGCCGATGGCGGTACGAGTGCTGCTGACGATCGGCCGCGACGCCGACCCCGCGGCGCTCGGGCCCCTGCCGGCCAACGCGCACGCCGAGCCGTGGCTCTCGCAGCACGACGTCCTCCCCCACGCGGCGGCGGTCGTGAGCCACGCCGGGTACGGGACGACCTTGGGCGCCCTCGAGCACGGCGTGGCGCACGTCATGCTCCCGCTCTTCGCCGGCGACCAGTGGCGTACGGCGCGCCGCGTCGCACAGCTCGGGGCCGGGCTCCTGCTCGAGGAGGGCGAGCGGCGCGTCTTCGACGCTCCGCAGGACGCGGTGATCGCGGCGCTCCCCGAAGCGGTGAGCCGGGTACTGGAGGAGGCGCGCTTCACCGAGGTCGCGCGGAGCCTGGGCGTCGAGATGGCGGGCCTTCCCCCGGCGGACGCCGCCGCCGCGGCGCTGGTCGCCTAGACCTCGACGACGACCGGCAGCACCATCGGGCGGCGCTTGAGACGGTCGTAGACGAACTCGGCGAGGTCGTCGTGCAGGACCTGCTGCAGCAGGTCGATCTCGCGGATCTCCTCGCGCGCGGCGCGCGCCAGGGAGGTCTCCACCGTGTCGCGGATCTCGTCGAGCATCTCGGCCGCGTCGTCGGGATACGGGACCCCGCGGAAGATGACCTCGGGCTCGGCCACCGACGAGCCGTCCTGCTCGGAGATGGTGGCCACGACGACGAAGATGCCGTCTGCGCTGAGCATGCGCCGGTCGCGCAGGGCGACGTCGGTCGGGTCGCCGATGTCGACGCCGTCGACGAAGATCATCCCCGACCGCTCGGGCTTGCCGAAGCGCGCGCCGCTGCCGTCGAGCTCGAGCGGCATCCCGTTCTCGCCCTTGAAGACGTTGTCGGCGTCGATCCCCACCGCCTCGGCGAGCCGCCCGTGCAGGTGGATGCGCTTGTGGTCGCCGTGGAAGGGCATCACGTAGCGCGGCCGCGTCAGGTTGAGCATCAGCTTGAGCTCCTCCTGATAGCCGTGCCCTGACGCGTGGATGGGCGCCTCGCGCGTCGTGATCACGTCGCAGCCGATGTGGTAGAGGCGGTCGATCGTCTCGTTGACGGCGCGCTCGTTGCCCGGGATCGGCGTGGCGCTGAAGAGCACCGTGTCGCCCTGGTGCAGCTCGACCTGCGGATGGTCGCGGTGGGCCATGCGCCGCAGCGCGCTCAGCGGCTCGCCCTGGGACCCGGTCGAGATGATCACGAGCTTCTCGTCGGGCCAGTCCTCGAGCTCGCGCGGCTGGACGAGGATCCCCTCGGGCACCTCGATGTGGCCCAGCGAGCGCCCGATGTTGACGTTCTTGCGCATCGAGCGCCCGACGAGCGAGACCTTGCGCCCGTGGGCGGCGGCCGCGTGGACGACCTGCTGGACGCGATGGATGTTCGAAGCGAACGACGTGACCACGATGCGCCCCTCGCAGCTCAGGAAGATCTCCTGCAGCTTGGGCCCGACGATCGCCTCGCTGGGTGAGAAGCCGGGACGGTCGGCGTTGGTGGAGTCGCCGCACAGCAGCAGCAGGTCCTCCTGGCCCGAGCGCGGCCAGGCGGCCGACGTCGGCGGGGATGCCGTCGACCGGCGTCTGGTCGAACTTGTAGTCGCCGGTGACCAGGACCGTGCCCACCGGCGTGGTCAGGATCACGCCGGCCGCGTCGGGGATCGAGTGCGTCATGTGCACGAGCTCGACCTCGAAGGGGCCCGAGCTCGAAGCGCTCGCCGTCCTTGACGTCGTTGACGTCGACTTCCTTCAGGCGGTGCTCGTCGAGCTTGGAGCGCGCCATCGCGGTGGTCAGCGGGCCGCCGAAGACGGGGATGTCGACCGCCAGCTCGCGCAGGACCCACGGCAGCGAGCCGAGGTGGTCCTCGTGGCCGTGGGTGACGACGATCCCCTCGATGTCGTCGACGCGGTCGCGCAGGTAGGCGAAGTCCGGCAGCACGAGGTCGATGCCCACCATCTCGGCGGTCGGGAAGCGCAGGCCGACGTCGACGACGACGATGCGGTCCTCGTACTCGAAGACCGTCATGTTCTTGCCGATCTCGCCCAGCCCGCCCAGAGGCAGGACGCGCAGCTTGGAGTTCGCCATCCTAGGCTCCGGCGGTCTGCAGCAGCCCGTGGCGCTCGAGCACCACGCGGACGGCGGCCTGCTCGTCCTCGTCGGCCTCGACGAGCGGCAGGCGCAGCCCGCCGACACGGTGGCCGAGCATGTTCAGCGCGGCCTTGACCGGGATCGGGTTGGTGGTGACGCCCATCGCCTGCCAGACGTCCTGCAGGCGCGCGTCGATCTCGGCGCGCTGGTCGGGCTCGTCGACCATGCGGCGCATCTCGTCGCCGACCACGTGGCTGGCCACGAGGATGCCGCCGAGGCCGCCGATGTCGAGGGCGCGGGCGAAGATCTCGTCGTTGCCGGCGTAGAGCCCGAGGCCGTCGACCAGGGCGAGGTTGGCGTTGTTGGCCTGCTTGACGTAGTCCACGCGCTCGATCTGCGCCAGCTCGGCCAGGAAGTCGTTGGGGAGGTCGAGGACCACGCGCGAGGGGATGTTGTAGAGGACGATCGGCTTGTCGGTCGCCTGGGCGATCTCCTCGTAGTGGCGACGCAGGCCGCGCCGGTTGGGCTTGTTGTAGTACGGCGTGACCGAGAGGATCGCGTCGGCGCCCAGCGCCGTGGCGCGCTCGGTCATGTGGCAGGCGTGGCGGGTGTCGTTGGAGCCCGTGCCGGCGATGACCGTCGTCCCCTCGGGGCGCTCGCCGGCGGCCAGCTCGACGAGCCGCAGGTGCTCCTCGTCGGAGAGCGTGGGCGCCTCGCCCGTCGTCCCGCAGATGACGAAGCCGTCGGACCCGTGGCGGGCGAGATGACCCATGAGCTCGACGAACGCGTCTTCGTCGACCTCGAGATGCTCGTCGAACGGCGTGACGATGGCGGTGATGACCGACCCGATGCCCGGCACTGGCGCCATCATCCCACACGTGGTGGAGGTCGAGGCACGCGACGACGTGCGCGTGGTGGTGCAGGACGGCCCGTGGGCGGTCGACGAGGCCCTGCGCGCCGGCGGCGCCGCGCACCTGGCCGCGCTGCGCCGGCGCGTGCCCGGCATGCACGACGGGCCCGTGCTGGCGATGACGGCGGTGCACGGCGGGGTCGTGCACGCCCGTCGGGCGGGCTACTTCGACATGGTGGCGACCGCCGACGCGCTGGCGGGCGATCCCGCGCTGCGCGCGCGGGCGCAGGCCCTGGCCGGCGACGATCCCCTGCGCCGCGGTGATGGGCGCGTCGCCGCCATCGGGCTGTCGGTCGCGACGCTGGTGCCCGGCGGAGGAGTCCTGCTCGGGCGCCGCCGCGCCGACCTCCCGCTCGACCCGGGCCTCTGGCACGTCGTCCCCTCGGGGATGCTCGAGCCCGAGCGCGACCCGGTCGGCGCGGCCGTCGCCCGCGAGGGCCGCGAGGAGCTCGGCGTCACGATCGATCCCGCGGCCGTGCGCATGCTCGGGCTCGGCTGGGACCGTGCGCGGCTGCGCCCGGAGGTGTGCATGGCGCTGACCCTCGACGCCCTCCCGGCGTCCGCCGGCGCCGAGGAGTTCGACGTGGTCGAGGCGTTCGACCCCGAGCGGGCGCCGGCGGAGCTGACCGCCGGCGCCGCGTGCGCGCTGGCCCTGCTGGGGAAGGAACGGGCGGCGGGCGAGTCTGAAGGACCATGAGCGTCGACGTGATGACCGCGAAGCTCGTCGACGCGGGCCGCTTCCCAGGCGCCGAGCCCGGCTCGGCGCGCACCGCAGAGCTCGTCCTCTACGAGGACGCGCGGATGGAGTCCGGCATCTGGGAGGTCACGCCCGGCGAGTTCGACGCGGTCCACGGCCCGTACGTCGAGTTCATGCACTTTGCGGCGGGCGACGCCACCATCACCGCCGCCGACGGCCAGGTCCACGAGGTGCGACCCGGCGTAGCGCTCACCGTCGCTTCGGGCTGGAGTGGGCGCTGGCAGGTACGCCAGACCGTGCGCAAGACGTACGTGATCGTCCGCGACGAGGCCTGACGCGGCTCGGGCATCGACCGCGCGCGAGCGAGTGCGCAAGACGTGCGTGATCGTGCGCGATCCGCGGTAGAGCCACCGCCGGGCGGGGCGCTACCGTCGCAGGGTGGAGCCCTTCGACCCCGACCAGACCGCGCTCAGCGTCGAGGTGGCCGCCGTGCGCTGGAAGGCGCCCGACGGCGCCTTCGCGGTGCTGGCCGGAGTCAGTGAGGAGGGTGAGGACGTCGTGCTGGTCGGAGCGCTCGACCACGTCCACGAGGGCGAGTCGGTCGCCGTGGAGGGCGGCTGGCAGCGCCATCCACGCCACGGCTGGCGCTTCGTGGCCCAGCGCGCCCGCATCGAGGAGCCCGCGAGCGAGCCGGCCCTGCTCGCCTATCTGGGATCGGTCAAGCACGTCGGGCCGCGGGGGGCGGCGTGGCTGCTCGACCGCCATGGTCCCGAGCACGTCCTGGCCGCGGTCGACCGCGACCCCGAGCGCGCGCTGCGCGAGGTGCCCGGGATCGGGCGGGCGCGCATCGGCGCGGCGGTGCGCTCGTGGGAGGACCAGGGCGCGCTGCGCGCGGTGCGGCTGTTCCTCGAGGAGCACGGCGTGCCCGCGGCGGTGGCGGCACGCATCTATCGCGCCTACGGCCCTGGCGCCATCGAGACGCTGCGGTCGGACCCCTACGGCCTGACCGAGCTCGACGGCATCGGCTTCGCGACGGCCGACGCGCTCGCCCAGGCGCTCGGCACGCCGCCCGACTCCCCCGGGCGCCTCGATGCCGGCCTGCGCCACGCGCTCTACGAGGCCGAGAGCGACGGGCACTGCCATCTCCCCCGCCTCGAGCTGGCCGAGCGCGCCCGGCGCCTGCTCGGCGCCGACGCCGACGACCGCATCGACGAGCTCGCCGCCCGCGGCCGGCTCGTGATCGAGGGCGATCGCGTCTTCGACCCCTCGATGCACGCCGTCGAGACGCGGTTGGCGCGCCACATCCACGCGCTGATCGACGACGAGGCGCGCCTGCGCATGGGCGCCGTCAAGCGCCCGACCGAGGGCTTCGCGCCCACCGACGACCAGTGGGCGATCGTCCAGGCGGTCCTCGACCACCGCCTGGCGATCCTCACCGGCGGCCCCGGAACCGGCAAGACGGCGGTCATGCGCGTGCTCGTCGACCTCCTGCACGCCGAGCGGCGCACCGTCCGGCTGTGCGCGCCGACCGGGAAGGCGGCGCGGCGGCTGGCCGAGATCACCGGAGCGCAGGCCACCACCATCCACCGCCTGCTCGAGTACAACCCCGGCGAGGGCTTCGCCCGGGGCGAGGAGGACCCGATCCCCGGCACCGACGTGCTCATCGTCGACGAGGCCTCGATGCTGTCGGTGCGCCTGGCCGAGGCGCTCTTCGCCGCCGTCGGCCCGCGCACCCACGTCCTGCTCGTCGGCGACGTCGACCAGCTCGCGCCGGTCGGTCCCGGCCGCGTGCTCGACGACCTCATCGAGTCAGGCCGCGTGCCGGTCGTGCGCCTGACCGAGATCTTCCGCCAGGCCGCGCGCTCGCTCATCGTCCGCGCGGCGCACGCGGTCAACGACGGCCAGCCGCCGCCGACGGTGGCCGGGCCCGGCGACCTGCGCGACTTCTTCGTCATCGAGCGCAGCGGCCCCGACGCCATCCGCGACGAGGTCGTGGCGCTGGCCTCCGAGCGCCTGCCGGCCCACTACGACCTCGACCCCCGCGCGGAGGTCCTCGTCGTGGCCCCGATGCACCGCGGGCCCGCGGGCATCGACGCGCTCAACGCCGAGCTGCGCGGCCGCCTGAACGCCGACGGCGCTGCCATCGCGGGCACCCCGCTGCGCGTCCTCGATCGCGTCATTCAGAGCAAGAACAACCATGAACGCGAATTGATGAATGGCGAGATGGGCGTCATCGAGCACCACGACGCAGAGCGCGACCGGGTGCTGCTCGCCTGCGACGACGGGCGGCGCCTGACCCTCGCGGTCGGCGAGCTCGACACCATGCGCCTCGCGCACGCCGTCTCGATCCACAAGGCGCAGGGCTCGCAGGCGCCGGCGGTCGTCGTCGTGCTGCACCGCGGCCATCACCTGATGCTCACGCGCAACCTCGTCTACACGGCGATCACGCGCGCCGAGCGCGTGTGCGTGGTCGTCGGCGAGCGCGCCGCGCTGCACGTCGCCCTCGGGCGGCGCGACGCCCACGCGCGCCACACGCGCCTGAAGGAGTACCTGGCGGGCTGATCGCGCTCAGGCGGCGCCCGAGCGCGTCCCCGAGCGCATGAGCGACGCCACGCGCTCGAGCAGCGGCCGGTGCTCGGGTGGCGCCGGCGCCTTGGGCGGCGCGGGCCGGCGCATGGGCACCGACACGTGGCGCACCTGGCAGTCGGTGAGCTTGGCCACGCGATGCGGGAGGTCGATCTGCAGCCACTGCGACGCGCCGGCCGCGAGGGTGCACACGATGACCTCGTCGTAGCGCCCGGGGTTCCAGGCCTCCTGGACGGCGACGATGGGATCGGCGTCGCCCAGCATGACCTCCGCCTCGACGCCGGCCGCTTCGAGGCTCGCAGCGGCGCTCTGCAGGCGGCGTTGAGCCTGGGAGCGCTCGGCGTAGCCGGATGGCGCCAGCATCGTCACGTGGATCGGTGCCTGCTCGGCGCGCTGCCGGAGGGCATCCAGCAGCTCGGGCGAATCGACCGTGCGGTTGGCGACGACGAGAAGATGCGTGGTGAAGGCCATGGCGCCCTTCCTTTGGCGGTGTTTCCTCGCGCTGTCGACCGTATCACTCAGCCCGATCGGCGTCGCAGGGCATCGGTCCATTTTCGGCCTACACGCGGTGGGGCGGCGCCGCCCTCGGCTTCCCACAGCGTCACGACGACCACCTCGCCGGCGGCGCGGTCATAGCGGCAGACGAAGACGAGCGCGCGGTCGACGAGGTCGCGCACGTAGACCGAGCCGCGCGCGCCGGTGGCCCCCGGCGGCGGCTCGTCGTCGACGCGCCCGGCCTCCCACGCCCGCGTCACGCGCGCGACGATCTCGGGTCGCGCGTCGACCTCGCCCGTGCGCCCGCCGATCCGCTGGCGGAAGCGCTCGACGGCGTGATCGGTGACGGCGACCAGGACGCTCAAAGGTCGCGCTCGTAGCGCCGCCCGGGCGCATGCCAGTGGTCCTCACTCACGAGCCCGCCGACCGGCGTCCAGCCATGGCGCTCGTAGAAGGCGCAGCCCTGGGCGTTGTCCGCGAACACGTGCAGCCACGCCCGCGCGTGCCCCGCGGCGCGCAGGCGTGCCTGCGCGTCGACCAGCAGCCGGCCCCCGACGCCCGCGCCCTGGGCGGCCGGATCGACGTAGAGGGCCGCGAGCTTGTCCTCGCGCACGGCGGCGTAGCCGACGACCGTTCCGTCCTGGTCGAACACGCGCACCCCGGCCCCGGCGATGTGCTCTCGCCAGAGGGGGACGCGCTCGGTCGCGATGGGCATGGCCTCGGCGGGGATGAAGTCCTCGTAGGCCCAGCGCCACGTGCGCGCTTCGATCTCGGCGATCGCCGCCGCGTCGGCGTCGAGCGCCGGCCGGATCACAGCAGGTGCTCGAGCCCGATCAGCGGGGACTCGGGGAGGTCCGCCACGCGGCGGACCGCCAGCAGGACCCCGGGGACGAACGACGTGCGATCGGTCGAGTCGTGGCGGATGGTCAGCGTCTGGCCGACGTCGCCGAGGATGACCTCCTGGTGGGCGACCAGCCCCGGCAGGCGCACGGAGTGGATCGGCACCTCGCCGTCCATCAGCTGCGCGGTGCGCGCCGCGGTGCCGCTGGGCGCGTCGAGCTTGCCGTCGTGGTGCAGCTCGATGATCTCGGCCTTCGCCATGTAGCGCGACGCCTCGGCGGCGAAGCGCATCATGAGCACGGCGCCGATGGCGAAGTTGGGCGCGACGAAGACGTTCGCACGGCGTTGGGGGGTGGGTGGGTGGGAACCGATTTCTTGCAGCGGCGCGGGGTCCCATCCGGTGGTGCCGATGACCGCGTGCACCCCGGCCCGCACGCAGGCGAGCGCGTTGTCGAGTGCCGCGTCGGGGGTGGTGAAGTCGACGACCACGTCGCAGTCGCCCAGGATGTCGGCCAGGGCGACGCCGAGCTGCGGATCCGCGCGCCCGGCGAGCTCCATGTCGTCGGCGCCCTCGACGGCCTCGCACACGGCGGCGCCCACGCGCCCCGCCGCGCCGGCAACGCCGACGCGGATCATGCCGCGAGGGCCTCCGAGACCGGCTCCAGCGCCTCGCGGAAGGCCGACTCATCGGCCCCGATGCCGGCGGCGCTGAGCCGCTCGGGCGCGAGCAGCTCGACGGCCAGTTCGCTCACGTCCTCCAGCGACACGGCGTCGATGCGCGCCTCGACCTCGTCGACGCTCAGCAGCGGCATGTTCGCCAGCACCGAGGAGCCCAGGCGGTTCATGCGCGCCGTGGTCGACTCGAGCGCGAGCAGCACGCGGCCCTTGACGTTCTCCTTGGAGCGCTCGAGCTCCTCGGCGGTGGCGGCCTCCTCGCGGAAGCGCTCCAGCTCGTCGGCCACCACGCGCATGGCGCGGGAGACGTTGTCCGGGCGCGTGCCGAGGTACAGGCCGATCTGGCCCGAGCCGGCGTAGAGCGACTGGAAGGAGTAGACGCTGTAGGCCAGGCCGCGCTTCTCGCGCACCTCCTGGAAGAGCCGCGAGGACGAGGTCCCACCGAGGATGTTGTCCAGCACGCGCAGCGCGAAGCGGCGGTCGTCGTCGCGTGCCAGCCCGGGCGCGCCGAGGCAGACGTGGTACTGCTCGGTCTCCTTGGCGAAGAAGCGCCGGCGGGCGGGCTGGGCGTCGGGGGCCGCGGGCAGGGCGGGCGCGCGCCCGCCGATGCGCTCGATGCCGGCGCGCTCGACGAGCTCGACGAGCGCGTCGTGCTCGACCGACCCCGCGGCCGCCACCACGACGTTGTGGGGCACGTAGCGCGCGCCGTGGAAGGCGCGCAGCGCGTCGGGTCCGGCCGAGCCGACCACTTCGGCACGGCCGATGATGGCCCGCCCGAGTGGGTGGCCGCCGAAGACGGCCTCGCCGAGCACGTCGAAGACCTTGTCCTGCGGGTCGTCCTCGTACATGGCGATCTCCTCGAGCACGATCTCGCGCTCCTGCTCGAGCTCGCCGCCGTCGAACGCGGGGCGCCAGACCATGTCGGCCATGACGTCGAACGCGCGCTCCAGGTGACGATCGAGGACGCGCGAGTAGACCGAGGTCGTCTCCTTGCCGGTGCCGGCGTTGAGCTCGGCGCCCATGGCGTCGAAGAGCTGATCGATCTCCAGCGAGCGGTAGCGCGCCGTGCCGCGGAAGAGCATGTGCTCGATCAGGTGGCTGAGGCCGGCCTCGGGCTCGTCCTCGGCGGCCGAGCCGGTCCCGATCCACAGCCCGAGGGCAACCGAGCGGACGGACTGCATCCGCTCGGTGACGACCCGGACGCCCGAGTCGAGCACGGTCAGCTGATGCCCGTGCTCGACCCCCTCGACGTGCTCATCCGCCAACAGCGGCGGATGCTCGTCAGCCACGCTCCGGGTCGCGCCCGGTGCCGGAGCGGTGACGCGGACGGCCCGAGCCGCGCGCGCCGCCGTTGCGCTCACGGTCGCGCCCGTCGCGTCCGCCACGGTCGCCGCGATCGCCACGGTCACTGCGATCGCCCCCGCGCTTGGGGCCGCCCGCGGCGGCCAGCGCGGCCAGCTCCTCGACGGACTTGCCGGCGATGTCGGGGTCCTCGGCCAGGCGCAGGCCGATGCGCCCGCGCTCGCGGTCGACCTCGACCACGCGCACGGCGATCTCGTCGCCCTTGTTGAGGACGTCCTCGACGGCGTCCACGCGCTGGCCCGGCGACACATTGGAGATGTGCAGCAGGCCGTCGGTGCCCTTCGCCAGCTCGACGAAGGCGCCGAACGTCGTCGTCTTGACGACCTTGCCGGTGAACGCGTCGCCGATCTCGACCTCCTTGGTCATCGACCGGATGCGCTCGGCCAGCGCCTCGCCCATCTCCCCGTTGGAGGAGTACACGAGCACGTGGCCGTCGTCGTTGACGTCGATCTGCGCGTCGAACTCGTCCTGCAGGCCGCGGATGGTCTCGCCACCCTTGCCGATCAGCAGGCCGATCTTGTCCGGGCTGATGTCGACGCTGACGATGCGCGGCGCGTGCGGCGACAGGCTCTCGCGCGGGCCGGCGATCGCCTCGCGCATCTTCTCGAGGATCGACTGGCGCGCCTCGTGGGCCTGCGCGAGCGCGTCGCGCAGGATGTCGAAGGTGACGCCCGTGATCTTGATGTCCATCTGCAGGGCGGTGATCCCGTCCCCGGTCCCGGCGACCTTGAAGTCCATGTCGCCCAGATGGTCCTCGACGCCCGCGATGTCGGTGAGGACGGTGTAGTCGTCGCCCTCCTTGATGAGGCCCATCGCGATGCCGGCCACCGGCTTGCGGATCGGCACGCCGGCGTCCATCAGGGCCAGCGAGGAGCCGCACACCGACGCCATCGACGACGAGCCGTTGGACTCCAGGATGTCCGACACGACGCGAATCGTGTACGGAAAGTCCTCGGTGGTCGGGACGACCGGCACGAGCGCCCGCTCGGCCAGCGCACCGTGGCCGATGTCGCGGCGCTTGGGACCGCGCATGAAGCCCGCCTCACCCACGCTGAAGGGCGGGAAGTTGTAGTGGTGCCAGTAGAACTTGTGGGTCTCCAGACCCAGCGTGTCCAGGCGCATCTCCTCCTTCAGCGTGCCCAGCGCGGCGACGCTGATCGCCTGCGTCTGACCGCGGGTGAAGAGCGCCGAGCCGTGCGTGCGCGGGGCGACGCTGACCTCGATCGAGATGTCGCGGATCTCGCGCTCGCCGCGGCCGTCGGGACGCTTCTTGTGGACCGCGATGCGCTGGCGGATGATCGACTTCTCGATCTTGTCGAACGCGAGCTGCGCGCGCTGGCGGTACTCGGAGTAGGTGTCGGCGTCGGGATCGCCGGAGTACTGCTCGAGCACGGCCTCCTCGACGGCCTTGGTCGCGGCCTGACGGTCGAGCTTGTCCTCGACCTGGGTCGCCGCGTCAAGCGCTGCGCCGTGGCTCTCGCCGATCTGACGCACGAGCTCGTCGTCGATGACGGGCGGCTCGATGACGAGCTTCTCCTTGCCCGCCAGCTCGGCCAGCTCGCGCTGGGCCGCGCAGATCTTCTTGATCTCGGTGTGCGCGATGTCGAGCGCGTCGAGGATCTCGGCCTCGGGGATCTCGTTGGCGCCCGCCTCGACCATGAGGATGGCGTCGTCGGTGCCGGCCACGATCAGGTCGAGGTCGATGCCCACGAGGTCGGCCTCGTCGGGGTTGACCACGAAGTTGCCGTCGATCTTGCCGATGCGCACCGCGCCGACGGGCGTGGGCAGCGGGACCGGCGAGAGCATCAGCGCGGTCGACGCGCCGTTCATCGCAAGGATGTCGTAGGGGTTGACGTGATCGATGCTCAGCGGGATCGCCACGATCTGCGTCTCGTAGTGCCAGCCCTTGGGGAAGAGCGGACGGATCGGACGATCGATCATGCGCGCGGTCAGCGTGCCCTTCTCGCCCGCGCGACCCTCGCGCTTGAAGAACGAGCCGGGGATCTTGCCCGCCGCGTACATGCGCTCCTCGACATCCACCGTCAGCGGGAGGAAGTCGACATCGCGCAGATTGCCGATGGTCGCGGTGCAGAGGACCATCGTGTCGCCCTGGCGGACGACTACCGAGCCGGAGGCCTGCTTGGCCAACTTGCCGGTTTCGAATGAGATCTCCTTGCCGGCGATCTCCACCGAGACCGTCTTCACGGCGTCAGTGCTCATATGTGCTGCCTTTCCTGGCCGGCCGTCGGTCGCCAGCCCTTAGTCGTGTCTCTCACGGAATCCGAACCCGGTCAGTCTAGCGTCCGGAGCGTTGAGACCCCCCGCCGCGCAAGGGCCCCGCTCAGCCGATGGGAGCGGTCGCCCAGCCCACCAGGTCGCCGTTGCGGCGGGCCACGAACACGGCGCGTCCGTTGCGGTCGATCATCGCCGGGCTGGGGTCGCCGCAGTGGCTCAGGCGCCTGCGCTTGGAGGCCGACCCGTCGGGCGCCACCACGACGGCCTCGGCGACATGGGCCCCTGGGCGGCAGGCCCGGGAGAAGGCGACGACGACCCGGCCGTCGCGCAGCACCGTCGTCGGGCCACGGCGCGCGTGTGCGGGCAGGGCCACGGCGATCGGGGCGGCGAACGGCGCGTCGGGCGCCGTCCGGGCCACCGCCACCGCGCCTGCCGCGGTGCGCGTGACGAGCGCGGGGGTGCGCCCGCCGAGGCCGATGAGGTCCATGCCGAGCTTGGGAGCGAGCGGCGCGGCGGTCAGGCGCGTCGCGTTCCCAGCGGTCCCGTCGGGGCCGAGCGGGACCTCGCTGAGCAGCGGCCCGCAGCCCTCGTCGCGATCGATCAGCACGAAGGCGCCGCCGTCGGGCCGCGCGCGCACCGCCACGACGAGGGGGTCGGGCGCCGTCCCCAGCGCGTTGGGAGGCGGGCAGGCATCGGTGGTCGGGCGGTCGGTGCCGGGCAGCGTGGCCGGCGCGGCAAAGCCGCCGAAGAACGTGCCGCGGGCGAGGAGGGTCGCGTCCACCCCAGCGATCAGGTGTCGCCAGATGACCACCGGGCGCCCGGCGGCGTCGACCATCGGCTGTGGCGGCCCGACGTAGCCCTGCGTGGCCTCAAGGGCGATGTTCGGCCCGAAGCTGCCTCCGGGCGGGCGCACGGCGACGCGCAGGGACTGGCACTGGGGTACGGCGGCGTGCGGCAGCCGTGGGCCGCAGTCGCCGCTCGCCGTCCACGCGACGACGACGCCACCGTCGTCGCCGACCGCAACCCGGGAGTTGCGGACGCTCTCGGTCGCGAGCTGCTGGGGCGCCCCCCAGCGCCCATCGGGCTCGCCGAGGGCAACGGAGAGCCCGCGGGTGGGGCGAACGAGGATGGCGCCGTGGCCGTCCGGGCTGAAGGCCAGCGCGCCAAAGCCGCTGGCGGCGGGTGCCCTCTGCGGCGCATAGAACGGCCCTCCGCGCGGCGCGTGCGCGACGAGCGTGCCCGCGAGGTCGCCGGACCACGTGACCATCGCCTCTCCGGTGGGGGTTATCAGCGGTCGCACGCCCGACCGCCTGACGTCCAGGGAGTGCAGGCCCGGGAACGACGTGCCCGGCGAGGAACGGCCCGCCGTTCAGCCGGAACGAGGCGCGCACGCGCTCCCCGTCGGACCACAGAACCATGAGGTCGCCGTTGGCAGCGGGGCGCACGACGGCCTCGCCCACGGGCGCGGTCGCACCGTGGGCGAGGATCTGGGGCGTCGCACCGGACGCCGGCGCTGCGAGCGCCGCGAACACGACGAACCACGCAGATCCCCTGACCGCCCGCATCGGGCGCGACGTTACCGCCGCGCGCGGGCGTCAGCCAGGCCATTGGAACAGGGTTGGCGTCGTCGTCGCACCGGCGCGCAGCGCGTCGCGGACGTCACGGCGCACGCGCTCGGCGATGGCCGGGTCGCGGCGGTCGGCCTGGAAGCGCTCGAGGTCGAGGCCGAGCGCCTCGCAGTGCGCCCACAGGTGCGGGTCGTCGATGCGGCCCTGGTCGGCGTAGAGCGCGTCGTGGAAGGCCCAGAAGGCGCCCTGGCGCGCGGCGGCCTCGGCCGCCTGCGCAAGGGCCACCGCGCGCTCGTGCTTGGCCTTCAGGGCGAAGTGCCGGAAGACGACGCGCGTGCCCTCGGCCCGCAGGCGCAGTGCCTCGACGGCGCAGCGCGGGCATGCGAAGTCGCCGTAGAAGACCACCAGCGCCCCGGCGTCGGGGCCGCGGACGTGATCGTCGTCGCGCAGGGGCGGAACCGGTGCGCTGCGCAGGTCGCTCATCCGTACCCGCCATGATGATGGCCATCCACACCCTGCGCCGCGAGCAGGTCGTCGACGCTCCGCCCGACGCGGTCTTCGCGGTCTTCGCCGACCCGCTGAAGCTCGAGGCCATCACGCCGCCGCTGCTGCGCTTCGCGGTGATCACCCCGCCCCCGATCGCGATGGGCGTGGGGACGTTCATCCAGTACCGCCTGCGCGTGCACGGCGTGCCCGTGCGCTGGGACACGCTGATCCAGGCGTGGGAACCGCCGCATCGCTTCGTCGACGTCCAGGTGCGCGGGCCCTACCGGCTCTGGCATCACACCCACGAGCTCTCACCGCTCGACGGCGATCGCACGCTCATGCGCGACACCGTGCGCTACGCGCTGGGCTTCGGTGCGCTGGGCGCGCTGGCCCATCGCATGATCGTGCGCCGCGACCTCGAGGCGATCTTCGCCTACCGCGCGCAGCGCGTGCCGCAGCTGCTCAGCTGACCGGCGCGGCGGCGAGGCCGTCGAAGATGAGGCCCACGCCCGGGAGGTCGCCCGGCGAGTCGGCGAGGTGGCTCCAGCGCACGACGCCGTCGGGGCCGACGATGACCAGCGCGCGGTTGGTCATCCCGCCGGGCTCGAAGTAGGCGCCGAAGGCCCGCGACGCCTCGCCCTTGGGCTCGAAGTCGGAGAGCTGCTCGATGGTGACGCCCAGCTTCTCCTTGAACGCCTTCTGCGACCACACGGGGTCCGTCGAGACGCCGTACAGGGTGGCGCCCTGCGCGGCGAAGTCCTCCAGCGCCTCTTCGTAGATCTGCATCTGGTCGGTGCAGACCGGGCTGAAGGCGAAGGGATAGAAGACGAGGACCGTCGTGTGCCCCAGCAGGTCCTCACGTGTGAAGTCGGTGAAGTCCTCGCGCTTGAGGGAGAACTCCGGCACCGCGGTCCCGGCCGCGATGATGCTCATCGGCGCAGGCCGAGCTCCTTGATGAGCTCGCGGTAGCCCTCGAGGTCGCTGCGCTGCATGTAGTTCAGCAGCCGGCGACGGTGCCCGACGAGCATCAGCAGACCACGCCGCGAGTGGTGGTCCTTCTTGTGGCCGCGCAGGTGCTCGGTGAGCTGGTTGATGCGCTCGGTGAGCAGCGCGACCTGCACGCGGGTGTTCCCGGTGTCGCGCTCGTCCTTGCCGAACTGCTTGGTCAGCTCGGCCTTTCTTTCCTGCGTCAAGGGCATGGCGACGTGGGAAGGTAGCAGAGTGCCCGCGCCGACCAACGCCCGGCCACACGGCCGTTTCCTGGCTTCGGAGGCGGGCGAGCTGGCCGGTGTGTCGGGCACCACGATCGGCCAATGGGCGCGCCGCGGGCTCATCCGCTCGTCGGTCTCCGACGACGATCCGCGGGTCTACAGCGTCGAGGACATCGCCGAGGCCGCGGTGGTCAGAGCCCTGCTCGATCGCGGTGTGCGCCACGCCGACGTGCATCGCCTCGTCGAGCGCCTCGACGGCTATGGACCGTGGCCGTTGAGCGAGGCGGCGCTGGCCACCACCACCGACGGCGCCCCGCGGATCGTGCTGCGCGAGGACGAGGGCGACTGGGTGCTCACCGCGCGCGGGTGGCAGCGCCCGGCGGCACCGCTGCCGCTGCGCGACGTGCGGTTGCGGTTGCGGCGCAGCGCTTGACGTGGTCGTCCGCGTGGCGTCTTGCGGCACTGCGCGGCGCAAAACAGCATCATCGAGGGGAGGGAGTCCCGTCGCGCCCGGCCGGGCCGCCCGCGGTCGTCGTGGCGCGAACCAGTCCGGATTACCCTCGAAAACCGACGAAAACCCGGACTGGTTCGAGAGCCGCGCGCCGCAGAGGACGACCGCCGGCGCTCCGACCGCCGCTCACTCCTTCCCTCGATGAGGCAGTTTTTGACGCCCTACTGCGCCATCGCCCCCGCGTCCACCGACAGCGCCGTCCCCGTCACGAACGACGAGCGATCGGAGATCAGCCAGACGACGGACTCGGCGACCTCCGCGGGCTCGCCGAAGCGCTTCATCGCCTGCGGGGCCAGGAGCTCGAGCTGGCGCTCCTCGGGAAGGACGTCCATCATCGCCGTGCGGATCGCGGCGGGGCACACGCAGTTGACGCGGATGCCGTCGTTGGCCACCTCGACGGCGGCCGCCCGGGTGAGCCCGACGACGCCGTGCTTGCTGGCGATGTAGGCGGCGAGCGACGGGACGGCCATCAGCCCGGCCAGCGACGCGGTGTTGACGATCGAGCCGCCGCCGTGCTCGAGCATCTGGGGAATCTGGTACTTCATCCCCAGCCAGACGCCCTTGAGGTTGACCGCGATGACCCGCTCCCAGTCGGCCTCCTCGGTGCCCACGATCGTGTCCTGCAGCTCGACGCCTGCGTTGTTGTGGGCGAAGTCCAGGCGCCCGAAGGCCTCGACGGTCTGGGTGACGAGCGCCTGGCAGTCGGCGGCGACCGTCACGTCGCCGGCGACGAAGACCGCATGCCCGCCCTCCTGCTCGATGAGGTGCACCGTCTCCTCGCCGTCCTGCCGGCGCGAGGCCAGGTCGGTGACCAGGACGCCGGCGGCGCCCTCGCGCGCCAGCGCCAGCGCCGTGGCGCGCCCGATGCCCCCTGCCGACCCCGTCACCAGCCCCGCCTTGCCCTCGACCAGACCCGGCATCTGCTCTCCTTTTTCGTTCAGGCCGCGATCGCCCGCGCGTCCTCGACGTCCTGGCCCATCTGCTCGACCAGCGCCTCGACGGACTCGAAGCGCTTCTCGCCCCGCAGCCGCTTGAGGAACTCGACGCGCAGCGGCGTGCCGTAGATGTCGCCGTCGAAGTCCACGAGGAAGGCCTCGATGAGCTCGCCGCGCCCGGTGACGAACATCGGGCGCACCCCGACGTTGGTGGCCGCCACGTGCACGACGCCGTCGGCCGTCCGCGCGCGGCAGGCGTAGACGCCGTGGCCGGGCACGACATAGCCGTCCATCGGCACGAGGTTGGCCGTCGGGAAGCCCAGCGTGCGCCCGCGCTTGTCGCCGTGGGCGACCTCGCCGGCGAGGGTGAAGGGGGCGCCGAGCAGCTTGTCGGCGTACTCCACCGCGCCGCCGAGCACGAGGCCGCGGATGTGGCTGGAGGACACGACCTCGCCGTCCACCTCGAGCAGGTCGACCACACGCGTCTCGAACCGGCTGTCGGAGCGCAGCAGCTCGTCGTCGCCGGCGGCCTTGTGGCCGAAGCGGAAGTTCTCCCCCACACTGACGTGCTCGGCCCGCAGCGTCCCCACGAGCACGTCGTCGATGAAGCTCTGCGCGCTGCGCCCGGCGAACTCCTCGTCGAACGGGATGACGACGAACTCCTGCACCCCGAGCTCGCCGATCAGCTCGACCTTGCGCTCGAGCGTGGTCAGCAGCCGCGGCGCGCCGCCCGGGGCGACGACCGCCGCCGGATGCGGCTCGAAGGTGACGACGGTGTCGGCGCCGCGGATGACCTCGCGGTGGCCGAGGTGGACGCCGTCGAAGGTGCCCACGGCGACCCGGCGCGGACGCGGCTCGACGTCGGGAAGCGGCGTCACCTTCATCCGCGGAACCCTACGACGGGCTTCAGGAGGCCGTCACCGCGGGGCTGGGCGATCGCCACGGGGCCGTCGGCGTCGGCCAGCAGGACGTGCTCGCCCTCGGCTTCGCCGGCGATCGACTGCCCGTGGCCGGCGCGCCACGCGTCGTCGGCGTCGATCTCGACGCGCGGCAGGAAGGCCAGGGCCTGGTCGAGCGGCAGGACGCGCTGGGGATCGGCGTCCTCGACGTGGAACGGCCCGATCCGCGTGCGGCGCAGCTCCTCGCAGAAGCCGTCGCCGAGCTCGGCGATGAGCGAGCGCACGTAGGTCCCGGCGGAGCACTCGATGAGGAACTGCGCACGGTCCTCCTCGCGCCACTGCTGCTCGAAGCGGTAGATCGTGACCTCGCGCTCGGGCACCTCGAACTGCTCGCCGTCGCGGGCGCGCTCGTAGGCCTTGCGGCCCTGGACGCGCACGGCCGAGTAGATCGGGGGGCGCTGCACGATGACGCCCGTCGGCAGGGCGACGTCGAGCGCCGGAACGCGCCCGGTCTGCGTGATCTCCCCCTCCGGATCGCCGGTCGTCGAGATCGCGCCGAGCCGCGCGACGGTGACGTACTGCTTGGGGAGCGCCATCAGGAAGCGCTGCACGCGCCGGGCACGGCCGACGAGGACGAGCAGCAGGCCCGTGGCGAACGGGTCCAGCGTGCCCGCGTGGCCGGCCTTGCGCACGCCGAGCAGCCGGCGCGTGGCCAGCGTCAGGTCGTGCGAGGTCTTCCCCGGGGGCTTGTCGACGAGGACGAGGCCGTCCATGCCGGGGCCATCATGCCGATGTGGCACGGTGCCCGGCCGTCGGCCCTTACAGCTGGGCGGCGACCTGCTCGCGCAGGAAGCCGATGAGGTCGTCCTCGGACATCTCCGTGGCGAAGCCCGCAGCCTGGCGATGGCCGCCACCACCACCGGCACGCGCGATGACCGAGACGTCGATCTGGCCGTCGGTGGCGCGCAGCGACACCTTGCGTGCACCGCGGCTGCCCTCGGGCAGCTCGCGCGCGAGGGCAGCGACCTTGGTGCCGTCCACCGAGCGCAGGTGGTCGATGATCCCCTCCGAATAGCTGTCCTCGGCGCCGGAGTCGGCGAAGTCCTCGCGCGTGAGCCGCGTGAAGGTCAGCAGCCCGTCGTCGTAACGCTGCACCTGCGCGAGTGCGCGGGCCAGCAGCTCGAGCTTGGCGTAGGGCATGCCCTCGTAGAGGCGGCGGTAGATGCCGTGCACGTCGACGCCCGCGTCGATGAGCTCGGCCGCCATGACATGCGCCCGCACCCCGGTGTTCTCGTACATGAACTTGCCGGTGTCGGTGACCAGCCCGACGTAGAGCGCCTCGGCGATCTCGAGCGCCGGCTCGACGCCCAGCTCGCGCATCAGGTCCCACACGATCTCGGCCGTGCAGGACGCGTCCTCGACCACGTGGTTGACCGTGCCGAAGCGCGTGTTGTCGTGATGGTGGTCGATGTTGAGGATGTGCGCGTCCTCGCGCTTGAAGGCGCCGACCGGGTTGCGGTCGATGTTGCCGCAGTCCAGGAAGACGATCGTGCGCACGTCGAGGTCGCCGGGGAGCGTGCTCTGCAGGCCGTCGAGCTCGAAGAAGCGGTACTCGTAGGGCAGCGGGAACTCGTCGGCGTCCATGTACATGACCGAGTCCTTGCCCAGCGCGAGCAGGATGCGGTGCATCGCGACCAGCGACCCGAGTGCGTCGCCGTCGGGGTTCTCATGCGTGACGAGGACGAACCGCGTCGCGTCGCGCAGCTCGTCGAGGACCTCCTCGCGGGTGTCGGCCTCGACCATGCTCATGATTGCTCGTCCATGAGCCGCTCCAGGCGCTGCGCACGCTCCGCGGTGTCGTCGTGGAAGAAGCTCAGCGCAGGCGTGTGCTTGAGGCGCAGCTCGCTGCCGACGCGCCCCTGCAGGAAGCCGTGCGCGGACTGCAGTCCTTCCAGCGACGCCTCCACGGCCTCGGCGTCGCCGAGCACGCTCACGTAGACGCGAGCGTGGCTCAGGTCAGGGCTTGTCTTGACATCCGTGACGGTCACAAATCCGACCCGGGGATCCTTCACTTCATGGGTGAGCACGTCGCTGAGGACCTCTCTCACGGCCTCGTCGACTCGTCGCATCCTCTCCACGCTCATCCTATCCCTCCGGCGTCCTCGAACGAGGTCAGGCTGCGCTCCATGCGCACGCCCTCCGGGTAGCGGCTCAACAGCCAGGCCTCTACGTGGTCGGCAGCCTGTGCCAGCTGCTTGAACGAGCCGCTCGTCAACGCCCCCGCGAGAGTGGAGCGCTGCCACGTGTCCTGGCCGTCGACCTCCGACACGGCGACGCCCAGGCGCGTGCGCAGCTGCGCCTTGACCGACGACAGCTCCTTGCGCTTCTCCTTGAGGCTCTCGGCGTCGGGGAAATGCAGATGGATGAGCAGCAGGGCGACGTAGGCGTGCGGCACGGCACCTCGACGGTACCGTGCGAGCGCGTGGACGCAACACTCGACCACGCGTCGGCGGCCCTGGCCGCCGCCCGCGGCGCGGGTCTTACCGTCGATCGCGCCGAGGTCGTGAACGTCGCCGCCAACGTCCTCGTGCGGCTCGACCCCGGTCCCTTCGCGGCGCGCCTCACCGGCGCGACGGAGGGCTTCCGCGACTCGGCGGCCAACCTGCGTCGCGAGGCGCGACTGGCCGCTGCCCTCGCGGCTGCCGGCGCTCCCGTGCCGGCGCCGCTCGGCGGTCCCTACGAGGCCGGAGGGCGCGTCGTCACGCTGTGGCCGTGGCTGGAGCTGAGCGGCCACGCCGGGGATGCGGCGCAGGCGGGCCGCGCTCTGCGCGCCTGCCACGACGCGCTCGCCGGCATCCACGTGGACGGCCTGGACCTCGAGCCGCTGGCCATGCTGGCGGAGGCGCGGCGCCTGGCGGCGGACGCGCTCCCGCGGGCGCTGCCGGCGATCGATCGCGCGCGGGCGATCCTCGGCGAGGCGCCGGGCCGGATCGTCCACGGCGACAGCCATCCCGGCAACGTCCTGTGGACGGCCGGCGGTCCGCTGTGGAGCGACTGGGAGGACGCGCACCTCGCTCCGCTGGAGTGGGACCTCGCGTGCCTGATCGCTTCCGGGCGCGTGCGCGGAGACGACTTCGGCTGGGGCGAGGCGGCGCTGGCGGCTCATGGCGGTCCGTTCGACGCGGCGCTGCTCGAGGCCTGCGTCGACGCGCGCGTGGCGCAGGGTGCGGCGTACCTCGCGGCGACGGGAAGGGGCGACGTGGGACGACATCTCGCGTGGTTGGAGGCTTCGGCTTCGTAGGCCGGCGGCGCTGGCGCGCGCCGACGACCACGCCCTACGAAAGGGCCCGCTCGACCTGCCGCGTCTCGTAGACCTCGAAGACGTCGCCTTCCTTGACGTCCTGGTAGTTGGCCAGGACGATGCCGCACTCGTAGCCGGCGGCGACCTCGCGCACGTCGTCGTTGAAGCGCTTGAGCGAGAGGATCGTCGTCTCGTAGATGACGGTGCCGTCGCGGACGATGCGGATCTTGCCGCCGCGCGTGACCTTGCCTTCGGTCACGTAGCAGCCGGCGATGGTGCCCACGCGCGAGGCGCGGAAGGTCTGGCGCACCTCGACCGAGCCGACGGTGTCCTCGACCTCCTCGGGGCGCAGCATGCCGGTCATGGCGTCGCGCAGGTCGTCGAGCGCCTTGTAGATGACCGAGTAGTGACGGATCTGCACGCCCTCGCGCTCGGCCACGATGCGCGCGTCGCCGACCGGGCGCACGTTGAAGCCGAGGACGACCGCGTCGGAGGCGGCGGCGAGCATGACGTCGGACTCGGTGATCCCGCCGACGCCGGCGCTGATGACGTTGACGTGGATCTCGTCCTGGGGCAGCTTGGCGATCTCGTCCTCGAAGGCCTCCAGCGAGCCCGAGACGTCGGCCTTGAGCACGAGGTCGAGGTCCTGGATGTCGCCCTGCTCGATGCCCTTGAAGATGTCCTCGAAGGAGACCTTGCGCCCCGACCGGCGGGCCTGGGCCTCGTTGCGCAGGCGGACGCCGCGCTCGTTGGCCTGCTGGCGCGCGGTGCGGTCGTTCTCGACCACGTGCGCGAACTCGCCCGCGTCGGGGACGCTGTCGAAGCCGAGGACCTCGACCGGATCGCCGGGGACGGCCACGTCGAGACGCTCGCCGTTGTAGGCGACCATCGCGCGGACCTTGCCCCAGTGCGCGCCGGCCACGAGCGCGTCGCCGACGCGCAGCGTTCCGCGCTGGACGAGCAGCGTCACGACCGGGCCGCGACCCGGGTCGAGCCTGGACTCGATGACGACGCCGCTGGCCTCGGCCTCGGGGTTGGCGCCGAGCTCCTCGAGCTCGGCGACGACGAGGATCGTGTCGAGGAGGTCGTCGAGGCCCTGATGCGTCTTGGCCGACACGTCGACGAACTCGGTGTCCCCGCCCCAGTCGGAGGGCTGGAGGTTGAGCGTCGTCATCTCCGTGCGCACGCGCGTGGGGTCGGCGCCCTCCTTGTCGACCTTGTTGACCGCGACGAGGATCGGGACGTCGGCGGCGCGCGAGTGATCGATCGCCTCCCGCGTCTGCGGCATGACGCCGTCGTCGGCGGCGACCACGACGACCGAGATGTCGGCCACCTGACCGCCGCGGGCGCGCATGGCGGTGAACGCCTCGTGGCCCGGGGTGTCGAGGAAGGTGATGGTCTTGCCGCTGTGGTGGACCTGGTAGGCGCCGATGTGCTGGGTGATGCCGCCGGCCTCGCCCGAGGCGACCTCGGTCTGGCGGATGGCGTCGAGCAGCGACGTCTTGCCGTGGTCGACGTGGCCCATGATGGCGACCACCGGTGGGCGCTCGACGAGATCCTCGTCGGCGTCGTCGAAGTCGACCTCGTCATCGGGCTCGTCGCCGGCGTGGATGATCTCGACGTCCTTGCCGAACTCCTCGGCCAGGATGGTGATCGCCTCGTCGGAGAGCGTCTGCGTGAGGGTGACCATCTCCCCCATGCTCATGAGCTTCTTGATGATGTCCGCGACGGCGATGCCGAGGTACTCGGCCACGTCCCTGACCGTCGAGCCGGAGTTGATCCGAACGAGGTCGGTGCGGCTCATGACGTCGGCCTGCAGCGGCGCGGCGACCTCCTCGAGCACCTCGCGCCGGCGCCGTCCGCGGCTGCGACGCCCGGGGCGCCGGCCGGGAGGTCCGCCGGTCGGCGGGCCGCCGGGGCCACCCGGGCCACCGGGCCCGCCGGGGCCGCGTCGTGCGGCCTGGGAGTCGATGACGACGCGCCGGCGTCCGCCGGCGCCGGCGGTGCCCTCGTTGCGCAGGCCGCCACGCGACGGGCGCGAGGGCTGCGACTTCGTCTCGTCGCGCGTGGGGCGCTTGGGCTCCTCGGGCTGCGCGATGATCTTGGGGCCGGTGCCGGGTGCCGGGCGCTTGGCCGTGGGCGGCTGCGCGTCGGCCGGTGCCTCGGCCTCGGCCTCGGCGGTGCCGGCGGCCGCCTCGGGCGCCTCAGGCGCCGCGGGTGCCGCGGCAGCCGTCGCCTCGGGCGCGGGCGCTTCGGTGGCCGCGGTGGCCTTGGCCTCGGTGGCGGGCGCGGCGGCCTCCGCCTGCGGTGCGGCCGGCGGCGCCTTGGCCTCGGCCTCGGCGGGTGCGGGTGCGGGTGCGGGTGTCGCGGCGGCCGGCTTCGGGGCCTCGGGAGCGGGCGCCTTGGGCTCGGCCGGCTTGGCGGCGGGCGGCTCGGGCGTCGCCTCGCGTGCCACGGGCGCCGGGGTCGGCGCGGGCGCGACCGGACGCCTGGTGGGCATCGGCGGCTCGGGTGCGGGCCGCTTGGGCATCGGCGGGCGCGGGAACTCCTCCTCCTGGCGGCGCGTCGGCACCTTCAGGGGCGGTCCGTCGGGCTCGAAGATCCGGCGCGTGCGCTGCGGCGGCGCCGCAGCGGCCTGGCCGGCGGGGGCGCCGGGGCGACCCGCTTGGGCCGGTGGGCGCGCAGCGGCGGCCCGCTGCGGCGTCGCGGCACCGGCCGCGGTCTGTGCGGGTCGCGCGGCCGGCTTGGCCGACGCGGCGCCGTTGCCGGTCAGCGCCCGCAGCGCTTCGGCCTCGTCGACGGTCGAGGCCGCAGCCGTGACGTCGATGCCCGCGGCGCGCAGCTTCGTGAGCACGTCCGCACTGGACATGCCCTGTTCCTTCGCAATCTCGTGAACCCGCTTGTTCGTCATCCGCTCACCGATTCTACGAGGTCATGGTCAACGGACACCGCGCGACGGAAGGCCCGGGCGAAGGCGCGCCGCTCGACGGCGGTCTGGGCGCAGGCCGCGTCGCAGACGTAGGCACCCCGGCCGGGCAGCAACCCGCCCGGGTCGACGACGACCCGATCGTCCAGCACGGCCATCCTCAGCAGCGTGGCCTTGGGCGCCCGGCGCCCGCAGGCCACACAGCGTCTCTCGGGAGTGTGGGGCGCCGTTATGAGGCAGGCTCCTCCGCCGTCTCCTCGGCGGGGGCGGGCTCATCTGCGGCGAGCGCCTCGGGCTCGGCAGCCTCCGGAGCGGGCTCGAGCGCGTCGTCGGCGATGGCCTCCTCGGCCACGACCTCCTCGGCGAGCGCCTCCTCGGCGACCGCCTCCTCGACGAGCCCGTCGTTGCCGTCGGGCGACTCGAGGCCCTCGGCGAGCGCCTCCTCGGCGACGGCCTCCTCCACCTCGCCGTTCTCCGCGACGAGCTCCTCCGGCGGCGGCTCGCCGGCCACGTAGACGGTGCCGGTGCCCTCGAGCGCCTGGTGGCTGTCGACGCCGCAGAAGCGCGAGCCCGGGAGCGCCGCATTGGGGCAGCGCCGCCCGTTGCCCAGGATCGCCGCGCAGCGCCCGCCGGTCTCCTCCTCGGTGTAGCCCCCGTCGGGCTCCTCGGTGGCGAACTCGGTCTCGGACTTGATGTCGATGCGCCAGCCGGTCAGCCGCGCGGCCAGGCGGGCGTTCTGGCCCTCGCGGCCGATGGCCAGCGAGAGCTGGTCGTCGGGGACCACGACGGTGGCCTGGCGGGCGTCGTCGTCGACGAGCACCTCGCGCACGCGCGCGGGCGAGAGCGCCTTGGCCACGAAGCGGGCGGGCTCGTCGTTGTAAGGGATGATGTCGATCTTCTCGCCGCGCAGCTCGGAGACGACCATGCGCACGCGCGAGCCGCGCGGGCCCACGCAGGCGCCGACCGGGTCCACGCCGTCGGCGTAGGAGACGACCGCGATCTTCGAGCGGTAGCCCGGCTCGCGGGCGACGTTGGCGATCTCGACCAGGCCGTCGGCGATCTCGGGCACCTCGAGCTCGAAGAGCTTCTTGATGAGCTCGGGGTCGCGCCGCGACACGATGATCGACGGGCCCTTGGTCGAGGGCGAGACCTCCTTGATGACGGCCTTGATGCGCTGGGAGTGGTCGTAGCGCTCGCCGTCGACCTGCTCGGACTTGGGCAGCAGCGCCTCGACGCGCTCGCGCAGCTGGACCAGCGTGTAGCGCGAGTCGGACTGCTGGACGATGCCCGTGATCAGCTCGCCGACGCGGTCGCGGTACTCCTCGAACATCATGTCGCGCTCGGCCTCGCGGATGCGCTGCAGGATGACCTGCTTGGCCGTCTGCGCGGCGATCCGCCCGAAGTCGTCAGGCGTGACGTCCTGCTCGTCGATCTGGTCGCGGTACTCCTCGAACTTCGCGGGATCGATCTCGGGATCCTGAGGCTCGACGGGCTCGCCGGTCTCCGGGTCGATGTAGGTCCCCTCGTCGATGGTCTCGACGATGAGGTGGGCCTCCAGGCGCTCGGGCACGATCAGCTCGATCACGCGGTAGTCGCCGGTCTCGGGGTCCATCTCCACGCGGGCGTACTTGGCCGCGCCGGGCTGCTTCTTGTAGGCCGACAGCAGCGCGTCCTCGAGCGCGTGGATCAGTCGGTCGGGGGCTATCCCCTTCTCTACGGCCAGTGCCTTCATGGCGTCCAGGATCTCTCGCGACATGTCGGCTACTCCTCGACGAGGTTGGACTTGCGGATGTCGGCGTACGGGATCGCGATCAGGGTGGTGTCGACGGCGATCGTGACCTCCGCCTCGGTGGCGCCGACCAGCTCTCCTGTGAAGGAGTCATGGCCGTGGCGAGCATCGCGCAGGCGCACCCGGGCGCGGCGGCCCAGGAAGCGACGGAAGTGCGCGGGCTTGGTCAGCGGGCGCGCGCCGCCGGGCGAGGACACCTCGAGCGCGTAGCGCTCGCGCACCTCGGGCAGCAGATGGGTGACGCGCTCGCACAAGGCGACCGAGACGCCGTCGGGATGATCGATGAAGAGGCGCACCGTCTGCCCGCCGAGGACCTCGGCGAGCAGCACTTCGACATCCGGCGCCGTCTCCGCGAGGCGCGCTTCGATGTCTCTCTGCAGGCTGCTCATCCATCCTCCCTTCTGACTGACTTCTGACAACAAAAAAGCGGGCGAGCGCCCGCTTTCAACTACACCGACCCTGGGGCCGGCCCAGAAAGCTGTAGCGGCAAGATAGCACCATGGATGCGAGCGCGGCGGGTGTGAAACGGGTTGCGTCAGGCCGCGCGACGGCGCGCTTGACCGAGGTACTTGGAGTAGTCCTCGCGCTCCGGGCGCAGGCACGAAGCGAGCGCCAGCGGCTTGCGTGCCTCTGCGTGACGACCCTGCAGCTGCAGGGAGCGGCCGAGGCAGAAGAGCGCGTAGTCGTTGGTCGGCGCGTGCTCGACGACGGCCTCGAACTCGGCGGCCGCCTCGCGGTAGCGCCGCGCGCCGAACAGCGCGCGCCCGAGTGCCTCGCGCACCGAGGCCTTGTCGGGCTCGAGGTCGCGTGCGCGGGCCAGCGGGACGACGGCTGCGTGGAAGTCGCCGTTGTCCAGCAAACTGGTGCCGTTCATGAAGAGGTCGTACGCGCTGTCCATGCCTATTTCTGAGTGTACGGACGGCGCAGACGGTCCTTGAGAGCCCCGTGCCGCAGCGGCGGAACGGCCCACCAGGAGCGCATGACGCCGCGCCAGCCGAGGCCCGATCCGAGCTGGCGGCGCAGTGCGCGGCGCTGCGCGTACGTCGGCTCGGCCGCCGTGCGCGAGTAGCGCCGGTCGCGCACGGCGCGCACGTAGGCGGCGGCCGCGTCCGTGCCGCCCAGCACGGTCTCCAGGCGCGCGAGCGTCACGTCGGGCGAGAGGTCGCGACCGGAGCGATGCAGCGCGCGCTCCAGCTCGGCCAGCTCGGGCGCGGACGTGGCGAACGGCGTGCGCCGGCGCCACAGCGTGATAGCGCTGAGCAGCGCCAGGAGGGCGACGACAGCGGCGCCGACGGGCAGCTTCCAGCCGCCGCCCGCGTCGGTCGGCGCGATGTCGGCTCCCGGGTCGCCGGGCGCGAACGGGCGGTCGCCGGACTGCCCCAGGCGGCTGCCGAAGTTCGGTGGGAGCGTCGGCCCGCCGCCGGCGCCGGCGCCGCCGTCGTCGAGCTGCGAGCTGGCCGGCGACGCGGCGGGCGTCGGGTCGAAGGTGATCCACCCGTACGGCGGGAAGTAGGCCTCGACCCACGAGTGCGCGTCGGTGTCGCGCACCACGTAGTCCTTGCGCTCGCTGTTGTAGCTGCCGGGACTGAAGCCCGAGGCGACGCGGGCCGGGACCCCGCCCATCCGCAGCATGAGCGCCATCACGCCGGAGAACTGCTGGCAGTAGCCGGTCTTGGTGTCGAAGAGGAACGACGCCAGCGGGTAGGGGCGCGCCGGCGGGCGCTCGTCGTAGGTGGTCCCCAGCTTCACGCGATCCTGGACGGCCTGCACGAAGTCGTACGGCGACTTCGCCTCGCGCCTGAGCTGCTGGGTGAGCGCGTAGAGCTTGGCGTAGGGCGAGTCGGCCATGACGCTGTCGCCGTCCTGCTGGACTCCGAACCCGCTCGGCCACACGATGCCGGCCCCCGGGCTCGTGCCGTAGGCGTTGAAGTGGATCTGGGCGTTGGGGCCCAGCGGCCGACCGGTCACCTGGTCCACCAGGCCGGCCGAGTTGCCGCGCAGCGGCACCCTCATGAGCAGGAAGTCCTGCGTGTAGCCGGGGTAGTGGGTGCCCGAGCGCCTGAGCTGGTTGTCGCTCGGGTGCGGGACGTAGACCTGCGCCTGATAGCTGTCGCCCGGGCGCAGCGGCTTGGTCGACGTGATGAACGTGCCGTCGCTCTGCGGCAGGGCCAGGCGCGAGGAGCCGGGCAGGATGTCCTGGACGATGCCGGCGCCGATGAACTGCGTCGAGCGCAGCCCGCGGTCGACGACCTTGATGGTCTGCACCCAGCGCCGGTTGGTGGCGGACTCCAGGAGCGCGTCGCGCGACGGCGGCGCCACACGCCAGCGCACGCCGTCGAACTCGTCGAGGTTGGTCGCCTTCCAGTAGGCCGGCGACGCGGTCTTGATGCGCAGCATCTCGCGCCCGTCGCGCGACCAGGTCAGCGGCCCGTAGCTGTGCGTCCACGAGAACGCCTCCGCCTTCTTGGGCTCGAGCTTCTCGGCGAACGCCTCGTAGTTGAACCACGGCCGCAGGCCGTCGATCCGCGGCGCGATGATCGCCCCCGCGGTGGCGGTGGCCACCACGCAGGTCGTGGCGATGACGACCTGTTCGGAGGGGACGCGCTCGAGCCACAGAAAGGCGGCCAGCAGGATGCAGAAGAGGGCGCCGTCGAAGTACGGCGTGTCCGGCCCGTGCTCGATGATCGGGACGGCGTAGAGCGTGCCCAGCGCGACGGCCGCGGCGATCGGGTAGCCGTCCGTACCGGCGCGTCGCGGCCAGAAGGCCAGCAGCGCGGCGATCGCCAGCAGCGCGGTCCCACCGGAGAGGATGGCGATCCGCACCCAATCGTCGATGCCGCGATAGGGCACCGTGATGGCCGGCGTCGAGCTGATGCCCTGGTTCATGCCGGCCACGAGGTCGTCCCACCCGTGTGGCCCGAGCGTCCACAGCGGCAGGCCCGCGGTGAGCAGGGCCAGCACGAGCAGCACGAAGGCCAGGACCCCGGCGGCGGTGCGCCGCTGCCAGATGGGCAGCCTGGCCGGGAGCGCGATGAGCGCACCGGCGCCGGCGATGGCGATGAGCAGCGACAGCAGCATGTCGTCGCCCTGCGCGGGCGCGATGAGCGCGCCCCAGTGCAGCCCGGCGAACATCCCGAGCGCCGCGAACGCGCCCAGCCGCGCCCGCTCGGGGTGCGCGCGCGCCGGCGCGGCGGCGGTAAACGGCTGGCGGACCGCGGCGGTGGCGCCCATCAGGCCACCTCCGCCACGCGGCGGGTGCCGCTGAGCTCGTAGCCGGTGCAGCCGGCCACCGTGAACGCGGCGCGGCGCCCGCCGACCCGCCGATCCAGACGCGCCGCGCGGTCCGGCAGGCCGTCGCCCCCCGGAACCACGAGGTAGCGCCCGCCGCCCACCGCGTGGCCCAGCGCCCGCGGCGCGCGCGCCGGATGGTGAGCGGTGACGTAGAGCAGCGGACCCCGGCGCGAGGCCAGCCCCGCGACGTTCGGGCCGGCGCGATCGTCGACCAGCGCCAGGCGCACGTGCAGGTGCGGCCAGCCGATGAGCGTCGACTCGAGCACGGTCGGGCGGCGATCGCCGGGGAGCAGCAGCGCGCAGCCGCCGGCGCGGGCCAGGTGCACGCACAGCGAGGCGGCGGCGCGCACGGCCGCATCGAGGTCCTCCGGGCGCGCCGGGTGGCGGGGATCGAGGACGACGAGCGGGCGCGTGTCGCCGTCGGAGCGCAGCCGGCGCTCCATGAGCTCGCCGCCGCGCGCCAGCCCCTGCCAGAAGATGCGCGACGCGGCCGCGCCGGGCCGGTAGGGGCGCAGGCCGTCGAGATCGACCTCGGCGGCGATCGACGGGCGTCCTCGGCGCGCCGCCAGTCCGCTGCCGTCGCCCTCGCCGGGCGGCGTCACCACCTTCTCCAGGCGTGGCAGGACGAGCAGCTCGGCGGGCTCGTCGGCCGTCACCACGCGGGTGGCCAGCCCGAGCGGGTCGCTGACGACGATCCGCGGCGGCGCCAGTACCTTGCGCCCGCGCCGGGCGAAGCGGGCGCTGATGTGCACCTCGGTCTTGCGGCGCCCGCCGACCAGCGCCGCGGGCTTGGGCAGCAGGTCGTCGTCGATGAGCCCACTGGGCATCGGCAGCCGCCCGCTGGAGACGACGAGGTCTATGACGACCGGCTGCTCCTCGATCGTGCGCCGTGCGCCCACCGTGCGCGTGACGTTCACCCCGCGCGCGGCGAGGACGACCCAGAGCGACGACGCGCCGGCGAGGACCATCAGGCCGATGCCGGCGACGTACAGCGGCTCGGCGTCGAAGGTCGCCGCGGTCAGCGTCAGCAGGAGCCCGAGGAGCGCGGTGGCGGCGGCCGGGCGCATGCCGAGCGTCCTACAGCGCCGGCGTCGCCGCCAGGGCGTCGGCGACGATGCGCTCGCCGCTGGTGTCGATCGCCTCGGGCGCGAGCACGATGCGGTGGGCCAGCACGACCTCGGCCAGCGCCTGCACGTCGTCGGGCAGGGCGTGGTCGCGGCCCTGCAACAGCGCCCGCGCCTTGGCGGCGCGCAGCAGCAGCAGGCCCGCGCGCGGGCTGGCGCCGAGCTCGGCGCGCGGGTCCTCGCGCGTGCGGTGCAGCAGCGAGACGACGTAGCCGCGCAGGGCGTCGGACGCGTGGATGCGCCGCGCCGCGTCCTGGACAGCCAGCAGCTCGGCGGCGGTGGCCACCGGCTCGAGCACGTCGACGCGGTCGGAGACCTCGTGCGCGCGCAGCATCGCGACCTCGCCGGCCGCCGACGGGTAGCCCATCGACACGCGCGCCATGAAGCGGTCGACCTGCGCCTCGGGCAGCGGGTAGGTGCCCTCGAACTCGATCGGGTTCTGCGTGGCGAGGACCACGAACGGACGCGCCAGCTCGTGGGTGTGCACGTCGACGGTGACGCGCCGCTCCTGCATGCACTCCAGCAGGCCCGACTGCGTCTTGGGCGACGCGCGGTTGATCTCGTCGACGATCACGACGTTGGCGAAGATCGGGCCCGGGCGGAACTCGAAGCGATCCTCGCGCTGGTTGAAGACGTTGGTCCCCACCACGTCGGCCGGCAGCAGGTCGGCCGTGCACTGCACGCGCGCGAACTGCAGGTCGAACGCGCGCGCCACCGAGCGCGCGAGGGTCGTCTTGCCGACGCCCGGGAGATCCTCGATGAGGATGTGACCCTCGGCCGCCACGCAGACCAGCACCAGGTCCAGCAGATCGCGGCGTACCTCGACCGCGTCGGTGATCGCCAGCGCGACCTGGCGCCCGAGCTGCTGGGCGCTGGCGATCTCAGACTGCGCCGACCGGGCCGGGCTCCTCCTCGATTTCCATGCTCAAGCTGTCGTCCTTTCCCCGCTGCGCAGGTCGCCGACCATCGCGAGGATCGCGCGTGCGATCTCGGCCTTCGACGCGCGCGGGACATGGCGCTCGCCGGCGGCGGTGATGATCGTGACCTCGTTGTCTGACCCTTCAAAGCCGATGTCCGTCCGCGCGATGTCGTTGACCACGATGGCGTCCAGGCCCTTGCGCGCGAGCTTGTCGCGCGCGTAGGCGAGGGCGCCGTCGCCGTGCTCGGCGGCGAAGCCGACCACGGTCTGATCGGCGCGGCGGATGGCGGCGAGGCCGGACAGGATGTCCGGAGTACGCTCGAGCGCGATCACGAGTTCCGCGCGCTCGTCCTTCTTGAGCTTGGTCTCGGCCGTGACGGCGGGCCGGTAGTCGGCCACCGCGGCGGCCATGAGCAGCACGTCGGCCTGCGCGAAGTGCGCCTCGCAGGCGCTCTGCAGCTCGGCGGCGGTGGTCACGTCGACGTAGTGCACGCGCGGCGAGCGCGCCAGCGCGACGTTGGCGGCGACGACCGTGACCTCGGCGCCCAGCGCGGCGGCCTCGTCGGCCAGCGCGAAGCCCATGCGCCCCGAGCTGCGGTTGCCCACGAAGCGCACCGTGTCGATCGGCTCGCGCGTGCCGCCGGCCGTGACGAGCACCTTCAGCCCGTCCCAGGGACGGCCGCCGGCGGGGACCACGGCCTCGACGGCGTCCAGCAGCTCGGCCGGCTCGGCCAGGCGCCCGATTCCCCACTCGTGCCTGGACCCCAGCGCGCCGGTCCCGGGGTCCACGACGATCACGCCGCGCTCGCGCAGGAGGGCGACGTTGGCCTGCGTCGCGGCGTGCTCGTACATGTGGTTGTTCATCGCCGGCGCCACGAGCACGGGACAGGTGGCGGCGAGCGCGGCCGAGGTCAGCAGGTTGTCGGCCAGGCCGTGGGCCAGCTTGGCGATCGTGTTGGCGCTCGCCGGGGCGATCAGGAAGGCGTCGGCGTTGCGGACCAGCTCGAGGTGGCTGAGCGGGTCGTGCTGCGGGGCGGGCTGGTCGGGGAACGCCCCGCGGGCCGGGTCGCGCTCGAACTCGTCGGTGAGCACGGGCGCCCCGGTGAGGGCGGCGAACGATGCCGCGCCGACGAAGCGCTGGGCCGTGGGCGTCTGGATCACGCGCACGGCGTGCCCGGCCTTGGTGGCCAGGCGCACCACCTCGAGCGCCTTGTAGGCGGCGACTCCGCCGCTGACGCCGAGGAGGACGCGACCCATGTGCCCCCTACCGGTAGTGGTACTTGATCTTGCCCGCGGCGACTTCCTCGAGGGCGATCGTCAGGTAGTTCTTCGAAGAGGAGTCGACCATCGGCGGCGGGAACTCGTCGAAGGTCCCCTCACCGAGGTTGTGGTAGTACGAGTTGATCTGGCGGGCGCGCTTGGCGGCCACCAGCACCGAGGCGTAATTGGAATCGACGTGCTCGAGGAGCGAGTCGATGCGCGGGTTGATCATGCCGCGAGGGTACCAGCCGGGCGGCCGACCTCTGCCGCCTTGCAACGCGGTTCTTATGCGGACTTGACGCCGTCGCGCAGCGCGGCGGCGACGATGGCGACGAGCTGCTCGACGGCGTCCTCGAGGCGATCGTTGACCACCACGTGGCCGAACTCGCCCTGGGCGGCGAGCTCCTGCGTCGCCACGCGCAGGCGCGCGGCGACCTCGTCGTCGTCGTCGGTGCCGCGGCCGATGAGGCGCGTGCGCAGCGCGTCGAGCGACGGCGGCGCGATGAAGACCTGCACGGCCTCGGGCAGCGTCGTGCGCACCTGGCGCGCCCCCTGGGTCTCGATCTCGAGCACGACCGGGTGCCCCGCCGCGGTGTGGCGCTCGAGCTCGGAGCGCAGCGTGCCGTAGCGCCGCCCGGAGTAGACCGCGTGCTCGACGAAGTCCCCTGCGTCCACGCGGCGCTGGAAATCTGCGTCGCCGAGGAAGTGGTAGTCGACCCCGTCCTGCTCGCCCGGGCGCGGGGCCCGCGTGGTGGCCGACACGCTCAGCTCGAGCTCGGGCAGGCGCTCGCGCAGCGTGCGGATGAGCGTGCCCTTGCCGACCCCGGAGGGGCCGGTGATGACGAAGACGCGAGCCACCCCGCGAGGGTACGAGCCCTACCGGCGGAGCAGGCCGACGAGCTCGGTGCGCTGGCGCTCGGAGAGCCCGCCGATCGTCTTGCTCGGCGAGATCCGACACTGCTGCAGAACCTTGTTCGCCTTCACCCGCCCGTACTTCGGAACCGCCAGGAGCATGTCGAAGACCTTGGCGGTCTCGACGTACTCGGGGGGCTCCTTCAAGAGCGTGTGAATCGACACCCGGCCCGCTTTCAGGTCCTTCTTCAGCTGTGCGCGGCGCGTGCGAATCTCGTTGGCGCGTTGCAGTGCGTCCATACGCTGAAGGAGCGATCGCTCGGGTGCCGCCGAGTGCTTGGTAGGGGAATTCGTGGCCGGCGGCATCGGTCGGCGATACTACACAGCGAGGGGCCGCAGGCAAGCGCAAAAGGGCGATTTCGGGGCGAATTCGCCTCGACCTCGACCTGAGGTCGAGGCCGATCCAGACTGCTTGACGGTTTTGGTCGCGTTTGCAGGGATTTCGGGGAGGCGAATACTTGACGGTTCGGCGATCAGCCGAGGTTGTCCGCGCTCTTTGCGAACAAATCGTCAAGCTCGCGTGAGATCCGTGTTCCCGCGGCCGGATCGCGGAAGCTCTCGGTGCCCACGGCGACGATCGTCGCGCCCGCCTCGAGCATGCTGCGCGGCGTGTAGGCCGCTCTGCACGCCGCCCATGCCGACGACCGGAATCGAGACGCGCGCGGCGACCGCGCGGACCTGCGCCAGGGCGACCGCGCGGATGGCGGGCCCAGACAGCCCGCCGGTCTCATTGCCCAGCCAGGCGGCGCCGGCGCGACGCGGGTGCGGTGCATAGGCACGCAGGGTGTTGATGAGCGAGACGGCGTCCGCGCCGGCCTCCTCGGCGGCCTGCGCGACGGCGGCGACGTCGGCGGTGTTGGGCGTGAGCTTGACGATCAGCGGCTTGCCCGTGCGCGGGCGGACCTCGCCCAGGACGGCGGCCAGCTCGCCGGGGTCGGCGCCGATGTCGAGCCCCGTCGAGACGTTGGGGCACGACACGTTGAGCTCGAGCGCGTCGACCTCGTCGCGCGCGTCGAGCGCCTCGACCGAGCGCGCACAGCTCGGCGGCCGTCGAGCCCATGACGTTGGTGACGAGCGGGACCGGCAGGCGCGCGAGCTCGGGCAGGTCGTGCTCGAGGTAGCCGCGCAGGCCCTTGTTGGGCAGGCCGATCGAGTTGATCAGTCCCGGCCGGGGTCTCGTAGAGCCGCGGCGGCGGGTTGCCGTCGCGCGGCGCCAGCGTGATCGTCTTGGAGACGAAGGCCGCGAAGGGGAAGTGCTCCAGCAGCGCGTCGCCGAAGGCCCGCCGGGCCGCGATGGCGTCGAAGGTGCCCGATCCGTTGACGATCGGGTGCGCCAGGCGCAGGCCGCAGAAATCGAGTGGCCCGCCGGCCGTCAATGCGCCGCCACCTCCGCCAGCCGCGCGCCGTCGACGACGGGGCCGTCGACGCACAGCCGCAGGTAGCCGCCGTCGCGCAGCGCCACGACGCACCCGAAGCAGGCTCCGAAGCCGCACGCCATCCCCGACTCCAGCGCGAGCTGGCACGGCACGCGCGCGCCGCGCACAGCGCGCGCACCGCCTCGAGCATCGGCGGCGGGCCGCACGCGTAGACGACGGCCGGCGCGACCGGCGTCGAGCTCGTCGGCGAGCAGGTCGGTGACGAGGCCGTGATGGCCGTGCGAGCCGTCGTCGGTGGCGACGCGCGCGTTGTGCAGCAGCGTGGCGCCCGGAGCGTGGTCGGCGTCGCGGAAGCCCAGCAGCGCCGGCGCCGGCTGCGCCGCGCGCCAGCAGCTCGTCCTGCCAGATGGCCAGCGGCGCGGTGCCCACTCCTCCCCCGCAGAGCAGCGCGCGGCGATCGGCGGGCGGCTCCGCGAAGCCGACGCCGAGCGGGCCGGTCACGTGCAGGCCGTCGCCGGGCTCGAGCTCGCACAGGCGCTCGGTGCCGGGCCCGACGGCCTCGAGCATGAACTCCAGGCGGTCGTCCTGCGCCCGCAGGACGCTGAAGGCCCGCGGCAGGAACGGGCGCTCCTCGGCGCCCCCTCCCCACCGCCGCGCGGCGGCGAGCATGTAGAACTGCCCGGCGCGCGGCGCCGGGCCGCCCGGGTCCTCGGCGGCGAGCACCACGTAGGCGCCGAGAACGCGCCGCTCGGCGATCTGCAGGGTGCGCCGCCCGAAGGGCGCCAGCGTGCGCGGCTCGGCGGGACTCACTCGCCGGCCTCGGCCGGCACGCGCCCGGCGTGGATCTCCTGCAGCGAGAGCACCTCCGTCCCGCCCTGGCGCCCGGCCGCGATCGCGCGCGCGGCGGCCAGCCCGCCGGACAGCGTGGTCAGGCACGGGATCCCGCGGGCGATCGCCGCGCGGCGGATCTCCCAGCCGTCGGAGCGCGCGCCGGAGCCCGTCGGCGTGTTGACCACGAGGTCGACGTCGCCGTTCTCGATCCAGTCGACCACGTTGGGCGAGCCCTCGCCGATCTTCTTGAGCTCGGTGGCCGGGATGCCCATGCGCTCGATGGCCTCCTTGGTGCCGCGCGTGGCGACGATCCGGAAGCCGTGGTCGTGGAGGATCTGCGCGATCCCCACCGCCGCGGGCTTGTCGGAGTCCGTGAGGGTGATGAAGGCCGTGCCGCCGGAGGGCAGCGCGGCGCCGGCCGCCGCCTGGGCCTTGGCGAACGCGGTCGGGAAGTCGCGCGCGATGCCCATGACCTCGCCGGTGGAGCGCATCTCGGGCCCGAGGATCGCGTCGGAGCCCTCGAGGCGGTCGAAGGGCAGCACCGCCTCCTTGACGCTGACGTGGTCGGCGCGCATCGGCTTCTCGGGCAGCCCGAGGTCGGCGATCCGCTCGCCGAGCATGATCCGGCACGCGAGCTTGGCCAGCGGCACGCCGATCGCCTTGGAGACGAAGGGCACGGTGCGCGAGGCGCGCGGGTTGGCCTCGATGACGTAGAGCGCGCCGCCGTGGACGGCGTACTGGACGTTCATGAGCCCGACGACGCCGAGGCCCAGCGCGATGCCGGCTCGTCGCCGCGCGGATCTCGTCGAGCATCTCGTGGCCCAGCGAGTGCGGGGGCAGCACGCAGGCCGAGTCGCCGGAGTGGATCCCGGCCTCCTCGACGTGCTGCATGATCCCGCCGATCCACACCTCCTCGCCGTCGCACAGGGCGTCGACGTCGACCTCGATGGCGTTCTCCAGGAAGCGGTCCAGGAAGATCGGGCGCCCGTCGCGCGCGTGGCGCTGCAGGTAGTCGGCCAGGCCCGTCGCGCGAGTAGACGATCTCCATCGCGCGCCCGCCGAGCACGTAGCTGGGGCGCACGAGCAGCGGGAAGCCGACCTGCTCGCACTGCGCCAGGGCGTCGTCGACCGAGTGCGCCGTGGCGAAGGCCGGCGCCTGGTAGCCCAGGCGCTCGAGCAGCGCCCCGAAGCGCCCGCGGTCCTCCGCGAGGTCGATCGAGTCCACGCTGGTGCCGAGGATCGGGACGCCGGCCTCCTGCAGCCCATGGGCGAGCTTCAGCGGCGTCTGGCCGCCGAACTGCACGACGACGCCCTCCGGGCTGCTCGATCTCGATGACGCCGAGGACGTCCTCGAGGGTCAGCGGCTCGAAGTACAGGCGGTCGGAGGTGTCGTAGTCGGTGGAGACCGTCTCGGGGTTGCAGTTGATCATCACCGCGTCGCGGCCCGATTCGCGCACGGTCATGGCGGCGTGCACGCAGCAGTAGTCGAACTCGATGCCCTGGCCGATGCGGTTGGGCCCGCTGCCGAGGATGACGACGCTCGGGCGCTCGCCGCGCTCGACCTCGTGGACGGCGCGGCGCTCCCAGCCCGAGTAGTAGTAGGGCGTGCGCGCGGGGAACTCGGCCGCGCAGGTGTCGACGGCCTTGTAGGAGCGCTCGCCGGCCAGCGCGCCGTCGGGGTCGAGCGCCAGCGCGCGCAGCTCCTCCAGGAACCAGGGGTCGATCGCGGTGCGCTCGCGGACGTCGTCGACGCTCGCCCCCTTGCGGAAGGCCTCGAGCACGACGTCGTAGCGATCCGAGGCCGGGCGCTCGAGCATCTCCAGCAGCGTGGCCGTGTCGACGCCGTCGAGCTTGGTGGCGATGTCGAGCTCGCGGCTGCGCAGCGCCTTGGCGAACGCCTGCTGGAACGTGCGCCCGATGGCCATGGCCTCGCCCACGGACTTCATGTGCGTCGACAGGTCCGAGGCCACCCCGGGGAACTTCTCGAAGGCGAAGCGCGGCCACTTGACCACCACGTAGTCGATCGTGGGCTCGAAGCTCGCGGGCGTGATCTGGGTGATGTCGTTGGAGATCTCCTCCAGCGCGTAGCCGACGGCCAGGCGCGCGGCGATCTTGGCGATCGGGAAGCCCGTCGCCTTGGAGGCCAGCGCGCTCGAGCGCGAGACGCGCGGGTTCATCTCGATGACGAGGATCTCCTCGCTCACCGGGTCGACGGCGAACTGGACGTTGGAGCCGCCGGTCTCCACGCCGACGGCGCGGATCACGGCGATCGCCTGGTCGCGCAGGCGCTGGTAGAGGCGATCGGTGAGCGTCTGCTGGGGGGCCACGGTCACGCTGTCGCCGGTGTGCACGCCCATCGGATCGACGTTCTCGATCGAGCACACGATCACCACGTTGTCGTGGAGGTCGCGCATGACCTCGAGCTCGAACTCGCCCCAGCCGAGGACCGACTGGTCGAGCAGGATCTGGCCGATGGGCGAGGCGGCCAGGCCGCGCTCGACGATGCGCTCGTACTCCTCGTGCGTGCGCGCGATCCCGCCGCCGCGCCCGCCGAGGGTGAAGGCCGGGCGCACGATGCACGGCAGCCCCAGGTCGGGCAGGGCCGCCTGCGCCTGCGCCAGCGAGGTGGCGATCGCGCTGCGGGGCATCTTCAGCCCCGCCGTCTCCATGGTCTGGCGGAACAGGTCGCGATCCTCGGCGCGGGCGATGGCGTCGTAGTCGGCGCCGATGAGCTCGACGCCGAAGCGCTCCAGGGTCCCGTCCTCGTGCAGCGCCTTGGCCAGGTTCAGCGCGGTCTGGCCGCCGAGGGTGGGCAGCAGCGCGTCGGGGCGCTCGCGCTCGATGACCGCGGCCACGGGCCCGGGCAGCAGCGGCTCGATGTAGGTCGCGTCGGCGAACTCGGGGTCGGTCATGATCGTCGCCGGGTTGGAGTTGACCAGGACGATCTCGTAGCCCTCCTCCTTGAGGACCTTGCACGCCTGCACGCCCGAGTAGTCGAACTCCGCCGCCTGGCCGATGACGATCGGCCCCGAGCCGAGGATGAGGATGCGGTGCAGATCGTCCCTACGCGGCACGGACGGCCTCCAGGAAGCGGTCGAACTGGTAGAGCGCGTCGTTGGGCCCGGGGCCGGCCTCGGGGTGGTACTGGACCGTCGCGCTCTCGACCTCGAGCAGCTCGAGGCCCTCGACCGTGCGGTCGTAGAGGTTGACGTGGGTCAGCGCGGCGGCGCCGAAGTCGGTGTCCCAGCGCACGGGCTCGTCGGCCTCCACGCGGCCGCCGCCGTCCGGAGCGCGCACGGCGAAGCCATGGTTCTGAGAGGTGATCTCGATCTTGCCGGTGCGCAGGTCCTTGACCGGGTGGTTGGCGCCGCGGTGGCCGAAGGGCAGCTTGTAGGTCTCCAGGCCGACGGCCTGGCACAGCAGCTGGTGGCCCAGGCAGATGCCCCACACCGGCCGCGTCCCGACGAGCTCGCGCACGGTGGCGACGATGTAGCCCAGCGCGGCGGGGTCGCCGGGGCCGTTGGCCAGGAAGATCGCGTCGGGGTCGCCGGCCGTCAGCTCGGCGGCCGTCGCCGTGCACGGATGCAGCTCGACGCGTGCGCCGCGCTCGACGAGGTTGCGCACGATCGAGCCCTTGATCCCGGTGTCGATGACCGCGATGCGCGGGCCGTCGCCGTCGCCGTGCTCGGTCATGGCCGCCGGCGTCACCTCGCGCGCGAGGTCCAGGCCGGCCATCGCGCGGCTCGGCCGCGATCCGCTCGCGCGCCTGCGGCCTCGCTCATCGCGGCCGGGAAGATGCCGCCGCGCATCGCGCCCGCGGTGCGGATGTGGCGCACGAGCGCGCGCGTGTCGACGCCGGTGATGGCCGGCACGCCGCAGTCGCTCAGCCAGTCCAGCCAGCCGCGCTCGGCGCCCGGGGCGTCCTCGCGGTTGACCGCCGCGCGCATGATGGCCGCGCGCGCCCACGGCCGCTCGGACTCCATCGCCTCCTGCGAGACGCCGTAGTTGCCGACGTGCGGGTAGGTGAAGGTGATGAGCTGGCGGGCGAAGCTGGGGTCGGTCATCGACTCCTGGTAGCCGCTCATGCCGGTGGTGAAGACGACCTCGCCGGTGACCACCGCGTCGTGCGGATCGGCGCCGCAGGCGTCGCCGTCGAAGCGCGTGCCGTCCTCGAGCAGGACGTAGGCGGCGGGCGCCGTCATGCCGCGGTCACCGCGAAGGCCCGCTCGCGGTAGGCCACGCCGCCGGCGGCGAGCGTGAGCAGCACGCGCCCGCGCAGGCGCCGCCCGGCGAAGCAGCAGTGCTCCGAGCGGCTCTCGTAGCCGTCCTCGCCCACCTCCCACTCGGCCGCGAGGTCGACGAGGACGAGGTTGGCCTCCTCCCCCACGCGCACGCCCGGGGCCGGTATCCCGAACGCCTCGCCGCCGGCGGTCATGCGCTCGACGACCGTCGCGAGGTCGAGCACGCCCGGCACCACGAGCTCGGAGTGGACCGCCGCGAAGGCGGTCTCCAGGCCGGTCGTCCCCATCGGCGCCTGCTCGAAGGGAACCTCCTTCTCGTCGCGCGCGTGCGGCGCGTGGTCGGTGGCGATGCAGTCGACGACGCCCGAGCGCAGCCCTCGATCAGCGCCTGCCGGTCGGCCTCGGTGCGCAGCGGCGGGTTCATCTTCATCCGCGTGTCCAGGCCGCGGACCGCGTGCTCGGTGAGAACGAGGTGGTGCGGCGAGGCCTCGCAGGTGACCTGCACGCCGGCCTGCTTGGCCGCCGCGACCACCTCGACGGACTCCGCGCAGGACAGGTGCTGGATGTGGATGCGCCCACCCTCGTAAGCGGCCAGCGCGCAGTCGCGCGCGACCATGGTCGACTCGCTCACGCTCGGGATGCCGGCGATGCCCAGCAGCGCGCTGACCTCGCCCTCGTGCATGGCGCCGCGGCCGCTGAGCGCCGGGTCCTCCTCGTGCAGCGCCAGCAGCCCGCCGGCCAGGCGCTGGTACTGCAGCGCCTTGCGCATCATCCCGGCGGAGACGATCGGCTGGCCGTCGTCGGTGAAGGCGATCGCGCCCTCGTCGCGCAGCTCGGCCATCTCGGTGAGCTCCTCGCCGCGCAGCCCCTTGGTGATCGAGGCGGTGAAGGCCACGGGCACCCGCGCGTCGCGCACCGCGGCGTCGCGCAGGGCGCGCAGCACGGGCGCGCTGTCGACCACCGGATCGGTGTTGGGCATCGCCACCACCGCGCAGAAGCCGCCCGCCGCGGCGGCGCGGGTCCCGGTCTCGAGGTCCTCCTTGTGCTCCTGGCCGGGCACGCGCAGGTGCACGTGGGGATCGACGAAGGCCGGCAGGACGTGGCGGCCGGCGCCGTCGATGACCTCCGCGCCCTCGGGCACGTCGGCGCTGCCGGCGGGCGAGAGCTCGACGAGCCGGCCGTCGAGGACCACGAGGTCGAAGGCGCCGTCGATCCCCTGCGCGGGGGTCGAGGACGTGGACGCCGCGCACGACCACGCGCGCGGGGGCGATCGAGGGGCGGACGAGCGTCATGCCGGCGCCGGCTGCGGGCTCGGGCTGGCCCACCCGGGCGGTCGGATGCGCCGTCATCACCTCGTAGAGGACGGCCATGCGGACCACGACGCCGGCCTCGACCTGGGCGGTGATGACGGCCTGGGGCGAGTCGACGACCTCGCCCGAGAGCTCGACCCCGCGGTTGACCGGGCCGGGATGCATGAGGACCTGGCGCGGGTGCAGCCGGCGCCCGTTGACCTGGTACTCGTTGGCGTACTCGCGCAGGGTCGGCACGAAGGCCTGGTCCATGCGCTCGTGCTGCATGCGCAGGGCGTAGACCACGTCGGCCTCGGCCAGGTCGTCGAGGGTGAAGCGCACGTCGCATCCCAGCGCCTCGACGCCGCGCGGGATGAGCGTCGGCGGCCCGCACACCGTGACCCGCGCGCCCATCTTCTGGAAGGCGAGGATGTTCGAGCGGGCCACGCGCGAGTGCAGGACGTCGCCGACGATCCAGATGTTCAGGCCGTCGAGGCCGCCGAGGCGCTGGCGCAGGGTGTGGACGTCGAGCAGCGCCTGGGTCGGGTGCTCGTGCTTGCCGTCGCCGGCGTTGATGATCGCGGCGGGCGTCCACTGCGCGACGAGCGCCGCCGCTCCGGCCCACGGGGCGCGGATCACGATCGCGTCGGGCTTGTGGGCGTTGAGGGTCAGGACGGTGTCCTTCAGCGACTCGCCCTTCTCGACGCTCGACCCGCTGGCCGAGAAGTTCACGACGTCGGCGCTCAGGCGCTTGGCCGCGAGCTCGAAGGACGAGCGCGTGCGCGTCGAGGCCTCGTAGAAGAGGTTCAGGACGGTGCGCCCGCGCAGCGCGGGGACCTTCTTGATCTCGCGGTCGGCGACCTCGGCGAAGGAGGCCGCGCGGTCGCAGATGCGCTCGATGGCGGCGCGGTCGAGGTCCTCGATGGAGAGCAGATGCCTCATGCCGGCACCTCCGCGTTCTCGGTGATGGTGATCTCGTCGACGCCGTCGAGCTCCGCGACGTGGACGTTGACGCGCTCGGCGCGCGAGGTCGGCAGGTTCTTGCCCACGTAGTCGGGGCGCACCGGCAGCTCGCGGTGGCCGCGGTCGGCCAGCACGGCGAGCTGCACGCGCGCCGGGCGGCCGTAGTCGAAGAGGGCCTCGATGGCCGAGCGCACCGTGCGCCCGGTGAAGAGGACGTCGTCGACGATGACCACGGTGGCCCCGTCGAGCGGGAAGTCCAGCTGGGTGGAGTGGACGGTCGGCGCCTCGGCGCGGCGGCCGAGGTCGTCGCGGTAGAAGGAGATGTCGAGCTCCCCGAGCGGGACCTCGGCCTCCAGCAGATCGCTCAGCAGCCCGTGCAGGCGACGGGCGAGGAGCGCGCCGCGGCGGTGGATGCCCACGATGGCCAGGCGGTCGTGCTCGGGGTTCTTCTCGACGATCTCGTGCGCGATCCGCACCAGCGTTCGCCGCATGTCGTCCCCGTCGAGGACGATCTTGTCGTTGCTCATGGCTCCTTCCAGGCCTCACGGGACCGGGTTAAAGGGGCAGTGGGACGAGCCTAGCAGCGGCGGGTGCGGAAGCGCTCAGCGC
>CAVUKO010000007.1:0-146435 GCA_963742125.1 uncultured Actinomycetes bacterium | reverse complement strand
GAAGGGGACTCCTTCTCAAGAGACGCGACCGGAGCGCACGCAGCGACCCGGCGCGACCGCCGATTATAGCGCGCCTTCCGCGATCCCTCCAAGAGGTCTCGACGGGCGGGCGCCGCCTCGGCAGCCGCGGCACTGTAGCGCATCAGGACAGGACCTGCACCGAGACGATCCGCTCGCGCGGGCGGTCGTCGAAGTCCAGCGAGGACGACCTGCTGCCAGGTCCCCAGGCCCAGCTCGCCGCCGACCACGGGGATCGTCTCGCTCGGCCCGATCAGCGCCGCGCGCAGGTGGCTGTGGGCGTTGGTGTCGTGGTTGAGCGCGTTGTGGCGGTAGTCGCCTCTGGGCGCGATCAGGCGATCGAGCAGGGCCTGCAGGTCGGCGACCGCCCCGGGCTCGTACTCGATCGTCGTGATCGCCGACCGTGGCGCCGACCGCGAAGGCGCAGGCCACGCCCGACTGCACGCCCGAGCGCTCGACGATCGAGCGCACGCCCTCGGTGAGGTCGACGACCGCGCCGTCGCCGGCGGTCTCCAGGCGCAGCAGCCCCGTGTGGACGCCCACCGCCGGCCGGCCCTCAGCTCACCCGCAGGCGGCGGAAGTGGCGCTTGCCGACCTGCAGGACGGCGCCGTCGAGGCGCTCGCGCGGCAGGTCGAGATCCTCGGCCGCCAGCGGCTCGCCGTCGAGCCTCACGCCGCCCTGCGACAGCATCCGCCGCGCCTCCGAGCGCGACATCCCGAAGCCCTCGGCGATCGCCGCCGGCAGGTGGACCGTCGCCGTTGACCGCGGCCAGCACGAGCTCCTCGATCTCCTCGGGAACCTCGCGCTGCACGTGCACGCGCGCGAACTCCTCGGCGGCGGTCGCCGCCGCGTCGGCGCCGTGGAAGCGCTCGACCAGCGCGCGGGCGAGCGCGTGCTTGGCATCGCGCGGCGAGGTCCCCTGGGGCGGGCGCGCGACGGCGAGCAGCCCGAACCACGAGTCCATCGCCTCGTCGGGCAGCGACAGCGTGCGCCCGTAGATCTCGCCCGGCGCCTCGGTGATGCCGATGTGGTTGCCGACCGACTTGGACATCTTCTCCACGCCGTCGACGCCCGGCAGGATCGGCATCGTCAGCACGCACTGCTCGGGCTGCCCGTAGGCGCGCTGGACGTCGCGCGCGAGCAGCAGGTTGAAGGTCTGGTCGGTGCCGCCGAGCTCGACGTCGGAGCGCACCGCGACCGAGTCGTAGCCCTGCATGAGCGGATAGAGCAGCTCGAGGATCGAGATCGGGGCGCGCGCGGCGAAGCGCTTGGCGAAGTCGTCGCGCTCCAGGAGCTGGGCGACGGTGGTCGTCCGCGCCAGGCGGAAGAGCTCTTCCATGCGCATGTCCAGCCACTCTGCGTTGAAGCGCACCTCGAGCAGCTCGGGGTCGTCGAGGAGGACGTGGAAGGCCTGCTCCTGATAGGTGCGGGCGTTGGCGTCGATCTCCTCGCCCGAGAGCACGGGCCTGGTCGCCGAGCGGCCGCTGGGATCGCCCACGCGTGCGGTGTAGTCGCCCACGATCAGCACCACGCGGTGGCCGAGGTCCTGGAACTCGCGCAGCTTGGAGAGCACGACGGTGTGGCCGAGGTGGATGTCGGGCGCGGTGGGGTCCAGCCCGAGCTTGGCGCGCAGCTGGCGGCCCTCGCGCGCGGCCGCCTCGAGCTTGGCCTGCAGGCAGCCCGCGGGCAGCGACTCGGCCGCGTTGCGGGCCAGGAAGGCAGCGTCCTCACCGGGGGTTCCCATCGCGGGGCAATGCTAGTGTTGGCCCCCGTCGCGACGCCTTGCGCCGCCTATCGCGACCACCCTCCAGCGGCCTCGGACGCCGCGTTGCCCCGCCGCATGAGCGTCGAGTACGGATCGAACATCACGCCGCTGTTCGGCGACCACGAGCCGCCGGAGCCACCGCCGGCTCGCGCGCCCGCGCGTCAAGAAGCGCCGGCTGCTGGCCATCATCCTGCCGCTCGGCCTGCTGGCCATCGTCTCGACGGCGTTCGGGATGATGATGGCCGTCGCGTCGGACCTGCCGAACCTCGAGAACCGCAAGGAGTACCAGGACGCGCGCAACTCCGAGCTCCTGGACTCCCAGGGCAACTCGCTCGGCGTCCTGACCAACAACCAGAGCCGCGTGCTCGTGCGCTACGAGGACATCTCCTCCTACATGCGCAACGCGATCATCGCCATCGAGGACCGCCGCTTCTACGAGAACTCGGGCGTCGACGTGCGCGGCATCGGCCGCGCGCTCGTGCAGGACGTGCTCAGCCGCCAGACGGTGCAGGGCGGCTCGACCATCGCCCAGCAGTTCGTCAAGAACGCGCTGCGCGCGCAGTCCGACCGCACCGTGTTCCAGAAGATGCGCGAGGCGGCGCTCGCCTATCACCTCACGCGCAAGTGGCCCAAGAGCAAGATCCTCACCCAGTACCTGAACTCGATCTACTTCGGCAACGGCGCCTACGGCGTCGAGTCCGCGGCGCGCACCTACTTCGGCAACCAGCCCGACCACCAGGACTGCGGCACGCGCACGAACCTGTGCGTCAAGGAGCTCAAGCCCGAGGAGGCCGCGCTCATCGCCGGGCGTCGTCGCCAACCCGACGGCCTATGACCCCGTCGCCCACCCGCAGGCGGCCCTCGCGCGGCGCAACCTCGTGCTCAAGGACATGTTCGACCAGGGCCTGCTGCCGCGCGCGCAGTACCTCAGCGCCCGCGTCGAGGCGCTCCCGGCGCCCGTCGACATCAAGCCGCCCACCGTGCGGACCAAGGCGCCCTACTTCACGACCTGGGTGCGCCAGCAGCTCGTCGACCAGTTCGGCGCCCGCAAGGCGTTCGAGGGCGGGCTGAAGGTGAAGACCACGCTCGATCTCAAGCTCCAGGACGCGGCCGAGAAGGCCGTCAACACCTACCTCCCCAACGCCAACGGGCCCTCGGCGGCCGTCGTCGCGATCGACAACCAGACCGGCGCGGTGCGGGCGATGGTCGGCGGGCGCGACTACGCGCACGCGGCCGTTCAACCTCGCCACCCAGGGCCAGCGTCAGCCGGGCTCGGCGATCAAGCCGTTCATCCTGGCCTCCGCGCTGAAGAAGGGCTACGCGGCCGGGCTCGCTCTGGCCGTCGACGCAAGCGCGTCTTCACCGTGCCCGGCACGAAGGGGCGCGAGAAGTTCGTGGTCAACAACTTCGAGAGCAAGTACGCGGGCTCGCAGACGCTCGCCGGCGGCCTCACCTACTCCGACAACGCCGTCTTCTCGGCGGTCGGCATCTCCGTCGGCCCGAAGAAGATCGCGAGCCTGGCCGAGCGGATGGGCATCCGCACGCCGGTCTCCTCGAACTACGCGATGACCCTCGGTGGCCTGCACCAGGGCGTCACGCCGCTCGACATGGCCCACGCGTACGAGACGTTCATCGAGCACGGCCGGCGCATCGGCGGCACGCTGGGCGCCGGCGACGACGGCCCCGTCGGGATCGACGAGGTGCTCGCGCCGGGCGGCAAGGTCGCTCAAGGAGAACCACCGAACGAGCACCCCCGGTGCTCGAGCACAACATCGCCGACCAGACCGTCGGGATCATGACCACGGTCATCTCGCAGGGCACCGGGCGCCGCGCGGCGCTCGGCCCGGGCAAGTTCGCGGCCGGCAAGACGGGCACGACCGAGAACAGCGGCGACGCCTGGTTCGTGGGCTTCAACGAGCGCTGGACCGTCGCCGTCTGGGTGGGCTATGCGGACAAGCTCAAGCCGATGCTCACCGAGTTCGCCGGCGCGCCGGTCGAGGGCGGCACCTATCCCGCGCTCATCTGGCACGACTTCATGGTCCAGGCCAACGCGATCGCCGACGAGCGCAACGCCAAGGACCGCGAGCGCAAGGGGCTGCCGCCCAAGCCGCCCGAGGACACGCAGACCACGACCACCCCGGCGCCCGTCATCCCGACCAAGCCGGCGCCGGTGCCCGAGGGCGGCGCCGGCGCGCCGCCCGCCCCGCAGCCGACGGCACCGCCCAAGCCGGCGCACCGGCACGGCGGCACCGGAGGTGGCGGGACGGGCACCGCACCGGCACGACGACCCAACCCCCGGCCCAGACCACCACGCCGCCGCCCGCCGCGGCGCGCCACCGGCGGCACGAGCACCGGCGGCGGGACCAGCGCGCCCGGCGCGCCTAGCGGCGGTCAGGCGGCGCTGCGCTCGCGCGCGCGCGGCGGCCGCGGCCGCGACACGTGGCGGTTGCCGCGGGCGCAGAAGCGCCAATCGAGGTCGACGGCCTTCGTGATCCCGATGCGCCTGCCGACGTCGAGCGCCGGCGCCTCCCAGCCGGGCGCGCGCGGCTCGATGCGGATCGGGCCGTCGAGCAGCGAGGTGCGGTTGAGCTCGAGGCCGATGCCGAGCGCCTGCGTGAGCTTGCCCGGCCCGTTGCACAGCTCCTCGTCGCGCGCCACGCGCCGGCGCGCGCGCATGACCTCGATGCCGTCGAGCGGCTGCAGCGCGCGGATGAGGACCGCGGCGCCCGAGTCGACGTGGTCGCAGACGGCGTTGAGCAGCGCGTGGATGCCGTAGGAGCGGTAGACGTAGGCGATGCCGGGCGGCCCGAAGAGCGGCTCGGTGCGCGCCGTCAGCCCCGCCCACGCGTGCGAGGCGGGCTCGGAGCGGTGGTAGGCCTCGGTCTCGACGATGACCCCGGCGGTGTCGCCGTGGCGCACGACGCAGCCGATGAGGTCCGGCGCGACCTCGAGCACGGGGCGGTCGTAGAAGGCGAGGTCGATCACAGCAGCGCGCGGGCACGCTCCAGCTGCTCGCGAACGCGCGCCAGCGACGTCCCGCCCTCGCTGACCTTCGACTCCAGCCACGACGAGCGCTCGAGCACCTGCGCGGCGTCCTCGCCGAGCGCCGGCACGGCCACCTCGGCCAGCGGCCGGCCCGACTCGACCGCTTCGCGCACCAGGCCGGCGATCACGCCGTGGGCCTCGCGGAACGGCGTGCCGCGCTTGACCAGCAGGTCGGCCAGGTCGGTCGCGGCGATGAGCTCGTCGGCCGCGGCAGCGGCCATCCGCTCGCGGCCGAAGCGCGCGCCGGCGATCATCCCGGCGGCGGCGGCCAGGCACAGCCCGAGCGTGTCGACCGTGTCGAAGAGGTGCTCCTTGTCCTCCTGCAGGTCCTTGTTGTAGGTCAGCGGCAGCGCGTGCATGACCCCGTGCAGCGCGCCGAGGTGCGCGACGATCCGCGGCGCCTTGGCCCGCAGCAGCTCGGCGGCGTCCGGATTCTTCTTCTGGGGCATGATCGACGAGCCGCTCGTCCACGCGTCGGGCAGCTCGACGAAGCCGAACTCCTCGGTCGACCACAGCACGAGCTCGCCGCCCAGGCGCGAGAGATGCGTCGCGCAGGTGGCGGCGGCACCCAGGTAGTCCAGGACGAAGTCGCGGTTGGAGACGGCGTCGATCGAGTTGGGCGCGACGCGCTCGAAGCCGAGCTCGGCGGCGACCGCGCCGCGATCGGTGTCGAAGTTGACGCCCGCCAGCGCGCCGGCGCCGAGCGGCAGCGCCGCCGTCTGCTCGGCCGCGAAGCGCAGCCGTGCGCGGTCGCGCTCGAGCATCCACACGTAGGCCAGCAGGTGATGGCCGAGGTAGACCGGCTGGGCGCGCTGCAGGTGGGTGTAGCCCGGCAGCGGCCAGTCGAGGTGGCGCTCGGCGGCGTCGATCAGCGCGGCCATCAGCGCGGTGACCGCAGCGACGCCCGACGAGCGCCGCCTCGCGCGTGAAGAGCGCGACGTCGGTCGCCACCTGGTCGTTGCGCGAGCGCGCGGTGTGCAGCTTCCCGCCGACCGGCCCGGCCAGCTCGGTGAGCCGCCGCTCGACGGCCATGTGGATGTCCTCGTCGTCGGGCGCGAAGGGGAAGGTCCCCTCGCGCAGCTCGGCCGCGACGGCGTCCAGGCCGGTGAGCAGTGCGTCGCGATCCGCGTCGGACAGGATCCCCTGCGCGGCGAGCATGCGCGCATGCGCGCGCGACTGCGCGATGTCGTGGGGCCACAGGCGCCGGTCGAAGCCGATCGACGCGTTCAGCGCCTGGAAGGCGGGATCCTGGGGCTCGCGGAAGCGCGACACGAAGGCGCCGCAGCTTACGCAGCGCTCAGGCCATCGGCGATCTGGGCGACCTGGGTGGCGAGGGCGAAGCCGAGCAGGTAGAGCGTGATGGCCCACCCCATCCACGCGCCCGTGCCGGCACGGTAGAAGCGCCGGTCGCGATCGCGCCAGTCCTCGAGCGCCACCGGCACGAAGCAGGCCAGGCCGAGCGCCATGAGCACCCATGGCGACCAGCCGGTGATCAGGTAGTTGGCGTCGAGACGGAACTCGCCCGCGATGTCGGCGATCACGCGGTGCCACAGCACGATCGGCAGCAGCGTGGCCCCGACGAAGCCGACGACCCCCACCCGCCGCGCCCGGCGGCGGCGCGCGCGCTCCGCGTCGGCTCGCAGGCTCGCCATGGCCCGGATTATGGACCCTGCCCGACCGCCTCCGCCAGCGCCGCTGCCACCCGCGCCACCTGGCCCTCGGTCATGGCCGGGAAGAACGGCAGCGCCACCGATCGCGCGGCGACGTCCTCGCAGACCGGGAACTCGCCCTCGCGATGGCCGAAGCGCTCGCGGTAGAAGCTCATGAGGTGGATGGCCGGCAGGTAGGGCTTGCACTGCACGCCCCGGTCGCGCAGGGCGTGGATGATCTCGTCGCGATCGCGCCCGCGCGGCACCTGCACGACGAAGACGAACCAGCCGCGGCGCTCGGCGCCGGCGTCCTCGCAGGGCAGCCCGAGTCCCTCGATCTCCGCGAGCGCAGCCCGGTACCAGCCCGCCACGCGCGCGCGGTCGGCGAGCATGCGCGTCGAGGCGGCGCAGCTGGACGAGGCCGACGGCGCAGGCGATGTCGGTGAGGCGGTAGTTGAAGCCCAGGCGGTCGTGGTCCAGCCAGCCCATGTCGGGCGCGCGGCCCTGGTTGCGCTCGGAGTCGATGCGCTCCTTGAGCGCCGCGTCGCCCACCGCGACCATCCCGCCCTCGCCCGTGGTCAGCTGCTTGTTGGCGTAGAAGCCGAAGGCCGCCGGATGCCCGCGGGCGCCCACGCGCACGCCGTCGCCGTGCACTGCGCCCAGCGCCTCGCAGGCGTCCTCGACGATCGGCAGGCCCATGCCCTCGAAGGCGGGCAGATCGGCCGGGTAGCCGAAGATGTGCACGGGCAGCAGCGCGCTCGTGCGGTCGGTCAGCGCCGCGGCCGCGGCGACCGGATCGAGATTCAGCGTCCGCGCGTCGATGTCGGCGAACACCGGACGCGCCCGCTCGAAGAGCACGGCGTTGGCGCTGGCCACGAACGAGAACGGCGAGGTGACGACCTCGTCGCCCTCCGACACGCCGACCGCCCGCAGCCCCAGGTGCAGTCCGGCGGTGCCGCTCGACACCGCGCACGCGTGCTCGGCGCCCAGCCACGCCGCGAAGGCGTGCTCGAAGGCGGGCACGCGCGGCCCCAGCGAGAGCTGGCCCGAGCGCAGCACCTCGATGACCGCCTCCTCCTCCTCCGGCCCGAGGACGGGCTGGGCGAGCGGGATGACCTCGGTGGCGGCCTCGCTCACGCCGCGTCCGTCGGCGTCGCCTGCGCGGCCCGTCCGCCCCTGCGCCCCGGCTGCTCGGCGTAGGCCAGCGAGTCGACGAGCGCCTCCCACGAGGCCGCGATGATGTTCTCGTGGACGCCGATCGAGCCCCACACGTCGCGGCCGTCGGAGGCGTCGATCAGCACGCGCGTCGTGGCCCCGGTGCCGTGGTCCTCGTCGAGGATGCGCACCTTGTAGTTGACGAGCTCGATGTCCTTGAGGTGCGGGTGGATCTCGCCGATCGCGTCGCGCAGCGCCGCGTCGAGGGCGTTGACCGGGCCGTTGCCCTCGGCGGTGCGGACGTAGCGCTCCCCGTCGGGCGGGGGGGTCCAAATCTTGATCGTCGCCTCGGTCTCGACCTTCCCGTCGGCGCGCTGCTCGACGATCACGCGCCAGGACTCCAGGCGGAAGAGCGGTTCGTAGTCGCCGGACTCGCGGCGCAGCAGCAGGTCGAACGAGCCGTCGGCGGCCTCGAACTGGTAGCCGCCGTGCTCGAGCAGCTTGACGCGGTCGACGACGCGCTGGGCGGCGTCGTCGTCGAAGTCGAGCCCCGCGGCGGCGGCCCGTTCGGCCACGGTGTGGCGTCCCGCGAGCTCTGAGATCAGCAGCTCGCGCGCGTTGCCGACCAGCGCCGGCTCGACGTGCTCGAACGTCGTGCTGTCCGCGCGCACGCCCGCGACGTGCATGCCGCCCTTGTGGGCGAAGGCGTCGCGGCCGACGTAGGCCTGGGCGCGGTTGGGCGGGCGGTTGAGCAGCTCGTCGACGAAGTGCGCGGCCTCGGTGAGGTGAGCCAGCTGCTCGTCGGCCAGCACGCGCCGGCCCATCTTCAGCTGCAGGTTGGCGATGATCGAGACGAGGTTGGCGTTGCCGGTGCGCTCCCCCACGCCGTTCATCGTGCCCTGGACCTGGCGCGCGCCGACCTCGACGGCGGCCAGCGAGTTGGCCACGCCGCACTCCGCGTCGTTGTGGCAGTGGATGGCGACGCGCACGCGGTCGCCGACCGCGGCCACGACCGCCGCCGTCGCGTCGGCCACCTGGGGCGGCAGCGACGAGCCGTTGGTGTCGCAGATGGCGACCGTCTCCGCGCCCGCGCCGGCCGCCGCGCGCAGGCAGTCCAGCGCGTAGCCCGGATCGTCGCGGTAGCCGTCGAAGAAGTGCTCGGCGTCGTAGACGACGCGCTTGCCCGCGTCGACCAGGAAGGCGACGGACTCGGCGATCATGGCCAGGTTCTCGGCCCGGTCGACGCGCACGACCTTCTCCAGGTGCAGCGCCCACGTCTTGCCGACGATGGTGCACACCGGCGCGAAGCACTCGGCGAGCACGCGCAGGCCCTCGTCGTCGGCGGCGGCGAGGCCGCGGCGGCGGGTCATGCCGAAGGCCGCGACGTCGGCGTGCTCGAAGCGCTCCTGCGCGAGCAGCTCGAAGAGCTCGAGCTCCTTGGGGTTCGACGACGGGAAGCCGGCCTCGATGAGGTGCACGCCGAGCTCGTCGAGCTTGCGCGCGACGCGCACCTTCTCGGCCGCCGACAGCGTCAGGCCGGGGCCCTGCATGCCGTCGCGCAATGTGGCGTCGTAGAGCTGGATGTCGGACACGGCGGGAGTTCCTTTCGGTGGCGGGCGGGCGGGCAGGGAGCGGCGGCGCGTGGCGCGCGCGCCGCTACCGAATTCGCCGACCGCCTCCGCTCACGCGACCTGCTCGGAGACCGGGACGGGGTCCAGCCACTCGCGGTAGCGCTCGGTGCGCCCGTGCAGGGCGTCCTCGAACCCCTTCTGGACCGCGCGTGTGATCTCGCCGGGCTCGCCGCTGCCGATCGCGTGGTCGTCGACCTCGCGCACGGGCACGAGCTCGGCCGCGGTCCCGGTCATGAACAGCTCGTCGGCCAGGTAGAGCTCGGAGCGCGCCAGATTGCGCTCCACGACCTCGAAGCCGAGGTCGCGCGCGATCTGCATGCACGACTTGCGGTTGATGCCGTCGAGGATCCCGGCGGTCTGCGGCGGGGTGACGATGGCGCCGTCGCGGACCATGAAGATGTTCTCGCCCGAGCCCTCGCACACGAAGCCGTGGTCGTCGAGGAGGATGGCCTCCTCGTAGCCGGCCTTGTGGGACTCGATCTTGGCCAGGATCGAGTTCAGGTACTGCCCCGAGGCCTTGGAGGCCGGGATCAGCGAGTCGTTGCTGATCCGCCGCCACGAGGAGACCTTGGCGCGGATGCCGTCGCGCTTGCCGTCCTCGCCGAGGTAGGCGGCCCACTGCCACACGGCGATCGAGACGTCGACCGGTGCGTCGAGCGGGAAGAGCCCCATCGTCCCGTAGCCGCGAAAGACGATCGGGCGGATGTAGCAGGAGCGAAAGCCGTTGCGGCCGATGAGCTCGAGGGTGGCCTGGCGCAGCTGCTCGCGCTCGAAGGGGATCGGCATGTAATAGAGCTCGGCCGACCTGAACAGGCGGTCGAGATGGTCGGCGTGGCGGAAGACCGCCGGGCCGATCTCGGTGTCGTAGCAGCGCACGCCCTCGAAGACGCCCGTGCCGTAGTGCAGGCCGTGCGTGAGTACGTGGACCTTCGCGTCCTCCCAGGCGACGAACTCCCCGTTCATCCAGATGAGGTCCGCTTGCTCCACGTCGTGCTCCTTGCTCAGTCGAGGTGCGCGAGCACCGCCTGCGTCGCCTCGGCCGTGCTCGCGGTGCCGCCGAGGTCCCGGGTCCGCAGGCCCTCGCCGAGCGCACGGTCCACCGCCGATTCTAGGGCCGAGGCCTCCGATTCGCGACCGAGGCCGTGGCGCAGCATGAGCGCGGCCGAGAGGAACATGGCCAGCGGGTTGGCGATCCCCTCCCCCGCGATGTCGGGCGCCGAGCCGTGCACGGGCTCGAAGAGGCCCGGGGTGCGTGGGTCGGAATCCCCGATCGAGGCGCTGGGCAGGAGCCCCAGCGACCCCGTGACCACCGACGCCTCGTCGCTGAGGATGTCGCCGAACATGTTCTCGGTGAGGATCACGTCGAAGTGCCGCGGGGCGGTGATGAGCTTCATCGCCGTGGAATCGACGAGCGCGTGCTCGAGCTCGACGTTCGGGAACTCCTGCGCATGGACGCGGCGCACGACCTCGCGCCACAGCCGGCTGGTCTCCAGCACGTTGGCCTTGTCGACGCTCGTGACCTTCGAGCGCGCGGCCGCGAACGCGACGCGCGCGATGCGCTCGATCTCCTCGGTCGTGTAGATGCACAGGTCGCTGGCGCTGTCGGCGCTGCGCGTCTTCTCGCCGAAGTAGATGCCGCCGGTCAGCTCGCGCACGACGAGCAGGTCGGTGCCCTCGACGACCTCGCGCCGCAGCGGGCTGGCGTCCAGCAGCGCCTCGACGGCGCGCACCGGGCGCAGGTTGGCGTACAGGCCCAGCGCCTTGCGCAGCCCGAGCAGCCCCTGCTCGGGACGCGGCGCGTTGGGGTCGGTGCTGTCCCACTTCGGACCGCCCACGGCGGCCAGCAGCACGGCGTCGGCCTCGCGGCACGCCGCCAGCGTCTCGTCGGTCAGCGCCGTGCCGTGCGCGTCGATCGAGGCACCGCCGAAGGGGTGCTCGGCGAAGGCGAAGTCGCCCAGACGGTCGAGGATCTCGAGGGTCGGGGCGGTGATCTCGGGACCGATCCCGTCCCCCGGAAGAACGGCGATGCTCACAGCCATGGGTCGGGCAGCTTATGGTGTCGCGCAGTCGATGACGGACGTGACCGACGAGGCGCACAACCTCCGCGAGCAGCTCGAGGCCGAGCGGCGGGCGCGGCTCGAGGCCGAGCGCCTCGCGGCCGAGAACGCGCGCCTGCTCTACGACCGCCAGGACGAGCTCGAGCTCCTGGAGATGGTGGCCGCCGCCTCCAACGAGGCCACGGCCATCGAGCCGGCGCTGGGCGCGGCGATCGTCCACGTCTGCGCGCACATGCGCTGGCCGGTCGGCCACGCCTATCTCGTCGACCCGGCGACCGACGCCCTGCGCCCGACCGGCATCTGGTACCTCGAGGACGAGGCGCGCTACACGACCTTCCGCCACGCCAGCGAGCAGCCGGAGCTCGTGCCCTGGCTGCCCAGCCACGTCATGGACAGCGGCGAGTCGGCGTGGGTGACCGACATCGGCGAGGAGCCGGCCTTCCATCGCGCCGAGATCGCCCGCGCGGCGGGGCTGCGCGCGGGCTTTGCCTTCCCGATCCTCATCGGCACGCGGCCGGCCGGCGTGCTCGAGTTCTTCACCGCCGCCCCGGCCGCGCCGGATCCCGCGCTGCTGCACGTGATGGACCAGATCGGCGTCCAGCTCGGGCGGGTGGTCGAGCGCGAGCGCGCCCGTGGCGAGCTCGAGCGCTCCAACGCCGACCTCGAGGCCTTCGCCTACGTCGCCTCGCACGACCTCGCCGAGCCGCTGCGCTCGGTGGCGGGCTTCGTCGCGCTGCTCGAGCGCCAGTACGGCGACCGCCTGGACGACCGCGCGCGCGAGTTCATCGCCTACGCGGTCGACGGCGTCGAGCGCATGCAGCGGATGATCGACGACCTGCTGCTCTACGCGCGCGCCGGGACCACCGACCTGCGCCTCGAGCGCATCGACGCCGGCGAGCTCGTGGCCGGCGCGCTGCGCGACCTGGGGACCGCGGTCGCCGAGCGCGGCGCGGTCGTCGAGGTCGGCGAGCTGCCGGCGCTGCGCGGCGACGCGGGCCAGCTGCGCCGGGTGTTCCAGAACCTGCTGGGCAACGCGATCAAGTTCACGGCCCCCGGCGTGGCTCCGCGGGTCACCGTCAGCGGCCGCACGGGCGACGGCGGCCCGGAGTTCGCGGTCGCCGACAACGGGATCGGCATCGACCCCGCCGAGGTCGACCGCGCCTTCGAGATGTTCGCGCGCATTCCCGGAGGGGCGGCGGAGTACCAGGGCACGGGCCTGGGACTGGCCATCTCGCGGCGGATCATCGAACGTCACCGGGGGCGGCTCTGGGTGGAGCCCAACCCCGGCGGCGGCAGCGTGTTCAGGCTCACCTTGCCGCTACCGTAGAAGGCGGTCCTGCCGCTGCATGCTCGCCTTCGTCGTTCGCCGATTGCTGTCCGTCGTCGCCGTCATGGTCGGCGTCGTCGCGCTCGTCTTCAGCGTCTTCTACGCCTTTCGGCCCGAGCGGGTCGCCGACGGCACCGGGTACTTCCACCAGCTCGCGCACTACCTCGATCGCGTCTTCCTGCACCTCGACCTCGGCACGTCGTTCCAGCGCGGGCTCGGCTTTCAGCCGATAACGCCGCTGCTGCGCGCGTCCTTCCCGGCCGACCTGTCGCTCGTGGTCGGCGGGCTCGTGATCGGCGCGGCGGCCGGCATCGCGCTGGGCGCCGTGGCCCAGCAGCGGCGCGGCACCTTCGTGGCGCGCGGGCTCGACGGCTTCGCAGCCTTCGGCATGTGCGCGCCCGTGTACTGGGTCGGGGCCATGACGGTCGTCCTCTTCCACCCCCAGGTGGGCGAGGTCGCGCGCCTGCCGATCAGCAGGCCCAACACCTACGAGCCGCTGACCACGGATCCGCTCGCGTGGCTGCAGGCGCTGTGGCTGCCGTGGATCATCCTCGGCCTTCCGCTGGCCGCGATCACCATGCGGATGATGCGCGCATCGCTCTCCGAGACGTTCGAGGAGGACTTCGTGCGCACCGCGCGGGGCAAGGGCCTCACCGCCGGACGCGTGATGCGCCACCACGCGGTCCCGGCGGCCAGCGTGCCGGTCATCTCGCTCGTGGGCGTGACGATGGGGACCGTGATCACCAACGCGATCCTGCTCGAGTACACGTTCAGCATCCCCGGCATGTTCAAGCTCATGACGCAGGCGCTGGGCACTGCCGACCTGCCGGTCATCGAGGGCGTCGCCATCGCGGGCGCGCTGCTCGTCGCAGTGGCCAACCTGCTGGCCGACGTCGTGCAGGCGTGGCTGGACCCGCGCGTGCGGGCGCACTAGCTGCGCCCGGGCACGGGGCTCACGGCGGACTGAACAGCATCACCGAGGGAAAGAGGCCCCCCGCGGCGCCCGGCCGGGCCGCCGCCGCTGGCGCTGTCCTGACTTCACCCGGCCCTGCCAGGTAAAGGCAGGACAGCGTGCTCGGAAGACGACCGCCCCCGGTCGCGCCGCCCCGGGTCCGCTTCCCCTCGCTGATGCTGTTTGCGCCCTACAGGCGCTTGATGAAGGCCTGGGCGCGGCGCTCGAAGCCCGCTCGCTCGTAGAAGGCGTGCGCGTCGGCGCGGTGGTCGCCCGAGGAGAGGTCGAGGCGGCGCGCGCCGTGTGCCCGTGCCTCGGCCTCGGCGGCCGCCATGAGCGCGGTCGCGACGCCCGCGCGACGATGGCGCTCGCCGACGACGATGCCGATCACGCGGCAGGACGGCGCGTCGTCCTCGATCCGCGGCACGACGTGCGTGGCGATCAGGCCCGCGACCTCGCCGCCGACCTCGGCCACGATCACGCGCGACAGACGATCGGCGGCGAAGCGCGCGAGCCGCGCCGCGACGTCGGGCTCGGGCGACGGGTAGCCGAGCTCGTCGAGCAGCGCGGCGACGGCCGCGGCGTCGTCGGGGGTGGCGTCGCGGACGGTCAGAGCGCCGTGGTGACGGGGCCGGTGCGCTCGCGGTCGCGCTCGTAGGCGCCGATCGCGTCGTCCTGCTCGAGGGTCAGCGCGATGTCGTCCAGGCCGTTGAGCAGGCGGTGCTTGATCTGCGGATCGATCTCGAAGGACGCACTGCCCCCGGGCCAGCGCACCTCCTGCTCGGCGAGGTCGACCTGCGCCTGTCCGGCCTGCGCGATGGCCTGTACGTCCTCGGCGCCGAGCTCGACGGGCAGCAGCCCGATCTTCATGCAGTTGGAGGTGAAGATGTCGGCGAAGCTCGGCGCGATGATCGCGCGGAAGCCGTAGTCCTCCAGCGCCCACGGCGCGTGCTCACGGCTCGAGCCGCAGCCGAAGTTGCGCCCGGCGACGAGGATCTCGTTGCGCGGCAGGTCCCAGTCGGGCTCCTTGGCCCAGTCGAAGAAGAGGAACTCGCCGAAGCCCGTGCGCTCGACGCGCTTGAGGAACTGCTTGGGGATGATCTGATCGGTGTCGACGTCGTCGCGGTTGAGGACCGACACCGGCCCGGTGATCGTCTCGATGGCCTTCATCGGCGTCAGCTCCAATCCCGGATGTCGACGAAGTGGCCCTCGATGGCGGCCGCGGCGGCCATCTCGGGGCTCACGAGGTGCGTGCGCCCGCCGCGGCCCTGGCGCCCCTCGAAGTTGCGGTTGGAGGTCGAGGCGCAGCGCTCGCCGGGCTTGAGGATGTCGGGGTTCATGCCCAGGCACATCGAGCAGCCCGCTCCGCGCCAGTCGAAGCCGGCGGCGCGGAAGACCTCGTCGAGGCCCTCGGACTCGGCCTGGAGCTTCACCTGGACCGAGCCCGGGACGACCATCGCGTAGAGGTCGGAGGCGACCTTGCGTCCCTCGACGACGCGCGCGGCCGCGCGCAGGTCGCCGATGCGCGAGTTGGTGCACGAGCCGATGAAGACGCGGTCCAGGCGGATGTCCTGGATCGGCGTCCCGGGCTCGAGGTCCATGTAGACCAGCGCGCGCTCCTCGCCCTCGGTCGCGGGCTCGGGCACGGCGGCGGTGACCGCCACGACCTGCGCCGGGTTGGTCCCCCAGCTCACCATCGGGCTCAGCGCCCCGGCGTCGACGACGACCTCGCGATCGAAGCTCGCGCCCTCTTCGGTGTGCAGATCGCTCCAGGCGGGATCGACGTCGGCGCCGTGCTCGGACACCCACGCCGACGTCGTCTCGTCGGGCGCGATCATGCCCGCGCGCCCGCCGCCCTCGATGGTCATGTTGCAGACCGTCATGCGGCCCTCCATCGAGAGCGCCTCGATGGCCGGGCCGGCGTACTCCACGACGTGGCCGACGGCGCCGTCGACGCCCATCTGGCCGATGGTGCTCAGGATCAGGTCCTTGGCCGTCACGCCGAAGCCCAGCTCGCCCTCGTAGCGGATGCGCATGGACCTGGGCTTGCGCTGCACGAGGCACTGGGTGGCAAGGACGTGCTCGACCTCGCTGGTGCCGATGCCGAAGGCCAGCGCGCCGAAGGCGCCGTGCGTGGCGGTATGGCTGTCGCCGCAGACGATCGTCATCCCCGGCTGGGTGACGCCGAGCTCGGGGCCGATGACGTGCACGATGCCCTGGTGCTCGGAGCCCAGCGAGTAGATCGGGATCCCGAACTCCTCGCAGTTGCGCTCGAGCGTCTGCACCTGCACGCGACTGAGCTCGTCGCGGATGCGCGCCGCGATCGGCGTGCCGTCGGTGGGGACGTTGTGGTCGGCGGTGGCCAGCGTGCGGTCGGGGCGGCGGACGCCGCGGCCGGCCAGGCGCAGGCCGTCGAAGGCCTGCGGCGAGGTCACCTCGTGGACGAGGTGCAGGTCGATGTAGAGCAGGTTCTCGGCCACCTCGTGGGCGTCCCAGATCTTGTCGAACAGCGTGCGGGGCATGGTGTGGATCAGCTCCTGCGCAGCCCGGCGGAGACGACGGCCAGCAGGGCCGCCTCGCCGGGGCCGGGGTTCTCGAAGTGATGGGGCAGGTCGGCGTCGAAGGTGACGCAGTCGCCGGTGCCCAGCTCGTGGCGCTCGCCGTCGATGTCGAGCACGACGGTCCCGTCCTCGACGACGGCGATCTCGCGGCTGCCGGCCTCGTGCATCGGCGGGTCGCCCGGGCCGCCGGTCTGCGCGCCGGGCGCGAGCAGGTGGCGGCTGAGCTCGGCGCGCTGGCCGGGCAGCGGCGCGGTCAGGACCTCGACGCGGTGGCCGGCCTGCGGTGAGCCGCCGCGGCGGCGCTCGCCGGCGCGCACGATGGTCACCGTGCCCGCCTCGTCGAGGCGCAGGAGCTGGCTGAGGCGCAGCTCGAGGCCCGCGGCGATCCGGCTGGCGATCTGCAGCGTCGGGCTCGTCTCGCCGCGCTCGACCTGGCTGAGCATCGGCGCGCTGACGCCCGAGCGCTCGGCGAGGTCGCGCAGCGACAGGTCCATCGCCTCGCGCAGGGCCCGCACACGCGGGCCGATCCGGATCCGGCTGTCGTCCAGGACGGCCACGATACAAACGTACGCTATCGCATACAGGGCGCAAGCGAAAGGTTCTGCCCTCCCCGGGCGTCAAGAGAAGTGCATGCGCCGATGGCTCGTGCCCTTGACGCTGGTCGCGCTGGCGGGGATCGCGAGCCCACCCGCCGCTGCCTCGAGCATCGTCTACGTCAAGGGCGGCGACATCTGGCGCTACTCGGTCGCCGGGGCGCGCAAGCGCGTGATCGTTCGCGCGCCCGGGGCCGGCGCCTTCAGCGCCGTGACCCAGGACGACCGCGGGCGCCTGTGGGCGGTCCGCGAGCCGGCCCGGCGCTGGGAGCGCTACAGCCCCGCCGGACGCCGGCTCGGCAACCCCTTCAACACCGCCGGCACCGGGCTCGCGCTGCACTACGACCCGGTGCGCAACCTCCCGGGCTTCGCCGGCCCGCTCGACGCACAGGTCTCCGACGACGGCCGCCTGCTGGCCAGCTGGGGCATCCTCGAGCAGCTCGACCATGTCGATCCCTTCGCGATCCCGCCCGCGCCCAAGTACTTCGTCGCGCAGTCCAACGCGCCCAACGTCACCGACTGCTGCCACAACGCGGACATCACCGCGAGCCTCGACACGGGCGGCCTCGCCTGGCCCTCGTGGCTGCACGACGGCACGTTCATCGCCGCGCCCTTCAGCAACCTGCTCAAGGGCTATGGCATCTGGTACGTCCCGCCGCGGATCCCCGAGCTGCGCTACTGGTTCGGGCCGACCAACAACGCGCTGCGCCTCGCCCATCCGGAGGTCACGCGCCGCGGCGACCGCATCGCCGCCACCATCGACACCCACAACGCGCTGTCCAAGGACGAGGAGATCACCGTCGGCCATCTCCCGGGCCCGCCGCCGGCCGTCCCCGATCGCGACTGCACATGGGCCAACCCGCACGGCACCGTCGCCGGGCTGACGTGGTCGCCCGACGGCACCACGTTGGCGTGGTCGGACGGCGTCGGCGTGTGGACCGCGCGCTTCGCGGTGCCCATGCAGACGGGCCTCGCCTGCGTGGTCACGGCGAAGCGCCTGCTCGCGCGCGGGGCGACGTCGCCGGATTGGAGTCCCGCGTAGGCTGAGGCGGGTGCCCGCCTTCGCCGCACCCGACGTCCTCGTCCTCGCCGGCGGCGGCGTCATCGGCGAGGCGTGGATGACCGGAGTGCTGGCCGGCATCGAGGACGAGGCCGGCGCGGACATGCGCGACGTCGAGGCCTTCGTCGGCACCTCCGCGGGCGCGATCGTGGCGGCGCGCCTGGCCGCCGGCGTCGCGCCGCGCCGCCCCCGCCGCCCTGCCGTCGCGTCCGCGGCCCCCGAGGTCGACGGCCGGCGCTACGGCAAGCTGCGCACCGCGGCGCGCTGGGGCTGGGCGGCCACCTCGCCGCTGGCGCCGTTGGCGACCGCGGTCTCGACCCCCGGCGGCGCGCTCGTGCGCTCGGCCATGCTCTCGCGCGCTCCCGACACCGGGCGCACGCTCGGGCGCCTGCACGAGGAGCTCGAGCGCTCGGGCGCGCGCTTCGACGGGCGCCTGCGCGTGTGCTGCGTCGACCGGCGCTCGGGGCGGCGTGTCGTCTTCGGGGCGCCGGGCGCGCCGCGCGCCAGCGTGGCCGACGCCGTGACGGCGTCGTGCGCGATCCCGTGGGTCTTCGCCCCGGTGCGCATCGGCGACCGCGACTACGTCGACGGCGGCGTGTGGAGCGTGACCAACCTCGACGCCGCCCCGGCGCGCCGCGACACCCAGGTCCTGTGCCTGGACCCGACGGCCTCGCTGCGCTCGGCTCTGCGCCAGGCCTTCCGCGTGGCCATCTCGGTGGAGCTGCAGGTCCTGCGCCGGCGCGGGGCGCGCGTGCTCCACGTCGGTCCCGACGACGAGGCGGCGCAGGCGATGGGGACCGACTTCATGGCCACGGCGCCCGCAGCGGAGGCGCTCGCGGCCGGGCACCGCCAGGGCCGTGCGCTCGCCGCGGGCTGAAGGGAACCGACGACCTCCGAGCGGCGTATTCGCGCGATGAGGCTCCTCACGACGGCCACCGCCGCCCTCGTCCTCGGTGCCGCGCTCGTGGCCGGCGAGGGCTCGCAATCAGTCCGCGCGGCCGTGGGGTGCCACGCCTCATCCGTGCGCCACGACCCGTACGGCGGCGGCGACCACAGCATGGATCGCACCCCGTGGCTGCGGGGCCGGCCGGCAGGCTCCGGGCTGGCCGCATTGCTGTGGTACTGGCCGCCGGAGTGGAAGCACCGGCGGAGCGCGGCGATCTACACCGGCGGCGAGATGCCCCAGGGCTGGTCGACCAAGGTCCTGTGGGCGTTCGTCGGCCCGGAGCAGAGAGGCCAAGGCGGACGCCAGCTCACGGTGAAGGGCACGCGGCTGGACGCGCGCGGAACGTTCACCCAGCGCTTCGGCGCGATCTCCTACGGCGGCCAGCGCAGAGCTCCGTCGTTCGCGTCGATCGTCGACGTGCCGAAGGCGGGCTGCTGGCGGCTGGACGTCTCGACCGCGAAGCTGCGCGCCAGCGTCGTCGTGCGCGCGATCACAGCGCCAGCGCCGCGCTGACGAGCTCGGCGTTCGACGCCGCCAGGCGCCCGTCGGGCAGCACGAGCGTGTCCTCGAAGCCCACGCGCCAGCCGTGGCCGAGGGCCTTCGCCCGGCGCAGGACATCCCACGTCGCCAGGCCGAAGCCGTGGTGCACGCGCGGGGCGGCGATGCCGGCCGCGTCGAGCGCGGCATCGATGGCCTGCGCCGTGGCGACGGCGGTGGCGGGGTCGTCCTCGCCTGGCTCGACGAGAACGCGCGTGAGCGCGCCCGCGAAGCCGCTGGCCTGCAGGGCGGCGACGTCCTCGACGCGCCACAGGCCGGCCTCGATGCCGACGCCGGCCTCCACCAGCGCCTGCATGACCTGGACATGTCCCTCCTCGCTGAGGTTGACCGAGGCCATGGCGGGCGCGCGCCACGCGCGCACCGCCGCCACGCGAGCGCTGACCTCGGGGACGATCCACTCGCCCGTCGAGACGCCCACCGGCACTCCGGGACATGCCGCCTGCACGGCACGCACCGCGTCGTCGACCGCGAGCGTCTCGCGTCCGTCGGCGTCGCGCGGGTGGATGTGCAGGGCCTGGGCGCCGGCGGCGACCGCCGCCGCGCCGTCGGTCGCGAGCTGGGTCGCCGTCAGCGGCAGCGCCCGGTGCTCATCCGGGGCCCGTGCGCCGTTCAGGCAGGCCTTGATCAGGGCGCGAACTCCATCGCGACGCGCGCGATCGTGCGCGCCAGCGTCACGAGGTCCTCGGCGCGCACGCGCTCGTCGACGCCGTGGGCGAGCTCGATACCCGGCGTGCCGGCCATCACGGTGGGGATCCCGCGCGCGGTCCACAGGCGCATGTCGCCTCCCCATGGGACGCCGGCGAGGGCGACCTCGCGGCCCAGCTCGGCGCTCAGCGAACGACCCACGAGAGCGGCGAAGGGATGGGCCGGATCGGTCTCGCCGGAGGCGAACTGCCCGCCGGGCCAGCGCAGGCGCGCCTGCGGGCAGGCACCCGCGACCGCGGCCTCGACGCCGGCGCGCACCGCCGCGACCTCCTCGCCCACGCGCACCGGCGCGCGGCCCTCGAAGCGCAGCCGGTCGGGCACGGTGCTGGACCACTCCCCCGCCTCCAGGCGCCCCACGAGCAGCGGATAGGGCAGCTCGAGCGCACGCATCAAGGGGTGCTCGACGTCGGCGTTGAGCGCCCGTTCGTGCTCGGCCAGCGCCACGTGCAGCGGCACGTAGCGGTCGATCGCCGAGACCCCCTCCAGGCGATGGGCGGCATGTGCGGCGACGCCGGGCACCAGGCCTTCGAAGGTCAGCGCGCCGGCGTGGGCGCAGACGACCTCGAAGCCCGTCGGCTCGGGGATCAGGCACGCGTCGAAGGCGTCGTCGCGCTCCAGCGCGGCGAAGGCGCCGAGGCCGCCGTCCTCCTCGGAGGCCACCGCCACGAGCACGATCTCGGCCGCGGCGCCGCCCGCCCGCGCCACCTCGGCCAGCGCGTGCAGGGCGGCCACCACCGCGCCCTTCATGTCGACGGCGCCCCGGCCGTAGAGCCAGCCGTCCTCCACGGCGCCCGACCACGGGCCGTGGCGCCACGCCACGGTCCCCTCGGGCACGACGTCGACGTGGCCGCTGAGCGCCAGCCGGCCGGCGCCGACGGGGTCGCGCGCGGGCACCGTGACGGTCAGGCCCCAGAGCTCGCTGCGCGGCGCCTCCTCGCCAGGGTGGTCGGGATGGGCCCGCAGCGCCGCGAGGTCGTGCTCGTGGAGGTCCGCGCGCAGGCCCAGCCCACCGGCCAGCGCGGCGAGGCGCTCGAGCACGGCTCGCTCGTCGCCGGTCGCGCTGGGGACCTGCACGAGCGCGGCCGCGTCACCGGCCAGCGCTCGCGGGTCGATCACGGCGTCGCGAGCTCGGGCGCCGGCTCGATGTCCTCGGCCGCCTGGTCCTGGATGCGCCGCACGGCGTTGGTGAGCGCGCGCGCATACGCGATGCCCGCCGCCTCGATGATGTCGGTGGTCACCGCCTGGCCCGCGCCGGTGGCGCGCTCGCGCAGCAGCACGCCGGGCAGGCCGACGCGCTCGCCCGCGTTGGCGCCCAGCTCGACCACGACCGAGACCTCGCCGAGCGCGTCCTGGCCGCCGGTCACCGCGTCGACGCGGAACTCGCGCAGTCGCGCGTCGAGCCCCGTCGCGGCGTTGATGGCGCGGAAGACCGCGTCGATCGGGCCGTCGCCGGTGAACGAGCCCTGGACCTCGTCGCCGTCGGGGGTCCGCACGCCGACGGTGGCGTGCGGCGGCCGGCGCGAGGAAGCCTCGACGTCGAACCACTGCAGCGTGTAGGCGGCGCGCTCCTCGCGCAGCTCGTCGGTGACGAGCGCCTCGAGGTCCATCGCGGTGACCTGCTTCTTCTTGTCCGCGAGCTCCTTGAAGCGCTTGAAGGCGGTGTTGAGGACCTGGCCGTCGACCTGATAGCCCAGCTCCTCCAGCGCCGCGCGCAGCGCGTGGCGGCCCGAGTGCTTGCCCAGCACGAGCTGGTTGGCGTCCAGGCCCACCGTGGTGGCGTCCATGATCTCGTAGGTCGAGCGCTCCTTCAGGATCCCGTCCTGATGGATGCCGGACTCGTGGGCGAAGGCGTTGCGCCCGACGATCGCCTTGTTGGGCTGCACCGGGTAGCCGGTGAGACGGCTGACCAGGCGGCTGGAGCGCGCGATCTCGCGCGTGACGACGCCGGTGCTCAGCCCGACGTCGGCCTGGCGCGTGTGCAGGAGCATCACGATCTCCTCGAGCGACGCGTTGCCGGCGCGCTCGCCGATGCCGTTGATCGCGCATTCGACCTGGCGCGCGCCGGCCAGCACGCCGGCGAACGAGTTGGCCACCGCCAGCCCGAGGTCGTCATGGCAATGCACCGAGAGCACGGCGTCGCGCAGGCCGGGAACGCGCTCGTACAGGCTGGTGAGGAAGGCCGCGTACTCCTGGGGCATCGCGTAGCCGACGGTGTCGGGGATGTTGATCGTGGTCGCGCCCTCGTCGAGCGCGATCTGGACGACCTCGGCCGTGAAGTCGAGGTCGGCGCGCGTGGCGTCCATCGGCGAGAACTCGACGTCGGCACAGAACTCGCGCGCCTGGGCCACCGAGGCCCGCGCCAGGCCCTTGACGTCCTCGCGCGTGCTCTGCAGCTGGTGGACGATGTGGATGTCCGACGTCGAGACGAAGGTGTGGATGCGCGGGCGCTCGGCGTCGCGCACCGCCTCCCACGCGCGCTCGACGTCGGTGGGGTTGGCGCGCGCCAGTCCGGCGATCACCGGTCCATGGACCTCGCGGGCGATCGCCTGCACGGCCTCGAAGTCGCCGGGCGAGGCGATCGGGAAGCCCGCCTCGATGATGTCGACGCCCAGGCGCGCGAGCTGATGGGCGATCTCGAGCTTCTCGGTCGTGTTGAGCGAGATGCCCGGCGACTGCTCGCCGTCGCGCAGCGTGGTGTCGAAGATCAGTACTCGGTCGGGGCTTTCCTGTGGCATGTCGTCCTCTCGATGGGCTTCGTCCTGCGGCTTCTCTCGTAGTCGGTTTGCGGCTCGCGGCCGCCACGCGCTATTCCCCCCGAGGGGGGAGGATGAGAAGTCGGAGGGCGAGCTGGAACGTCATGCGAGCGACAAGCGTAGCCGAGCCCCGGCGCGGCGCGCAAGGCGCCGCGCCGCGGGCCGGCATCACTCCGGCGCGCGAACGACGAGGACCGGGCGCTCGGCCAGGTGCAGCAGGCGCGTCGGCGTCGAGCCCACCAGCGCGCTCTTCAGCGGGCGCTCGCCGTGGGAGCCGACCACGATCATGCGCGCGTCGTGCTCGTCGGCCACCGCGATGAGGGCCTCGGCCGGGGAGAGCTCGCGCAGGACGAGCTCGATCTCGACGCCGCGCCTCGCGGCCGATGCTGCGCGCCTCCTCGAGCACCCCGCGCCCGTGCTCGCGAATGGCGTCGTCGTAGTCGCGCACCTCGCCGCCGAGCCGGCTGGTGGCATGAGCGAAGACGGCGACGAGGCCGTCGCCCAGCTCCGCCGCCAGTCCGACCGCCGCGTGCAGCGCGGCGCGCGCCCCGTCGGTCCCGTCGTAGCCCACGACCTGTGTCGCCATGTCAACCCTCCGGTCCGGTCGCCGGCGTGGACGCGAGCTCGGCCCGGCTGACCACCTCGGGGCGACGCTTGAAGAACTCGCGGTGGCCGGTCGCGCGCCACCACAGCATGAGCACGACCCCGAGGAGCATCGAGCCGATCCCGATGACCAGCGGCGGTCCGAGCCCGAGCCAGGAGTCGCCGGACTCGGAGTTGGCGGGATCGCTGAGGTCGATGCACGACTTCACGAGGATGCCCAGGAGCATCAGCCCGCCGAGCGTCGGGGCCACGCCGATCAACAGGAAGTTGCGCGCGCTGTTGAAGAGCTCGCGGCGGTAGTAGATGACGCACGCGAAGCCCGTCAGGCCGTAGTAGAAGGCGATCATGAGGCCGAGCGCGGCGATCGAGTCGAAGAGGATGTTCTCGCTGACGATCGTCAGCCCCACGTACCACACGATCGAGAGCACGCCCATGAGGATGGTCGAGACGTGGGGCGTCAGGAAGCGCGGATGGATCCGGCCCAGCGACTCCGGCATCGCTCTCGCCCGCGCCATCGACAGCGAGGTGCGCGCGGTCGGCAGGATCGTCGTCTGCGTCGACGCCGCCGCCGAGGTCAGCACCGCGATGATCAGCAGCTTGTCCAGCGGCGAGCCGAGGACCGCGGTGCCCAGCTCGCTGAAGATGTCGTCGGAGTGATCGATGAGGTCCTGGGGGCCGTTGAAGGCCTGCGCGGCGTAGGCCACGATCACGTACGTCGCCAGGAGGATGAAGGTGCTGACGACGGCGGCCCGGCCCGGCGTCTCGTTGGAGTTCTCGCTCTCCTCGTTGACCGTGACCGTGCTGTCCCAGCCCCAATAGATGAAGACCGACAAGCAGCACCCCGTCGACGAAGGCGCTCGAGCTGTCGACCGCGAACGGGTTGAGCCACGACAGGCTCGGGTCGACCGAGTCGGGGCCGGCGTCGCCGGCCGCGACCTTGACCAGGGCGACCACGGCGAAGATGGCCAGCGTGGTCAGCTCGGCGCCCAGCAGGCCGACCTGCGTGCGCGCCGACAGCTCGATGCCGTAGACGCAGATGGCCGTCATGATCGCGATCCACACGATCCCGACGATGGTCACCGCCGTGGTCGAGTCGGCGGCCGCGTCCCAGCCGAAGAGCCGGAAGCTGTAGAGGCCGGCGATCTGGGCCAGGTTGGCCATGACGATGATGTCGGCGACGATGATCGCCCAGCCGCCGATCCAGCCCGCGTACGGGCCCATCGCCTTGGTCACCCACGAGAAGGTGGTGCCGCAGTCCGGATCGGCGCGGTTCATGTAGTAGTAGGACGTGGCGATGAGCAGCATCGGCACGAAGGCGGCGAGCAGGATCGCCGGCGCCTGCAGGCCGATGCCGGTCACCCCGACCACCAGCCCGAGCGACGCGGCCAGGCTGTAGCCGGGCGCCGTCGAGGCGACGCCGATGACCACGTTGGACACGAAGCCCAGCGCGCCGGTCTTCAGCCCCTTGTCTCCCGGGGCCGAGCCCAGGCCTGCGCCCACTGCGGGCGGCGCCGCCATCGATCCGGATTCCACTTTCTCCTCCTCCTCGCCGAACGGACCCTCCGTTGCGGGCGCGACAGTACAGCCATCCACCGACGGTCGAGGTCCGGTTGTCCCGGGTGGCGTGGTGCTGGCGCCTTGGGGAGGGGTACCTTGGGTGGAGCCTTTGCGCCCGCCCCTCGACACCGGCTTCCCCTCGGCCGACGCCCAGGACGACTTCCTGCGGGTCCGTCGCCGGCAGGTCATGTCGCGCCTGGCGCGGCGCGTGGGCCGCGAGCCGGGCGACGTCGACGTCATCCTGCCCTACGACGAGGTGGTGGCCGCGCTGGGCTACCTCGACGAGTCCTACGTCGGGCTGCGCACCGTGCCGCTGGACGCGATCCTCGGCACCGTCGACCGCGCCAAGGGCTTCGACCGCCAGTTCCGGCCCACCACCGCGCGCGTGCGGGCGCGCTGGGAGCGGATCGCCAACGCCGTGCGCCGCGGCGAGCCGATGCCCCCGATCTCGCTCTTCCAGATCGGCGAGGTGTACTTCGTGCGCGACGGCCACCACCGCGTGTCGGTGGCCCGCGCCCTCGGGCGCACCGAGATCGATGCCTATGTCGTGGAGGTCCGCACGCGCGTGGGGGCCGATCGCACCCTGCGCGTCGACGACCTTCCCAAGAAGAGCCACGAGCGCCTCTTCCACGAGCGCGTCCCGCTGCCCAGCCGCGCGCGCGGCCGGATCGCGGTGACCGACGCGTGGGACTACGGCGTGCTGGCCGCGGCCGTGGAGGCGTGGGCCTTCCGGCTGATGCAGGACCGCGCCGAGTTCCTGGACCGCGCCAGCGCGGCGCGGCTGTGGTTCGACGAGGAGTACGAGCCCGTGGTCGAGATGCTGCGCGAGGCCGACATGCTCGGCGACGGGACCGAGACCGACGCCTACCTGCGCGTCTCCAAGCAGCGCTACCGCCTGATGCGCACGCACGAGTGGAGCGAGGACGTGCTCGCCCGCGTACGCGAGGAGGGGCGCTGAGCGCCTCGGCTCGGGCGAGCCGTCCTGCCTCGCCCGAGCCGGCGCGGGGGCTCAGGTGCCTTGCTGGTCGGCCGCGTCTTGCTGCTTGGCGGCGTCTTGCTCCTTGGCGGCATCGTCGGCGGGACGCACGTCGTTGACGCACGCGCCGGGCTTGCCTGGGCCCTTGGACGGCCCGGGGTCCAGCGACATCTTGCACGCGCGCATGACGGCGTCCAGCGCGCCGGGGTCGTTGGCCTCCTTGTCGGCCACCCAGCGCTTGAACGCATCCGGCGCGGTGGGCGCGTCGAGGCCGTGGTCGCGCACGCAGGCGACGAGCTCCTTCATGTCGGGCCCCTTCACGACCTCGCGCTTCTCGTCCGTGCCGCGCCTCCCGCCGGGCAGCGTGTCGTCGCAGGCCGCCATGGCGCCCTTGACGACATCGGGCTCGGAGGTCTCCTGGGTCGCCAGCCATGGCTTGAGCTGCGCGGGGTCGGCGGGCGCGTCGGCCAGCCCATGGCTGCGCAGGCACGCTACGAACGCGGCAAAGTCGCCGTCTGGCGTCGCCTGCGTGCGCGGCGCGTTCGAGTCGGCCCCTACGGCGGGCAGCGCGACCGCCGCGATCGCCGCCACCGCCGAGGTGGCGGCGGCGGCCAGGGTCATGGTGAACCTGCTCATGCTCTCTCCTTGTTCGCTGGGCTTCTGAGTGCACCACCCGCGCGTGATCGCGCTCCGAAGAGCCGATGAAGATCCGAGGAAAACCGCCGCGCGGACGCGGCGGCTGCGCGACACTGGCGCACGTGAGCACGCCGACCGTCCTGCTCGTCGAGGACGAGCCCGAGATCGTCGGGTTGCTCACCGACTTCCTGGCGGTCGAGGGCTTCGGCGTCGTGGCCGCCGACGACGCGGAGAGCGCGATCGCCGCGCTCGGGTGCCACGAGGTCGACTGCGTCCTGCTCGACGTCATGCTGCCGGGCGCGTCGGGCTTCGACGTGTGCCGCCGCATCCGCGAGCGCTCCAACGTGCCGCTGCTGTTCCTCAGCGCCCGTGGCGAGGACGACGACAAGCTGCGCGGCCTGGCCCTCGGCGCCGACGACTACATCGTCAAGTCCGCGACGCCCGCTGAGGTGGTGGCCCGCGTGAAGGCGGTGCTGCGCCGCAGCGCCAACGGAGGCTCCACGAGCCGCCGGCGCTACGGGCGTCTGGAGATCGACGTCGCCGCCCACGAGGTCCTCGTCGACGGGCACGACGTCGGGCTCACCGCACGCGAATTCGAGCTGCTGACGCTGTTCGTCACCCATCCGCGCCAGGTCCTCAGCCGCGAGCAGATCTTCGAGCGCGTGTGGGGCTCGTGGGGTGACCGCAGCGCCGTGTCGGTCTACGTGCGCAAGCTGCGCGACAAGCTCGAGGCCGATGTCCGCCACCCGGAGCTGCTCGTGACCGTGTGGGGCGTCGGCTACCGCTTCGATCCGCCGGCCGCGGGCTGATGCGCCGCCCGCTGTCGCTCCACGTCTGGCTCGCCGTGGCGCTCGCCCTCGTGATCGCCGTCCCCGCGCTCGCGGGCCTGTCCGCGTGGGCGGGGGCGGGCCGGTGGCAGGCCGGGCGCGAGGCCCACCGCCGCGACCAGGCCATCGCGGTCCTGCGGACGGCCGCCCTCGATACTCCGGCGCAGCGCGACGCTGCCGCCCGCCGCCTGGGAGCGCTCGGAGTCGAGGCCCAGCTCGGCCCGACGGTCGTCGACGCCAAGATCGCGAGCGACCCCAAGATCGCGGGCAACCCCAAGCTTGCGAAGGACCTGGCGGCCAAGATCGCCCTCGGCGACAAGCCGCTTCTCGAAACCGCTGGACTCCAGCAGGGCCTCGAGAAGACCCGACTCGACAGCTACCGTCAATCTGCCGTCGCCCTGCCGCAGGTCGCAGGCGTGCTGTGGGTGCCGCGCGAGAGCCTCGCCACGCGCTGGGCGATCGCGCTCGGCGCCGGCCTGGCCGCGCTCGGCGCCGCGCTCGTGGTCGTCACCGTGCTCCTCAGGCGCTGGGTGGTGCAGCCGCTCGCGCGGCTGGCCGCCGACGCCGAGCGCATCGCCGGCGGCGAGCTCGACGTCGAGCCGCTGCCGACGCGGGCGCGCGAGGTGGCCCAGGTCGGCGACGCGCTGCACGGCATGGCCGGGGCGCTGGGCGACGCCCTGCAGACCTCGGCCGCAGCCGAGCGTGAGCGCCGCTTCATGGTCACCGCGATCGCCCACGACCTGCGCACGCCGCTCTTCACGTTGCGTGGCTCGCTCGAAGGGCTCGAGCGCGGCGTCGGCGACGAGCGCTACCTCGACCGTGCCCAGGCCAAGGCCGCCCACCTCGATCGCCTGATCAGCGACCTGTTCACCTTCAGCCGGCTCGAGTACTCGCCGGACGCGATCGGCGCCGACGAGGTCGACGTCGCGACGCTCGCGCGCCGTGCGGCCGAGGACGTCGAGGCCATGGCGACGGCGCACGGCTGCGTGCTCGAGGTGCGCGGCGCGCAGCAAGGCCTGACCGTGCGCGGCGACGCCGATGCGCTGCTGCGCGTGCTCACCAACCTGCTCGACAACGCCATCCACCACGGCCGCGGGCGCGTCGTCCTGGCCGCGCAACGCTCCAACGGCGCGGTTGAAGTCGAGGTCGTCGACGACGGCCCCGGCTTTGCCCCCGACGACCTTGCGCACGTCTTCGAGCCCCTCTTCCGCTCCGACCGCGCCCGCGCCACCGCCACGGGCGGCACCGGGCTGGGCCTGGCCATCGCGCGGCGGCTCGCGCGCGCGCACGGCGGCGACGTGGACGCCGACAACGACCCCGGCGGCGGCGGCCGGACGACGGTGAGGCTGCCGGCGGCCTAGGCGGGGCTGGCGGCGGGTGCGTCGGCCGAGGTGTCCGGCGCCCGCGTCATCGAGGCGCCGTCGGAGGGATCGAAGAGGTGCAGCTTCTGCACGTTGAGCCACAGCTTGCTGCGCTGTCCCGCCTTGACGGTGCTCTGGGCGTCGACACGCGCGACCGCGTGGCCGCTGGCGCTGCCGGGCACGTCGGATGTCCCGGCGTCCTCCTGGAGCTCGCGCAGCTCCTCGGCCTCGACCTCGTCGCCGCCCTCGAAGTCGAAGTGGGCATAGATCTCCGAGCCCATCGACTCCGTGAGCTCGATCGTTGGCGTCGAACTCCCAGCCGACATGGCCCTCGGGGGCGAACTGGGCGTCCTCGAAGTCCTCGGGGCGGATGCCGACGATGACCGCCTTGGCGCCCGATCCGTGACGCTCCAGGCTCCGGCGCAGCTCGTCGTCGAGCGGGATCGCGCCCATCGGCGTCTTGATCGACTCGCTGTCCATGTGGCCCGAGAAGAAGTTCATGGCCGGTGAGCCGATGAACCCCGCCACGAAGAGGTTGCGCGGGTTCTCGTAGAGCTCCTTCGGCGCGGCGACCTGCTGCAGGACACCGGCGCGCATGACGGCGACGCGGTGGCCGAGCGTCATGGCCTCGGTCTGGTCGTGGGTCACGTAGACCGTGGTCGTCTCCAGGCGCTGCTGCAAGCGCGAGACCACGGCGCGCATCTCGACGCGCAGCTTGGCGTCGAGGTTGGAGAGCGGCTCGTCCATGAGGAAGGCCTTGGGCTCGCGCACGATCGCGCGGCCCATGGCCACGCGCTGGCGCTGGCCGCCGGAGAGGTTGGCGGGCTTGCGGTCGAGATGGGCCTCGAGGTCGAGGGTCTTCGCCGCCTCGGTCACGAGCCGGTTGATCTCCTCGGGCTTCTCCTTGCGCAGCTTCAGCGCGAAGCCCATGTTGTCGCGCACGCTCATGTGCGGGTACAGGGCGTAGTTCTGGAAGACCATCGCGATGTCGCGATCCTTGGGGGCCAGGTCGTTGACGACCTCCCCGCCGATCTTCAGGTCGCCTTCGGTGATGTCCTCGAGCCCGGCGATCATGCGCAGCGCGGTCGATTTGCCGCACCCCGAGGGGCCGACGAGGACGAGCAGCTCCCCATCGGTGATCTCGAGATACATGTGCTTGACGGCCTCAAAGCCGTCCGGATAGCGCTTGACGACGTCGTCGAACTCGATCTCGGCCATGTGCAGTCCCCTCTCCCTTGTCTCCTCTTGGCGGCGCTCTTACCCGCGTGAACCAGCAGTGAACCAGTCGGGGCGGGCGGGCGCTACCCGAGCGCGACGGCCCGGCCCGCCACGAAGCCCTCGAGCCCCACGATCTGCTCGACGACGGCGTCGGGGACCTGCTCGTCGGTGGTGAGGACCATGACCGCGAGGTCCTCGGCCTCGTCCTCGGGCACGTGGCCCACGGCGGCCGAGGAGATGTTGATGCCGTTCTCGCCGAAGCAGGTGCCGACGCGCCCGATCATCCCGGGCACGTCGCGGTAGCGGAAGAGGGCGATGTGCTGCTCGAGCTGGAGGTTGAAGCGGTGCCCCCAGGCCTCGAGCAGATGCGGGCGATGCTGGCGCCCGAGCGTCGTGCCCACGACACGCACGCGCTGCTCGCCGGCCACGACGGTCACGCGCACCAGGTCGGAGAAGTCGCGCGCCTGCGTGCCGCGGCTCTCGATCAGCTCGATCCCGCGCTCCTCGGCGATGGAGGGTGCGTTGACCGCGTTGACCTCCTCCTCGGTGTGGCCGGTGAGTACGCCGAGCAGGACCTCGACGGCCAGCGGGCGCGTGTCGCGCTCGGCGATGCGCCCGAGCAGCTCGACATCGACGCGATCGACGCTCGAGCCCTCGCCGAGCGCCATCGCCAGGCGCCCGAGCTGGCGCGAGAGGGGCAGGAACGGCCCCAGCACCTCCATGTCCTCGGCCGCCACGGCGGGGACGTTGACCGCGCTGGAGACCACGCCGCCGGTGAGCGCCGCGACGACCTGCTCGGCGGCCTGGAAGCCCGCGCGATCGGTGGCCTCGGCGGTCGAGGCGCCGAGGTGCGGCGTGACGATGACGTTGGGGCGGCCGAAGAGCGGGTGCTCGGTGATCGGCTCGGAGCGAAAGACGTCGAGCGCCGCGCCGCCGACCTTGCCCGAGTCCAGGGCCGCCTCGAGGTCCTCGTCGACGATCAGCGTCCCGCGCGCGACGTTGAGGATGCGTACGCCGTCCTTGCACTTGGCCAGCGCCTCGGCGTCGAGCCAGCCCTCGGTCTCCGGCGTCTTGGGCAGGTGCACGGTGAGGAAGTCGGCCTCGCCGTAGACCTCGTCGGAGGAGTCGGCCTTCTCGACCCCGAGCTCGCGGTAGCGCTCGGCCGCCACGAAGGGGTCGAAGGCGATCACGCGCATGCCGAAGCCCTGAGCTCGGTGGGCCACCAGCTGGCCGATGCGCCCGAAGCCGAGGATCCCGAGCGTCTTGTCCAGCAGCTCGACACCCGAGAACTGCGAGCGCTCCCACCGGCCGGCGATCAGGCTGGCGTGGGCCTGGGGCACGTTGCGCGCCAGCGCGAGCAGCAGCGCCATCGTGTGCTCGGCCGCGGTGACGACGTTGGACTGCGGCGCGTTGGCGACGACGATGCCGCGCTTGGTCGCGGCGGCGACATCGACGTTGTCGACGCCCACGCCCGCGCGCCCGACGGCTTTGAGGCGAGTTGCGCGCTCGATGACGTCGGCCGTGAGCTTCGTGGCCGAGCGGATGAGGATGGCGTCGTACTCCTCGATGCGGTCGAGGTGCTCGCCCTCGTCGACCTCGAAGTGCTCGCGCAGCAGCGCCACGCCGGAGGCGCCGATCTTCTCGGCGACGAGGACGCGCATCACGGCGCCGTCCGGTCGACGACCCAGTCGATGCAGGCGGTGAGCGCCTGCACGTCGGCGAGGTCGATGGCCGGGAAGAGCCCGATCCGCAGCTGGTTGCGCCCCAGCTTGCGATACGGCTCGGTGTCGACGATCCCGTTGGCGCGCAGCGTGGCGGCGACCGCGGCGGCGTCGACCTCGTCGGCGAAGTCGATCGTGCCCACGACGAGCGAGCGCTTGGCCGGGTCGGCGACGAACGGGGTGGCGAAGTCGCTGTCCTGCGCCCAGCCGTAGAGGTGGCCCGAGTTCGCGCGCGTGCGCTGCACGCAGCCGTCGAGCCCGCCCAGGCCGAGCATCCAGTCGAGCTGGTCGGCGAGCAGGAAGAGCGTCGCCACCGCGGGCGTGTTGTAGGTCTGGTCCTTGCGCGAGTTCTCCAGGGCGGTGGCCAGCGAGAGCGACTCGGGGATCCAGCGCTCCGACGCCGCCAGCTCGCCGATGCGCTCGATCGCGGCCGGGCTGAGCAGCGCCAGCCACAGCCCGCCGTCGGCGGCGAAGGACTTCTGAGGGGCGAAGTAGTAGGCGTCGGCCTGCCCCACCTCGACGGGCAGCCCGCCGGCGCCGCTCGTGGCATCGATGAGGACCAGGGCGTCGCCGGGCGGCCGTCGCACGGGCATCATGGCGCCGGTCGAGGTCTCGTTGTGCGCCCACGCGACCGCGTCGGCGCTGGGGTCGCTCGTCGGCTCGGGCGCGTCGCCGGGCTCGGCGGTGACGACGATCGGGTCGCGCAGGAACGGGGCCCCGGCGGTCACGGTCGCGAACTTCTGGGAGAACTCGCCGAAGGCCAGGTGCAGCGCGCGCTCGCGGACGAGCCCGGCGGCGGCGGCGTCCCAGAAGGCGGTGGTCCCGCCGTTGCCGAGCGCGACCTCGTAGCCGTCCGGGAGGGCGAAGAGCTCGCCCAGGCCGGCACGCACCCGGCCGACGAGGCCCTTCACCGGGGCCTGGCGATGCGAGGTGCCCATCAGGCTGGCGCCCGCGCCGGCGAGATGGGCCAGCTGCTCGGGGCGGACCTTCGACGGCCCGCAGCCGAAGCGCCCGTCGGCGGGCCTGATGGCGGCAGGGATCTGAAGCGGAGCGGTGGTGGCGTTCACAGGGCTTGGACCGTAGCGAACGCTAGGAGCCCAGCAGGACGAGGCGGATCACGTCGAAGTGCAGGCCGCCGGTCGCTGCCGTGGTCGACTTCGGTGGTCGTCGAGTACTCGCCGGTCGCCACGAGCACGATCCACACGGCGCCGGCGATCACGCCCAGGATCACGCCGACGATGGCGATGATCACCGCGACGTTGGCCTGATCGCGCGCGGTGTCCGCGCGCTTGGCGCGGTTGCCGAGGACCCAGGCGACGATCGAGCCCGGAACGGTGAGGAAGAACAGCACGCCGGCGCTGAAGAAGAGCAGGCCGAGGCTTCCCGAGCCGAAGATCAGCGAGGCGACGGCGCGGTTGTTCTGGGCCTGTCCGGCCGCCGGCCGCGCCGCGCTGGGGGGCAGGAAGGCCGGGCGCGACGCCGGCTGCGGAGCGGGCGGGGCGGGCGCATGGGGATCGGGCGGCAGGAACTCGGGCTGCACTGCCCGGATGATGGCAGGGACCTCATGCGGATCCCCGCTCGTAACCAGGGCGTGGTGCGTGCGACGATCGCGGGCGTGCAGACGGTCGCCCTGCAGACGCTGCGCCCCGGCGCCCCGCGCCGGGCCTGGTCGCGCGCGTCCGAGCCGGCGCTCGTTCGGGCCGCGCAACGCGGCTCGGGCGAGGCCTTCGCCGAGCTCTTCCGCCGCCATTGGCCGCGCGCCCACCGGGCGGCGTGGCTCGTGCTGCACGACGCGACCGCCGCCGAGGACGTCGCCCAGGAGGCCTTCCTCGCCGCCGTCCGCGCGCTGGATCGCTTCGACCGCCGGCGGCCCTTCGGCCCCTGGCTGCATCGGATCGTCGTCAACCGCGCCATCGACTACGCCCGCGCCCGTGAGCTGCGGCGCGAGGTGGCCGACGCCGGGATCGAGCCGGCGGTGGTCGACCGTCCGGATGCGCCGGGCGACGACGTCCTCGCCGCGCTCGCGGCGCTCCCGCCCGACCAGCGCGCCGTGATCGTCATGCGCCATCTGCTCGGCTTCACGCCGGGGGAGATCGCCTCCGCGCTCGGGCTGCCGCGCGGGACGGTCAACTCGCGGCTGCGGCGCGGCCTCGACGGGTTGCAGGCGGAGGTCGAGCGGTGAGCGACGCGCTGCGCGATGCGCTCGAGCGTGCTCCGGTGCCCGATGCCGACGGGGCCTCGGCCCGCGCCTGGACGCTGCTCGCCGACGCCCATCGCGAACGCCCCCGCGCGGCGCGGCGGAGTCGGCGAGCAAGGGTGTTGGCGCTGGCGCTCGTGACGGTCTTGGTCGCGGCGGCGGTCGCAGTGGCGGCGCAGCCCCCGCACTGGGTGCGTCACGTTCTCGGTCAGGTCGCGACGCCTCACGTGCGGGCGACGCTCGGGCCGCTGCCGGCCGGGCGCCTGCTCGTCTCCTCTTCTCATGGGACGTGGATCGTGCGCGGGGACGGGACGCGGCTGCGGCTGGGGCCGTGGACCGGGGCGACGTGGTCGCCGCGCGGCCTCTACGTCGCCGCCTGGCGCGGGCGCGAGCTGAGCGCGGTGGCGCCGAACGGGCGCGTGGCCTGGACGATCGCGGCCCGCGGGCCGGTGCGCGACGTCGCATGGTCGCCCGACGGGTACCGGATCGCCTATCGCCGCGACGACGCGCTCGCGGTCGTCGCCGGCGACGGGACGGGGGCGCGCGCGCTCGCCCAGCCCGTGCGGCCCGTGGCGCCGGCGTGGCGCCCGGGCGCGCCGCACACGCTGGCGTGGGTCGGCACGGGCGGGCGCGTCGAGGTGCGCGACGTCGACACCGGCGCGCTCGTCTGGCGCTCGTCGGCGTCGGTCGGCGCGGTGCGCGCGCTCGCATGGTCGGCCGACGGGCGCCGCCTGCTCGCGCGCGGCGCGCGGCGCGTCATGGTCTTCGCCGTGAACGACGATCGCCGCTGGCGGGTGCGGCTGCCCGCGGACTCGCGGGTCGGCGCGGCCGCGTGGGCCCCGCGGGGTGACCGGATCGCGCTCGCGGTCCGTCAGGGGTCGTCGACGAGCGTGTACGTCACGCCCTCGGCGCTGGTCCCCCGTCAGCCGGTGTTCAAGATCTACGGGACGCTGCGCTCGCTCGCTTGGTCGCCCAACGGGCGGCGCCTGCTCGTGCGCTGGAGCGAGGCCGACCAATGGCTCCTGCTCTCCCCCACCGCCGCCAACGCCCGCGTCACCGCGATCGCCGGTATCTCGCGGCGCTTCGGCAGCGCACCAGCCGTGCAGGGCTGGTGCTGCTCCTGAGCTGAATCGTCACAAAGCGCGCGTCACACGCGCGGATTTCCCTGCCACCCTGGCCCCGTGGAGACTGAACGACGAAAAGTGCCCGCTATGCGGGCAGAAATCGTCGCTCGGTTGGCGGAGGCTCAGCATGGCGTGGTGGCGCGGCGCCAGCTCGAGGCACTGGGGCTCTCGGCGAGTGCGGTCGGACGCTGGGCCGCGGAGGGGCGACTGCATCGCATCCACCGCGGTGTCTACGCCGTCGGGCATCCCGTTCTCACGGTCGACGGGCGCCGCATGGCCGCGGTTCTCGCCGCCGGGCCTGGCGCGGTGCTGAGTCATGCGTCGGCCGCGGCGCTGTGGGAGATCCGGCCCAGTGCCGCTGCACGCATCGACGTCAGCGTCCGCAGCGCCGGCGGCCGCGCCAAGCGCCGGGGCCTGCGCCTCCACCGCGCGCCGACCCTCGGCGATGACGAGATCACCGAGCACCGAGGCATCCGCGTCACCACCCCAGCGCGCACCCTCCTGGACCTCGCCGCGACCCTCCCCCGTCGCGCCCTGGAACGAGCGCTCGACGAAGCGGAGATCCGCGAGCTCTACGACCTCACCTCCCTCGATGCCCTGGTGAGAGCCCACCAGGGCGAGCGCGGAGCCGGAGCCTTGGCGGATGCGCTCGCGCAGGACGGAGAGCTCACCCTCACCGACTCAGAGCTTGAAGAGCTCATGCTCGCCCTCTGCGACGAGCACGCCCTCCAGCGCCCCGCGCCGCGCAAATGGGTCGCCGGCCTCCAGGTCGACTTCCTCTTCGCCGCCTCGCGCCTGGTCGTCGAGGCCGACAGCTGGAGCTTCCACCGCACCCGCCGCGCCTTCGAGCGCGACCGCGAGCGCGACGCGATCCTGGCCCGCGCCGGCTACCGGACGCTGCGCTTCACGCAGCGCCAGATGACGCGCGACCCGGCCGACGTGGCCGAGACGATCACCAAAGTAGGTGATTCCGTACAGAACGAGTGAGGAATCAGAAGCTTGGCTTGATCCAGTCCATGTGCGAGCGCAGCTCCTCGCCCACGGACTCGACCTGCGTGCCGGCCTGCTCGGCGCGCATGCGCTTGAAGTTCTCCTGGCCGGCGCGGTTCTCGGCGATCCACTCGCGGGCGAAGTCGCCCGACTGGATCTCGGCGAGGATCTCGCGCATCTTGGCGCGCGTCTCGTCGGTGATGACGCGCTTGCCGCGCGTGTAGTCGCCGTACTCGGCCGTGTTGGAGATCGAGTAGCGCATGCCCTGAAGGCCCTTCTCGTACATGAGGTCGACGATGAGCTTGAGCTCGTGCAGGCACTCGAAGTACGCCATCTGCGGGTCGTAGCCGGCTTCCACCAAGGTCTCGAAGCCGGCCTGCACCAGCTCCGACGCGCCGCCGCACAGCACGGCCTGCTCGCCGAAGAGGTCGGTCTCGGTCTCGTCCTTGAAGGTCGTCTCGATGACCCCGCCGCGCGTGCCGCCGATGCCCTTGGCGTATGCCAGCGAGAGCGCGAGGGCGTCGCCGGAGGCGTTCTGGGCGATCGCGACCAGGCACGGGACGCCGCTGCCCTCGAGGTACTGCCGGCGCACCAGATGCCCGGGGCCCTTGGGCGCCACGAGCCCCACGTCGACCCCGGGCGGCGGCTCCACCTCGCCGTAGTGGACGGAGAAGCCGTGGCCGAAGAGCAGCGTGTTGCCCTCGGCGATCCCGTCGCTGATCTCGTTCTCGTAGACCTCGTGGTGCAGCTCGTCGGGCACGAGCACCATGACGATGTCGCCGCGCGACGCGGCGTCGGCGACCGGGAGCACCTCCAGGCCGGCATCGCGGGCGGTCTGCGCGCTCGAGGACTCCTCGCGCAGGCCGACGACCACGTCGACGCCCGAGTCCTTGAGGTTCAGGGCGTGGGCGTGACCTTGGGAGCCGAAGCCGATGATGGCAACGGTCTTGCCGTCGAGGAGGGTGAGGTCAGCGTCGTCGTCGTAGTACATGGGCGGCGGATCCTATCCCGGCGGCGCAGCTCGTACTTGACGGCGATGCCGGCCCCCACCAGCGTGACGAGGGCGATGATGTAGAGCCCGGCGATGATCACCGCGAGCAGCAGGAACAGCCGCACCGCGGCGAAGCCCGCGCCCGCGCCGAAGTAGAGGCCCACGATGGAGGGCACGAGCTGGATCGCGATTCCGGCCGGCACGGCGCCCAGCAGGCAGGCGCGCCAGTTGGGCCGCGCGCGCGGCGCCCAGTGATAGAGCAGCGCGAAGACGATGATCGACCCGATGGTGTTCACCACCACGAGCAGCGTCCCGGGCAGCGTGCGCCGGAGGTTCAGCGCGTCGGCGACGTCGCCGATGACCGGCGCGCCGGTGCTCGCGGCGAGGACCATGATCGCGATGCCCGCTCCCAGCGCCATGTTGCGCAGGCGACCGGTGACGATGTTGTGGCGCTCGCAGTCGAGGATGCGCGACTCGCAGCGCTCGATGACGCCGATGGCGCCCGACGTCGTCCACAGCATCGTGGCCATCGCGATGGCCAGCAGGACCGGCGAGTTGTCGCGCGTGCCGAGCACGAGATGGCGGATGTCGGAGTGCGCGGCGTCGGGCAGGAAGCGGTTCAGGCCGTCGGCCACGTTGATCGCGGCCTGCGTGTTGGAGAGCAGCAGCGCCTCGAGCGCCGCGAGCCCCAGCGCAACCGGGGCGAGCGAGAGCACGAGGTAATAGGTCAGGGCCGGGACGTCGTCGGCGATCCCGGTACCCCAGTAGAAGGCGAACATCCTGCGGGCGAGGCGGCGCACGGCAAGGCCTCGCTACGCGCCGGCCGCCGCGACCAGCGCCCGTGCCGGGAGTTCGACGGAGCCGTCTTCGCGCACGTAGGGGGCATACCCCTCGTCGACGAGATCACGCAGGCTGTAGTGATCCGCGGGCGCCAGGCCTCGCACCAGCGCGGCGGTGGTCATCGAGGTCTGCAGCACGTGCTCCCACCACGCGTCGAGGCTGCCGGCCTGAATGGTGAGATCGAGCGGCTCGACCTCGACGTCGTCGAAACCCGTCGCCTCCAGCAGCTCGCGCACGGCGTCCTCGGAGCCCAGCGCGAAGGGACCGGGGCCCTCCGGCACGGGCGCGGGCGAGAGGCCGCTGGTCACCAACGCCTCGCGCAGGACCTTCATCCACGGGTTGCGCTCGAGGGCGTCCCACACCGCGAGGGCCACGCGCCCGCCCGGCTTCAGGACGCGGCGCGTCTCGCGCAGCGCCGCCTCGGGGTCGAACAGCAGCATGTACCCGAAGCGGCACAGCACGGCGTCCACGGACGCCGCCGGGAGGTCGATCCACTCGGCCTGCATGGTCCGTAGTTCGACGTTCGTGGCGCCGACCTCCTCGGCATGCTCGCGCGCGGCGGCCACCATGTTCTCGGCGCCGTCGGTGATGAGCACGCTTCCGCCGGGCGCGACGAGCTCGGCGGCCAGCAGCCCGGTGTCCCCCAGGCCGGCCGCGAGCTCGAGGACGCGGTGGCCCGGCTGCGGGTGGATCGCCTCGACCAGCCAGTGCGAGACGGGCAGCACGTTGTGCTGGAAGGCGGCGCGCGTGGCCTTCCAGCCGGCCGCCATGTCCTCCCATTGCGCGAGCGCCCGCTCGCGGGCGTCGTCGTCGCTCATCGCAGGTCCTTGCGGGCGACCTTGCCCGACGGCGTGCGCGGCAGGGCCACCGTGAAGGCGATCTCCTTGGGCACCTTGAAGGTCGCCAGCCGCGCCGCGCACCACGCGCGCAGCTCATCCGCCTCGAGCTCGGGGTCGGCCACGACGGTGGCGACGACCGCCTCGCCCCACTCCGGGTGCGCACGGCCGTGGACGGCGGCCTCGACCACGTCCGGGTGGGCCTCGAGCACCGCCTCGACCTCGGCGGGCGCCACGTTCTCGCCGCCGGAGATGATCGTGTCGGCCTTGCGCCCGGCGACGCGCAGCGCGCCGTCCGGGCGCCACTCGCCCAGATCGCCGGTGGCGAGCACCGGGTGATCCGATCCCGCCCACCCAGCCACCGTCGGTCCGCTGACGAGGATCTCGCCGTCGCCGGCCATCCGCACGCGCGTGCAGAACAGCGGTGCGCCGAGCGTCGTGACCTGCGAGCACGCTTCGGTCAGGCCGTAGGTCGGAGCCACCGGCACGCCGGCCGCGGCCGCGCGCCCCTGCAGCGCGGTGGTCGCCGGCGCGCCCCCGAGCAGCGCCCAGCGCAGCACGGGCGGCTCGCGCAGCCCCGCGTCGAGCAGGCGCTGCAGCGTCGTGGGGACGAGCGAGACGATGGTGGGACCACCGTCGTCCATCAGCGCGTCGAGCACGCGATCGGTGTCGAAGCGCTCGTGGACGATCGCCGTCGTCGCGTAGATCGCCGAGCGCATGACGATCGACAGGCCGCCGACGTGCGACAGCGGAAGCGCGCACAGCCAGCGCTCGCCCGGGTCCAGGCCCAGCGCGACCGCCGAGCCCAGCGCGCTCCACAGCCAGTTGCCGTACGTGAGCTCGACCGCCTTGGGCGTCCCGCTCGTGCCCGAGGTGTGCACGACGATCGCGGGCGCGTCGAGGTCGTGGCGGTCGCGCAGGCGCGCCTCGGAGGCCGGGGTGGCGATCACGGGCCCGTCGATGACCTCGGCGGTGCCCTCGACCACGCGCGCGCGCTCGCGCGCCCCGAGGCGCAGGTCGACCGGGACGGCGACGGCCCCGAGGCGCAGGATCGCGTGCAGGGCGATGCAGAACCCCTCGCCCGGGGCCAGCGCGACCCCCACGCGGTCGCCGGCGCGCACGCCGCGGCCGGCCAGTCGGCGCGCCGTCGCGTCGACCTCACCGAGGAGTTCGGCATAGGTCATCGCGTTCACGGCCGGGCGGTCGGGATGACGCGCGGCCGCCCGCGGCAGCCAGGCTTCCACGAGCACGAACGGGACGGTAGCGGTAGTCGCGTGCCGATCCGCGCACCGACCCATTGCCGAACTATCAGGCTTCCTGAGAAGATCGCGGTGTGAACGCGCCGCGCCAGCCCGCTCGCGCCGAGGTGGTCGGCAGCCTGCTGCGCCCGCAGCGCCTCCTCGAGGCCCGCGCCGGGGGCGGCGGCGAGCTGGACGAGATCCTCGACGCGGAGATCCGCGCGGCGGTCATGCGCCAGGTCGACCTCGGGCTCGATGTCGTCACCGACGGGGAGTTCGCGCGCGCGGCCTTCACCCACTCCTTCTACGACGCGATCGAGGGCATCGAGCCCAGTCCGGTGCCGGTCCGCTTCCGCAATGCCGCCGGCGACAAGGTGCTCTACAACGGCGTGCCGCGCATCTGCGGGCGCGTGCGCAAGGTCGACAGCCCGCTCCTGCGCGACACCGATCGCCTGCGCTCGATCACCGATCGCCCGTTCAAGGTCACCCTGCCCGCCGCCTCGTGGTTCCTGCCTGCCGCCTTCTACGAGAAGGGCGTCACCGACCGCTTCTATGACTCCCACGAGGAGCTGCTCGAGGACACGCTGGCCATCCAGCGCGAGCTCATCGCCGAGGCGATCGGCGCCGGCGCGCGCTACGTGCAGCTCGACTTCCCCAACTACGTCCAGCTCATCGACGAGGGCGCGCGCGAGTACGCGATCGTGCGCCAGGGCATCGACCCCGACGCCTTCTTCGACAAGGCGCTGGAGCTCGACCGCCGCGTCATCGAGGGCTTCCCGACCGACGTGACCTTCGGGCTGCACATCTGCCGCGGCAACTTCCGCTCGATGTGGATCTACCAGGGCTCGCTCGAGCCGGTGGCCGAGCGGGTGTTCAACGAGCTGCCCTACGACGTCTTCCTCGTCGAGTGGGATGAGCCCGAGCGCGCCGGCGACTACTCGGCCCTGCGCCACCTGCCCGCCGGCAAGATCGCCGCGCTGGGGATCGTCTCGAGCAAGCACCCGCCCGTCGAGGCGCGCGAGCAGCTCGTGCGCGAGATCGAGCAGGCCGCTCGCCACGTCGACGTGGGCCAGCTGGCGATCAGCCCGCAGTGCGGGTTCGCGTCGGTGTCGGAGGGCAACGAGCTCTCGCCCGACGACCAGTGGCGCAAGCTCGAGGTCGTGGCGCGCACGGCGGACGAGGTCTGGGGACCGGCAGGCTGAGCGAAGGCGCCCGTGAGTAGCCTGCCGGGCCATGGCAGTGACGTGGGCGCAGGGCGCCGAGTACGAGGACATCCGCTACGAGCTCAGCGGCGACGGGATCGCGAAGATCACCATCGACCGCCCCGAGGTCCGCAACGCCTTTCGCCCCCAGACGGTGGTCGAGCTTGCCTCCGCGTTCGAGCGCGCACGCGAGGACGCCTCGGTCGGCGTGATCATCCTCACCGGCGAAGGCCCGCTCGCCTTCTGCTCGGGCGGCGACCAGCGCGTGCGCGGCGACACGGGCTACATGACCGATCCGTCGGCGCCCGGGAGCGTCGGGCGCTTCCACATCACCGACCTGCACGTCCAGATCCGCCGCCTGCCCAAGCCGGTGGTGGCGATGGTCGCCGGCTACGCGGTCGGCGGCGGCCACGTCCTTCACCTCGTGTGCGACCTGACGATCGCCGCCGACAACGCGCGCTTCGGGCAGACCGGGCCGCGGGTCGGCTCGTGGGACGGCGGCTTCGGCGCGTCGCTGCTGCGCGACCTGGTGGGCACCAAGCGCGCGAAGGAGATCTGGATGCTGTGCCGCCAGTACGACGCGCAGCAGGCGCTCGCGATGGGCCTCGTGAACACCGTCGTGCCGCTCGAACGCCTCGAGGAGGAGACGGTGGGCTGGTGCCGCGAGATGCTCGCCCTCTCGCCCTTCGCCCTGCGCCTGGTCAAGGCGAGCTTTCACGCCCACGAGGACGGCTACGCCGGCGTCCAGCAGCTCGCCCACGACGCCAACCTCCTCTTCTACGCCTCCGACGAGGCGCGCGAGGGGCGCGAGGCCTATAAGGACAAGCGCGTGCCCGACTTCTCGAAGTTCCCGCGACGCGCGTAGTGTCGAGCGTGCGCATCTGGGTCATGGCCGCGCGGGTGCGCACGCTGCCCGCGGCGGTGGCACCCGTGCTCGTCGGCACGGCCCTCTCGGCCACCGAGCGCGACCTGCGCGTCGGCGGGTTCGTCGCCGCGCTGCTGGGCGCGATCTTCATCCAGGTCGGGACCAACCTCTCCAACGACTACTCCGACGCGCGGCGCGGCGCCGACACCGAGGACCGCCTCGGGCCGGTGCGCGTGACCGCCGGTGGCCTCGTCCCCCCGCGCCAGGTGCTCGTGGCCACGTACGTCTCGTTCGGGGCCGCGGTGCTGTGCGGCGTCTACCTCGTGTGGCTCGCCGGCCCGATCCTGCTGGCGATCGGCGCCGCCTCGATCCTGGCCGGCGTGCTCTACACCGGCGGCCCGCGCCCATACGGCTACGAGGGCCTCGGCGAGGTCTTCGTCTTCGCCTTCTTCGGCATCGTCGCGGTGACCGGCTCCTACTTCGTCCAGGCCGAGCAGGTGACGTGGGAGGCCTTCGTGCTCGCGGTCCCCGTCGGGCTCCTCGCGAGCGCGATCCTGGTGGTCAACAACGTCCGCGACCTGGAGTCCGACCGGCGCGCCGGCAAGCGGACGCTAGCCGTACGACTCGGCCGCGACCGCGCGCGTACCCTGTACGGACTCATGGTCTACGGCGCCTTCCCGACCGCGCCGGTGCCCTGGGTGGCGGGGTCGCTATCGGCGTGGCTGCTGCTTCCCCTGGTACTCCTCCCCGCGGCCGTCTCGCTCGTGCGCATCGTGCGCCGCCATGCCGACGGGCCCACGCTCAACCTGGCGCTGGCGCGCACCGGGATGCTCCAGCTGGCGTTCTGCGTGCTGCTGTCGGCCGGGCTGCTGTTGAGCTGATGGACGTTCGCGTCGCCACCGTCACGCTGACCTTCGCCGACCCCATGCGGACCGCATTCGGCGTCCTGCGCAAGCGCGAGCTGCTGCTGCTGCGCCTGCGCGACGCCGACGGCGCCGTCGGCTGGGGCGAGGCGGCGCCGCTGGAGCCCTACGACGGCGTCTCGCCGGCCAAGGTGCGCGCGGCGTTCGAGGCCTTCGAGGGCATCCTGCGCGACGGCGACGGCAACCCCGCCGCGGACCTGCTCGAGCGCTGTCGCATCGTGGCCGACGTGCCCCAGGCGCTGGCCGCGGTCGACCTCGCGCTCTGGGACCTGGCCGGCAACCGCGAGGGCAAGCCCGTCAGCGAGCTGATCTCCGACGACCCGGACACCGAGGTCCGCGTCAACGCGACGATCCCGGCCGAGGACCGCACCCACGCCGCCGAGCAGGCGGCCGCCGCCGCCCACGCGGGCTACACCTGCGTGAAGGTCAAGGTCGGCATCGGCGACGACGCCGGCCGCGTGGCCGCCGTGCGCGCGGCGGCCGGCAGCCAGATGGAGCTGCGCCTGGACGCCAACGGCGCCTGGGAGGTCGACGAGGCCGTCTCCTCGATCCTCGCGCTCGCCCCGGCGGGCCTCGAGCTCGTCGAGGAGCCGGTCCACGGCGTCAACGCCATGCGCCAGGTGCGCGACCGCGTCCCGGTGCGCGTGGCCATGGACGAGACCGCGGGCCAGCCCGGCTCGCTGACCGCCAAGGTGGCCGACGCGGTGTGCCTGAAGGTCTCGCGCTGCGGCGGCATCTCGCGCCTGCTGGCCCAGGCCGCGCTGGTGCGCGCCTCCGGCGCCGACGTCTACCTCGCCTCGACCTTCGACGGACCGCTCGGCATCGCCGCCGCCGTCCACTGCGCCGCCGCCCTGAAGACGACCGCGGCCTGCGGGCTGGGGACGCTCGAGCTGTTCGCCGACGAGCTGACCGTGCTGCCCGTCGAGCAGGGCGCGATCACCGTGCCGGTCCAGCCGGGACTCGGGGTCTAGGTCAGAACAGCTGGAGGTAGCGGTCGAGCTCCCACTTGGTGATCTGCTCGTGGGCCTGCTGCCACTCGCGCCGCTTGCAGCTGACGTAGTAGTCGAGGTAGTCCTCGTCGCGCGCGCGGCCCAGGGCGGCGCGCAGGACGTCGCAGCGCTCGAGCTCGCGCGTCGCGTCGAGCAGGTTGGCCGGCAGCACGTCGATGCCGAGCTCCTTGCGCTGGGCCTCGTCGGTCTCGTAGAGGTTCAGCGCGTTGGGCTCCCCCGGGTCCAGGCCGCGCTCGATCCCGTCCAGTCCGGCCGCGAGGACGGCCGTGGCGGCCAGGTAGGGGTTGCACGACCCGTCGACGGTCCGGTCCTCGATCCGCCCGGGGCCCGGGATGCGCAGCATCTGCGTGCGGTTGTTGTAGCCGTAGCTGACGTAGGCCGGCGCCCACGTCGCGCCGCTCGTCGGGGCGCCGACGACCAGGCGCTTGTATGAGGTCACCGTCGGCGCGGTCACCGCGATGTAGGCCTTGGCGTGGGCCTTCAGCCCACCGACGAACTGATACGCGAGCTCCGAGAGCCCCAGGCCGCGGGGGTCGTCGGCCGGGTCGACCTCGAAGAGGTTCTCGTCGTCCTTCCACAGGCTCATGTGGAAGTGGCAGCCGTTGCCGGTGAGGTGGGCGAACGGCTTGGGCATGAAGGTCGCGATCAGCCCCTGCTCCTGGGCCAGCGCCTCGACCATGTAGCGGAAGAACACGGCGCGGTCGCAGGTGACCAGCGCGTTGTCGAACTCGAAGTTCTGCTCGAACTGGCCGTTGGCGTCCTCGTGGTCGGTCGCGTAGTTGTCCCAGCCCAGGGCGGTGACGTTGCGCGAGACCGTCGAGACGAAATCGAGGTTGCGCGTCAGGCCGCGCATGTCGTAACAGGGCTGCTCGAGGGTGTCGAGCGCATCGGCGACCTCGATCGAGCCGTCCTCGCGCCGGCGCACGAGGAAGTACTCGAGCTCGGCGCCGATGCGGAACTCGTAGCCCAGGGCCGCGGCGCGCTCGAGCTGGTGGCGCAGGATGGTGCGCGGGCAGTAGGGCCACTCCTCGCCCTCCACCGTCACGTCGCACGCGAAGCGCGCCACGCCCGGCTTCCACGGCAGCGGCGTGTAGCTGCGCACGTCGGGCATGGCGATGAGGTCGGGGTCGTGGGGGCCCTGGCCGATGTCGCCGGCCGCGAAGCCCGCGAAGCCTGCGCCGTCAGACAGCAGGTCGTCGAGATGGTGGGCCGGCACGAGCTTGGCGTTCGGCTTGCCGTGCATGTCGACGAACTGCGCGAAGAGGAACTCGATCCCGCCGTCGCGGGCGAGCTTGCGGACCTCGTCTGCGCTCTGCGGTGCGACCAGCGGCTTGGTCATGGCGCGTCGTTCTCCGTGTCTGCATTGTCGGTGAAGGCCACGAGCTTGCCCGTGTTGGCGTCGACCCGGGCGACGGACACGCGCTCGTACCCCTTGCCGCTCGTGTTGGGAATCGAGAGCGAGATCGCCCAGAACGGGCGGCCGTTCAGGCCCTGGCGCACGAGTCGCACCTGCGTGCGCTGCGGGCGGAAGTCCGCCGCGCGCGTGGCGGTGGCGATCGCCGTCTCCTTGGTGATGCGGATCTGGTGGCGCTGGCAGCTGGAGGCGACCACCAGGCAGATCGCGAACAGGCCCAGCACCAGGACGGCGGGCCGAACCCAGGCCCGGCCGCGTCCGACGGGGGCCGCGGAGCTAGACGGTCGGACGGAACTCGTTGCCAATATTCGTGGCGAGGATGATGATGAGCATGACGACGATGCAGATGATCGAGATGGCGATCATCGCGACCTCGAAGCTCTTCACGTGGGTTTGCAGCGGCGGGAACTCGATCTGCCGCCTGCGCTCGACTGCCATGTGATCTCCGTTCCTCTCGCTATTCCATCACGGGCGGGTCGGTCGGGCCGGGCAGGGCTGCGCTCTGGTCCCGCGCCCGGATTCGCGCTACGTGGCCCCAGAGTCGCCTGTCCTCATACAGCACCCAGGCAACGATGACCCCCACCATCACGATGATCCCGATCCACGTGAGGACCATGTAGGACCCGGCAGCGCCGGTGCCGTCCTTGCCGTAGGTCGAGCCGGGGCCGAAGGTCATGATGCCCTGGCACTTCAGGTACGCCGCCTGGAGGATGAAGTCGGCGGAGTCGTCGGCGGGCCTGGCCCCGTTGATGTGGATGATGCAGTCGGGCGCGCTATCGATGATCGCCGGCACTGCGGACCACCTCCTCGATTCCGTCGAACTCGTGCGCGGCCATGCGGCGGCGCTCCTCGCGCTTGGCCCACGTCACGCCCGCGTAGACGAGCGTGAACAGGATCACCAGGCTGGTCAGGAAGGTGAGCATCTATGGAGCCCCCCTGCTGCCGCCGGTCAAGGCCGCCAGCTCTGCGGGCAGCAACAGCTCGGCGGGGACCAGCGTGCCGTCGGGCTCGACGATCTCCTCGGGCGCACGGGCGTGCTCGGGGTAGAAGTCCGTCTCGTACTCGGCCATGTCCAGGCCCTCGAGCTCGACCTCCACCGGCACGCGCAGGAGGTTGAGCTTCTTGAGGATGTAGGACGCCACCCAGCCCGACAGGAAGCCGAGCGGGAGGAACGTCGCCACGCCGACCATCTGGCCGCCGAAGCTGCTTTCGACGTTGTTCAGCCCCGTCGGGTAGCCGGCGGCGAAGACGCCGACCCAGATGATCCCCAGGAACCCCGAGCAGCCGTGCACGGCCACCGCCCCGACGGCATCGTCGACGCGCATCTTCGTCTCGATCCAGCCCCCGATGTAGACGACCATGACGGCGGTCAGCATCGAGATCAGCCACGCGAGCGTCGGGGCGTAGACGTCGGCGCCCGCCGAGACCCCGATCACGCCGGCCAGGCCGCCCGAGATGGTCCAGAACGGATCGCCGCGGCTGGCGAAGTAGCCGCCGGTGAAGCCGCCGGCGAACCCCATCGTGATGACCATCGTGATCGAGCCGAGCGTCGTCGGGCTCAGGTAGATGTTCGCCCAGCCCGGGAACGAGGTCGACGCGATGACCAGGCACGCGCCGTAGAACGCGTAGAACCCGGTGAAGATCAGCATCAGGCCCAGGGCGGTGATGTGCAGGTTGTGCGGTCTGAAGACGCGCGTGAGCCCGTCCTTCGTGTACTTGCCTATTCGCGGGCCGACGTTGAAGAGCACGCCCAAGGTGAACGCGCCCGGCCACGCCGTGCACCACCGCCGAGGCGATCGAGTCGTGGAATCCGAAGCGCAGGGTCATCCAGCCGCCGGCGCTCCAGCCCCACGCGGCGTCGAGGATCCACACGACCGAGCCCAGGATGACGGCCAGCACGAGATAGGCCGAGATGCGCGCCCGCTCGATGATCGCGCCCGACAGGATCGAGGCCGTCGTCCACGAGAAGAGCAGGAAGGCCAGGAAGAAGATCAGGTTGATGTTGTTCGTCAGGTTCGGCCCGAAGGCGTCGCTCCACGGGATGCCGCCCTGGCAGGCGACCGAGGTGAAGTCCGAGGAGTTGGGCCCGATCGGCAGCCCGGCCTGGTTGCAGTTGTAGACCCACCAGCCGAAGAAGTAGAACGTCGGCGTGACGACCGCGATCGTGAGGATGTTCTTCATCGCCGTCGCCATGACGTTCTTGCGGCGGGCGACGCCGGCCTCGTAGGACATGAAGCCCGCGTGGATCAGCCACATGAGGACGACGGTGAAGAAGTAGAACTGCTCGCCCAGTACGGCAGAGTCCTGGGTCAGGGACTGAGCGGGTGCCGCTTGGTCGAGCGACCTGACCTGGGCGAAGATGAACGACAGCATCCAGTCCCCTCTCGACAGCCTCCGATGCCCCGCCACCCCGGGGTCGCGATAGTTCTATCCAGTGGCGCGCGCACCGGGCAATGTGGTTCCAGGCCACCATTTCGGGCGAACTCATGTACCTCGGGTACATACGGGCGGTAGGATCGATCGGTGGCCGGCCGCAGCGACCTCGCGGCACAGCTCGAGCGGGTACGGCTCGAGAGCGACACGCTGTACGCGATCATCAGCGCGGTCGGCTCGTCGGTCGACCTGACGCGGGTGCTCGACGGCATCGTCGAGCTGGTCACCGAGGCCACCGGGTGCCACGCCTGCTTCGTCTACATACGCGATGGCGAGCGCCTGCGCATGCGCGCCGCCTCGCGGGTCTACGCCCACGTCGTCGGCAAGGTCGAGTTCGCGCTCGACGAAGGACTGACGGGCTGGGTCGCGCGCACCGGGGAGCCCGCCTTCATCCGCGAGGACGCGCTCTCGGACCCGCGCATGAAGTATGTGCCCGAGCTCGAGGAGGAGCACTTCCAGTCGATGGTCGCCGTCCCGATGCCCGCGCGCTCGGGCGAGGTGCTCGGGGTCGTCGTCCTGCACACGGTCGCCCCGCGCGAGTTCGACGAAGGCGTGCTGAACTTCCTCGTCCACACCGCGTCGCTCGTCGCCGGCGCGATCGAGAACGCGCGCCTCTACGAGGACGCGCGCCTGCGCGTCGACGCCCTCACGAACCTGGCCGAGCTCAGCGAGCACATCGTCGCGGTCGGGGGCCGCGAGGAGCTCTACCAGGTGGTCACCGCGGGCGTGCGCCGGCTGCTCGGGTGCTCCGCCTCGCAGCTGTGGCTGCGCGACGGCGAGGAGGGCCGGCTCGAGCTCGTCGCCGCCGACCCGCCGGGCGAGCTCCCCGACCCGCACGTCGAGTCGCGCGCACCGCTGCGCGACGACCGCCAGGAGGTCGGCGCCCTGGTCGCCGTGCGCTCGGGCCTGCGCACCTTTCCGTCCCAGCACCAGGAGCTCCTGCAGGCCGTCGCCAACCAGGCCGCCCTGGCCCTGCGCAACGCCGAGCACATCGAGCGCCTGACCGCCGAGAACCTGGTCCGTGCGCTGTTCGAGGCGCTCGACGACGGCGCGATCGACATCGCCGAGGCCCGCGCGACGCGCCGCCGGCTGCGATCTCGACCGCCGCCACGTGTTCGTCCACGCCCGCCCGGCGGTCACCGGCGAGGACGCGCGGCCGTGGCCCGAGGTCGCCGAGCGCGTCGAGACGCGGCTGCGCACGCTCGAGGCGGGTGCCCTCGTCGATCCCGGCCGCGATGCGCTGCGCGGCCTGCTCCCGCTGCCGGCGGGCGCCGACCCCGGCGACGTGGGTGCGCTGCGCGAGCTCGGCGCGAGCGAGGGCGTCGCCATCGGCGTGAGCTCCGTGCGCTGCGGCGGCGACGGCGCCGGCCGGAGCCTGCGCCAGGCTCAGGACGCTGCCGCCATCGCGCGGGCGCTCACCCCCGGCGGCGGCGCGCTGGCCTACGACGGACTGGGCGCCTACCGCTACCTGGTGCACCTCGCGCTCGACGATGCGCCGCACGATCGCCTCTGCGAGGCCGTGGAGCGCCTGCTCGAGTACGACGAGCGCCGCGAGACGCAGCTGCTCGGGACGCTGGAGCAGTACCTGGCCGACCGCCGCGTCGGGACCACCACGGCGGCCAAGCTCTTCATCCATGCCAACACCCTGCGCCAGCGCCTGGATCGGATCGAGAAGCTGACGGGGCTCGACCTCGCGACGGAGGATCTCCTGTCGCTCGAGCTCGCGGTCAAGCTCGTGCGTCTGAGGCGCGTCGGCGCCGCCGCGCCGCCGTCCAGATCCTGAGCGCCACGTAGCCCGGCACGTTCGTCAGGAAGACGAGCAGGCACCACCACAGCTTGGCCTGCGGGAGCAGATCGGGCTCCTGGCGGACCTCGATCCAGCTCAGGTAGACGAGGCCCACCAGGCACAGCCAGAGGATGTCCGGGACCGAGTCGAAGAGAAAGAAGGGCAGCACGCCGACCTCCGGCGCGAGGATACTCGCCGCGTGACCATCCGCGCCAAGCTCTACGCGGCCATCGTCATGACCATCCTGGGGCCGGTCATCACGATCGCCGTGGCCTTCGCGGCGTTCCAGTCTCTGAGCGACCGCTTCGACGAGGTCTCGGCGCGCTCCGACCGCCTGGCGCTGGCCCTCGAGCTCAAGTACGCGGTCACCGACGTCAACGGCTGGCAGACCGCCTACGGCTACGACGACGGCGCCAGCCGGCCGCAGTTCGAGCGCTCGGCGCAGAACGTCAGGCGGCTGCTCGCCGTTGCGCACCGAACGCTCACCGAGCCGCGCGAGCGCGCGATCCTCGCGCGGCTGCAGAGCTCCTTCGACGCCTTCATGGCCCTCGACGTCGTCGCCTACCGGGCACTGCAGGCCGGCCGCGACGAGCGCGTCAAGCAGATCTTCCTCGGTCCCGAGATCCGCAACTTCGAGGCGATGGCCGCCGCCGCCGGCGACCTCGCCGCCGAGGAGCAGCGCCGCAACGACCAGGTCGAGCGGTCCTTCGATCAGCGCCTGACCGACGCCAAGAAGAGCCTCGTGGTCGTCGGCCTCGGCGCGGGCGTGCTGATCGTCCTGCTGCTGCTGACCGCGTCCGATATCGCCCGTCTCGCGCTGGAGCAGCAGGCCAGCCGCGAGCCATGACGCGCGACGTCATCCTGACGCTCAGCCTGCTGCTGGTCGCCGGCCTCTTCGCGCGCCTGCTGGCGACGCTGCTGCACATCCCCGAGATCGTCTTCCTGCTGGGCCTCGGCGCCCTGCTCGGCCCCTCCGCGCTTGACGTCATCGACGTTCCGCTCGACTCGCTTCCCGCGCAGCTCGTGTTCACCCTCGGCGTCTCGACCATCCTCTTCTACGGTGGCCTGAACCTGTCGCTGGAGATCCTGCGCAGCGTCTGGCTGAGCCTGGGCCTGCTCGCCGTGGTGGGCGTCATCATCACCGCGGTCATCACCGGCGCCGCCGCCGCGCTCGTCTTCGGGCTGCCCTTCGAGCAGGGCCTGCTCATCGGGGCGGTGCTCTCCCCCACCGATCCCGCCATCCTGATCCCGCTCTTCATCGGCTCGCGGCTGCGGCCCAAGGTGGCGCAGACCGTGGTCGCCGAATCGGCCTTCAACGACCCGACGGGCGCCGTGCTGGCGCTCGCCATCGCCGGCGCGCTGGTCTCGGGGAAGAACTCGCTGACCGGACCCGCGGGGGACTTCGTCGGCCAGCTCGTGTTGAGCAGCGCGGGCGGCGTGCTCGCCGGCATCGTGCTCTCGGCCGCGATCTCGAGCCGCCGCACGGGGATCTGGCGCGAGTCGGCGGCGATCGCGGTTCTCGCGGTGGTCGCCATGTCCTATGTCTCGCTCGACTTCGCCGGCGGCAGCGGTTACCTGGGGGCCTTCCTGGCGGGACTGATCGTCGGCAACATGAAGCTGCTCGGGCTCTCGATGCACGACGAGCACAGCCGCGACCTGATGATCACGACGCGCAGCCTGGCCGACATCGTGACGATCTTCGTCTTCGTCCTCGTGGGCGCCAATCTGCCGTTCCAGGCCCTCGGCGAGGAGATCCTCCCGGCCCTGGCCGTGGTCGCCGTGCTGCTTCTCGTGGCGCGGCCGATCACGGTCGCGATCTGCTGCCTGCCTGACCGGCGCAGCCGCTGGAGCCGCGCCGAGCTGGCCTTCGTGTGCTGGACGCGCGAGACCGGCGTCGTGCCGGCCGCGCTGGTCGGCGTGCTGGCCGCCCTGGCGGTGCCCAACGGGGACCTGCTCGCGAGCGTGGTCGCGCTCGCCATCCTCGTCACGCTCGCTGTTCAGGCGATCCCGGCCCCATGGCTCGCGCGCCGGCTCGGTCTGCTCGAAGTGGACTGAACACACATACCATCGGGCCGAATTGTGGGCTTCCGACCCACTGGCAGTGGTTGTGGGCGACACTAAAATCGCGCGCATGTGCGGAATCGTCGGCCTCTTCGGGAAGTCGCCCGTGGTCACCGAGCACCTGGGCGAGCACCTCGGCGCCATGCTCTCCGAGCTCAACGACCGCGGCCCCGACAGCGCCGGCGTGGCCGTCTACCGCGACCCCGCGCCCGCCGGGGCGAGCAAGGTCTCGCTCTTCTCGCCCGATCCCCGCTATGAGTGGGGCGCGGTCCGCGACGGCCTGGCGCGTGCGTTCGGGGGCGACCCCGAGCCCGAGGTCCGCGCGAGCCACGCGATCTTCGTGGTCGACGCCGACGCGGAGCGCACGGAGGCCTGGCTCGCGGAGCGCCACCCCGAGCTGAGGATCATGAGCGTGGGCGAGCGCATCGAGATCTTCAAGGAGGCCGGGCTGCCCTCAGACTTCGTGGCGCGCTTCGCCCTGGAGGACGTGCAGGGCAGCCACGCACTGGGCCACACTCGCATGGCGACCGAGAGCCGGGTGACCACCCAGCACTCGCACCCGTTCTCCACCGGCCTCGACCTCTGCCTGGTCCACAACGGGTCGCTGTCGAACCACAACCGCCTGCGTCAGGAGCTGCGCCGCGAGGGCGTCACCTTCCAGACCGACAACGACACCGAGGTGGCCGCCGGGTACCTGACGTGGCGCCTGCGCGAAGGGGCGAGCCTGCGCGAGGCGCTCGAGGGCTGCCTGCGCGATCTCGACGGCTTCTACACGTTCGCCGTCGGCACGGCCGACGGCTTCGCCGTGCTGCGCGATCCGATCGCCTGCAAGCCCGCCGTGCTCGCCGAGACCGACGACTGGGTGGCGATGGCGTCGGAGTACCGGGCCATCGCGGTGCTGCCCGGCGCCGAGCACGCGAACGTATGGGAGCCCGCTCCGGCGACGCTCTACGTGTGGGAGCGAGCGCTGGTCTGATGTCGACGCGGACCGAGCCGGCCGTCGAGATCATCGACCTGGCCCAGACGCCGCTGCGCGACCTCAACGCCAGGCTTCACGCGGCGGCGCACGAGCCGGCCGCGCCGCAGCGCTGGCGCGTGGACAACCCCGGCGGCCGCCACGCCATCGCGGTCGGCCTCGACGCGCCATTGGAGGTCGACGTCGCCGGACACGTCGGCTACTACTGCGCCGGCATGAACCAGCAGGCCGCCGTGCGCGTGCACGGCAACTGCGGCGTCGGCGTGGCCGAGAACATCATGTCGGGCTCGGTGACGGTCGACGGGCAACGCCAGCCAGTCGGCCGCAGCGACCGGCCGTGGCGGATTGGTGGTCATCCGCGGCGACGCGTCCTCGCGCTGTGGGATCTCGATGAAGGGCGTCGACATCGTCGTGCACGGGTCGGTCGGGCACATGAGCGCCTTCATGGCCCAGAAGGGCCGCCTGCTGGTGTGCGGCGACGCGGGCGACGCGCTGGGCGACTCGATCTACGAGGCGCGGCTCTACGTGCGCGGGGCCGTCGCCGGCCTCGGCGCCGACTGCGTCGAGAAGGAGCTGGGCGAGGAGCACCGCGCCGAGGTCCGCGACCTGCTCGAGCGGGCGGGGATCGACGACGTGGATCCCGCCGTGTTCCGCCGCTACGGATCGGCGCGCGAGCTCTACAACTTCAAGGTCGACCACGCCGGGGACTTCTGAGATGGCGCTGCGCGAGTCGGCGCTCTTCAGCCGCGAGGTCATCGCCGAGATCCAGCGCGCCGCGCGCGAGGGCGTCTACGACATCCGCGGCTTCGGCGCCAAGCGCCGCCTCCCCCACTTCGACGACCTTCTGCTGCTGGGCGCGAGCATGTCGCGCTACCCGCTGGAGGGCTACCGCGAGCGCTGCGACACCAACGTCGTGCTGGGCACGCGCCACGCCAAGCGCCCGCTCGAGCTCGACATCCCGATCACCATCGCGGGCATGAGCTTCGGCGCGCTCTCGGCGCCGGCCAAGGAGGCCCTGGGCCGCGGCGCGAGCGCGATGGGCACGTCGACGACGACCGGCGACGGCGGCATGACGCCCGAGGAACGGGCCGCGTCGAAGACGCTCGTCTATCAGCTGCTGCCCTCGCGCTACGGGATGAACCCCGACGACCTGCGGCGCGCGGATGCGATCGAGATCGTGGTCGGACAGGGAGCCAAGCCCGGCGGTGGGGGCATCCTGCTCGGCCAGAAGATCTCCGATCGCGTGGCGGAGATGCGCGATCTGCCGCCGGGCATCGATCAGCGCAGCGCCTGCCGTCACCCCGACTGGACGGGGCCCGACGACCTGCAGATCAAGATCGAGGAGCTGCGCGAGATCACCGACTGGGAGAAGCCGATCTTCATCAAGATCGGCTCGTCGCGCACCTACTTCGACGTCGCGCTGGCGGTCAAGGCGGGCGCGGACGTGATCGTCCTCGACGGCATGCAGGGCGGGACCGCGGCCACCCAGGACGTCTTCATCGAGCACGTCGGCATCCCGACGCTGCCGGCGGTGCGCCAGGCCGTGGACGCGCTGCAGGAGCTCGGGATGCATCGCCGCATCCAGCTCGTCGTCTCAGGCGGGATCCGCTCGGGCGCCGACGTCGCCAAGGCGCTCGCGCTGGGGGCCGACGCCGTCTCGATCGGGGTGGCGGCCCTCATCGCCCTGGGCGACAACTCGCCGGCGTTCGACGCCGACTACCAGCGCATCGGCAGCGCGGCGGGGTTCTACGACGACTGGCAGGAGGGCCGTGACCCCGTCGGCATCTCCACGCAGGACGACGAGCTCGCCGCGCGCTTCGATCCCGAGCTCGGAGGGCGCCGGCTGGCCAACTACCTGCGCACGATGGTCCTCGAGACCCAGACCCTGGCTCGCGCGTGCGGCAAGTCGCACGTCCTGAACCTCGAGCCCGAGGACCTGGTCGCGCTCACCGTCGAGGCCGCGGCGATGGCGCGGGTGCCGCTCGCGGGCACCAGCTGGATCCCGGGCACGTCCGACGGATTCTGAGCTGGCGCTGCCTGCCGCGCCGGCGCATCAACCCTGAGCCCCCAGCGCCGCGACCACCGCGTCCGGCGCCTCGCGCGGCAGGCCGTGGCCGGCGCCGGGGACGACGACGGGCTCGGCGTCGGGCAGCGTGGCGGCGAGACGACGCGCGAGCGCGACGAACTTCGGATCCTCCGCGCCGGCGAGCACCCGCGCCGGCACCGCGAGCGTCCGCAGCCGCTCCCACAGCGGCTCCATGACGCCGGTGCCGATGCCGCGCAGGACCGCGGCCAGCGCGCCGGCGTCGTTGCGCAGCATGTCCTCACGCCAGATGCGCGCCGCCTCGGGGGGCGTGCCGGCGAAGAGCGGCTGGGCCGCCCAGCGGTCGGCGAACTGCTCGATCGTCGCGGTGTCGGCGAAGGCGGCGAGGCGCTCGTCGTCCTCGATGCGCGCCGTGCGGGCCGCCTCGTCCTCGATGCCCGCCGTCGTCGCGACGAGCACCAGGCGCTCGATGCGCTCGGGCGCCGCGAGCGCGACGTGCTGCGCGATCCGGCCGCCCATCGAGTAGCCGCAGAGGACGAAGCGCGCGGGCGCCGCGGCCAGCACGTCCTCCACGCAGGCGGCGAAGCTGATCGGGCGCGCGGCGCTCGCGCCGCCGTGGCCGCGCAGGTCGGGCGCCAGGGCCGTATAGCGTTCGCGATCCAGCCGCTGCAACACCGGATCCCAGGCGCGCCCCGTCCCGGCGAAGCCGTGCAGGAGAACGACGGTGGTGGGCATCGGCCGCGCATCTTGACCGAGACGACCGACACCTACCTCCTGCTGCGTGCCTTCGTCGACGAACTGGCGCGCTGCGGCCTGGTGGGCGCGTGCACCTCGCCGGGGTCGCGCTCGACGCCGCTCGTGCTCACGCTCGCGCGCCAGCCGGGCCTGCCGACCTGGTCGCACGTCGACGAGCGCGTCGCCGGCTTCTTCGCGCTGGGGGTGGCCAAGCAGAGCGGGCGGCCCGCGGCCGTGGCGTGCACGAGCGGCACCGCGGCCGCGCATTACCTGCCCGCCGTCATCGAGGCGCACGAGGCGCGCGTGCCGCTCATCGTGCTCACCACCGACCGCCCGCCCGAGCTGCGCGCGGTCGGCGCCGGGCAGACGATCGACCAGCTCAAGCTCTACGGCGACGCCGCGAAGTGGTTCTTCGAGGTCGGCACCCACAGCGCGACGCCCGAGCGGCTGCGCTGGGTCCGCCAGCTCGCCTTCCGCGCCTACCAGACGGCCGTGTCGGGCCGTCCCGGCGCCGTGCACCTGAACTTCGCGCTGCGCGAGCCGCTCGTGCTCGACGAGCCGCTGCCCGCGACGGACGACGCGCCCCTCCCCCGCTCGCGCCGCACCGCGGCGCCGCCGGCGATCGACCTCGATCCCGGCGAGCGCGCCGTCATCGTGGCCGGCCGCCACGAGCGCCACGACGGCCTGGGCGAGGCGCTGGCCACGGCGGCCGCCGCGCTCGGCACGCCGCTGCTGGCCGATCCGCTCTCGGGCGCCCGCCGCGGCCCGGCCGCGGTGGCCCACTACGACGCGCTGCTGCGCGATGCGGGCTTCGCCGATGCCCATCGCCCGCAGGCCGTCATCCGCATCGGCGACCTGCCGACCTCCAAGCCGCTGCGCCAGTGGCTGGCGGGCCTCGATGCCCGCCAGGTCGCCTTCGATCCCGAGAACGCCTGGCAGGACCCGGCCGCCGTCGTGACGGAGGTGCTCGACGCCGACCCCGCCGCGTGGGCGCGATCGATCGCCGCGCCACCACGCGCGAGCCCCTGGCTCGATGGGTGGCGGGCGGCCGACGCCGCCGCCGCCGAGGCGATCGCCGCGGCGCTCGGGGACGCGATCAGCGAGCCGGCCGTCGCGCGCGCGCTGGCGGCGCTGCCGGGCGAGGTCACCGTCTTCACCGCCTCCTCGATGCCCGTGCGCGACGTCGAGAGCTTCTGGCCGGCGCGCGACGCGCCGCCGCGTGTGCTGGCCCATCGCGGCGCCAACGGGATCGACGGGACGCTCGCGGCCGCCTTCGGCGCCGCGGCCGCCGGCGCCCGCGTGGTCGTCCACCTCGGCGACGTCGCCCTCGCCCACGACCTCGGCGCCCTGCTCAGCGCCACGCGTCTGAAGCTCGCGCTCACCGTCGTGCTCGTCGACAACGCGGGCGGCGGGATCTTCGACTTCCTGCCGGTCGCCTCACAGACCGACGCCTTCGAGGAGCACGTCGCCACGCCGACCGGTCTGGACGCCGAGCGCGTCGCCGCCCTCTTCGGCCTCACCTACGAGCGCGTCGACGATCTGGCCGCAATCCGCGAGGCCCCCGGTAGGCTGCTGCACGTCCGCACCAACCGCCCGGAGAACGTGGCCTTGCACCGTCGCGTGCACGAGGCGGTCGCCGTCCGACTCGCCAGCTAGCTTCGGGCGACCATGAGCCAGACCACCCTCCTCCCCGCCCCGCCCGAGCCCGTGTCACCGCGCCGCAGCTCCAAAGGCATCGCCCCCGGCGACATCGTCGAGGTCGACAAGAAGGGCCGCCGCTTCCACGCGCTCGTGGTCGAGCTCGAGCAGGGTGAGTCCGGGCGCTTCCACCTCAGCGTCCGCCCGCTGGACTCGCGCATCTCCTACCGCCAGGCGACCGTGCGCGAGGTCGTGGCGGTCTGGCGGCGCGCCGGCCGCTAGGCGCGGCGCCCCGACGCGATCAGCGTCACACCCGGGAAGTCGAGCCCGCCCGACGCGGTCTCGTAGTCGCGCACGGCCTCGCGGGCGCGCTCGCGCAGGGCCTGCACGGCCGCCTCGGGCATCGAGGCGAGGATGGCCGACAGCGGGCCGGCGAGCGCCGACGTCCGCCGCCACCACTCGTCGAACGAGGCGGTCCGCAGCGGTACGGAGAGCTCCTCGACCCGCACATCGGCCAGGCCGGCGTCGTCGAGGAGTGCGCGCAGCTCGTCGGCGTCGCCCAGAGCGAAGGGGCCGGGGATCCCGGGTGGGGGCACCGGCGCCCCGATCTGCGCGCTGACGACGTCCATCACGAGGCCGAGCCACGGGTTGCGCTCGCGCGCGGCCCAGACGGCGACCGCTGCGCGGCCGCCCGGGCGCAGCACGCGGCGGATCTCCCCGACGGCGCGGCCGGGCTCCAGCGCGAACATGAGGCCCTCGCGGCACAGCACGACGTCGTAGGAGGCGTCGGGCTCGTCGATGCGCTCGAGGTCGATGCGGCGGAAGGCGACGTTGCCCAGGCCCAGCTCTGCGCCGCGCGCGGCGGCGATGACGGTCATCTCCTCGGCGACGTCCGTCAGGACGACCTCGCCGCCGGGGCCGACGCGCTCGGCCGCCGCGAGGCCCAGGCCGCCCGGTCCGCAGGCGAGCTCGAGGACGCGGTCGCCGGCGCCCACCTGCGCCAGCGCGAGCATCCGCTCTGCGCTCTGCGCCCCGCGTGCGTCGGCGTAGTCGGCGTTCTCGCCCCAGCCGTCTGCGACCGCGACCCACATGCCGGCAAGCCGCGCACGCAGCGCGTCGCGCTCGTCCGACTGCTCGACCATCATCGTCTCGTTGCTCATCGCGACCCCCCGAGTAGTATTGACTACTCGTTTCATGTATTGAAGTTACGGCTAGGGTAACGAAATGTCCGAAGGTGTCAAGGCCACGCGCCGCTACGACTCCAGGCGCCGCCGCGAGCAGGCGGCGGCCACGCGCCTGGCGATCCTCGAGGCCGCCCAGCGCCTCTTCGAGCGCGACGGCTATGTCGCGACGACGATGGCCGCGGTCGCGGCCGAGGCCGGCGTCGCGCTGAAGACCGTCTACCTCGCGTTCGAGACGAAGGCGGGGCTGCTGCGGGCGCTGTGGCATCTGCGCCTGCGCGGCGACGAGGCCGACGTCCCGATCCCCGAACGCCAGTGGTACCGCGAGGTCATCGCCGAGCCCGACCCCGAGCGCCAGCTGCGGCTCGGCGCGCACAACGCGCGCCTGGTCAAGGAGCGCGCCGCGAAGCTCATGCGCGTCATGCGCGACGCGGCCGGCACCGACGCGGACAGCGCCGCGCTGTGGCGTCGCATCCAGGACGATTTTCTGGCCAACCAGCGAGCCGTCGTCGACACCATCGAGGCCAAGGGGGCACTTGCTCCCGGGCTCGACGCCGCGCGCGGCGCCGACATCCTCTGGACGCTGAACCACCCCGACGTCTGGCACCTCCTGGTCGGCGAGCGCGGCTGGGCGCCGGAGCAGTGGGAGCGGTGGTTCGCCGACACGGCGTGCGCCCAGCTGCTGGGCCGCTGATCAGCCGGCGAGGACCGGCAGCAGCGCCTGCAGCTTGACCTCGGTCTCGGCCAGCTCGGCCGCCGGGTCGGAGTCGCGCACGACGCCGACGCCCGCGTAGCAGCGGGCCACCGCGCCGGTCAGCAGCGCGCAGCGCAGGGCCACGCAGAACTCGCCGTCCTCGTTGGCGTCCGTCCACCCCACGGGCCCCGCGTACCACCCGCGATCGAGCCCCTCGAGCGCCGGGATGAGCGGGCCGGCGGTGGCGAACGGCTCGCCGCCGACGGCGGGCGTCGGATGCAGCAGGCCGGCGAGCTCGACCGCGCTGACCGGCCGCGCGAGCTGTGCGCGGATCGGTGTGGCCAGGTGCTGGATGTTGGCCATCCGCGCCACGACGGGCTCCTCGGCCGCCGTCACCCAGACGCTCACCGGGCGCAGGGCCCGCACGATGCGCCGGGTGACGATCGCCTGCTCCTCGCGGTCCTTGTCGGAGCGCAGCAGCTGCTCGCCGAGGTGGTCGTCGACCGCCGGGTCGGCGCTGCGGCGCGTCGAGCCGGCCAGCGCCAGGGTGCCCGCGCGCAGGCCGTCGCGGCGCACGAGCAGCTCCGGGGTGGCGGCGACGAACGCGCTCTCCCCCCGCCCCGCGCAGAAGGTGAAGCACGACGGGAACGCCTCGCGCAGGACGCCGAGCACCGCCGCGGGGTCGTGCGCGCGCGGCGCGTGGACCTGAACCTCGCGGGCGAGCACGATCTTGTCCAGCGCTCCGGCGCGGATGCGCTCGACCGCCCGCGCCACCGCGGACTCGTAATGCTCGGGGGGCATCGCGCTGGCCACGCGATAGCGCCCGGTCGGGTCGGGGTCGAGCAGCGGGAGCGGCGCGCTGCCCAGCGAGGCGGCGCGCTCGAGCAGGCGCCCGGCGACCGCGTCGGCGTCGTCGTCGGGAGCGACGACGGCGGCCAGCGTCAGCGTCACGCGCTCGCCGCTGCGCGCGAGCGCAACCTCGGGCACGTGCAGCGACGCGGGCTCGAAGCCGGCCCAGTGCGGCGTCGTCCCGCCCTCGGGGTCGAAGGCGAAGCCGCCCACCGCGACCGGACCGCTCTCCTCGCCGGGCGCGTCGGCGAGCAGCGCCCGCCAGCGCGCGGCGACGCGGCCGAAGCGCCCCGCGCCGCGGTCGTCGAGCGCCGCCGCGCGACCCACGGTGGCCAGCGCGAAGCGGTCGCGATCGGGGTGCTCGAAGCAGAACCAGTCCTCACCGCGACGGCGCGACGCGACCGCGACGGCCGTGGGGTCGACGCCGGGTGCGAGCGCGACCGTGATGGCGACCAGGCACTCGCCCGTGCGCCGCGCGCGGCGCACGCCCTCGGCGGCGCGGGCGCGCAGGAGCTCGCGATCGCCGGCGCCGAGCAGCGGCCGCCCGGCGACCCGCAGGAGCGCGGTGGGCATGCCGGCAGTCTAGATCGCGATCGCCCGGCGGTACGATGAGCAGAGAGCCATGGTCCTCCTGGGCATCGTGCTGCTGGGTGTCGGCGCAGGTCTCCTGATCGCCGAGGCCCACCTGCCCACGTACGGAGCGCTGGGCCTCGCCGGCGTGGTCGCCCTCGCGGGCGGCGCCGCGCTCGCGGTCGACGGCGCGGGTGGCGGGACGCTGCTCATCGTCGCCGTGGTCGTCCTCGTCGCGCTCGCCGCGTTGGCGTTGCTGGCGGTCATCGCGCGCGCCACGCTCACGGTCGGGCGCTCGCGGGTCAGGACGGGCGTCGAGGGCCTCGTCGGCCACGTCGGCGTGATACGCCGCGCGCCGGCCCCGCTCGGGCAGGTCTTCGTCGACGGCGCCCTCTGGCAGGCCAGGCCGTGCCTGGAGGACGATCTCGTGGTCGGCGACCCGGTCGTCGTCGACCACGTGCAGGGGCTCGTCCTCTCCGTGCGCCGGGCCGAGGAATGGGAGGTCGACCCGTGACCGCGGTCCTCGTCGCGGTGGTCATCATCCTCGTGCTGGCGATCGCCGCCGCCGGTGCCTCGGTCCGCATCCTGCGCGAGTACGAGCGCGCCGTCGTCTTCCGCCTCGGCCGCCTCGTCGGCGCCAAGGGCCCGGGCATCGTGCTGCTCGTCCCCCTCATCGACCGGATGGTGCGCGTCGACCTGCGCACGGTGACCTTCGAGGTCCCGCCCCAGGACGTGATCACGCGCGACAACGTGCCGGCCAAGGTCAACGCGGTCGCCTACTTCCGTGTCGTCGACCCGGTCAAGTCGGTGGTCGAGGTCGAGCGGATCCGCAACGCCACGTCGCAGATCGCCCAGACCACGTTGCGCTCCGTGCTCGGCAAGGCCGACCTCGACACGCTGCTGGCCGAGCGCGAGCAGCTCAACGAGAACCTGCAGCAGATCATCGACGAGCAGACCGAGCCGTGGGGCGTGAAGGTCACCACCGTCGAGATCAAGGACGTCGGCATTCCGCAGGGCATGCAGCGCGCCATGGCCCGCCAGGCCGAGGCCGAGCGCGAGCGCCGCGCCAAGGTCATCAACGCCGAGGGCGAGTTCCAGGCCTCCGAGCGCCTGTTCGACGCCGCCGAGGTGATGAGCGGCAACCCCGCGGCGCTGCAGCTGCGCTACCTGCAGACGCTGCTGGAGATCGGGACCAACCAGAACTCGACGATCGTCCTGCCGGTGCCCATCGACCTCATCAAGCCGCTGATGCAGTCCTTCGAGGACGGAGTGGCGCGGCGCGACCGGGCGCGCGAGCGCGATCGGCTGCGCGCGGCCCAGAGCACGCCCGAGCTCGCCGAGGTCGAGGACGAGCTGCAGCTTCCGGACCCCGATGCCGCGCGCGATCTCCCGCCGGGGGAGGAAGACGACTCGACCGGGTAGGCGGTATCCCATGAAACTTCTCATCCTTGTGGCGCGCCTGCTGCTCGGCGGGCTGTTCTTCGGCCACGGCGCCCAGAAGCTCTTCGGCTGGTTCGGCGGCTTCGGCCCCGACGGCACCGGCGGCTGGCTCGAGTCGCTCGGGGTCAAGCCCGGAAAGCAGCACGCGATGGCTGCCGGCGCGTCCGAGATGGGCGGCGGAGCGCTGCTCGCCGCCGGGCTGGCCACCCCCGCTGCCGCCGCGGCGATCACCGGCGTCATGGCGACGGCGATCCGCACCGTCCACCAGCCCAACGGCCCATGGGTGACCGACAACGGCTGGGAGTACCCGGCGGTGATCATCGCCGCCGTGCTGGCGATCACCGAGGTCGGCCCCGGGCCGGTCTCGCTCGATGCCGCTCTCGGCACCGAGCGCAGCGGCGCGGGCTGGGCCCTGGCCGCGCTGGTCGCCGGCGTGGGCGGCTCGGCCGTGCTGCTGCGCGACTGGGAGCGCCCGGCGCCCGCGGTCGAGGGCCAGGGCCAGGGCGCCTAGCGTCGCTCGAAGGCCAGCCGCACGCCGAGGCCGACGAGCACGGCGCCGGTGAGGCGCTGCACCCGCGCCAGCCATGGCCCCTCGACGAACGCGCGCCGCGCGCGGGCGACGAGGTAGGCCAGCGCCGAGTACCACACGAGGTCGAAGGCCACGACCATCGCCGCCATCAGCAGCGCCGACGGCAGCACCGGCACGCCGGCGGGCACGAACTGCGGGAAGAGGGCGACGAAGAAGACCGCGAGCTTGGGGTTCGCCAGGCTCGTGACCAGCCCGTCGCGCAGCGGGGCGCCGCGTGCCGGCGCCGGCCCGGCGTCCGCCGGCGTGCGATGACCGCGCAGCGACTGCAGCCCGAGCACGACGAGGACGACCGCGCCGACCAGCTTGACCGCGGTGAACGCCTCGGCCGACGTCGCGACCACCGCGGCGATGCCCATGGCGGCGAAGCATCCCCACGCCAGCACGCCCAGCGAGTTGCCGACCGTCGTCGCCAGCGCCCGGCGGCGCCCGCCGCTCGCGGCGCTGCGCACGACCAGCGCCGTCGCCGCCCCCGGCGTGACGGTCAGCAGCGCGGCGACCGGCGCGAAGGCGACGAGGGCGCGCAGCATGACGGCGGGTTAGGTCTCGCCCCTACCGCGGGAGATGGCGATCTCGCCCGTGCGCATCATCTCGATGAGCCCGAACGGGCGCGCCATCTTCTCGAAGGCCTCGATCTTGTCCGTCGTGCCCGTGACCTCGACGATGATCGAGCGCTTGGTCACGTCGACCACGCGGCCGCGGAAGATCTCGCACACCTGCATGACCTCGGCGCGCTGAGCGCCGTCGGCGGCGATCTTGAACAGCGCGAGCTCGCGCGCGACGGTGTCGCCGGGCTCGAGGTCGCGGATCTTCAGGACGTTGATCAGCTTGTGCAGCTGCTTGGTGACCTGGTCGATCGGATGCAGCGCGCCGTCGACGGTCAGCGTGATGCGCGACAGGTGCTCGTCGTCGGTCGGCCCCACGGTCAGGGTGTCGATGTTGAAGCCGCGCCGGGCGAAGAGCCCCGCGATGCGGGTCAGGACGCCGGGCCGGTTCTCGACGAGGATCGTGAGGACGTGCTTGCGCCCGGTGCGCATGCCGCCGGCGGCCTCGAGCTCCTCGAGGCTCAGCACCTCGTGCTTGGTCCCTGGCTCGCCCATCGCGTCAGCCCTCCATGTCGCGCGCGGCAGCGCCGGGCGAGATCATCGGATAGACGTTCTCCTCCTCGGTGACCACGACGTCGACCACGACGGGCCCGGGGGTCTCGATCGCCTCGCGCATCTGGTCGACGAGCGTCGCCTTGTCCGTGCAGCGCATGCCCGTGCAGCCCATGCCCTCGGTGACCTTGACGAAGTCCGGCCAGCGCCCGCGGGCGACCTGGGAGTAGCGGCGGTCCCAGAAGAGCTCCTGCCACTGGCGGACCATGCCCAGATAGCCGTTGTTCATGATGAAGACCTTGACGTCGATCTCCTCCTCGGCGCACGTCGCGAGCTCCTGGATGTTCATCTGGAAGGAGCCGTCGCCGGAGATGCACGCCACGACCTGATCGGGGCAGCCGACCTTCGCGCCCATCGCGGCCGGCAGGCCGAAGCCCATCGTGCCCAGGCCACCGGAGTTGATCCACTGGCGCGGGCGCTTGAAGGGGAAGTACTGCGCCGCCCACATCTGGTGCTGGCCGATGTCGCTGGTGAGGATGCAGTCGCCGCCCGTGGCCTCCAGCAGCGCCTCGATCATGTACTGCGGCTTGATCTCGGCCGTCGAGGACTCCTCGTAGCGCAGCGGATGGCGCTCCTGCCAGCCGTGGATGCGCTGCCACCACTCGTCCAGCCGCGAGCTGTCGGTCTCCAGCGCGCGGTACTCGTCGGCCAGCTTGGCCAGGACGTTGCGCGCGTCGCCGACGATCGGGATGTGGGCCGGCACGTTCTTGGAGATCTCGGCCGGGTCGATGTCGATGTGGATGAACTTGGCGCGCGGGGCGAACTCGCTGAGCTTGCCGGTGACGCGGTCGTCGAAGCGCGCGCCGATCGCGCAGATGAGGTCGGCCTCGTCCATCGCGTAGTTGGCCGTGCGCGTGCCGTGCATGCCCGGCATGCCCAGCCACTGGTCGTGGGGCGCCGGGAAGGCGCCCAGGCCCATGAGCGTGCAGGTGATCGGGAAGTTGTCCGCCGTCGCCAGCGCGACGAGCTCGGCCGACGCGTTGGCGTTGACCACCCCGCCCCCGGCGTACAGCACCGGCCGGCGCGAGGCCGCCAGCGCCTTGGCCGCCTGGCGGATCTGCTTGGCGTTGCCCTCGGTGGTGGGCTGGTAGCCGGGCAGGTGCAGATCGGTCACCGGCTCGTAGGGGATGTCGGCGCGCGAGAGGTCGGTCGGGATGTCGACGACGATCGGCCCCGGGCGACCCGAGCGCGCGAGGTGGAACGCCTCGTGCAGCGCGCGCGGGATCTCCAGCGGGTGCTGGATCATGAACGAGTGCTTGACGGCCGGCATGGTGATGCCGAGCACGTCGGCCTCCTGGAAGCCGTCGGTCCCCAGCAGATCCGTGCGGACCTGGCCGGTGATGAACACGGTGGGGACCGAGTCCATCATCGCGTCCTGGATCGGGGTCACGACGTTGGTCGCGCCCGGGCCGCTCGTGGCCAGGCAGACGCCGACCTTGCCGGTCGCCTTCGCATAGCCCTCGGCGGCATGGCCGCCGCCGGCCTCGTGGCGCACGAGGACATGGCGGATGCCCGCGTCGTACAGAGCGTCGTAGGTCGGGATGTTCGCGCCGCCGGGCAGGCCGAATACGACGTCGACACCCTCCGCCTTCAGACACTCCATCAGGGCTTCGACCGCCCGCATGCGCATTCACCCCTCTCGGTGCAGTAGCAGATATGCAGCGAGCCGCCCACGGCGGCTCGCGGGGTCCGAGTGTACCGTCAGTGAGCCAACGGCTCGACCGGCGCCACCGGCGTCCCGGGGAACTCCAGCTCGGTCCCGCACCGCGTGCACAGGGCGTCGTACACCGGCACCACCTTGCGACACGTGGGGCAGCGCCGGTGCGGCTCGTCGTACTCGTTGCGATAGAGCACCGCGGCGACGAGGCCGATGAAGGGCGGGATGGCCGAGATCAGGAACCAGAGGAAGAACGAGCTGCCCTTGATCTTCCCGATGACCCCACCGGCCAGCCCGAAGAAGAAGGCGATGACGAGGAACGGCACGGAGTGGGCGCTCTAGAACAGCGTTCGCACCGCCCAGATGACGGCGATGACCGCCACCACGATCAGGACGATCCCGAACAGGGCCGCCAGGAAGCCGGCGAGCACCTTGAACAGGATGAGCGCCGCAAAGACGAGGACTACGGCCGCGACGATTCGCGACACGAACGAGGGACCGGCCTTCTCCGTGTTCTCCATACTCCTAGGGTACTGCGGCGCGAGGTCGGGCGGCGCGGTTTTCAGTCGTAGGTGCGGCGCAGGTGCTCGAAGCGATTGCGTCCGGTCGCGCGGCCGTTGAGCTGGAGTCGGGCGAGCCGGTAGCGGCGGACCTTCGGGGCGTTGGGATCGCGCTGGGCGACGGTGTCGCGGCGTTCGACGAGCAGGACGCGGGCGGCGGACACGGCGGAGGGGGCGCTCATACCGTGCATGGTGGCGGTCGACGGGTCTCGCGGCCACCGCCCGCCGGTCGAAGATGGCCGCTCAGGGCATGGCCCGGGTGTCCATGCGCCGCGCCGCGGCAACGCCGGCGTCCAGCGCGGGGCGCGTGACGGCGGCCAACCGCCGGCGCAGGCGCCAGCGCGCACCGCTGAACGTGAGGTTGGCCACCGTGGCGAAGCCCTCCTCGTCCGCGCGCAGCGCCAGCAGGAGGTGCGCGATGCGATCGCCGCTGGGCAGCGCCGGGTCGTTGACGCCCACGCAGTAGCACGCGATGCGATGTCCGCCCGGACGGACCAGCAGCGCGCCCGCCGGTCCCACGAGCCATGCGCCCAGGCGCCCGCGCTCGAGGACCAGCCCCGTCTGCGCGTGCAGCGCGCGCGCCTCGTGGCCGACGAGGTCGCCGAGCAGCCCGACCGAGAGGGCTTCGGCCTCGGCGGCCGCGCGGCTGGGCTTCGAGCGCACGACGTTGGCCCCGCGCTGCGCGTAGAGCTCGGGGATGACCCATGCGTGCGCCAGGCTGGCCAGGCTCACCGGAAGGGCCAGCGGCTGCACCAGGAAGAGCACGATCCCCGCGGCGATGAACGGCACCACGTGGACCACGGTGATCGCCGTCCACAGCAGGCCCGTGCGTTCCAGGCGGCGCGCGTCGACGCGCGGGCGCCAGTGGACGGCCGCCAGCTCGGGGAGCGGCTCGGCGCTCACGCGCTGCGCTAGCCGCCGGCGATCGGCAGGCGCATGATCACGAGCTCGGCGCCGACCGGCAGCTCGCGGACCTGCTCGGCCTGCCCCTCGCCCGTCGACACCATCGCGAAGTAGCCCCGGTCGAGCTCCTCGCGGAAGGCCAGCACCGCTGCCTCGATCGCCTCCGGGTCATTGGCCGTCCACTCCGCAAGCGTCGTGTGGCCGGACTGGTCCATGCGAATCAGGCGGGACATCCACACCTCCTCCGTGCGCTCCTCGTCGGTCATCCCATGGTAAACCGGCGGGGCAAGGCCGGACGCGGGTTGGCGCGCTCAGCGCTTGTGCAAGCGCCGCAGGATCAGAGGCCGAGCTTCTCGCGCACGATCCGCGTGACCTCGCCGCCGTCGGCGCGCCCGCGCGTCTCGCGCATGACGTGACCGATGATGACGCCGATCGGCTTCATGTCGCCGCCACGCAGGCGCTCGGCGATCTCGGGGTTGGCGTCGAGCGCGGCCTGGACGGCGGGATCGAGCGCGTCGCCGCCGCCGATGGCGCCCAGGCCCTCGGCCTCGACGATGGCGGCCGGATCGCCGCCCTCCGCCACGAGCCGGTCGAGGACCTGCTTGGCCCCGCCCTGGGTGACCTTCTTCTCGCTCACGAGGCCCACGAGCGTGGCCAGCGCTCCGGGCGCGACCTTGGACTCGGCGGGGTCCTCGACATCGATGCGCGCGACCAGCTCGTTGATCCAGTTGGCCAGCGGCTGGGCCTCGACGCCATCGCTCGACAGCGCGGCCTCGAAGTAGTCGCCCAGCTCGGCGTGCCACGCCAGGAGCTTCGCGGAGTCCGTCGTCAGGCCGAGATCGCGCTCGAAGCGCTCGGCGCGCGCCGCCGGCAGCTCGGGCAGCGCGGCTCGCGCGCGCTCGAGCATCGCCTCGCTGATGGCGATCGGGACGAGGTCGGGCTCGGGGAAGTAGCGGTAGTCGTGCGCCTCCTCCTTGGAGCGCAGCGAGCTGATGGCCTCCGTGCGCGGATCGAAATGCAGCGTCTCCTGCTCGACCTCGTCACCCGCGCGCACGATCGCCTCCTGGCGGGCGATCTCGGCGCGGATCCCCCGCTCGATGAAGCGGAAGGAGTTCATGTTCTTCAGCTCGGTCTTGGTGCCGAGCTCGCGCGTGCCGACCGGGCGGATGGAGACGTTGGCGTCGCAGCGCAGCGACCCCTCCTCCATGTTGACGTCGCTGACGCCGAGCTGGCGCAGCGTGGTGCGCAGGAGACGCAGCCACTCGCCGGCCTGCTCGGCGGAGCGCACGTCGGGCTCGGTGACGATCTCCACCAGCGGCGTGCCACCGCGGTTGAAGTCCACGACGGAGGAGTCCGCGCCGTGGATGCGCCCGCTGGCGCCGGCGTGCACGAGCTTGGCCGCGTCCTCCTCCAGGTGCACGCGATGGATGCGCACGTCGCCCAGCCGCCCGCCCCGGCACAGGGGCTCGTCGTACTGGGAGATCTGGTAGTCCTTGGCGTTGTCGGGATAGAAGTAGTTCTTGCGGTGGAAGATCGACCGCGGCGCCAGCTCGCAGCCGAGCGCGAGCCCGATCAGCAGCCCGTCGTGGATCGCCTCGGCGTTGGCGACGGGCAGCGAGCCCGGCAGCCCGAGGCAGACCTCGCAGGTGTGCGTGTTGGGCGGCTCGCCGAAGGACAGCTCGCAGCCGCAGAACATCTTCGTCCGCGTGTTGAGCTGGACGTGGATCTCCAGGCCGATGACGGGCTCGTAGTCGGTCATGCGCGCGCGGGCGAGTTGTCGAAGCCGATCGCCTGCTCGAGCGCGTAGGCGGCGTCGAGAAGGCGATTCTCGCTGAAGGCGGGGCTGGCGAGCTGAAAGCCGACCGGTAGTCCTTCGCTCAGCCCGCAGGGAATCGAGATGGCGGGGATCCCGGCCAGCGGCATCGGAACGGTGAAGTAGTCGTTGAGGTACATGGCGAGCGGGTCGTCGGACTTCGCCCCCAGCTCGAAGGCCACCCCGGGACTCGTGGGCGTGACGACGAAGTCGACGCGCTCGAAGGCCGCGTGGAAGTCGTCGGCGATCTTCGTGCGCACGCGCTGTGCGCGGCCGTAGTAGGCGTCGTAGTAGCCGCTGGAGAGCGCGTAGGTCCCGATGAGCACGCGCCGCTTGACCTCGGCGCCGAAGCCGTCGTGGCGCGTCTTGGTGTACATCGTCAGCAGGTCGTCGGCCTCGCGGCGCAGGCCGTAGCGCACGCCGTCGTAGCGCGCGAGGTTCGATGACGCCTCGGCGGGAGCGAGGACGTAGTAGGCGCTCAGCCCGTAGTCGGCGTGCGGCAGGGAGACGCGCTCGACGGTAGCGCCCAGCTCGCGCGCGACGGTCAGCGTGGCCTCGAAGCTCTCCATCACGCCCGGCTCGACGCCCTCCCCGGTGAGGTCGTCGGGCACGCCGAGGCGGATCCCGTCCAGGCGCTGCGCGGTGGGAAGCCGCACCTCCTCGGGGAACGCGACCGACGTCGCGTCGCGGTCGTCGTGGCCGACCATGTGGCGGAAGAGCAGCGCCGAGTCGGTCACGTCGCGCGTGAGCGGCCCGGCCTGGTCGAGGCTCGATGCGAAGGCGATCATGCCGTAGCGGCTGACGGCGCCGTAGGTGGGCTTGAGCCCGACGATGCCGCACAGCGCGGCGGGCTGGCGGATCGACCCGCCGGTGTCGGTGCCCAGCGCCCAGGGCGCGCTCCCCGCCGCCACCGCGGCGGCGCTGCCGCCCGACGAGCCGCCGGGCACGCGCGTGTGATCCCATGGGTTCAGGGCAGGCCCGTAGGCCGAGTTCTCGTTCGACGAGCCCATCGCGAACTCGTCCTGGTTGGTCTTGCCCAGCAGCGGAGCGCCCGCCTCGGCCAGCCGGCGCACGACGGTCGCCGTGTAGGGCGGGCGGTAGCCCTCGAGGATCCGCGAGCCCGCCTGCGAGGGCACGCCCTCGGTGCAGAAGAGGTCCTTGACCGCGAGCGGGACGCCGTTGAGAGGTCCGGGCGGATGGGATCCGATCTCGGGCGCCTCGTCGGCCACCCACAGGTAGGCGTTGAGCTCGTCGGCCGCCGCGCGCCCGCGGTAGGCCTCGAACAGCTCGCGGCTGTCGAGCTCGCCGCGCGCGACCGCCGCGGCCGCCTGCGCGGCGGTCAGGGCGATGATCTCCGCGGTTGCGCTCATCGCGAGGGCTCCCGATGGAGGGCGACGGTCACGACGGGCGAGTAATGACGCGCTGTCATGCGGTGGGGCTGGGTACGCGGAAGCCGCCGTCGGCCACGTCCGGCGCCTGTGCGAGCGCGACCTCGCGGGGCAGGCATGGCCGCGGCACGTCGGGGCGCAGCGCGTTGGGGACGTCGACGACGTGCGAGGTCGGCGGGACGCCGTCGAGGTCGAGCTCGCCGATCTTCTCGATGTGCTCGAGGATGTTGGACAGCTCGCCGGAGATCTTCGTGACCTCCTCGTCGCTGAGCTCCAGGCGCGCGAGGCGCGCGACGTGCAGGACCTGCTCACGATCGATCATGGGTCTCGCTGAGTCTAGGCGGCGCGCGCCGGCGGCGGCGGGCGCGGCTCGGGCGGCGTGTACGCGCTCTCCGGGGCGTCGGTCCGGTCGTCCTTGGTCGCCCACCAGCCACCGACGGCGAGGACGAGCGAGGCGAGCAGGCCGAGCCAGGCGCCGTAGCGCAGCACGACGATGTCGTTGGGACCCGGCTGGAAGACGAGGACCCGCAGCGCGACGGCGATGAACGCGAAGGTCCCGGCGGCCGCCGTCAGCACGGAGGCAGCGACGATCTGGGCAACGGGCCGGGCGGTGGCGTTGGCGATCGCGAGCCACGCGGCACAGGCCACCGCCGCGAGGGCGATGACGATGACCAACCATCCCAATGTGTCCCATCCGCTCCCCCAGCTGTCCGCGGCGTAGGTGTTGAGCTGCACGGTCTGCTGCGGCAGCTCTACGCCGAACCACCGTAGGAAGAGCGTCACCAGCAGCCCGGCGCCGCCGGCGGCGGCGGTCCACTCCCCCGCCCGCAGCCGGCTCACCGCACCGCCATCTGCGCCGCCTGCAAGGTGTTGCGCAACAGGCACGCGATCGTCATCGGCCCCACGCCACCGGGGACCGGGGTGATCGCGCCGGCGACCTCGACCGCTGCGTCGAAGTCGACGTCGCCGTGGAGGCCGTCGTCGGAGCGGTTCATGCCGACGTCGATGACCGTTGCGCCGGGCTTGACCCAGTCGCCCTTGACCATCCGGTCGCGGCCGACCGCCGCGATGAGGACATCGGCGCGCCGGCACACGCCGGGCAGGTCGCGCGTGCGCGAGTGGCAGGTCGTCACCGTCGCGTTGGCGCCGAGCAGAAGCTGCGCCATCGGCTTGCCGAAGAGGTTCGAGCGCCCGACGACCACGGCCTCGGCGCCCTCGAGCTGCGCCCCGGCCTCCTCGAGCAGCAGCATCACGCCCGTCGGCGTGCATGGCCGCAGCCCCTCGCGGCCCAGCGCGAGCAGCCCGGCGCTCACCGGCGTCAGCCCGTCGACGTCCTTGCCCGGCTCGACGAGGCTCGTCAGCTCGACGCCGTCGAGGTGGTCGGGCACCGGCAGCTGGCAGATGATCCCGCTCACGGCGGGGTCGGCGTTGAGCTGCTGGATGAGATCGACGACCTGCTCGCGCGTCGCGTCGGCGGTCAGGCGGTGGTCGAAGCCGCGCATGCCGACCTCGGCCGTCGCCTTCTGCTTGTTGGCCACGTAGATCGCCGAGGCGGAGTCCTCGCCCACGAGGACCGTGGCCAGCCCCGGCGGAGTCCCGTGCTGCGCCGTGAACGCGGCCACGCCGTCGGCGACCTCGGCGCGCACGCGCGCCGCCACCGCCTTGCCGTCGATTACCCGAGCTGCCATCGCGGCGGCGGAGGCTACCGGGGCGCCGCTTCAACCGATCGTTTGGGCGTACCATCCGTCGCTCCCCAAAGCAGGGCAAGCTGTGCGCGCTGGTCTGATGATGGTCCTGTCGGTCATCGCCGTCGTCGGTATCGCGCCGACCGGCAGCGCCGCAGCGGACCCGGTCAGCGACCTGATGGTCACCAACGCCGGCCCCGAGACGACGACTCAGGACGTCGACGTCGCCTACGCGATCACCGCGAGCAATTCCGGGCCCGACCCGGCTGACGCGGTCACGATGACCTTCGCCCCCGTGGGCACCGCCGGGGCGACCTTCAGCTCGCTGCAGTCCAGCGGCCCGGCCATGAGCTGCGCCACACCCGGCGTGGGCGGCACGGGCGCCGTGAACTGCACGATCACGACGATGCCCGTCGGCGCCAGCGCGACGTTCACGGTCACCGTTCACGTCGACCCCACGGCGCCGCGTGGCGACTTCCTGACCTACCGGGCACAAGTCGCTCCGTCGTCGACGTTCCCGCTGTCCGATCCCTTCGACGAGAACGACACCGCCACCCAGTCCACGCTGGTGGGCCCTGCCGTGGCGGCCGACGTCGGGGTGACGCTGCTGGCGCCCGAGTTCGCCGCGCCCGACACCGATCTCGCGTATGCAATCGCGATACAGAACGGCGGGCCCGACCCCGCCGACACCGCCACCTTGACCGACACTCTCCCCGGCGACCTGACCTTCGTGTCGCTCACGCAGACGTCGGGACCCGCCTTCGCCTGCTCGACGCCGTCCGCCGGCGCCGGCGGCACGGTCAGCTGCGCCAACCCGAGCATGGCCGCCGGCGCCGGCGCCGGCTTCACGCTCGTGGTTCACGTCCCGGCCGTACCCAGCGATGCCCAGCCCACGAACACCGCCGGCGTGAGCTGGGCCGGCCACGACCCGACGGTCGAGAACGACGTGGCCAGCACCGCGACAACGATCAGCGACGCCAACCTCGCCGCGACCGCATCGGGCCCTGCCGGCGTCGTCGCGGGCGCGTCCATCACCTACACCCTCGGCCTGAGCAACGTCGGTCCCGATCCGGGCATCGGGGCAACGCTGTCGGACACCCTCCCCGATCACACGCGCTTCGTCTCGCTCACTCAGACCAGCGGCGCGGCGTTCGTCCTCTCCACGCCCGCGCCCGGCGCCGCCGGCACCGTGACCGCGTCGCGTGCCTTCATGGACAGCGGTAGCTCCGCGCAGTTCACGCTGGTGCTCGCTGTCGACCTCGACACACTCGGCGGCACGGCGATCGCCCACACCGTCACCGCGTCGGCCCAGGCGGGCGACCGCGACATGACCGACAACAGCGCCACCGGCTCCACGACCGCAGCGCCCGCGGCGCCCGACGTCACCGCCGTCACTCCTGGCAGCGGCCTGCCGGGCACCGCGGTGGGCATCGACGGTGCCCGGCTCGGCCAGGCGACCACGGTCATCTTCGGCGATGTGGCCGGCTCCTTCACCATCGACGGCAGCAGCCACATCACCGCGGTGGCGCCCGCCGGCGTCGACGGAACAGTCGACGTGCGGGTCGGCAACGAGACCGGGCTCAGCGCCGCCTCGTCGTCGGCGCGGTTCACGTTCACCACCGCACCCGCGGCGGCCCCTGTCGCCGCCGTAGCGCCGGTGGCAGGGCGCAAGCTGATCTGCGGGCGGGTTCCCGACCTTCGGCGCCACACGCTGCGCGGGGCGCGCCGGATCCTCTCGCGCGACCACTGCCGCATCTGGCTTCGCTTCACGGGCCGCGCGCGGCGCCCGCCGTCGCACGTCCGGCGCCAGTCCGTGAAGCCCGGAACCGCGCTCTACGCCGGCGACCGGCTCAGCGTGCAGTTGCGCTGAGCTGCCGCTCAGCGCTTCGTGATCGGCGCGTACTCGGCCATCAGCTTGCGCTCGCTGCCGTCCGACGCGAAGCGCACGACGACGATGCCGCCGGGCTCCAGGCCGACCACCACGCCGTCGCCGAAGGCCGCGTGGATGACGTCGTCGCCCATCCGGTACTCCGCGCTGGGCGCATCCGAGCGCGTGCTCGTCCACGACATCGCCCGCGGCCTGGCGTTCTGCGTCGCCACGGCGCCGATCGCCTGCAGCGCGCCGTCGCGGTCGGTGAGGTCGGGCGGGATCTCGCTCAGGAAGCGGCTGGGCAGGCCGTAGTTCTGCGCGCCGAACACCGCGCGGCGCCGGGCGAAGGTCAGGTAGAGGTCGCGCATGGCGCGCGTGATCCCGACGTAGCAGAGGCGGCGCTCCTCCTCGAGCGTGCCCTCGTCGAGCGACCGCGAGTGCGGGAAGACGCCCTCCTCGCAGCCGATCATGAAGACGATCGGGTACTCGAGGCCCTTGGCGTTGTGCAGCGTCATGAGGGTCACGAGGCCCTCGTCGTCGCGGCGGCTGTCGGCGTCGGCCACCAGCGCGATCTGCTGCAGGAAGAGGTCGATGGTGTCGTCCTCGCTGCCGGCGTCGAACTCGCGGGCGACCTCGACCAGCTCCTGGAGGTTCTCGATGCGCCCCTGCGCCTCGATCGTGCGCTCGGCCTCGAGCGCGTCGAGGTAGCCGGTCTCGTGGAGGATCGCGTCCAGCAGGTCGCCGATCGGCACCTGCTGCTCCAGGCGCTCGCGCAGGAAGGCCATGGTGGCCATGAAGCGCTCGAAGGCGCGCACGGCCGCCGTGCCGAGCCCGGGGACCGCAGCGGGGTCGGCGGCCGCATCCCAGACCGGCACGCCCATGTTCTCGGCGTGGGCGAGCACCCGCGACAGCGACGTCTGCCCGATGCCGCGCTTGGGCGAGTTCGCCACGCGCGTGAAGGAGATGACGTCCTGCGGGTTGGAGAGGACGGTCAGGTAGGCGATCGCGTCCTTGATCTCCGCGCGCTCGTAGAACTTCGTGCCGCCGATGATCTGGTAGCCGATCTCGCGGCGCACGAGCGTGTCCTCGAGCACCCGCGACTGCGCGTTGGTCCGGTAGAAGATCGCGAGCTCCGCGCGCGACACGCCCTCGTCGACGAGCCGCTCGATCTCCCCCACCACGAACCGCGCCTCGGCGTGCTCGTCCTCGAGCTCGCGCACCTTGACCGGATCGCCCTCGCCGAGGTCCGTCCACAGCGACTTGCCCATCCGCCCGCGGTTGTGGGTGATCACCGCGTTGGCGACGCTGAGGATCGTCTGCGTCGAGCGGTAGTTCTGCTCGAGGCGCACGACCTCGGCGTCCGGGTAGTCGTCCTGGAAGTTGAGGATGTTCGTGATGTCCGCCCCGCGGAAGCTGTACACAGACTGATCGTCATCACCGACGACCGCCAGGTTGCGGTGCTCGCCGGCCAGCAGCTGCAGCAGGCGGTACTGGGCGTGGTTGGTGTCCTGGTACTCGTCGACGAGGACGTGGCGGAACGCGGCGGCGTAGCGGGCGCGGACCTCGGGGAAGAGCTCGAGGACGTTGACGGTGCGCACCAGGAGGTCGTCGAAGTCCATCGCGTTCATGCGGTGCAGGTCGCGCTCGTAGTGCTCGTAGACCTCGGCGACGGTGTCCTCGAAGAACGATCCGACCTGCTGGCGGTAGGCCTCGGCGTCGCGCAGCTTGTTCTTCGCGTCGGAGATCTGGTGCTGCATCGCCCCCGGCGTGAAGCGCTTGGGGTCGATGCCGAGCTCGTCGATGCAGCGCTTGATGAGACGCCGGGAGTCGGCCGCGTCGTAGATCGTGTACTGGCGGGTGTAGCCCAGGCGCGGCGCCTCGGCGCGCAGCAGCCGCGCGCACGCCGCGTGGAAGGTCATGACCCACATGCCGCGGGTGGAGTGCCCGAGCAGCAGCTCGACGCGCTCGCGCATCTCCTGCGCGGCCTTGTTGGTGAAGGTGATGGCCAGAAGCTCGCCCGCGCGCGCGCGCCCGGTCTGCACGAGCCACGCGATCCGGTGGGTGAGCACCCGCGTCTTGCCCGAGCCGGCACCGGCCAGGATGAGCAGCGGGCCGTCGCCGTGGGTCACGGCGTCGCGCTGGGGTGCATTGAGGCCCTCCAGGAGGGCTTTGATGCGGTCGTCGGCGGCGGCCTCGGGCACGACCCTTGAGCATACGACCGCGCGCGGCGGCCCCCACTCAGCGCACGGCAACCGGCTGGCGCACGCCGCCTGGCGCCCGCGTGCCACCGTAAGGCAGGCCACGGTAACCGTCGGCCGATCGATTGTCGGCGCGCGACCGCTGGGGGCAGCCCTTGGCCCCTATGAGCCGCAAGGATGCGCTCGGCCCAGCGCTCGCGACGATCCTCTTCCTCCTCGCTCTCGCTCCCGCCGTAGCTACAGCAGCGGAGTGCCCGCACGACGACGACCTCGTGACCGCGCTCGCGCCCCCCGACCGCCGCGCCGCGCTGCTCTGCGCGATCGACGCGGAGCGCACGACCCGCAGGCTGCCCGTCGTGCACGCGAACGGACAGCTGGCGCGCGCGGCCCAGGGCCACGCCGACGACATGGTCACGCGGCACTTCTTCGAGCACGTCACGCCCGGCGGCTCGACGCTCGGCGACCGCGTCCACGCGACCGGCTACATCGACGGCCGGCGCGATTGGGAGCTCGGCGAGGCGATCGCCTGGGCCCAGCAGCCGCTCGACACGCCCGCCAGCCTCATGCGCGCCTGGATCGCCAGCCCGGGGCACCGCGCGATCATCCTCGACCGCGACTTCCGCGACGTCGGGGTGGGTGTGACGGCCGGGCTGACCGACGGCTCGGCCGGGCTCGGCGCCACGGCCGTCTTGGACTTCGGCTTCCGCACCTCGTCGCCTACGCTCCCGCGATGGCGCTCGGCGACAGCGTGCGCACGCATGGCGAGCACATCGCAGCGCAAGCGCGCTCGGTGCGCATCGACCTCGACGCGCTCGAAGCGCTCGAACTAGGCGACCCACCAGAGCTCGACCCCGAGCGCCACTACCTGGAGGGGCCGCCGGCGGACGTCGCCGACTACCTCCTGGTCCTCGACGCGATCAACTTCGGCTCGGGGTGGTTTCCCACCCTGCGCAAGCGGACGGGCTGCTCGGGCTACTTCACCGTCGCTTGGGCCCTCGCCGACCGCTGGCGCGCCGGTGCCGGATGGACCGCCACGCAGCTGCGCGCGATGCGCAGCGAGGAGGTGGCCGACACCCTCGGGCAGAGCCGCGACCACGAGCTGATGGCCATCTACGCCCAGGCGCTGCGCGAGCTCGGGCGCTTCCTCGGCGAGCGCCGCGCCCTCGACGTCGTCGCGCAGGCGCAGGGATCGGCGGTGCGCATGGCGGAGCTGCTGGCCGGCGGCATGACCATGTGGCAGGACACCGGCTTCTACAAGCGTGCGCAGATCGCGCCAAGCGACCTCGCGCTGGGCGGCGTGGCGGAGTTCGGCGACCTCGACGCGCTGACGATCTTCGCCGACAACCTCGTTCCCCACGTCCTGCGCTGCGAGGGCGTCCTCGTCTACGACGAGGGCCTGGCGGCTCACATCGACGCCGGACGGCTCCTGCGCCCTGGCCCCCAGGAGCGCGAGATCCGCGGCTGCGCGATCCACGCCTGCGCGGCCATCGCGCAGCGCACCGGCTGGACGGAGCGCGACATCGACAACGCGCTGTGGTACCGCGGCCAGCGCCCCGAGTACAAAGCGCGGCCGCGACACCGCTGCCGCACGGTGTACTACTGAGGCGCGGTGGCGTGAACGGCGGCCGCTCAGTCGCCGGGCAGCGACGCCTCCAGTCACGACATGATGACGGCGGTGAGCGCCGGCGCCGAGATCGAGCTGAGCGCGGCGGAGGCCCGGGGCGCCGCACTCGCCGCGCAGGGCATCAGCCGACCGCGGCCGAACGGCCGGATCGACGGCCGCCGCCTGCGGCGTGCCATCGACGACGTCGGCCTGCTGCAGCTGGACTCGGTCAGCGCGGTCTGCCGCTCCCATTACCTGCCACTCTTCTCCCGGCTCGGCCCCTACCCGCGGGCCACCCTCGACCGCCTCGCCTCGCATGCCGACACCGCCGCCGGACCCGCAACGCGGGCCGGGCGCGACCGCAGCCTGTTCGAGTACTGGGGGCACGAAGCTTCGCTGCTGCCGGTCGAGCTGCAGCCGCTGCTGCGCTGGCGGATGGCGCGGGCGGAGAAGCTCAGTGAGAAACCGGCCCGCCTCCTGGCCGCGGAGAGGCCCGAGCTGCTCGAGTCGGTTCTGCGCACGGTGCGCGAGCGGGGCCCGATCCGCGCCGCCGAGGTCGCCACGCCGGTGCGCAAGCCCGGAAACCCTTGGTACAACTGGAGCGAGGGCAAGATCGCGCTGGACTACCTCTTCTTCGCCGGCCGCGTCTGTGCCGCGCATCGCGTCCGCTTCGAGCGCCGCTATGACCTTCCCGAGCGGGTGTTGCCAAATGTCGTCCTCGACGCCCCGACCCCGGCCGAGGACGAGGCGCAGCGCCGGCTGCTGCTGATCGCGGCGGCGCGCCTCGGCGTCGCGACCGAGCCCGACCTCGGTGATTACTTTCGCCTGCCGCGGGCGGAGTCGAAGACGCGCGTGGCCGAGCTGATCGAGGCCGGCGCCCTCACCCCGACCCGCGTCGAGGGCTGGAGCGCGCCCGCCTACGTCACCGCGGGGCTGCGCCTGACGCCCGCGCCCGAGGCGCGCGCCCTGCTGGCGCCCTTCGACCCACTGGTCTGGTCGCGGCCGCGCACCGAGCGGCTCTTCGGTTTCCGCTACCGGATCGAGATGTATACGCCGGCGGCGAAGAGGGTTCACGGTTACTACGTGCTTCCGTTCCTCCTCGGCGACCGCCTGGTGGCACGGATCGACGTCAAGAGCGACCGCCGTGCAGGGGTGCTGCGGGTACTCGGAGCGTTCGCCGAGCCCGAGGATGATCCCGGCGCGGTGGCCCCCGAGCTGGCTGAGGAGCTGCGGCTACTCGCAGGCTGGCTCGAGCTCGAGCACGTCTCGGTGGCGAGGAAAGGCGACCTCGCCGCCAAGCTGGCGAAGACGGTCGCCGCCCATGGTCGTCGCTAGAGCTGGCGTAGTCTCGATCACAGCGGTAGCGGAGAGGTTCAACCTGGTGGCGCGGTCGGGCACCCGGGGCGAGCACGTCGACGTCCTGGGCTCTGCGGACGAGGGCTACGTCCCGCCCGGCGTGGCGCCCTACGTCGCCCGTGTCCTGCGCTCGCTCGGCTACCGCACGACGCTCCACGTCGTGCCGTTCGACTCGATCACGCCCGCACGGGCCGCCCGCTTTCACCTGCACACGAACGGTGACTGGCTCGCCGACTATCCCAGCCCCTCGTCCTACCTCCCGCCGTTCTTCAGCTGCGACGGCGGCCAGAACCACGGCTTCGTCTGCGTCTCCCGACACCGCGACCGAGGGCGGGGGCCCCGTTGTGAGCGTTTCGTGAGCGCTCGCTGGTTCGATCTCGCCCATGTCCAACCTGGCACTCCGCTGGCAAGGGGGCTGAGATGCGCAAGACGATTCGGTACTCGGCGTTGCTGGGAGTCCTGACCATGGTGGTCCTCGCCGTGGCACCCGCGAGCGCCGGCGCGGCCACGAACATCAGCACGATGGTCGATGGCACCCTGCTCATCCAGGACACGGCCGGCGCGACGGACATCATCGGCGTCACGCGCTTCCAGGGCTCATGGCTCGTCGAGGTCCCGCATGGGTTGGTGTCGCGGTCCCAGCCGATGCAGGCCGGCAGCGGGTGCACCCTGGATCAGCTGGGGACGGCCGGCGATCCGCGCGTCGTCTGCACGGCGTCTTCGACGTCCCCGACTCCGGTCGTGGTGAACCTCGGTGCCGGCGACGACCAGGTGACAGTGTTCCGCGGGACCGGCGCGCCGGCGGTGGACGCCACGATCCGCGGCGAGGGCGGCAACGACCTGCTCGTTGGCTGCAACGGCAACGACGTCATCGACGGCGGCGATGGCGACGACATGATCAGCAGCGACGGCCAGGGCGTCACGAGCTCGTGCTTCAGCTCTACGCAGCTGCTCAGCCCCCCGCCGCCGCCGACCCACCAGCTCCTGGGCGGCGCGGGCGACGACACGATCAAGGAGTCGCGGTTCAGCATCGACATCGTCGACGGCGGTCCGGGAGTGGACACGTTCGTGTCGAGCCCGTTCGGGATCGGAGGGGCCAGTCGCTGCAGCACGGTCTTCTGGACGATCACGCTCGATGACGTGGCCAACGACTCCGGCAAGACGCCGGGCTCCGCGAGCGGCTGCACGGAGATCCCCGCGGAGCCGGCGGACAACGTCCGCTCGACGGTCGAGAACGTCGACGGCGACGGCCGAATCACGGGAACCGCGGCGCCCAACCATCTGCGCGGCGGCGACTTCGACGACATCCTCGTCGGTGGCACTCCCCTGATCTCGTTGCCGCCGTCGAAGACGGCCAACTCCGACGATGTGCTCGAGGGGCGCGGCGGCAACGATCGGCTCTCGGGCGAGGGGGGCAATGACCTCGTCAACGGGGGCGACGGCAACGACACGCTCAACGGTGGGGCCGGGCCCGACACCGTCCAGGGCGGCAACGGCAACGACACCATGACGGCGTCGGTCGGCGGCGACTCGTTCTCAGGCGGCGCGGGTGACGACACGATGGAGGGCGGCACGAGCATCGACCGCTTCATCGGCGGCGCCGGCGCGGACAGCGCCGATGCGCGCGACGGCAACGCCGAGCTGGTGGACTGTGGCACCGAGGTGGACTTCGCCGACGTCGACCTGCGTGACAACGTCGCCGACAGCTGTGAGAACGTCGACCGCGGGGCGGTGAAGGAGGGCCCGAACGTGCGCATCGCAACGGGAACCGTCACGCTCGGGCGCGGCGGGCGCGCGCGTGTGCGCCTGACCTGCCCGGCGAAGCTCGCGCGTCGCTGCGCCGGCCGGCTGTCACTGAGCCTGTTCTCGGGGAAGCGCCGCGCGGCGCCCTCCAGCGGGACGCGGTACTCGATCGCGCCGGGGGCGTCGAAGCCCGTGACGGTCGCCCTGTCGGCCCGCGACCGGCGGGCGCTCGCGACCCGGCACAGCGCCCGAGGCCAGCTCACGTCGGTTGAGCGCGGGGTCCACGGGCGCAAGACGACGGTCAGGGTCGTCGCGCTGAGGCGCTGACGGCCGGGCGCCGGACAGCGGGCGACGGATGGAACGCTCGCTGCTCCATTCGCCTGGACGCGACAGCACCGGTCACGCGGCGACCGGCGTCTCGGTCGGCGGCGCGTTCGGCTTGGCTTCGGCGCCGGGCTGGACCGTCGGGATGCCGCGGGTGAACGAGCAGCGCGAGGAGGCTGATGAGCGCCAGCACTGCGAGGGCCGAGCGCAGACCCGCGATCCGGGCCTCGGTGTTCTCGTCGACGACGGCGTTGGCGGTTTCCTTGGCGGACGTCCGCGTCGTCGAGCGCCTTCTGCAGGTCCTTGTCGGACACGAACGGCACGCCGGTCGCGAGCTGGGTCTGCGCGTTGACCGCGAGGTTGTCGGGGATCGCCGGGTTGTTCTGGATGCCGCTGAAGAACGCGGCGGTCAGCGCGGAGATGAGGATCGCGCCTGCGAGCGCGGTACCGATCGACGCGCCGAGCTGGGTCCCGGTGTTCTGCACGCCCCCGACCTCGCCGCTCTGCTCGTCCGAGCACCGCGGAGACGGTCACGCTGCCCAGCTGCGAGGCCATCGCCCCGAGCCCCGACCCGATGAGCAGCAGCGGTCCGGTGATGATCTCCGGCCCGGCGCCGATGTCGAGCAGGCTGACCAGCAACACCAGGCCCGCGAACAGCAGCAGGAAGCCGGCGTTGACGACGCGCCGCGGGTTGGCGTCCGGCGCCAGCTTCGGGACCCCGACGGCGAACAGCAGCAGCGTCAGCGACATCGGCAGCAGCCGCACGCCGGTCTCGATCGCCGACAGCCCGAGCGCCACCGACAGGAACAGCGGCACCACGAAGAACGTCCCCGCCTGCACGAGGAACATGAACAGGAACGAGAGCACCCCGGAGCGCATCTGAACGTTGCGCAGCAGCTTGGGGTTGAGCAGCGCGCCCTCCCCGCGTCCGATGCGCAGACCCTCCCAGCGCAGGAACAGCGCCAGGACGACGCCGCCGCCGAGGATCAGCCAGATCACGGGCGAGAGGCCGATCCACTGCGGGGCCTCCGGCTTGGGCTGCACGACGCCCCAGGTCCCGGACTTCAGGATGCCGAAGACGATCAGCCCCAGGCCGAGCGCCGACAGGAGCGGTGCCGAAGAGGTCGAGCTTCACACCCTCCTCGGCCGGCGTGTCGTTCACGCGGCGGGCCAGCACGAGGATCACCGCGACGATCAGCACCTCACCGGCGAACACCCACCGCCACGAGGCGTAGGTCGTGAAGAACGCCGCCGATCAGCGGGCCGAGCGCCGCGGCGATCGCGCCGGCGGCCGCGACGAGCCCGTAGGCGCGCGGGCGCTCGGGCTTGCCGAAGTTCGACGCGACCAGCGCCACGATCGCGGGCATGATCAGCACCGCGCCCAGGCCCTCCAGGCCCGACCAGCCGATCATCAGCACCGTCAGGTTCGGTGACAGCGCCGTCGTCAGCGACCCGCAGGCGTAGACGACGCAGCCGATCGTGAACGCACGCTTGCGCCCGACGATCTCGCCGAGCTTCCCGCCGGTGATCATCAGCGACGCCATCACGAGCGTGTACGTCGTGATCGCCGTCTGGATCCCGGTCACCGTCGTGTCGAGATCCTTGGCGACCGTCGCGATCGCCGTATTCATGACGGTCGTGTCCAGGGCCATCACGAACTGGCCCGCAGCCAGCGTCAGCAGGACGACGCCAGTCGCACCCGCAGCTCGCCCTGCGCTCTTCGTCATGTCCTCTCGTCCTGACGGCGTTCGTTTTACGGCTGCACTGTTGCTACGCCACAAGCGGACCGTGACCGAGCACTCTCGCGATCGCGACAGTCGATCCCCGAATCCGATCCTACGGAGAACTGCTGGATTGGGTGCACGCGTGTGCTGCGGCGCCGGCAGACCGCACGCACCGACGCGCTCGTCGCACCGAGTGAACGTGGGCGCCGATCTGCCTCGCGTGCCCCTTAGTCGCCGCCGGGCGCAAATCTCAGGGTTGCGTCCTCATTTACAGGGGTCTTTCCAGCCGCGATCCTCGGGCCATGACGCCCGTCGACATCTATATCGCGCGCGAACGTCAGCCAAGCGCGTGACGAGAGCAGGGAGCGCGCGCGGGCACGCCGATCTCCCCGCGTGGGCGGCGTGGCGGGCCGGCTCGTCGTCCGACGAGCTCACGATCGGGATCGAGGAGGAGTTCATGCTCCTCGATCCTCGCGACTGGTCGCTGGCCTTCCGCTCGGACGAGGTGATCGCAAACCTGCCGCGCGATCTGCGCGCACGCGTGACGCCGGAGACGCATGCGGCCGTGATGGAGGTCACCACCGGGGTGCACCGTCGAGTGCCGGACGCGGTGGCCGAGCTCGCGGAGCTTCGGCGGCGGATGTCACGTGCGCTGGCCGGCCAAGGGCTGCGCGCCGCCGTCGCCGGCATGCATCCGTCGGCGACGTGGAGCGAGACCGTCGTCTCATCTCATCCGCGCTACCACCACATCGACGAGTCGATGCGCGTGCTCGCGCGGCGCGAGCCGACCCTCGCGACGCATGTCCATGTCGCGGTCGCGACGCCACGCGCGGCGGTACGACTGCTGAACCGCCTTCGCGCGCACCTGCCGCTGCTGCTCGCCTTGTCGGCCAACTCTCCGTTCTGGCAGGGCAGGGCCACGGGCTTCGCCTCAACCCGCACGACCCTCTTTGACGCGTTCCCGCGCACGGGCGTACCGCGCAGCTTTCACGGCTACTCCGACTGGGTCCGGACCGTCGACGGGCTCGTGCGGTCGGGCGCCATCGCCGATCCCTCGCTGCTGTGGTGGGACGCCCGCCTGCAGCCGCGGCTCGGCACCGTCGAGGTCCGCGTCATGGACGCGCAGACGACGGTCGAAGACGTGGGCGCCCTCGCGGCGCTCGTCCAGTCGCTCGCGCGTCTCGAGCTCCAGCGCCCCGACCGCCCAGGGCGGGAGTTGCCGGACACCGAACTCATCGCAGAAAACCGCTTCCTCGCCGCGCGAGACGGCATCGAGGCCCTGCTCATCGATGGCGACCGCGGTCAGCGCATCCCGGCGATCGCACAGCTCGAGCGGATCCTCGTCGCCTGCCACCGTCACGCCAAGCGGCTCGGCTGCGAGTGGGAACTCGCCGCATTGCCTGCGCTCGCGGCAACCAGCGGCGCCTCGCGTCAGGTCGCGCACGCGCGTGACAGCGATCTGCGACCGGTCACCGCGAGCCTCGCCCACGGGTACTCCCCGAACCTGCCGATGGAAGTCGATCATCCTTACCAGCCGGCTCGGCGGGCAGCCTGAGGTTGCGACGCTCCGGGTGCTGGTGCTGCCTCACGCCCTGACGGCTGGAAGCACAGCCGTCGCCGCGAGCTCGATCTGGCGAGGCTCGTCGCCAAGCGGCCAGAGATGTACTCGCTCACAGCCTGCCTGCGCGTAGCGTGAGAGCAGTTCCGCGCACTTCTCTGCCGGTCCGATGCAGAGCTGATCGCGCAGGGCGTCTGGATCGCGCCTGAGGAGCGGGGCCAGAACCTCGCGCAGTACGCGCTCTGCGTCGTGGGCGTCTTCGGTGATCCAGGTCCACATCGTTGCGAGCGCGTTGCGGAAGCGATCGGGATCCTTGCCATGGGCCTGAAGCTGTTCGGACAACGACTGCTTCGCGGCGCCGAAGCCCTCGGGGGTCGTGTTGTAGGCGGACGCAAGCCACCCGTCGCCGAGCCGCGCGACGCGTCGAAGCCCGGCCTTCGAGCCCCAGCTCCCGATCCAGAGCGGGATGCCGCCGGGCCGGCGCGCAGCCGGCGCCAGCTGCGAGTCAGGCAGGGGGTAGTGCTGACGGGTCTGCGGTGGCGGCTCGCCCCGCAGGAGCGACCGCAGGATGGCGACAGCTTCATCGAATCGCTGCCAGCGCTCCTCGTAGGGCACGCCGACAGCGTCGAAGTCACGCTGCGACGAGCCGGGGCCGACCCCGGCGATGACGCGCCCATCCGACAGCACGTCCAGCGCGGCGAGCGCCTTGGCCAGGGGCACGGGGCCGCGAAGCGCGACAAGCGCGACCGTTGTGGCCAGCTCCATGGCGCCCGATCGCTCGACGACGGCGGCCAGAGCCGTCGGGCCGTCCAGCCACGGCGCCTGAAACAGGAAGTGGTCGTTGGCGGAGACGGCGGCAAAGCCGCACTCCCGCGCGGCGTCGACTGCGCGTGTAAGACGCGCCAGTGACTGCCCCTCCGCCCCGAACTCCATGAGCGGCAAGTGAACAGCGAGCTCCAAACCGGGGCCGATCCTCTCATCCCGGACCTCGGCCTGCATCGCCTGCCGGGCCAGCTCTCGCTCACGGCCGATCACCCTGGAGCCGATGACGCGAGTGATGCCGCTCTTCTGGGAGCCCCTTGCGATAGTGGTCCTCTTCTCGCCGCCGACCCTGGTCCTCGCCATCCTGCTGCAGTGGATGCTGCGCCACCGCATCCCGAACCCGTGGGTGCGGGTGCTGGGATCGTGGGCCGTCGTCGGCGCCGTCCTCAACGCCGCCTTCTTCGCGGTGATGAACTCCCTCTCGGACTTCCCGGGTTGAGCCGCCCGAGCCTGCGGCTGATGCGGGCCGGTCCGCCATGCGGCCGGCGGCCCAGCGTCGCGGCCGACCCTGCAGCTTGGACTGACACCCAGCTCGCGTGCATCGCGCGGCGACTACGCGTCGGCGTTCCGCCACTGGCATCGTCAGCATCGCTGCGTTCGTCGCTGCCGCGCTCGCGCTGGTGCTGGCGGACGCGTTCACGCGCGACTCCTGAGCGGCGCGCCCGGGTGGCCAACCGCACGGGCGCGCGCGGCACCGCTCTATCGTGATCGGAATCGAGCCGACTTCGTCGCCGTGACGACTCCCCAGCCGTGACCGAGCAGCCCCTCCTCGAGCCGGAGCCGCCAGACGGCGCTCGGGACCATTCTCAGCGTCGCGCCCTGCCGACACCGTGGGACGGCCCCATGCAGCGCGCCGACCGCATCATCGTCGCCGGCATCGCGATCTCGGGGCTCTACGGCCTCGTGCTGCTGCCGCTGTTCCCGCTGCTTGGCGCCTCGCATCCAGCCCTGCTGGAGCTGCTGCGCGGCTCCACCGCCTCCATCGTCAACATGGGCGCGCGCGCCAGCGTCGGTCAGACGTCATTCGCGCTGGCGGTGCTGCTCGGGGTTCCGAGCGTGATGATGTTCGACTGGCTGTTCTGGTGGGCGGGCAGGCGCTGGGGCGACCGCGTCTTCGTCTGGCTGCTCGGCCGCGACGACGCCAAGAGCCAAGCGCCGTCTGGCGCGGCTGCACACGTTGGAGCGCCGCTTCGGCCCCTTGGCTGTCGTGCTCGCCCCCGTGCTCCCGGTCCCCTCGCCGCTCATCTACGCGGCCGTCGGCGACGGCGGCATGCGCTTGGCGACCTTCCTCGTGCTCGACGTGGCCGGCACCCTGCTGTGGACCAGCCTGCTCGCCACGCTCGGCTACGAACTCGGGCAGCGCGCCGTCGACGTCACCGACGCCATCGCGCACTACTCGCTGTGGGCCACGCTCGCCATCGTCGTCGCCGTCATCGCCGTCCAGTCCGTACGCGCTCGGGCGGCCAACCGCCCCGCACGCTAGAACCCCGAGCGCCTCCACGCCATCGTCTTCTTCGTTCGCGCGGCCGGGTTAGGGTCGGCATGCGTCGCCGAGGCGCTGTCATAGCCCCAAACCGGAGGAGTCCTCATGAGCCGCATTGCCGTCGCGCTCACCGCCAGTGTTGCCTGCATCGCGACCGTCGCGGTGATCGCGACCTCTGGGTCGGCCCAGGGTCCCGCGACGACGTCGTTGCACCTTGTGGAGAAGGACCAGAAGTCCGTCGGCTTTGCTCCCGACCGCAAGCCGCGCCAGGGCGATCGCTTCGGCTTCGGCAGTGCGGTCACCGGGGATGACACCGGCATCGGTCGTGGGGTCTGCACCGTCATCGGCACGACCCAGGCGCTGTGCAACATCCAGGAGCGACTGGCCAAGGGCACGCTGAGCGCCCAGGGCTTGGTGAGCTTGAGCGGGCCGGCCAACAAGACCCCGTTCACGGTCACCGGCGGCACCGGCGCCTACGACGGCGCGCGCGGGTCCGCCCTTGTCACCGACGTCAATGCGACGACGACGGACATCCAGATCACGTTGCGGCCCTGAGCAAGGAGTCGCCTGACTTCGATGGACAGCCATCGCCCCGGCGTCACCGACTTCGTCCACGTCGGCCTCGTCGTCGAGGACCTCGATGAGACAGTGCGGTTTCTTGCGCTGCTCGGCTTCGACTGCGGCGAGCCCGGGGTGCTCAGCGGCACGTGGATCGATCGGATCATCGGTCTTGAGAACGTGACGGTCGAGGTCGTGATGGCTCGCGGCCCCGACGGCAGCGACATGTTCGAGGTGGTGCGCTTCCACTCGCCTTCCGCCGGCGCTCAAGAGCCGGCGCCGGCCGCGAACCGTCCGGGGCTCCGGCACATCGCCTTCAAGGTCGACGACGTGCGTGGCGTCGTCGACCGCGTCCGCGAGGCCGGCTGGGAAACGGTCGGGGAGATCGTCGACTTCGAGAACATGTTCCTGCTCTGCTACATCCGCGGACCCGAGGGCCTGATCGTCGAACTCGCCGAGCGGCTCGACGGCGGGCCAGGCTGAACTGCTCGTCTGCGGTCGCTGGTCAGATCGACGACCTGTACGTCGACCCACGCAGCTCGCTAGACACCGACGCGCGTCACGGCGCCAGCAGCCAGAACACGGCGGTCTCGAACGTGGCGGGGTCGTCGCGCCAGTGGTCGTAGACCTCCCAGCGGACGCCGGTGCGGGCGTGGCCGTTGGCTTCGCACCATTCGATGACCGCGGCGTGGGCCGCGGCGAGCCCCTCGAGCGTGGGCTGGCCGCGGTGCGCGGTCGTCGCGGCCCGGCCCGCCGGCAGCGTCGATGCGACCACGCGGGCGCCGGGCGCGAAGGGCTCCCCCATCTCCACGCCGACCTCGACGCTGGGCACGTCGTCGGCGTAGAGCATCACGTTGCGACCCGCCTGAAGCTCGGCGGCGCGCACGAAGCTCCACACCTCATCCAGCAGCTCGCGCCACAACGTGGGATAGCGCTCCCAGGTCGTGGTCTCCTTGACCACCGCGGTGGGCGCCGCGCTCGTCGTCACGATGCTCACCGCGTGCTGCATCGCTCGGCGCCCGCCCTACAGCTCGATCGCCTCGTAGCCCTTGCGTATGCCCTGGAAGTAGACGAACCCGATCCCGATCAGCGTGCCCGGGATCGCCTCGAGCGCTTGCAGCACGTGCGTCTCGTCCTGACCGGGCACGGTGAATCCGTTGACGATGAACCCGAACAGCGCCGCACCGATGAGCGCGCCGAGAAAGGCGCCGACGATCCCGCCCCAGAAGCGGTCGGGCAGGAAGATCGTGAAGTGCCAGATGGCCAGGCCCATCATGATCCAGGCGAGCATGGCCATGGCTAACGCGACCTCCCGTGGCGCTTGTTGCGCGGGCGCTTGGGCTTGGGGGTCTTGGGCTTGTCGTCCTTGAGGACGAGGTCCTCGGGAGCGAGATCGGCGGTGGGGTCGCGTTCGACGGTGGCGGTCGGCGGCGCGTCGACGTGCAGGTCGCGCACCATCTCGTCGAACTCGGCCTTCGAGACGCCCTGCGCCGGGTCCTCGGGCTGCGTGATCCGCCGGGCGCCGCGCTGCTTGTCACTCGGGGCGACGTCGATCGGCTGCCCGCCGACGGCCACCGCGTAGGCGGGCACGACGCCGCCGTTCTCCTCCGCGATGCGCCGGCGACGGCGCATGTAGACGGACTCGCGCTCCTTCCAGTGCGTGAGCACGGGCGAGGCGATGAAGATCGACGAGTAGGTGCCCGAGATGACGCCGACCAGCAGCGCGAAGGCGAAGTCCTTCAGCGTGTCGCCGCCGAAGAACAGCAGCGCGGCGATCGGCAGCGCGGTGCAGAACGACGTCGCCAGCGAGCGGGTCAGGACCTCGCTCATGGAGCGGTTGACGATCTGCGTGAAGGCGGCGCGCGGCATGCGCGGGACGTTCTCGCGCACGCGGTCGAACACGATGATCGTGTCGTACAGCGAGTAACCGAGGATGGTCAGCAGCGCCGCGACCGTCGACGTCGTCACCTCCCGGCCGAGCAGCGAGTACACGCCCGCGGTGATCAGCAGGTCGTGCATCAACGCGATGAGCACCGGTACCGCGTACTTCCACTCGAAGCGCAGCGCGATGTAGAGCGAGATGACCAGCAGCGAGGCGATGATCGCGATCACCGCGCTCTTGGCGACGGTCTGGCCGAAGGTCGGCCCGATCGTGTCGTAGTCGAAGGACTTCACGCCGAACTTCTGCTGGAGGTCCTCCTGGATGTTGTCGCGCTGGTTCTGGGTCAGCGTGGAGGTCGAGATCTGGAAGGCGTTCTTGCCTGCGCCCTGACCGCTGATGCGCTGGACCTCGGCGTCCGCGAAGCCGCTCGGCGCGATCGCGTCGCGCACGGCGTTCTCGTCGGCCGCGCGGTTGAGCTCGGTCTTGACGCGCGTGCCCGACTCGAAGTCGATGCCGAAGTTCAGGCCCTTGCCCCCGATGGCCAGGGCGCCGATGAGCAGGATGACGCCCGACATCGAGAAGAACCACTTCGAGGCGCCCATGTAGTCGAACTTGCGCCGCTCGCGGTGCTTGCCGACGCCCAGCGCGGCCGGGCTGTGGATCAGCCGCGAGCGCCCCATCGCGCCGAGGACCGCCTGCGTCAGGAGGACGGCGGTGAAGAAGGAGACCAGCGTGCCGACGCCCAGCGTGAAGGCGAAGCCCTTGACGCCGGCGGTGGCCAGCAGGAAGAGGATGAACGCGACCATGAAGGTCACGACGTTGGCGTCGACGATCGCCGACAGGCCGCGTTTGTAGCCCGTCGCGATGGCGGCCGGGATCGATCTGCCGCCGCGCAGCTCCTCCTTGACGCGTTCGAAGATCACGATGTTCGCGTCCGCCGCCACGCCGATGGTGAGGATGAGGCCCGCGATGCCCGGCAGGGTCATCGTGATCGGCACCAGCTTGATGAGCGCGTAGAAGAAGATCGCGTAGACGAGAAGGGCGCCGACCGCGATGACGCCGAGCACGCGATAGAAGATGAGCAGGAAGAGCGCGACGATGATGAAGCCCACGACGCCGGCGATGAGCCCCTGGTTGAGCGCCTGCTTGCCCAGCGTGGCCGACACCTGCGACGCCGAGATGAGCTCGAGCTTGATCGGCAGGGCGCCCGTCTTGAGGAGGTTGGCCAGCCGCTGGGCCGACTCGATCGTGAACCCGCCCGAGATCCGCGAGCCCCCACCGCCGCCCAGGCCGGTGGGGTACTGGTGCCAGTCGATCTGCGGGACCGAGATGAGCTCGTTGTCCAGCGTGATGGCGAAGTGCTGGTTGGAGTTGGCGTCGCCCACCGTGAGCGCGGACTCCTGCCCGCGCTCGGCGAGCTTGCGCGTGAACTTCGACCACACGCCCGGGCCCTTGCCCGTGAAGTCGAAGGTGACATTCGGCTGGCCGCTCTCGCCCGGGCCGTTGTCGTTGCCCTGCTCGGGGTTCTTGATGTCGGTGCCGCCGAGGATCGGCTGGTCCTTGAGCACGTACCAGGCCGGCGGCGGCTTGGCCTTGGGGTCCGTCTGCTCGGCGCGGACGAGGACGACGCCCTGTGGCACCTTGACGACCTGCTTGGCGTCGAAGGGGACCTTCTTGTTCAGGGCCTCCTTCTGCAGGTCGCGCCGGGACTCGTCGGGGCCGGCGAGGACGCGCTTGCGCTCCTTGTCGACCAGGTAGAACTTGTCGCCCGACGATTCCTTGCCGGTGTTCGTGCGCGGGCACTTCGCGCCGCGGGTGACGGCGTCGAAGAGCGACAGCGCCGGCGGGATGCTCGCATCGCCGGCCGCCTGCCCGCCGGTCACGTTCGGGTTCTGCGGCTCGGGCTTGCAGCTCGGCCCGAGGACGCTGCCCTCCCAGTCGTAGAACCACATCTGGGCGGTGGTGCCGACCTGCGAGGCCGCCTCGTCGGCGTTCTTGACGTCGGGCAGCGAGACGTCGATCTGGTCGGCGCCCGAGCGCTGCAGGCTGGGCTCCGCGACGCCGATCTGGTCGACGCGCTTGCGCATGATGTCCAGCGAGCGGTCGATGGCGTCGCCGGTGACCGCCGACTGCTTGGTCGGCTTGGCCTGGTAGATGAGCGAGACGCCGCCCTTGAGGTCGAGGCCGAGCCTCGTCGGCTTGGTCGCGATGACCGCCAGCGACGCCACCAGCAGGCCAGCGACGAGGAGCAGAACGAAAAGGTTGCGACGGCGGTCAGTCATAGCGGCGGGCGGCTACTTGGCCGGAGTGAGGACCAGCAGCATGCCGCCGTCGTCATCGTAGGCGGGAAAGAGGTCGGCCGTCGCGCGGGCGGGCAGATCGCCCTCGGCGTTGACCTCCACGGGCTTGTTGAGCGCGCGCACCCCCCACTCCAGCACGGTCCCGACCGGATCGTCGGCGTTGTCGAAGCGCAGGCCGAGGACGTCGCGCACCTGCCGGCCGATGACCCGCTCGTCGTCGAGGCCGGTCAGCTCGAACGAGCCGCGGCCGCAGCCGATGACCCGTCCCTCGGCGTCGCAGACGAAGAAAGCGGCGTCGGGCGCCGGGTAATAGTCGTCGAGCAACTCGAAGAGAAAGCCGAAGCCGCAGCGCGAGCAGCTCTTCGCCTGACGGCGAAAGCCTGCGGTGCGATCGGTCTCGGTGGTGCGGTGTCCGCAGTTCGGACAGATGAACAGATGGGCCATGCGCTTGCACAAGGGTAGAACGTGGGCGGCCCTGCCGTCCCGGTCGCCTGCTAAGACACCGCAGGCGGGGCCATCCTTCCGGCGCCCGCGACATCCATGCCCGAGCCCGAGCCCGTCCCCGTCCGCGACCTCGAAGTCGCCGACCGCATAGCGCGGGCGGTCCGCGGCCGCGGCGGCCCGGCCGACCGCCAGCCGACCCTCGAGCAGCTCGTCGCGGCCTTCGGCGAGGACGAGCCCACCGCGGACGCGCGCCGTCGCGCGGCCCGGGCCCTCGCCCTCGCCGGCGTGGCGACGGTGCCCGACCTGCTCGAGGCGATGCCGGGCGAGCGGGTCGTGCTCGAGGTGCGTCACGTCCGCCGGCGCCGCGCGCTGCTGGTCGGCGTGCTCGCGCTCGTCGCGCTCTTCGCCGCCGCGATCGCCCTGGCCACGCAGGTCGACCTCGGCGACGACAACACCGCGGCCGACCTCCCCGCGGGCACGACGACCGCCCCCGCGACGGCGACGAACACCGTGACGCAGGAGACGACGTCGACGGCCACGACGCCGGCACCCCCCACGGCCGCCGAGCGGCGCCGGGCCAAGCGCCTTCGCGAGCGCCGCGCCCGCGCGCAGCGCGCCAAGGCACGGAAGGCCAAGGCGAGGCGCGACAAGGCCAAGGCCCGGGCGGCGGCCAAGCGGCGCGTCACCGTGCGCCTGACGGCCAGCCGGGCGACCTTCCTGTGCGTCGAGGGCGACGGCAAGGAGCTCTTCAACGGCACGCTGAGCGGCGCGCGCACCTTCCGCGGGCGCGTGGTGCGCCTCAACGTCGGCCTCGGTCCCAGCACCCGCGTGACCGCCAACGGCAAGGTCGTCCCCCTGACCGCGAGCCCGACCGGCCTCGAGCTGACCCCCAAGAAGCGCACGTTCCTGCCGCTCGGCGCGCGGCCCTGCGCGTAGCTTCGAGCACGAGGGTGTACCTCGTGGCAGCGCTCGCGTGGGCGCCGGCCTTCTACCGGGCCATCGATCCCTGGCTGCGCCAGCGGGTCGGGACGCTGCTGGGGGTCACCTCGGGGGCACGTGGCCGGTGACGATCCTCGTGGCGGCGACGCTGGCCCTCTCGCTCTCGGCGCAGCTCACCCTCGCCCTGGTCCTCGCGACGGTCGTCACCTGGGTGCTCTTCCGGGCCGGCGGGCGCCGGCTCGCGCTCGCGGTTTAGAAGAGCGCCGCCTCGCGCGGCGGCTCCAGCCCGAGGTGCTCGTAGGCGCGGCGGGTGGCCGCGCGGCCGCGCGGCGTGCGCTGGATGAGCCCGCGCTGGAGCAGGTAGGGCTCATAGACGTCCTCGAGGGTGTCGGCCTCCTCGTTGACGGCGATGGCCAGCGTCGACAGGCCGACGGGCCCACCGGCGAACTGCGCGCAGATCGTCGTGAGGATCTCGCGGTCGAGGCGGTCCAGGCCGAGCTCGTCGACCTCGAGCATGGCGAGCGCTGAGTCGGCGGCCGCGTCGTCGACGACGCCGGTCCCGCGCACCTCCGCCCAGTCGCGCACCCGTTTGAGCAGGCGGTTGGCCACGCGCGGCGTGCCGCGCGAGCGCGCGGCGATGGCCCACGCGCCGCCGTCGTCGAGGGCGACGTCGAGGATCGTGGCCGAGCGGCGCACGATGCGCGCGAGGTCCTCGACCCCGTAGGGCTCGAAGCGGTGCTGGATGCCGAAGCGGTCGCGTAGCGGCGTGGTCAGCAACCCGGCGCGGGTGGTGGCGCCGATCAGGGTGAAGGGCGGCAGGTCGAGGGTGACGACCCGGGCTCCGGCGCCCTGGCCGATGGTGATCGGCAGGCGCCGGTCCTCCATCGCCGGGTAGAAGGTCTCCTCCAGCGCCCGGTTGAGGCGGTGGACCTCGTCGACGAAGAAGACCGCGCGCGGCTCCAGGGCGCTGAGCAGCGCCGCGATGTCGCCCTTGCGCTCCAGCGCCGGGCCCGCCGTCTGGACGAAGGGCACCTCGAGCTCGGTCGCGATGATCTGCGCGAGCGAGGTCTTGCCCAGGCCCGGCGGGCCGGCGAGCAGCACGTGGTCGAGCGCCTCGCCGCGCTGGCGGGCCGCCTCGATGGAGACCTGCAGCTGCTCGCGCATCGCGTCCTGGCCGATGAACTCCTCCAGGCTGCGCGGGCGCAGCGAGCGGTCGAGCTCGTCCTCGTCGTCCAGCGCGCCGGGGGTGTGGATGCGCTCGAGGCTCATTGGCGCGCTCCGCGCAGCGCGCTGGCCAGCAGCTCCTCGGCCGTCTCGCCCTCGGCCGCCTCCAGCAGGGCCTGCGCCTCGGCCGGCTGAAAGCCGAGCTCGAGCAGGCCGTCGCGGGCGAGGTGGCGCGGATCGTCGCCGCGCGTCACCGTGATCGGCGCCCCGAGGTCGTTGGGCACGCCGACCTTCTCACGCAGCTCGACGACGATCCGCTCGGCCGTGCGCTTGCCGATGCCCGGCACGGCCTGCAGGCGGGCGACGTCGCCGGCCACCAGCGCGGCCACCAGCTCGCGCGGGGTCCCGCCGCTGAGCACGGCGAGCGCCACCTTCGGCCCCACCGACTGCACGCCGATGAGCGCCAGGAAGAGATCGCGCTCCTCCTCGGTGGCGAACCCGTAGAGGGCCAGCGCGTCGTCGCGCACCACCAGGTGGGTGTGCAGCGAGACGGCGCGGCCCACGCCCGGCACCTGGCGCAAGGTCTCCGCCGAGACGGCCAGGCGGTAGCCGACCCCGCCCGCGGTCTCGACCACCACGTGATCGGGGCGGCGGACCGCGACCTCGCCGGCGACGAGCGCGATCACCCGGCGACCGCCGCCGCGAACGGCGCGTGGTTGGCATGGCAGATGGCGACGGCGAGCGCGTCGGCGGCGTGGTCGGGCCGCGGCAGCTGCGGCAGCGACAGCAGCGTCTGCACCATCCGCGCCACCTGTCCCTTGTCGGCGCGGCCGGCTCCGCAGACCGCGCCCTTGACCTGCTGGGGGGTGTAGTCGATGCAGTCGATGCCGTGCTGGCCGGCGGCGAGGAGGACGACGCCCCGCGCCTGGCCGACCGCGAACGCCGTGCGGACGTTCTGACCGAAATACAGTGCTTCAAGTGCGACGGCGTCGGGCCGGTGCTCCTCGATGAGGTCGCTCAGACGCGCGTAGAGCGTGGTCAGCCGGCGCTCGGGGGCCAGGCCCGCGGCGGTGGCGATGACCCCGCCGTCGGTGGCGACGAGCCGATGGCTACGCCGAACGACGACGCCAAAGCCGCAATTCGCGAGACCGGGATCGATGCCGAGGACCACCATCGGACCGTGATTCTCCGTGGCGGGCCGGACGCCTCCCTGCGGCCCGTCCGCCCGCGATGTCAGGGACCCGATCATGTGTCCACCCCCTCAACATTCGGCTAAAGGCGGCCGATGACGCTGTCGTGCTGCTGTGGGGTGACCGTCATGAGCTGCGCCGCGCGCTGGCCGATGCCCGCGCCCGGCTCGCCGGCCTCGAGGCCCAGCTCGCCGACCGCGCCCGCACCGATGCCTGCACGGGTCTGCTGACCCTGGAGGCGTTCTGCGGCGACGCCGACGCCGTCCTCACGCACGCCGCACGCGCCGAGCAGCCCGCCTCGCTCGCGATCGTGGACATCGACGACTTCCGCTCGCTCAACGCCCGCCGCGGCCCCGAGGCAGGCGACGCGGCGCTGCAGGCCGTCGCCGAGCGCCTGAAGGGCCTCACGCGCGCGTCCGACGTGATCGGGCGCACCGGTGCCGACGAGCTCGCCGTCCTCATGCCCGGCACGCCGGTGAGCGGGGCACGCACCTGCTGCGAGCGGCTCATCGCCCAGCTCGAGGGCACCGACATCCCGCGCGCGGGATTCATCACCGTGTCCGCCGGCGTCGCCACGCATCGCTTCGGCACCACGATCGAGCGGCTGCTGGCGGCCGCGGGCCGCCGGCTGGACCGCGCACGGGCCGACGGCGGCGCCCGCGCCTCGGCGCGCCCGGCCGGCGGTGGCGTCAACCCCTTTCGCGCGCAGGCGCACGTCATCGAGGCGCTGGCCACCGCGCTGGTCGAGCGCGACCGCTACACCGGCGAGCACTCCGCGGTCGTCGTCGACATGGCCAAGACCGTCGCCGGCGCGCTCGGACTCGACGAGGCCGAGGTGGAGCGCATCGGCCACGCCGCCCTGCTGCACGACATCGGCAAGGTCGGCATGCCCGACCGCATCCTGCACAAGGCCGGCCCACTGGGCCGCGCGGAGTGGGACGTCATGCGCGAGCACCCGGTCATCGGCGAGCGCATCCTGACCGCCATCCCGGGCATGGGCAGCGTCGCGCGCATCGTGCGCCACGAGCACGAGCGCTTCGACGGCTCGGGCTACCCCGACGGCCTCGCGGGGCAGGCGATCCCCCTGGGCAGCCGCATCATCCTCGCCTGCGACGCCTATCACGCGATGACCTCCGACCGTCCCTACCGCGCCGCGATGGCCCACGAGCACGCCGTCGCGGAGCTCGTGCGCTGCGCGGGCACGCAGTTCGACCCGCGGATCGTCGCCACGCTCGTGAGCCACCTCGGGCGCGGCGACGGCGAGCCGCGTTTCGCGACGTCGCGCTGAGGGGCCGGTCCTCCGCTTGCGTCGGTGGTGCTGCGGGGCGGTGAGCTACCCCGGACTGTCCTGACGTTGTGTCGGCTCCTGGCCATACAATCCAGGACAGCGCTGCGATAACTGCTCGTCCTGCAACACCAATCGACCACGCTAGCGCCGGGGCGGCCCGGCCGGGCGCGGCGGGGCACTCCCTCCCCTCGGTGATGCTGTAAGCGCAAGCAGCGCCGCAAGCGCCACGCGGACGACCCCCTCGCGGCGCCCTAAGCTTGCGACCTGTGGGGACCGACTTCGCCGCCGAAGGCCTGCTCGACGGACTCGAGGGCAGCGCGCGCGAGGCGCGCCTGGAGCTCCTCGAGCAGCTCGCCGCCGAGGGCGTCGAGCTCGCCGATCTGCACGCCGCCAGCCGCGACGGGCGCCTGCTGTTCGTCGGCGCCGAGCGCGCCATGGGTGGCCAGCCGCGCTACTCGACGCGCGAGGTCGGCGAGCGCGTCGGCGTGGCGCCCGAGTTCCTGATGGCCCTGCGCCGCGCGCAGGGGGTGCCGGTGCCGGACATCGACGCCGTCGTGTGCTCGGACACCGATGTCGAAGCGGCCCGGATCGCCCGCTCGTTCCTGGAGGCCGGGATCGGCGAGGAGCAGCAGCTCACGGTCGTGCGCGTGATGGGGCGCGGGATGGCCCAGACGGCCGAGGCGCTACGTACCGCGGCGCTCGAGCTCGTGCTCGAGCCCGGCCTGAGCGAGGCCGAGCTGACGCGCCGCTACGCCGACCGCGTCGCCGGCTTCATGCCGATGATCGGCCCGATGCTCGAGTACATGGCCCGCCTGCACCTGCGCCAGTCCGTGCGCACCGAGGCCATCAACGCCGCCGAGCGCCAGGCCGGCGCCCTGCCCGGCGCGCGCGACGTCGCGGTGTGCTTCGCCGACCTCGTCGGCTTCACCCGCCTGGGCGAGCAGGTCGCACCGGACGAGCTCGGCCGCGTCGCCCATCGCCTCGTCGAGCTCACCGCCGAGCGCCTGCGCGGCGATGTGCGCCTGGTCAAGACGATCGGCGATGCCGCCATGCTCGTGGGCCCTGACGCGCGGGGACTGCTGGAGCTCGCGCTCGACCTCGTCGACGCCGCCGCGGCCGAGGGCGACGACTTCCCGCAGCTGCGCGTCGGGATGGCCGCCGGCCCGGCGCTCAGCCGCGCGGGCGACTGGTACGGACGGCCGGTCAACCTGGCCAGCCGCGTCACGGCGATCGCCCGACCGGGCAGCGTGCTCGCCACCCGCGAGGTGCGCGACGCGGCGAGCGAGGACTACCGCTGGTCGCCGGCGGGCGCGCGCTCGCTGAAGGGCGTCGACGGGCCGGTGCGGCTGTATCGCGCCCGCCGCCTGGTCCGCGACGAGGACGCCCAGGCCGCTTAGGGGCCCGGCTCGCGCCCGCCCGCGCCGACCGTCGCGGTGGGCGCCGCGAGCTCGGACTCGAAAGGCGCGCCCGGGTCGCCGGGTGCGCTGGTCCACGGGCGGCGCAGCGAGCGGACGGACGGCTGCGCGAGCCAGCCGAGCGCCCCGGCCAGTCCGATCGCGCTCATCCCGAGCAGCGTCTCCTGCAGGCCGACGGCGTCGGCGATCGGCCCGCACATCGCCATCCCCAGCGGCATGAGGCCCATCGAGACGCTGAAGTCGTAGGCGCTGACGCGCGACACCGCATGGCGCGGGATCTGCTCCTGGATGCTGAGGTCCCAGAGCGTGAAGAAGAGCGCGACGCAGATGCCGGCCAGCAGCTCCAGCGCGGCGATGCCGACCGTCCCCAGGCCGCAGCCGATGATCGCGGCCTGCGTGCTGGCACCCACCAGCGCCAGCGCGGCGATGAAGACCGGGCGGCGCACGGGAATGCGCATCGCCACCACGTTGCCCAGGACGCCGCCGATCCCGAAGCACGCGACGATCGTGGCCCAGCTCGATGCGCCGTCGAGCTCGCGCGCGGCGAGCGCCGGGCCGAGCACGAAGACGGCCGGCAGGACGAAGACGTGGTAGACGCTCATCGCGATCAGGCCCCAGCGCAGCCACGCGCGTGAGCGGACCTCGTGCCAGCCCGCGCGCAGCCCGGCGAGGAAGCGCTCGGGCTCCGCGGTGCCGACGGCGCCGGCCGGGTCGGCGCTCAGCCGCATGCGGGCCAGGCACAGCGCGCTGAACGCGAACGTCGCGGCATCGACGGCGATCGCCTCGCCCGAGCCGGCGGCCACGACCAGTACCCCGGCGATCGCCGGTCCGGCCACGCTGGCGATGCTGCGCGTCAGGGCCAGCAGCGCGTTGGCCTCCTGCAGGCGCGTGGGGCTCACCGTCTGCGGGATGAGGCCCATCAGCGCGGGCATGAACACGGCGGCCGCGGTGCCGTAGACGAAGGCCAACACCGCGAGCATCCACACCTCGGCGGAGCCCGTGAGCAGCAGCAGCGCCGTCGCGGCCTGGGCGAACACCCGAACGACGTCGGAGGCGATCATGAGCCGGCGCCGTCCGACATGGTCCGACCACACGCCCCCGGCCACGGCGAACAGCGCGAACGGGATCCCGCCGGCGGCCAGCACGAGGCCGAGGTCGGTGGCCGACCCCAGGCCCAGCACCGCGAAGGCGATCGCCACCGGCGTGATCCGATCGCCGATGATCGACAGCGCCTGGCCCCAGAAGAGGAGCCGGAAGGCGCTGTGCTCCCGCAGTGACGCAGGCAGTCTCCGCTGGACCGCTCCCGACGGCATTGCGCCGCGAGCGTACCGCTCGTCCGTCACGGGCTCCAATTACCCGGCCACACGTTCGAGCACTGCCGCGTCGACGTCGAAGTTGGCGTGCACGTCGTCGACGTCGTCGTTGTCCTCCAACGCGTCGATGAGCCGCATGAGCTTGGTCGCGACGTCCTCGTCGATGGGGACGCGCGTCTTGGGGTGCTGCGACAGCTCGGAGGACTCGAGCTCGACGCCGGCCTGCTCCAGCGCCGCGCGGACGGCGGTGAGGTCCCCGGGCTCGGTCAGGACCTCGAAGACGTCATCGTCGACGGCGACGTCGAGCGCACCGGCCTCGACGGCGGGCAGCAGGTCGTCCTCGGCGTAGCGGGCGGCGTCGATCACGATCACTCCGCGCTTGTCGAAGAGGTAGGCCACCGAGCCGGGCTCGCCGAGGTTGCCACCGGCCTTGGTGAAGAGGTGACGGATGTCCGCGCCGGTGCGGTTGCGGTTGTCGGTGGTCGCCTCGACCAGCAGCGCGACCCCGCCCGGCCCGTAGCCCTCGTAGAGGACGGACTCCAGCGCCTCGGCATCGGCGCCCTCGCCGGTGCCCTTGGCGATCGCGCGCTCGATGTTGTCCTTGGGCATCGAGGCGTCCTTGGCCTTCTGGACGGCCAGCCCGAGCGCCGGATTGCCCTCCGGGTCGCCTCCGCCCTCCTTGGCGGCCACCGTGATGGCGCGCGCGAGCTTGGTGAACAGCTTGCCGCGGCGCGCGTCGACGATCGCCTTCTTGTGCTTGATCCCCGCCCACTTGGAATGACCGGCCATGACTTCGATGCTAGCGGCGCGACCGTCCACCCAGCCATCGAACGTAGGATGCCCGCCATGGCCGATCGCGCCACTGTCGTGCTCGTCCACGGCGCCTGGCATGGAGCCTGGTCCTGGGACGAGGTTGCCGCCCGGCTGCGCGCGGACGGCATCCCGGTCGTCGCCGTCGACTCGCCGAGCGTCGCCGCGGGCGGCGACATGTACGACGACGCGCGCAACCTGCGCGAGACGATCGCCGCGACGGGCGGGGAGACGGTGGTCGTCGGGCACTCCTACGGCGGCGTCGTCGTCACCGAGGGCGCCGCGGGCGTCCCCGGCGTGCGCCACCTGCTCTACCTCACGGCCTTCATGCTCGATGAGGGCGAATCGCTGTCGACCATCACTGGTCCCACGCCGCCCGACTGGCAGGTCGCGGACGCCGAGGGGCAGACGCTCAGCGTCGCCGGCGCGCAGCAGGTCTTCTACAACACGTGCTCTCCCGAGGTCGCCGCAACGGCCGCCGCGCGCCTGCGCCCACAGGGCATCGCGTCATTCGTGCAGCCCGTGCAGTCGGTCGCCTGGCGCGACGTGCCCTCGACCTACGTCATCTGTGACCGCGACAACGCGATCCCGGTGCCCGCGCAGGAGGCCATGGCGGCGCGGGCGGACACCACGCACCGCCTCCAGACCGACCACTCGCCGTTCCTCTCGGACCCCGACGCGGTCGCCGAGCTCATCCGCGCCGTCGCATAGCTGGCGCGCCGGAATGCTGCAGAACGCGGCGCGCCCGCCGATCATCATGCGGTGACGTCCGTTTCGAAGCTGCGCAAGCCCGCCGTGCTCGCGCTCGCCGCTGCCGCCGCGTGGGCGGTTCGCGCCGAGCGCCAAGAGCGCCGGCACGCCACGCATGGCACGGCGCGCCGCGCGGCCGAGGACGCCCTGCGCGACAGCGAACGCCGTCACCGGCTCGTGCTGCAACACCTGCCCGGTGCGTCTGTCGGCCTGTTCGACCTTGACCTGCGCTGCCTGCTGCTGGAGGGCGCTCACCTGCAGATCGCCGGCGTCGACGGCGCCGCGATGGTCGGCCGCCACCTGTCGGAGATCGTTCCCGCCGAGCTGCTCGCTGCCACCGAACCGATCTTCACCAGCGCGCTGGCCGGGCAGGAGGGCAGCGTGGAGACGTTCGGGCCCGTCTCCAAGCGCACCATCGTCGTCCAGAGCGCGCCCGTGCGCGCCCACGACGGCAGCATCGAGGGGATCGTCTTCGTCTCGCGTGACGTCACCGACCAGCGCCTCGCCGAGCGCGCCGGACGCGAGGCCGAGCGCCGGTTCGAGATCGCCTTCGACCGCGCCCCCATCGGGATGGCGCTCGTCGGCGTCAACGGCGGCGTCGAGCGCGTCAACGCCGCGCTGGCCTCCATCACCGGCCGGTCGGCCGCGGAGCTGTCCGCGCTGCGCCACGAGGAGCTGCTGCACCCCGACGACGAGGAGCTCGCCGCGGAGGCCTTCGCCTCGCTGCTGGCCGACGACGGCATGGCCACCGAGCTGCGCATCGTCCACGCCGACGGCCACCCCGTGTGGGTCTCGCTGCGCGCCACCATCGTCCGCGACGACGAGGGCACCCCCGTGCACGTGCTCCTCCAGGTCCAGGACGTCACCGAGCGCCGCGGTCTCGAGGACCAGCTGCGCCACCTGGCCGATCACGACGCGCTCACCGGCCTGCTCAATCGCCGCGGCATGGATCGGGCCCTGGCCCAGCACGTCGCCCTCGGACGGCGCTACGGCGCCCAGGGCGCGCTGCTGGTGCTCGACCTCGACGGCTTCAAGGCGGTCAACGACAGCCTCGGCCATGCCGCCGGCGACGAGCTCATCGTCACCTGCGCCACGGCGCTGAGGCACCGCCTGCGCGAGACCGACGTCCTCGGGCGCCTGGGGGGCGACGAGTTCGCGGTCCTGCTCCCCGCCGAGGGCGAGGCGGAGGCGCTCACCGTCGCCGCGAAGATCGTCACCATCATCCGCGAGATCGGCGGCGTCACCGCGTCGGTCGGCGTGACCCCCTTCGGCGACGAGCCGACGCCGACCAGCGCGCTCGATCGTGCCGACATGGCGATGTACGCCGCCAAGCACGCCGGCCGCGACCGCTACGAGTTCACGCCCGGCCCGCTGCCCGCGACCACCTGAGTCCCTCGCCGCCGGCGCTAGCCTGCGCGGCGATGGCAGTCGCCCCTGAGATCTTCAAGGCCTACGACATCCGCGGCCTGCACGGCGAGCAGCTCGACGGCGACGGGGCCGAGCAGATCGGCCGCGCGTTCGCGCTCGTGCTGGCCGGCTTGGCGGCCAAGGCCCCCGGCGAGCTGCGCATCGGGCTCGGGCGCGACATGCGCCTCACGGCGCCCGAGCTCAGCGCGCGCTACCGCGCGGGCATGGTCGCCGAGGGCGCGCACGTCCTCGACGCCGGGATGGTCGGCACCGAGATGCTCTATTTCCTCGTGGGCTCGCGCGGGCTCGACGGCGGCCTCATGTGCACCGCGTCGCACAACCCGAAGGCCTACACCGGCGCCAAGCTCGTGCGCGCGGGCGCCATCCCGCTCAGCGGCGAGGAGGGCATCCACGACATCCGCCGCACCGTCGAGGCCGGGCTCGGCGCGGCGCCGGGCGGCGGCTCGGCCGAGGAGGTCGACGTCAGCGCCGAGTTCCACGAGGCCGCGCTGGGCTTCATCGATCCGGCCAACGTCGCGCCGTTGAAGGTGGTCGTCGACGGCGGCAACGGCATGGCCGGCCCGATGGTCGGCCCGCTGCTCGAGCGCCTCGGGCTCGACGTGGTGGCCACCTACTGGGAGCCCGACGGGCACTTCCCCGACCACGAGCCCAACCCGCTGCTCGAGGAGAACCGGCGCTTCATCGTCGACAAGGTGCAGGAGACCGGTGCCGACCTGGGCATCGCGTGGGACGGCGACGCCGATCGCTGCTTCTTCATCGACGACACGGGGCGCTTCGTCGACGGCGACTTCCTCACGGCCATCCTGGCCGAGCACCTGCTCGCCAAGGGCCGCGACGGCGCCGCCATCCTCTACGACGTCCGCGCGTCGCGCGCGGTCGCCGACGTCGTCGCGCGCGCCGGCGGCGTCGCGCACGCCAACCGCGTCGGCCACGCCTTCTTCAAGACGCGCATGCGCGACGAGGGCGCCATCTTCGGCGGCGAGGTCTCCGGGCACTACTACTTCCACGACTTCTACAACGCCGACTCGGGGAGCGTGCCGGCGCTGCTCGTGCTCGAGAAGCTGTCGGTCGAGGGCAAGCGGCTCAGCGAGCTCCTGGAGCCCTATCGCTCGACCTACTTCATCTCCGGCGAGATCAACTCCGAGGTCGCCGACGGCGCCTCGAAGATGGCGGCACTCGAGCAGCGCTACGCCGACGCGCGGATCTCGCACCTCGACGGTGTCAGCGTCGACTACGACGACTGGCACTTCAACGTGCGCACCTCCAACACCGAGCCGCTGCTGCGCCTGTGCCTGGAGTCGCTCGTCTCCCGTGAGGACATGGAGCGCCGCCGCGACGAGGTCCTCGGCCTGATCCAGTCGTGATCGTTGGCGCAACACTTTGTGTTGCGCTATCATCCGGGGCATGCCCGTCGAGACCGCCGACAAGGTGATCGCCCTCAGCCGCGACTTCCGCTCCCAGCGCCGCCTGGCCGAGCTGCTGGGCGTCAGCCCCGCCCAGGTCACGCGCTGGCGCAACGGGAGCGGGATCGACGCCGCCAACGCGCAGCGCGTCGACCTGCTCGAGCTCGCGATGTCGAGCCTGCTGCGCGTCTACTCCCCCGAGGCGGCCGAGGACTGGCTGCTGGGCGTCAACCCGCACCTGCGCGACCGCCGGCCGGTCGACCTCATCCGCGGCGGGAACACGCGCGAGCTGCTCGAGGCGATCGAGGCCGAGGCGGCCGGCAGCTTCGCGTGATTGTCTGGCGGGTGCTGCCGGTCGACCCGGCGGCCGCGAGCGATGCCGCCGGAGGGCCGCTGTGGTTCCCCCGCGAGTTCCAGGGCGCGGCCCGGCACGACAACCCCGACGCCTACGGCTGCCTCTACGTGGCCCAGGCGCCGGTGTCGGCCGTCGCCGAGGCGCTCTCGCCGTTCCGCGGGCGCGGCGCGCTCACCGCGGCGATGCTCGAGCGCGCGGGACGGCCGCTGTCGCTCGTCGCGCTCGAACTGCGCGACCCCGACGGCCTGCTCGACCTCGACGAGCCGGCGACGCTCGCCGCCGAGGGTCTGCGGCCGTCCGGCGTCGCCACCCGCGTGCGCGCGACCACCCAGCGCGACGCGCTGCGCCTCTTCGAGACCCATCGAAGGGCGACGGGACTGCGATGGTGGTCGACCATCGAGGCGTCGTGGATCAACATCACGATCTTCGATCGCGCCCGGCGGCGCCTGCGGATGCGCTCGGTGGAGATGCTGGATGTCGGGCACGAGATCGTCCGCGGCGCCGCCGCCGAGCTGGGGCTGGCATGAGCGGCCCCGGACCCGTCCACGTCCTCCCCGTCCCCACGCCGTTCGCCGTCGGGCGGATCAACTGCTACCTGGTCGAGGACGACCCGCTCACGCTGGTCGACGCCGGGCCCAACTCGGCCACGTCGCTGACCGCGCTGGAGGCCGCGCTGGCCGAGCACGGGCGACGCGTGGAGGACCTCGAGCGGATCGTCATCACCCACCAGCACATCGATCACATCGGGCTGGTGGCGATCCTCGCCGACCGCTCGGGCGCCGAGGTCTGCGCGCTCGATGCGCTGGCGCCATGGCTGGCGCGCTACTCCGAGGTGATGGAGGCCGACGACGCCTTCGCCGAGGCGATCATGCTGCGCCACGGGATCCCCGAGGACGTCGTCTTCGCGTTGCGCGCCGTGACGCGCTCGTTCCGCGCCTGGGGCGCGAGCGCCACGGTGAGCACGCCGCTGGCCGACGGGGCCGTGCTGCCGTTTGCCGGCCGTGCGTGGCGCGTGCACCACCGCCCGGGGCACTCGCCGTCGGACACCGTCTTCCACGACGAGGCCTCCGGCGAGCTCGTCGCCGGCGACCACCTGATCAAGCACATCTCCTCCAACCCGCTGATCTCGCGCCCGCTGGCCGGCGGCGAGCCGGGCGAGCGCCCGAAGGCGCTCGTCGCCTACCTGGCCTCGCTGCGCGCCACGCGCGCGATGGAGCTGACGGTGGTGCTCCCCGGCCACGGCGAGCCGGTCGAGGACCACCGCGCGCTGATCGACGAGCGCTTCGTCATGCACGAGCGCCGCGCCGACAAGCTGCACGGCCTCGTGGCCGAGCGCCCGCGCACCGCGCACGAGCTGGCCCAGGAGCTGTGGGGCAACGTCGCCGTGACCCAGGCCTACCTCACGCTCAGCGAGGTCCTCGGCCACGTCGACCTGCTCCTCGACGAGGGGCGCGTCGTCCAGGAGGAGACCGACGGCGTCGTGCACTTCGCGGCCGCGCGCTGATCGCGCGCGGGCGGCGCCCAGCCGCTACGGCAGGATGAGGTGCACGTCGCCGAACTCGTGCCACAGGTAGCCGGCCTGCAACGCGGCCGCATAGGAGCGCTCGACGAGCGCGCGGCCGGCGATCGCCTCGAGCATGTCCAGGTGCGAGGCCTCGGGCTCGTGCCAGCCGGTGAGCAGGCCGTCGACGATGCGCACGCCGCGGGCGGGCGTCACGACGAGCGCGGTCCACCCCTCCCCCGCCTCGACGCTGCCATCGGCCCGCGCGACGGTCTCCAGCGCCCGCACCACGGTGGTCCCGACCGCGATCACGCGCCCGCCCCAGCCGCGCGTGGCCTGCACCAGCCGTGCGGTCGCGGCCGGCACCCGGTAGCGCTCGGGGTAGGGGCGCTCGCCGCGCTCGGGCGAGGACACGCCGGTATGCAGGACGATCGGCGCGACGGTGACGCCGCGGGTCGCCAGCGCGGTGAGGACGGCGGGGGTCACGGGGCGCCCGGCGCTGGGCATCTCGGCGCTGCCGGGCTCCGTCGCGTACGCCGTCTCGTAGGCCGAGAGGGGATGCGCGTCGGGGACATAGCGATAGCGAATCGGCGCACCGTGGCGCGCGAGGTAGGCCAACAGGGGCTCGGGCAGCTCCAGGCGCGCGGCCCACAGGCGAGCGCCGGTCAGATAGGGCGCCTCGAGGATCGCGCGCCCGCCGCCCTGCAGGTCGAGCACGTCCCCCGCGCGACCGCCGCGGAAGGGCTCGGCGCCGGCGCGCAGCTCGACGACCCAGCGGTCGTCGCCGGCGCCGGGCAGCGGCGTGGAGAGGCGCAGCTCGAGCGCGGTCCCGTCGGTGCGGCGCGCGGGCAGCGCGGCCGGGAGGGTGGCCGAGGTGTTGATGACGACGAGGTCGCCGGCGCTCAGGAAGTCGGGCAGGTCGCGCGCCCGCGCATGGACGAGGCGCCCGCTGCCGCGCGCGACGAGCATGCGCACGTCGTCGCGCGCCAGTCCGCGCGCCTCGGGCGGCTCGTGGGCCTCCAGGCGCTCGGGGAGCTCGAAGGCGGGCTGCGCGCTCAAGTGCCGACCTTGACGTCGGCGTCGCGATAGCGCCCGCTGGGCAGGTCGCCGGTGAGCAGGGCCAGCAGCGCGGGCACGCTGTCCTCGGGCGGCGGGCGATCGGAGATGTCCTCGCCCGGGAAGGCCAGCTGATGCATGGCCGTGTTCATGTCGCCGGGGTCGAACGCGTAGACGGCGAGCTGCGGGCGCTCGACCGCGAGGACCTGGGTGAGCTGCTCGAGCGCGGCCTTCGACGCGCCGTAGCCGCCCCAGCCCTCGTAGGCCTCCACGGCGGCGTCGGAGGTGACGTTGACGATCCGCGCGCCCTCGGGCATCGCGGGCAGCGCGAGCTGGACGAGGCGCAGCGGGGCCAGCACGTTGACCCTCATCACGTCCTCCAGGACGTCCAGCGGATAGCCGTCCAGCGGCGGCTGCGGGCTCGGGCCGAGGATGCTGGCGTTGTTGACCAGTGCGTCGATGCGGTCGCCGGCGGCGGTGACGAGCGCCCGGCGGTGGCGCTCCTCGGCGACGTCGCCGACCAGCGCGGTCACGTCGGTGCGCGCCGCCAGCTCGCGGCGGGCCGCCTCGAGCGCGTCGGCGCCCCGGGCGTCGATGACCAGCCGCCATTCGCGAGCGGCGAGCGCGCGGGCCAGCGCGAGGCCGAGGCCGCGCGAGGCGCCGGTGATGAGGGCGGTGGGTGCCATGACGACGACGGTACGCCCGCCGTCGCTCCGCCGGTATCGGGAATAGGTCCTAGGACCGCCTAGGGCTCGGGGTCGACGAGGCCCTCGCGGACCGCGTACAGGGCCGCCTGCGTGCGGTCGCTCAGCCCGAGCTTGCCCAGGATGTTGCTGACGTGGGTCTTGACCGTCTTCTCGGCCACGCCGAGCTCGAAGGCGATCGCCTTGTTGGCCCGGCCGCGGGCGATGAGGGCGAGCACCTCGCGCTCACGCGCGGTGAGCGGGTTGGGTGGCGCCGGCGCCTCGCCGTCGCGCGAGACCTCGCGCACGAGCTCGCGGATGACCGTCGGGTGCAGCAGCGTGCCGCCGCCATGCACGGTGCGGATCGCGCTGACGAGGTCCTGCGGCTGGACGTCCTTGAGCAGGTAGCCCACGGCGCCGGCGCGCACCGCGGGCAGCATCCTGTCCTCGTCGACGAAGCTCGTGAGGACGATGACCCGCGTCTCGGGGCGCTGGGCGCGAATCCGCCCGATGGCCTCGATGCCGTCGACGCGCGGCATGACGAGGTCGACCAGCGCGACGTCGGGCGCCAGCCGCACGACCGCCTGCACCGCCTCCTCGCCGTCGGCGGCCTCCCCCACGACCTCCACGTCGTCCTGGAGGGCCAGGAAGGCGCGCAGGCCCTCGCGCACGACGGCGTGGTCGTCGGCGATGAGGACCCGGATCACCGCGGCACCTCGAGCACGATGGTGGTGCCGGCGCCAGGACGCGAGTCGATGCTCAGGGTGCCGCCGAGCGCGCGGGCGCGCTCCTCCATCGAGGTGAGGCCGAGCCGGCGCGAGCGCAGCCCGGGCTCCTCGGGGTCGAAGCCGACTCCGTCATCGGCGACCGCGACGCTGAGGTGCCCGTCGTGGGCGCGCAGCGTGATGTCGACGCGGCTGGCGTTCGCGTGGCGCAGCGCGTTCTGCAGGGCTTCCTGGGCGATGCGCAGCACCTCGCCGGCGCTGCCGCGCGGCTCGGCGTCGCCCTCGACGCTCAGAGCGACCGCGTCGCCGTGCACGCTCTGCAGCACGTCGACGTGCTTGCGCAGCGCCGTGGCGAGGCCTTCGCTCTCCGCCGCCGGCGGGCGCAGCTCGAAGATCAGCGAGCGCAGCTCGTCCATGGCCTCGCGTGTGAGCTCCTGCAGGCGACGCAGCTGGGCCCTGGCCTCGTCGGGGTCGCGGTCGAGGACGGTGGCCGCCGCCTCGGCGGTGAGCGTGAGCCCGAAGAGCTTCTGGGTCACCGAGTCGTGCAGCTCGCGCGCGAGCCGGTTGCGCTCCTCGACGATGCTCAGCTCGCGGCTGCGCTCGTACAGATTGGCCTTCTCGATGGCCAGCGCCGCATGGACGGAGAGCATCTCGATGAGCTGCTGGTCGGACTCGTCGAAGTCGTCGGCGCCGACCTTGTCGGTGAGGTAGAGCGCGCCCACGATCCCGCTGGCGGCGACGATCGGCACGCCGAGGAACGAGCGCATCTGCGGGTGCGCCGAGGGCCACCAGCCGCGGAAGCGCGGGTCGCGGCGCACGTCGTTCGTGCGATAGGGCACCGGAGAGGTCAGCATCGCGCCGAGCAGCCCGTGCTGGCGCGGCAGGGGACCCATCGCGGCGATGAGCCCGTCGCTCATGCCCGAGGTGATGAACTGCGCGAAGCCGCCCTCGCCGTCGGGCACGCCGATCGCGGCGTACTGCGCGTCGACGAGCCCGCGCGCGGAGTGCGCGAGGCGCTGCAGCATCGGCTCGATCGTCGCCTCGGCGGCGATCGCCAGGACCGCGTCGTTCATGGCGCGCAGGGCCGCGCTCTGCTGCTCCATCGCGCGATCGAGGATACGCCGGGTCAGGCGGCGCTCAGGAGCGCGTCGAGCTCGTCGACCGTGCGCTCCCAGCTGTAGCGCGCCGCATGGCGCGGCCCGGCGGCGCGCAGCGCGTCGTCGTCGAGGGCGGCCCGGACCTGGTCGGCGATGTCGTCGTGGTCGAAGGGGTCTGCGTAGCGCGCGGCGTCCCCGCAGGTCTCCGGCAGGGCCCCGGCGCGGGCCGCCACCACGGGCACCCCGCACGCCATCGCCTCGATGCACGTCAGCCCGAAGCCCTCGTGCCAGGACGCGAGCACGAAGGCGCGCGCGCCCGCGTAGAGGCCCGGCAGGTGCTCGTCGGGGACGTGGCCCAGGGCGCGGACGGCGGTGGCGCCGTCCGTGTCGCGGAACTGCGGGCGATCGCCGCCGGCGGCGACGAGATCGATGCCGTCCGCCGCCAGCCGGCGTGCGGTCGTCTCCAGGGCAGCGGCGTTCTTGCGCGCCGTGCGGCTCGCCACCGTGAGCACGTAGGGCCCGGTCAGCCCGAGCGCCGCGCGCGCGGGCTCGGGGTCGGCGTCGGGCGAGAAGCGCGCGTCGATCCCGCCGGGCACCACCGCGGCCTCGACGTGCAGCAGCTCGGCCAGCTCGCGGCGTGAGAACTCGCTGACGGTGATGACCAGGCGCGCGCGGCGCGCGACGAGCGGCAGGATGCCCCGCTGCCAGCGCGAGTAGGTGGGCGAGTACCACCCGGGATGGCGCAGCGCCGCGGCGTCGTGGATGACGACCGCGTTGCGCGGAAAGGCGAGCGGCGCAAGGTTGGCGGGGTTCAGCAGCAGCCGCGCGCGGCGCGCCCTCGCCGGGAGGACCGCCTGCTCCCAAACGTGGCCTGCGCGATGCGCGAGCGCTGCGGGCGGGCGGATGACCTCATAGCCCGCACGGGCGGGCAGCCGCGCGGACAGCTCGCGCGCCCAGCGCTCGACGCCGCCGAGCTCGGGACGCGCCGCGGCCCGCGCGTTGAGCGCGATCACCGGATGTCGGCCAGGTGCTCGACGTTGGCCACGTCGCCGGGCTCGGCGCTGGGCCCGGCGGTGAACCACGCGTCGAGGATCTCGCCGAGCTCGGGCTCGGAGGTCGCGCGCAGGCTGAGCGCGAGCACGTTGGCGTCGTTCCACGTCCGCGCGCCCGCCGCGGTGGCTGCGTCGCCGCACAGCGCGGCGCGGATTCCGTCCACCTTGTTGGCGGCGATCGACGCGCCGGTCCCCGTCCAGCAGCAGACCACGGCCTGCTCGGCGCGCCCCTCGGCGACGTCTCGTGCGGCCGCCTCCGAGGCCCACGCCCAGTCGTCGCGCTCCTGCGCATTGAGCGCGCCGTGCACGAGGACGTCGTGACCGCGCCGCTCGAGCTCGTCCACGACGGCCTCGGCGACCCCGACCCGCTCGTCGGCAGCAACGGCGATGCGCATGGCGCACGTGTATCACGACGCGTGCCTGGTGGCTCCGTCGTGGTGTTGCATCGTCACGTCGATGGGGAGAGACTGGAGACACGGTGGCCGCGTCGGACAAGAAGCGCGTCGTCATCCTCGGCGGCGGCCCGTCGGCGCTGGCGACGGCGTTCGAGCTCACCTCGGGCGAGCTCGCCGATCGCCATGAGGTCACCCTGCTGCAACCCGGCTGGCGCCTGGGCGGCAAGTGCGCGAGCGGCCGGGGCGCCAACGAGCGCATCGAGGAGCACGGCCTGCACGTCTGGTTCGGCTCCTACGACAACGCGTTCGCCCTGATGCGCCGCTGCTACGACGAGCTCGACCGCGACCCTGCGCGATACGCCTTCACCTCGGTCGGCACCGCGTTCGACGGGCTGACCAAGGCGATCCTCTGGCAACACGACGCCGGAGAGCAGGACGCCGCCGGAGAATGGTCGCCCCACGAGCTGAGCTTCCCGCGCACCCCGTCGCGCCCCAACGACGCCGTCGGGGCCATCGGGTTGGTTCTGCGCGAGCTCGCGTCGGGGCTGGCGAACCTCGAGCGGGAGGGCGTGCCGCCCGACGACAAGGTCCCCTTCGCCGAGCAGATGCACGTCGAGGAGCCTTCGGGCATCGCGGCGAGCGCTGAGGTCGCGGTCAGGCTCCTCGAGCACCACGTCAACGAGATCGCCGCGGGGCTTCGTTCGCCCCTCGACGACGACTTCACCGACCTCGCCCAGCTGATCGAGGTGTCAGCGCACCTCAGCCAGAGGCTCGACCTGCTCGGGCCGGAGGCGCTCGAGAGTGCGGACGTGCGCTTCCGGCGCGAGACCATCCTCCTGGTGCTGACGATCACCCGCGGCATCCTGCGCGACGGCCTGCTCATCGACGGGTTCGACTCCATCAACGACGTCGACCTCGGGGCCTGGTTGCGCCGCCACGGGGGCAACCTCGGCGAGGACCCCACGAACTGGCCGATCATCGTTCGAGCGATCTACGACGGGTGCTTCGCCTTCGCCGGCGGGAACCCGGCGAAGCCGACGATCGCGGCCGGACGGGCGATCCAGGGCCTCGTCCGCTGCCTGCTGCACTACCGCGGGACGGTCATCGCGCGCATGCGCGGGGGCATGGGCGACACCGTGATCGCCCCGTTCTACGAGGTGCTCGTCCAGCGTGGCGTGGACGTCCGCTTCTTCCACGCCGTGAAGGAGCTGCACACCGATGGCGCGGGCCGAACGGTGACGGCGATCGACGTCGTGCGCCAGGTCGAGCTCACGGGCGAGTACGAGCCCCTCAGCGACGTGCCGTTCGGAGGCCCCGAAGGCCCGACATGCATACCGTCGTGGTCGGCTGAGCCCCCGCGGGCGATCATCAAGGATGCGCGCAGGCTCGGGCCTGATCTGGGCGAGCGCCTGGAGCACGAGATAGACCCGTTCGGCGGCAAGACGTTCACCCTGCACGCCGGCAAGGACTTCGACGTCGTCGTGCTCGCGGTGCCCCCCGACGTGCAGCGCGAGATCTGCCAGGCGGTGCACCGGGCCAGCGCGGGCTACGCACGGATGCTCGACTCCACGAGGACCGTCGCCACGCAGTCCTCGCAGATGTGGCTCGACCAGCCGACGAAGGATCTCGGCGACGAGCGCTTTGTCGACGCGTTCGTGAGCTGCTACGTCGAGCCCATCGACACCTACTCGGCGATGAGCCATCTGCTCGAATGCGAGCACTGGCCTGCGCACGACGACATACAGCACGTCGCGTACTTCTGCGGAGTGCTGTCCGACGAGGACGTCGAGCGAGAGGCCGCGGAGGCCCGTAAGCGGGCCGCCACCGCGCGGCGCGGGTCGAGCGCTCCCGCGACAGCGGCCCACTTCAAGCAACGGGCGGCCGGCGACGTGGTGCGCGCCCAGGTGGACAGCTTCCGCCGGGACTGTCTCCACGAGCTCTGGAGCGGGAGCAAGCCGCCAGACGGCCCCGCCGGCGGCGATGGCCCGGCGGGTGGGCCTCATCACCCCGCCAACACTCCTCCGCCGCCTGCGCGCCACTACATGCGTGCCAACTGGGCGGCGACCGAGCGCTACGTGCTCACGCCGCCCGGCACGGTCGAGCACCGGCTCTGGCCCGGCCAGAGCGGCCTCGACAACCTCGTCCTCGCGGGCGACTGGACGCGCAACGGGCTCGACGTCGGCTCCGTCGAGGCGGCGATGACATCCGGGATGCTGGCGTCGAACGCCATCTGCGGGTCGCCGGCGCTGGGCGACGTCAAGGGCCTCAACGGACCGCCGGGCTTCCCGAACCGGTTCGGCGGAGACGGCCCGCCGGGTGACGAGGACGAGGACGAGGCCCTCGTCGCGGTGGCCGAGTGGGCCGCGGCGCCGATCCGCCTCGCGGTCGCCGCTTCGCGCTCGTCGCTGCGCCTGACGTTCGGCGCTGCCCGGCGCTTCGGGAGCATTCTCGTCGGCTCGGTGCGACCGTGAGCCTCGGCCGCGCCAGGCCCGTCAGCTGACCACGGTCTCGCCGATCGCCAGCAGCGTCTCGCGGGCGCGTCGCTCGAGACCGGGGAGGGCGAGCTCGGCCGCGGCCTGCGCACCGCTCGAAAGCTGCACACGGGCGTCCGCGCTGCGGCCGGCGCCGGCCAGCATCGCGCCCCACTCGATACGGGTCCGCGCCGCCAGCGACGCCGCGCCCATGCGCTCGTGAGCGGCGAGTGCATGCCTGAAGTGTGCGTCGGCCTCGTCCGGGCGGCCGAGCGTCCCGGCCAGCGAGCCCACGCAGCGGCTCACCACGCCGAACGTGCCGAGCGCCTCGGTCACCACGCAATCGCGCAGCCCCTGCAGGTGGGTGAGGAGGATCGCGGCGGCTTCCCGGTCGCCCAGCTGCGTCGCGAGCTCAGCCCAGATGCACCAGGAACCGAGCCTGACCGGGTCTCTCGGGAGCTCGAAGGCGCTCTCGGCGGTCGCAGCCAGCTGGCGCTGCGCCTCGGCCCGGTCGCCGGCCTCGTACGCGGCGAGCGCGGACAGCGCGCGAAAGAGCCCGACCTGCGGCGCGCTGACAACGATGAAGTCCGCGAGCCCGGCCTCCTCCGCGAGCCGGCCCTGGTGCCAGCGGATGGGGATCAGCTGAGCCGCGAACAGGGTCACCGCGTCCGGCTCGCCGGCGTCCTGCCCGAGCGCGAGGGCGGCCTCGGCCAGGCGCTCGGCCTCGTCGATGCGCCCGGCCAGCTGCGCGCGCCAGGCCTGCTGCGCGGCCGCGACGAACCTCAGCCGCGGATCCTGGACGCGCCCCACGATCTCGTACAGGTCGGCGAGGATGCGGTCGGCCTCCTCCAGCCGGCCCGCCTGGGTCAGGGTCGTCGCCCGCCACACCAGGGCCCAGAACCGCTGGTGGGGATCGCCCACGCCCTCGGCGAGGCGCACGGCCTCATCGGTCGTCTCCAGCCGCTCGGCGAGGTTCTCGGCCGTCCATACCGCCGTCACGCGCATGATGAGCGCGTACGCGAGCGCCGCGGGGTCGCCGTGACTGCGTCCCAGCTCGACGGCCTCGTCGCTCAGCGCCCGGCGACGCCCGTCGTCTTCGGACCACAGCAGCTCCGCGGCGAGCAGGGCCAGCAGGCGCGCCCGGCGCGGGTCCTCGGACGGAGCCTGCTCGAGGGCGGCCTCGAGGATGGCCACACGCTCCTCGTCGACGTAGCCCGCCGAGCTGAACATGCCGCGGTTGTTGAGCAGCGCCGCGTCGATGAGGCGGTCGCGGTCGCCGGCGGCCAGCGACATCTCGGCGGCCTCGAGCAGGGTCTCGCGGAACTCCGGCTGGCCCGCATGGACCTGCGCCTCGCCCAGCCCGATCAACAGCTCACGGCGCATCTCGTCCTGGCCCGGCGCGTCGCCGAGCAGGGACGAGCCGTCCTCGAACCAGCGCAGGGCCTCGTCGGGCGCGAGCTGGGCCAGCGCCGTGCGCCCGGCGCGAACGGCGAACTCCACCGCCTTCGCATGCGCGGGCGTGCCGCGGGCCTCTGACCCCCGCGTGCCGAGGGCCTTGGCCCAGTGGTAGGCGACGTCGCCCACCGACGAGCGCGCGTCGTCGGTGAGCCTCGCCTCGAGCACCTCGGCGACGCGCTGGTGCATGAGCGCGCGGCGCCCGCGCGTGAGCTCCTCCTCGAGCGCTCGCACCACGAGCGGGTGGACGAACGCGTAGCGCCCCTCGCGCTCGGGGTGCTCCTCGACGAGCGCGGCCTTGGTCGCCCCGTCGAGGACGTCGAGCGCCTCGTCGATCCCCGGCGCCTGCTTGGTCCTGGTGGCGGCGACCTCGGAGAGGACGTCGAGGTCGAACTCGCGCCCGATGACGGCCGCGCAGCTCAGCAGGTCGGACGCGTAGTCGCCCAGGCGCGCGACCCGGCCCCGGATGACCTCGACGACGCTCTTGGGGAGGTCGAGCCCGTCCAGCCCCCGCGAGGTGTCCAGGTGTCGCCCCATCTCGCCGACATGGCGGACGGTCTCGGCCAGGAAGAAGGGGTTGCCCTTGGTCCACCCGTGCAACTCCTGCGCCACCGAGTCCGGCGACCCGGTGAGAGCGCCTCCGGCCGTCGTCTCCAGCAGCACGCCGACCTCGGTCTCGCTGAGACCGTCGAGAGCGATCCGTTCGATCCCCGGCTGGCGCTGCAGGCCCTCGAGCAGCTCCTTGAGCGCCTGCGGCTGCTCGCTGTCGCGATAGGTCCCCACGACGAGCAGGCGCATCGCCCCGGCGGCGAGCTGCAGGTGCTGCAGGAGCGCGATCGTGGGCCGGCCCGCGCAGTGCAGGTCGTCGAGCAGGAGCAGGACCGGTGCCTCGCCGGCGACGTCCTCGAGGATCGCGAGCGTCGCGGCGAAGAGGAGGTAGCGCTCGGTCTCGGGATCGCTCGGGGCGTATTCGGGAACGTCGTCGACCTTGTCGCGGAAGGCCGGGGCGAGTGCCGCCAGCGCACCGCCGTGACGGCGGGCATGGGCGTGCAGGACGTGGGCCGGCGCGGACTCCACGAGCTGGCCGAGGGCCTGGCGCCAGGGTTCATAGGGCAGGCCGACGTCGCGCTCGGAGCGGCCGTAGAGCACCACCGCGCCGTGGCGATGGGCCGCGATCGCGAGCGTCCCGGCCAGCGTGGTCTTCCCGATCCCGGGCTCGCCGCAGACCAGCGCCAGGCCCCGCTCGCCTTCGAGGGCGCGGCCCCACGCCGCCGCCAGGCGCTCCTGTTCCTCGGTCCGGCCGACGAACACGCTCGTGGGCAGGGCCCGGACCAGCGGGGGCAGCGGCGGGCGCCCGGCGTCGGCCGGCAGCGGCTCCCAGACGACGCTCGCCGCGGCGACCGGCTCGGGGAATCCCTTCAGGACCAGCGGCCCTACCGGCTCGATGGTCGGCCCGTCCGCGGACTGGACGAGCAGGCGGACGGCCTCGGTGACGAGCACCTGGCCGCCTGCGGCCAGGTCGCACAGGCGCTTGGCCTCCACCGGCGGACGCCCGTACCAGTCGCCGTCGACCTCCTCCGCGTCGCCGACGGCGATGCCGACGCGCATCGCCAGCGGCGTCTCGCTGCGGCGGTTGCGCAGATCGACGCCCTGCTGCATCGCGACGGCGCATGCCACGGCGGCGGAGGCGCTCGGCAACGTCGCCATCACCCCGTCGCCGGCGCTCTTGACCAGCGTCCCGCCGACGCGCTGCAGCGCGTCCTCGAGGTCCTCGAGATGACCACGCAGCAGCGGATCCCAAAGGACCGGCCCCAGCCGGCTGGAGAGCTCGGTCGAGCCGACGAGGTCGGTGAAGAGCACCGAGACCGTGCGCGTGGCTCCCGTCATGCGAGGGCCCCTGCCGAGGCGGAGATCGCAGGCCCGTATTCGCACCCGGTCGACGCGGGCCGGGGCGCTGCCGCGGCGCCGGCCGGGTCGAGCGCCGCGAGCACCTGTGCGCGCCGCCCGCTGGCCGCGGTGGCAAGAACGGCCGCGGCGGCGATCGTGGCCGCCGAGCGCCGCGCGGGGCCGTGACGGGCGCCGTCGAGCAGGTCGTTCCACCAGATGGCGACGCCGGGCGCCGCCGCCTCACCGGCCCGCGGCGCCGTCGCCGCACGTGCGGCGAGCGCCCGCAGCCGCGGGCGCGCCACGAGCACGTCCTGCAGCGCGCCGGCGGTGGCCTGGAAGCCGCCGAACGTCTGGGCCAGCGCGGCGCGGTAGGCCGGCGCGGCGTCCCCCGGCCGCTGCAGGATCGCGTTCGCGGCCGCGCGGCCGCTCGCGATCGCCTCGGCGAGGCCCTCGCCCTGCAGCGGGTTGACGAGTCCCGCGGCGTCGCCGGCGAGCAGGACCCTCCCGTGCGCCGGCACGCACCCCGAGATGCCCATGCGCAGCCACCCGCCGCGGCGCGGCTGGGTCCGTCCATCGGTCAGCAGGCCCCGCTCGCGCAGGGCGCGGGTGAAGGCCGGCATGAGCTGTCCCGCGAGCGCCGCGCGCGAGCGGCGATCGCGCATGGCGATGCCGAGGCCGACGTTGACCTGGCCCGGGCCGGCCGGGAAGACCCATCCGTAGCCGGGGACGGGGCGCCGCCCGTCTGGAGCCCAGAGCAGGATGTGCGGCGCCTGCACCTCGCCCGCTGCGTACGCGCGCAGCGCGAACCCCCACAGCGCGCGCGCCGGGCGCAGCAGGCGCGCCGCCGCCCCCACCCGGCTCAGCGCACCATCCGCCCCGATCGCGAAGGCGGCGTGCGCGAGCCTGCCGTCGCTCATCCGGACAACGGTGCCGGCGGGGCCCGGCGTGACGTCCGCCACTCGCGCCGTGCGTGCCTCGGCGCCCGCCGCGAGCGCGGCGGCGTTCAGCGCGGCGTCGAACCGCGCGCGCCGGAAGACGCGGGCTCCGGTCGGGTAGCTCTCCCCCGCGGGCCAGGGCAGTCGCACCGCGCGCCACGTCGGCCCCACGAGGACGACGTCCGCGGCCGGGCCGTCGTCCGCCGGCCGGACGGCGAGCTCGTCGAGTGCCTTCACCCCGCGCGGACCGACGATGTCCCCGCACGCCTTGTCGCGCGGAAAGCGCCCTGGATCGACGAGCAGCACCCGTGCGCCGCCCCGCGCCAGCACAGTGGCGGCCACGGCTCCCGCCGGACCCGATCCCGCGATCACGACATCGAATGACTCGCCGCGCACCGATCTCTGCTCCCCCACGCGCCCCCGGCACGCGTGTCGACGGCCTAGTTGACCAGTCGCGCGCGACTGCGTCAATGCAGCCGCACGATATCGTCGGCTCGTGACGACCGTCTCGGCCTCGCAGGCCGACATCCTTGCCGTCGGCCGCGATCTCGCCGCGGCGCTGCCCGGGGCGAGCCGCAACCCGCTGCGGGCGATCGACGACAAGGCGATGGACCTCGCCTCCCAGGACGCCGAGATGCGCGCTGCGCTCTTTCGCTTCGTCGACGTCGTCCCCGCCTGCCGCTCGCTCGACGACCTCGCGCGCCACCTCAGCGGCTTCCTCGAGGAGGTCGGCGACCGCCCTCCGTCGCTGCAGGTCGCGATGCGGATGTCGGAGTCCAAGGCCGGGCGCCAGGCGCTGGGCGCCGCCGCGGCGGCCGGGGTCAAGCACATGGCCCACCGCTTCATCGTCGGCGAGACGCCGCGCGAGGCGACCGGCGTGCTCGAGGACCTGTGGCGCAAGGGCGTGGCCACGAGCGTCGATCTGCTCGGCGAGGCGACGGTCACGACCGGCGAGGCCGACCGCTATGCCGCGCGCTGCGGCGAGGCCCTGGAGGGGCTCGTCGACGTCTACCGCAGGCTGCCCGAGCGCCCCGCCCTCGAGGCCGACAGCGCCGGGCGCATTCCGCGCGAGAACCTGTCGGTCAAGGTCTCCGCCCTCACCCCGCTGCTGCGCGCCGACGCGCCCGAGCTGGGCAAGCGCGACGCCGCGGTGCGCCTGCGCGTCCTCCTGCGCCGCGCGCGCGAGCTCGACGCGCACCTGCACATCGACATGGAGTCCTTCGACTCGCGCGAGGCGGTCACCGACCTCGTGCTCGAGCTGCTCGCCGAGGAGGAGTTCCGCGACGGCCCGTCCGCCGGGCTCGTGCTGCAGGCCTATCTGCGCGACAGCCCCGAGCTGTGCGAGCGGATCGTGACGTGGGCCCAGGCGACGCCGCGCGGCTATCCGCTGCTCGTGCGCCTGGTCAAGGGCGCCTACTGGGACCACGAGATCGTCGAGGCGCGCCAGCACGGCTGGCAGTCGCCCGTCTTCGAGGTCAAGGCCGACTCCGATCGCAACTTCGAGGCGCTCACGCAGCGTCTGCTCGAGGCGCGCCCTTCGGTGCGCCTCGCCGTGGCCTCGCACAACCTGCGCTCGATCGCCCACGCCATCGCCGCCAATCGCGCCCTCGGCGGCGACGACGGAGATCTGGAGATCCAGGTGCTCAGAGGCCTGGGCGACGACCTCCAGGAGGCGCTGGCCACGCGCGGCCTGCGCGTGCGCACCTACTGCCCGGTCGGCGACCTGGTGGCCGGCATGGCCTATCTGGTGCGCCGGCTGCTGGAGAACACGAGCAATGAGTCCTTCCTGCATGAGCAGGCGGCGGGGCGCTCGCTCGACGACCTGCTCGCGGCGCCGTGACCGACCTGCCGACCTTCGTCAACGAGCCGATCGGCGAGCTGCGCCGCTCGTCGGTGCGCGACGAGCTGCTCGCGGGCATGGCCGCGCTCGAGCCCACGCTGCCCCTGCGCGTGCCCGTGTGGATCGGCGACGGCGAGCGCCACGACGATGCCCTGCAGTCCACCGATCCGGGCCATCCCGACCGCGTCGTCGCGACCACCGCGCGCGCCACCGAGGCCGAGGTCGACGAGGCGGTGCAGACGGCCACGCGCGGCTTCGCGCGCTGGTCGGCGACCCCCGCCGCCAAGCGCGCCGAGATCCTCGTGCGCGCGGCGGCGTGGATGCGCGCCCGGCGCGCCGAGCTCGCCGCCCTGGCCGTGCGCGAGTGCGCCAAGCCGTGGGACGAGGCCGACGCCGACGTCTGCGAGGCCATCGACTTCCTGGAGTTCTACGCGCGCGGCGCCGTGGCGCTCGATCGCGGCAAGGCGCTCTTCCAGGTCCCCGGCGAGCGCAACGAGATGCGCTACGCGCCGCGCGGCGTGGTGGCGGTCATCTCGCCCTGGAACTTCCCGATCGCGATCCCCATGGGCATGACGGCCGCCGGCCTGGCCACGGGCAACGCGGTCGTCCTCAAGCCGGCCGAGCAGGCGCCCGGCTGCGGGCTCATGGTCGTGCGCGCCCTGCGCGAGGCGGGCGTGCCGGCCGAAGCGCTCGCGCTGCTGCCCGGCGAGGGTGACGCGGGCGCCGCCCTCGTCCGCCATCCCGGGGTCCACACCATCGCGTTCACCGGCTCGGGCCCCGTGGGCCTCGAGATCATCCGCGCGGCCGCCGAGCCCAGCGCGCGGCACCTCAAGCGCGTCGTGGCGGAGATGGGCGGCAAGAACTGCGTGATCGTCGACTCCGACGCCGACCTCGACGACGCCGTCCCCGCGATCGTCTCGAGCTCGTTCGTCTACGCCGGGCAGAAGTGCTCGGCGGCCTCGCGCGTGCTCGTCCACGAGGCGATCGCCGACGCACTGCTCGAGCGCGTCGCGGGCGCGGTCGAGGTCCTGGTCGTCGGGCAGGCCGACACCTTCGGCATCGACGTGCCGCCCGTCATCGAGCGCGACGCCCAGCAGCGCGTCGAGCGCTACCGGGCCCTGGCGCGCGAGGGCGGCCGCATCGCCGCGGAGCGCGCGGACGGCCTGCCGGACGACGGCTGGTTCGTCGCCCCCACGGTGGCCGCGGACCTACCGGCCGACTCGCCGGTCCTCGGCGAGGAGATCTTCGGGCCGCTGCTCGCCTTCGAGCGCGTGCGCGACGTCGACGCCGCCATGGACCGCATCGACGAGCTCTCCTTCGCGCTGACCGGCGGCCTCTTCTGCCGCAACCCCCACACGGTCGAGCGCGTCGTGCGCCGCACCCCCGTCGGCAACCTCTACGTCAACCGCCCGATCACCGGTGCGATGGTCGGCCGCCAGCCGTTCGGCGGCAACCGCCTCTCGGGCACCGGCACCAAGGCCGGCGGCCCCGACTACCTGCTGCACTTCGTCGAGCCCCGCGTGGTCACCGAGAACACGGTGCGCCACGGGCTCGTGATCTGAGCCAACCGCCACGCTCGGGCGGGCGCCGCGGGGCAGCCAACTCGCCACCCCGAGCACAACGGCTAGTCCCCCGCCCCGGTCGCGAACCGCAGCCACGCGACCTCCATCGCTGCCCTCGCCTTCTGCAGGTCGCTGTAGAGGTCCTCGTCGTCGGGGTAGGCCCGGTGGCCCTCCAGATACGCCTGATAGGCCAGGGTCTCACTGGCGAGATCCATCACAGCAACCACGGTAGGACCGCGCCGGGTGCTCCGACACCGACCGGCGGTCGTAAGCGAACGGGTGCTCGTTCGACCTGCGGGCGGACGATCCGCGAGCGGGCTCAGCCCCCGTTGCGCGCCGCGCGCACCTGGTCGAGGAACGCCCGGTGCAGGCGATCGTCGTCGCCGAGCTCGGGATGGAAGGAGATGGCCAGCAGCGTGCCCTCGCGCGCGGCGACGGGCTGGCCGTCGACCGCCGCGAGGACCTCGACGCCGGGGCCGTGCTCGCTGATCCACGGGGCGCGGATGAAGACGGCGCGGACCGGGCCGCCGTCCATGTCGGGGAACTGGAGGTCCTCCTCGAAGGAGTGAAGCTGGCGGCCGAAGGCGTTGCGCTCGGCCACGATGTCCATGAGGTCGAGGTGGTCGCGGTCGAGCAGGATGAGTCCCGCGCAGGTGCCGAAGATCGGCTTGCCGGCGGCGTGGAAGGCGCGCAGCGGGTCGGCCAGGCCCTCGCGCTCGATGCCGAGGGTCATGGTCGTCGACTCGCCGCCGGGCATGACGAGGCCGTCGAGGCCGTCGAGGTCGCGCGGCGTGCGCACCTCGCGGACCTCGGCGCCCAGCGAGCGCAGGACACGGGCGTGCGCGCCGAAGCCGCCCTGCAGGGCGAGGACGCCGACCAGCGGCGCCGGTGTCACCAGCCGCGGCCGGCGAGCAACTGACCCTCGTCGAGCTTGCGCGCCTCGAGCGACTCCATCGCCCGGCCGAGGCCCTCGCTCGCGCGCGCAACCCGGTCGGGGTCGTTGAAGTGCGTGGTGGCCTCGACGACCGCCGCGGCCCGGGTCGCCGGGTCCGACGACTTGAAGATGCCCGAGCCCACGAAGACGGCCTCGGCGCCGAGCTGCATGACCAGCGAGGCGTCGGCGGGCGTGGCGATGCCGCCGGCGCAGAAGAGCGGGACGGGGAGCTTGCCGTCCTGGGCCACGCCGCGGATGAGGTCGAACGGCGCACCGTGCTCCTTGGCCGCCGTCATGAGCTCCATCTCGCTGAGGGTGCCCAGGCGCTTGATCTCGCCCGTGATGGCGCGCAGGTGGCGGACGGCCTCGACGATGTCGCCGGTGCCGGCCTCGCCCTTGGAGCGGATCATGGCCGCGCCCTCGCCGATGCGCCGCAGCGCCTCGCCGAGGTTGGTGGCGCCGCAGACGAAGGGGATCTGGAAGGCCCACTTGTCGATGTGGTGGGCCTCGTCGGCCGGGGTGAGGACCTCGGACTCGTCGATGTAGTCGACCTCGAGCGCCTCGAGCACCTGCGCCTCGGCGAAGTGGCCGATGCGCGCCTTGGCCATGACCGGGATGGTCACGGCCTCCTGGATGCCCTTGACCATGGCCGGATCGCTCATGCGCGCGACTCCGCCGTCGCGGCGGATGTCGGCCGGGACCCGTTCGAGCGCCATCACGGCCGCGGCGCCGGCGTCCTCGGCGATCTTCGCCTGCTCGGCGTCGACGACGTCCATGATGACGCCGCCCTTCAGCATCTCGGCCAGCCCGGCCTTGACCCGGAACGTCGCTTCGTCTCGCATCGCGACCCACTATAGGGCCGCAAAGCGCTCGGTTTACTTCAGACGGAAAGCTTTGATCCGATCGGCGTACTGCTCGGCATCGCGGCTGTACACACCGTATGCCAGCGCCTGGATCATCGAGAGCAGCGCCGTGTGCGAGCGCACGTACGCGGGTGAGTTCGACGAGTAGTACAGCCGGATCTGCGCGAGCTTGGCGACCTCGCTGAGCGTCGCGTCGGTGATCGCGACGGTCCCCGCCTTGCGATGGCGCGCGAGCTTCATGGCGCGGACCACGAGCGGGTGCGGGCGCCCGGCCGACAGCCCGATCACGAGCATCGAGTCGTCGATGCGCCCCAGGCGGCTCAGCGCCTCCTGCGACGGGCTGGCCACGATGTCGGCCTGCAGGTCCAGCAGCATCAGCAGGTGGCGCAGGTAGGAGGCGAAGAAGGCCATCTGGTCGGTGCCGGCGATGAGCACCCTGCGCGCTCCGGCGATGGCGTCGATGGCTGACTCGATGTCCGAGCGCGAGATCTTGCGCGCGGTCTCCTCGACGTTGACGTGATCGGCCGCCACGGCGGTCTCGAACTCGCTCTGGTCCAGCGAGAAGAGCGGCTCCGCCGACGCCGCCGGCGTTCCGATGAGCCCGGCCGCGACCCGGCGGCGGTACTCCTCGCGCGCCTGGCCCTGAAGCTCGGGGAAGCCTTCGAAGCCGAGCGCCTGCGAGAAGCGCACGACGGTGGACGAGGAGGTGTTCGCGCGGCGCGCGAGCTCCTCGGCCGTCTGGAAGGCCACCTCGTCCAGGTGGTCGACGATGTACTGCGCCACGTCCTTCTGTGAGCGCGAGAAGTCGTCGAAGCGCGCCTGGATGTAGGCGGAGAGGGTCTGGTGGCCGGCAGCCTCGATGGGTGCCGCAGGGGTGGTCGCTGCCGAGCGCTTCATAGGCAGGGCTTCCATTCGACGGACCGTGCGAACGTTCCTGCCCACGGCTGTCGTGACACCATCGCGGCGTGCCCTCGCCCGAGCGCTCCGTCCTGCTCGCGCCCGACGCGATCGCCCGCGCCCTGGCCCTCGTCGCGCGCGCGCCCGAGCAGCGCTGGATGCTCTGCCAGCCGCGCCAGGTGCGCCGCTCATACGTCACCGAGGTCCTCGACCGCCCCGGCCGGCGCAACGCCGCCGAGATCTGGCTGCTGCGCCAGCCGAAGACCGTGCGCGCCAGCTACGTGCACGACGTCCTGGAGTGAGCCGTAGATCACACACGCGGAAGCGATTGCGCGCGCGTCCGTCCCCCCTCTCGACACCACGACCTCCCGAGAGGACTCCAACTCATGAAGCTCACCCCCATCGTCGCGGCGGCGCTCGTCGCCGGCGCGCTGGCCGCGCCGGCGTCCCAGGCGAGCGCCGCGACGCTGCACTGCGGCGCGACCCTCACCAAGTCCACCAAGCTGACCCAGGATCTGACCAACTGCCCGGGCGTCGGCCTGCGGATCGGCGCCGACGGCATCACCCTCGACCTCAACGGCCACACGGTCGCCGCGGCGGCCAAGCGCAACCCGACCGCCCACGGCATCCTCAACCGCGGCCACGACCGCGTCACCATCAAGGGCGGCACCGTGAAGGGCTTCGGCGCCTACGGCGTGCGCCTCGCCGGCGTGCAACGCAACCACGTCGTCGACATGAAGATGATCGCCAACTTCACCGGCATCGGCCTCGTCGAGTCCTCGCAGAACCTCGTCGAGCGCAGCGCCATGACGGGCTCGCGCTTCGTCGGCGTCAACCTCACCGGCGGCACCGCCAACCGCGTCATGCACAACGAGATCGCCGGCAGCGTCGGCCCCGGCGTGCTCCTGCAGACCTCGGTGGCCGACCACGGCAGCCACAACCGCGTCATCGAGAACGCGATCGACGGCCACGGCATCCAGGTCAACCCCGGCCAGGTCGCGGCGATGATCGCCCGCAACACGGTCCGCGCGGCGGGCGAGGGGATCGTCGTCTACGAGCCCTCGACGATCCTGAAGGGCAACGCGGCCGCCGTCAGCGCCCCCAACGGCTCCGACGACCGCGGCGTCTGACGCGCTGTAGGTAAAGCGCGGGGAAGGGTCGGGCCGCCGGCAACGTCTACCGGGTAGACGGCCGGCGTCCCGGCCGGCCCCGATCGCGCGCCGCTCCGCGCGCAAAGGAGGCTCGCATGCCTGCGATCCATCCTCGATCCCGGTTCGGGATCGTCCTCGCAGGACTGTCCACGTTGGCCCTGGCGCTCGCCGGGCCGGCCAGCGCCCACGGCGGAGGCAAGGGGGCCAACGTCTACAAGAAGCGCAACCTCGTCTCGGATATCGACGGAGTCGCGCGCATCACCGATCCCAACCTCGTCAACCCGTGGGGCCTCGCCTTCGGGCCGACGACTCCGGCCTGGGTGGCCGACAACGGCACGGACGTGTCGACGCTGTACCGCGGCGCCATCGATCGCAGCATCCCGGTGATCGTGCCACTCGTAGTCGGCATCCCGGACGGCGCGCCGACCGGGACGGTCTTCAACCCCACGAGCGGCTTCCAGGTCAACGGCGCTCCCGCGCACTTCATCTTTGACTCCGAGGCCGGAACAATCACCGCGTGGAACGCGGGCACGCAGGCCGTGACCGAGGCGACCACCCCCGATGCGATCTACAAGGGCCTGGCCATCGCCGCCAAGGGCGGCGCCACGTTCCTGTACGCCGCGAACTTCCACGCCGGCACGATTGACGTCTTCAACGACGGCTTCGCGCCGGTGACGATGCCCGGAGGCTTCACCGACCCGAACCTCCCGGCCGGCTTCGCGCCGTTCAACGTCCAGGAGATCGCCGGGCGTCTGGTCGTCGCCTACGCCCAGCAAGACGCCGACGCCGAGGACGAGGTCGCCGGCCCGGGCCTCGGCTACGTGGACGTCTTCGACACCGGCGGGCACCTGCTGCGGCGGCTGATCTCGCAAGGCCAGCTGAACGCGCCGTGGGGCCTGGCGGTCGCCCCCAGGCACTTCGGCCGGTTCAGCGGCGACCTGCTGGTCGGCAACTTCGGAGATGGCGCGATCAACGCCTATGACCCGCGGACGGGCAGCTTCCGCGGCACGCTCATGAACAAGGACGGCAACCGGATCCTCATCAACGGGCTCTGGGCGCTGCGCTTCGGCAACGGCGTGATCGGCACGCCGCAGACGCTGCTGTTCACCGCGGGGATCGCCGACGAGGATCACGGCCTCTTCGGGGCGATCGTCGCTCGCGACGGCGGCCACTAGCACTCGGCGTTCGGGCCCGCGGGGACCAGCACGGTCCCCGCGGCCCGGCGCCCGTTTGCCCCTGAAGACAGACGCGTCCGGCGCAAGGCCGGACGCGTAAGACGAGCCCACCCATGCGCGGGCGGCTCGCCGGCAAGAGAAAGGGGGCGGGGGTTATGGCGCCAAACCCCATCTCTTGCGCTGTACGGCTTGCTGTACCCCATTCGGCGGGGGCCTTTGCCTCATACACCGAAACCTGGCGCATCGACATCGGTCCATTCGCTACCGGCGCGGCTGCGCGCCCAGTAGCGTTTCCTCTTCAGCCCTGCCGGGAACAGTGGTCCGTTTGTGTTTGGCGGCCCACCGGCAGGGGTAGCTGGAACGCGCCAAACAAGGAGTCGGGGGCACATGAGCAAGACGGCCGCCGCTGGCAAGGTCGAGACAAGGACGAACGGGACCGCCGCGCGCCCAGGCGATGAGGACGAAGTCCTCCGCCGGTTGGAGGCTGCCCTGCGCGCGGCCGCCGCGGGCGACTTCTCCCATCGGCTCCCCGCGCGGCGCAAGGGCGTCGTGGGCGAGCTCGAGGCCGCCTACAACCAGCTCGTCGAACGCAACGCCCAGCTGACGGCCGAGCTCGTGCGCCTCGGCCGCGTCGTCGGCCGCGAGGGCCGCATGACCGAGCGCGCCAGCCTCGACGGCGCACACGGCGGGTGGTCGACCGCGCTGGACTCGGTCAACGGGCTCGTCGACGACCTCGTCCGGCCCACCACCGAGGTCGCGCGCGTCATCGTCGCCGTGGCGGCCGGCGACCTGACCCAGAAGATGGCGCTGACCATCGAGGGCCAGCCCCTGAAGGGCGAGTTCGCTCGCATCGGCACCACGGTGAACGCGATGGTCGACCAGCTCGGCTCCTTCGCCGACGAGGTCTCGCGCGTGGCGCGCGAGGTCGGCACCGAGGGCAAGCTCGGCGGCCAGGCCGCGGTCCCCGGCGTCGCGGGCACGTGGAAGGACCTGACCGACAACGTCAACTTCATGGCCTCCAACCTCACCGGCCAGGTGCGCAACATCGCCCAGGTCACGACGGCGGTGGCCAACGGCGACCTGTCCCAGAAGATCACGGTCGACGTGAAGGGCGAGGTCCTCGAGCTCAAGCAGACGATCAACGTCATGGTCGACCAGCTGCGCTCCTTCGCCGACGAGGTCACGCGCGTGGCGCGCGAGGTCGGCACCGAGGGCCAGCTCGGGGGCCAGGCCGAGGTGCGCGACGTCTCCGGCGTGTGGCGCGACCTGACCGAGAACGTGAACTTCATGGCGTCGAACCTGACGTCGCAGGTGCGCAACATCGCCCAGGTCGCCACGGCGGTGGCCAAGGGCGACCTGACTCAGAAGATCACCGTCGACGCCAAGGGCGAGGTCGCCGCGCTGGCCGACACGATCAACTCCATGACCGACACGCTGGGCGTCTTCGCCGAGCAGGTCACCGGCGTGGCCCGCGAGGTCGGCACCGACGGCAAGCTCGGCGGCCAGGCCGAGGTCCCGGGCGTGGCCGGCACGTGGAAGGACCTCACCGAGTCGGTGAACTCGATGGCGGCCAACCTGACCGACCAGGTGCGCAACATCGCCGCGGTGACCACCGCGGTGGCCCAGGGCGACCTGTCGCAGAAGATCACGGTCGACGCCAAGGGCGAGGTCAACCAGCTCAAGGAGACCATCAACACGATGGTCGACCAGCTCGGCTCCTTCGCCGACGAGGTCACGCGCGTGGCGCGCGAGGTCGGCACCGAGGGTCGCCTGGGCGGTCAGGCGTTCGTGCCGGGGGTCGCCGGTACGTGGAAGGACCTGACCGACAACGTCAACTTCATGGCCAACAACCTCACCGACCAGGTGCGCAACATCGCCCAGGTCACGACGGCGGTGGCCAAGGGCGACCTGTCCCAGAAGATCACGGTGGACGTCAAGGGCGAGGTCCTGGCCCTCAAGAACACGATCAACACGATGGTCGACCAGCTGCGCTCCTTCGCCGACGAGGTCACGCGCGTGGCCCGCGAGGTCGGCACCGAGGGCAAGCTCGGCGGCCAGGCCGAGGTCAAGGAGGTCTCGGGGACCTGGCGCGACCTGACCGAGAACGTCAACCAGATGGCGCGCAACCTGACCGACCAGGTGCGCAACGTCGCCCAGGTGACCACCGCGGTGGCCAACGGCGACCTCTCCAAGAAGATCACCGTCGACGCCCGTGGCGAGATCCTCGAGCTCAAGGACACCATCAACACGATGGTCGACCAGCTCTCCTCCTTCGCCGCCGAGGTGACGCGCGTGGCGCGCGAGGTCGGCACCGAGGGCAAGCTCGGCGGCCAGGCCGAGGTCGCCGGCGTCTCGGGCACCTGGAAGGGCCTGACCGAGAACGTCAACGGCATGGCGGTCAACCTCACCGACCAGGTGCGAGGCATCGCGCAGGTCACGACCGCGGTGGCCAACGGCGACCTCTCCAAGAAGATCACCGTCGAGGCCAAGGGCGAGGTCGCCACGCTGGCCGACACCATCAACACGATGGTCGATCAGCTGCGGTCCTTCGCGGCCGAGGTGACGCGCGTGGCGCGCGAGGTGGGCACCGAGGGCCAGCTCGGCGGCCAGGCCCGCGTCGAGGGCGTGTCGGGCACCTGGCGCGACCTCACCGACAACGTGAACTTCATGGCCGCCAACCTGACCTCCCAGGTGCGCAACATCGCGCAGGTGGCGACGGCGGTCGCCAACGGCGACCTCGGCCAGAAGATCACCGTCGAGGCGCAGGGCGAGATCTTCGAGCTCAAGCAGACGATCAACGTCATGGTCGACCAGCTGTCCTCGTTCGCCGACGAGGTCACGCGCGTGGCGCGCGAGGTCGGCACCGAGGGCAAGCTCGGCGGTCAGGCCCGCGTCGAGGGCGTCGAGGGCACGTGGCGCGACCTCACCGAGAACGTCAACCAGCTGGCCGGCAACCTGACCACCCAGGTGCGCGCCATCGCCGAGGTCTCCACCGCGGTGACCCAGGGCGACCTGACGCGCTCGATCACCGTCCAGGCCGAGGGCGAGGTGGCCGAGCTCAAGGACAACATCAACCAGATGATCGAGAACCTCCGCGAGACCACGAGGGTCAACGCGGAGCAGGACTGGCTGAAGACCAACCTCGCCCGGATCTCGGGCATCCTGCAGGGCCAGCGCGACATCGAGCAGGTGACCCAGCTGATCATGAGCGAGGTCACCCCGGTGGTCAGCGCCCAGCACGGCGCGCTGTTCCTCGTCGAGCACGGCGACTCGCTCGGCGAGGCCGAGCTGCGTGTCGTCGCCTCCTACGGCTACAAGCCCAAGAAGGGCCGCCCGGATCGCTTCGCGCTGGGCGACGGCCTCGTGGGCCAGGCGGCCGTGGAGGGCAAGACGATCCGCCTGACCGACGTCCCCTCCGACTACATCAAGATCTCCTCGGCGCTCGGCGCCGCCACGCCGGCGCACCTCGTGGTCATGCCGGTCATGTTCGAGGAGCAGGTCCTCGGCGTCATCGAGCTCGGCGCGCTGCGGCCCTTCAGTGCGGTCAACGAGGCCTTCCTGGACCAGCTCGCGGACACCATCGGCGTGGTCATCAACACGATCCAGGCCAACATGCGCACCGAGCAGCTGCTGACCCAGTCGCAGGCGCTGACCCAGGAGCTCCAGAAGCAGTCGCTCGAGCTGCGTCAGACCAACGACGAGCTCCAGGACAAGACGCTCGTCCTGCAGCAGCAGAATCGCGACATCGAGATCAAGAACGCCGAGATCGAGCTCGCCCGCGCGGGCCTCGAGGAGAAGGCGGCCCAGCTCGCCCTGAGCTCGAAGTACAAGTCGGAGTTCCTGGCCAACATGAGCCACGAGCTGCGCACGCCGCTGAACTCGCTGCTGATCCTCTCGCGGATGCTGGCCGAGAACGGCGACGGCAACCTGCACCCACAGCAGATCGAGTTCGCCGAGACCATCCACGCCGCCGGCAACGACCTGCTCGCGCTCATCAACGACATCCTCGACCTGTCCAAGGTCGAGGCCGGCAAGATGGAGCTCAACCTCGGGCCGCTCGCCCTGGTCGACCTCTGCGAGGACGTCGAACGCGCCTTCCGGCCGGTGGCCGAGCAGAACTCGCTGGAGTTCCGCATCGAGCGCGACCACGCCCTGCCCGCGGCGCTCGTCACCGACGAGCAGCGCCTGCAGCAGGTGCTGCGCAACCTGCTCTCCAACGCCTTCAAGTTCACCCACAAGGGCTCGGTCACGCTGCACATCGCGCCCGGAGAGCCCGGGACGGTCGGCTTCTCGGTCATCGACACCGGCGTGGGCATCCCCGACGACAAGCTCTCGCTGATCTTCGAGGCCTTCCAGCAGGCCGACGGCACGACGTCGCGCAAGTTCGGCGGCACCGGTCTGGGCCTGAAGATCTCGCGCGAGATCGCCCACCTGCTCAGCGGCGAGCTGCGCGTGCAGTCCAAGCCGGGCGAGGGCTCGAGGTTCACGCTGGTGCTGCCGCTGGGAGCGGCGGCCCCCATGACCGACGCCGGTGAGGAGCCTGTCGAGCCCGCCGCCCTGCCGGCCTTCCCCGACGAGGAGCAGCAGGCCACCTCGCTGCTGCCCTTCGACGGCGCGGACGACGATCGCACCTCGATCATCGCCGGCGATCGCGTGCTGCTGATCATCGCCCACGACGCCGAGCTCGCCCGCGACGCGCTGGCCGCGGCGCGCGCGCGGAGCTTCCGCTGCCTGGTGGCCCGGCGCGCCCCGCTCGGCCTGGCGCTGGCGCGCGAGTACCGCCCTGAGGCGGTGCTCATCTTCTCTGCCGACGGCCGCGGCGAGATCCTGCTCAGCCAGCTCAAGCAGCATCCCGAGACCCGTCACCGCCCGGTCTACGTGGCCGGCCCGGCCGGCGGGCGGATGTCGGCGCTGCGCGCCGGCGCCGCGGGATACCTGGAGGGCGCGCGCGGGACCGAGGCCGTCACGCACGTTTCCCAGGCGCTGGATGCGTTCAACGCGCGCAGTGTCCGTCGCCTGGCGCTCATCGACGATGGGACCGAGCTCGACCCCGCGACGATGACCCTCCTGGGCGCCGGCGAGGACGTGGACGTCATCCACCTGCCCTTCGACAAGGCGCTGGAGCGGCTGCGCGCCGACGGCGCGGACTGCGTCGTGCTGCCGGTGTCCGACGGCGGCGCCGAGGCCTTCGCGGTGCTCGAGCAGGCCGCCGACGACGAGCGCCTGCGCGAGCTGCCGATCGTCGTCTACGCCGCCGAGCCGCTCGACGCCGCGCGGCGCGCGCGGCTTGATCAGCTCACCGCCGCGGTCAACGCCACGACCGTGGCCACGCCGGAGCGGCTGGTCGACGAGACGGCGCTGCACCTGCACCGGATGGAGGCGCGCCTGCCGGCCGCGACCCGCAAGCTGCTCTCGCAGCTGCGCACGGCCGACTCGGTCTTCCACGGCAAGCGGATCCTCATCGTCGACGACGACATCCGCAACGTCTTCGCGCTCACCAGTGCGCTGGAGATGCGCGGCATGAAGGTCGTCTACGCCGAGAACGGCCGCGAGGGCGTGACCAAGCTGCGCGAGACCGCCGACGTCGACCTGGTCCTGCTCGACGTGATGATGCCCGAGATGGACGGCTACGAGACCGCCCGGGCGATCCGCGGCATGTCGCGCTTCGACGCGCTGCCGATCATCTCGCTCACGGCCAAGGCCATGAAGGGCGACCGCGACAAGTGCATCGCCGCGGGCGCGTCGGACTACATCACCAAGCCGGTCGACGTCGACCAGCTGCTCTCCCTCATGCGCGTGTGGCTGCATCGATAGACGACACGCCGAGCGTCCTGCTCGTCGACGATCGCCCGGAGAACCTGCTCGCGCTGGCGGCGGTGCTCGAGCCGCTGCAGGTCCGCCTGCGGTCCGCAGGGTCCGGCGAGGACGCGCTCAAGGCGCTGCTGGAGGAGGACTTCGCCGTCGTCCTGCTCGACGTCCAGATGCCCGGCATGGACGGCTTCGAGACCGCGAAGTTCATCCGCGGGCGCGAGCGCAGCCGCACGACGCCGATCATCTTCCTGACCGCCGTGAGCACGGACATCGCCCAGGTGGCCCGCGGCTACCAGGCGGGCGCCGTCGACTACGTCCTGAAGCCCTTCGAGCCGAACATGCTGCGCTCGAAGGTCAGCGTCTTCTGCGACCTCGAGCGCCAGCGTCGCGCCCGCGCGCGCGCCGACGAGATGCTCCTGCTCGCGTGGCGCTCGCTGCCCACGGGCGCCGCGCTGATCGACGCCGAGGGGCGCGTGCTGCGCGCCAACCCGGTGCTGCAGAAGCTCACGGCCGGTCGCGCCGTCAACGGCGTGGCCGTCAGCACGCTGGTCACGCTCGACGATCGCCTCGCCCTCGACGCGCTGCTGACCGCCGCCCTCGCGGGCGCGACCGTGCCGCCGGCGGCCGAGCTGCAACTCGCCGGCGACGAGGACCTGCCGGTCTCGATCCTCGCCTGGGGCGTGCGCGAGCACGACGGCGACATCCTCTCGGTGCTCATCCAGGTCGACGACCTGCGCGAGCGCCGGCGTGCCGAGGCCGCGCGCCAGCGCCTCGCCGAGGAGCGCGCCGGGCGCGCCAAGGCCGAGGCCGCCTACGAGCGCGAGCGCTCGATCGCCTCCACCCTGCAGCGCGACCTCCTCCCCCGCCGGTTGCCCGACGCGCCCGGCGTCGCGCTGGCGTCGCACTTCTCCGCCGGCGGCGAGGGCACCGCCGTGGGCGGCGACTGGTTCGACGCCTTCACGCTGCCCGGCGGGCGCCTGGGGCTCGTCATCGGCGACGTCGCCGGCCGCGGCGTGGCTGCCGCCGCGCGCATGGGCCAGCTGCGCAGCGTCGCGCGCGCCTACGCGGTCGAGGGCCACACGCCGTCCGGTGTCGTGGCGCGCCTGAACCTCTACCACCAGGCCCTGCGCGCCGACGACATGACGACGCTCATCTACGCCGTCATCGAGCCCGACCAGGGGCGCCTGCGCCTCGTCAACGCGGGCCATCCGCCGCCCGCGCTCGTCGTCCCCGGCGAGACGGCCCGGCTGCTGGAGGGCTCCTGCCCCGCGCTCGGCATCGCCGAGATCTGCAACGCCCCGGAGATCGTCGTCGACTTCCCCCCGGGCGCCACCCTCGCCCTCTTCACCGACGGCCTCGTCGAGCGCCGCGACGAGGGCATCGACCACGGCCTGGCCCGCCTGCTCAGCGCACTGGCGGGCGCGCCCGGCGACATCGAGGCCGTCCGCGACGACGTCATCGAGGCCTGCCTGGGCCCCGAGCGCGTCGACGACGACGTCACCGCGCTGTTCGTGCGTGCGGTGGCCGCGCTGGGCGAGACCGTCCGCCTGACCCTCACGCCCGACCGCGACGCGCTCGCCTCGCTGCGGCGCATGCTGCGCCGCTGGCTCATCGAGATGGGCGCCGCCCCCGACGAGATGGCCGGCATCGTCATGGCCGCCAACGAGGCCTGGCAGAACGCCATCGAGCACGGCCACGACTTCCAGCCGGTGCCCATCAACGTGCGCTTCCAGCGCGAGGACGACGAGGTCATCGTCACCGTCCGCGACGCCGGCGGCCGCGTCCAGCCGGCAGGCGACCCCGACCGCGGCCGCGGCATCGAGCTCATGCGCGGCCTGATGGACGACGCCAAGCTCGACCTCGGCTCGCACCGAGGCGGCGTGGCCGTCCTGCGCCGGCGCATCGGCGTCCTCGCCCCCGCCGAGCCCAGCGGCCACCGCGGCGGCGCCGCCGCGTAAGCTCGGCCCCGCCGGGCCCGTAGCTCAATCGGTCAGAGCAGCGGACTCATAATCCGTCAGATCCTGGTTCGAGTCCTGGCGGGCCCATGCAGTAGGCAAGCCAAATCTGGCTGCCATCCCATGCATCTGGGACACTTGAGTTCCACATTCGGGTTCCCCAGATGTCCGGAGATGCGTCGGATGGTCGAGAGTGCGGTTCGCGAGACACGCCCGTCAGGGCATCTGCAGGTCAGGGGCAGCCGCGGCCAACGTGCCTGGTATGCGCTCTGGCGCGACGCTGACGGCCGCCACAAGAAACGCCTCGGGCCCGCCCACGTCAGGGAGTCCGGCCGGCGCACGCCGCGCGGCGCGATCGTCTGGCGCGTCGCCGACGGACCCAAGCCCGACGCGACGTACCTCTCCCCTGCTCAGGCAGAGGACGAGCTCCAGAAGCTGCTGGCCGAGGCCCCACGCGAGCCGACGGACCCGCGGCGCAAGCGAGACCAGGACCGTACGTTCGCGGACGCCTGCGACGCATGGCTTGATTACGTCGAGCACGAGAAGGCGCTGCGCCCGTCGACTGTGCGCGACTACCGCAACGCCGTGGGCTGCTACCTGCTGCCGGAGTTCGGCGCGACCACCCTGTTGCGGACGATCGACACACGCCGCATCGACGCCTACCGCGAGCGCCTGCTCACCGAGGGCGAGCTCTCACGCCGCACGATCCAGAAGATCCTCGTCCAGCTCTACTCGATCCTCAAGCGCGCCAAGCGCAAGGGCTGGATCGACGCCAACCCCGCCGAGGACGCCGAGCGCGTCACCGTCCGGCGCACGGGCGACTTCACGGTCCTCTCTCCCGACGAGGTCCACGCCGTCGCACGCGCCGACGGCTCAGAGCTCTACGGCGCGATCTACGTCACGGCCGCCTTCACGGGCCTGCGCATGGGCGAGCTGCGCGCCCTCCGCTGGCTCGACGTGGACTTCGCCAACCGCATCGTCCACGTGCGGCGCAACCACGTCCGCGACGCCCACGGCGCCCCCAAGTCCCAACGCGTGCGCAGCGTCCCGATGACGGACCAGGTCGCCGTCGTCCTCGACGGGCTCAGCCGTCGCGACCACGGCACCGGGCCCGAGGACCTCGTCTTCACCCTCGGGTTCAATGAGCCGTTCCATCAGGACACCGTCCGCAAGCGCTTCTACGTCGCGCTCAAGCGTGCCGGCCTCGGTGCCCTCCGCGAGAAGGGCGACGACACTCAGCCTGACAACCGCATCGTCTTCCACGACCTGCGCCACACCTTCGGCACTCTGGCCGTCCAAGCCTTTCCACTCTCAGACGTGATGGCCATGATGGGGCACGCCGAGATCTCCACCACGATGATCTACGTGCACCACGTCCCCCAGCACGACGCCGCGGCACGCCTCACCGCACTGCTTCAACGCGACGCGCCACCGGTCGCTGTGTCCTAATGGCGCGCCTGATCATTGAGGTGCTTCACGAGCCATTGCGGATCGTCCGCCATGCGCAACCCTCTCACGTACCGCCGCAACCGGCCCCGCTGCCAGCCTGATGCCAACGCGCGTTCCAAGCTGCCATCCACGCCCACGTCACGCCGCGCGCGCCCGAACCCCAGCTGCTGCTCTTGTTGTTTCTTCGGTCCTCTCTTGATCTCTGACCCCTGCGACCACTCACCGACCCAGTGGAGTTTCCGTCCACCACCCACTGTCTTCCTGTTTGGGCCCCGACCCCGCTCACGAACCCCCATGGTGAGGGGGCGGGGTCGGGGCCCAAACAGGCCACCAACCCCCGTATCAATCGGACAACAGCACCCGCTGACCCCGGATCCGCGATCCGGGGTCCAGTCCGGGGGGAAATCCACACCCGAACGCCCCGGACTCTGCGCTCCCCGAGTCGCGTCCGAGGCGCAACGCGGCGGCTGGTCAGAGTGGAACTGGCCCGCCGTTGCGCGGCGCCGCCGCGACGGGCGGGTCGGGTAGGGCGCCGACCGCTGCGGTCTCGCGACTGAGGAAGGCGCCGAGCTCCTGGATCGTGCTCATCAGCGGAGCCGGAAAGACGACCGTGGAGTTCTTGTCGACCGAGATCTCGACCAAGGTCTGAAGATTGCGCAGCTGCAGCGCCAGCGGGTGGGCCATCATCACGTCCGACGCCTTGGCCAGCTCGCCGGCGGCGAGCGCCTCGCCCTCGGCGCCGATGATCTTGGCGCGCTTCTCGCGCTCGGCCTCGGCCTGACGGGCCATCGCGCGCTGCATGCTCTCGGGAAGCTGGATGTCCCTCAGCTCGACGACCGTCACCTGGATGCCCCACTCCTCCGTCTGGACGTCGAGGATCTCGCGGATGTTCTGGTTGATCGTGTCCGTCTCGGACAGCGTCTCGTCCAGGGTGTGGCGGCCCACCACCGCACGCAAAGTCGTCTGCGCGATCTGGTTGATGGCAGACGAGGCGTTCTCGATCGCCACCACGGAGCGGATCGGATCGGCGACGCGATAGTAGGCGACGGCGGAAACATCGACGCTGACGTTGTCGCGGGTGATGATCCCCTGCGACTGGATCGGCATCGTGATGATGCGCAGCGAAACGCGATGGACGCGATCGACGAACGGCACGAACACGACCAAGCCCGGCCCCCGCGCGGCATCCCTGACACGCCCCAGCCTGAAGATCACGGCCCGCTCGTACTGCTTGAGAATCCGAACCGACAGCGCGAAGCCCGCCAGCACCACGACGACCAGCGCGACGAGCACATAGACGACGGTCATGTTCCCTCCTTTGGGAAGAACAGAGAGCCCGGCGCGCGCCGGCGATCGGCGTCTCGCTCAGGCTCAGGGCAGTTGCATCAATCACGGTTGCGCTGCGAGGCGCCGATCGCGTCTGTAGACGCCCGGGTCAGGTCCCGGGGCACCCCCGGGACCTTGCGCTCTCGGAACTGATGGCACCAGTCGAGTCAGATGGGACTGGCGCTCGTCCGACGTCAATACCGGCGCTCGACTTCCTCGTTGGTGTCACCCGGGCGCCGGTTGACGGCGACCGCGCACGGCAGGCCGAACGGCTTGATGGCTAATCCGCGTGCCTTCGCTCGGCCGTTGTGGTGAGCGCTGCGGAGAGCGGGATCGCTGCGCAGATCTCCGTGATGACCGCAATCGCGACCGCCGTTCGGAGGCCGCCCTCCTGCCAGCCGAACAGGCCGTGCCCGTAGCTCACGATCAGGCTGCCAAGCGTGAGCGCCGAGATCACGACACCGGCCAGTGCGGCGAGCGCCCTGGTCCGCCCGTAGGCCAGGCCGATGACGTCACGACGGACGCGGCCGCGTTGGCCAGGAAGAGCGGGCCGATCCAGCGCACCTCGTGGAGCAGCGAGGCGTACTGCTGGACGTGAACGGCCGCCTCCCCCACGAGCGAGAGGGCGCCGAGCGCGTACGCTGCGGCGCCGGTCGCCTCTCCGCCCGCGAGGGTCGATGACCGCGGCGCGAGGGCGCTAATAGCCACTGGCCCCGCCGTTCGTGCCCGTGCCGGAGACCATGTTTCCGGCCGCAGACAGGGCGAACCAGCCGCCTCCGTACAGGTTGAGGCCCTGGCCGTTGGTGTCGCCGGGCTTCTGGTCGCCCAGGTAGAGGTAGAGCGGGTGGCCGTTGTAGGTGATCTGCGGCTTGCCGTCGGAGCGTGCGGTTGTTCCGACCTTGGAGGCCGACAGAGCGGTTCCGACCACCGGCTTGCCGGTCGCGCGGAGTGGTGGCCACGCGGCGGCGCAGGCGCCGGTGCAGGCGCTCTTCGTTCCCGCGTCCCTCTGGAACAGATACAGAGAGCGGTCCTGCGAGTCGACGAGGATCTTCCCGAGGTTGCCCTCGTCGGCGAGGCCGACCGTTGCGGCCTTCCCGCTCGCCGTCGTTGGTGGCGCCGTCGCGGCGCTACCGCTGACGCCACAGGCGCTGATCGCCATCGCGGTGAGTGCGACCGCTGCCGTGGCGGCGAGAACACCGATGCGTGTGCTGCGAACCATGGTTACTCCTTCGGTGGGACCTGGATACGCCGGCACTGCTGTTCCCCCCGCCGTGACGTCGCTGGTGGTCATGCGTGTCACTGTCGCGCCGGTGCAAGCGGGTCGCGCCTGGGCAACCCCGGGTTCCCGCCCGGGTTCGCCCGACCGGGGCATGGCTAGCCCGGACGGGAATGGTCGATACGTGCACGGCGATCGCCGGCCTGTGTCTCTCAAGGGCTGTCCGAAGTCACCCGGGGCCCCGACCCGTACCCCTGCCGGGGAGTTGACGGATGCGGATGACGACCGTTGTGCGCCACGGTTGCGAGGCACACCGCCCAGACGCACAGATTGGGTTTGTGCAGCAACAGACGGCACCGGTCAAGGGCGCCGTCGCGAAGAAATGAAGGGTCGGGCCCATGCTTACCCCCAAGGTGACCTGCCGTTTGATCGGCACGTGCCATCCCTCGAAGCGATCCGGCGGGATGACCATCAACGAGGCGATCTCGGTCGATGTCCGGCTGGAGCTTCCGTCGGTCGGAGGCGCGGCATGAACGACTCGATTGACACACGGCTGGTGGACGAGGCGGTGGACGCGTACGTGGATTGGCGCGAGGAGTGCCTGGTGGTGTGGGACGCGTATGGCCGCTGGACCGGTGCCCCTACTGTCGACGCCCGGCTCGCGTTCGTGGCCTACACGGCCGCGCTGGAGATTGAGGAACAGGCGTGTGCGGTCTATTCCAGCGTGATCAGACGCATCGGTGATCTCGTCACGAAGGACCCACGGCGCGCCAGCGAGCTCGCCCTGCCCGCGTCCTGCTTGCTCTCCTCTGCCGGGCGTGGGAGATAGCTGACCGCGGTGCCGATGGTGGTAGTCCGCGCTCGGGCGAACGACGGACCGCGACGAGTCGCGGCGGAAGGCGGGCTACGCTGGCACTGCTCTCGGCGCGCGCTCGGGCAGCGCCTCGCGGAGCTCTCTGCGGGAGCTGATGTCGAGCTTGGCGAACACCTTGCCCAGGTGCCACTCGACGGTGCGCGGGCTGATGAAGAGCTCGGCCCCGATCTGCGGGTTCGTGTACCCGTGTTCAGCGAGCCGTGCGATCTGCGCCTCCTGGGCGGTGAGCTCGTCGCGCGCCTCGGCCGTGTGTTTGCGCACCGTCTCGCCCGTGGCCAGCAACTCGCGGCGGGCCCGCTCCGCGAAGCCTTCGGCTCCCATCCGGCTGAACATGTCATGGGCGAGGCGGAGCTGCTCGCGCGCGTCCACGCGCCGACTCTCGCGACGCAGCCACTCGCCATACAGGAGATGGGCGCGGGCGCGATGTACGGCGATACGGCTGCGGGCGAGCCGGTCCACGGCTTCGCGGTAGAGGGCTTCGGCGGCTGGGCCGTCGCTGAGCAGTGCGCGTGACCGGGCTTCGATCCCGAGGGCCCACTCGGTGCCACTGGCACGTGTCTGTTCGCCGATCTGCCGGAGGGCGTCGGCGGCGACGTCGGGCGTGTCGCTTCGGACGCCCGCCTCGACCAGCTCGATCAGGGCCCAGGCGAAGAGACCGAGATCGTCGTGCTCAGAGCCCCGTTGGGCGGCGGCGAGGGCGGCCTGATAGTGGCCGAGGCTGTTGTGCAGCACCGCGGCCGCGTACTCGGCCAAAGCGATCCCTCTTCCCTCGCCCCTGGCGGTTGCGTCGTGGACGCCGGCCTCGATCAGCTCCGATGCCCGGGGCTCGTGGCCGCGCCAGGCGGCGAGCACGATCGAGGTGTATCCCAGGGGCGCGTTGCCAGTTGCCTTCGTGAGCGCACTGGCCTCCTCGATCAGTCCAGAGGCAGCGGCGAACTCTCCGGCGTGGACATGCACTCCTGCGCGGTAGGTGGCCGCGATGGGAAGGACGGTCAGTGCGCCGGTATTGCGCGCGAGGGTGACACCGCGAGTCGCCAGTTCATGCCACATCTCGTCGTCCCAGAGATCCTCTGCGATGCGGCACGCCAGCCAAAGCCAGCGCGTGTTGTCCTCTTTGCGTCCGTCTTCTCCGCAGAACGCCTGCAGCGCTCGCCTCAGCGGCGGTACCCCTGCTGCGTAGCCCTCGGTGAAGCGCGTCGCCAAGCCATCGAGGAGCAGGTCGATCGCCCGCGGCGGAGCCGGCGCCGCTGGTGCGGCCCGGGCGGCCTCGGCCGCCTCCCGCACCCCAACGGCGCCGCTGAGCCGGCCGGCGAACATCGCCGCTCCGAGCGCTTCGAGATACGTCTCGCGCGCCAGCGCGGCATCGAGAGGCTCGAGGCGTTTGGCGGCCTCGAGCAGCAGCGGTGGGTCGTCGCTGCCGCGTCTGCGGGCAAACGCAATCTGTGCGCGCAGCCGCTCCAGGCGTGCGCGCTGAAGCTCGTCGAGCGGGCCCATCTCCGCGGTGGCGAGCAGCTCGGACGCCGTATCAGGCGCGGCAGCCTCGAACTTGGCCTGAGCGGCAGCGAGCGCTCGCGCTCCCCGGCGGGCGGGGTCGGGAGTGAGCTCGGTGGCCCGCTGTAGGAAGGCGGCCGCTGCCGCGACGCCGCCTCGGCCCTGTGCGCGGTCGGCCGAGCGCTCGAGCTCGTCGGCCACCGCCTCGTCGGGCCCCGGGGCAGCGTGGGCGCGATGCCACGCCCGGCGATCCGGATCGATCTCCGGATCCGTCGCCTCGGCCAACGCACGATGCACGCCCTGGCGGTCTCGCAATGACGCGGCGCGGTTGGCCGCCGAGCGCACGAGCGGGTGACGGAATCGGACCCGTGCCCCGAACTCGATCAGCCCGGCAGCCTCGGCAGGAACCCCCGCGTCCGCCCCGATCCCGAGCAACTCGGCCGCGCGCCCCAGCAATGACCCGTCGCCAACCGGCTCCGAAGCCGCCGTGAGCAGCAGCCGTCGCGTGTCGTCGGGAAGCGACTGGACTCGTCGCGCGAAGCTTTGCTCGATGCGACTTGCCACGGGCCGCGGGTCGGTAAGCCCGAAGCCGCCCGCCATCTCGCCGGGCGTCAACGCGTGGGGCAGCTCCAGAAGCGCGAGTGGGTTGCCGCGCGTCTCGGCGACGATCCTGTCCCGCACTCGCTCGTCAAGCGGCCCGGTGATCACCGACGCAAGCAGCGCGCGCGCATCGTCATCGCCGAGGCCGCTGACCACGAGCTCCAGCAGGCCGGACAGCTCCCGCTCATCGCTGGGCTCACGCACCGCGAACACCAACACGACCGGCTCGGCCATAAGTCGCCGCGCAACGAACGCCAGAGTCTGCAACGACGCCCGATCGAGCCACTGCGCGTCATCGAGCAAGCAGACGAGCGGCCGCTCGTCGGCCACCTCGGACAGCAGACTCAAGGCCGCCAAACCAACGAGAAAGCGATCCGGAGCGGGCCCCTCCCAAAGCCCGAACGCCGCCCGCAGCGCACCGCGCTGCGGGCCCGGCAGATCCTCCAGCCGCGCGAGCATCGGCGCGCACAGCTGCTGCAGCCCCGCGAACGCGAGCTCCATCTCGGACTCCACGCCCGCAGCTCGCGCGATGCGGCACCCCGACGCCCGCTCTGCCACATAGTCCAGCAGAGCCGACTTGCCGCCCCCAGCCTCGGCGCGCAAGACGAGCACCGAGCTCCGCCCCGCCCGCGCCCTCTCCAACAGCCGATCCAGCGCCTCGCACTCATTGCGCCGGCCAAACAACTCCGGGCCAGAACGACTCGTCGACATCAGTCGCGGTCGAGGCTAACCGCGGTCACCTTGGTTGGCAAGTCGCTCTCCGATCGCCCGATCGCGGGCTCCCTGGTCACACGAACCGGGGATCGAACCCGGGCATCCCCAGGCGCGGTCCGGCTCCACCGGCGCGAGAGTGACACGCATGACCACCCGAAGCGCCAAGAGCGCCTGGTCGTGAGCCCGGAGACGCCAGGACCTACGTGAGTAGGGCGCTCTGCAAGCTCCACGCCGCGGTCGCGGTCGCGCACACCTCGTGACGCTCGCCTACATGACCACGTCCCAACCAAAAGGAGTCACCATGATTAACAGCACACGCCTAGGTTCTCTGGCCGCCACGGCCGCCGGCTCGATTGCGGTCCTCGCGCTCGCGATACCCGTCGTCTCGTCGTCGGCCGTCGGTTCGGCCGATGCGCCCAAGCCCACTGTCGTCCTCGTACACGGCGCCTGGGCCGACAGCTCGAGCTGGAGCAGCGTGGCCCGACGCCTGCAAAGCGACGGCTACACGGTCGACGTATCGCCGAATCCGCTGCGCGGCTTGACGAGCGACTCGGCCTACCTGGCCGACTACCTGTCGACGATCAGCGGGCCGATCGTGCTCGTCGGACACTCGTACGGAGGCGCCGTCATCACCAACGCCGCTCGCGGGAACGCCAACGTGAAGGCGCTGGTCTACGTCGACGCGTTCATCCCCGATTCCGACCAGACGGTCCTCGGACTCGTCGGCGCACATCCCGGATCGCATCTGGCGGACGTCGATGCGGTGTTCAACCTCGTGCCGTACCCAGGCGCACCGGCCGGCGATGCCGACCTGTACGTCAAGCCGAGCGTGTTCAGAGACGCGCTCGCGGGCAACACGTCTCGGAATGCCGCCGCGGTCCTGGCCGCCACCCAGAGGCCGATCACGTTCAGCGCACTGACCGATAAGTCCGGGCCGCCGGCGTGGAAGACGATCCCGTCGTGGGCCGTCGTGGGCACCGCCGACAACGCCATCCCGCTCGCCGGCCAGCTGGACATGGCGAAGCACGCCGGCGCCCACATCACGAAGATCGACGCGCCCCACCTGTCGATGATCGCCCACCCCGAGGCGATCGAAAAGGTCATCCAGCACGCGGCACGGGCAGCGAGCAGCCGATGACCGCAACGATCACCGCAAGCCAGCGCACGGCCGAGAACCGATCGATCGTGCTGGACGGAGATACGTTCATCTAACCGACGGTTCGGTGAACGCTCGACAACCGCGGCGTCGGCGGGTCGACCGGCACGTTGACCCTCAACGTTGCCGACCTGGCCCGCGACGCCGTCGCGTTCACCGACCTGGCAACACGGGACGCGCAGCTCGCAGTACCCCGAGCTGTTCGCCGATCACGTCGGAGCATTTCTCAACGGGTGACCCGCATCCACCCTCGAAGGAGAAGGAGCAAGCATGCCCATCTACCAACGCTCATCCCCGATCGGGATGCTCACAGACGACACGAAGGCGCAGGTCGCCGCGGCCATCACCGAGACACACGTGGAGGCAACCGGGGCCCCGCGATATCCCAGAGATCTTGGTGTCGAGGTCGTGGTCGTTGAGGAACACGTGCACGAACGCCGGAATGCTCATCTGTCCGCGCATCGAACCCCCGGCGAGATCCTCCGGGAGGCCGCCCCGTTCGTCGAATTCGCGGTTCCGGCGATGGTCCGCGCCGTCGAGGTGGCGGCCGTTGTTCTTCTAGTGCTGCTGGTGTGTCCACCGCTGTTCATCCTGGTCGTCGTCGTGGCCGTTCCGCTCGTGGCCCTGGCGGCCCTCGTCGCCATCGCCGCAGCCATCGTCGCGATGCCGTGTCTGCTCATGCGCCACCTCCGCGGCCGCCGCGCTCACCACACCTCCCTGGTGCTGAGCCGCCTCCGGCGGCTCCGCGGAGCCCATGCGTGATGTTCCTCGTCGCGATTCATGCCACCGCGCCGGGTCCGACGAGCTCCTGACTTGCGCGTGGGCGCCTGCATACGATTCGACGGTGGACATCGGTGAGGCGGATAGATGATGGAGGAGCAGCCGGGCAACGTCGCGATCCGCACCCCGGACCAGCGTCTGCGCGTCTTCGTGAGCTCCACGCTGGCCGAGCTCGCCGAAGAGCGTGGCGCGGTAGCCCGTGCCATTGCGGCCCTGCGGCTCACGCCGGTGCTGTTCGAGCTCGGTGCCCGACCGCACCCACCTCGCGAGCTGTACCGGGCTTACCTCGCGCAGTCCGACATCTTCATCGGCCTGTACTGGCAGCGGTACGGCTGGGTCGGGCCGGACATGGACATCTCGGGACTTGAGGACGAGTTCCGACTCTCCCACTCGATTCCCCGGCTGCTGTACGTCAAGACACCGGCGCCCGACCGAGAACCTGGGCTGACGGCCATGATCGATGAGCTCAAGGCGCAGGGGGCCGACTCGTATCGCACCTTCGGTACGCCGCGCGAGCTCGGGCGACTGGTGCGCGACGACCTGGCCCTGCTCCTGAGCGAGCGGTTCGTGGCGGCAAACAGCCGGGCCGACCCCTCGGCGTCGCCCGCGTCGAAGGGCGACCGGCGGGGCCCGCGCTCACTGCCGGTGACGTCGACGACGTTGATCGGGCGCGAGCAGGACATCGTCGAGGTCTCGAACCTGCTCGCGCAGCCGGAGGTCCGGCTGGTCACCCTCACCGGCCCCGGCGGCATCGGCAAGACGCGGCTGGCCATCGCGGTGGGCGAGCAACTGGACGATCGCTACCCGCAGGGGACGGTCTTCGTACCGCTCGCTTCCATCGCTCAGCCCGAGCTCGTGCTGCCGCGCATCTCCGCGGCGGTGGGTGTGACCATCGAGGGTGTGCGCCCGCCCTTGGACGTCTTGGTCGAGCAGTTCGCGGAAACGCCCACCCTGCTCGTGCTGGACAACCTCGAACAGGTTGTCGGCGTCGCGCCCGACCTCGACCAGCTGCTGGCCCGCTGCCCGGTCTCGAGATTCTCGCTACGAGCCGCACCGTGCTTCGGCTTCGCGCCGAGCGCGAGTACCCGGTCGGCCCGCTGACGGTGCCTGTGTTCTCGGAGCGGGCGCCGATCGAGCAGCTGGCGTCGTTGCCCGCCGTACAGCTGTTCGTCGATCGAGCTCGAGCCGTTCGCTATGACTTCGCCTTGAGCGACGACAACGCGCTCGCCGTTGTGGAGATCTGCCGGCGCCTCGATGGTCTGCCGCTGGCCATCGAGCTCGCAGCGGCCCGCGCGCGCTTGCTGGAACCGGATGCATTGCTCGCTCGGCTCGGAAGTCGCCTCGACGCGTTGGGTACCGGCCCGGTCGACCTTCCCGAACGTCAACGCACGTTGCGCGCGACCGTCGAATGGAGCGTCGGGCTGCTCGATGACGCCGAGCAGCAGATGCTGGCCACCCTGTCGATCTTCGTCGAAGGCTGGACGGTCCAGGCGGCCGTGCACGTTTCCGGCCTCACCGAAGACCGGACGCTCGATCTGCTCGACGCTCTCGCCGGGCACAGCCTGGTGAGCGTCGAGGCGACCGACGTCGGGCCGAGGTTCCGCATGCTCGCAGCCATAGGGGAGCTGGCCGCCGAGCGGCTTGCCGCCGGCGCGGACCCGGCGGACGTCGAGCGGCGGCACGCGGAGTACTTCGGTGCGCTCGTGGAGAACGCCGACTGGTCCACTGAACGACAGACCGAGTGGGCCGAGCGGCGAACCGAGGAAGGGAACGCTAGGGGTCGCCATCCGTTGGTTCTTCACCCATGACATCGCGCCCCTGCCACACATCTTCCTCATCCTCTGCCGGCACGATCTACACGCACCGCTGTTCTGGCAGATGCGCGATCGCATGCCCGAGGGCCGGGCCTGGATCCAGGAGCTACTGCTCCGAGCCGATGCCTTGGAGGATCGCGTGCAAGCCGAGTTGTTGTTGATCTCGGCCGTTACTGCGGTCGAGATTGGTGACGATGACAGCGCGCAGGCCGCGGTCGAGGCCGTCGAGCGACTCGAGGGGCGCATCGACGATCCGTATCTCGAGAGTGCGGCGCAGCTGGCCGTCTCGTGGATCCTGCCGATTGTCGATGACTTCGATGGCGCGCTGCAGGCCGCGTCGACAGCGCTCGACGGCTTCCGCGAACAGAACGAGCCGTTCATGGCGTGGGCGGCCCTCACCGCTGGGCTGCTGGAGATGACACTCGGCCGAGATGACGCCGCGCGGGAATTACCTCACCGAGGCCAACGAGCTCGGCGGCCAGTTCGGCAACAAGTGGCTCGAGCCGGTTGCACGAACACAGCTCGCCTCGCTTGCTGCCGAGGGCGGGCCAACTCGAGCAGGCTCGAGCGCAATTGGTGGAGTCGGTAGACGCGAGCGAGGACGCCGAGCTCAGCACCCAAACCGTGACCTTCTCTCTCGTCGCCTATGCCCAGCTCGCTCTGACCGAAAGAGATGTACGGCGGGCCGCGATGGCCTTGGGCGCGGTCGATGGGCTGCGCCAGCGCGCGGGATTGCGGGCGTGGCCATCGATGCGGCGCGGCGAGGCGGAACTGGCCACCCGAGTGGCGCAGGAGATTCGATCCCGACGTCTTCAAGGACGCCTTCGCAGCCGCGATCCGAAGCCTCGACGACGTGAAGCGGTCGCCCTCGTGCGCGGCGACCGAATGACGGACGTATGACCCACAGCCCATGTGCCCTGCGCTCGCTCTCGCTCGCCACGTCAGGGCCCGAGCCCCGGGCGTGTGCGCAGCGCCTCCGCAGCAGCGGGGTGATGCCGAGTACCTCGATCGCCTCTCCCACCCTGGCGCTCACATCCGGGATGGTGTCGGTGAGCTGGGATCCGCCGCGCTCCGGCGGGCTGGCAGCTCTCGCCAGCGCTCGCCGCTGAGCGTGCCGTGTGTGGCCATGATCGAGATCTCCTGTGCGCCGGCACGGCACAGCTGTGCGCACGCGGAAAGCAGCGTGCCGCCAGTGTCGAGGATGTCGTCGACGATCACCGCGCGCGGCCCGACCTCGCCGACCAACTCCGTGTGGACGACGCCCTCCGTCGTGCGGTGCTTGCGCAGGTGCGCGACCGGCGCCGTCACGCCTGCGGCGTCGGCCACAGCCTGGCAGCGTTGCGATCGCTCCCTCGTCGGGCGCCACGACGGTCAGGCCCACGAGCGATTCACGGCGCAGCTCCGCCGCGAAGAGCGGCGCTGACGACAGCGATACGACCGGCACTGAAAAAGGGGAAGCACGCCTGGGCGGCGCTTGAGTGGATGTCGACCGTCACAACCTCGTCGATGCCCGCGGCACCCAGCAGCGCGCCGGCCCATGCCGCGCCGAAGCTGCGCCCGGACTGCGCCCGGTCCTGGCGCGCATACCCGAGGTAGGGCAGCAGCGCAACGACACGCCGAGCACCTGCCCGCTTTAGCGTGTCGGCAAGCAGGAGCGTCGCGAGCATCTGCCCGTCGGGCGGCGCGAGCGAGCCCGAAACACCACGCACTCCTCACCGGCAACCGGGCCGTCGAGCTCGACCCACCGCTCACGGTCGGAGAAGCGCCCAGCCCGGTACTGACCCAGCGCCGGAGCCTAGTGCTCATCCAGCTGACCGAGAAGCAGCGCACGGTGCTGCGCGAGACAGAAGACGATCATCGTGGTGTTCCATCGCAAGGGGTGAGCGTGGTGCGGAGAATGGTGCCACGGCGCTTCCGCACGCTCCGGACGTCTCGCAGAGGACGAACTGGAGGTCTGCCTGGGAGACGGAAGCCCGGACGGCTCCCGCATGCGCGAGACGCTGCTCCGGCTCGGGGGCGGTCCGAGTCGCAGCCTCCGGCGCCGCCGTGTTCCACGTGAGTTCCCCAACAGTCGATTCGAACCTGATCTAGCCGGAGCTACGAGTCCGACACTTGGTCGGAGTTAGCCAAACCTGGCGTGGTTTCGCGCTCTCATAATCCGTCAGTATCCTGGTTCGAGTCCAGGCGGG